>NZ_JBWKPR010000010.1:0-26521 GCF_059418325.1 Herbaspirillum sp. GW821-FHT09A12
AGGGGCCGCCTTTCTTTGCTTACTTTCTTTGGCGGGCCAAAGAAAGTGAGCGGCTGCCGGGCCGCCCCCGGCGCTCCGCTTCGACCGGAGAAAGAAAAGCATAGAGCCAGTACACCAATAAGTAGCAAGATCAAACTACCAAAAAAACAATTCAGCAAGCACACAATTACGTGCACCACAAAACACAAAAAGTAACGCCACTCAACGCAACATAGCCGACATCGCCGACAGACTATTCAATACCCGCACCGCATATTCAGCCGTAGGCGCATCAAACTCCACCGTGACGTTATCCACCCTCCCGAGAATAGGCAACTGGCTGAACAGATCGGCCAGCGCCACGCTCTGCGCCTGCAACCGGCAGCGCAGCGGCCCGGGCAAGACGAGCGACGGCATGGCCGACGGCTGTGCCAGCCATTGCGCCACCGCCTCCTTGGCACGCGTTTCCAGCAGCGCGCAGGATTGCGCCGGCGACAGCGTGTCGCCGCTGTTGGCGCCGTAAGCTTTTTTAGTTTCGGCAAATACCGCATGCGGAAACAGCGGCTGGTTTTCTTCCACGAAAGCATCGTCGCCGCTGCCGAAGATCACCGGCACGCCATGCTCGCCGGCCAGTGCGCCATACAAGCCGGCCTCGCCCATTTCCTGCCCGCCCAGCCAGACACGCGCGAAAGCGAAACTGTTGGTGGTGTGCGCCAGGATGCCGCGCCCCTGGGCGCGCGAATGGTAGCCCACCAGCATCACCGCATCGACCTCCTGGTCGACGCCGCCCATCATCCCCAGCACGCGCGGCTTGCCCAGCACCATGCGCGCTTGCGGCAGCAACAAGTCGGGCAACAGGTTGCGAAAGCCCCCGTGCGAATCGTTGACCTTGACGGCCGCCGCGCCGGCAGCCAGCGCGCCGCGGATGACGGCGTTGGCCTCTTCGGTCATCCAGCGCCGCGCGCGTTCGTATTCGCCATTGCCGGGACGGGTCTGCTCGGGATGGAAGACGCCGGCAACGCCTTCGATATCGACCGAAACCAAGATGTTGGCGCGCTTGACGGTATGCATGTTGTGGTCCGAAAAATCAATCAGGATGGCAGCCGCGCCAACCGCTCGCGCAGGCATTCACGCACGCGGCCGTCGCGGCCGCGCACGGTCTGCGCGGCGAACAGCGCATTGACAATGGCCTGCTCGACGCTGTCGGCGGCGGCATGGAACAGCGAATCCAGCAGATGGTCTTGCAGCAGCGCCATGTTCAGGCACTCGCTGCCGGCCTCGATCGGCTGGGCGGTGGAAAAGGCCAGCGCAATATCGCCGCTGCCGTGGCCGTAGACCGAACCGGTACGCGCCAGGCCGGCGCCGGCGCGGGTGGCCAGGCGCTTCAACTGGCGCGCGTCGAGCGGCGCGTCGGTGGCCAGGAGCATGATGATGGAACCCTTCTCGGGCGCCTGGTCCGCTGGTTCGGCAACGGCCAAAGCGCGGCCCAGCGGCTGCCCGTCCAGGATCAGATCCGGCAGCTTGCCGAAATTCGATAGCACCAGCGCGCCCACGGTGAATGCATTGTCGCCGGCACCGATGGCAACAATGCGCGAAGCGCTGCCGATGCCGCCCTTCATGTCGAAGCTGGACATGCCGCGCCCCGCCCCCACCGCGCCTTGCGGCACGTCAGCGGACAACGCCGCCAGCGCCTGCCGGAAATGCTCCTCCTGCACGGCGAAGGCATGCAAGTCGTTGAGGTAGCCGTCATTGCATTCCATCACCAGCGGGTTGACCGTGGGCTGGCTGCGGCCGATCTCCGGATTGGCCTGCAGCGCATGGCGGATCTGCGCGGTGACGATGGCGCCGACGGCAAAGGTATTGGTCAGCGCGATCGGCGTTTCCAGCGTGCCAAGCTCTTCCAGCTGCATCAGCCCGGCGCTCTTGCCGAAGCCGTTGATGACAACCGCCGCCGCCGGCAGCTTGTGCGTGAACAGGTTGCCGCCATGCGGCGACACCACCGTCACGCCGGTCTGCACCGGCCCGTCATCCAGCGTGCAATGGCCGACCGTCACGCCCTCGACGTCGGCGATACTGTTGCGCGGGCCGGCGGCGAGCCGGCCGATATGCGGCGCATCCATCAGCGCTGGTCGATCTTGGGATCGAGCGCGTCGCGCAGGCCGTCGCCCAGCAGGTTGAACGCCAGCACGGTCAGGAAGATGGCGATGCTGGGGAAGAGTGCGATGTGCGGCGACGTGATCATGTCGGCGCGCGACTCGTTGAGCATCAGGCCCCATTCCGGCGTGGGCGACTGCGCTCCCAAGCCAAGGAAAGACAAGCCGGCGGCGGTGATGATGGAAGTGCCGATGCGCATCGTGAAATACACCACGATGGACGACACCGTGCCGGGGAAGATATGGCGCCACATGATCGTCATGTCGGAGGCGCCGATGCTGCGCGCGGCTTCGATATAGGTCAGGTTCTTGAGCTGCAGCGTATTGCCGCGCACCAGCCGCGCGAAGGCCGGGATGCTGAACACCGAGACCGAAATGATGACGTTGAGCATGCCGCCGCCGAGGATGGCGACGATGCCGATGGCCAGCAGGATGCCGGGGAAAGCGAACAGCACGTCGCAGATGCGCATGGTGATGCGGTCCCACCAGCCCTCGTAGTAACCGGCCAGCAAGCCGAACACCGTACCGATCACCGCGCCGATGGCCACCGACAGGAAACCCGAGGCCAGCGAGATGCGGGTGCCGGCGATGATGCGGCTGAAGATGTCGCGCCCCAGCGCATCGACGCCGAACCAATGCGCCCAGGTCGGCGGCGAATTGAGCGCGTCGTAGTCGAAGAAGTTTTCCGGATCGAAAGGCACGATCAGCGGCGCGAAGATCGCCAGCAGCACCAGGAACAGCACGAAGCCGCCGGCATACATCGCCAGGTGCTGCTTCCTGAACTTGCGCCAGAACTCGCGCCACGGCGTGCGGATCTTCTGGCCGGAGGCGGCGGCCACCGCCGACGGGTCGGGCGGCGGCAACGGCACGCCGGTCTCGGAAATGGGAGCATTGGACAGAGACACGGCTTACCTCACTTGAAACGGATACTGGGGTTGATCACGGCATACAGCACGTCCACCACCAGGTTGATGAAAATGAATTCGAGCGAGAACAGCAGGATCGAGGCCTGGATCACCGGGTAGTCGCGCATCTCGACGGCGTCCACCAGCAGGCGCCCCATGCCCGGCCAGTTGAACACCACCTCGACCAGGATCGAGCCGCCCAGCAGGAAGCCGAACTGCAAGCCCATCATGGTGACCACCGGGATCAGCGCATTGCGCAGGCAGTGCTTGATGACCACCACCTTCTCCGACAAGCCCTTGGCGCGCGCGGTGCGCACGAAATCCTCCTGCAGGATCTCGATGAAGGAGGAACGCGTGAAACGCGCCATCACCGCCGCCACCGCCGCGCCCAGCGTGAGCGAAGGCAGGATGTAGTGGCGCCAGGTGTCGTCGCCCACCGTCGGCAGCCAGCCCAGTTGCACCGAGAAGATCTGCATCAGCAAGATCCCCAGCGAAAAGGCCGGGAAGGAAATGCCGGATACGGCCAGCGTCATGCCCAAGCGGTCGGGCCACTGGTTGCGCCACACCGCCGAGGAAATGCCGATGACCAGGCCGAACAGCACCGCCCAGACCATGGCCACCAGCGTCAGCCACAAGGTCGGCCAGAAACGCGCGCCGATCTCTTCGGAGACCGGGCGCTTGGTGCGGATCGATTTGCCGAAGTCGCCCTGGGCGGCGTTGACGAAGAAATTGATGAATTGCTCGGGCAGCGGCTTGTCCAGGCCGAGGTCGGCGCGCACCAGCGCCACCGTTTGCTCGTCCGCCTCGGGGCCGGCCGCCAGCCGCGCCGGGTCGCCCGGCAGCAGGTGGATGAACAGGAATACCAATACCGCCACCAGCAGCAGCGTGGGGATGAGGCCTAACAGGCGCTTGATGACATAGGAAAACATGAAGCTCTCGCTGGTGGATCGAAACCTTGGATATTGCTTGCAGGGGCGGCACATGGCCGCCCCGTACTTCTCATTCAACTAGCGCATTACTTGGTCAGCTCGATGTTTTCGAACTCGATGGCCTGGTCAGGCATCACGTACACGCCCTTGAGGTTCTTGTTACGCGCATACAGCAGCTTTTCGGTGACCAGGAAGGCCCACGGCGCATCCTTCCAGATTTCCTGCTGGGCATCCTTGTACAAGGCTTCCTTTTCCTTGCGGTCGGTCACGGTCAGGGCCTGGGCAATGTCGGCGTCTACCTTGTCGCTCTTGTAGTACGCGGTGTTGTACAAACGCGGCGGGAAAGACTCGGAAGCCAGCAGCGGACGCAGGCCCCAATCAGCCTCGCCGGTGGAAGACGACCAGCCCATGTAATACAGGCGCACCGGCGCGGTGTCCGGATTCTGCGCGCTTTCCACGCGCTCCACGCGCTGGCCGGCTTCCAGGGCCTGGATCTTGACCTTGATGCCCACTTGCGCCAGCTGCTGCTGCAGGAACTGGATTATCTTCAGCGCCGTGGTGTGCGTATAGGCCGACCACAGTTCGGTCTCGAAGCCGTTCGGATAACCGGCCTCGGCCAGCAACGCCTTGGCCTTCTTCACGTCATACGGCCAAGGGCCGCTCTTGTAGGCGTAGTCCACCCCTTGCGGCAGCACGCCTTCCATCGGCACGGCATAACCGCCGAAAGCGACCTTCACCAGCGCCTGCTTGTTGATGGCGTAGTTGATCGCCTCGCGCACCTTGGGATTGTCGAACGGCTTTTGCCTGACGTTCATCGTCATGTAGCGCTGGATGATCGATGGCCCGGCAATCACGTCAAGGTTGCCCTTGCTCTTGAGCAGGTCGGCCTGTTCATATGGCAGCGGATAGGTGAATTGCGCCTCGCCGGTCTGCATCATGGCCGCGCGCGAATTGTTGTCGACCACCGGTTTCCACAGGATCTCGTCGACCTTGGGATAACCCTGCTTCCAGTAGCCGTCGAACTTGGTCACCTTCACGTAATCGGTCTGCTTCCACTCCTCGAACTTGAAGGGGCCGGTGCCGACCGGATGGAAAGCGATGTCCTTGTTGCCGTATTGCTTGAGCGCCGCCGGGGAAATCATCACCGCCGACGGGTGCGCCAGCACGTTGATGAAGGCCGAGAACGGTTCCTTGAGGACGATCTTGACGGTGTAGTCGTTCAACACTTCGGTCTTGGCGATGCGATTGAACAGGTTGTAGCGCTTGAGCTTGTTGTCCGGGTTGGTGACGCGGTCGAACACGGCCTTGACGGTGTCGGCCTTGAAGGCGGTGCCGTCATGGAACTTCACGCCCTGCTTGAGGCGGATGGTGTACTCCAGGCCATCCTTGCTGACCAGATAGCCTTCGGCCAGCACCGGGATCAGCTTCATGTCCTTGTCGAAACCGAACAGGCCCTGGTAGAAGGACTTGGCCACCGACAGCGACAGCGTATCGTTGGCGTCGTACGGATCCATCGTGGTGAAGGTGGAATACACCGCCATCGTCACCGTCTTGGCGGCGAACGCATGGGCGGCGGCGAACTGCAGGGTGGCGCCCAATGTGCCGACCACCAGCCATTTGGCGACGGACATGCCCTTCTTTGTGGTTGTAGTCATTTTTTCTCTCCTGATCAGTGACTGCGTAAATTGACTGCGTGGATTGACTGCGTGAATTGACTGAGTGATTAAGACTGCATCGACAACACAAAAACCATGGAACCAGCCGGCCCTCAGAAAGCGCCGGCAATACTATGCGTAGCCACGAAGTGGCCGGGCGCGACCTCTTTCAGGGGCGCCACCTTGGGCTCGTCGCCCACCATCCGGATCGGGCTGGGAATCTCGTCGGTCATCAGCTTCTTGCCCGGCTGGCGCAAGGTCGGGTCGGCCACCGGCACCGCCGCCATCAGCTTGCGGGTATACGGATGCTGCGGGTTCTCGAAGATGGCGCGGCGCGGGCCGATCTCGACGATCTGCCCCAGGTACATCACCGCCACGCGGTGGCTGATGCGCTCCACCACCGCCATGTCGTGCGAGATGAAAATGAAGGAAATACCCAACTCAGCCTGCAGATCGAGCATCAGGTTGACGATCTGCGCCTGGATCGATACGTCCAGCGCCGACACCGACTCGTCGGCGATCACGATCTTGGGGTTCAGCGCCAGGGCGCGCGCGATGCAGATGCGCTGGCGCTGGCCGCCGGAGAATTCATGCGGATAGCGCTGGCCGTGTTCCGGCGTCAGGCCCACGCGGGTGAGCAAGGCATCGACGCGCTCGCGCGCGCCCTCCTTCATGCCATGCACCAGCAGCGGCTCCATGATGGAATAGCCGACCGTCATGCGCGGGTCGAGCGAGGCGAACGGGTCCTGGAAGATGAACTGGATATCGCGCCGCAGGTGGCGCAACTCCGAGCGCGGCAATTGCGCCAGGTCGCGCCCGCCGAACTCGACGCGGCCGCCGGCGATATCCACCAGCCGCAGCAACGAACGCCCGGTGGTCGACTTGCCGCAACCGGACTCGCCGACGATGGCCAGCGTCTCGCCCGCATACAAATCGAAATTGACCTTTTCCACCGCATGCACGCGTTGCCTGACGCGGCCGAAGATGCCGCTCTTGACGTCGAAACGGGTGGTCAGGTCGCGCACCTTCAAGATCGGCTGGCGCTGCCCGGCGATCTCTTGCTGGCCTTGCAGTTCGGCGGTGATGGCTTGCGGCTGGGCTTCGGCGTCGGCGGCGATGCCGAAGCGGCGTGGCTTGTCGGTGCCGCGCATCGAACCCAGGCGGGGTACGGCGGCAAGCAAGGCTTGGGTGTAAGGATGGACAGGCGCGGCGAAGATGCTCTTCACCTCGTTTTCCTCGACCTTCTCGCCGCGGCACATCACCACCACGCGATCGGCCACTTCGGCTACCACGCCCATGTCGTGGGTGATGAAGATCACGCCCATCTGCATCTCTTCCTGCAGCGAACGGATCAGTTGCAGGATCTGCGCCTGGATGGTCACGTCCAGCGCCGTGGTCGGCTCATCGGCGATCAATAGCGACGGCTTGCACGACAAGGCCATGGCGATCATCACGCGCTGGCGCATGCCGCCCGAGAGCTGGTGCGGATGGCGGTCCAACACGCGTTTGGCTTCCGGAATGCGCACGATCTCCAGCATGCGCAGCGCCTCGGCCCGCGCCGCCGCATGGCCTTTGCCCTGGTGCAGGCGAATCGATTCGGCGATCTGCTCGCCGACGGTGAATACCGGGTTGAGCGAGGTCATCGGCTCCTGGAAGATCATCGCGATCTCGGCGCCGCGGATGCTGCGCATGGTGGCGTTGTCGGCGCCGGCCAGGTCGAGCGACTGGCCGTTGCGGCGCAGGAACTGCATGCCGCCCTGGACGATCTTGCCGCCGCCATGTTCGATCAGGCGCATGATCGCCAGCGACGACACCGACTTGCCGGAACCCGATTCGCCGACGATGGCCAGGGTCTCGCCGCGGTCGACATGGAATGAAAGGCCGCGTACCGCCTCCACCGTCCGCTCGGAGGTGGAAAAACGTACGCTCAGGTTGCTGACATCCAGCACGCGTTGTGGCTGTTGCATTTCTGTTTTCTCCCGCTCGGCGCCGTTCAGCGCCCAGCCTGTTCAGGCTGCCCAGACTGCTCAGACTGCTCAGACTGCTCAGACTGCTCAGACTGCCCAGCCTGATATATCGCCGTCACCGGCGCAAGCTCGCCACGCCCGTAAGCACGATACATGCCCTCGGTATTGAAAGGCAGCGCCAGGTTGCCCTGCGCATCCAGCGCAATCAGGCCGCCGCGCCCGCCCACCATCGGCAGCAATTGGAACACCACATTGTCGGTCGCCTGTTGCAGCGTGTCGCCGGCATAAGCCATGCGCGCGGCCACGTCGTAGCAGGCTGCGGTGCGCATAAAGGCTTCGCCGGTGCCGGTGGCCGACACGGCCGCGGTCGAATTGGACGCATAGCAGCCGGCGCCGATCAGCGGCGAGTCGCCCACGCGGCCGGGCTGCTTGTTGGTGATGCCGCCGGTCGAGGTGGCGGCGGCCAGGTTGCCGAACTTGTCCAGCGCCACGGCGCCCACGGTGCCGAACTTGTTGTCGGGGTCGAGCGGCGCCTTTTCTTTATTGCCTTGCTTGCCTTCATGGCCGCCCTCGCCCTCTTGCCCGGCAAAGGCGAAGGAAGCGGCGTCATGGTCGAGCATCGCCTTGGCCTGCCCGCGCACGCGCAGCCACTGCTGATGGCGGGCGTCGGTATGGAAATAGCCGGGCTCGACCATCTCCACCCCATGCCTGGCCGCGAAGGATTCCGCGCCCTGCCCGACCAGCAGCACATGCTCGCTCTGTTCCATCACGGCGCGCGCGGCCAGCACCGGGTTGCGGATATGGGTGACGCAGGCCACCGCGCCGGCGGCCAGGTCGATGCCGCTCATCACGCTGGCGTCCAGCTCATGCTTGCCCTCGCTGGTGTACACCGCGCCATGCCCGGCGTTGAACAGCGGGCAATCCTCCAGCAGGCGCACCGCCTCGGTGACCGCTTCCAGCGCCGAACCGCCGGCGTTGAGCACGGCCTGGCCGGCGGCGACGATGTCGGCCAGCGCCTGGTGGTAACCCGCTTCTTCTTCCGCGCTGAGGGAGTGGCGGGAAATCGTGCCCGCGCCGCCGTGGATGGCGATGACCGGAGTGTTCATGCTTTCGTCTTTCCTTTCGGTTTGGCGGCGGCCT
Source organism: Herbaspirillum sp. GW821-FHT09A12 (assembly GCF_059418325.1). Taxonomy (NCBI): domain Bacteria; kingdom Pseudomonadati; phylum Pseudomonadota; class Betaproteobacteria; order Burkholderiales; family Oxalobacteraceae; genus Herbaspirillum; species Herbaspirillum sp. GW821-FHT09A12. The sequence continues at coordinate 8,729 of NZ_JBWKPR010000010.1, forward strand.
TGCCGGCCGGCCTGGCGGACTTGCCAACCGGCGTCGTCCCCGGGCGCTGCTGTTGCGGCAGGTACAGCCACGGCAGCACGAATTCAGCCATCTGCGAGGCCGCCTGCACCGAGCGGCTGGCGCGATGCGCGACCGCGTCACACAACGCCTGGATCAGGATCAGCGCCGCCGCATCGGAAGTCGGCGAGAGCTTGCGGTCGGTCTGCGCGAAGATCGTCACATCGGCCAGCGGCGCCAACGGCGAGCCCGGCACATCGGTAATGGCGAGGATTTTCGCGCCCTTCTCCACCGCCCGCTGGGTCAGCCAGACGGTATCGGCCGCATAGCGCGGAAACACCATCGGGATCACCAGGTCGCGGCTGTCGAGCTTGAAGAACTGGCGGCCGGCCTGCGACGGCCCGCCGGCCAGCGCCACCGACGACACGGTGCGCACATAGGGTTCCAGCGCATGCGCCATCAGCCCGGCCAGATAGGCGGAGGCGCCGAAGCCGGTGATGAAGATGCGCTCGGCGGCCAGGATCATGTCCACCGCCTGCTCACACTGCGCGGGCGAGAGCATGCGGCGGGTGGCCTCGATGTTGTGGATGTCGTTCTCGAAGGCGGCGGCCATGATCTCGGCGCTGGTGGCCGGGCGCTGCACTTCGTTGCGCAGCTTTTCCACCGGCGCCAGCGTGGTGGCGAAATCGGACACCAGCGCGGCGCGGAACGAGGCGTAGCCGTCAAAGCCCAGCGCATGGGCGAAACGGTTGGCGGTGGCGACCGAGATGCCGGCCGCTTCCGACAGCTCGTCAATGGTCATGGTGGCGGCGCGGAAGGGATTGCCCAGCACATAGTCGGCCGTCTTGCGATGCGACTTGGACAATTGCGGATACAGCTTGCCCACGGTCTGCGCCACGGCGCCCGCGCCTTGCAGCATGATGTTTTTCGGCTGTTGCGTCACAGTCCGCCTGCCCCATGAAAGTGTTTTTATCGATGCCTTGAGGCGCTTACTGGCCACTTACTCGCCACTTACTGGCTATTTACTGGCCACTTGCCCGGAGACAGATGGCAGTCTCCGGCGCTCAAGAAAAATGTAAATATATTTTCATTTTATTTGAGAGTAAAGAAAAAATACTTTCAAAAATAGAATATCCATATTTGCACCAGAAATACCCTAAAAATCCTTCGAGATGCACTGTTATAGATGCTTTTTCTATCGCGCCGCACCAAAAACGAGAACATCCAAAAACCAGCGGCAATGGATAAAATACGCTCCTTTGCGAGCGCATGGCGGCAAAACGATTTCGCCTGCCCCGCATCCCTCCTTCCCGTCACCCAGCCAACTCCAGCGCCATGAATATCCGCTTCCTAGAAACCTTCGTCTGGCTGGCCAAGCTGCGCAATTTCCGGCTCACCGCCGAACGCCTGCACACCACGCAAGCCGCCGTCTCCAGCCGCATCGCCTCGCTTGAACAGGATTTCGGCGTACGCCTGTTCGACCGCAGCGCGCGCGAAGTGGCGCTGACCGCCGACGGCAGCAAGGCGCTGGTGTATGCCGAACGCATGGTCAAGCTCATGCGCGAGATGAAGGACGACATGTCCGACAAGCAGGTCTATGCCGGCGTGATCCGCATCGGCGTCATCGAATCGATCGTCCATAGCTGGTTTCCCGATTTCCTCGGCCGCCTGCACAAGACCTTCCCGCGCCTGCAGATCGAAATCGCCAGCGACACCACCATCCACCTGCACGAGCAGTTCAGCAAAGGCAACCTCGACCTGGTGCTGCAGGCCGAACCGGTGATCGGCCCGCAGGTCAGCAACATCGCGCTGTGCGAGTTCCCGATGCGCTGGGTCGGCAGCCCCAAGCTCGACATCGGCAGCGAGACGCTGACGCTGTCCGACCTGGCGGCCTTCCCGGTAGTCAGCTTCGCGCGCAACTCCGGCCCGCATGCGGTGATCGAGCGCATGTTCTCCAGCAGCGAACGCGGCAACCTGCATATCAACTGCATCGCCTCGGTGGCGACCATGATCCGGCTGGTGACCGACGGTTTCGGCATCGCAGCGGTGCCGCCGGCCATCATCCAGCGCGAGCTGAATGAAGAGATATTGCACCTGCTGCGGGTCGATACCGAGTTCCCGGCGCTGGCCCTGATCGCCTGCTTCCGCTCAGACCATGAGAATCCGCTGACCGAAACCGTGGCCCGTATCGCACAGGAAACGGCGTCCGACTTCGCACTCAATTGGGGACACGAGATCGCCCGCCTGCCCTCGCCGCCGGCCGCCGGCAGCACTGCCTGACCGGCTGAAAGCGCCGCCGCTCCGCCTGCGTAAATGATTTACGCGGCACGCGTTGGACCTTTGCCGCAGGGCACCATCGTGGCGCATCGCGCGGCCCACTTTTGCTCATAAGATTTTTCAATCACTCCTGTTCAGATTTTCTTGTTGGACAGCGTCTGCATCGACTCCCCATACTGAATTACAACCCGCTTCACGCTTCACAATGAAACGGGTTCGCAACCGGCACCCTGCCATGCCTTCATCGCATGCGCCAGGCAACAACAACAGCAGCGCCGGGCAGCCAGCAATAGTCCAGACGGTTTTATCCAGACACTTACACGGCCGCCGCAAGCCGGCCGAGGCTCAATAACTCAGGGAGGTAGTTCATGTCTTATTCCACATCCGCCGCGCTCGATCCGGGCGCCCAGTCCGGCGGCAACCTGTCGGCGATGGATGCCACCTATCGCAAGATCGCCTGGCGCCTGATCCCGTTTTTGGTCTTCCTGTTCGTGCTGGCCTGGATCGACCGCGTCAACGTCGGCTTCGCCAAGCTGTCGATGCTGCAGGACCTGCAATTCTCCGAAGCCGTCTATGGCCTGGGCGCGGGCATCTTCTTCATCGGCTACTTCCTGTTCGAAGTGCCCAGCAACCTGTTGCTGGAAAAGATCGGCGCACGCAAGACGCTGGCGCGCATCACCATCCTGTGGGGCCTGGCCTCGATGGCGATGGCCTATGTCACCACCCCGACCAGCTTTTACATCCTGCGCTTCCTGCTAGGCGTGTTCGAAGCCGGCTTCTTCCCCGGCGTGGTGCTGTACCTGACCTACTGGTTCCCGGCCCAGCGCCGGGCCCGCGTCAACGGCCTGTTCATGACCTCGTTCGCCATCGCCGGCGCCGTCGGCGGCCCGATCGCCGGCCTCATCATGAGCGGCATGGAAGGCGTCGGCCACCTGGCCAACTGGCAGTGGCTGTTCATCATCGAGGGCATTCCCTCGCTGCTGGCAGGCTTCGCGGTACTGGCCTGGCTGCCGGAAAAACCGGCCAACGCCAAGTGGCTGTCGGACGCCGAGAAAGCCGCCGTGACGCAAACCCTGGCCGCCGAGAACAGCGCCCCCGGCAAGCACTTCTCGTTCAAGGACGCCTGCGCCAGCTACCGCGTATGGATCTGCGCCGCCGTGTACTTCTGCGTGGTCAGCGGCAACGCCACCATCGCCTTCTGGGCGCCGTCGATCATCAAGGAGATCGGCATCAAGGGCAACCTGCAGATCGGCCTGATCTCGGCCATCCCCTTCATCGCCGGCACGCTGGCCATGGTGTGGAACGGCATCCACTCCGACAAGACCGGCGAGCGCCGCATGCATAGCGCCATCGCCACGCTGATCGCCTGTATCGGCCTGGTGGCCACCGGCCTGACGCTGGGCAACGCCGCCGTCGCCCTGTGCTCGCTGACGGTCGCCGCGATCGGCATCCTGGCCGCGTTCCCGGTGTTCTGGTCGATCCCCGGGGCGTTCCTGGCCGGCACCGCGGCCGCCGGCGGCATCGCGCTGATCAACTCGATCGGCAACCTGGCCGGCTTCGTCGCGCCGTACATGATCGGCGCGCTCAAGACCAGCACCGGCTCCTTGTCCTCCGGCCTGTACTTCGTGGCCGCGCTCGAATTCCTCGCCAGCTTCCTGGTGGTGGTGTTCGTCAAGAAGCAGTAAGCCGCCTCCCGCATTTCAGCTTTCCCCCGCCGGAGCCGCTCGGTTCCGGCGTTTGATTCACGCAATCGTTATTGAAGTGACCGCCATGAAGCTCTCTTTCTCCCTCCCCGACAACGGCGCCGTGAGCGCCGACATCCACACCCTGGTCATCGCCGGCTGGGCCGGCCGCGACATGGCCGCCATCGAACACCACATCGAAGAACTGGAAGCCCTGGGCATTTCGCGCCCCAGCGCGGTGCCGCTGTTCTACCGCGTCTCGGCCAACCAACTGACGCAAGCCAACGACGTGCAGGTGCTGGGCGTTGAGTCCTCCGGCGAAGTCGAAACCTTCGTCTTCAACGCCGGCGGCGAGCTGTATGTCTCGATCGCCTCCGACCACACCGACCGCAAGCTGGAAGCGCACAGCGTGGCCTTCTCCAAGCAGGCCTGCGTCAAGCCGGTCGGCACCGGCGCCTGGAAGCTGGCCGACGTGGCCGAGTACTGGGACGAGCTGGTGATCCGCTCCTGGATCGAAGAAAACGGTTCCACCGTGCTGTACCAGGAAGGGCCGTTGTCCTCGCTGCGCACGCCGGCCGACCTGATCGCCCGCTTCACCGACGGCAGCGCCGTGCTGCCCGAAGGCTGCGGCATGACCTGCGGCACGGTCGGCGCCATCGGCGGCATCCGCCCGGCGGCCTCCTTCACCATGGAGTTGTTCGACCCGCGTCGCGGCCGCTCGCTGCGCCACGCCTATGTGGCGCAGTCGCTGGCTGAAGTGGCCTGATTCATCGGCCTGTGCCATTCATGTCGTCCCTGCTTGCGCGGGGACGACAGCCCGCCTGGTGCGCTACACTCTCCCCCTCCATCGACTGCACGACAATGCCGACCATGCTCCCCACACTCTCCCGACTCGCCGCCGACCTCACGGCTGGCCGCACCACTTCCGTTGAATTGACCGAACAGGCGCTGGCCAAGATCGCCGACGCCAACGGCGAAGGCGCGCGCGTGTTCACCAGCGTCTACGCCAACCAGGCGCGCGCCGCCGCGCAAGCGTCCGACACGCTGCGCGCGGCCGGCCTCGCCCGCTCGCCTATCGATGGCTTGCCGGTCTCGGTCAAGGACCTGTTCGACGTGGCCGGCGAAACCACGCTGGCCGGTTCGGTGGTGCTGCGCGGCAAACCGGCCGCCGCCGCCAACTCGGTGGTGGTGCAGAACCTGCTCAACGCCGGCGCCATCGTGATCGGCAAGACCAACATGACCGAGTTCGCCTATTCCGGCCTGGGCATCAATCCGCATTACGGCACCCCGAAGAATGCCTGGCAGCGCGACGTGGATGGCGGCCGCATCCCGGGCGGCTCGTCCTCGGGCGCCGCGGTCTCGGTCACCGACGGCATGGCGTTTGCCGCCATCGGTTCGGACACCGGCGGCTCGGTGCGCATCCCCTCGGCCTTCAATGGCCTGACCGGCTTCAAGCCGACGGCCTCACGCGTATCGATGAAGGGCGTGCTGCCGCTGTCGGAATACCTGGATTCGATCGGCCCGCTGGCCGCCTCGGTCGAGTGCTGCGCCATCATGGACGCGGTGCTGTCCGGCGCAGACTACGCCGCCCCCATCCCCCATCCGCTGCGCGGCCTGCGCCTCCTGGCGCCGACCAATGTGGTGCTGGACGGCATGGACGAGCAGGTTGCCGCCGCTTACCGGGCGGCATTGGCCAAGCTTTCCGCCGCCGGCGCCGTGATCGTCGAACAGCCGCTGCCGGCCTTCGGCGAACTGGCCGCGATCAACGCCAAGGGCGGCTTCACCGCCGCCGAGGCCTATGCCTGGCACCGCGAGCTGATCGCCGAAAACAAGGCAGGCTACGACCAGCGCGTGGTCTCGCGCATCCTGCGCGGCAAGGACATGGGCGCGGCCGACCTGCTGGACGTGATCCACGCCCGCCGCCGCTGGATCGCCAACACCGAAGCGCAGCTGGACGGCTTCGACGCGCTGGTGATGCCGACCGTGCCGGTCGTGGCGCCCAGGATCGCCGACCTGCAAGCCAGCGACGACGCCTACTACGCCGCCAACGGCCTGATCCTGCGCAACCCGACGCTGATCAACTTCCTCGACGGCTGTGCCATCTCCCTGCCTTGCCAGCAGCCCGGCAGCGCCCCGGTCGGCCTGTCGCTGGCCGCGCCCGGCGGCCAGGACCGCCGTTTGCTGTCGATCGCGCGGGCGGTCGAAAGCCTGCTGGCGGCCTGATACCCGCACGCCAGCCTCCCCTCGCGCCGCCGTCCGCCGACGGCGGCGCACCGCCCTCGCAGCCGCGTGCCGGCCGCCAAAAACACCTCATTTCCAAAAAGCAATTTTCTGCTTGGCGCAATTTTCATTAGAATGCGCAGTTGGCACCGCATGCCGCAGGCTCTCTGACAGGTTCTCAAGGCCGGCATGTGCTGTCATTTTGGCTACACATTGATTTGCGGCCGCTCTCCGACCAGACCCAATCTCACCTGCATGGCAACCAAGAAAACATCCCCGTCCGATTACAGTGAATCATCGATCCGCGTCCTCAAGGGCCTGGAACCGGTCAAGCAGCGCCCGGGCATGTACACCCGCACCGAGAATCCGCTGCACATCATCCAGGAGGTCATCGACAACGCTTCCGACGAAGCGCTGGGCGGCTACGGCAAGAGCATCATCGTCACCCTGAATGCCGACGGCAGCGTCGCCGTCGAGGATGACGGCCGCGGCATCCCGGTCGGCCTGCACCCGGAAGAAAAGGTGCCCACCGTCGAGATCGTGTTCACCCGCCTGCACGCCGGCGGCAAGTTCGACAAGGGTTCGGGCGGCGCCTATGCGTTCTCGGGCGGCTTGCACGGCGTCGGCGTGTCGGTCACCAACGCGCTATCCACGCGCCTGGAAATCACCGTCTGGCGCAAGGATGAGCAAGGCAATGCCGTACACACCCTGGCCTTCTCCGGCGGCGACGTGATCGAGCAGCTCAAGTCGCGCCCGGCCGGCCGCGACGACAAGAAATCCGGCACCCGCGTCACCGTCTGGCCGGATGTCAAATATTTCGACTCGCCCACCATTCCGCTGGGCGAGCTGCAGCGCCTGCTGCGCTCCAAGGCGGTGCTGCTGCCGGGCGTGAAGGTCACGCTGGTCAACGCCAAGAGCGGCGATACCCAAACTTGGCAATACGACCAGGGCCTGCGCGGCTACCTGATGGAGCAACTGGCCCAGTCCAGCAACAGCGAACCGCTGATCCCGCTGTTCGAAGGCGAACAGTACGCCGGCCGCGATGCCGAAGGCTTCGCCGAGGGCGAAGGCGCGGCCTGGGTGGTGGCCTGGACCGAGGAAGGCGCCGTGGTGCGCGAGTCCTACGTCAACCTGATCCCCACCTCCAACGGCGGCACCCATGAATCCGGCCTGCGCGAAGGCCTGTTCTCGGCGGTCAAGAGCTTCGCCGAAATGCACTCGCTGCTGCCCAAGGGCGTCAAGCTGCTGGCCGAAGACGTCTTCGCGCGCGTGTCCTTCGTGCTGTCGGCCAAGGTGCTGGATCCGCAATTCCAGGGCCAGATCAAGGAACGCCTGAACTCGCGCGACGCCGTGCGCCTGGTGGCCGGCTATTCGCGCCCGGCGCTGGAGCTGTGGCTGAACCATCACGTCGACTACGGCAAGAAGCTGGCCGAGCTGGTGATCAAGCAGGCGCAAAGCCGCCTGCGCTCGGCGCAGAAGGTCGAGAAGAAGAAGTCGTCCGGCGTGGCCGTCCTGCCCGGCAAGCTGACCGACTGCGAATCCTCCGACGTCTCGCGCAACGAACTGTTCCTGGTCGAGGGCGACTCCGCCGGCGGCTCGGCCAAGATGGGCCGCGACAAGGAGTTCCAGGCCATCCTGCCGCTGCGCGGCAAGGTCTTGAACGCCTGGGAAACCGAACGCGACCGCCTGTTCGCCAACAACGAAATCCACGACATCGCGGTAGCCATCGGCGTCGACCCGCACGGCATCAACGACACGCCCGACCTGACCGGCCTGCGCTACGGCAAGATCTGCATCCTCTCCGATGCCGACGTGGACGGCTCGCACATCCAGGTGCTGCTCTTGACGCTATTCTTCAAGCATTTCCCCAAGCTGATCGAAAACGGCAACATCTGCGTGGCGCGCCCGCCGCTGTATCGCGTGGACGCCCCTGCGCGCGGCAAGAAGCCGGTGCAAAAACTGTACGCCCTGGACGACGGCGAGCTGGAGGCCATCGAAGACAAGCTGCGCAAGGACGGCCTGAAGGAAGGCGCCTGGGGCATCTCGCGCTTCAAGGGCCTGGGCGAGATGAACGCCGAACAGTTGTGGGAAACCACCATGAACCCCGACACCCGCCGCCTGCTGCCGATCGGCTTTGGCGAACCCGGCGTGCAAAGTACCGAAGAGCGCTTCACCATGCTCATGGGCAAGGGCGAAGCCGCCTCGCGCCGGGCATGGATCGAGGAACACGGCAATGAGGCCGAGGCCGACATCTGATCGCCCTGCCCCGACATTACCGACTGAATACAGATTATTAGCAGAGCTCCATGACCGAACAAGCCAACCTGTTTGACCAGACCCCGCCCCCGCCGGACGGCGACTCGCTGACGCTGTCGACCTTCGCCGAGCGCGCCTACCTCGACTACGCGATCTCGGTGGTCAAGGGCCGCGCCCTGCCCGACGTCGCCGACGGCCAGAAGCCGGTGCAGCGCCGCATCCTGTACGCGATGAACGAGCTGGGCCTGAACGCCACCGCCAAGCCGCGCAAGTCCGCCGCCGTGGTGGGCGACGTGCTGGGCAAGCTGCACCCGCACGGCGACCAGTCGGTGTACGACGCGCTGGTGCGCATGGCGCAGGATTTCTCGCTGCGCTATCCGCTCATCGACGGCCAGGGCAACTTCGGCTCGCGCGACGGCGACGGCGCTGCGGCGATGCGTTACACCGAAGCGCGCCTGACGCCCATCAGCAAGCTGCTGCTCGACGAGATCGACATGGGCACGGTGGAGTTCCAGCCCAACTACGACGGCTCCACCGAAGAGCCCAAGCTGCTGCCGGCGCGCCTGCCCTTCCTGCTGCTCAACGGCGCCTCCGGCATCGCGGTCGGCATGGCCACCGAAATCCCCTCGCACAACCTGACCGAAGTGGCCAGGGCGGCGGTAGCGATGATCCGCAATCCGAAGATCAGCCATGCCGAACTGATGGCGCTGATCCCCGGCCCCGACTTCCCCGGCGGCGGCCAGATCATCACGCCGCAATCCACCATCGCCGAGATGTACCAGAGCGGCCGCGGCAGCCTCAAGGTGCGCGCACGCTGGAAGATCGAAGACCTGGCGCGCGGCCAGTGGCAGGCGGTGATCACCGAACTGCCGCCGGGCGTCTCCTCCCAGCGCGTGCTGGAAGAAATCGAGGAACTGACCAACCCCAAGGTCAAGCTGGGCAAGAAGACGCTCACGCCCGAGCAGCAATCGCAAAAGGCCGCCATTCTCGGCCTGCTCGACGCCGTGCGCGACGAATCCGGCCGCGAAGCCCCGGTGCGCCTGGTGTTCGAACCCAAGTCCAAGAACCAGGACCAGACCGAGTTCATGAACACGCTGCTGGCCCAGACTTCGCTGGAAAGCAATGCCTCGCTCAACCTGGTGATGATCGGCGGCGACGGCCGCCCGCGCCAGAAGGGCCTTGCCGACATCCTCGGCGAGTGGATCGGCTTCCGCTTTGAAACCGTCACCCGCCGCACGCAATTCCGCATGCAAAAGGTGAACGACCGCATCCACATCCTGGAAGGCCGGGAAGCGGTGCTGCTGAACATCGACAAGGTCATCAAGATCATCCGCGAGTCCGACGAACCGAAGCCCGCGCTGATCGCCGCCTTCAAGTTGTCCGACCGCCAGGCCGAAGACATCCTGGAAATCCGCCTGCGCCAGTTGGCGCGCCTGGAAGCGATCAAGATCCAGCAAGAGCTGGCCGAACTGCGCGGCGAGAAGAGCACGCTGCAAGACCTGCTCGACAACCCGGCCTCGATGAAGAAGCTGGTGATCAAGGAAATCGAAGGCGACGCCAAGCAATACGGCGACGAGCGCCGCACCATCATCGAAGAAGCCGAACGCGCCACCTTCGAACAGAAGGTGATCGACGAACCGGTCACCGTGATCATCTCGCAAAAGGGCTGGGTGCGCGCACGCACCGGCCACGGCCACGACGCCGCGCAATTCACCTTCAAGGCCGGCGACGGCCTGTACGGCGCCTTCGAATGCCGCACGGTCGACAACCTGCTGGCCTTCGGCTCCAACGGCCGGGTCTACACGATCGCCGTGAATGGCCTGCCCAACGCGCGCGGCGACGGCGTGCCCGTCACCACGCTGGTCGAACTGGCCAGCGGCAGCAACATCCTGCACTACTACGCCGGCCCGGCCGACACCACGCTGCTGCTGGCCTCCGACGCCGGCGTGGGCTTTGTCGCCAAGGCCTCCGACATGTTCGGCCGCGTCAAGGGCGGCAAGGCCTTCTTCACGCTGGACGAAGGCGCCCTGCCCCTGGCCCCGCGCACGGTAGCCGCTGACGCCGGCGCCGTGGCCTGCCTCTCCGGCAACGGCCGCCTGCTGGTGTTCGGCCTGGACGAGCTGAAAACCCTGTCTTCCGGCGGACGCGGCGTGAACCTGATGGAACTGGAGAAGAACGAAAAGCTCCTGGGCGCGCAAGCGATCAGCCAGAAGGGTGTCGTCATCTACGGCATCGGCCGTGGCGGCAAGGCGCAGGAAGTATCGTTGTCAGCGGCCGCGCTGGGCGTGCATATCGGCAAGCGGGCGCGTAAGGGGAAGGCGTTGGAGTCTAAATTGAAGCCTGCGGGGTTGCGTGCCGAGGATTGAAAAATTGAAATTCTGACGATGTTTGGAGAAACGCCCCCTGATTGATAGTTAGGGGGCGTTTTTCTTGGGCTATCCGATTAGCCGATAGTCGGTTGAATTTCGATCTGCCGCTCGAAAAAAACACGCTACAGAAATCCATCTTCTGTTTTCCCATTTTCATCTTTTTTGCCACTGACCTGCCCGATTTTTTCGGGCCGGATTAATTTGAAATAGCTCCGGTTGATAGTCACGTCCTACTAGAACGGACTAGCAGCCAAGATAAAATTCCATGCGGGAATTTAAGGCGAGGCGAATTTTTGTCTCGTCAGTGCAGCACCAGACGGCCGTATCAAAGCAGGGATCAAATGAAAATTAAAAGCCCGGATCACATTGACTACCAGTCCTTACCACGTGCTATTGGCGCAATGGGAAAGGAATATCCCGATGGCCACGTGAGTCGTGCGCATAGTCACCCACGGGCTCAATTTCTTTATGCGATTTCTGGCGCCATGGAAGTAAAGACGCCAGGTGCTCTATGGGTGATACCGCCACAAAGAGCGTTGTGGATTCCCGGGGACACTCCCCACGAGACGCGGATGCGAGGAAATGTTAATCTGCGTACGCTGTATGTTGACACCAGTTGCTGCATAACAACCGCGCCAACAAAACCCACTGTCATCCGAGTGTCTCCGCTACTACGAGAGCTGATTATTCGCGCAGTTGAAATGCCAATGGAATATGACTTAGGGGGACGTGACGAGTTTGTCGCTCAGTTGATCTTGCATGAGATTGATTGGAAAAATCGATCACGATTCTCAATTCATCTACCCCAAGATCCGCGACTGAAGCGTATTTTTGACAGTGTTTATTCGTCGCCGGCTGACGAAAGAAGCTTGCAAGATTGGGCCGATATCGTAGGTGCATCAAGCCGCACATTGGTAAGACTCTTCCAATCGGAATTCGGAATATCTTTCCGAGACTGGCGCCAGCAGATGCGCTTGCTGGCGTCGATTTCCCTTCTGGCAACGGGCACACCCATCACAAGAGTTGCCGGCGATATTGGTTATGACACTCCCAGCGCATTTTCCAGGATGTTCCGGCGAGTGATGGGAGTGACCCCGCGCCAGTACCTTAGCAGGCACTAACCGATGCGGAGTGATTCGATATAGGAAGAAACTTGATACAAGTCTGCGAACACTATCGCCTGATTTGCCAGAAGCTGCGCTTCGGATGCCGAGCCTGGGTTTCCTACTCCAACGAAACTGAGATCAAGTTTGTTTGCTGTGGTCAGATCCCATAGCCCGTCGCCCACTGAAATAATCTGTTTCGGTTCGGGCATATCGTAATGATCTTTCGCACACTTCACTGCGGCCGCGACCAAATCCACCCTGGACTGGTATTCGGAAGACGTAACGAGTAGATCCTTTTTGTACGCGATGTTCACCGCATCCAACTTCTTGCGGCTCACCGCCCTGATGCCGCCCGTTGCAAATACAACCCCCCATCGCGATTGAGAGGCGTGCCTCACTAACGCCCGTGCGCCCGGAATTTCATCCATTTCTCGATTGGCAAGGAGGCGTACGAATCTCTCTTCCATGTCAATCTCGAATTTTTGCGCCTGCTCATCAGAGACTGTCAGCATTCCATGTTCAGCCATCGCATGAGAAAAAATTCCAGTATCGGTATGCTGCGGGTAAGAACCCCAATCTGTGTTCAAGTTTTCCAGACCGAGTTTCTGCATCGCTCCCAATAAGGCCTCTTGATGCAATTGAATTGAATTGGTAAGCGTTCCATCGATATCTAGAACGAGTATGCAGTCTTTACTCATGTTCCCAATGAATTGTTGGTGTTAGAAAGACTCCGGGATAGCAGCCAAGGGGGAAATTATTCTGAGTGTACTGTCTCGCCGGGAAGCTGGCTTTCTTGTCCCGCGACAAAAACTATGCCGAATGAGACAAGCGTGGTGAATTGCACAGAAAACGGCTCCAATTTTGGTCAAATCAGCCAGAAGGGTGTCGTCTACGGCATCGGCCGTGGCAGCAAGGCGCAGGAAGTGTCGTTGTCGGCGGCCGCGCTGGGTGTGCATATTGGCAAGCGGGCGCGTAAGGGTAAGGCGTTGGAGTCCAGGCTGAAGCCTGCGGGGTTGCGCACGGAAGCGTAGCCTGAGACGACTAGCTACTGCGCGCCTGAGACCAAGAAAAACGGCTCCTGGATAAATTCAGGAGCCGTTTTTTCATGCACTTGCGACACGCGATTACTGCCCAAATCCATTTGGTTCAGTTCTTGCCAATCGTCCGTTTACATAAAGCCAAAACTCGATCTTAATGATGAGTCTTTAATGAGTCCTCAAAATCCCCCAACGCATTCAAAAGCTCTGTATCGTCTAGATAATGAGCTGAAAACTCCCAATCATGCATACCCCAAAAAAAACTCGGTAGCCTATCCGGTAAGCCCACCTGAGTTGACAAGGCTAAATTGATCATAGGTTCAATAATTTCTACAGCTTCCTTCATGATTGGCTCATCTTTATTTCTTCGTTCCAATATTCCCCATAGTTTTCTAGCTCGCTCCTTAAGCAAACTATCCATCAACATTTACTCCTCTCAGAAGACAAGGACCAATCAACGCCCGTCATAAGCGCATTATTTCATCTGCCGATTTGAATCCCTTAAACACATTCTGTAGCTTCGAAAGCGATGTGCGCTAGCAAAACTACTGCTTGCCGAATAGCTGAGTGAACCATCTATATTTGCTTTTGGTCGTTGTCTCTTCGCCTCGACGTGTCTCGACAGTGTGATCAGATTGCGGCAATAAAGGATGCGTCGTAGGGCCATCGGGGCGCAATAAATCGCCCGGATAATTCGGATGTCCAAGGCACAAGCCATCATCAATACCAAAAGCTTTGACGGCTGCCACGGCTTCCACACACCAACGACCGAAATACGCGCCCCCTTCGAAATTCTGGTCGCCGTAACGATGCCAATATGGACGCTCATACCTGGCCGTCTGCTCGGATAAGCCTTTCTTAAGTGGGCGATCCAATTCGGCGTACCACTTGTCCACGAAGGCCAACAACAGCTTCGCTTGTTCATCCTTAGGGGCATTCACCGCGTCAAGCAACCGCTGGTACGGCTTGGGATGACACAATCTGGAGCTGATCTTGCGCCCCGGCTGTCGAGACGCAATTACCCTATCCAGCAAGGCATCCTCCCCCTCATTCCCGATCAGGGCGATCAAGCGTTGCCATTGATCATCGGGAATTTCCAATGTCAGGGCCAACCCCACTAGCCAGAAGCACACGATGTAGTGGTCAAGGTTCACTGCCCATGCATGACGAGTGTATTGCTGTTGCTCAGTCCATACGTTTTTTCCCAAGCGTTCGGATTCCTCCCAAGCATCCAGCATCTGAGGAAAGTATTGCTCAAACTCTCGGACATCATCTCCGCGGGAATAGCGGCGTAGTATTTGTTCATAGTGCTTTTGCATCAGCTTAAAAACATACTGCGGCCGGTAACTAGGATCACCAGATGGTTCCGACAGTTGCTTTTCCATACGAATGATGTGCTCCTCACTATACAAGCACCACTCATCCCAATAAGAAACATTCCCAAGTTGCGATCGAATCATGAATTTGTCACTAAAAGACTGGAAGCTTGCTGCGGTGGCCTGTCAGAAATTTCGTGTTTAGGGCATAACAAGTCCTCAAGGAGTGAATATGTCCCGCAAACCGAAAGCAAGTCCGGTAGGCTTGCCAGCCATTTCCGCCGAACTACTTGAGCAGTATTTCAACAGGCTGAAAAGTACCTAATGCAGCCGGGGCGATTCACCTTAGTTTATTTCAAGCATAAAGACAAAAAGTTTAACGACCAGAACTGCGCTTTTCGTAATACCAACTTAGCGTCCCTGCAAAGAATCCTATGAATAAAATGCCTAGCGCCCAACTTTTAGCACGACCCCAACTAGGGAGCACATACGAAGTGCCATCAAATAGCCAGCGCAATAAAGGAGCAGCTAAAAATTCTCCGATCAATACAATTAACGTTGTTCCAACTAAAAATAAAATTACGAAATAAGTCCATTTCAATAGTTCAAAGGATGTTTTTGGATTCATTTATTTCCCTCCATTTTCTTTGGAACTCCCCCCCGACTATTTCCCCAATTTTTCCTAAGCCTCCCCCTTCGAACCAAGAAATGGCATGTCCGATTTTTTGTGACTGGCTACATGGATTGAGCCTCCGACGGCCTTAATCACAACGCTGCTTGAAGTCATCAACTCTTGCGAGAGCAGCCCTACCATCCCGTCACGATACAAATTACCGTATCGTCTAGTACTTCCAAGAGCTTCCGAATTAGTCTCGAATTTCTCTTCCCCATAAAAACTGTCCAGTCACGAAATTCAACTCAAAATAATATTTTCCCGCTTGCTCTATCCAAGCTATGACTCCAAATTTCCCTATTTCCCCGTTACTTGGATTGGCATAAGGGTGACTAATGTTGATGAAAAATCCTGACGAATTCTGTAGAGAGGTGTTAGATAAATTACTTAGATGCCCCGGCACAGTAAGACGTAATCGTTCTTTTCCGTATGCATCAAATAAGGCTGCGTTTTGATCTGACTCTAATTGATCCTCAATACCTATAAATCCAGAGGCATCTGGAAGCATGCAAAGAAAGCAATCGTTTCCAATATCCGCCCTTTCCAGACATATCAACTCTTCACCCACACGCCAGCTATACGAAATCACAGGGCCATAAATATCTGTTTTCTCATTAGGATAAAATTTTCTCCATTGAAGAAGGTCTTTCGCCAGAATTGAAAGCCCACGATCATTATGAAGCGTGAAAGAAGAAACCTTCTTCATGGCAAAGCCTTTCCACTGTTAGCCACATATTTAAAAGCACTCGTCCTATTCTGCGGAGACAAAATGAAATGAATCTGACCGCCTCGGATTTTTTAATCTTTTCCTCTTGCGGGGAAAATGTCAGTTAATTCCGTAGGGAATTGCAATCTACATCTGCTTCGCGTTGATATGTGTCAACGCACAATCAAGTGACATATTACTCACGACTGTGTGCCTGAAGCCACGAAAAACGGCTCCCGAATAAATCCAGGAACCGTTTTTCATACGATTAGTGAGTGGCACATTCAATTCACTAAGAACGACTTCTTCTCGCCCTCTTTTACTGCACGTAATTGACGACCATGTTCTGCGCGAACCACGCCGCGCAGCCTTTCACGCTGCCATCGATAACGGCCATCAAGACGTAGTGATGTCTCGCCGTTACCCTCGTAGCAACCTGCTCAGCCAACTATTGGACTTTCGTGAAATTCGTCCCTCATCGTCACTAGCCCCGCCCCCCCGGCGTTTTTCCTAGATCAGGGAACTCCTCCCGTTGCACACGCGCAATTACTTGGTCTAGCAATGGATCGTTATAGAACGGCTGCTGCGTTGGAAGCAATGTGTATAGAGGCGCCATTAACGGATGCTCTATCCTTGGATTTTTCAGTCCCAGACACTCACGAAAACGAAACCAGGCTAAGATCACTGCAGGAAAACGGGTATGCATCAGATCGTTGTTAAACTCCAAGCCCTCTTTTTCTTGCGTTCGAAGAACGTAGTAATCACATAACCATGCAAGCTTATCCTGATGAGACTCCAAATCGGAGTCGCGCCAAATATCAAAGAGTTCATTGAGCATCGGCTCGCCAAAACACTCACCCGTAGCGTATATATTCCCGCCCCCGTTCTGAGGCCCCCGTCCCCAACCATCGAACTCACAGTGCCAATAGTCAAAGGCAATTCTTAATATCCAGTGATACAAAGGGCGGGAATACTTTCCCTGAACATCGAAGTAACGCTGTTCGCGGTATAGGCATTGAACCTCGCGCACAAGTTCTTCGGCATATTCCATCCACCCCAACGCCAAGCAATCGGTCATGCTTTCCACAGGAACTCGCAGCGACATCCCCAATGCCGATCGCTTAGATCGATTTTCTAAACGGACTCGCCAGTATGTGTAGGCGGTCGCTTTACTCAGCGGCGAAATCCAATCGTCCCGTCCTGAAAACATGCTGCGCATCGCGATTGCCTGATCCCGCCCAGCACAGGTCATCGACTGGGCAACAGCGAGAAAAAATGGCGGACTAGCGGGAAGACTTCTATCCTCAGCGCTTTTGAAGGGGTTCTCTCCTTGCGCATAACGGCGTAGACAGTCCAGGCTTTCAGACCATCGCAACTCCCGACTTGGGAACTCCCCATCAATGAGTTTAACGATAGCGTTTTCTGTCATCCAACTGTGATTCATGTCAATAAAATTCATATTTGAACTCAAGGCATCGGGGGCCACGGACGCAGGGGCAGCAAACACCTCCCCAGTTTCCCTGACCTGCGGCGGTAAATTGTAGCCATTCAAGCAGTGAGTCGTTTATCAATCATATTCGAATTCAGCCAGACTCGACGGGCCGTAAGCTGGAAGTTGGTATTGCCAGAAGGATGTCGTCATCTACGGCATCGGCCGTGGCGGCAAGGCGCAGGAAGTGTCGTTGTCAGCGGCCGCGCTGGGTGTGCATATCGGCAAGCGGGCGCGTAAGGGGAAGATGTTGGAGTTGAGAATCAAGGCGGAGGGGGTGCGGGCCGAGGGTTGAGATTCTGACGATGTTTGAAGCAACGCCCTTGATTGATGATCAAGGGGCGTTTTTCTTAAATTAGATGCTGATATCGCGACCGGCCGCGATGATCAGGGCGGACATTATTGCCACTGTGTTGCGGGATCAATAGGGCTTGGTATTGTTGAATTGGTAGCCCTTTTGTTGCATACAAGTGTCTAGTCTCTCACGCTCTTTCTTATACGCCCTATCAAAATCAACGTCGCGCATCCCTGGGACTTTATAAACGCCATATCTGCCATCTTGCCCTCCTCCACACGCCCCCCAATCTCTCTGCCATTCCTCTTTGGTTACGCCTGGCTTTTCCCAGTATTGTCCGTAGTTTTTGGGATGAAGCAATCTGTAAGTA
>NZ_JBWKPR010000010.1:26614-123814 GCF_059418325.1 Herbaspirillum sp. GW821-FHT09A12
GTAAGTTGCTTCATCACTTAAACCACAGGTCGCTGTCCCTCCAATACACAGTAAGCCACAGCTAGAAATGGAGGTGCATAACGTCACAATCGCACCAATGCGTAACATCTTCTTCATTTCGGATCAATATGGCTTGGCATTGCCGAATTGATAGCCTTTTTGTTGCATGCATGACTTCAAGTCATGCTCCAATTTTTCTCTTGCTTTTTCCCTTGTTAGGCCTTGATCCATCAAATTTTGAAGTTGCTTTATGGTGGGAGAAAAGCTGCCATCCGTATATCCCCCGCACGTCACCCAATCTCGCTGCCATTCCTCTTTTGTTACGCCTGGCTTTTCCCAGTATTGGGCGTAGGTTTTGGGATGAAGCAATCTGTAAGTTGCTTCATCACTTAAACCACAGGTCGCTGTCCCTCCAATACACAGTAAGCCACAGCTAGAAATGGAGGTGCATAACGCCACAATCGCACCAATGTGTAACATCTTCTTCATTTCATTCCCGCCTTTAAAATCGTGAGCACCGCATTCCACATCGCCGGCGGCAAGAATGCCGAGGCTGTCTGGCCTTGCGAGGTGCCGGCCAAGCCCCCCGGATAACCATACAATCCGATCATCACGCCGACGATGGGGGCGGTCAGGAACAGGCTCTCGGCTGGCCCCATCAGCAGGCGCCCCAACGTCAGCACGGCGATGCTGCTCAGCGGATCGACAATCCAGGTCGACACCAAGTAAAGCAGGCCGGCGCAAGACGCTAGCGTCTGTGGCATCGCAGGCAGACGTAGTCGCACTTGACAGCGATGCCGGATGGACGCGTTGTTTGACGTGAACGCTTACGTATTTCCGGGTGGGTTCGTTACCTGTTCAGGGAACGGCTGGAAATATTTGGGGGGATTAACGCATCATCTGAGCCGGTTAATAAAAACGCCTCCTAAGTTTTCTGACTTACCAGATGGACAAGGAGGCATTCAAATCACACTTCTTTCAGCGCGAACAACTACGCTTTACCGGAACCGGCAAATGCAAAGCGTCATCGGAAATTCCGAATGAACATTTATCTGGGCTAACAAAAATCGGCAAGACCCAAGATGTATACGACAATCCACCATTGAGCGTATAGGTTTTCCCCTCTTCCAACACCACCTTCAGCGCCACAGAACACCACCTTCCTGCAGACAAATTTTCTAAATATTCGAGACGCAACGGCCGATTTGCGGGCACCTGAACATATCCGGCTGGCTTGCTGTCTGACTTGCGGATGGAAAACAATCTTTTACGTTCGGTCTTTCCCTCGCATTGCCCTTCTAGGACATTGATCTCTAAGGAATCATGCATACCATATGCGCCACTGATATTACTCTTGACCAAGGCAACGGGAATATTCTGGGGTAATTGATAAGGTGGTATCGGTGAGGCACATCCAACGATCGTAGTAACTACAATTCCCCCGAGCATTACTTTTAAATTCATATTTTCTATTCGTTCTTTTTAAATATCTTACGTCTTTAGGCATCATCACCAGAATCTTGACTGGCCAGAATTAGGATTAATGCTGTTCAACACACCGATATCCCCCTACCGTCACAGCAGAACCAGCCATGATGAAGTTGCTCGTCTCTACGCGGGTACTTTTTATCCGCTAGGGGTATTACAACGTCTTATCAATTTTTTCATTGCCTGGTTTCTTAGACGAGCTTAAAGAACCTAAAAAAGCTACAAGAATACCCAACCCACCAAATCCAAAAGGAACATATAAAAAAATAATAAGGGATGTTGATTGGTCTTGAATAAGAATATCGATCGCCCCACCCCATCCTCTATAAAAAACTGCCATGACAAAAAAAACGAATTGTGCCCCCAATACTGTCACAAAGAAAATTACCAAATATTTAAATCGACTCATCCACTGAGCAATTGCAGAACCAAATAAACCACCGAATATGCCGTACCAAAATCCGTCAAACATAATAATCTCCAACTAGAGATCGGCAGGTGATTTGACTGCAGCTTGTGTTGCACCACCTACAGATTGCCACTGTGGCGCCGATCAGATTGGAGCCCTGTCCCGAATTAACCATCCTTGGTATGAATCTGATTGAGAGATGTATTGATTTGATCTCCACTGATTGTTTCGTCTGTTTCCTCATACCCTTCCGGTTTGTTGTAATTAAACTCAACATTAAATTTTCCATTGGGATAAAAAGTAAATTTAAATCCCCAAATTCTTTCTCCTGTTAATCCTGAGATATTTTCGCGCAACCTCAATATCAGGCCCTGCAAATCAAATATTTTCCATCCAATAGAAATATCTTCCTCAATACCATCAGAAAGCCCTTGAACAGTAGTTGTACCGCCAAGATTCCCACTTAATATAGGTGCATCTATACGCAGGTATTCCCATGGACCTATGGCTGCCTCAACAAGAATCTTCGCAACACCTGCGTAGATTTCTTCATTATTTATTTCCATATACATATTCCTTGTTATTAAGCAAAAGGAAACCGTTTAATAACACCGTCTATTTTTTCTTCCACTAAAAAGGCACTGGGCCTAGCCCCATTGGGCATTGAATACCCTCCGTCAATACTGATGCTTACATTCTTTCCAGCCTGCAGTTCATCCCTCAGATAATTCTCCATTGCCTTCCAATCTCCCCGATTCAATGTAGACGCCTGCGGAACCAAATCGATACGATGGAATAGGAGCCGATGACAGACGAGGATCGTATACGTATTGTCCATCTGTATAAACCTGATGATGTTCGACCTGGACGAAATGAAGACGCTGTCCTCCGGCGGACGCGGCGTGAACCTGATGGAACTGGAGAAGAACGAAAAACCCCTAGGCGTGCAAGCAATCGTGTCGTCTACGGCATTGGTCTTGGCGGCAAGGCGTAGGAAGTGTCGTTGTCGGCAGCCGCGCTGGGCACTTCCAGAAGATATTACTCTTTCGGTTGACTAGGCTTAGTACGCATCTGATTCAGAGATGCATTGATTTCATCTCCTCTGATTATTTCGTCTGTTTCCTCATACCCATCCGGTTTGTTGTAGTCATATTCAATATTGAATTTTCCATCCGGGAAAAGAGTAAATGTTAGCACCCAAATACGCTCCCCAGTACGCATCAACAAATCATCTCGAAGAAACAATGCGGCACCACCTGGACTGATTGATGCATCTGGCCAGTCCATACCATCTCTATCAATCTGCCCTTGATTTTTCAAAAAAAATTCAGTACTCGCCATGGCAGTGAAGATAGATACCTGACAACTTACCGCATCCCAAATCCGACCATGAATAAAATCAATACATGCATTAGACAACTCTTGGTAAGCAGACTCTAGTGTTTCAATTTTCTTCATTGTTTAAATTCAAATCGTCTAAATTCGTTACCAATTTTTGCAACAACCGTAAATGTTTCTGACCACATCGCTGCCGGTGATGTTAGCGTCGCGCCCTGCCGCCAGCATCGTGGTATTGCCGGAGAAGGTGCAGCCAATCTGGTTGCTGTAGCTGCTGGCGTCGTCCGCCTGGATAGTGGAGCCGGAAAGAATCCCGCTGGATCTGTGCTGGTGCTGGTCGCGCGCACTGTCCGATTCGTTGGCGGTACCGATGTTGATGACCATCATTCCTGCTTGCTGCCGTCGGCCAGCGTCACGGTTTGCTTGACCATCCAGACGATGTCGGAGGTGAGTTGCGCGATCTGGGTGTCGCTCAGCGCCACGCCGACGGTGTAGTTGAAGGCCTGGTCCTGTTGCACGCCGGCGTTCATCAGCGCCATGTATTGCGCTTCGTTGCTGGCCACTTTCTCTAAGCATTCAATTTCAAGAATGTGCTAAACACGAAATTACTGCCCCCCCAGGCTGAGGCTGTCCGCGCTGGCGCTGCTCGCTTTGAGATTGATGTCGCGTCCAGCCATCGCGGCCAGTGAGCCAAAACTGACCTGATTCAACAATTATTAATAAGATCCCTCTTATAACTTATTCTTTCGACTCTCCATCTTTCTTGGAAATCTTATTCAGCGATGCATTGATTTCATCTCCGCTGATTGTTTCTTCTGTTTCCTCATATCCTTCTGGCTTGTTGTAGTTATATTCAATATTGAATCTGCCGTTAGGATAGAGAGTAAAAACCCCTCCCCAAATACGCTTTCCTGTAGACCTTAAAAGATCATTTCTCAGAAAAATTAAAGCCGTCGATATTTCAAGAGCTAATTCTAAGCTCGGAAATTTATCATCCCGGATTACAGAGTCTTTAGTTGATCTAACATAACTAGTCTGCGTAGAACTGTGCCAAATAGAAAATTCTGCTTTCCCATTCAACCATTGGTTCTCTTGCACAAACCACAAAATTCCCTTTGCTATACAAGTATATGCATCTTCTACAGATTTCATTTCATCCTCATTGTGTGAATATTCTTGGTGGCCGAACAATGCCATCCACCTTAATCGATACTAAAAACACACTCGGCCTACCATTTTGAGCCCCGTATCCCACATCAATACTGACGCTCACATCCCTCCCGCCTGAAGCTCTTTACGGAGAGATTCTTCCATCGCCCGCCAATCGCCCCGATTCAACGTAGATGCTTGAGGAACCAAATTAATACGGTCACCAGCCCCACCCAAACTTGATGCAATTAGGTGACCACCATCATCGCCCACGCACCCACTCTTTCCTGCGCAAAGCTACTGATAGGCATTCCGATCCATGGTATTGAGATTCAAATTTCCCTCAACCTTTGTCACGCGCCCAGATGCGTCCGTTACGGCGACTGTCAAACCGCTCTGCTTGAACTTATCTTCGGTCTCCGTCTTACTGGCCTGGTCAGCAGCCTTGATCTCCACCGACTTGGCCGCAATATCAATGTCGCCGTTGGGGGCCATTACATCGCTCCCCACCTGCGTATAGCGATTGCCGGCACTGATACTCACGTTTCCGTCGGTACTGCCGACCGTCGATGCCGAGGCTGTCTGGCCTTGCGTATTGACGTCATGACTTTGCTCGCGCGTCCCCACAGTCACGCCCGCACCGGCGCCCATCACGCCGCTGGTGGTTTCATTGCGATAGTTGTGCTGGGTGCTGTTATCGATGGCGGCGACGATGTTGACGTTGTTGCCGGCCGCCAGCGCCGTGCCCTGGGTCGACACTACGTTGCTGCCGATGACGTTGATATCGTTGCCGGCCTGCACCACCACCGTATTGCCCGAGAAGGTGCTGCCCTGGTTGATGGCCTGGCTGCTGCTGTCGTCGGTGGTAAGCGGGCGCGCAAGGGGAAGGCGCTGGAGTCGAAGATCAAAGCGGTGGGATTGCGGTCTGAAGGTTAAAACTCAAACGCTCTTTGAAGAAACACCCCTTGACGATTGCCAGGGGGTGTTTTTATTTTTCGCCCGGAGAACTGCGACTACGAAATTGCAGCGTCTCCATCTCCAAGATTCTTGTCGAAGCGTATTGGCGCTCTATTCCTTGCACGTTTCAGCACTTTTAACAGGTACTGGCACCGCCGATGAAGCAAGTTCAACAACCTTTATGGAACAGTTTTTTTGAGATGGATCAATAAAAATCGATGCCTCATAGTCTTTGTTCTCTCTCGGCACAAAGCTTCCAGCAATCGAACATTGATATAGCCTACCGTTGTAGGCAACGCCTTCAGGCGTCGTCAACAATACCAGCGTAAATGGCTTGTCAGCAGCGACATACATCTCTCCAGCGTTTTTACTATCGCCTCGTCCCTGCGGCATGTTCAGTGATCTTCCACGATAGCCGCTACTACCGAATATCCCTCCAAAAACCGTGCCTGCTCCTGGAGCACTCCAATCGATGCACGCTTTATCCGGAACAGCTTTGACCAACATGTTCGCCACGACTCTGAGTCGTGCACGAGATCCATCTTGGGGTTCATTTGCTGCCTTGAACTGCGTTCCCAAGTCAGCGCAACCAGTGATTAAGAATGCGATTATTGATACTACGTATTTCTTCATTTTTTACTTTTTGATTTTTATGATGTTGTTTTTTTGCAAATATTGAGTGAAACCTTCCAGCAACTTCACTTTAGTCATCTACGGAATCGCGAAATTATGCCTATGTAATTCCGACTAAGGTTTCATTCAAAAGGAATAATAAATTCGAAACTTTCGCCTTCCTCTGTTTCCCCCCAAATTTTTTTCTGGTTAATTTTGTAATCAGAAATTACGTCAATACAAAAATTCCAACGTTCAACTCCAGCATATGAAATTCCAACAAAACCAATCTCATCACGCACAATCAGTTCGTTTTGATCAAACCGCACAAACTCATGAAATATGGTCGGCATCTTGTACCTGAATAGGAAAGAGCAATTAACCTCATCATATCCAATCAACAACTCATCTATTCCAACAAATATATGATCACCACGCTTTACCGCTACCGGAAACAACCCCATGTCTGCATATCCAATTGGAACAATCGCATTCGAATCGAAAACCATGTACCCCCAACTATTGGGACTGTCCGTAATAAGTAGTTCACAAGTATTCAATGGTAGCTGGGCAATGAGGGTATTACGTGAATCACAAGGCACCCAACGTCCATTTGATTGTTGTTCATTCTGCATAGTTATTTCGCCATAATGGTTATGACCTTGCCATTTATCTCTACGAACTGAATTTTCGTTCCAGTTCCAGTCACGCCTGGCACGAAGAATTCACGAACGTTACTTCCTGCTATTTTTCCTGAGCCAATAATCGTAGCGGGATCGTTATAAGCCTCATTAAATAGCCTTGTGACTTCAGCCCTATTGGCGGCAGTGTCCGCAATTCCAAGCCTATTGGCATTACCTTCTGCCCGTGAAGCATTGTAAGCGTTTGATTGATCAATGTTTCGGTTGAATAGGAAATCAAGTTTCCTGTCGTTCTCACCGAAGGACAGCTCACGTGCTTCCCTTGCCCCAGGAGGGTTAGGTTTGGCAGATTGCGCCACATTCTTTTCCAACAATTTTTCTTCAGCTTTGGCCAGTGCCTTGGGTACGTACTTCCCTAGGAAATACGTCAATCCAAGCTTACCTGCATCGATCCCTAACTCAGCCAGGGGATCTCTTTCACCTGGATAGGTTGCAACATTAAATGAATCCAGGACACGTTGACCTTCCTTGGAATTGTAAGGCCCTGTCAACGCCTGACTACCTTCCTGTGCCTGCATTCCCGATATCGTTCCCAGATACACCCCAAGAGGGACAAGCGCGCAAATTGCTCCTACACTGGGTACACAACCAACCGCGCCAGTCGTTGCCAGTGCGCCACTTCCAACCACCCCTACCGTTCCAAGCAAAAGATCCGTCGCTCCACCTGCGCGTTGAGCGAGTTCTCCATTTCTCGTAATTTTGTCCCGCGCAGCATCTAGATATGGTTGATAGACAAACTCGCCAGTCTTAAGCAAATCTGTCATCTCTTTTTCATAGGTAGCTCCTTGATTCTGCATTGCCAAGAGTTGGCTATAGTAAGGATCACTTTTGGATACTCCGTCGGCACATCTCACTAAAGCGCAAGCGGCGGCATCCAGACGATCTTGTTCATCCTTGCTCTTTCCCTGCTTGAGTCCAGACAACTTTTGCGCTTCAGTCAAGTGCAATTGCCTGTTATTAGCCTCCACATTAACTCCCGCTGCCACTCCGGAAGTTCCACCAACTAGCCCGCCCAAGGCCGTCGCCGTCACCTGTGCAAGCCCCTGTTTCACCGCCTGCGGCACATCCATTCCATCAATCAACTTGGCTATCTGAGGCATTGCCACTGACGCTGTCGCAGCGCCCAAAGCTCCATCGATACCACCACCAAGCGCACCGACCGCAGTATGGAGTGCTGTACGGTACAGCCCTCCTTCTTCCCATTTTTCTCGTTCAACAATCAACGCTTCCTTTTCTTCCGACGTTGTTGCCTTCTTGATCTTGCGATTCAGGTCATTAACTTGATCGGTCGCATAGGTACCAATGGCCTTCGCCGCTTCCTTCCCAAACATCTGCGTGATCTGTGCCTGCGCTTGCACATCATTCTGCAACTGCTGCCCATCCCAGCTCTTCGCAATCTTGCCGCTGGTATCACGCTCGCTACTCACATCCGTGTTGATACTGGCCAGCACCTGCTGCGCCGTCTGTCCGTTCTTGGCCTGCTGAGCCGCATCGTCCGTGATCTTGATGTCACCCTGGCTGATGCCGCTCCTGGTGGTGCTGCTTTCGCTACCGCTGGAACTGCCGATGCCAACTCCGGTGCCGTTCATTGAAAGCTTCGACCCGCCATAGCCGGCGCCAACACCCACGCTCTGGCTTTCGGCCTTGTAGTCGCTATGGTTCTGGATATCAGATTGCGTCAACGTTTGCGTCGTCAGGCTGTTCTTGCCTTCTGCTGCTGCCTTGTCGGTGCTGGCGATCTTGCCGCCCTTGAGATCCGTGTTGCCTGCCACGTTGATCTGGAATCCGCCGTCGCCGGCGTTGATGCCCGATTGTTCATTGACGCTGGCGTAGTTGCCGTCCACGCTGCTGCGGCTGGCATTGATACTACCGCTTATCTTGCCCATGCCGACAGAGATGCTGCCGCCCAAACTCTGTTGATTGCTCTTGTAGGTGCTGGTGTCTTGCAGGCTCTCTATGTTCAGGTTGCCATGGCCGCTGGTGCCCACGTCCATCACCACCTGCTTACCACTGACTACCGCACCACTGAGCGTGGTATCCGTGCCCGAGGAAATCGTCAACTTGTTGCCTGCATCGACATGTGTGTTGACCTGCGTTACATCGCTGCCGTCGCCACGCCCCCGGCTTCCTGAGGCGCTTGCATTGAACATCAGGCCGTCTGTACCGATCGACACGCCGACCGATCCGGACATGCTCTGGTTGCTGCTGTGTTGTTCCGACGTGCTCTGCGCAGCCAGCAGCCAGACTTCATTGGCCGCCTTGAGGCTGGCGTTCACGCCTGCCTTGATGTCACTTCCCTGGATCACGATATTGCTGTCGGCGCCACCACCTTGTGCCGTGATGTTGACATTGCCGCCCGCAGATACCGTGGAACCGCGTACCGTATTGGTGGTTTGCTCGGAACGGCTCTCACTGCTGCTGGCGCCGATGCTCAGCGCCAAGTTGATGCCTCCTACTTTATCCGCGTCGGTGGCGTCCCGTGAAGGAGTCTTCCCATCGGCGCCGGTGGGGCCGGTCGCAATCTGGTTGGCTTTACCGTCAATGGTCGAACCCTGGCCCGCCTTGATGGCGTCCATAGCGTTCTTGCCGGCGAATCCCATATTGGCCAGAGCCAGCGCCTGCATGCGGCCGTCCTTGGTCTTCTCGGCAGCATCACTCATCTGCTGCACGGTCTGCACCGCAGAAATCACCGGACTGGTTACGGCGACCGTCAAGCCGCTCTGCTTGAACTTGTCTTCGGTCACCGTCTTGCTGGCCTGGTCAGCGGCCTTGATCTCCACCGATTTGGCCGCAATATCAATGTCGCCGTTGGGGGCCATTACATCGCTCCCCACCTGCGTATAGCGATTGCCGGCACTGATACTCACGTTTCCGTCGGTACTGCCGACCGTCGATGCCGAGGCTGTCTGGCCTTGCGTATTGACGTCATGACTTTGCTCGCGCGTCCCCACAGTCACGCCCGCACCGGCGCCCATCACGCCGCTGGTGGTTTCATTGCGATAGTTGTGCTGGGTACTGTTATCGATGGCGGCGACGATGTTGACGTTGTTGCCGGCCGCCAGCGCCGTACCCTGGGTCGACACCACGTTGCTGCCGATGACGTTGATATCGTTGCCGGCCTGCACCACCACCGTATTGCCCGAGAAGGTGCTGCCCTGGTTGATGGCCTGGCTGCTGCTGTCGTCGGTGGTAACCGTCCTGCTGGCGAGCATGCCGCCGCTGTCGCTGAGCTTGTGCTGGTCGCGCGCGCTGGCCGTGCTGACATCGGTGCCGATATTGATGTTGTTGCCGGCAGTCGCCGCCAACGCGCCATCGGCGTTGACGTAGGCGGCCTGGCTGTTGAGGTCTCGTCCCGCCGACAAGCCGATGTTGTTGCCCTGGATAGTGCTGCCGATGGCGTTGTCGCGCTTGACCTCGGCGCTGTTGTCAGCATTCCAGGTGATTTGCTCGTGGCTGGTCTCGTGGATCGTCGACAGATTGAGGTCGCGTTGCGCCGTCAAGCTGATGTTGTCGGCACTGGCGCTGCTGGCCTTGAGGTTGATGTCGCGCCCGGCCACCGCCGCCAGCGTGCCATTGTCGCCAGTCACGCTCATCGATGCCACCTGGCTGATGTTGGTGCCGGTGGTCACTGCGTTGGCCGTGGCAGCGGCGGTGGAGGCGCTGTTGATATCGCGCCCGGCCATCGCCACCAGATTGGTTTGGGCATCGACGGTTCCGCCCAGGTTGTTGATATCAGTCGCCGCCGACAACACCGCATTCGTCCCTGAAATACGCCCGCCCAGGTTCTGGATGTTATCCGCCGCCAGCGAAACGGTCTGGCGCGCGGCGATGGTGCCGCCGCTGTTGACGATGTCTTGCGCGGTCTGGAAGGCCACGTCGTTGCCGGCGATCAGCGTGCCCTGGCCGGTGACCTGGACGTTGGAGGCGCGCAAGTAGACCTGCGGCACCAGCACTTCCTGCGTGCTGCCGTCGGCCAGCGTCACGGTCTGCTTGACCATCCAGACGATGTCGGCGGTGAGCTGCGCGATCTGGGCGTCGCTCAGCGCCACGCCGACGGTGTAGTTGAAGGCCTGGGCCTGTTGCACGCCGGCGTTCATCAGCGCCATGTATTGCGCTTCGTTACTGGTGTAGCCGGCCAGGTAGCGCTGGCCGATGGCTTGCTGGATCTGCTGCTGCACCAGTTGCTGCTCGTAGAAGCCGTCGCCGAGTTTCTTGATGGTGCTGTCGGGCGTACTTTGCAGCTGGTTGAGCATGAAGTCGGAAGACAGCCAGCTGCGGTAGTTGGTGAACTGCGGATCGGTCTCGACCAGGTAGCGGTTGCCCGGCGCGGTGTCGATGCGGTACAGCGCGTTGTTGGGCAGCGCGAGGTTGAGGTTGGCGGTGCGGATGCTGATCGCCGTGGCGCTCTGGCCCGACGCGCCGGAGACGGCGGCGGCCACCGCCTTGACCGTATTGTTGCGGTTGGGCCCGGCGCCGCTGGTGGGCGTGATGTCCAACTGGAAGTTGGTGACGATGGTCTGCGACTGGTAAGGCGCGTCATCGTAGCGGCGGTCGTCGGCGCTGAAGGTGTGGCTCTTGATGTAGGTGTAGCTGGCCGAGCCGGTCGAGGTCACGCTCTGCACGCCCAGCGGGCCGGTGTTGTTGATCGCGGTGCCGTTGACGCTGTCGCCGGCCACGGTGCCGCCGGCGATGATCTGGCTGGCGTAGTTGTTCACCGCGACGGCGGCCAGCGTCATGTTGCCGCCGGAGGTGATCATGCCGGGGTCGCTCTTGGTGACGATGGTGCGGGTGATTTGCTCGGTGCCGTCGTAGATGGTCCATTCGCTGACAATGCGGTTTCTCAGGCTTTGGTTGAAGGCATCGATTGCATTGTTCAGTGCCTGATAGAGGGGCAACTGCGTATCGTGGATTGCCTGCCAAGCATCATGGGCAGGTTTCCATACGGCATATTCATTCGCGTAGTTTAAGTTAAGACAAGTTGACTCTCCTCCACAGCTAACATACTGTTCTGGTCCCTTAGGTTCGGCTGGCACCACTGCGGTAGGACGTGCGATACCAAACACGTCCCAGATCCGGTCATTCAAGTCATAAACAAATTTCTCAGGAACGGCCGGAATGGTATAGCCATCGTCAGTCCTGCTCGCAGGGACTTCCGGTACATAGGCGGTACCGACTCCGGCTACAAAACCGGAGAACCATCCACCACCACCTCCTCCTCTGCTGTAATCGAACGGTGGACCATATTTTTCAAACGGATACTGGTCGGAAGGCAGCAACAGCCTGAAATCATCTTCATCGCCCATGGCGCGCCAGTTCTGCGGATCGATAACTTGGGCACTCCCCTTGTTGTACAGCCGTGCCGCATTGCCATCAATGAGATTCGAGGAACCATTCAAACGATAAGAGATGATCCGCCGCCCCGGCCCCGTCTGATCAACAGTTTCCAAATGCGCATTGGTATTGTTGATGACATTGGCGGCAATCGTCAGGTTGCCGTCGGCATTGATGGTGGCGCTGCTGTTGTTGATCTCGCGCGCCATGCCGACGGCTTTTTTCGACGCGTCGAGCGTGCCGCCGATGACCATGTCGCCGACCGAATAGATCAGCGCGTGCTCGCTGTTGTTGATGACGCCGGCGCCGATGTCGAGCCGGTTGCGGGCGGCGATCACCGCGGCCGTGGTCACGCCGTCGACCGTTTCGGCCAGGTTGTTGAGCACGTCGGCGCCGATGGCCACGTTGTCGCCGTAGATGCGGCCGGTGCCGATGTTGTTGACGGTGCTGCTTTCGATGACCGTCGTGCCGCCATCGATCAGGCCGCGATTGGTGAAGGTGTGGACGTCGGTCGCCTTCAGGTTGAGCGTACTGGCCACCAGCGATCCGGCGGCCTGGTTGTCGATGGTGGCGGCGGTCAGCGCCAGTTTTCCGCCAGCGGCGACCGCCCCGGCATTGGCGAAGGTGCCGGCGGTGGAGACGACGGCGTCGCCGGTGGCGGCGATCTGCCCGCTGTTGACGATCGAATCGGTCAGCGCGATGTTCAGGTCTTTCTGGCTCAGCACCTTGCCGTTGCCGGCCAGCGCACGCGCGGCGATATCGACCTGCCGGGCGGCGACGATAGTGCCGCCGGCATTGTCCACGGCCAGCGTGCGCATGGCCTGCGTGGCCTGCATGTCGGTGATGGCGAGCTGGCCGGACGAGGACAGCAGGCCGGCCGTGTTATCGACGCGGCCGCGCACCTCGAGCGTGAGCGCGGCGTCGGCGCGCATCGCGCCCTGGCGGTTCGATATGTCCTGGGCGTTGAGCGCGATGGTTTCGCCTTCGATGCCCTGTTCCTGCCCCTGCGTGTTGTCGTTGCGCAGCGTGGCGGCCTGCACCGTGACGGCGCCATCGGAGCGCAGCAAGCCGCCGCTGTTGTCCGCTGTGCCGCCTGCGGCATTGATGTTGAGGCCGCCCTTGGCCTGGATCTTGCCGCCGGCATTGGTGATGTCCGTGGCGTCCAGTGTCGCCAGCGCGCTGGCGCCGATGACGCCGGCGCTGTTGTCCACCGTCGCCGCCGCGATCGCCAGGTTGCCGCCAGCGGCCAGATAGCCGCCCTGGTTGACGACGGCGCCGGCCGTCATGGTCAGCGCGCCCTGGGCGATGATGCCTTGCGTGGCTCCCGAGTTCGTATTCGCCACGGTCTGGCCGTTGGCATCGATGGCGATGTTGCCGAGGGCCTGCAGCAGGCCGGCGTCGTTGTTCAGGTTGCCGCTGGATACCGTCAGGCCGTCTTGCGCCACGATGTTGCCGCGCACGTTGCTGAAGGCCTGGCGGCGGCTGTCGAGGGCGATATTGGCGGCGCCGATCGCGCCGCCGTCGTTGTCGATGCCGCCGGCGGCCAGCGACACTGCCTGGGCTGCTTCGATACTGCCCCGGTTGATGGCCGGCCCATCGCTGGCGAGGCTGAGCGAGCCTTGTGCCGAGTTGATGCTGCCGCGGTTGTCCAGCGCACCCGCGGTGAGCGCCAGCGCGCCGTTGGCGCCCATGCCGCCGGTATTGGCGATGGCGCCGGTGGCTTGCACGGTCAGCGCTTGCGTGGCCGTCAGGGTGCCGCTGTTTTCCAGGCGCCCGTCGACAGTGACGACGGCGTCGCCCGCCGCCGCGCCGATGGCACCCTGGTTGCGCACGCCCACGCCATGTTCGGTCGACGCCAGGTAGATGTGGCGCGCATACATGCCGCCCAGTTGCGCCACGTCGATGGCCACAGCCGGCGCCGCGTCGCCGGGCGGCACGCCGGGGGTAACCTGGTCGTGACCGGCGCTGACCGTGTTCAAGCCGGCCGACACCTTCAAATCCTGCGCCCACACGCCGGCGTTGATGCGCACCGCGCGCGCGATGATATCGGCGTAGTCGCTGTCGCTGGCGTCCAGCCCCGCGCCGTCCACCGTGACCATGCCGCCGGCCACACGATAAGCCTCCAGACTGCCGCCAGAGATCACTGGCGTACCCGTGGTCAGCGTGGCGCGGTTGGCGTTGATGAAGCCGCAGCCGGAGCAGGTGATGCCGGCCGGGTTGGCGATCACCACCTGGGCGCGGTCGCCGGCCACTTCCACATAGCCGCGCAGGTAGCTGGGGTTGGCCGAATTGACCTGGTTCATGATCACGCGGGCCGCACCTGTGGCCAACCAGGGATTGCCCTGCACATAGCCGCCCAGTTGGGTCTGCACGGCGCCGCGGGAATTATTGAGAATGGCGCCGTTGGCGTTCACATCGAACTGGCGATAGGCATTGACCGACACCCCGGCCGCGCTGGGCGTCTGGATGTTGACCACCGGCACGCCATTGCCGCTGGACAGCACGGTCGGCTGCTGGTTGCGCGGGGCATTGCGGTCGCTGTAGATCTGGGCATGCGCCACCACCGTATTGAGCGACATGGCCAGTGCCACGGCAAGCAGCGAAAAGCGCAGCGCCCGAGGCAACTCGGCGGCTACGCCGGCAGGGTTCGCAGAGTGGGTGGATGACGTACCGCTGATGGTGGATGCATTTTCTGCAACGGCCATGAGTTGGCCGCGACGTCGGTTGAAGACGACCTTGTAGCGCTGACTGTTCAAACTGATACCCCTTGGATTTTTTCTTTTTTGATCCCCGCGCCCGCTGTTTCAGCCCCACGCTGAGTCATGGCACGGTTGTTGCGCGGCAACAAACTGCTTGCCAAGGGGGAAGATATTAATTTACGTTAAGATAAATGTGTATATTTTCTTGAATAGCGAGAATTTTTTATTGCTAAAAAGTAAAATTAAAGAATGTATTACGCAACATTGTTTTTATCCGGCAACTTTTTTCAGCTGCGCCACCGCACTTTTCTTGCATAAAAATTAAAAAATGTTTTCCCGTCTTTCCCTCGCGCGTCTTGCGCTGTTAGCCTCGCCCATCTTTTTCTGCACCTCGGCCATCTCCCAAACCGCCGCCAACCAGGAGCAATTGCAACGCGAACGCGAACGCGTGCTGCGGCAGCAGCAGGAGACGCGTCCTGACGTCAGACCCATCGCCCTGCCCGAAACCGCGGGCGCGATACCGGCGTTTCCGGAACATGAACAACCATGCCAGCCGGTCTCTTCCGTCACGCTGGAAGGTCCCGCTGCCGAGCGCTTCGGATTTGCGCTCGACAGCGTGGCCGGTCCGGACGGCGCATCCGGCCGCTGTCTCGGCAGCAAGGGCGTCAATATCGTGCTGGCGCGCGTACAAAATGCCGTGATCGCGCGCGGCTACACCACCACCCGCATTGTCGCGATGCCGCAGGATTTGCGCAGCGGGCGACTGGTGCTGAGCGTCATCCCCGGGAAGGTGCGCGCCATACGCTTCGCGCCCGATGCCGACCCGCGCGGCACCGCGCGCAATGCCTTGCCGGTCAATCCCGGCGACATCCTCAATCTGCGCGATATCGAACAAGGCCTGGAGAATTTCAAACGCGTGCCGACCGCGCAAGCCGACATCCAGATCACGCCATCGGAAGGCGCGGATGCCCAGCCCGGCGACAGCGACCTGGTGATCCAGTACCAGCAGGCTTTTCCCTTCCGGCTGTCCGCTTCGCTGGACGATGGCGGCTCGCGCGCGACCGGGCAATACCAGGCAGGGCTGACGCTGGCTTATGACAACTGGTGGACGCTCAACGATTTGTTCTACGTGAGCGTCAATCGCAGCCTCGGGCCTTATGCCAAGGAAGGCAGCAATGGATACACCTTGCATTATTCGCTGCCGTTCGGTTACTGGCTTTTTGCGGCGACCATGTCGGGCAGCAAATACCACCAGACCGTGGCCGGCGCGTTCGAGAACTTCATCTACAGCGGCCGTTCCGAAACCAGCGAATTGAAGCTTTCCCGCCTGATCTACCGCGATGGCGTGCGCAAAACCACGCCCTACCTGAAAGGCCTGCTGCGCACCTCCTACAACGCCATCGACGACACCGAAATCGGTCCGCAGCAACGCCGCACAACTTCCTGGGAAGCCGGCATCAATCATCGCGAATTCATTGGCGACGCCACCGCCGATGCCACCCTTGCCTACCGGCGCTCCCTCGATCGGCAAGGCGCGGAACCCGTCAGTGAATTCGACCTGCCGCAGATCGGCACCCGCTATGGATTATTCCTGGCCGATGCCTCGCTGAATGTGCCGTTCCAATTAGGCCCGGCGGCCCTGCGCTACGCCGGCACGGCACGCGCCCAATGGAACCGGGGAGCGCTGCCGCCGCAAGACCAGTTCTCCATCGGCGGGCGGTATACGGTGCGGGGCTTCGATGGCGACCTGACCTTGCAGGCCGAGCGCGGCTGGTTCCTGCGCAATGAAATCGCCCTGGGCCTGGGACAGAGCGGCCAGGAGTTATACCTTGGCGTGGATACCGGCGCGGTCGCCGGCCCCTCCGCCCAGTTCCTGACCGGGCAGCGCCTGAGCGGCGCGGCGCTTGGCCTGCGCGGCGCCGCCTACAAGCTGTCGTACGACATTTTTATTGCCACGCCATTGGTCAAGCCGGAAGGGTTCACCACCGCCAGCGTCACCGGAGGTTTCAACCTGCTGTGGACGTTCTGAGCCGGCGGGATGGCAAAGACGGGCGGGATAAACCAACGCAAAAACCGGCGCAAAAACCGGCACAAAAAAGGAGGCCCGCTCGCGCGGGCCTCCCATGACTACGACTACTTCTCTGCTGCTACATCTACTGCACTACTGCACTCCGCAACTGGGCATCGGCAAGCGATGAGCCGGCTCAGGCGGCAGCGCGCTCCAGGCGATGGAGGTTGTCTTCCGCAGCGCCGATCTCGATCTTGCGCGGCTTCAACGCTTCCGGGATCTCGCGCACCAGTTCGATGTTGAGCAAGCCGTTTTCCATGCTGGCGCCGACCACCTTGATGTGATTGGCCAGCTGGAAGCGCTGCTCGAAATCGCGGGCGGCGATGCCGCGATGGAGGAAGTTGACTTGCTGGTCTTCCTTCTGCTTGCGGCCCACGATCTTCAGGGTTTCATTCTCGGTTTCGATCTCGATTTCGCTGCGGGCAAAGCCGGCGACGGCCATCGTGATCCGGTATTTGTCTTCGGCCACCAACTCGATGTTGTACGGCGGGTAGCTGGGCTGATCGGCGCGCTGGGCGTTGTCGAACATCTGGGCCAGGCGATCGAAGCCGATCGCGGTACGGTACAGGGGGGAGAAGTCAAAAGTACGCATAAAACTATCCTTTCAAAGTAAGCGATGTTTTTGTCGCAGACCTCGCGTTTGAGCATCTGCTAGAACCTGTTTAACGTAACAGGCTCTTCCCGAATCTAGGGACGCGCTTTTTGCTTTTCAAGGAATTTTTCACCGATATTTTTATCGCCTCAGGCCCTTGAAAATGCCGCACCCAGCACCAGCTCCATCCGTTCCCGTTCAGCCGCGACAACGTCCGGGCCCTGGGCCAGGCCTTCCATGCTGTAGAACCGCAAGTCATGCAAACCGATGGTGGCCAGTACCGCTTTCAGATAAGGCGTGAGGAAATCCGCCTGGCGCGCCGATGGCCCGGAAAACCTGCCGCCGGCGGCAATGCCGACATACACCGGCTTGTCGCGCAGCAAGCCGGCCTTGCCGTCAGGCGTGATGGAGAAGGTGCGGCGCACGCGCACCACGTGGTCGATCCAGGCTTTCAACGCGGACGGCACGGTGTAGTTATGCATGGGCGTGCCGATCACCACGCTGTCGGCCAGCTCCAGCTCCCGGATCAGCTGTTCCGACATTCCCAGCGCGCCGCCGGCAGCGCCTTCATCTGCCTTGCCGGCGGGCGAGCCCAGCGCTTCGGCGTAGGCATCGTCGACGTGGGCGATGGAGTCCGCGTACAGGTCGCGCACCGTGACGGCGGCATGGCCCGCGCGCTGCGCCAGGCGCCCGACAATCTGCTGCGACAGCCACCAGCTGCTGGAGCCTTCCCTCTTCGGGCTGGCCGAGATATGCAGGATCTTCATGCCGCGCCTCCGATGGCCTTGCCGAAACGCATGGCTCCCGTCAGCAAACCCTGGCGGAAGTAGAAGCGCTGCGCCAGCGCGTTGGCCATGCCGGTATCCAGCACCAGGCGCACGCAGCCGGCTTGCGCCGCGACCGCTTCCAGCGCCTTGAGCAAACGCTCGCCCCAGCGCTTGCCGCGCGCATGCCCAGCGCTCACCAGGTCGTCGACATAGAGGAACTTGCCGTACACCAGGTTCTCCTGGAAACGGTAGCCGGCCAGCGCCATGACCTGGCCGTCTTCCCAGGCGGCCAAGATGCGATAGCTTTCGTCGGCAGCGCGGCCGATGCGTTCGATGAACGCGTCTTCGCTGTCGAGATGCGGGCGCAGCTCGCGCATGACGGCGTAGCAGGCGCGCCGCTCATCGTCGGCGTCGGCATGGCGCAACACGGAGTCGGCGATGCGCCATTGTGTTTTCGCCAGTTCCTGCAGGCGCTTGCTCATGATTCCTCCCAGTGCTTTCTGTGGATGTGTGGATGTATGGATACCTGGATCTGCAATGGCGCCATCTTAATTTCCGGATGGCATAATCGGCAGTGCCAAGAAACGACATTCCAACTGGGCCATGAAATCCACCGCGACGCATGACTTCCTCCAGCTCAACCCGGCTGCCGGCGAACCCTATTACCGCCAGATCTACACACGCCTGCGCTCGGCCATGGCTGATGGCCTGCTGGAACCGGGCGACCGCATTCCTTCGGCGCGGGCGCTGGCAGCCGAACTGGGACTGGCGCGCGGCACGGTGGAAAGCGCCTATTCATTGCTGGCGGCGGAAGGCTACATCGAAGCGCGCGGCCAGGCGGGCACCGTGGTGGCAAGCGGGCTGAAGGCCCTCCCGGTGACCGCCGGCGCCGCGCCTGCCCTGCCCGCCTCCGCCGCTCCCTATGATTTCGCGCCAGCCGCGCGCGGCACTTCTCCGGCCCCGGCGCTGCACCCCTTCCAGATGGGCGTGCCGGCGTTGGACGCCTTTCCGCGCAAGATCTGGGCACGCCTGGCGGCGCGCGCGGTGCGCGCCACCCAGCCGGCCGACATGCTGTATCCGCCGCCGGCCGGCCTGGACGCGCTGCGGACAGAGATCGCACGCTACCTGCAACTGTCGCGCGGCATCGTGTGCTCGCCGGCGCAGGTCTTCGTCACCGCCGGCTACCGCGATTCGCTCGACCTTGCCGCGCGCGCCTTGCTCCAGCCCGGCGACCAGGTCTGGGTGGAAGACCCCGGCTATCCTCCCGCCGGCGCCTTGCTGCGCGAGGCCGGCATGACGCTGGCAGGCATACCGGTCGACCATGAGGGGCTGCAAGTGCGCGCCGGGCTTGAACTGGCGCCGCGCGCGCGGGCCGCTGTGGTGACGCCGGCCCACCACAGCCCGCTGTGCGTGACGCTGTCGCTGCAGCGGCGCATCGAACTGCTGGACTGGGCTTCGCGCCATCAGGCCTGGATCGTGGAGGATGATTACGATGGCGAATACCGCTACGTCAGCCGGCCGCTGCCGGCCTTGAAGAGCCTGGACCGGGACGACCGCGTGCTGTATGCGGGCACCTTCAGCAAGGTGCTGTTCCCGGCGATACGGCTGGCCTACCTGGTGGCGCCGGTGTCTCAGGTGGCGCGCTTCGAGCAGACCGCGCGCTGTTTCTCCGGCGGCAGCCCGGCGCTCACGCAAGGCATCGTCGCCGCCTTCATGGCCGAAGGGCATTTCGCCCGCCACATCCAGCGCATGCGACGCCTCTACAGCGAACGACGCGAACTGGCGGCAGCCGGGCTGGATGCGGTGCTGGGCAAGTACATGCAGGTCGAGGCCCAGCCCGGCGGCATGCACCTGCTGCTGCGCCTGCGCGGCCGCCGCTCCGACCGCGCCCTGGCCGAACGCATGCGCGCCGATGGCATGTTCAGCCGCGCGCTGTCCGAATGCGTGCTGGAAACCCGGCCGGGCCTGCCGCCGATGCTGATGCTCAGTTTCACCAATATCGCATCGCAGCGGCAAGCGCAGCACCTGGGCAAGCGCATCCTTGCGCTGCTCTGACAAGCCATTCATGGACTATATGGAATAGTGATTCTTGGCACTTCCCGACTGGGCCATGCCCCTGCATCATGGCGGTTCTCCATCACCCCAAGGAAAAGGTCCCGCCATGAGCAAGCGCATCGACATGTACAAGAATGCCAGCGAACCCTACAACCATCTGCTGGCCGTCAACAATTACCTGAAAGATTGCAGCCTGCCGGCCGAGCTGGTGGAGCTGGTGTTCCTGCGCGTATCGCTCATCAACGGCTGCGCCTATTGCATCGACAAGCATTCGCGCGACCTGCTCAAGAGCGGCATGACAGTCGACAAGCTGGTGCTGGTGCCGGTCTGGCATGAGGCCGGGACGTTGTTCTCGCCGCGCGAACAGGCGGCGCTGGCCTGGGCCGAGGTAGTCACCCGCATCGGCGAAACCGCCGCGCCGGATGCGGACTACCAGGCCGTCACCTCCCATTTCAACGAGAAGGAATTCTCCGAGCTGACCATCGCCATCGCGCTGATGAATGCGCTCAACCGCATGGCCATCTCCGGCCGCATGGCGCCGCAGGCGGCCAAGGCCTGAACCGGCTCGGAAGGATCAAGCCGCTTTCAACGCGGCCGCCAGGGTGCGCAGCGCCTCGCGCGTGCGCGCCTGCTTGAGGCGCGAATGCAGCATCACCTGCGCCAGCGGCAGCGGCGGCAAGCCCAGCTGGGCGCCAACGTCGATGGCGCCGGCCGGCGCCGTGCGGTACAGCAGCGCCGACACCGCCAGCCCGGCTGTGACCGCGGCCCCCACCGCCTGGATGCCGCCGCCCACGAACACTTCGACCCACGGGATGCCGGCATCGTCGAGCCGGGAAATCGAAAGTTCGCGGATGCGGCATGACGACGAGAACGTCGCCACCCGCAAGGTATCGCCCGACCAGCAATTGCTTTGCGGGGCGGCGAACCAGCCCAGGCGCTCTTCCATCAACAGCTCTCCACCCACGTCCTGCGGCTCGCGCCGCACGATGGCCGCGTCCAGTTCGCCGCGCTCGTATTGCTGCATGAGATCGCGCGAGGAAGCGATCCGGGCTTCGATCACCACGCCCGGGTCGTAGCCGTTGACCTGGGCCAGCACCTTGGCCAAACCGCTGCCGGCCACGTGGTCGCTGATGCCCACCGAAAAACGCGCCGCGCCCTGCGCCAGCTTGCCCAGCGCGCGCTCATGCGCGGCCAGCAGTTCGCGCGCGGCCGGCAGGAACGCCTGGCCGTCGGCCGACAGCCGCACCAGGCGCGGGGTCCGCTCCATCAGGCGGCGCGCCAGCCGCTGTTCCAGTTTCTTGAGCTTGAGGCTGACGGCCGACTGCGTGCTGTCCAGCGCCTCGGCTGCGCGCGTGAAGCTTTGCAGGTCGGCCACCAGGACGAAGGCCTGTACGGCGTCGAGGTCGAGCGGTCGTTCCATGGGATCCCTTCTGTCTCTCAATGATTTAAAAATCGAATCATTGAAATACTCAATCAGTTATTTTACGAATGATAAACGGAGCGTAGCATGCTTCTCATCGGCCCGCAGACAGCCCCATGTCCGCCGGCCGCTGGCCGCCACTTGCCATCCCGTCATCTGAAAATCGGTCAATCTGAAAAGGAGATCGTCATGCCCCTGGTCCGAGTATCCCTGCTGCGCGGCAAGCCGCGCGCCTACCGCGCCGCCATCCTGGACAACATCTACCAGGCGCTGCGCGAAAGCTTCAACGTGCCGGAAGAAGACCGCTTCATGGTGCTGACCGAGCACGATCCGGAAGAACTGGTATTCAGCCGCACTTACATGGGCATAGAGCGTTCGGACGGTTTCGTGCTGATCCAGCTGACCGTCAGCAATACCCGTACGCAGGAACAGAAGAACGCGCTGTTCGCGCGCATCGTGGAAAGGCTGGGGAAAGATCCCGGCGTGCGGCCGGAGGATGTGATGATCAGCCTGGTCGAAGGCGACAAGGGCAACTGGTCCTTCGGCCACGGCCTGGCGCAGTATGTGATGTGATGAGATACGGGCAGTCGTGCGCGCCCGGATGGCGCCGAACTGATAGGATGTCGATCATCGATATCGATCGCGCCGGCCCGCCCGCGCCTTTTTCATGCATCCAATTTCACAGCAAGAAGACCTTTCCTCCCAGCCGACGCGCCGGCCGCGCCTGGCCATCATTGCAGCCCTGGCGCTGGCCACCGCGCTGGCCGGCTGCTCTTCCTCCAACAAGTATTACGACCCCAACAAATCGAACCGCACCGAAACCGGTTTCCGCAACAACTATCCGCAACCGCCGCGTCCCTCGTTCTGGAAGTGGCAGTGGGAACGCATCACCGCCGGCGTGCCCAAGCCGCCGGCCAACGATTACCAGTTCCCGCTGGCCAAGCCTGACCTGGCCTGGCTCAAGGCCAACCGCCAGGCGCCCAGCGTGACCTGGATCGGCCACGCCACGGCGCTGCTGCAGATTGGCGGGCGCAACGTGCTGACCGACCCGATGTTTTCCGAACGCGCCTCGCCCTTCTCTTTCATCGGCCCCAAACGCAAGGTGCCGCTGCCGGTGCAGATTGCCGAGTTGCCGCACATTGACGTGGTGGTGATC
Source organism: Herbaspirillum sp. GW821-FHT09A12 (assembly GCF_059418325.1). NCBI lineage: Bacteria > Pseudomonadati > Pseudomonadota > Betaproteobacteria > Burkholderiales > Oxalobacteraceae > Herbaspirillum > Herbaspirillum sp. GW821-FHT09A12. Next base: position 49,357 of record NZ_JBWKPR010000010.1, read on the forward strand.
TCGCATAACCACTACGACCATCTGGATCGCGCCAGCGTCGAACAATTGAACCTGCAGCCGGGCGGCCCGCCGCTGTTCCTGGTGCCGCTGGGCGTGCGCGACTGGATGAACGGCATCGGCATCACCAATGTGCGCGAGATGGACTGGTGGGACAAGCTGTCGCTGGGCAGCCTGGACATCTATTTCGTCCCGGCCGCGCACTGGTCGGCGCGCGGCCTGTTCGACCGCTCGGAAACGCTATGGGGCGGCTGGGTGTTCCAGAACCTGAAGGTGCCGGCCACCAGCGAGGCGCCGGCGGCCGAACAAAGCGAGCCGTATTCGATGTACTTCGCCGGCGACACCGGCTACTCCAAGGATTTCCGCGACATCGGCGAACGCTTCGGCCGCTTCGACCTGGCGCTCATTCCCATCGGCGCCTACGCGCCGCGCTGGTTCATGCAGAACCAGCACGTCGATCCGGCGCAGGCGGTCTTGATCCATGAAGACGTGCGCGCCAAACGCTCCATCGGCATTCATTGGGGGACCTTCGAACTGGCCGACGAGCCGCTGGACGAGCCGCCGCAAAAGCTGGCCGAGGCGCTGAAGGAAGCGCATCTCCCGGCCGACCAGTTCATTACGCTCATGCATGGGGAAACGCTGAAGCTGGAGCCCTGACGAAAAAACGCGTCGCATGACGCTAATGCCGTTCAATTAAGCCGGAATCGCTCTCCGTCGCCCTGACGAAGGTCAGGGCCCAGTGTCGTTCAACGGCCATTGAGACACAACGCAAGACACTGGATCCCGGCCTTCGCCGGGATGACAATTTGCAGATGGAAGGTTTAACTGAACGGCATTAGCGTCGAACGACGCGGTTTTCCGAATGCAGCGGGCAAATTCAATCGACGATGAACAGCCTGGCGCCCACCTCGGTGGACGACCGATGAGGCTCGGCGTTGTCCGCCACCTGGTAGCTGATACCCGGCTTGAGGACGAAGGTGCGGCCGTCCTCCAGCTCGGTGTGCAATTCCCCTTCCAGGCACAGCAGGAAGTGGCCCTTCACGCACCAGTGGTCGGCCAGGTAGCCGGGCGTGTACTCCACCATGCGTACCCGGACGTCGCCGAACTTGCAAGTGCGCCAGAAGGCCTTGCCGGTGACGCCGGGATGCTCGGTCGGCTCGATCTTGCTCCAGTCGGTGGTGCCGAACGGCAGGTTGTCGATCTTCATCGTCCGCCGCTTACAGCTTGGAGGCGATCAGCTTGCCCAGGCGTTCCACGCCGGCGCGGATCTGCTCCGGCGGCACGGTGACGAAGGACAGGCGCATGGTGTTCTTCTCCGGGGTGTTGGCGAAGAACGGCGCGCCCGGCACGAAGGCGACCTTCTCTTGCTCGACGGCTTCGTTCAACAGCGCGCCGGTGTCGATGTGCTTGGGCAGCGTGACCCAGACGAACATGCCGCCTTCCGGCTTGCTCCACGAGCAGCCGGCCGGGAAGTACTGCTGCAGCGCGTCCAGCATGGCCTGGCACTGGTCGCCGTAGAGCTTGCGGATGGTCGGCACGTGCTGGTCCAGGAAGCCGTCCTTGATCGCCTCGTACACCACCATCTGGGTCAGTTGCGCGGTGTGCAGGTCGGTGGCTTGCTTGGCCTGTTCCATCTTCAGGATCAGCGGGCGCGGAGCGACCACGTAGCCCAGGCGGATGCCGGGCGTCAGCACCTTGGAGAAGGAACCCATGTAGATCACGCCCGACGGGTTCATCGACAGCATCTTGGGCAGCGGCGGATTGCGGTAGCTCAGGGCGCCGTACGGATCGTCCTCGATCAGCGGCAGGCCCAGGCGCGCACAGGTCTCGACCAGCTTGATGCGGCGTTCGGTCGGCAGCGTGCGGCCGGTGGGGTTCTGGAAGTTGGGCAGCGAATACAGCATGCGGGCGCCGTCGGCGATGGCTTCGATGGATTCGGGCTTCAAGCCGTTCTCATCGCTGGGGACCGATTCGAACTTGGCGCCGTACAGCGCGAAGGCTTGCAGCGCGCCCAGGTAGCTGGGGGTCTCGACCAGCACCTTGCTGCCTTCATCGACCAGCACCTTGCCCAGCAGGTCCAGGCCTTGCTGCGAGCCGGACACCATCAGCACCTGCTCCGGCAGGATCTGGGCGCCGTCGGAAGACAACGAGCCGGCGATCCATTCGCGCAGCGGCAGGTAGCCGTCGGTGGGGCCGTATTGCAGGGCAACCTTGCCTTGCTGCGACAGCACGCGGTCGAACGCGGCCTTCATCTGTTCCACCGGGAAGGTCAGCGGCGACGGCAAGCCGCCGGCGAAGGAGGTGATGTCGGGGCGCATCGTCACCTTCAGGATTTCGCGGATGGCCGAGCTTTGCATCTTGGTGGCGCGGTCGGAAAACTGCCATTGCAGCGGAGCGGGATTTTCGAGTTTCATGATGTTTCTGCTGTGATGTGATGGCGACCGGCCGCGGCAAAAGTGATGGGCCGATGTAGGGCCCGGCTGCGGCAAAAAAGTCCCGGTCGCTGGTTCTGTCTAGGGTTCCATCAGGTGGTTCAACGGCCTGTCCGGATTCTCATGCCCGGCGCAGGTTGCTGCATGAACGATCGTTGCGCGCCGGATCAGGCGATCTCGGCAATCATTTCGATCTCGACGCAGGCGCCCATGGGCAGTTGCGCCACGCCGAAGGCGGAGCGGGCATGCTTGCCCGCCTCGCCGAAGACTTCGCCGATCAGTTCGGAGGCGCCGTTGGTCACCAGGTGGTGTTCGATGAATTCGCCGGTCGAGTTGACCAGGCTCATCAGTTTGACAATGCGCTTGACCCGGGTGAGGTCGCCGCCGCAAGCCGCCTGCAGGGTGGCGATCAGATCGATCGCCACTGCGCGTGCCGCCTGCTTCGCATCTTCGGTGCCGATGTCGCGTCCCAGCTGTCCGACCCACACACGGCCGTCCTTCTTGGCCAGGTGGCCCGAGAGGAAAACGGTGTTGCCGGTTTGCGCATACATCACATAAGCCGCCGCCGGGGTCGCCACGGCAGGCAGTTCGATGTTCAGTGCTTTCAGCTTTTCATAAACGGACATGCGGCACTCCTTGTTTTGCATTGCACCATGCCTGCCGGTAGGCTGCACGGACTCTGCGTATTAAGAAAAAATAAGACCACGATTATCTCAAATATCCGGGGTTTTAGCCCGACAATTGCGCGCCACGGCGACTCGCAATGCACATTCCGGGTGTTCGGCCAAGGCCGCGCTATCGCTTGACCGCCATGCGCCGCCCGACCGCCACCACGGCGATCACGGCCAGCGCGAACAGCATATTGCTCGCATCCAGCGTCTCGCCGGCGATGACGGCGGCGCCCAGCAGGGTCATGACGGGTTGCAACAATTGCACTTGTCCGACACGGGCGATGCCGCCCAGGGCCAGGCCCTTGTACCAGAAGAAAAATCCGATGAACATCGAGAACAGCGAGACATAGGCGAACGCGACCCATGACGCCGGCGACGCCGTCACGCCGTACTGCCAGCCCAGCCACAGCGACACCGGCGTCATCACCGGCAGCGAGATCACCAGCGCCCAGGCAATCACCTGCTGCCCTCCCATCGATTGGGAAAGGCGGCCGCCTTCGGCATAGCCCATGGCCGCCGTCACCACCGCCGCGAACAAGGCGAAATCGGCCAGGTGGAAACTGCCCCCGCCCGCGCGCAGCGCGAAGGCGATCACAATGCCGGAGCCGGCCAGCGCCGCCAGCCAGAACCCGGCCGAGGGACGCTCGCCGAAACGCAGCGCACCGAACAAGGCGGTCGCCAGCGGCAGCAGCCCCACCACCACGGCGCCATGCGAGGCCGGCACATAGCGCATCGCTATCGAAGAAAACAAGGGAAAGCCCACCACCACGCCCAGCGCCGTGATGATCAGCCCGCGCAGCTGCTGCGCATTCGGGCGCGGCGCCTTGATCCAGGCCAGCAGCGCCAGCGAGCACAGGCCCGCCACCACCGCGCGCCCGAAAGCGATGAAGGCCGGGTTGAGTTCGGCCACCGCGATGCGCGTGAACGGCAGCGTCAGGCTGAAAATGGCCACGCCGACCAGCCCCAGCCACATGCCCCTGGATTCGTTTCCCGTTGCCGATGGCGCCGCCGGCTTCACGCCGCCGCTGTTGCTCTGCGCTTGCATATGTTTGCCTCTTTCCTATGGGTGATTGCCGTGCTCAAAACCAGATCGCCAACGCCGAATACAGCGTCAACAGCACCATCGTCGCCGCGAACACGGTGCGCCACAGCGGCTGGTCGAGATAGCGCCGCAGCACCGCGCCCGCGCCGGCCCACACCGAGACGCACGGCAGGTTGATGGCGCAGAAAATCAGGCAGTAAAGCAGGATCGCCAGCCCCACGGGATAGTTATGCAGCATCGGCATGAAGGCCGATGCGCCGGTAATGGCCATCACCCAGGCCTTGGGATTGGCGAACTGGAACGCCGCCGCGCCCCAGAACGACATCGGCCGGACCGCCGTCCCTGCGCCGCCGGCGGCACGCATGTCGCGCAACTGCCAGGCGAGGTAAAGCAGATAGGCCGAGCCCAGCAACTTGAGGATGAAGGTCAGCCCCGGCACGGCGATCACCAGCGCGCCTATACCGAATGCGCATAAGGCCAGCAGCACGCCGAAGCCGAACGTGATGCCCAGCATGTGCGGCACCGAACGCTGGAAACCGAACCAGATGCCCGATGACGTCAGCATAATGTTGTTGGGCCCCGGCGTGATCGAGGAGACGAAAGCGAACGACATCAACGGCAGGAACATGTCCATGTCAGCGCCCTTCCCCATTGCCCAGCAAGGTCGCAGCGTTATGCCTGAACTTGCCGCCCAGGGCTGCCGCCAGTCCGCGCGCGCCGGCACAGCACAGGTGCAGCCAGGCCCGCGCGGTTTGCATCAGCACCGGTTCGATGCGCAGGCTGGACACATGGTCGGCCTCGATCACCACCAGCGCGCCCGGCAACAGCACCATGCTGTGGCCCGACTCCAGCCAGAAATCGTCGGCGCGGCCTTCTTGCGTCACCCACACGCGGCCGTGACTGACCTCCAGCATGGATACCTGCGCCACCCGCGTGGCGCGCACCTGGCGGCGCTGCAACAGCAATTGGAAGGGAGTGCGATTGGCGTACGGATTCATGCCGTCCTCCTCTGCTGCGATGGCGGCACCTGCGCCATCGCATGCACATCGGTTGCGGTTTCCCGCATCAACACACGGGCGAACACGTCGTGGTCGACATTGCCGCCCGACAGCGTCACGCCGACCTTGCATCCCTGCAGCCGCGTACGGATCTGCAGCGCGGCCGCCAGCGCACAGGCGCCGGCGCCTTCGGCCACGTTATGGGTGGCGATGAAAAACATCTTCATGGCATCCATCACTTCGTCGTCGGTGACGGCAATCACTTCATCGACCTCGGCCCGCAGCACCGCCAGCGAAGCCTCATCGGGCACGCGGCAGGCGACGCCGTCGGCGATACGGGTCGACACCGGCGACTCGACCTTTGCACCCTGTTCGAACGACAGCTTGTACGCCAGCGCATGCGCCGACACCACGCCGATCACGCGCGTCTTGCGCCCCAGCGCATTGCGCGCGGCCACCGCGCCGCACATGCCCGAACCCTGGCCGATCGGCACCAGCACCACGTCCAGCTCCGGCTGGGCGGCCATCAGTTCCATCCAGTAGGTCGACACGCCGGCCACCAGGTCGCGGTGGAACGACGGGATCATGTGCAATTGCTGCTCCTGCGCCAGTTGCTGGGCATGTTCGCGGCTTTCCTGGAACTCGCTGCCATGCTCGAGCAGCGCGACGCCCAAGGCGCGCATGGCGGCGTTCTTTTCGCGGCTGTTGCCCTGCGGGACGACGATGGTGGCCTGCAAGCCGAAGCGGCTGGCCGCCAGCCCGACCGACTGGCCGTGGTTGCCGCGCGTGGCGGAAATCACGCCGCGCACTTGCGGCTGCTCGCGCACCAGCTTGTCGAGATAGACCATGCCGCCGCGCACCTTGAAGGCGCCGGTCGGCGCATGGTTCTCGTGCTTGACCCACACCTGGGCGCCCAGCGCCTGGTTCAGCAGCGGCCATGACAATTGCGGCGTCGGCGCCATGGCGCCATAGACGACCTGGGCGGCCTGCTCGATCTCGGCGCGGCTGGGCAGCAGTTCGTTGGCGGCGTGGGTCATGGCGTGTCTCCTTGGCAATGGCGTGTGGCATGGTTGAACAAGGCCGCCGTGTTGCTGTCGATCAGCCTTGCATTGGAAGCCATCGTAATCGACAATACCGGTACAGTACCTATACACTTAAGCAAATAACCTTGAACATTGTCACGGCAAAATGACCAATACAGTGAAACGCGCCAACTTGCTCCCTCCGTCGTCCCCGGCCGCCAATGCCGTCAGCAACGAAGGCGCGCTCGCCCCCGGCTGGCCGCTGCTGTCGCGCGAAAGCGGAGACTCGCTGGTGGAGCAGATCGTGCGCGGCATCCGCTCGCGCATCGACGACAAGCTGTTGCGCACCGGCGCCCGCATGCCCTCGATCCGCCAGTTCGCCGACACCCACGAGGTCTCGCGCTTTACCGTGGTGGAGGCCTACGACCGGCTGGTGGCGCAGGGCTTCCTGGAGTCGCGCCGCGGCTCCGGTTTCTACGTGCGGGAGCGCTCGCCGGTGGGCCCGATGGGGAGCAATTTCAGCGCCGCCGCGCCACGCGCCGCCATGGCCCAGGAAGATGCGGAAGGCGCGCTGGATGTGGTTTGGCTGGTGCGCAACATGTTTCGCCAGATGCCGCCGCAAAAGATGCCGGGCGGCGGGCTGCTACCGGCGGACTGGCTGGATGGGGAACTGATCGCCAACGCCCTGCGGGCCGTCAGCCGCGAGAACCAATCGCTGCTGCTGGGCTACGGCACGCCACAAGGCTTCCTGCCGCTGCGCCAGCAACTGCAATTGAAACTGGCGGAACATGAAATCGCCGCCGCCCCCGAGCAAATCGTGATGACTGCGGGCGTGACGCAGGCGCTGGATACCGTCGCGCGCCATTTCCTGCGCCCCGGCGATGTGATCTTCGTCGACGACCCGGCCTGGTTCCTGATGTTCGGCTCCTTCGCCGCGCTCGGCGCCAAGGTGGTCGGCATCCCGCGCCTGGCCGACGGGCCCGACATCGCCAAGCTATCCGAGCTGGCGGCGCTGCATAAGCCCAAGCTGTACGTGATCAATTCGGTGCTGCACAACCCCACCTCGACCTCGATGTCGGCCGCCAAGGCCTTCCAGGTCTTGCGCATCGCCGAGGAGCACGATTTCACCATCATCGAAGACGACATCTACTGCGACATGCACCCCGGCTCGGCGGTCCAGCCGGCCACCCGCATCGCCGCGCTGGACCAGTTGCACCGGGTGATCTACCTGGGAGGATTTTCCAAGACCCTGTCGGCCAACCTGCGGGTGGGCTTTATCGCCACCTCGGCCGAACTGGCGCGGCACCTGGCCGACCGCAAGATGCTGTCGACCCTGACCACCAGCGAGATCGGCGAGCGCGTGGCCTACAAGATCCTGTCCGAAGGGCATTACCGCAAGCATGCCGAACGCCTGCGCGCACGCTTGAACAGCACCCGCGACAAGGTCGTGCGCCAGTTGGAAAAACTGGGCATGGAGGTAGGCGAACCGCCGCCTTGCGGCATGTTCCTGTGGGTGGAGACGCACTGCGACACCAACGTGCTGACCGAGAAGGCGATGGAACAAGGCTTCCTGCTGGCGCCGGGCAGCCTGTTCTCGCCCAGCCAGCTGCCCTCCACGCGCATGCGCATCAATGTGGCCAGCATGGCCGATCCCGGCATCTGGCGTTTCCTGGAAGAGCAGATGCGCAAGCGCGGCTGACGCGCCGGCCCTGGCCCCTTGTACAAAACGGGACGCATCGCGTCCCGTTTTGCATGCGGCTCACCCGATCAGGCCAGCATCACATGGATGCGGGCAACCTCCGTGGAGTGGCTGGCGTCGTTGTAGAACACATAATCGCCGTTGCCGAAGATCAGGTAATACTGGGGTGTCGCGGTATTGATCTGGATACTTTCGGTAGCGGTCATCTTGATCGTCAGGATGTTGTTCACCCCCATGTGCTGCACATCGTCGTAGGAGACCAGCAGATTGGCGTTGGTGCTGGTGGACACGTCCAGCGTGTTGATGTTGGATGTGCGATGCGAGAACGTGCTCAGGTCCAGGGTACTGCCCAGGCTTTCGAAACGCAGCGTGGTGCTGGTGCCATGCCCTTCGGCCAGGGCCAGGTTGGATACCCCGGTGGTGCCGTTGGCGCTGACATTGAAGATGTTGGCGCCGCTGCCGCCGACCAGGTAATTGCTGCCCCCGGCCTGGGCGTTGAAGATATCGGTCTGGTTGGTGGTGGCGGCGGTGTTGCCGTCGCCGTAGAAATAATTGGTGGTGTTGCTTCCCATGGCAGTCAAGGTATTGCTGCCGCTGTCCCCGGTCAGGGTATTGGTCACGCCGGCGGCGCCGCTGCCGACCAGGTTGGCGATGCCGTAATACTGGTCGCCGTTGGAGTCGACGCCGCCGCTGCCCATGTGGCTGACCAGGTTGGCGATGATATTGCCGCCGCTCGATTTGGCGTAGCTCACCGTATCGCTGCCGCCGCCGCCGGTAAAGATGTTGGCCTCGCCATTGGCATAGAACAGGTCGTTGCTGGCGGAGCCGACCACGTTCTGGATCCTGACGTAGGTGTCGCCGTTGGCCAGCGACTGGCGGCTGCTGTCCATGTCGCCGCCGACGTTGTTGACCAGGTCCACCACCACGCCGTAGGCCGAATGGGAATAATTGACGGTGTTGTTGCCGCCGCCGCCATCGAAACTATTGCTGTCCGCATTGGCGTAGAACACGTCATTGCCGGCGCCGCCGATGACGTTTTCGATGCTCAGGTAAGTATCGCCCGCGGCCCAGCCGCCGCTGCCCTTGCCGGTATAGAGATCGACGCTCACACCCGCGGTGTCGGAGGCATAGCTCACCGTGTCGGAGCCCAACCCGCCTTCGATCTTGTTGGCCACGCTGCTGGCAATGAAGAGGTCGTTGCCGTTGCTGCCGATGGCGTTGACGATATTGTTCAGCGTATCGCCCTCGGCATCGCCGCCATGGCCGACCTTGTTGATGAAATCGATGGTGACGGCAGAGGATGAAGTGGCATAGCTGGCATAGGTATTGGCCACGTTGCCGCTGGCGGCGAACAGGCTGTCGGCGCCGGCGCCGCCGGTCACTTCCGAGCGGCTGGCGGTGGCCGAGCCGATCAGGGTGTCGTTGCCGCTGGAGCCGATCACGTTGGCGATGCTGATGTACTTGTCGCCGGCGGCATAGCCGTTCAGGCCGGTGGCATAGGTTTGGCCGGACAGGTCCACCGTCACCGCCACGTCGGATTTCGCATAGCTGACGGTATCGAGGCCGCCGTTGCCGCCATCGAAAATATTGACCTTGCTGTTGGCGATGAAAATGTCCGAGAAACTGCTGCCGAGCAGGTTGTCGATGTTGCTCAGCGCATCGCCCGCGGCATCGCCGGCGCCGCTGCCGCCGCCGTTGCCGTTGGTGCTGCCGGCGCCGGTGACCAGGTCGATCACCACGCCCTGCGACGAGCCGGCATAGCTGGCCCAGGTATAGGCGCTGTTGGCGGCGACGCCGATCAGGGTATCGGCGCCGGCGCCGCCGGTGAGCACCGACTTCACGCCGACAACGCCATAACCGGTCAGGGTGTCGGCCGCGCTGGTGCCGATCACGTTCTGGATATTGACGTAGGTATCCCCCGCGGCGCTGCCGCCCCCGAGCGCACCCGCGGTGGAAAGGTCAACCGTCACCGCGCCGGTGGTATTGGCATAGCTGACGGTGTTGGAACCGGCCAGGCCATCGAACGCATTGGCGGCGCTGCTGGCGAAGAACAAGTCGTCGCCGGCGCCGCCGATGGCGTTCTGGATATTGACGTAGGTGTCGCCGGCGGCGTCGCCCTGGGTGCCCTGGCCGGTGGCCAGGTTGACCGTCACGGCGGCGCTCGAGTTCTCGTAGCTCACCGTGTTGATGCCGCCGCCGCCATCGAACTTGTTGGCCACGCCATTGCCGACGAAGATATCGTTGCCGGCGCCGCCGGTGGCGTTCTGGATGCGCACGTAAGTATCGCCGGCGGCATCGCCTCCGCTGCCTTGTCCGGTCGCCAGGTTGACCTTCACGCCAGCCGTCGAGTTCTGGTAGCTGACGGTGTTGTTGCCGGCGCCGCCATCGATGACGTTGATGTCGGCGCTGGCAATGATCAAATCGTTGCCGGCGCCGCCGGTGGCATTCTGGATGCGCACGTAAGTATCGCCGGCGGCATCGCCCGCGGTTCCTTGTCCGGTCGCCAGGTTGACCGTGACGGCGCCGCTCGAATTCTCGTAGCTGACCGTGTTGATGCCGCCGCCGCCATCGAATGCATTATTGGCGCTGTTGCCGACGAAGATATCGTCGCCGGCGCCGCCAATGGCGTTCTGGATGCGCACATACGTATCGCCGGCGGCGTCGCCCAGCGTGCCCAGTCCGGTCGCCAGGTTGACCTTGACGGCGGCCGTCGCGTTCTCGTAGCTAACGGTATTGCTGCCGGCGCCGCCATCGAACTTGTTGGCCACATTGCTGGCCACGAAGATGTCGTTGCCGGCGCCGCCGGTGGCATTCTGGATATTGATGTAGCTGTCGCCCGCTGCATCGCCCAGCGTGCCTACCCGGTTGCCCAGGTCCACCCGCACCGCGCCGCTGGAATTCTCGTAGCTCACGGTGTTGTTGCCGGCGCCGCCATCGATGACATTGATATCCGCATTGCCGACAATGATGTCGTCGCCGGCGCCGCCGATCACATTCTGGATGCGCGCATACGTATCGCCGGCGGCGTCGCCCAGCGTGCCCTGGCCGCTTGCCAGGTTGACCTTGATGGCGGCTGTCGCGTTCTCGTAGCTGACCGTATTGCTGCCGGCCCCGCCATCGAACTTGTTGGCCACATTGCTGGCCACGAAGATGTCGTTGCCGGCGCCGCCGGTGGCATTCTGGATATTGATGTAGCTGTCGCCCGCGGCGTCGCCCAGCGTGCCTACCCGGTTGCCCAGGTCCACCCGCACCGCGCCGCTGGAGCTTTCATAGCTCACGGTGTTATTGCTGCCGCTGCCGCCGTTGATGATGTTGATGTCGCCGTTGCCGACCAGGATATCGTCGCCGGCGCCGCCGATCACGTTCTGGATATTGGCATAGCTGTCGCCCAAGGCGTCGCCCAGCAAGCCCTGGCCGGTCGCCAGGTTGACCTTCACCGCGCCGGCCGAATTGGCGTAGCTGACCGTGTTGTTGCCCAGGCCGCCATCGATGGCGTTGATGGCGGCGCTGGCGATAATGGTGTCGTTGCCGGCGCCGCCGATGGCGTTCTGGATATTGTAGTAGCGGTCGCCCTGGGCATCGCCGCCGCTGCCGGTTCCCGTCGCCAGGTTGATGGTCACGTCGCCGCTCGAGTGCTCATAGCTGACCGTGTTGTTGCCGGCCCCGCCGTCGAAGCTGTTGGCCACCCCGTTGCCGACGAAGATATCGTCGCCCGAACCGCCGATGGCATTCTGGATGTTCGTATAGGTGTCGCCCTGGGCATCGTTGTTGACGCCCTGGCCGAGGAACAGGTCGACCTTCACGCCCGCCGTGGAGTTCTCGTAGCTGACGGTATTGGTGCCGGCGCCGCCATCGATGGCGTTGGCCGCCGCGCTGGCGACGATGATGTCGTCGGCGCTGCCGCCGATGGCGTTCTGGATATTGAGGTAGGTGTCGCCCTCGGCATCGCCCAGGCTGCCTTGCCCGCTCGCCAGGTTGATCTTCACCGAGCTGGTGGAATGCTCATAGCTGACCGTGTTGCTGCCGGCGCCGCCGTCAAACCTGTTGGCCACATTGCTGGCCACGAAGATGTCGTCGCCGGCGCCGCCGATGGCGTTCTGGATGCGCACATATGTGTCGCCCTCGGCATCGCCCAGGCTGCCGCGGCCGGTTGCCAGGTCGATCTTGACCGCGACGGCGGATTGCTCGTAGCTCACCGTGTTGTTGCCCAGGCCGCCGTCGATGGCGTTGACCTGGGAGGTGGCCACGATCAGGTCGTCATACACGCTGCCCACCACGTTCTGGATGTTGGCGAAGGTGTCGCCGGTAGCGTAGTTCTGCGCCAGCGTGTTGTCGCGCGTGTTGGTCAGGTCGACCACCACGCCGCCGGTGGCGTGCGAATAGTTGACCGTGTTGCCGCTGGCGCTGTTGCCGTCGAAGTGGTTGGCGTCGGCGCTGGCGTAGAAGGTATTGCCGCCCGCGCTGCTGCCGATCACGTTCTGGATATGGATCAGGGTGTCGCCCTGGGCATTGCCGCCGCTGCCGGTGCCGTTGTAGAGGTCGACCGTCACCGAACCTCCGGCCGAGTAATCGACCGTGTCGGAACCGGCCAGGCCGCCATCGAAGATGTCCGCGCCAATACCGCCGATGAAGGTATCCGAATACGAACTGCCGACGATTTTCTGGATATTGGTCAGCTGGTTGACCGGCTCGAAGGTGCGCGTGACGGTATTGGCCAGCATGTTGGCCGTGATCGCCGAGGACGAACCGCTGTAGTCGACCGTGTTGAGGGCGCCGCCGCCGCCATCGAAATTCTTGCTGTCCAGGCCGGCCACGAAGACATCGTTGCCGTTGCCGCCGATCACATTCTGGATGCGGGTATAGGTGTCGCCGGCGGCGTCGCCGTTGGAACCGCGCCCGGTGACCAGGTTGACCACCACGCCGGCGCTGGAACCGGCATAGCTGACCGTGTCGTTGCCGCCGGCGCCGCCGTCGAAATTGTTGACGTCGGCATTGCCGATGAAAATATCGTCGTAGGCGCTGCCGATGAAATTCTGGATGCCGCTGTAGGTATCGCCGGCCGCATAGCCGTTCTGGCCCACCCCGAGCTTGAGGTCGATGGTCACGCCGGTGGTCGAGGCGGCATACGACACCGTGTCCGAACCGCCATTGCCGGTGAAACGATTGGCGGCGGCATTGGCGATGAACGTGTCGTTGCCGGCGCTGCCGATGACGTTCTGGATATTCGTATAGGTATCGCCCTCGGCGTCGCCGCCGCTCCCCTTGTTGTTGACCAGGTCGACCGTCACGCCGCTGGCCGAATGCTCATACGACACCGTATTCGAACCGCCGCTGCCGCCGTCGAACTTGTTGGCCTGGCTGCTGGCCACGAAGATGTCGTCATGCGAACTGCCGACCAGGTTCTGGATGTTGGTCAGGCGGTCGCCTTCGGCATCGCCGCCGGTGCCGATGCCGGTAGTCAGGTCGACCTTGACGCCGGTGGGGGAACCGGCATAGCCGGCGGTATTGTTGCCGGTGGCGCTGCCCACGATGGTGTCGGCGCCGCCGTTGCCCTGGAAAAAGCTGCTGCTGCCGGCGCCGCCGTACAGGATGTCGTCGCCGGCGCCGCCGTACAGCGCATCGTTGGCGTTGCTGCCATAGATCGTCACCCCGCCATCGCCGGCATGCACTTCGTGCGGCACGCCTTGCGCCGGCAGGATCAGCACGTTGTTGCCCGTGGTCGGATCGAGATAGGTCAGATCGGCCGACGAGGTGGCGTCCTTGATCGCCACATAGCGGTTCTCGGTCAGGGTCAGGATCCCGTCCGATGTCGCCAGCGTGGTGACAAAGGACAGCTGGAAACTCTCATGCACCGCAGGCGTGCCGGAGTTGGCGACCACCGTGCCGTACTGGAGCTGGAGATTGAATACCTTTTGGCTCGGGTCGACCGGAATCTGATAGACCCCGCCGCCCAGATTGATGCCGTTGAGGATGGTGACATCGGCCGGCACGCCGGAAACCGTCAGCGTGGTGACGGTGACGTCGCCGCTGACGGTGACGTTGAACACCTTGACGAAGCTGTTGCTGTTGTTGCCCGACGCATAGATGGTGCGCACGTCATTGCCGGCGGTGATCACCTGCGGCGCGAACTGCACCGCGTTGGAGCCGTCGGTGGCCGACAATGGCGTGCCGCCGCTGCCGTACAGGACATCGCCGACCTGGACCTGGGTCGTCAGGTTGACCAGGTTGACCGACAACGCCGGCGCATTGGGGCCGGTGACGTGGGTTGAGGGAACGGTGCCGGCCCGCTCCGGCGGCAGTTGCACGCTGGACGACTTGGCGGCGGCCGAATCGTTGCTGGTCTGGCTGGCCACCAGGGCGGCGGCCACGGTGGTGCTGGAGGCGTCGCCCGCGGTCGGCTGGGTCGGCACGGACAAGGTCTGCGCGCCATTGGTCACCGAGTGCGAATTGTCCGAAATGATCTTCGCCAGCTGGCTGACCGGATCGGCCACTGCCGCCGAGCTGCGCTCCGTGGCCACATGGGTCTGCCCGGGCCCGATGGCGTCGGTGGTGGCGGTATGGTCGGCCGATGCGATCGGGTCGGAATTGAGTACGCGCGACTGGTCGTTGGGCTGCAGCGGGATCTTGCCCACGGTATCGAGCAGGCGGCCGGTGTCGGCGCTGGTGTCGGAAAACCTGACCTTGGACTTGTCGTCCATCGCCTCCATGGCGCCGCCGGCCAGCACCACCTTGGTGCCGTCGGCCATGTGCAGCACCATGTCGACGTCGACCACCTGCACCTTCTGCACCGCGCCGCGCGGCGCGTTGAGCTGGAAACTGCCGGTCTGGTCGGGCATCACCACCCGTACCGGGCCGGTGATCTTTTCCGCGGAATTCGCTGCCGATGAGTTTGCGGTTGCCATAGTTCCTCGCTGTCGAAGATCGTGATCGGTTGTCGTTAAATCAAATCAATGCAGAACTGCTGTACTGAAGTGCCACTGCTGTGCCTATTGCCGCCTCACTGCAACACCTGCGCCGTCGGCCCGTCGGCGACGATGCGCCCGCCATCGATGACGATGATGCGGTCCATGCGGCGCAGCAGCGCCGGACTATGGGTCGCCACCAGCAGCGTGCGCTGGGCCGAGAAAGCCATCAGCCGCTCGATGATGCGGGCTTCGGTAGTCTGGTCGATGCCGGTGGTGGGCTCGTCGAGCAGCAGGATGCGCGGGTTGGCCGCCACCGTGCGCGCCAGCGCCACCATCTGGCGCTGGCCGCCGGAAAGGTTGCCGGGCGCCTTGAGCATCTGGTCCAGCCGCAGCTCGCCGCGCGCGATCAGCTCATCCAGTCCGGATACGCCGAGCGCGGCCTCATAGAGGCTGCCCAGCACACGGTCGCCGACGAAGATGTTGGCCGCCAAGGTGCCGTCGAAGACGAACGGTTCCTGCGGCTTGAACCCCAGGTTGCGCATGCGCACTTGCGGGGCGTAGGCGGTCACGGCCACGCCGTCGATCAGCACATGCCCTTCTTCTGCATGGTGCAGCCCGGCCAGCGCGCGCAGCAGGGTCGACTTGCCCGAGCCGGAACGGCCGACGATGCCGACTTTCTCGCCGGGCTGCACCGTCAGGGCGACCTGCTTCAAGGCCGGCTTTTCCTTCTGGTCCAGGTGCAGGGTCAGGTTGCCGACCTGGATCAGGCCGCGCATTTCCTGGCGCAGCACGTCGGCGCCGCCTTGTTCTTGCGTTTCGTCGAACAAGGCATCGAACTCGGCGCGCGCGCGGCGGAACATTTCGATGCGTCCCAGGAAGGTCGACAGCGACGACAGCACCGAGGTCGAACGGCTGATCAGCAACGATGCCGCGATCAGGGCGCCCACGGTCAGGGCATTGTCTTCCACCAGATAAACGCCGACCACCAGCGTGGCCACCGACATCGCGGCATAGCCCACGGTCGCCAGCGCGTAGCCGGTGTTCATCCAGAAACGGCTCTTGGCCTGCGCCACGGCGTTGTCGGCGGCGTCGGCCAGGAAGGCGTTGACCAGCCGCTCCTGCAGTTGCGAAGTCTTGAGCGTATCCATGCCGTAGACCAGGCTGGCCATCTTGTCGATCTTGCCGATGCCGGCTTTCATGGCCGCCACCGCATAGTCGTTGGCCGGCACCTTGAACAGCAGCTGAGCCGCCACCAGCATGGCGCCGCCGACCAGCATCACCCACACCAGATGGCCGCCGACCAGGCCGATCGCCACCAGGTACAGCAGCAGGAACGGCAGGTCCACCAGCAACAGCATGTAGTTCGACGACAGCAGGTCGCGCGCGCCGGACAGGTCGCGGTAGCGCGCCAGCACCACGCCCACCGGCGCCGACACCTTGGCGCTGAGCAGGCGGCGCGCCGACGCTTCGTCGAATTCGGCGTCCAGGCGCCCCGCCAGTTGCTCGGTGTAATACACGCGGATGATGCGCAGCGCTAACTCCAGCGCGATGAACAGCAGCATGCCCAGGGTCAGCGCCCAGAGCGTTTCGGGGATGTGGTTGCCGATCACCTTGTCGTAGACCAGCCGCGAATACAGCGGCAGCAGCAAGCCCAGCACGTTGACCAGGATCCCGGCCACGATGATTTCGACGAAGCGGCTGCCGTAGGCGCGCAGCAGCGACAGATAAGCCGGATCCTTGCGCAAGTCCTGCAACGGGGCTTGCGGCTGGTCGACGTGGATCTGGTCTGCTTCGTTCATCGCGTGCTGCTCCGTGGTGGTTCAGGCCGGCGCCAGCCTCAGGGCTGGGCCTTGTTGGCGGCCGCCATCTCGCGGATGGCTTCGCGCAACTCCAGGCGCAGGTCCTTGATCATGGTCTGGCGGCCCGAGCGCATTTCGTCGATCACGGTCTGCCAGTTGATGTTCTGGCGCATCAGGGCTTCGGTGATCGAGGTCAGCGATTGCGGGATATTGCCCAGGTTCTTGACGCGGTCGTTCTGCATCGCCATGTGCTTGGCCAGGTCGATCTGCAGCTGGCGCGCCGACAGCGCGTCGCGCGCCATGTTGCTGGAATTCTCGCCGATGGTGGTACCCAGCTCGCCCAGGCGCGAGGCCACGGTGGAGTGGATTTCGGCCTGGTACTGGATGGCGCCCATCTCGTCGGCCAGGCGGATCGAAATCTGGTTCAGCAGGGCCGGCAACTGCGCGATGTTCTGCGCGCTCTTTTCGTTCATGCTGGAAATTTCGCTCTGCTGCGTCTGCAGCGAAGTCAGCGCCGACGACAGCGCCACCTGGCCGGACTGGATCGTGGAGACGATCTGCGGCAGCACTTCGAAGGTGCGGTTGGCGATATCGCCATTGACCGAGAGCCGTTCTTCCAGCGACGACAGGCTGTCCGTCAGGTCGCGCGCCGAGGTCACCTTCTGGTTGATGATCTGGCCGACGTTGCGGATCTCTTCCAGCGTCTGCTGCCCCACTTCGTGCATGCGCGGGCCGAAGGCCACCAGCTGGCGCAGGCTGCGCGATTCTTCCATGCTGTCGTTGAACAGCCCGACGATATTGTTGAGGCGCTCATTCAAGCCTTCCAGCTTGATGCCGGCCTGCAGCGAGGCTTCCGAGCTGTTGCGCGCGGCCATGATCGATTCGCGCTGCAGCACCATCAGGTCTTGCAGGAACTCGGCCAGGAAGGTTTCGGACACGCCCTGGCGTTGCGTTGCCGCCGGGCCCGACATGTCGTGCACCACATGCTGCACCATGTCGCTGATGCATTCGCGCGCACGCGCCACCAGCTTCTTGCCGGCGCCGCGCAGCGGGGTCAGCGTCAGGCCCAGCGCCAGCGAACCGATCAGGCCGAACATCGAGGCCGAAAACGCGGTGCCCATGGAAGCCAGCGGCTTTTGCAGGTCGGCCACCAGATGCATGAACGAGGCATCCATGTCGCCGCCGACCGATGCCTTGCCGAAGCCGTCGATCAGCGCCGCGGTGCCGACCAGGGTTTCCAGCAAACCGATGAAGGTGCCCAACAGGCCCAGCGCGATCATGAAGCCGGTCAGGAACTGCGGGAATTCGGTTTTCGCCTCCAGGTGCGCGCGCAGGTCGTGCAGCGAGCCCTCGATGGTTTCCTGCTCGATACGCGAGGTCAGGCGGCCCTTGGTATTGGCCACGCTGACCAGCACCTGGCCGATCTCGGTGCCGGCGAATTCAGGCGCCTTGACCAGTTCATCCATCGACTCGCCGGCCTTGGTGCGCGCATAAAAGCGCATCAGCTTGTCGTACTCCCAGTTCACGCGCCACAGGTTATAGATGATCAGGCCCACGCCGAACACGGCCACCGAAATGATGAACAGGTTCAGGAACGGGTTGATCTGCACCGCATGGATGACAAAAGCCCGAAACAGGAAGGCGCCGAGCAGCAACAGCAACGTCGGGATGGCGGCGAGCGCATAGAAATGGCGTAGGTTTTTCATACGTACGGGGTTCCAGGGAAATGAACGCGATGGAGGCTGGCGATACAAGCAATGCAAGAAGCGCAAACGCGCACCGTCCGGACAGTCAGGACAGTGCGGGCGACAGTGAAAACGGCAGGGAGAAAACGGCTCATCGCGGCTCCCTCAAGGCGGTCTGCGAGAAGCGCGACAACGGCGACATCAGGTACTGCCAGACCGTGCGGCGGCCGACGATCATGTCGGCGGTGGCGGTCATGCCGGGCATCAGCGACAGCTTGCGCTGCAGCTCGTCGGCGCCGCGCGCCACTTCGATCTTGACGCGGTAGTAGCGCTCGCCCTTCTCTTCCGGCACGGTGTCGGCGCTGACTTCGGTGACCACGCCGTCCATGGCGCCGTAGACGCCGTAGTCGTACGCCGAGACCTTGACGCGGGCGCGCGCCCCGACCACCAGCTGGGCGCGGTCGGACGGCGAAATCCTGGCTTCGATCACCAGCTTGTCGTCGCTCGGGGTCATTTCGACGATGGGGTCGCCCGGCTTGACCACGCCGCCAATGGTGTTGATCAGCACGCGGTTGACCACGCCATCCATCGGCGCCTTCACTTCGGAACGCGAGACGCGGTCGTTGCGCGACTTGATTTCTTCCTGCAGGCGCGCCAGTTCGGTTTCGGCCGCGGTCAGGTCGGTGCGGGCGTCGGAACGAAAGCGCGAGGAAGCCTCGCCCATCTTGGCCTGCGCTTCGGCAATCGCCGCGTTCAGGCGCGGGATCATGGCATTGGTGGCGGCCAGCTTGCTTTGCGCATCCTGCACGCGCGCGGCGGACTGGATGTCTTCCAGTTGCGAGGCGGCGTTGCGCTCCAGCATGTTGTGAACCAGCTTGTACTGGCGCTGGGCCAGGTCGAGTTCGCTGGTCAGGCTCTTCTGGCGGCTGACGGCTTCGCCCAGCTCCGCCTGGCGCTGCGCCGACTGTTCGCGCAATACCGACAGCTCCTGCGCCAGCTTGGCGGTACGCGCGGCGAAGGTGGCCTGCTCGCTCTGCACGGCGGGATCGTCACGCGCCAGGTCGGCCGGCATCTGCAGCGCGGCGGCGCCGCCGGCTTCCGCGTTGAGGCGGGCGATCTTGGCGCGCAGGCCGAGGATTTTCACGCGGCCTTCGCCCAGGTCGGCATTGGCGCGCACGTCGGCAATCGAGATCAGGGTCTGCCCCTTCTTCACCGCCGCGCCTTCGCGCACCAGGATGGAAGAGACGATGCCGCCTTCCAGATGCTGGATCACCTGGTTGTGTTCGGAAGCCACGATGCGGCCGGCGCCGCGCACCACCATATCGATCGGCGCGAATACCGACCAGACCAGCAACAGCAGCAGCAATGCGACGCAAGCCAGCACCGCCAGGCGCGGGCGCGGCATGGCGCCCAACTGGCCCAGGCGGCGGTCCAGGCGCGGCGCGACGCGGCGCATGAAACCCTTGCCGCGGGCGGCGATCCCTGGGCCGGTGCCGGGCTTGAAGGCGCCGATCATTTTGCGCCCGCCAGATACTGGACGACCACGCGCGAAGCATTCTCGACGGCGTTCTCGGCGGTCGCCACGCGGCTCACCACGCGCTCCTTGTCCACGCCCGAATCGATGAGGTAGTTGCGCACCGCCACGGTGCGGTAATAGGCGCGGCGGCGGCTGTCGCTATAGCCGGCCGAACCGATCACGCCGGTCACCACGATCTTGCCCTGGTTGGATTTGGCGCGGCGCACCCAGTCGGCCAGGTTCTGGTCCAGCGCCTTGGTGCCGTCTTCGGTCAGCTGGGTCGAGTCGGAATCGAAATGGAGCACGACCGCCTTTTCATTGGCATCGGTACGCACGCCCGGAGCGATCTCGTTCTTGAACGGTTCGGTCTTGACCTGGATCGCATTGGGGCTGGAGGGCGCCGCGGCGCTGCGCATGCTGCCGGCATCCGACTGCAGCGGCGGCGCGGCCAGCCTGGCTTTCAAGGTCGCCACTTCACGCTTGAGCTGCTCGATTTCCTGCGCGCGATCCTTGTCGGCGCGCACCGGCGAGGCATTGGCATCGTCCGCCTCCGGCGTCTCGACCTTGTCGGCCTTGTTGCGCACGGTGCCCTGCACCGTCTGGCTCTGGCTTTGCGCGACCAGCTTGCTGACCTTCATCTGGGCCAGCTTCTGCGAGTAGTAGAACAGGGTGACGACAAACACCACGACCACGAAAATCATGACCAGCACGACGTTGGACAAGGCGTCCACGAAGCCCGGCCAGAAATTCTGTTCCTTTCCTCCCTCCATGCTTCCCCCGGAATGCTATTTGACTGCCTGCGCCGGCGCGGCCGCGGGCGGCGACGCCCGGCCGGTGTTGCGCAAGATCTGGTAACTGATATCGGCCTGCTGGAACAGCAGCGTCGCAAAATCCATGCGCGCCTGGTACGCCTGCTGGTAAGCGTCGAGCACGTCCAGCAATTGCTTGCTGCCGGTGGAGAGCTGCTCCAGGAACACATCGGCGACGCTGGCGGTGGTCAGGTAAGCCTGGCGCGAAATCTCCATGCGCTTTCTCACCGCGCCCAGCGTGCGGTAGTTGATCTCGACCTGTTCGCGCAACTTGCGCTCCAGGTCCAGCACGGTATTGCTCTTTTCCACATACTTGGCGCCGATCTGCTTCTGGTAATACATGTCGCTGCCGCCGTTCAACAGGTTCATGGTCATCACCAGCATCAGGCGGCGGTCGGTCGCCAGTTGCAGGCCGCCGTCGGTGGTATCGATGGCGCCGCCGGCGCCGCGCGTCTTTTGCTGCGTCCATTCGACGGCAAAAGTCGGCGAGAACTTGGCGCGGGCCGATTTCAGTTCTTCGCTGGCGGCGTCGACATCGCGCCGCGCCGCGCGCACGCCGGGGTTGGTTTCGTAGATGTCCTTCAGGGCCAGCTTGGAGCTGTCGGGCACCGGCGGCATCATGCGGTCGGGCACTTCGACCTGCTCGATCTTGCGGCCGGTGATCTGGTTGAGCGTGACCATGGCGCTTTCCAGCGCGCCTTCGGCCTCGGCCACGGCGGCTTGCGCCGTGAGCGACCGGCCGCGCACGCGTTCGAAGTCGATGCGGCTGGCGCCGCCGCCCTCGAGGCGCTTGCGCATGTAATCCAGCAAGGCGTTCATGCGCTGCGAATAGCTGCGCGCGAACGACAGCGAGGCATAGGCGCGTATGACGTCGTAGTAGGCCTTGATGGCGGTGTAATAAAGGGTCTCGCGCGCATCGTCGCGGCGCAGGTCGGCGGCCTGCGAGAGTGCGCGGGATTTCTGGAAGTCGAAGTAAGAGCCCGGCGCGAACACCGGCTGGCGGCCGATCAGGGTGACATCCCAGCGCTTGTGGTCGGAAGCGCGCTGAACCAGGCCGGTATTGGGATCGATCACCGAGGATGGCGACGAATACTCCTTGCCCTTCTGGGCCCGCAGATCCAGGGTCGGCCCCATCTGGCCGGCGGCGGCGTTGGCCGCGTAGGATGCCTGGTCGGCCTGGGCCG
Source organism: Herbaspirillum sp. GW821-FHT09A12 (assembly GCF_059418325.1). Classification (NCBI taxonomy): domain Bacteria; kingdom Pseudomonadati; phylum Pseudomonadota; class Betaproteobacteria; order Burkholderiales; family Oxalobacteraceae; genus Herbaspirillum; species Herbaspirillum sp. GW821-FHT09A12. The sequence continues at coordinate 71,116 of NZ_JBWKPR010000010.1, forward strand.
CGGTGGCGGCGTAGCTGTAGCTATTGTTGAGCGCCAGCTCGAGCACCTGGCGCAAGCTCAGATTGGGCACGCTCTCGCCCTCGGCGGCGATGGGCACCTCCGGCAGGGTAATGGCGTTGCCGGTAAATCCGGAATCGGCCTGACGCAGCAATATCAGGATCTCGTCGTCCGGGCTGGGCGCAATTTGGGCATCCAGCGGCAACAGCGCCGGCAGCCGGGCGTCGGCCGCGGCCGGGCCGGCAGGATCGATGCCCAGGCGAATCTGTGGCGGCGCTTCCAGCTTTTCAGGTACGCTCTGTACCGACGTAACGGGACGAGCAGGCGGCTCCGACATGGGAGCCGTGCTTTGTGCGGCACAAATGGAATGCTGTGCAATCAGACCGAATAAGACAGCGAATGAAAAACGCTTGCTTTTGAAAACTCTCATCAACGCGACAAAACCGGTATCCCGACCGATCCCCTCTGCCCCATCACAACAAATCGAATAAGAAAAATCGGCAACCCCATTGCCGATTCGCCCCCCCTCCACCTCCGTATTTCCACTATTTTTATTATTGTCTAATCGACAACATGCTGATTATATACCAACAAAACTTTCATTTATGGCAAAAAATAATTTTAACATTTCCCCATTGCAGGAAAATTACAGAAAATCTTTAAAAAACTACTTAACTTCTATTGACTTGATTGATTCCACCGGCGACCCATTATCTTTAGCTTGATGTCATTCCGCCATCAGGGAAGTCCGCAGAATTGAAGAAAACTCAGAAACTCTTGAAAATGCGGTTGAAAAACCACACCCATCTCCCTATATCTTGCTCAGTCACGATTGTCTTTTTCTATCCACTCGATTTGTTTTACTAATAAGGAAATAAACATGGCATCCGAAAAACAGACCATGGGCTTTCAGGCTGAAGTCAAGCAGTTGCTCCAGCTGATGATCCACTCGCTGTATTCCAACAAGGAAATCTTCCTGCGCGAGCTGGTCTCCAACGCTTCCGACGCCGCCGACAAGCTGCGCTTCGAAGCCATCAACAACGCCACCCTTTTTGAAAACGACCCCGAGCTGAAGATCACGATCGGCTTCGACCAGGCCGCCCGCACCATCACGATCTCGGACAATGGCATCGGCATGAGCCGCGACGAGGCGATCTCGCACCTGGGCACCATCGCCAAGTCCGGCACCAAGGAATTCTTTTCCCGGCTCTCCGGCGACCAGCAGAAGGACGCGGCCCTGATCGGCCAGTTCGGCGTGGGCTTCTACTCCGGCTTCATCATCGCCGACCGCATCACGGTAGAGACGCGCCGTGCCGGCACGCCGGCCGCTGAAGGCGTGCGCTGGGAATCCGAAGGCGCAGGCGACTTTTCGATAGAAGCAATAAACAAGCCAAACCGCGGCACTGACGTCATCCTGCATTTGCGCGAAGGCGAAGACGAGTTCCTTTCCGCATGGCAATTGAAATCCATCATCCGCAAGTACTCCGACCATATCTCACTGCCGATCCTGATGCGCAAGGAAGAATGGGACGAGGAGAAGAAGGAAACCGTCCAGAAGGATGAACTGGAAACCGTCAACCAGGCCAGCGCCCTGTGGACCCGCAGCAAGTCCGACATCACGCCCGAGCAGTACGAGGAGTTCTACAAGCACATCTCGCACGACTTCGGCGCCCCGCTGGCCTACACCCACAACCGGGTGGAAGGCCGCAGCGAATATACCCAGTTGCTGTACATCCCGGCCCGCGCGCCGTTCGACATGTGGGACCGCAACAAGCGCGGCGGCATCAAGCTGTATGTCAAGCGCGTGTTCATCATGGATGACGCCGAGCAGTTGATGCCGGTCTACCTGCGCTTCGTCAAGGGCGTGATCGATTCGGCCGACCTGCCCCTGAACGTGTCGCGCGAGATCCTGCAAGAGTCGCGCGACGTGCGCGCCATCCGCGAAGGCTCGACCAAGCGCGTGCTGGGCCTGCTGGAAGAACTGGCCAACAGCGACGAACAGGCGCAGAAGGACAAGTACGCCGGCTTCTGGACCGAATTCGGCCAGGCGCTCAAGGAAGGCATCGGCGAGGACGCCGCCAACAAGGAACGCATCGCCAAGCTGTTGCGCTTCGCCTCCACCCACAATGAGGGCGACGCCCAGAGCACCTCCTTCGCCGATTACGTCGGCCGCATGAAGGAAGGCCAGGACAAGATCTACTACGTCACCGCCGAAAACTTCCAGGCCGCCAGGAACAGCCCGCACCTGGAAATCTTCCGCAAGAAGGGGGTGGAAGTGCTGCTGCTGGCCGACCGCGTAGACGAATGGATGCTGTCCTTCCTGAGCGAGTTCGAGGGCCGCGAACTGGCCTCGGTGGCCAAGGGCGGGCTCGACCTCGGCAAGCTGGAAAACGAAGCGGAAAAGAAACAGCACGAAGCCACCGAAACCGAGTTCAAGGACCTGGTCGAGAAAATGAAGGCGTCGCTGGCCGGCAAAGCCAAGGACGTGCGCGTGACCTTCCGCCTGACCGATTCACCGGCCTGCCTGGTGGCCGACGAGAACGAACTGTCGGGCAACCTGATGCGCATGCTCAAGGCGGCCGGCCAGGAGGCGCCGGAATCCAGGCCGACCCTGGAAATCAACCCCGACCATCCGCTGGTGCAGCGCCTGAAGTATGAAGAGGCCAAGTTCGACGACTGGTCGCATCTCCTGTTCGACCAGGCCCTGCTGGCCGAAGGCGGCGCGCTGGGCGATCCGTCGGGGTTCGTCAAGCGCCTGAACGATATGCTGCTGGGAATGGCATCGAAGTAAGCCCGCCATACCGGCATCCCGCAACGGCGGCCCTCGGGCCGCCGTTTTCGTCGGCTGGACGCATGCTCCCGCACGCAGCCTGCAGGTTGCCTCGGCAACGCATGCGCTATACAGTAGGACGGCATTTCCCTTTCGCCCCGTCACCTGGAGACACCGATGAAAAAACTTCCCGCCTTGTCGCTTTCCCTGATCGTCGGCCTGGCTGCCGCCGGGACTGTGTCGGCACAAGCCCTGACCGGCTGCGCCGCCAAAAAGGCCGATGTCCAGGCCCAACTCGAACAGGCGCGCGCGCACGGCAACAAGGCGCAGGAAGCCAAACTGAAGATCGCCCAACAGCAGCTGGAAGCGAACTGCACCGACGCGGGCTTGCGCCGCGAACGCGAAGCCGACGTGAAGAAGAAAGAAGAAAAAGTCGCCGCCCGCCAGGCCGACCTGGACAAGGCCAACGCCAAGGGCAAGCCAAAGAAAATCGCCCAGCAGGAAAAGAAGCTGCGCGATGCCGAGGCCGAACTGCAAGACGCGCGCGACAAACTCTCGCAATAACACTGAAAACGGCTGAACCGCGCGCCTTGCGCCTGGCAACTGCACCATGGAATTCAACTTCATCAATCCGCGCAAGAACGCCCTGGTCTATCTGATCAAGATCCTCTCGGGCTGCCTGATCCTGTGGTACGGGCTGCGCGCAGCCGGCATCGAAGAACCTTACTGGGCGATGATTTCGCTGATCATCGTCACCGAGCCCGATATGACGGTGGCCAAGGCCAACTTCCGCGCGCGGCTGATCAACACCATTTCCGGCTGCGTGGTCTCCTGTATCGCGCTGGTCATCTTCGGCCCCACCTTCCTGGCGATGCTGGTGGCGCTGACGGCCGCCGTGGTGGTGGCGATGCTGCTGCAAAACTATCCCAGCAACTGGCGCCTGGGGCCGGCGACGGTGGTGATCCTGCTGTCGGCCGCCTTCACCGGCAGCGGCTTGCACGAGGAACTGCACCTGGCCTTCATGCGCGTGGGGGAAGTGATCGTCGGCAGCACGCTGGCGCTGCTGCAGACCGTGTTCTATGTCTGGCTGCTCAAGCGCCGGCAACCGCATGACGAAGCGCCGCCCGCTGCCTGACCCCGCATTGCTGCGGGGCGCGCGCAATGGATGGACGGCGACACCAGTGACGATGGACGAAAAAAAGCAGGACCGAAGTCCTGCTTTCTGGCAGAGCGTATGAGGCTCAGCGCATCAATGCATCAATTATCAATGCGTTACGCGGGTAGTGCGGCCGTTGGACAGCAAACGCACGCGTTCGCCGACGCGGAAAGCCTCGTCCGCATCCTGGGTAATGGCGCGCAGTTCGCCGTTATCCAGGCGCACGGTGATTTCCAGGCCCGGCTGGTTGGCCATGCGCGCTTCGACCTGGTTGCCCACGATGCCGCCGGCCAGGGCGCCGACGATGCCGGCTGCCAGGGCGCCATTGCCGCCGCCGATGCTGGAACCGGCCGCGATGCCGCCCAGCGCGCCGCCGGCCAGGGTGCCCACGCCGGAGGCGCCCTTGTCGATGGTCACGTTGCGGATCGACTCCACCACGCCCATGCGAACGGTCTGCTCGCCCTGCGCCTGGCGGGTGTTATAGACGCTGGCCGAGTTCGGCGTATAGGCGCAACCTGCCGCCAGCGAGCTCAGTGCAACGATTAAAAGCAATTTCTTCATACAGACACTCCAACTGAAAATTCGCCCGGTCATCGGGCTGTTTTTTGCTTGCTTATTGAGGGTCGGCACGATCGCGCCATTTCCCGTATGGCAAACAACCCGACAACACTTGACATATTAATACAAACCCGTTGTTGACCGGACTACAACAGCTTCGTTCCCCCTGTTTTCTTCATCATTTCCCTGGATTGCGCGCGGATTGCGGCGCAATGGCGCGCCCGCATGCGCAGATTGAATGTCAACAGGCCCTAGTAGCGGATATTCCAGCGCCGGTACAGCACCCCCAGCACAAACAGCGGCCCGATCAGCAGGAAGCGCACATCCTCGAAAAAGGAAGGCTTCTTGCCCTCGATCTTGTGGCCGATGAACTGCCCTATCCACGCAATCACGAAGACCGCCGCCGACAACGGCAACACCGCGCCCGCCGGCAACCGGGCCAGGATCAGCAGCATCACGGCCGCCATGGCCAGCATGCCGGCGGCGAGCGGCGGCGACAGGCTGAGGTAATACGCCAGCGCGGCGGCCGCCGCCACCAGCGCCACGGCCGGCGATACCGTCCAGCACAGGCCCAGCAGCGACAGCACGATGGCCGGAACGCAAACGCAGTGGATCCGCTCGTTGAGCGGATGCCGGTGGCTTTCGGCATAACGCGACAGCAACTGGTCGATACGGCGCTGGGTGACGATGCTCATGCCTGCCTCCGGCGAGGTGGATGCTGCAGATGCAGCAGGGATCAACGCCCGCCGGACACGTCGATAAAAGTGCCGGTGGCGTAGGACGACTCATCCGACAGCAGCCACAGGATGGCGTTGGCGACCTCTTCGGCGGTGCCGCCGCGTTTCATCGGCACGGCATCCTTGAGGCGATCGACGCGGCCGGCTTCGCCGCCGCTGGCGTGGATATCAGTATAGATCAGGCCCGGACGCACGGCGTTGACGCGGATGCCCTCGGCCGCCACTTCCTTGGCCAGGCCGATGGTGAAGGCGTCGATCGCGCCCTTGGAAGCGGCGTAATCGACATACTCGCCCGGCCCGCCCAGCTTGGCCGCCATCGACGACAGGTTGACGATGACGCCGCCGCGGCCGCCATGCCTGGTGGACATGCGCTTGACCGCCTCGCGCGCACACAAGAGGCTGCCGGTGATGTTGGCGACCAGCACGCGGTTGATGCGCTCGGCGCTCATGTCGTCCAGGCGCGACTGGTGGCCCAGGATGCCGGCATTGTTGACCAGCGCGGTGATCGGGCCCAGTTCCTGGTCCACGGTGGCGAACAGGCGCACGATATCTTCTTCCCTGGCGACATCGCCCGCCACCGCGATGGCGCGGCCGCCGGCCTTGCCGATCTCGTCGACCACGGCCTCGGCCGCGTCGCGGTTGGACACATAGTTGACGCAGACCGCATAGCCTTGCCGCGCCGCCAGTTTGGCCGTGGCCGCGCCGATACCGCGGCTGCCGCCGGTCACTACGATGACTTTTCCTGCCATGTCTTCCTCCGTGAAATGTCTGCTTGAAGTTGGGGCAATTGCGCCTGCGGCAATTACGCTAAGATCGCTGTTTCGCCGCAAGCGGCACCTGGGCGCTGCCGCGTCATTGTGCCTCGCCCCGCCGCCTGCGGCGCACCGTCAAATTATTTTCATCTCCGACCGGACAAACCATGCCGACCAGGACAGCCGGGCGCCAAGCGCTCGAATTCACCGCCGCCGATCCACTGCTGGCCAGCTTTCCACCGGTAGTGGCGCGCGATACCCGCACGCTGATCCTGGGCAGCCTGCCTGGTACCGCTTCGCTGGCCGTCAGCCAGTATTACGGCCATCCGCGCAATGGTTTTTGGCGGCTGGTGGGCGATGCGATCGATTGCGGCCTGGTTGAACTGGATTATGAGACGCGGCTGTCGGTCTTGTTGGAACATCGCATCGGCTTGTGGGATGTGATTGCCAATGCGCGCAGGATCGGCAGCCTGGATAGCGCGATTCGAGAGCATTCGCAGAACGATCTGGTGACGCTCATCGATACCTTGCCTGAATTGACCACCGTTGCATTCAATGGCAGCACTGCGGCGAAGATCGGGATGAAGGCTTTGGGGGAACGGGCACTGCGATACCGGACCCTGCTTTTGCCATCCAGCAGTCCGGCGCATGCCTCACTGTCGTATGCGCAAAAACTGGAAATATGGAGACGGCTGGCCGCTTCGAACACATCGCCCGGCTAGCGCGGCAGCACGACATCGTTTTATCGATTGCGGCGCGGCGACGAATAACAGCAGGCTTACTCGTAGTGATAGCGGCAAGAGACGATATTGATCTGCCCTTCCTTGGCCTCATACACCAGCCTGTTCACATCGTCGATGCGACGCGACCAGAATCCCGACAGATTGGCCTTGAGCGGCTCCGGCTTGCCGATGCCTTCGAACGGAGTCCGCTGGGCCTCGCGGATCAGTTGATTGATGCGCTTCAGTGTTTTCCGGTCTTGCGTCTGCCAGTACTGATAGTCGTCCCAGGCTTCGGCGGTAAACAATATACGTCGGCTGCTCATTGGCTTTCGTCGATAGCGCGCTCCACAGCGCTGCCTTCGCGAAGTTGTCCGATCGAACGCTCAAGGTGGGCGACATTCGCCGGCGAACGCAACAGATGCACTGTTTCCATGAGGCTGTCGTAATAATCCTGCGACATCACGACCGCATTGGGAGCATCACGCCGCGTGATCAGCGTGACATCGGCATCTTCGACAACGCGGTCAATCACACTCTTCAAATTGCTGCGGGCATCGGTAAAGTGGACGGTGCGCATATGCCGCTCCATAGGCTGTACAAGTGGCCTGGATTTTAACACATGTACAGAAAGACGTACATGTTCATGCCAGCGCTACCGGCTTGATGCGACTCAGGAGCCGGCACGCAGGCAAGGCGCTCAACCGATTACGCCTTGCGGAAAAACACATAATCGAAGAACTCCCCCGAAAAGCCGCCATTGAAAATAAGGTACTGCACCGCCTTGCCGAAGAAGACGATGGCGGCGAAAACGATGGCCAGCCTGAGGCAGAAAAGAAGATGTTTGAGCATGGCCGAAGTGTATATGAGCGGCTGCTCACAGGATGTGAAATTTGCCCCCTCTCCCAGCCAAACGCAAATGAAAAATACCGCCCGCTTTCCAGCCGGGCGGCATTGTTATTCCGCAAACGTCAAAACGCCGGCACCAGCGATCCCTTGAATTCGCTTTCGATGAATTTGCGCACCTCTTCCGACTGGTAGGCCTGCACCAGCTTCTTCACCCAGGGCTTGTCCTTGTCTTCGGCACGGGTGGCGATGACGTTGGCATAACGGCCGCGCGGGTCTTCCACGGCGATGGTGTCCTTCTGCAGCGACAGCCCGGCCTTGAAGGCGTAGTCGTTGTTGATCGAGGCCGCGGCCAGGTCGTCCAGCGAACGCGGCAATTGCGCGGCATCGAGTTCGACCAGCTTGAGCTTCTTCGGGTTGTCCACCACATCCAGCGGGGTGGCGTTGACGCCGTTCTCGCCCACGCCCGGCTTGAGCTTGATCAGACCGGCCTTTTGCAACAGCAGCAGTGCGCGGTTGCCGTTGGAGGGGTCGTTCTGGATGCCGATAGTGGCGCCGTTGGGCAATTGCTCGACTGACTTGTATTTTTTGGAATAGATGCCCAACGGCGCGGTGATGGTCAGCCCCACCGGCACGATCTTGTAGCCGCGCGCCTTGATCTGGCTTTCCAGATAAGGCACATGCTGGAAGGCATTGGCGTCCAGGTCGCCGGCGGCCAGCGCCGCGTTGGGCTGCAGGTAGTCGCTGAAGACCACGGTCTGGATCTCCAGGCCTTCGCGCGCGGCGACTTTCTTGACCACCTCGAAGGTGCTCTCGGCATTGCCCACCGAGATGCCGACCTTGATCTTCGTCTTGTCCTGGGCCGATGCCGCGTGCGGCGCCAGCGCCAGGGTCAGCGCCGCCAGCGCCCCCGCCAGTCTTGCAATGGATGCGAATTGCATGATGTCCCCGATAAGAATGAGGACAGCATCGTCACATGCGCCCGGCACGGAAAGAAGGAATGAATCCGCATGTCGATATGCAAGAAGCGCGGCAAAAGCGCGGCGCAAGCCTGCGGCAAGGTATCATTTCGCCTCCAGGCGGCGCCCGTACCGGCGGCACCGCCTTCACCCGATTTCATACCATGCTGATCAGAAGAAAATCCATCGAAGCCCAGGCCAACACCAAGGCCGGCCCCAACCGCCGCCGCCTCGGCGCCGATGCCGCCAAACCCCGCAAACCCAAGTTCGCGCCGGTGACGCTGTCCGAATTGGATGGCGTGCGCTACCTGCATTTCGGCACCGAATGGGTACAAGGGGCCATGCGCATCCGCAAGCCGGACTGGATCGAGCTGGAGTATGCCCAGCAGATGATGGCCTGGATGCTGTTCAACCCGGCGCCGCGGCATATCGTGCAATTGGGGCTGGGCACCGGCGCGCTGACCAAGTTCGCCTACCGTGAATTCCCGCAGGCGCAAGTGAGCGCGGTGGAGCTGAACCCGGCGGTGGTTGCCATCTGCCACAGCATGTTCAAGCTGCCCGAACCCGACGAGCGCCTGATGCTCATCGAAAGCGATGCCATGGACTTCATCGTGCATGCCGCCGGGCACGGCATCATCGATGCCCTGCAGGTCGATCTCTACGACGCCACCGCGCGCGGTCCGGTGCTCGATACGCCGGAGTTCTACCAGGCCTGCTACGACAGCCTGGCCCCCGGCGGCGTCATGACAGTGAACCTGTTCGGCGACCACCCCAGCTATGCCAAGAACCTTAAGGCGATGGAATTCGCCTTCGATACGGTGGTTTCGCTGCCGGAAGTGCATGACGGCAACGTGGTCGCGATCGCCTTCAAGGGGCAGCGGCAGTTCGATTTCCCGGCCCTGTATGAACGCGCCGCGCAGATCGAGGCGCAGACCAGGCTGCCGGCCAAATCCTGGGTCAACGGGATCAAGAGCGGGGGCTGATGCCCTCCCGTTTCACTGCGTCAGGCGATAGGCTTCATTGGTCGCCGCCAGCCGGCTGGCCAGCACGCGCACCACGTAATTGTGCAGTTGCATCGCGGTCGACGGGTCGTCCCGTTCCAGCATGCGCAAGCGCGCCATGCTGAGTTTGTAGGCGCGGGTGGGGCGGTCGGTGACGACATCGGCGGTGCGTTTCTGGCCGCTGTAGAGCGCCATCTCGCCGACGATGGTGGCGTTGGAGAAGGTGCGCAGGCGCACCCGCCCGTTGCCGGACGCCAGCGAGATGCTGACCTGGCCTTCTTCGATGAAGTACATGCAGTCGCCGATGTCGCCTTTACTGAACAGCAGCGTGCCGGCTTCCAGCTCCACCTTCTCGGTACGCGCCAACAGCGCCTTCAATTCGCGTTCATCGAAGTATTCGCGCAGGCTGACTTCAAGGTCGCTGTCCGCATGGTCTTGCCCGCTGGCGGCCAGCAGGCGGTTTTCCACCCACTCCAGCGCGGCGTCGAGGTCGTCGAACTCATGCGGCGCCTGCCGCCCGGCGAAAGCGCGTTCCACCGGAGGACGCAGCCGGCCGGTGACGCCGGTCAGGATCAAGACGGTCTTGTGCTGTTCGCACACCTGCGCCAGCTTGGCGAAACTTTGCGACGTCGATGCGTCCAGTCCCTGCACGTTGCGGAAATCAATGACGATGTATTCGCGCGGCTGCGCCAGTTGCCGGCGTACGCGGCCGACCATCTGGTTGGCGCTGCCGAAGAACAGGTAGCCCTGCAGCGACAGGCCGAACATGCGTTCGCCCAGTTGCTTGAGCAAGGCGCCGGCTTCCATCGGGCGCTCGCGCTTGGAATGCAGGGCCGCGCCGGTGAACTCCATCTTCACGCAGGACACGCGGCCGTAGTCCACCACGAACAGCACGCAGGCCACCACGATGCCCAGCGCCACGCCGGCGACAAAACCGTAAAAGGCGATCACCGCCAGGATCAGCAGGATCAGCGAATAGTCGCCGCGCCCCAGGCGCTGGCGCGACTTGAGCAGCCACTCATCCAGCAGGCCGCCGCCCAGGCCGACCAGCAACCCCGCCAGCACCGGCCGCGGCAAGTAAGACACCAGCGGCAGGAAACACAGCATGCACACCAGGCAGAGCATGGCGCCGATGATCGCGGCGCTGCGTCCGCGCGTGCCGAAATGGTAGTTGAGCAAAGTGCGCGAAAGCGAATGGCAGCCGGCCGCCCCGCCCAACGCCGCGGCCACGATATTGGCCGTGCCCGCGCTGCGCAGTTCGTGGTTGAAATCGACATCGCGCCGCGTGGCCAGGCCGATGCCGGTGGCATTGAGCAGGATGGTCAGCGTCATCACCGCCGCCAGCGCCAGGAACTCGCTGTAGTGCGACCACAGCAGCGCCCAGTCGATCGCGTGCCAGGACCAGGTGGCCGGCACCTGCAAGCCCGACAGCTGCAGCGGACGAAACAGCCAGCCGAACTCGCGCGCCTGTTCCATGGAGATGCCATGGGCCGCGATGCCGCCGTAGAACAAGGCGGTCGCCGCGCACAAGCCGGCCGGCAGCGCCAGCGGATGCCGCAGCTTGCGCCCGCCCGGCAGGCCCAGCATGACCAGCGCCATCAGCAATGCCGACGCCAGCGTGATCCAGTGCACATGGCCCAGCCCCTGCCAGTCCAGCAGGTCGAACGCGTGGCCGGTCAGCATGGAAAAGGCGCCGGTCCATAGCAGGTAGCCGGTGCCGGCCAGGAAGCCGCCCAGCACCGGGAACGGCACGAACTGCACCAGGTTGCCGCGCCGCGCCGTGCCCAGCGCCAGCATCAGCACGCCCACCAGGAGCGTGCTGACAGCTACCGCCGCCAGGGCCGTGGCCACCGCTGCCTGCGGATCGGCGCCGTCGGCGCTCATCGTGCCCCAGATGCCGCCCACCATCAGCGCCAGGATGCCGGTGGAGTTGGAGTCGGCGCCGGCCACCACGAACGGCACGGTGCTGGAACAGGCCTGCATCAGCATGACCACGCAGGTGGTCACGAACAGCACCGGCAAGCCCGCCTGCAGCAAGGCGGGGCCGCCGCTGCCGAAGATCATCGCGCCATAGCTGGCGGCATAACTCAGTGAAATCAGCGCCACCACGAAAGCGGCGGGCAATTGCCGCCACCCGTTGAGCCAGGAGGCAGCCGGCGGCGGTGAAGGCGCGCTCCCCGGCAGCGAGCCCTCCGCACTTGTCGTATCTGTTGGCGTACGCATGTGTGTTTCTTCTTATTGGTTGTTCCATGTCAAGGCGCTGCCGTTGCCGCGCAGCCCATCTTAATGGAAACGTGCCTGTTTTGCTGCGCTGCGTGCAGACATTTGCATGTCCACAAACCAGGCCGGCAAAGAGTTTCCGGGCAGCAAGCGAAATCGCGGGCGACTCGCGGGCGATATCTGGAACGCCCTTTCGCAGCCACCCGCAACACAGGAAATTTGCCGGACAAATCCGCACTATCGATACCGTTTATACCTGCCGGGTATGCACCTCCTCATAAACGGTATTGGACTGCGGCAGGCCGGCAAACCTAACATCCTGCCAAACAAAAAGGACGGCCCGCCCCCGCCACCCCACATCAAGACCGACACAGGAGAAGACATGACGCAATCCCTTTCCATCCCGGAACTCATCGACAAGTCCCGGCTCACGCCGCTGCAATGGCGCATTTTCTCGCTGTGCTTCCTGGTCGCCATCTTCGACGGCTTCGACACGCAGGCGATCGCCTTCACCGGGCCATCCATCATCCAGGCGTTCTCGCTGGGCGCAGGCGCGCTGGCGCCGATCCTGACGGCCGGCATCGTCGGCATGGTGCTGGGCGCGATGTCGCTCGGCCTCCTGGGCGACAAACTGGGGCGCCGGCCGGCCATCCTCGGCGCGGTAGTCTTGTTCGGCGCCGCCTCGCTGGCCACGGCGTTTGCCACCAGTACCGAGCAGATCCTGGCGCTGCGCTTCATCGCCGGCCTGGGCATGGGCGGCGCCACCCCGGTGGTGCTGTCGCTGGCGGCCGAATACGGCCCGGCACGCCATCGCGGCACCATCATGACCACCGTGCTGCTGGGGCTGCCGGCCGGCGCCATCCTGGGCGGCCTGCTGGCGGCGCGCATGTTGCCCGTCATCGGCTGGCAAGGCATCTTCGCCGTGGGCGGTGCGGTGCCGCTGGCCCTGCTGGTCGTGCTGTACTTCGCGCTGCCGGAGTCGCTGCAATTCATGGCGCGCCGCCGCGCCGCCGGCGACGGCCAGAAAATCGCCGTCCTGCTGGGCCGCATCAGCGCCACGACCATCGCCGCCGACGCCCGCTATGCCTTGCCCGAGCAGAACGTGAAGACCGGCGTGGCCTCCCTCTTCGCCAAGGGATTGGCGCGCAACACCATCGCCATCTGGACCATCTACCTGTTCAACTGGGTGGCGTGGTTCATGTTCCTGTCCTGGCTGCCGACGGTATTGAAAGCTTCCGGCCTGCCGGTGCAGCAAGCGCCGATGGGCACGGTGGTGGTCAATGCCGTGTTCGTGGTGTGCGCCATCCCGCTGGCGGCGCTGCTGCCCAAGGTCAATACCCGCATGCTGCTGCTGGCCCTGTTCGCCTTCGGCATCGCCCTGGCCGCGGGACTGGCCAACAGCGGCAACAACTGGACGCTGGTGTTCGTGCTGGCCGGCGCCGCCGGACTGGGCATCGGCGGCCAGCAGATCGTGCTGAACTACATGGTGGCCGAAGCCTACCCCACCACCCTGCGCGCCACGGCCACCGGCTGGGCGATCGCCGCCGGTCGCGGCGGCGCCATCATCGGCTCGGCCTGCGGCGGCTGGTTCCTGGAACACGGCGGCCCGTCCGGCTACTACACGGCGCTGATCGGCCCGCTGGCGGTCGCCGCCGCCGGCCTGTTCATCATCCGCACCCGCCACCCGCTGGCCAAGGGTGAACTGGCCGCCTCGCACTGAATATCGGGATACCGCAACATCGCAATATTGGAGCAAGCATGAGCAACCGCAGATTCGAAGGACAAACCGCCATCGTCACCGGCGCCGCCCAGGGCGTCGGCCGCGCCACCGCCTTGCGCCTGGCGCGCGAAGGCGCCAGCGTGGTGCTGGTGGACCGCGCGCTGGAACAATGCCGCAAGGTGCAGGACGAAGTGCAAAGCGCCGGCGGCGCCGCCCTGGCGCTGGGACTGGACATGGAACATCACGACGGCGCCAGGCAGATGGTGGAGCGCACGCTGGAACGCTTCGGCCGTATCGACGTATCGGTGCACAACGTCGGCGGCACCATCTGGGCCAAGCCTTTCTGGGAATACGACGCGCAAGAAATGGCCAGCGAAATCAACCGCTCGCTGTGGCCCACGCTCTGGTGCTGCCGCGAAGTGATCCCGGTCATGCGCAGCCAGCAAGGCGGCGCCATCGTCAATGTCGGCTCGGTGGCCACCCGCGGGATCCATCGCGTGCCCTACTCGGCCGCCAAGGGCGGCGTACATGCGGCCACCGTCTGCATGGCCATGGAACTGGGCGGCAGCGGCGTACGCGTGAACTGCGTTTCGCCCGGCGCGCTGGACAACGGGGTGCGCGCCACACCGCGCAATCCGGATGCCCTGTCGGCACAGGAAAAGCAATGGATGGACGGCGTCTACACCCAAAGCCTGCGCGACACGCCGATGGAGCGCCTGGGCACCGCCGACGAAATCGCCGCCGCGATCTGCTTCTACGCCGCGCCTGAGGCGTCTTACATCACGGGACAGATCATGTACGTCGCAGGCGGCGGGATCGGCTGAAGACATAGCGCATGCCGCAAGCGTCCAAAAATATTTTCAGATTTCCTTTAAAAGGCTTGCGCAGTGCTGAAAGCCCACCTATAATGCGTCCTTTCTTGCAGCACAGAGCAACAACGTGCAGCGCGGGGCGTTAGCTCAGTTGGTAGAGCAGCGGACTCTTAAGAGCATCTTCCAAAAAGACAAAAAATCTTCAGCATTTTGTCTTCCAGTTCCCAGTAAAAAAACACATCGACACTGCAAAATACTGAGGCATTAGTACTGCCCGTATTTAAAATCGAAATCATGACAAGCTAAAAAAACCCGCAATAGCTGGCTTTTTTGTCTGTATGAATTCCAAATCAAGGGGTACGAAGAACAAGAAATTGGACTAGTTTTATCAGTAAGTAACATGTGGCCCCTATTCCAACAAATACTAGAGCTCCAGCAGCTTTCTGGACCCAACCAGGAAATACTCGCTGAGGACGGACCTCAACTTGTCTTCCAACACCCTCTTTGCATCTCAGATATACAACGACGGGCAGATTCTGCCCCACAGCTAGCATTATTTTCTTGAGCCACGAACTTTTGGTGATTTAAGGCCCTTTCTTGATTTAGGCTTTGATGGCTCAGATGGTGTAGCAACTTCTTCATCATACTTCCTTGCATACAGGCGTTTTCCCTTCATTGCCTTCTTTGCACGATGCTCGACATCAGAGTCTAAATCTGAAGCATCAATTTCCGAAGCATATTCCAGCGCTTGCTGCTCATCACTAAATAGCCTACTGAAATCCCCATCTTCTATAGCATCCTGCATACGACCAATTTGCTGTCGCCCTGCGTCAGCACTTGATACAAAAGCAAAGCTCGTAAGCATCTTTGCGAACGTCGTTTTCCCCTCTGCAATAGCATGGAGATGTGCCCTAAAACTCCAGGTTGCACCATGTTTCCGCCACTCTTCAGCAACACCAACTATTGCCTCCAATATTGCGGCACTCTCCTTTTGTTTGTCGGATTTTATAGCTTTATTTGTGCCGTCCAAAAGATCGATTGCAATGGCCCTCTCGTCGGCACCACGAGGAAGAAGTCCCTGCAAAATGGCTGTATAACTAGTACCTGCGCCAGATTTAGTTATATAAGGGGCTCCTCTATTATGACGAGCGTTAACCTTAATGCCATCTCGGCTATTAATTGCAACATTGGCCGTCTTGGTTACATCCCAGTTTTCATATACTTCGCTAACATTATCACCGAAGCGATAACGATGATTAGCACCAAGCATACCTCCCGCTACCCCCCCGATCATTGTGCCGACAGCGGCGGCAAGCGCCCACCAAGGCGTACCTGCTGCTAGTGCGGCCAGAGCACTTCCCCCTAGCCCAGCACCAGCTAAAGTACTCAGAGCTATGTGTTTCCAATTACCTTGAACTATTGCCTTTGCTTGAATTGTTGTTCTTGGCTGTGGGCACTTATTGGACATCTCATGATAGGTTTTTAACTGCAAGGCTTGAGTGCTACCACTTGCCAACTCTTGCAGTTTTCTTTGAGCAATGGCCTCAGATCGATTGTCAACAAATTGAAAAACCGGCTCTCTTTGCTTTCGGACAAGGCCACTAACCGATTGCCTACCCTCTTCCGTTTTATCCATATAAAGCGACATTTCCCCTCCTTTATTGGAGTCACCCTAAGGACTAAATTATTACTGGTACTGCCAAAACATAAAATTCAGACATCCTTCTATTGCCCTTCAAACTCTGCTAATTAGGCAACATTAAATTGTCGAGCCGGTTGGCATAGACTGCGAGATGACCAGCAGAAAAATGCGCATATCTACGAACCATCTCGTAGCTTTCCCATCCGCCCAACTCTTGCACAACATACAGCGGCGTACCACTCTGCACATGCCAACTTGCCCAAGTATGCCGCAGATCGTGCCATCTAAAGTCGTGAATACTGGCTCGCTTCAATGCTTTATACCACGCCGCTGTACTTACTTTTGCAATTGAGTTTCCCTTATAGCTAAACACAAACTGCTGATGCCGCCCTATACGCTTGGTGAGTATGCGCATAGCATCGCCATTTAATGGGACGGCAATCGCCCTCTTGGCTTTTGCCTGATCTGGATGAATCCATGCGAGTGATCGCTTCATGTCGACCTGTGACCACTCCATGCCCGTAACGTTAGATTTTCTGAGGCCGGTCGAGAGAGAGAAAGCCGCCATATCCGATAAATGCTCAGGCAATTCATGTAGTAAACGAATAGCCTGGGCATGCGTGAGATAACGGATCCGCCGCACCGGCTCCTGAAGCAATCTAACTTTCGGTGTGGAGTCAAGCCATTCCCAATCATGAGCCGCCCGGAGAAGAATTGCTCGGAGCAAAGCTAGTGTCCGATTGACAGTGCCGTTCGCAACACCAGTAGCCAACTTTTTGTGATGTATTGCGGAAACGACCGCCCTATCTATATCAACCAAAGGTATCCCCGCCAGATGCTTATCGAGCCAGCGAATAATCGACCTGTCCGAATGTATAGACGCTTTATGTGACTGCTCATGCAGCCATCGTTCTACTGCATCATCCCAAGTTTTCCCCCGCACCATTTTTGGATATCTCCGAACCTAGAAGATAAGATGTTAGCCGCCAAGAATAAAAATAGCCGCACTGCAATACTCAATTTTTCTCAACAGCGAAACTAAGCCAACTTCATCGCGCTAAACCAATAGAAGCCGTTTAATCGATCATGGAATTGCTTCAAATCGTCAAAGCCCTTTATCACAAATTCTTGTGCCACCAGTACGATGATGTCTCGGATCGGCGTATCGATCGGAAACCACAGCTTGGTTTTCTTAGGTTTCGGAATGCCGCGTGACGACCAATAACTTTTCTTGTTGAAGCGTGACTCCTCGATATTCTTGGAGACGTATTTGCTGATATAGCTAGCGATGCGATGCGCCCAGTTCCTACCCTTCGGCTTGGTCAGATCGACGTTGCCATTGTCCCGACCCACTACACGCCGCCACATCGCGCGAATCAGGTTATAACTACGCACCCGAACGCCATGTTCGTTATTGAGCCATGCCGGAAAATGCTGGCAGGCGATATGAACGTGGATAGCGCCTCTTTGCTGCCTTTCTAACGTGGCGACATAGTGGAACTCACCCAAGGAGCGCAAACGCGCTCTGAACGCTTTAAAGTCAGCTTCTACGCGGCCGTAATCCATCATGTTCTCTCGATAGGTCAGTGTCAGCATGCAATCGGCTTGCAGCATCTTGACCAGCCGCCGTACATTGGTCTTGGCGCGTCTAGCCGCAACAGTCCGTGCCTTTTCATGATCGCCTTCACCGCGCACGGTCGACACTTCCTGTTCCGTGGCGTAATCGAAGAACGCGCCGTCGCTATACGCCTCTCTGCCTTCATCTACGTACACCTCAAGCCCTTTTGGAAATTCGGTTAGCGTGATCGTCTTAAACCGATGTGCATCCGTACCACAGAAATACTGACCCAGATTGGTCTTAAAGTTCGCATTTGCCGCTACTTTGTCTATACTCGCGTTAAGCACATTTCCCCCTATTGACCGATGTGTGAACCCGGCATGCGCTGCGAACGCTAATCCGGGTATTTTTACGTCCTGCTAAAACCGCTTCTTCACTCCTTTATTGAGCGATCGCCATCTTGTTTTCCTTAAGTGTTCTAGGTACAAGTCTAGGCGCTCGCTCCGCTCGCGCCGCCGTCGCCTACGGCTGACGACAGCGCGACCGCATCGTGCGCCGACCGCACCGAACACGCCGCTACAGGCTTGGATTCCGGTCGGCGGAATCCATCCGGCGATGCCGGAACGCTCCCTGCAGCGGAACACGGCCACCGCATCGCAAGCGCACAGGGTTCGGCAATGAGGGGGAGTCACTTTGCTACCTGCGCGGATAGAACAAGCACCAGCTCTGTATTGGAGCGCTGTTCATTCGTCACGTCGAAGAAGCTAGGCAGGAAGGCGACACCGGAGCGGTTCGTGGTGGCCTTGCTATCGTTAAGCCCACCTATCACCATGACCTCGCCGCTTTCAAGCGTAAGGATTGTTTTGACCTGGCGCTTTACCAAGGTGGGCGAATTGCTCACCCCCGTTGTCGTGGACTGGAAGGCCGACACCTGCCCGTCAATGGCCATCTGAATCCGGCCATCGCCCAGCACCTTGGGCAGCACATCCAGAATCACCCCGGAAGGCCTGTAGACGACTTGCTGTATCGCCCGGCCGTTGTTGTCCAAGGTGGTTCCGGCCACAGTCGGTGTCTCATCGCCTACGGTGATCGTCGTCTTTTCGTACTCATCGACAATCACCCGAGGATTGGACACCTGCCGAAACCGCCCATCCGAGTCCAACGCGTTTAAGACGGCCTCAAACGTGGTCGCCTTGATGGAGAAGGTATTGGGGCTGTCCGTGGTACCTATGCTGCCTCCAAGACGCGCCCCCAGCACATTGGCAATGAGCGAGAATCCCCGACTCTTTCCATCCGTACTGGAGACTTCCACGAAGGTGGCCGAGACAGTCACTTGGGCTGGCGCCACATCGATATCCGCAGCCAATGTCAGCGCCTTATCAATGACGCCCTTGTTTGCCGCCACAACCAGTTGCGCACCCGCTCGGCTAGCTGTGCCTGCCCCGAATGCAGCATTCAAGATCGTCGCCACAAAGTCAGCATCCCGATGCGTTGGCCGGAAAGTACGGAATTCCTTTTCTGAGGCTGGCGGCGCTGGCGGTGTGGACGCTGCCCCAACAGGTGGAAGGCCCAACGGCATCGATCCTGCGGCAGCATTGGCCGGAGCCGCAGCTTCCAATGGCGTCGAGTTAGCCGCGGCTGTCGAGAGGTACACGACGCCATCCTTTTCCGGCGCTGCGATGCCAAGACGCTGCAAGTACTCATCCAAGAATTGCGGCAGCTTGGCTTTGTCGATATCGACATGCAGCGATACCTTTTTGGACTCATTGAGTAATTGCGGCGAAACGACAAAATTCTTCTTCAACGCATCGCCATAAGTGGCCGCTAGAAATTGCGTGAGTTCGACCTTATCGAAATTCAATTGCACCGGGCCAGCGAAGGCCAGTTGCGACACCAGCCATAGCAGGACAGCAGCTATTGTTTTCATTTTTAACCCCTCTTGGAAAACCACTTGTCACCGACCTTCAAACGAACGCCGGTTGCATCGATGTTGTATTCCGTTGTCTTGACCTTGCGCCCGTCCGACAACACCGCCACGGCCACGCCGTCCACGAACATCAGACCATCCACAAAGACAGACTCTGATATGTCCTTGGGAGAAAACGCTTTAGCCGAGGCAAGGCCATTTGTCAGCAATGAGTTATGCGAGGCCTTGTAATGCCACCATGCAGCGCCGTAGGCGATCAATGCGCCGAGAATGAATGCGCCCATTACGTACCCAGCAGCGAGCGATTTAGCAATCTGGAATTTGGTCATGTGACGGCCCTTCACGGTGTACGGCGCTAGATAGCAGGCATTGCCGTGCATGTTGTCTTTGACGAAGCGCTGTTCGGTGTCATAGGCCTGATAGAGCTTGGTCGCGCGATACAGATACCAGCGGTCGGCAATCGGATCATTCGGGCCGAGGCCATAGCGCACGACACCCACATGGAGTTTCGGCGGCGTCACTTTGATGCCCAGGAGGCCAAACAACGGGCTGATAATCGGAAAGCGCAAGCGGTCAACACGGCGGCATGTCACCAGATGTTCCCCAAAGGCCTCGCGGATCTGCTTATCCAGCATGTTGGCCGACTGCACGAGGATGTATACGTCCCAGCGCAATTTGCGCGAATGCTTGAGCCAATCGATCATGTGCTGGCGACTCTTATCAGCCCATTCGCGGGCATTGAAGTTACCGGAGGCCTCATCCAGCACGATGGCTCCAAAACGACTCTCATCGGCCTTGCCAGTTGATCCTTGACCCAAGGATTCAAAGTCTTCCACGCTGGGCAGATCAGGCAAGCGGGTGCAATCGACCTTGCGGGCATCCACGGGCAGCAAATGCTCCACGTTCAAATCGAAGTTTGTGGCGACCCGCCGACCGTCCATCAGATACTCCCGAATCTTGGCAGTACACATCAGGCTTTTTCCCGACCCGAGTTTCCCGGTAACGAGGTAGAAAGCCATAATCAGGTGATGTACAGATAGACCTTGGCGCGTTCGATAGTCTCCACGTACACCCACTTGGCGATGGTGGCGGCGAAGGAGACACCAATGCACACACTCAGATGCGCAGGCCACAACATTGCCAGCGCCGTCGCCAGCCATGAATCCGAGATCGAATACTGGATGGTGGCAACCATGCCCTCAATCACGGCAAAGAAGGCCACGAAGAGGCCAGCGAAGAACGCCACAGCAGCAGTTCCCATTGCCAGCTTCTTCCCGACATAAGTCGTAAAAAAGGTGATAAGGGCCGTGAAGGCGTTCAGCAGAAATGCGGCGAGAAATGGCATTTACTTGGCCTCTCTTTTGGATGTGCCAAACAGCAAGCCGAACAAATAAAGTGCGGTCAGGCAGTAGGCAAGGAAGGAAATGGCGTCATGAATCAGATGGATGTACTTGCACCAATTGAGCGTGAAATTCATGCCCTTGAAGAAGCCGAATTCCAGCGGCTGGCAGGCCATGTTCTGCACAGGTGGACGCCATGAGAACTCAGGCGCGATGACGCCATTTTTGATGGTGTCGAGCATATTGGTGCGATCCGCATTGATGCCATCAAGGGCCGACTCCGCAGCGGCTGTAGACACGTTCTTACCTGAGAAGCCAGAATCGTCAATCGTGCAAGCAGGCTGGCCGGGGCCGCCGCATGAGCCGCCGCCATTGCCATTACTATTGCCGGAGCACGATGGCTGGCCCACACCACCGCACACAGGAGACGTTCCCGTTGTCCCGCCACCGGACGAACCACCGCCAGAGGAGCCGCCGCCCGTCGACGGAGTAGTCGTGTCGTAATTGTTGGGATTCCCCGATCGGGAAATGCCGGTGATGTTGGCCGACCCATCCGCGTTATAGCC
Organism: Herbaspirillum sp. GW821-FHT09A12; assembly: GCF_059418325.1. Taxonomy (NCBI): domain Bacteria; kingdom Pseudomonadati; phylum Pseudomonadota; class Betaproteobacteria; order Burkholderiales; family Oxalobacteraceae; genus Herbaspirillum; species Herbaspirillum sp. GW821-FHT09A12. Next base: position 92,396 of record NZ_JBWKPR010000010.1, read on the forward strand.
GCTAATCTGGAATGTGGTCTGCCCGGTCGGATTTGCAACAGAGACGGAGCCGTCTCCATTGAACGAAATGCTTTGCGAATCGACCTGTATCGAATTGCCGGATACCTGCACTTCCGGTAGTTTGCAATTCGGATTGCGCGAGTCAGTTTCCAGTCCGCCAGTGGCACCGCGTAATAGCTCGCAGGGCTGAGAGTCAGGCTTCATGACCTTGTTGCCATCGGTGAGATTGCAGCCGGAGCCGTCAGGCGAGGTGGAATAACCCTCCGGGCATGTAACCGGCCCAGTCTCAGGAAAATTGGAGGCAGGACATTTTCCGTCGCTGGCCGTCAAGTTAATTCCAGGGCACCTAGTCGTGTTGTTTCCAAATTGCTCGGCATATCCCCAATAGCCCGGAGTAGATTCGCCATTGCTCCAGTTCTTCACGTAATAGCATTTGCCATCCGTAAATTCAAAATGCGATGTCCATGTGTAATTCCCCTGAGTCCCGCTACTCGGATTCACTGATTGCGCTAAACAAGCGGCACTTTCCGAACCGGCACAAGCCCCGTTTTGGCACCAAATCACAGGCGGCGGAGCTGCACCTGCAGGGACGTTTGTGCTTGTTCTAGAGCCGCTAGTAGTAGCCTTTGGCGACACATCCCGAGCCCCGGCGGCAGGATCATCGAACTTTGCGGGATCGGGGTTTTCGCGTGCCTTACTTGGATTCAGATACACGGTAACGGTCGGCGCGCTACCAGTTGGCTTATTGTTTTCGTCTTTCTTCCAGAAGGACAATGCAAACGCCGTAATGATGCCGGTATTGACCGCGATGGATGCCGCAATTCCCGCCGTACTTTCCGCCGCTGTACCCACTGATAGCCATGCGATAAGACCCGCAACAGGAAGAAATGCATGCGCCGCAGTGGTAACGCACAGCATCAATACAATCCCCATCAACCAACGTTTTACCCTCATGGCTTCCTCTTTAGACGTAAAAAAAGGTATCCCCCGGGAGATACCTTTTTCAGTGAACGGTCAAATTAGACCGCCCGGGTGAAGCGCTTGAACAGCTTGATCAGGACGCTCAGACCAACGAACACGCCCACCACCGGAAACACCAGATCGAAAACCGACTGGCCGTCAGTCTGAATTCCGGTAACAGTGGTAGTCACCGATGCGGGCAACTCAGCATGAGCGGCACCGACGAAACCCACCAGCATGGACACACCCAAGGCAACGGCAGTGCCGACGCGCTTGGCTTTTTCAGCGACGTAGGACGCCGCACGATTCAACAGCTTCATGGTTCACTCCTGTAGTTAAACCTGCTCAGTGAAGCGCTTGAAGACCACCACGATGTAGCCGCAGGCGAATCCAAGCGCATAGAGGCCGAGCAGTAGGCCCGCTATTTCGATGTGGTCGGCGGGCGTCATTTGGTGAGCAGCCCGCTGATGTAGCCAAGGAACAGGGAAAAGACGCAGGCCACTACAAACACAATGTCGGCCACGCTGGCATCAACTGGAAGAATGACGTTCATCGCTACCCTCCCCTAGCAAGTGAAGACGCGGACGATCAGAATGAAATCGAGAACCCACAAGCCTGCGACTCCAGCAGCTAAGACAGTGGTAAGCGAATCACGCATGATTAAGCGCTTGCCTTGACCGCTTCAGAAGGCTTGGCAGTCGGCTTACCAGAGTTATAGGGATTAAGCGCCGTAATGACAGGCACAACATCGGTCTCGTAATCGACATCCAATTGGAAGGACGCCAGATATTCGCCTGGCTTGGTATCGTTCAATGCTTTCGGAAGCAGCATCTTGCCGATCTTGAGTTCGCCGTCCAGAGCAACCAGTACGCATTGCGCAAAATTCATCGTCCACGGCAGACCGGTTTTCTTGCTGATGCCCGAGCGGGAAATGACATTGATAATGTTGATCCAGTTTGTATTTGCTGTAGACATGGCAAATCCTTTTAATTGAGAGATTTAGAAACGTAGGTGTAGAAATGGGCGAGTCGCCCTTGCTGATAGATGCGCTTTTTTGCGCGTGCTACGGCCACCTTGGAACTAGTGGCAGATTCTGTAAATTTGGTGAGTAGCCACCCGTTTGGACGGAAGACATGAATCACAAAAATTTGGGAAGAAGCTCGAGACATATCTGACCTCGTTTAACAGTTAAACTTTACGAAGTTTTTTGACGATAAAAGAAACAAGCGTAACAACTGCATATGCAAGCAAAGAGCCACTACACGAGGTCAAAACAAGAATCGCAGTAATTTTTTCAGGGAGCAGCATGTGAGTACCCAGAATTCAGCAGCGTTTACGAAAACAGTTAAACCGACCATTGAGCACATGGTTGACGGTGTGATGCGCGACGCACTGATGATCTTCGCAATCTGCATCGCGATCATCGTCATAGCAAAATGGATAGGCAGAAAATAGAACCCGATACGAGGTCACATTCCGCCTATCGCACGGATCAACGACATATACGTTGAGCAATTGGCGGCACGTTCCGGTTCTGAGTAGGGAACGATGCTATGAATGAGGAGGTGGATTCTTTGAGACACGGAGACCTGAGCATCTACAAGCGCAGCGACCGTTGTTAGCTGATCGTAAATGAGCAAATCTATCGGCATCGCTTACCCCCTATTTATTTTGTGCGCGCCCTGAAAATAGAGGGCGCATTAGGCATTCCTAATATGTGCTATGGTTAACTCAGATTTAGCAAAATCGTAGTCAAGTACGAAACTTTAGTTAAGCATATACATTACTTCAGTTAAGCACAAGGGGTTGCCATGTTGAAAGCCATTGATTTTTATAATGCTGCACGCGGAGACAATAGCCATTACCGTATGGCTCAGCTTCTTGGTGTAAGTGAGGCGGCTATCAGCAAATGGCGTAAGGGCGGGGCCATCAAGCCGTATTACGTGATCAAATGCGCCGTGATGGCGGGTCTGGATGTCAAAGAAGCAGCCTTAACTGCGACCTATGAACTAGAAAGTGATGAAGAAAAGAAAAAAGAACTTGCGGAACTGATAAACCCTACCTATAATGCGACCTCTCTTGCAGTACAGAAGCACGTACAGCACGGGGCGTTAGCTCAGTTGGTAGAGCAGCGGACTCTTAATCCGTAGGTCCACAGTTCGAATCTGTGACGCCCCACCAGAATTCAGCAGTAAGAAAACCAAGCACTTGCGAGCAATCGCGGTGCTTTTTTTTCGTCTGGCGGTCTCGCCGCCAGATACAAAAACTGGCCTTTGCCGGAATTCTGCCGGAACCGAAAAATCCAGGCCAAGCGTTTGATCAACGTACCTGGGATCCGGAAATGACATACATACAGCAGCGCAGGGGGTTCTGGCGCGTCGAAATTCGGTGACGCCAACACCAGCCCGTCTATCACACCTTTGACACCCTTTTTGGGGCAGAAGGATGCAAAAGGTTGCAAGTTGCCATACAATCAAACCTCGTTATAAAGGAGGTTTTATGGCAACCGCACTGAAACTATCGGATGAACTGGTGAATATGGCAAAGCCCCGCGCCATCGCTGAACATCGCTCCGTTCCGAAGCAGATCGAATATTGGGCGCGTCTTGGCAAGGCTGTTGAGGACAATCCCGACCTGCCAGTTCAGTTTATCAAGAACACTTTAGTGGCTATTGCGGAGGCAGATGCCGGGCAACTCTCTGAATATCGCGTTGGCGCGTGATGGCGTTGATCGTTCTTAGTACGCCATCGTTTGATCGTGTTGTGAAAAAAATGCACGCACGCGATAAAAAATTGGTTGACCAGGCCGTATTGGATATTGTGGCGGATCCTTCCATCGGCGAAGAGAAGAAGGGCGACTTGGCAGAGGTGTTCGTCTACAAATTCAAAGTCAACAAACAGGAAACATTGTTGGCGTATCGATTGCAGCCGAACAAGAAGAGGCCACAAGAACTCGTCTTGCTCAACATTGGCTCGCATGAAAACTTCTATGCCGCAATGAAGCGCTAAACATCGAGGCTTTTGCGCCACCGCACTCCGATTTCAGGAAGCGACTTGGTAGCCACGATTCCCTGGCGACATTTACCCGACATTCGACATATCTGCGACGTGAGCGTAGAAGGCAACCCGTACGCTGCTGATTTCTCGCAGAATTGATATTCCACTTCCCTCCACTTTCCCTTTCGCGCTCCGACCATGAACCTCAGTGCCGACGATTTTGCCCTGGTGATCCAATCCACCCCGCTGGTATCGATCGACTTGCTGGTTCGCAATGAGCGCAACGAGATCCTGCTGGGCTACCGGCGCAACCGCCCCGCCAGCGATTGCTGGTTCGTTCCCGACGCCCAGCATGCCGAACTGCGCTGGTGGCCGCTGGATGAATTGATGCAAAGCCCGCTGGTGCATGTCAACACCAAGCGCTACTTCGAAGACGCGCCGGCCAACAAACTGTAAGCCGCCTTGGCACGCCCTACCCTCCTTAACAACCAGGAAAATCCGTAATGGCCAGCGCCGCCTTCAGCGCCAGCATCACATCCCCCCATTGCCCGGCCTGCTGCTGCCGGAACAGCTTTGCGCTTGGATACCACGGCGAATCGTGGCGGTTCAGGAACCAGCGCCAGTCGGGCGCGAACGGCAGCGCGATCCAGACCGGCAGGCCCAGTGCGCCGGCCAGGTGGGCGGCGGCGGTGTCTACCGTGATCAGCAGATCCATGCAGGACAATACGGCGGCGGTTTCGTTGAAATTGCCTATCCCCTGCCCCAGCCAGTGCCAGCCCGCTTGCGTGCGCAGCCAGGCGGCGTCGGCTTCGCGCAAGTCGGGCTGGACCGCGAAGAAATCGATCTCCTTGCGCGCCTGCGCCAGCGGCGCGAATTGCTGCAGCGGGATGGAGCGGCGATAGTCGTTGGTATTGCCCGGGTTGCCCGAACAGACGATGCCCACGCGCAGACGTCCCGGCGTGCGCGGCGCCAGCGCATCGATGCGCGCCATCCATGCCTGCTTGCGCGCGTCGTCGGCATGCAGGTAGGGAATGGCGGCGGGGATATCACCGTATTGCGTATTGCACACCAGCGGCAGGCTCATCATCGGCAATTGATAATCCACCGCCGGCACAGGTTCACCGATGGCGATCATTTCCAATGGCGAGGAAGACGGCAGGCTCGCCAGCAGCGGCAACTGGTTGGCCGGCACTTCGAGCACGACTTGCGCGCCGGCCTCGGCGATCTGCCGCGCATAGCGGATGAATTGGATGATGTCGCCGTAGCCCTGTTCCGCCCATAGCAGGATGCGTTTGCCGCGCAGCGGCGTGGCGCCGTTCCAGGCGGGAATCGCTGCGTGGCGGTAGGGGTCCGCGCTGCGCCCTTCCCAGCGCCATTCGTAGAGCGGCAAGGCTTCCTGGAAACGGCCCAGCACCAACAGCGAAAGCGCCAGGTTGAGCTTGGCCTCGGGATCGTCCGGTTTCAGCTTGAGCGCGCGCTGGTAACTGTCGATGGCGTCGTCGTATTGCCGCAGGCGCGCCAGGCTGGTGCCGCGGCTGACGTGGGCATCGACGTAATCGGGATCGAGGATGAGCGCCTGGTCGTAGAACTTGAGGGCTGTTTCGAAGTCGCCCAGCGCATGCTCGGCCGCGCCGGCATCGTGCCAATAGACGGCGCGCCGGTCGTCCAGCCGCAGCGCCTGCTGCACGCTGGCGCGCGCGGCTTGCCAGTCCTTGAGCCGCTCGTGCAGCATGGCCTTGCGGTGCCAGGTATCGGGCACATCGGCTTGCAGTTGCAAGGCCTCATCCAACAAGGCAATGGCTTGCGTATCGTTGTTGCCCGAGGGCGACATCGCTTGCAACGCGGCCGATGCGGCGACAAAGAGTTCGGGCATCCGGTGGCCCGCTTCTATCAGCGCGCGATACAACAGGAAGGCATCTTCAACCCGGCCCAGTTCGTAGAAGGCGCGGCCCAGCTTGTAGCGGATGGGCAATGCCTCCCGGGCGTTTTCCGGCAGCAGGCGCAATGCGCGTTGCAACACGATGGCCGCCTCCTCGAAGTGCGCTTGCGCCGCCGCTGCGCTGCCCAGCAAATGCAGCGCCGGCACATGCTCCGGCTCGCTCTCCAGCAGATCAAACAGCATCTGCTCGGCGGCGGCGTAATGTTCTTGTTCGAAGAGCTGGAAGGCTTGTCTCAGTGTTTCGGTCGGGTTCATGACGGGGCGGGCTGTGCGGACCGCCGTATTGTCTCATCCTTCCCCGCGGACATGGACGGCGTCAGCGTTTCAGCACCAGGACCGGATCGGCCCGGTAGATGGCCGGATACATCTTCTGCAGGTTGGCGATCTTGGGCAGGTCGTTATAGGCGATATAGGGCTGGTTGGGATGCAAGGTGGCGTAGTCCTGGTGGTAATCCTCGGCCGGGTAGAAACCCTGCAGCGCCGTCACCTGCGTCACGATAGGCGAGGAAAACACCCTGGCGGCGTTGATCTGGGCGATATAGGCCTCGGCTGCCTGCTGCTGTTGCTGGCCGGCGGTGAAAATGGCCGAACGGTACTGCGTGCCATGGTCAGGCCCCTGGCGGTTCAGCTGGGTCGGGTCGTGCGCCACCGAGAAATAGATCTGCAGGATCTGGCCGAAGGAGATCTTGCGCGGGTCATAGGTCACCTGCACCGCTTCGGCATGGCCGGTGCCGCCGCTGCTGACCATCTCGTAGGTCGCCGCCTCGCGCTTGCCGCCGGCATAGCCGGACAGCGCGCGCAGTACGCCCTGGGTGTGCTGGAACACACCCTGCACGCCCCAGAAGCAGCCGCCGGCCAGCACGATGGTTTCGCTTTGCGCGGTCGAGGAGAGCTGCGCCTTGCCGGCCGCGGCGGGCACGGCAACCGCGGGTTCGGCGGCATTGACGCGCGCCATGGATGCCAGCGCCAGGCACAGCACGGCGGCCACCGATACGATGGCGACGGGTTTCAGGATGGACATGGTTTTCTCCGCAACGGAAGTGAGGTCGACTTCAAATCAAAACAAAACAAAACGTGCCGATCAACGGCGCCGCTCCACGCTCCGTCAGGAGCGCGTGGCCGACGCCGGCCCCTGTGCCGCCGGGGCCTGCTCCCGCCCTTTCTTCGTCTGGCGCCACAGCAAGCGCAGCGCCAGCAGCGCGCCCACCAGCACGGCAAACAGCAGCGGCTGCGCGATCAGGTTCTTGCCGGCCTTGTCCCACCAATAATGCAGCACGCCCAACGGCACGATGAGGTAGATCAGGCGATGCAGGAGCTGCCAGCGCTTGCCCCCCAGACGGCGCACCATGCCGTTGGTGCTGGTAAGGGCCAGCGGTATCGACAGCAGCAGCGCCATCGCCCCCACCGTGATGAAAGGCCGCTTGAGGATGTCCTTCCAGATCGCGCCAAGGTCGAAGAAATGGTCGAACCAGACGAACGTGGTGAAGTGCAGGCTCAGGTAAAGGAAGGCCATCAGCCCCAGCATGCGGCGCAGCTTCACCAGCCAGTTCATGCCGGTGATCTTGCGCAGCGGCGTCACCGCCAGCGTGATGCAAAAGAAATAAAGCGTCCAGTCGCCGGTGCTGTGGGTGATGAATTCCAGCGGATTGGCGCCCAGTCCACCGCTGAAACCTAGCACCACCAGCCGCGCCAGCGGCACGCAGGCCAGCGCCAGGGACAGCCACCACAGCACGTTGACCGTGCGCGGCGTGAGGTTGCGGAGGGCGGCGGGAGCGAGTTGCATGGGAACCTTAGCTCAAAAGAACTTGCGCAGGTCCATGCCCGCGTACAGGCCGGCCACGTCGTTGTAGCCGTTGAACATCAGCGTCTTGCGCTTGGGCGTGAAGAAACCGTCCTCGCCGATGCGGCGCTCGGTGGCCTGCGACCAGCGCGGGTGGTCGACGTTGGGATTGACGTTGGAATAGAAGCCGTATTCCTGCGCCGCATACATGTTCCACGCGGTCTTGGGCTCGTCCTTGACGAAGCGGATCTTGACGATCGACTTGGCCGACTTGAAGCCGTACTTCCACGGCACGATGAGGCGCACCGGCGCGCCGTTCTGGTTGGGCAGCACCTCGCCGTACATGCCGAAGGCCAGCAGCGCCAGCGGATGATTGGCCTCGTCCATGCGCAGGCCTTCGCGGTAGGGCCAGTTGAGGATGGGGTCGGAGATGCCGGGCATCTGCTTCTTGTCGGCCAGGGTGACGAACTCCACATACCGGGCGTTGCCGGTGGGCTCGGCCTTCTTGATCAGCGCCGACAGCGAATAGCCGATCCAGGGGATCACCATCGACCAGCCCTCGACACAGCGCAGGCGGTAGACGCGCTCTTCCAGCGGCGCCAGTTTCATCAGTGCCTCCAGATCCAGTGTGAAGGGCTTCTTGACCTCGCCTTCGATATCCACCGTCCACGGGCTGGTCTTCAGGGTGCCGGCGTTCCTGGCCGGGTCGGCCTTGTCGGTGCCGAATTCGTAGAAATTGTTGTAGGTGGTGGCGTCCTTGTAGGCGGTCTGCTTGTCCATCACCGCGTAGGCGTTATTGAGCTTGGCCGGCAACTTCCGGCCCTGCTGCGCGAACGCTTGCGGAAAAGCGCCCCAGCCGCCGGCCAGCGCCGCGCCAGCCGCGGCCTTGGCCATGAAGCTGCGGCGCGCGAGGTAGATCTCCCTGGGGGTGATCTCCGAGGCGGTGGGTATCTCGATCTGGTCGGGGCGGATCTTGATCAGCATGGGACTCTCGCAAAAAATGGGTTGGCGCGCTGCAATAAGGCAATCGGGCAATGCTTTGCTACGTGTGGCCATGCTAAGTGTGGCGCGATGACATCCGGGTGGCAATCTGATGACAATTTTGTCATGAAGAAAATCCACATCGTTTCATCGAATGCGCTCTAAAATCTCCAGCATTTTCCCGCATCCGACGAGCTTTTACGCATGGCCATCCTGGTAATCGAAGACGACCCCAAAACCGGCGACTACCTCAGGAAGGGCCTGCGCGAGTCCGGCTATGCGGTCGACCTCGCCCGCAACGGCGCCGACGGCCTGCACATGGCGCTGGAGCAGGACTACGACCTGGTGGTGCTGGACGTGATGCTGCCCGGCATCGACGGCTGGCAGGTGATGGGCGCCCTGCGCGCCAAACGCGACCTGCCGGTGCTGTTCCTGACGGCAAAGGACCATGTCGACGACCGCATCCGCGGCCTGCAACTGGGCGCCGACGACTACCTGGTCAAGCCATTCTCCTTCACTGAACTGGTGCTGCGCATCCGTACTTTACTGCGGCGCGGCGTGGTGCGCGAGGCCGAGGTGGTCGAGATCGCCGATCTGCAGCTGGACCACGTGCGCCACAAGGTCACGCGCCAGGGCCTCAACATCGCGCTGACCAACAAGGAATTCATGCTCCTGCATCTGCTGATCAAGCGCCGGGACGAAGCGCTGTCGCGCAGCGTGATCGCATCGCAGGTCTGGGACATGAACTTCGACAGCGACACCAACGTGGTCGACGTCGCCATCAAGCGCCTGCGCGCCAAGATCGACGCGCCGTTCGAGAAGAAACTGATCCACACCGTGCGCAGCGTGGGCTACATGTTCTCGGAAAATCCATGAGCGCCCCTCGCTCCGGCGCCCGCGGCTGGACACTGACGCTGCGCGTCTCGGCCCTGTTCGCGCTGATCGCCTGCCTGGTGGTGACCGGACTCGGCTGGTACCTGTACGGTTCGGTGCGCGAGGCATTGGAACTGCGCGCCGACCAGGCGCTGACCGGCCGCGTCGAACACTTCCGCAACCTGATGCACGACCTCTATAACGTCGAGCAGATGGAGCAGCGCCCGGCCCTGTTCGAAAGCATGATGGGCAACGAGCAGGACGTGCGCATCTTCCGCCGCCGCGGCGAAGCGCCCTTCATCCAGAGCAATCCCGAGCACCTGGTGCCGCCGGAGATGGAACCCGTCCCGGTCGGCACGCCGCTGTCGGCGGCCGACCTGTTCACCACCGTGCGCGCCGACGGCGTGCGCATCCGCTGGGTGGCGGCGCTGGCCGAGGTCGGCAGCGGGCAAGACCATGCCGATACGGTCGAAATCGTCGCCGCCTATGTCATGGTGCAGGAGGCCGACATGCTGCGCAGCTACCGCTGGCGCATCGCCGGCGCCGCCGCCGGCGCGGTGCTGCTGACCGCCCTGCTGGGTTTCCTGCTGCTGCGCCATGGTTTGCGCCCGCTGCTGGAGATGAGCCGCCGCGCCGCACAGATCACGCCCGACCGCCTGTCGATGCGGCTGGAACAGGAGAGCATGCCGCAAGAGCTGCGGCGCGTGGCGGTATCGTTCAACGCCATGCTGGATCGGCTGGAGGCCGGCTACGAACACCTGTCGCAATTCTCCGGCGACCTGGCGCATGAGATCCGCACCCCGGTCAATGTGCTGATGGGCCAGAGCCAGGTAGCGCTGGGCCAGCGCCGCTCGCCGGAAGAGTACGAGCAGTTGCTGGAATCGAATGTGGAAGAATTGCAGCGCATTTCACGCATCGTCGAGAACATCATGTTCCTGGCGCAGGCCGACCACGCCACGCTGGCGGTCGATTGCGCCGCGCTGGACCTGCGGGAAGAGCTGGGCAAGATCGCCGATTACTTCGAAGGCATCGCCGACGAGCGCGGCATGCGCTTCGCGCTGGAGGTGGGTGGAAGCTGCCACGCCAACCTGGTGATGTGGCGGCGCGCGGTCAGCAACCTGGTGATCAACGCGGTGCGTTATGGCGAGGCCGACAGCACGGTGCGCATCATCGCGCGCGGCGACGGAAACGGCAGCAGCATCATCGTCGAAAACCGCAGCGACGATGCCACGCCGCACACCATGGCGCGCATGTTCGACCGTTTCTACCGCGGCGACCGCTCGCGCAGCGCCTATACCGAGTCCAACGGGCTGGGGCTGGCCATCGTCAAGGCCATCATGGCGCTGCATCGGGGCACGGCCACGGTGGAGTGCCCGCAGCCGGGGTGGATACGCTTCACGCTGCACTTCCCGCCGGCATCCGCACCATCACCCTCCTCAATACCCGCCTAACACCTGTTATCGCAACGCCACAACAAGGCGCAGCGCCTGTCACCGGTTTGCAGGGTTTATTTGATTGGCATCAAGCCAGGCCTGCGTCGCGGCCTTCTGCATGGACAGGAAAGCGCGAAAATGCTGCCATGCAATGCGAATCAGGCGGCAGGCAATAGGGCGCTCCTTGTCTGTCTGGCGCAACGGCATCATTTCCGCCAGACAGTTGCCGCATGCAGGTTCGCGACCGAAGACCATCATTTCCAAATCGTATAACTGTTATCAGAAAAATCATGGCCGCGTGTTATTGAGCTGGCGCAGCAATTGTTTTAAATTTCAGTAATTACTGAAAATTCAAAATAACCAGAAGGCAAACGAATCATGGAACCGCGTACCCTTACCCCCCTGATGCAGCGCTTCATCATGCACTTCGGCGAGATGGGCAGCCGCTGGGGCATCAACCGCACGGTGGGCCAGATCTATGCGCTGCTCTACATCAGCGGGCGCGCGCTCAACGCCGACGAGATCGCCGATTACCTCAGCTTCTCGCGCTCCAACGTCAGCATGGGCTTGAAGGAATTGCAATCCTGGCGCCTGGTGAAGTTGCTGCACCGCCCCAACGATCGCCGCGAATATTTCGAGCCGCCGGGCGATATTTGGGATATTTTCAAGGCGCTGCTGGAAGAACGCCGCCGCCGCGAGGTCGAACCCACCCTGTCGATGCTGCGCGACGCGCTGCTGGAGGCGCCCGCCAGCGCCGACGACAAGGCGGCACAGAAGCGCATGCGCGAGATGTACGAGCTGATCGAACTGTCCAGTTCCTGGTTCGACGACGTGCAGCGCCTGCAGCCCGAGACCCTGGTGTCGCTAATGAAGATGGGCGCCAAGGTCAAGAAGCTGCTGGATGTGCGCGACAAGTTCCGCTTCGGCGGCAAGGACGGCGCCGCCGACGGGCGCGCCGCCGCGCAGGAAAAAAACGACAAGATCGACAAGACTGACAAGATCGACAGGGAGTAGCCATGCGCCAGCCTGTTCCATCCGTCTCCGACCAGCAGCGTCCGCCGCGCCTGCGCCGCCTTCGCATCCCGCGCCTGACCCAGTTGCCGCTGGGCGTGGAGATCACGCTGCTGCTGATCATCAAGATCGCGCTGATCACCATCCTGGCCAAGACCTTCTTCGCCCACCCCGAAGCCAAGCACATGCGCATGCCCACCGCCAGCGTCGAGGCGCGCATGCTGGCGCCGAACGCGCCGAACGCCCAGGTTCCCGCACTCCCCTCTGAAACCTCCAACACCTCCGAGGTCAACAATGCTTCCAATCGATGAAGTCGTTTCGCTGTCGCGGCTGCAGTTCGCCGTGACGGCGCTGTATCACTTTCTGTTCGTCCCGCTGACGCTGGGCCTGTCCTGGATCCTGGTGATCATGGAGTCGGTCTATGTCATGACCGGCAGCCCGATCTATAAAGACATGACCCGCTTCTGGGGCAAGCTGTTCGGCATCAACTTCGCCATGGGCGTGGCTACCGGCATTACGCTTGAGTTCCAGTTCGGCACCAACTGGTCCTACTACTCGCACTATGTGGGCGACATCTTCGGCACGCCGCTGGCCATCGAAGGCCTGGCCGCGTTCTTCCTGGAATCGACCTTCGTCGGCCTGTTCTTCTTCGGCTGGGACAAGCTCTCGCGCAAGCAGCACTTGCTGGTGACTTTCCTGGTGGCGCTTGGCTCCAGCCTGTCGGCGCTGTGGATCCTGATCGCCAACGGCTGGATGAACAACCCGGTCGGCGCCGAATTCAACTTCGAGACCATGCGCATGGAACTGGTCAGCATGACCGAGGTGATCTTTAACCCGGTGGCGCAGGTCAAGTTCGTGCACACGGTCGCCGCCGGCTACGTGACGGCGTCGATGTTCGTGCTGGGCGTGTCGTCCTGGTACCTGCTCAAGGCGCGCGACACCGCCTTCGCGCTGCGCTCGTTCGCGGTGGCGGCCGGTTTCGGCCTGGCCTCGACGCTCTCGGTGATCGTGCTGGGCGACGAGTCCGGCTACACCGCGGGCGAAGTCAACAAGGTCAAACTGGCGGCCATCGAAGCGGAGTGGGATACCCACCCCGCGCCGGCCGGGCTGACGCTGTTCGGCCTGCCCAACGACAAGGAACAGCGCACCGATTACGCGGTGAAGATCCCCTACGTGCTGGGCCTGATCGCTACCCGCTCGACCGACCAGCCGGTGGCCGGCATCAAGGACCTGAAGAAGGAACACGAGGCGCGCATCCGCAACGGCATGCTGGCCTATGCGGCGCTGATGCGCCTGAAATCCGGCGACAAGTCGGACGCCGCGCGCGCCGCCTTCGATGAGCACAAGCAGGATCTCGGCTACGGCCTGCTGCTCAAGAAATACACCAGCAATGTGGTCGACGCCACACCCGGGCAGATCGCCATGGCCGTGGACGACACCATCCCCAAGGTGGCGCCGCTGTTCTGGTCCTTCCGCGGCATGGTGGCGATCGGCTTCCTGATGCTGTTCATTTTCGCCTCCTCGGTCTGGTTCCTGGCCAGGAAGCAACTGGCGCCGCAGCGCTGGCTGCTCAAGCTGGCGGTGTTCGCCATCCCGCTGCCGTGGATCGCCGCCGAGCTGGGCTGGATCGTGGCCGAATACGGCCGCCAGCCGTGGACCATCGCCGGCATCCTGCCCACGCACCTGTCGGCATCCTCGCTGCAGCCGAGCAGCCTGTACTTCAGCCTGGCCGGCTTCATCCTGTTCTACACCTTCCTGCTGGTGGTGGAAATGATCCTGATGGTGAAGTACGCGCGCATGGGGCCCAGCAGCCTGCACACCGGCAAGTACTTCTGGGAAACCCAGGGCCGCGACCACGATGACAGCGCCGTACTGCCGCCGCCGCTCAACCCCAACGCCAACTCCGGCAGCGCTGCCTGACGCGTCCGCTCAAGAAATGAGGAAAGCAAGATGATCTTCGATTACGAAACACTCAAGCTGATCTGGTGGGCCTTCGTCGGCGTGCTGCTGATCGGTTTCGCGCTGACCGACGGCTTCGACTTCGGAGTGGGCATGATGCTGCCCTTCGCCGGCAAGACCGACGCCGAACGGCGCGTGCTGATCAACTCGATCGGCCCCACCTGGGAAGGCAACCAGACCTGGTTCATCACCGCCGGCGGCGCCACCTTCGCGGCCTGGCCGCTGGTCTACGCGACCGCCTTCTCGGGCTTCTACATCGCGCTGATGATACTGCTGTTCTCGCTGTTCTTCCGCCCGGTCGGCTTCGACTACCGCAGCAAGGTAGCCGACCCGCGCTGGCGCAACGCCTGGGACTGGGGCCTGTTCGTCGGCGGTGTCGTGCCGCCGCTGATCTGCGGCGTGGCATTCGGCAACCTGCTGCTGGGCGTGCCCTTCCACTACGACGACACCATGCGGGTGGAATACACCGGCAGTTTCTTCGCCCTGTTGAATCCGTTCGGCTTGCTGGCCGGCCTGCTGTCGGTGGCCATGCTGCTGATGCATGGCGCCGCCTTCGCCTGCGTCAAGACCGATGCCGCCGTCGGCGAACGCTCGCGCAAGACCGCCATCGTGGCCGCCATCGCCACGCTGCTGCTGTTCATCGCCGGCGGCTTCTGGGTGGCGCAGTTGCCGGGCTACCGCATCACCTCCATGCCGGACGTCAACAGCGCCTTCACGCCGCTGGCCAAGACCGTGGAAATCACCGCCGGCGCCTGGTTCGACAACTACGCGCGCTGGCCGGCCACCAAGCTGTTCCCGGCGCTGGGCGTGGCCGGCGCGGCATTGGCCGCACTGCTGGCGCTGCTACGCCGCCCACGCCTGGCCTTCGTCGCCAGCGGCCTGTCGGTGACCGGCATCATCCTGACCGCCGGCATCTCGCTGTTCCCGTTCGTGCTGCCGTCCTCGCTCGACCCCAGGAGCAGCCTGACCATGTGGGACGCGGTCGCCAGCCACAAGAGCCTGGGCCTGATGTTCTGGATGGTGGTGATCTTCCTGCCGATAATCATCATCTACACCGGCTGGGTATACCGCGTGGTCAAGGGCAAGGTCACGCTCAAGGACATCCACGACAACCAACACACGGCGTACTGAACGCGCCGCAACCTGGAGAACACTATGTGGTATTTCGCCTGGATACTTGGCATCGGCCTGGCGCTGGCCTTCGGCATCATCAACGTGATGTGGCTGGAAGCGAACTACGCCTTCGGCCGCCGCAAGGCCGAGGAAACGCATGAGCGCTTCGCCAGCGCCGCCGATCACGAGCGGCGCGACAAGGAGTGAGGCCGGCGCCAGCCTGGACGGCCTTTTCCGTCACAATCTTTCGCCTGGAGGCAAGATGAACGCAACATCTGCATGCAAGGCCGCTGAAATCGCCCCTGAAGCGCGCCACTGGCAACTGCTGCCCGGGGCCGACTTCGCCGACAGCTATCGCATTCCCCTGGCTGCCTCGCTGGCACAGCGGCAGATCGCCGACATCGCCGCGCGCATGATGGGCGGCAAGCCGGCCTGGGTCGCGGCCCTCCTGGATCTGCGCAACCGCCTGGTGGCCCCGTTCGGGCTCAAGGGCGCCCAACTGGCGATCGGCGAAGTGCAGCCGGATAACCGCCTGCCGGGATTTCCGGTGCTGGACGGCGACACGTCGCACCTGCTGCTGGGCATGGACGACCGCCACCTGGATTTCCGCCTGTGCCTAGAAAAATCGCCATCCGGCCATGCGGACGAGGCGCCGCAATGGCTGACCGCGACCACCGTGGTGCGCACCAAGGGCTGGCCCGGCAAAGCCTACCTGGCCGTCATCATGCCCTTCCACCGGCGCATCGTGCGTACGCTGCTGGAAAAGATGCCGGAATAAGGCGCGCCCATTCCGCGCAGCCGACACCATGCAAAAAGCCCCGCGAATCGCTTCGCGGGGCTTTTTGTTACGGCTGAGGACGGCTTGAGGACGGCTCAGACCAGGTTCAGCGTCACGTTGATGTTGCCGCGGGTGGCGTTCGAATACGGGCACACCTGGTGCGCCTTCTCGACCAGGTCTTGCGCCACGGCGCGGTCGATGCCCGGCAGCGAGATATTGAGTTCGGCTTCGATGCCGAAACCGGCCGGGATCTGGCCGATGCCGACCTTGCCGGTGATGCTGGCGTCGGCCGGAATGGCGACCTTGGCCTGGCCGGCGACGAACTTCAGCGCGCCCAGGAAGCAAGCCGAATAGCCGGCTGCGAACAGTTGCTCGGGGTTGGTGCCAGGACCGCCGGCGCCGCCCAGTTCCTTCGGAGTCGACAGCTTGACGTCCAGCACGCCGTCGGATGACCTGGCGGAACCTTCACGGCCGCCGGTTGCAGTTGCGGTTGCGGTGTACAGGGCTTTTTCGATCTTGTTGGAAGACATTTTCTTTCCTTTCGGTTTTCAGGTTAAGGCCAATCATTGGAGATAAGGAGTGGCGAAAGATTCGCCGGGTTACCGCTGCGTCAAATTCAACTGAGGTTCAACTGAGAAAACAAATAAATTATTTACAATATAATTGCGAGCAACTTAATTTATATAACAAAACCACTGCCGCGCCCTCCCGTGCCGATGCTCACTCTTCCGCATCCAGCAAATTCTTGCGCACATCCTTGAGTTCGCCAACCAGCTTCTTCACTTCATCCAGCGGCGGCAGCATGCAGCTCATCCGGATCGGCACCGCCTTGGCCTTCTCGCGCAAGGCGCGGCCGGCATCGCTCAAGCTCACCACCACGCGCCGCTCGTCGCCGGCGTCGCGGGCCCGGTGCAGCAGGCCCATGGTTTCCATGCGCTTCAACAGCGGGGTCAGCGTGCCGGAATCGAGATACAGGCGGCTGCCCAGCTCGGAGACGGTGATCTGATCCTTCTCCCACAGTACCATCATCACCAGATATTGCGGATATGTGATGTCCAGCGCGCCGAGCAGTTTCTTGTAGGCCTTGGTCATCGCCAGGGACGCCGAATACATGGCGAAGCACAGCTGGTTGTCGAGAAGCAAGGCTTCATCGATCAGCGCGTCCGGCAGTTTCGGTGTGTTGGCGTTGTCCATGCAGTGCATATTAAACAGCTCAAAATTAAATTGCAAGCAATTTAATTAAAAATTTTTGGCTTTGTTGCCCGAGCCCGCTTTCGTACACAACGGCGCGCGCCGCGCAACTTGGGTATCATTCGCGCTTTCCGGCACTTCTCTGCATCCCCTGTCTTCCTCGCCATGCCTCACGCCATTTCCGCCCCTGCCAACCCGCTCAAGACCCTCGACCTGTTCTGCCGGGTGGTCGACAACTATGGCGATA
Organism: Herbaspirillum sp. GW821-FHT09A12; assembly: GCF_059418325.1. Classification (NCBI taxonomy): domain Bacteria; kingdom Pseudomonadati; phylum Pseudomonadota; class Betaproteobacteria; order Burkholderiales; family Oxalobacteraceae; genus Herbaspirillum; species Herbaspirillum sp. GW821-FHT09A12. The sequence goes on from NZ_JBWKPR010000010.1 coordinate 109,657, forward strand.
TCGGCATTTGCTGGCGCCTGGCCCGCCAGTTGGTGCGCGAGCACGGCATCGCGGTCCGGCTGTGGGTGGATGACCTGGCCAGTTTCAGGCGCATCTGGCCGGAAGTCGATCCCGCCGCCGAGGTGCAGCAACTGGCCGGCGTCACCGTGCAGCACTGGCGCGGCCAGGACGGCGCATTCACGGCCGCCGACATCCCCGACATCGTGATCGAGTTCTTCGGCTGCGAGATTCCACCGGCCTATGTCGACGCCATGGCGCAGCGCGCCGTCAAGCCGGTGTGGTTCAACCTGGAGGGATTGTCGGCCGAGCAATGGGTGGAAGGCTGCCATACCCTGCCCTCGCCGCACCGCTCGCTAAAGCTGACCAAGTATTTCTTCTTCCCCGGATTCAATGAACGCACCGGCGGCCTGAGCGTTGAAGCCGACCTGGAAGCCCGGCGGCAAACCTTCCTGCGGGAAAACCAGGCCACCGCCTTCCTTTCCGGCCTGGGCGTGACGCCGCAGGAGCAAGCCAATCTGAAGGTATCCATGTTCTGCTACGACGACGTCCCGTTGCCGGCATTGTTCGACGCCTGGCAGCAGGCGCCGCGCGCCGTCACCTGCCTGGCGCCGGAGGGCGTGGCGCGCAGCGCCGTCGAGGCTTTCCTCGGCGCGCCGATGCAAGCCGGCGCGGCCGCCACCCGCGGCGCCCTCACCGTACGCGTGCTGCCTTTCGTGGCGCAGACCGACTACGACAAGCTATTGTGGAGCTGCGACTTCAACTTCGTCCGCGGCGAAGACTCCTTCGTGCGCGCGCAATGGGCCGGCAAGCCGTTCATCTGGAACATCTACCGGCAAGACAAGAACCTGCACCACACCAAGCTCAACGCTTTCCTGAAGATCTACACCCCGGCCTCGCCCGCCCTGGCCGACGCCGCGCGCGCCTGGAACGGCGCCAGCCACGCCGACGTTGACTGGACGGCAAGCTGGCAAGCCCTGCAGGACGAGTTGCCGGCCCTCACTACGGCGGCCGGAGACTGGCAGCGCAAGTTGTTGGCAAATGGCGACTTCATGGCCAATTTGCTCAAGTTCGCTACCCGGCTGGTAGTGGAGGCGCCCGGAAAATAGGTTAAAATACCGGGCTAACTTTTTTGAAATTCAATCGTACGTGGGCTTGCGGTGCAGTTTGTGCCAGTGGGCTACTGACAGTTTGAAGAAACCTACTTTTCACGACACTCCGCTATGAAATTTGCAAAAGAAATCCGCGTCGGCAACATCATCATGGTCGACAGCAAGCCCATGATCGTCCTGCGCTCCGACGTCAACGGCTCTTCCCGCACCGGCTTCACCTACAAGTGGAAGATGAAGAACCTGCTGACCAACACCCCGATGGAAAGCGTATTCCGCGGCGACGACAAGTTCGACGTCGTGGTGCTGGACAAGAAGCCGGTCACCTACTCGTACTTCGCCGACCCGCTGTTCGTCTTCATGGACGAAGAGTACAACCAGTACGAAATCGAAGGCGAGAACATGGGCGACGCCATCGGCTACCTGAAGGACGGCATGCAATGCGAAGCCGTGTTCTACGACGGCAAGGCGATCTCGGTTGAAATGCCGACCACCATCGTGCGCAAGGTTTCCTACTCGGAACCGGCGGTCAAGGGCAACACCTCGGGCAACGTCCTGAAGGAAGCCAAGATCGAAAACGCGATCGAAGCCAACCAGATCGTCGTGATGGTCCCGCTGTTCGTCAGCCAGGACGACGACATCGAAATCGACACCCGCACCAACGAGTACAAGAAGGTTGTCCGCGGTTAATCCTCCGCCGATGCAATAAAAAAACGCTGCCTTGTGCAGCGTTTTTTTTTCGTCCCCGCCAAGCCGAACCCAAGCCTGGCCGCGAGCGCCGCCCTACTCCTGCGGCTTGGCCTGCGCCAGATGGCGCGCCGCCTTGCCGCCTTCGCTGGCCCAGAACTCGCTGTCGGCCGCCTGGATGCGGCGCGCCGAATTTTCCATATGCTGCAGGGCCGCCGCGCGCGCCGCCGCGGCGTCGCCATCGGCGATCGCCTGGGCGATCGCCGCGTGTTCGTTGCGCACCTGCTGGCTGAAATCGCTGCGGCGCGCCTCGTTCATGCGCGCCACCCGGATGGCGGCATGCAGGAACTGGCTCAGGAACTGCACCAGCGAGGTATACAGCGGATTGTGGGCGGCGTTGGAGATCGCGGCATGGAAGGCGAAGTCCTCCGGCACGCCATCCCGGCCCTCTTGCGCGGCCTTGTCGATGTCTTGCAAGGCTCGCTGGATCGCCTGGTTTTGCGCACGCGTGCGGCGTTGCGCGGCCAGCGCCGCCATCTCGCCTTCCACCCCGCGCCGCAGCTCGATCACCCGCAGCACCGCCCGGATCGAATCGCGCACGTCCTCCACCTGCATGTCGAGCCGGAACGGCGTGGCCCGGTTGGCGCCCAGCACCACCGTGCCGCTGCCCCGGCGCGAGCCCACCAGGCCTTCCGACTTCAGGCGCGAGATCGCCTCGCGGATCACCGTGCGGCTGACGGCGAAGCGCGCGGTCAGCTCCATTTCCGAAGGCAGCCGCGTATCGGGCGCGAACTCGCCTGCGCGGATCTGCTGCGCCAGCACGCTGGTCACGTGGTCGGCCAGCGTGCCCTTGCCGCGTTTGGAAACAGCGGCGGCTGTGGCGGTGGAAGTCTTGGCATCGGGATTGTTCATGGCGCGCAATGATACCGCTTTTGGCCGCATCGCCCCGAAAAGTTGTATGACAACTTTCTGCTATAATCGCTGCCGATGCCCGCCGCCCGACGGCACGGCACAGGTTTCCAGACCGGGATATCCCACTACCCACTACCAGACCAACGAGGAGAACACATGCATATCGTCATCACCGGCGGCGCCGGCTTTCTGGGCAGCCGCCTGGCGCGCCAGCTCCTGCAACGCGGCGCGCTGACCGGCCGCGACGGCAAGCCGCAGGAAATCAAGCGCATCACCCTGCTCGACGTGGCGCCGGCGCAAGGCTTCAACGACCCGCGCATCGAAGCTGTGACCGGCGACATCGCCGATGCTGCCGTGATCGAGCGCGTGATCACTGCCGATACGCAATCGATCTTCCACCTGGCCGCCATCGTCAGCGGCCACGCCGAAGCCGACTTCGAACTGGGCATGAAGATCAACTTCGACGCCACCCGCCTCATCCTGGAACGCGCCCGCGCGCTGGGCACCAAGCCGCGCGTGGTGTTCACCAGCTCGGTGGCGGTGTTCGGCGGCGAACTGCCGGCCGTGGTGCCGGACAACACCCTGCTGATGCCGCAAAGCTCCTACGGCGCGCAAAAGGCGATGGGCGAGCTGATGGTGCAGGACTACAGCCGCAAGGGCTTCATCGACGGCCGCGCGCTGCGCATGCCGACCATCTCGGTGCGCCCGGGCGCGCCCAACAAGGCGGCGTCCAGCTTCGCCTCGGGCATCATCCGCGAACCGCTCAACGGCCAGCCCTCGGTCTGCCCGGTCGCGCCGGAGACCCGCATGTGGCTGATGTCGCCGCGCCAGGCCATCGCCAACCTGATCCACGGCCATGAGATCAATGGCGCTGACCTGGGCCTGGCTCGCTTCCTGTCGATCGACGGCCTATGCGTGACCGTCAAGGAAATGGTCGACGCGCTGGAGCAGGTCGCCGGCCGCGAAGTCGTCAAGCTGATCGAATGGAAGGAAGACGAGGCCATCAAGCGCATCGTCAACTCCTGGCCGGGCGCCTTCGAAGCCAAGCGCGCCAAGGCGCTGGGCTTTACCGCCGATGCCAATTTCGCCGACATCATCAAGGCGCACATCGAAGACGAAGTGAAGAAATAAGCGCTTCAGCTTTGCTTCCGGCTGCAGCGGCGCCCCTCGGGGCGCCGTTTTCTTTGGCGGCGCATAATGCAGTCTCCGACCACGACACGCCAAGAGCCCCGCATGGACCGATCCACCCTCTCCGCCTATGACGGCAATGCCGCCGGCTTCGCGCAAGACTGGCACGACCAGCCGGCGCCGGAAGACCTGCACGCCATCGTGCGCCAGTACTTCATCCCCGGCGCCTGCGCCGACATCGGCTGCGGCAGCGGCCGCGAGGTCGGCTGGCTGGATGCCAACGGCTTTCCCTCGCACGGCTACGACGCCTCCGAAGGCTTGCTGGCGGAAGCCCGCCGGCGCTATCCGCAATCCCGCTTCACGCATGCGGCCCTGCCGGCGCTGGCCGGCATCGCCGATGCCAGCTTCGACAACGTGCTGTGCGAAACGGTGATCATGCACCTGCCCGTCGCGGACATCGCGCCATCGGTCGCGCGCATGCTGGCCATCCTCAAACCCGGCGGCATGCTTTACCTCAGCTGGCGCGTCACCAGGGACGGCGACCAGCGCGACCAGCACGAGCGGCTGTACGCCTCCTTCGATGCCAGCCTGGTGCGCAACGCATTGCTGGATTGCGCGCTGCTGCTGGATGAAGAAGTGGTCAGCACCTCCTCGGGCAAGGTGATTCATCGTCTTGTTGCAAAAAAGGCCGCCTGAGGCACTAATGCCGTTCAGTTAAACGCTGAACAGCATTTGTGTTTGTGGAGTCCAGACTCCGTTCGCCCTGAGTAGCTGCGCAGCAGCGTATCGAAGGGCAGGCAAGAGCGCTAACGCTGACACGCTGGCTTCGATACGGCCCTGACGGGCCTACTCAGCCCGAACGGGGGTCTGTGATGAGTGGTTCAGAATTAGCCTTAACTGAACAGCATTACGCCTGAGGCGCGCCATCGCAGGCAAAAAAAAGCGCGGCCGCAGCCGCGCTTAAAATAACGCCTCGGAGATCAAACAGACTTCGTGCACATCCTTACTTCACCTTCCCCAACAAGTTGTAGATGCTGGAAAAATCCAGCTTGCCCGCACCGTTCTTGCTATGGATGTCATACAGGTTGCGCGCCGCCGCCCCGAGCGGGATCGCGCTGCCGGTGGCCAGCGCATTCTCCTCGGCCAGGCCCAGGTCCTTCAACATCAGGTCGACGCCGAAGCCGCCGGCATAGTCCTTCGACGCCGGCGCGGTGTCCATCACGCCCGGGCACGGGTTATAGACTTCCAGCGTCCAGTTGCGGCCCGAGCTCTTGGACATGATCTCGGACAGCACCTTGGGGTCCATGCCATTGGCCACGCCCAGGCGGATCGCCTCGGAGGTGCCGATCATCAGGATCCCCAGCAGCATGTTGTTGCACACCTTGACGGTCTGGCCGCTGCCGCTCTCGCCGGCGTGGTAGATCGCCTTGCCCATTTTCTGCAAGTAAGGCTGGGCCGCTTCGAACGCCTGCTTGCTGCCGCCCACCATGAAGGTCAGGGTACCGGCAGCGGCGCCGTTGGTGCCGCCGGAAACCGGCGCATCCAGCATGTCGAACCCCTTGGCGGCGGCCGCTGCCGCCACCTTGCGCGCCGCTTCCGGCGCGATGGTGGAGCAATCGATCAGCAAGGCGCCGGGGCGGGCCGCGGCCAGCAAACCCTTGTCGCCCAGGTACAGCGACTCGACGTGCTTGCTGGCCGGCAGCATGGTGATGACCACATCGGCCTTGGCCACCGCCGCCATGGAATCGGCTTCGGTCTTGCCGCCGGCTGCCACCAGCTTGTCGACGCTGGCCTTGACCAGGTCGTGGCCGCTGACCGAGAAGCCGGCCTTGACCAGGTTCTGCGCCATCGGCAAGCCCATGTTGCCCAGGCCGATGAATACGATGTTCGCGCTCATGGCGGCCTCCTTACTTCAGCGAGATGGTGGTGTTGACCTGGCCGGCCGCTTCATCCGGCGCATACCAGCGCGAGGTGACGGTCTTGGTCTGGGTCCAGAAGGTCACCGCCTGCTTGCCGTTGGGACCGAGGTCGCCCAGCTTGGAAGCGCGCGAACCGGTAAAGCTGAAGTAGGCCACCGGCACCGGAATGGGCACGTTGATGCCGACCTGGCCGACGTCGATCTCGTTCTGGAACTTGCGCGCGGCATAGCCCGAGCTGGTGAAGATCGAGGTGCCGTTGCCGTTGGGGTTGGCGTTGATGAAGGCGATCGCCTCGTCCAGCGTGTCGACTTCGACGATGCACATCGCCGGGCCGAAGATTTCCTGGGTGTAGATGTCCATGCTCGGCTTGACGCCGGTAAACACGGTGGGGCCGACGAAGTTGCCGTTCTCGCTGCCGGCCACCTTGAAGTTGCGACCGTCCAGCAGCAGCTTGGCGCCCTGCTCCACGCCGCTGCCGATCAGGCGCTCGACGCGCTCCTTGGCGGCCTTGGAGACCAGCGGGCCGACATCGGCCTTGCGGTCGCTGCCGGGGCCGACCTTCATGGCCTTGGAGCGCTCGACGATCTCGGGAATCCACTCGCGGCTCTGGCCCACCAGCACCACCACCGAGTTGGCCATGCAACGCTGGCCGGCGGCGCCGAACGCCGCGCCCAGCAGGTTATTGATGGCATGGTCCTTGGGCGCGTCGGGCAGCACGATGCAGTGGTTCTTGGCGCCCATCATGCATTGCGCACGCTTGCCGGCTTCGCTGGCGCGGCGATAGATGTGGGTGCCGACATGGGTCGAGCCGATGAAGGAGACCGCCTTGATGTCGGGATGGTCGCAGATCATGTTGGCCACGTCCGGGCCGCCATGCACCACGTTCAGCACGCCCGGCGGCAAGCCGGCCTGGTTGGCCAGCTCGACCAGGAACAGCGAAGAGCTCGGGTCCTGTTCGGAAGGCTTGAGCACGAAGGTGTTGCCGCAGGCGACCGCGATCGGGAACATGAAGCAAGGCAGCATCACCGGGAAGTTGAAGGCGGTGATGCCGGCGCCCACGCCCAGCGGCTGGTAGAGGGTGTAGACGTCGACGCCGCCGGCCACGTTCTCGGCCATCTCGCCCAGTTGCAGCGAGGTGATCGAGCAGGCGTGCTCCACCACTTCCAGGCCGCGCATGACTTCGCCTTCGGCGTCGGGCAGGGTCTTGCCGTGTTCGCGGGTGATCAGCTCGGCCAGCGGGGCGATGTTGTCGCGCAGCAGTTGCTGGAACTTGAGCATGATGCGCATGCGCTGCGCCAGCGAGGTGTTGCGCCAGGTCTTGAAGGTTTCCTTGGCGTTGGCGACGGCGCGCTCGACTTCTTCCCTGGTGGCGAACGGCACGCGCGCCACCACTTCCTGCGTCGCCGGGTTGAGCACGTCGCGCCACTCCTTGGAAGTCGACTGCACCTTCTCGCCGTTGAGATAAAGGGGAACGTTGGGGATGTTGGCTTGGCTCATGATGCGGTTTCCATAGATAAGAAAGAAAAACCGGGGCGGCGCGGCAATGAGGGGGGCGCCACCCCGGCAGGAAAAACTGTTACTTGACCAGCGGGCAAGCCGCGTCCATCGGACGGAAAGCCTGCTGCGCCGGAATCACCGACAGCAACTTCAGGTAGTCCCACGGCGCCTTGGATTCGGCCGGCGACTTCACCTGGTACAGGTACATGTCGTGGATCACGCGGCCGTCGGGGCGGATCGAGGCATTGCGCATGACCACGTCGGAGATCGGGATCTCGCGCATCTTTTGCGACACCACTTTCCAGTCGGCGGTCTTGGCGGCGGCGCGCGCTTTCAGGAAGTGATAAACGCTGGAATACACGCCGGCCTGTACCATGGTCGGCTTATTGTTCTTGAACTGGGTTTCGAAGCGCTTGGAGAAGGCGCGCGTCTGCTCGTCGTAATCCCAATAGAAGCCGTCGGTATAGACCAGGCCCTGGGCCGCATCCAGGCCCAGCGCGTGGACGTCGGACAGGAACACCAGCAATGCCACCAGGCGCTGGTCCTTGCCGCCCACCGAGAATGAGCGCGCCTGCTTGATGGCGTTGACCACGTCGGTGCCGCCATCGGCCAGGCCGATCACCTGCGCCTTGGAAGCCTGCGCCTGCAACAGGAAGGACGAGAAGTCCGAGGCATTGAGCGGATGGCGCACCGAACCCACCACGGTGCCGCCGTTGGCCTTGACCACGTCGGAGGCATCCTTCTCCAGCGAATGGCCGAAGGCGTAGTCCACCGTGACGAAGTACCAGGACTTGTTGCCCAGCTTGGTCAGCGCAGCCGCTGCGCCGGCCGCTTGCGAGTAGGTGTCGAACATCCAGTGGAAACCGTTGGCCGCGCATTCGGCAGTGGTCAGGGCGCCGGTGGCCGGGCCGCTGTACATGGCGATGCCGCCCTTTTCCTTGATCAACTTCTGTACCGCCAGCGCCACCGAGGAGTTGGTCAGGTCGGCGATGGCCTCGACCTTGTCGCGGTCCAGCCATTCACGGGCGCGGGTCACGCCCACGTCCGGCTTGTTCTGGTTGTCGGCCGCCAGGATGTCGATCTTCATCCCCTTGCATTCGGCCTTGAGGCAGTCTTCCACCGCCATCTTGGCGGCCACCACCGAGCCCTGGCCGCCCATGGCGGAATACGGGCCGGACATGTCGGTCAGGATGCCGATCTTGACGGTGTTGGCGTCTTGCGCCGCGGCCGGGACGGACGCCCCGAACAGGGAAATCGCACAGGCAACTGCCGCGGCCATGACAGAACGGCCGAATAGGTTCTTACGCATTTTGTCTCCTTGATGTTGTCGTTTTTATCGGCTGCGCCTGGCGTTGCATGGACGCCGGGTCGTGCCGTACTCCTCCTTGCCGATGGAAAGCCTGCTTCCTCATCAGCAAGCCCTATTCTGCATGTGCGTTAATATCGATACAATAAACATAAATCCAAAATGCTTTTGCATCAGTGCACAACCGCAATGGCAACGGCGAAACAAATACCAGGAGACCGCATGCTGGACTGGGACAACCTCAGGATCTTCCTCGAACTCACGCGCAGCCAGGGGCTGGTGGATGCCGCCAAGAAGCTGGGCATCGACCATTCGACCGTGTCGCGCCGCATGAAGCGTTTCGAGGAACAGGTCGGCAGCCAATTGTTCGACCGCAACAACCACGGCTACAAGCTGACCGCCGAAGGCTATCGGCTGGTGGAATATGCCGAAAAGATTGAAAGCACCGTCTACGCCGCCGCCGAAGAGCTGGGCGGGCACAACAGCAAGCTCTCCGGCCAGGTGCGGCTGGGCGCCACCGAAGGCTTCGGCACCTTTGTGCTGGCGCCGCATATCGCCCATTTCTGCGCGCGCAACCCGCACATCACGGTGGACATGCTGCCGATGCCGCGCTTCGTCAACCTGTCCAAGCATGAGGCCGACATCAGCGTCTCCATCGAGCGCCCGCTGTCCGGTAATTACGTGGTCACCAAACTGTCCGACTATGTGCTGAAGCTGTACGCCACCCGCGATTACCTGCAGCGGCACGCCCCGATTGCCAGCATTGCCGACTTGGAGCGGCACAACTTCATCGGTTACATTGACGATCTGGTGTTCAGCGAGGAATTGCGCTACAAGGACACGGTCGCCCCCGATTCCTTCCGCGCCTTCCGCAGCACCAGCGTGGTGGCGCAATATACCGCCGCCTGCGCTGGCCGGGCGCTGGCCATCCTGCCCTGCTTCCTGGCCCAGCAGTCGGAACAGCTGGTGCCGGTGCTGGAGCGCGAGATTGCCATCACCCGCACCTTCTGGCTGGTAGCATCGGCCGAACAGCGGCATGTGGCGCGCGTCTCGGCCTTGTGGCGCTACCTGCGCGAATGCGTGGAAATGAACCGGGATTTTTTGATGGGCGACTCGCGTCAGATGCGGTGGCTGCCCTGAACGGCAACCGTCCCGAATTGGTTTTCCCACCGGCCCGAGAGCTTGCGCAGGCTCGGCAACCGGCCTTCACCCCTTCCCCTTCCAGGAGATGAAAATGGCAGCGAAGAAAATCCTGTTGTTGACCGGCGATTTTGCCGAGGACTACGAAACCATGGTGCCCTTCCAGGCACTGCAGATGGTCGGCCACACCGTGCATGCGGTATGCCCCGGCAAGAAGGCCGGCGACAAGGTCAAGACCGCCATCCACGATTTCGAGGGCGACCAGACCTATTCCGAAAAGCCAGGCCACAACTTCGCCCTCAACGCCAGCTTCGACGAAGTCAGCGCGGCCGGCTACGACGCCCTGGTGGTGGCCGGCGGCCGCGCGCCGGAATACCTGCGCCTGAACCCGAAGGTGATCGAACTGGTGCAAGCCTTCGCCAAATCAAACAAACCCATCGCCGCCGTCTGCCACGGCCCGCAGGTGCTGGCCGCCGCCGGCGTGCTGGAAGGCAAGAAAGTGTCGGCCTACCCGGCCTGCGCACCGGAAGTGAAGCTGGCCGGCGGCCAGTTCGCCGACATCGCGGTGGATGCCGCGGTGACCGACGGCAACCTGGTGACCGCCCCCGCCTGGCCGGCGCACCCGGCGTGGCTGGCGCAGTTCCTCAAGGTGCTGGGTACCAAGATCGAGCTCTGATCGGCCGTCCCTGACCTGAAAAGCGCATCCCGGCGGATGCGCTTTTTTGTTGGCACATGGCGCATTGGCAAAAAACATCGCGCCGGCCACAATATTTCCGCCGCCGATCCGTCTTCCCGGCATGCAGTCGATTTCCAACCACCAAGCGATGAACGACAAAGACAGCGAGATCACCGCCACCGTGCTGCGCGAGCGCACGCGGCTGGGCGGCTTCATCCGCCGTCGGGTCGCCGACGCCGGCGAAGCCGAGGACATCCTCCAGGATGTGTTCCACGAGTTCGTCCAGGCCTATCGTTTGCCCGAGCCGATCGAGCAGGTCAGCGCATGGCTGTTCCGGGTGGCGCGCAACCGCATCATCGACCGCTTCCGCAAGAAGAAGGAAGCGCCGCTGGCCGATGCCGGCGAGGCGGAGGATGTCGATGCCGCCGACAGCGCGTGGCGGCTGGACCTGGCCTTGCCGGCCGCCAGCGATGGCCCGGAAGCGGCGTATGCCCGCTCGGTGCTGCTGGAAACCCTGCAACAGGCGCTCGACGAGCTGCCTGAAAAACAACGCGAGGTGTTCGTCGCGCATGAGCTCGACGGCATCAGCTTCAAGGAAATGGCGGCTGCAAGCGGCACCAGCCTCAACACTTTGCTGGCGCGCAAGCGCTATGCGGTCTTGCATCTGCGCGAGCGGCTGCAGGCAATTTATGACGAATTGGAGATGTGATGGATCAGGATCAGATCAGGCCCCCGCGCCGTTTCAGGATGGGTTGGCTGGGCAAGCTGTGCGGCCTGGCGCTCTGTGTTGTCGTCTTGGGCGGCGCCGTGATGCTGCTGTGGAACTGGGTGGTGCCGCCCATCTTCCCGAATGCCGCCGAGATCGGCTTCTGGCGCGCGCTGGGCTTGCTGGCGTTGTGCCGTATCCTGTTCGGCGGCTTTCGCGGCCGCCACGGCTGGCATGAAAAGAAACGCCGCATGCGCGCACGCTGGCAAGCCATGACGCCGGAAGAACGCGAACGGCTGGAAGCGCGCTTCTGCATGTTCGGCCGCCACCGCAGGGGCGAATGAACATGCACGCCGCATTCCCGATGCAGGCGGCCAATTGCAAGCAGCCGCCCGGCATCATCGTGCCGCAGGTCAACCTGAAGCGTTGCGAAGGCAAGGCCGATTGCGTGCCGGTATGCCCGGAGAACGTGTTCGAGGTGCGCCGCATCGATGATGCGGATTTCAGCGCGCTCGGCCTCATCCACCGCCTGAAGCTGCGGGTGCACGGCATGCAAGTGGCCTACACGCCCAATGCCGATGCCTGCCGCGCCTGCGGCCTGTGCGTCAAGGCTTGCCCGGAACATGCCATCACGCTGATGCGGCGCTGAGCGGTATCCCCAGTTCGTCCCCTCATCCTGACAGGAGGAAGCATGCTTGAGCCTCAACCTGCGCGCCGCCCGCGCATTGTCGTCGCCGGCGCCAACAGCCCGACCGGCCGCCTGCTGCTGTTGCTGCTGCGCGATTCGGGCGCCCACGCCACCGCGCTGGTGCGCACGCCGGCCGCGCTGGTGGCCGACGAGGTCGTTTCCAACTGGACCTGCAATCCGCGCAGCGCCGACGCCATCGCCGCTGCCGATGCGGTGGTGCTGCTGGCCGGGGTATTCGGGGCCGATGATTGGAGCGCCTATGAAAGCGGCATGGTAGGCACCGCCCGGCGCATCGCACAGGCGGTCGGCGCACGCGGCACGCGGGTGGTGTATTTCTCGTCGCTGCTGGCCGATGCCGCTTCCGACAATTGGTACCTCAAGGCCAAAGGCATGGCCGAACAGGTGCTGCAGCCATTGTCCGGCAGCGTGATCTTCCGCCTGGGACCGGTAGTGCGCGGCAGCCCGCAGCCGCTGCCCTTCGAACAGGCCTTGCTGCAACAGGCGCCCGATGCGCCGGTAGTGCTGTACGGTGACGAAGGACGCACCAGCCGCCCGATCAACCTGGGAGATGTCGCCACAGTAGCCGAATCGGCGGCGCTGGGCGCGGGAAGACCCGGCATCTATGAATTGGGCGGCCCGGAAGAGCACAGCCTGGCGCAATTGGCGAAGTTGGCCAACGGCGCCGAAGTGGCCATCCATACGGCGCCATTACAGGCACTGGCCAGCCCCACCCTGCAACGCACCGTGCGCGACCTGCTGGCGCGCATCTCCGCTCCGCGCGACGCGCAGGCAATGGCCGCCACCGCCGCCGAATTCGGCCTGCGGCTCACGCCGCTGTCGCTGGCCTGGCCGCTGGATGCGGTCGAAGCCTAGGGCCTGTTTTTCTCAGTTCTTGGCGACCCACGCCGGGCTGCCCTTTTCAAGGAAGGCGCGCAAGCCTTCCTTGCCTTCGTCGGAAGCCCGCAAGTCGGCGATCACGCCGGCGGTGTATTGCGCCAGCTCGGGCGAGACCTTCAGCGGATTGGCCACCTGCACCAGTTGCTTGGCCGCGCGCATGGCTTGCGGGCCGTTGCCCAGCAAGGCATCGAGGGTATGCTCGACCTTGGCATCGAGCTCGGCGGCCAGCACCACCTCATGCACCAGGCCGATGGCGGCCGCGCGGATGGCCGAGAAGCGTTCTCCCGACACAAAGTAGCGGCGCGCCTGCGACACGCCCATCTTGGCCACCACATACGGGCTGATGGCCGCCGGCGCCAGTCCCAGCTTGACTTCGGACAGCGCGAAGAAGGCCGCCTCGGAAGCGATAGCGATATCGCAGCACGACACCAGCCCCACGCCCCCGCCCATCACCGCGCCTTGCACCTTGGCCACCGTGGGCGCGGGAAAGCCGTTGAGCGTCTCCATCAGCAGCGCCAGGTTGCGCGCGTCGCGCAGGTTATCCTCGCGCGAGGCGTCGGCCATGCGCCGCATCCATGCCAGGTCGGCGCCGGCGGAAAAAGACTTGCCGGTCGAGGCCAGCAACAGTACCCGCGTGCGTACATCGTCCTTCGCTTGCGTGATCAAGGCGATCAGGTGTGCGATCAGCTTGTCGTCGAAGGCGTTATGCACATCGGGACGGTTCAATGTAATGGTGGCGATGCCGCGCCCGTCGATGTCGAGATTTGCTGCCGCTGTCATTTGCGCTCCTGGTTCTTGTTGCGCCGCTTGTGAATGGGCGTGAAGTGTTATGCAGGATAGCGCAAAAATTGTGGGGAGAATGTTGGACGGGCGACAGTGGTGTGGGGGCAAAAAAATAGCCCGCTATGCGGTAATGCCGTTCAGTTAAGACTAATTCTGAAACACTCATCACCGCCCCCGTTCGGGCTGAGTAGGCCCCCAGGGCCGTATCGAAGCCAGCGTGTCGACCTTACCGCTCTTGCCTGCCCTTCGATACGCTGCTACGCAGCTACTCAGGGCGAACGGAGTCTGGACTGCACAAACAAAAATGCCGTTCAGTGCTTCACTGAACGGCATTATCGCTATGCGGGCTTGTCTTGTCTTGGCGCCCCCACGGGGATTCGCCTACATTCTGCAGGCCGCGGATTCGCTTGCAAGCGAATCCCTTCGAATCCCCACGCGATGTACTCAGTACATCGCTAGGCACCTAATAGTTCACACATCGGTGGGCTATTTTCTTGCCTGGCGTCCCCACGGGGATTCGAACCCCGGTACTCACCGTGAAAGGGTGATGTCCTAGGCCTCTAGACGATGGGGACATTCGGGTACTGCATTTTTTCAATCAAGCTTCGCTTGAAATATCACCGCCAAACTGCTGCGGGTCGCTGGTGGAGGTAAGCGGGATCGAACCGCTGACCTCTTGCATGCCATGCAAGCGCTCTCCCAGCTGAGCTTAC
>NZ_JBWKPR010000010.1:123909-163597 GCF_059418325.1 Herbaspirillum sp. GW821-FHT09A12
CGCTGGTGGAGGTAAGCGGGATCGAACCGCTGACCTCTTGCATGCCATGCAAGCGCTCTCCCAGCTGAGCTATACCCCCTTGCGAAGAAGCGAGATTATGCAATACCTGTTTTCAAAAGACAATATCTTTTTAAAAAATAGGCCAATAGTTTATCTTTTAGGCCTCAAAAATAGCCCTTCAGGCGCGCCAGCACCGTTTCCCGGCCGAATAACTGCAGCACGGCGTCGATCGCCGGCGTCTGCAACTGCCCGGCCACGATCAGGCGCAGCGGCATGGCCAGCTGCGGCATCTTCAGCTTGTGTGCGGCCAGCACTTCCTTGATCATCGGCGCGATCGCTTCCTTGGTCCACTCGACGGTGGCGCAGCGCTGCGCGAATTCGGCCAGCGCCGGCTTGATGGCGTCGGTGATGTGCTGCTCGACCAGCGCCGCTTCCGGCGCCGGCTGGCGGTAGAACATCAGGGCCGCGGCGGCGATCTCGTTGATGGTATTGGCGCGGTCTTTCAGCAATCCGATCACCGCTTCCAGGTCGGGCGCGCCGTCGAAGGAGGCGCCTTCCTTTTCCAGCAGCGGACGCGCCAGCGTTGCCAGGCGCGCGTTGTCGGCCAGCTTGATGTAGTGGTTGTTGAGCCAGTTCAGCTTTTCCGGATTGAACTGTGCCGGCGCCTTGGTCAGGTGGTCCAGGTCGAACCATTCGCAGAACTGCTGCATCGAGAAGATCTCGTCGTCGCCGTGGCTCCAGCCTAGGCGGGCCAGATAGTTCAGCATCGCTTCCGGCAAGTAGCCTTGCGCCGGATAGTCCATCACGCTGACCGCGCCGTGACGCTTGGACAGTTTCTCGCCATCGGCGCCCAGGATCATCGGCACGTGGCCGTATTCCGGCAGCGTGCCGCCCAGCGCCTTGAGGATGTTGATCTGGCGCGGGGTGTTGTTGACGTGGTCGTCGCCGCGGATGACGTGGGTGATCTTCATGTCCCAGTCGTCCACTACCACGCAGAAGTTATAGGTCGGGGTGCCGTCCGGACGGGCGATGACCAGGTCGTCCATTTCACGGTTGGAAATCGTGATCGGGCCCTTGACCACGTCATTCCAGGTGACCTCGCCATCGAGCGGGTTCTTGAAGCGCACCACCGGCTTGCGGCCTTCGGGAATGGCCGGCAGGGTCTTGCCCGGCTCCGGGCGCCAGGTGCCGTCGTAGCGCGGCTTTTCGCCGGCGGCGCGCTGGCGCTCGCGCATGGCTTCGACTTCTTCCGGCGAGCAATAGCAGTAATAGGCGCTGCCCTGCTCCAGCATCTGCGCCACCACCTCGCGGTAGCGATCCATGCGCTTCATCTGGTAGAACGGGCCTTCGTCATGCGCCAGGCCCAGCCATTGCATGCCTTCGATGATGGCCTGCACCGCTTCCGGGGTCGAACGTTCCAGGTCGGTGTCTTCGATGCGCAGCACGAAGGTGCCGCCGAAACGGCGGGCATAGGCCCACGAAAACAGCGCGGTGCGGGCGCCGCCCAGGTGCAGGTAGCCGGTGGGGCTGGGCGCGAAACGGGTACGGACAGTAGTTGCGGTCATGATCGGGGCAGGTAAAAACCAAAACGGCCTTGGCACGCCAAAGCCGTCGAACGGTGAAAGGTCGTCAATCGGAAAGCAGCTATTTTACCGCCTTTGAGGGCGGCCACGCCATGCCGGCCGGGCCGCCCGGATGCAGCCGAAGCTGCCTGCGCTCACTTCACCGTGATACTGATGGTCTTGGCCATGGCCGGCCCATAGGACTGGTGCGCGCCATTGGCGAACTGGGCGGTCAGCTTGTATTGGCCGGGCGGCAGCGTCACGTCGGCCTCGGTCTGGCCCTTGCCGTAGTGCAAATGGGTATCGTCCATGGGGATGGACTCGCCTTCCTTGATCGGCCCATGATTGATCAGCAAGTGATGGTGGCCGGTGCCTTCGATGATTTCATTGGCGGGATGCACGGTCATTCCGGTGACGCCGAACTTCACCTTGAACGGGCTGGAAACGGTGGCGCCATCCTTAGGTTCAAGGATGGACACCGATTTATCGGCGGCATGCGCGGCCGACGACAGCAGGCCGGCCATGAGCAGCGACGCCGCAAATACGTTCTTGAACAGGCGTGGATGGCGATGGGTAATCATGGGCAATCTCCTTTTAAATGGATGGAACAAGCTTCCCCTGCCATGGCCCGCATCGCCGCCTCGCCATCAGTCGTATCAGTCGTTCTGGATCACGATGCTGGGGAACTTGCTGGTCATGTCACGGGCCTTCTCGGCCACTTTGACCGCGACGCGGCGCGCAATGTTCTTGTAAATTTCCGCCACCTTGCCGTCCGGGTCGGCCACCACGGTCGGCGTGCCGGAATCGGTCTGCTGGCGGATCTCCATGGTCAGCGGCAAGGCGCCCAGGAAATCCACGCCGAAATCGGCGCACATCCGCTCGCCGCCGCCCACGCCGAAAATCGGCTCGGCATGGCCGCAGTTGGAGCATACGTGCATGCTCATGTTCTCGACGATGCCCAGGATGGGAATGCCGACCTTCTCGAACATGCGCAGGCCCTTGCGCGCATCCAGCAGCGCGATGTCCTGCGGCGTGGTGACGATCACCGCGCCGGTCACCGGCACCTTCTGCGACAAGGTCAGCTGCACGTCGCCGGTGCCGGGCGGCATGTCGACGATGAGGTAATCCAGGTCGCGCCAGTTGGTCTGGTCCAGCAACTGCTGCAGCGCCTGGGTGACAATCGGGCCGCGCCAGACCATCGGCTCGTCGGGATCGATCATGAAACCGATCGAGGAGACCTGCAGGCCGTGGTTCTCCAGCGGCTCCATGGTCTTGCCGTCCTTGGTTTCCGGCTGGCCGGAAATGCCCATCATCATCGGCTGCGAGGGGCCGTAGATGTCGGCGTCCAGGATGCCTACCTGCGCGCCCTCGGCCGCCAGCGCCAGCGCTAGGTTGACCGCGGTGGTGGATTTGCCCACGCCGCCCTTGCCGGAGGCCACGGCGATGATGTTCTTGACGTTGCTCTTCAACTTGATGCCGCGCTGCACCGCATGCGCGACGATCTTGAAATGCACGTTGGCCTCGACCCCGGCCACGCCCGGCAGCTTGCCCAGCGCATCGGCCACCAGCCGGCGGATCGGCTCGACCTGGCTCCTGGCCGGATAGCCCAGCTCCACGTCCAGCAGCACGCGGCCGCCCTCGACGCGGATGTTCTTGGCTTCCTTGCCGCTGATGAGATCGCGGCCGGTATTGGGATCGATCACCTGCAACAGGGCCGCCTTGACTTCTTCCACGGTGATGCTCAATTGACTCTCCTTCATGAATGCCGCAAGTCTAAACCAATCGGCCTCCGGCCGCCTTGCCCCCGGCCCGCCAAACCGGAGATTCCCATTTCCAAGGAAGCAACTTCTGCGCTGATTGCACCGTGGCTGATAGAATGGTCGTTTTTCCCCTTTCACTTCCGTACAGCCAGCATTGCCAATGAGCACTTCAGCACCCCGCCAACTCTTCGTCACGACCGCACTCCCCTACGCCAACGGCGCGTTCCACATCGGCCACATTATGGAGTACATCCAGGCCGATATCTGGGTCCGGTTCCAGCGAATGCAGGGCAATGAAGTCCATTTCGTCGGCGCCGACGACGCGCATGGCGCGCCGATCATGATCGCGGCCGAAAAGGCCGGCGTCACGCCGCAGCAGTTCGTGGCCAACATCGCCGCCGGCCGCAAGCAATACCTGGACGGCTTCCACATCGCCTTCGACAACTGGAGTTCGACCGACAGCGAGGAAAACCACGCGCTGTCGCAAGAGATCTACCGCGCCCTGCGCGACGAAGCCAAGCTGATCTCGACCAAGACCATCGACCAGTTCTACGACCCGGTCAAGAACATGTTCCTGCCGGACCGCTACATCAAGGGC
The DNA here is from genome assembly GCF_059418325.1 of Herbaspirillum sp. GW821-FHT09A12. Taxonomy (NCBI): domain Bacteria; kingdom Pseudomonadati; phylum Pseudomonadota; class Betaproteobacteria; order Burkholderiales; family Oxalobacteraceae; genus Herbaspirillum; species Herbaspirillum sp. GW821-FHT09A12. The sequence goes on from NZ_JBWKPR010000010.1 coordinate 127,830, forward strand.
GAATGCCCCAAGTGCGGCACCAAGGACCAGTACGGCGACTCCTGCGAGAACTGCAGCGCGGTGTACTCGCCGACCGACCTGAAGAACCCGTACTCGACCCTGTCGGGCGCGACGCCGGTGATGAAGTCGTCGGAGCACTTCTTCTTCAAGCTGTCCGATCCCAAGTGCGTGGCCTTCCTGCGCGAATGGGCGCTGGACAACAACCGCCTGCAGCCGGAAGTGGCCAACAAGTGCCGCGAATGGCTGGACGGCGAAGGCGGCCTGGGCGACTGGGACATCTCGCGCGACGCCCCCTACTTCGGCATCGAGATCCCGGACGCGCCGGGCAAGTACTTCTATGTCTGGCTGGACGCGCCGATCGGCTACCTGGCTTCGCTGAAGAACTACTTCGCCAAGACCGGCCGCGACTTCGACGCCTTCATGGCCGACGACAAGACCGAGCAGTACCACTTCATCGGCAAGGACATCACCTATTTCCACACGCTGTTCTGGCCCGCCATGCTCAAGTTCGCCGGCCGCAAGACGCCGACCAACGTGTTCGCCCACGGCTTCATCACCGTCTCCGGCGAGAAGATGTCCAAGTCGCGCGGCACCGGCATCTCGCCGCTGCGCTACCTCGACATCGGCATGAACCCGGAATGGCTGCGCTACTACATCGCCGCCAAGCTCAACGCCAAGGTGGAAGACGTCGACTTCAACCCGGACGACTTCGTGGCGCGCGTCAACGCCGACCTGATCGGCAAGTACGTCAACATCGCCAGCCGCGCGGCCGGCTTCATCGCCAAGCGCTTCGAGGGCCGCGTCTCCACCCAGTGGGCGACCGGCGACGATGCTTTCCTCGCCAAATTGCGCGGCGTCGCCAACGATATCCGCGCGCTGTACGAGCAACGCGAATACGGCAAGGCGCTGCGCCTGGTGATGGAACAGGCCGACGCCATCAACGCCTACGTCGACGCCAACAAGCCGTGGGAGCTGGCCAAGGACAGCGCCCGCGACGCGCAACTGCACGAAGTCTGCAGCCGCCTGCTGGAAGCCTTCCGCATCTTGACCGTCTACCTGAAACCGGTGCTGCCGCAACTGGCCGCGCAAGTGGAGTCCTTCCTCAACGTGCAGCCCTTCCAGTGGAGCGACGTCAATGCGCCGCTGGCCGACGGCCACGTCATCAACGCCTACGCGCACCTGATGCAGCGCGTCGACCCGAAGATGCTGGATGCGCTGTTCGACGCGCCCGAGCCGGCCGCCGCCGCGCCTGCCGCCACCGAGAGCGCCATCGAAGAGCTGGCCCCGGAAATCTCCATCGACGACTTCGCCAAGGTCGACCTGCGCATCGCCAGGATCGTCAACTGCGAAGCCGTGGAAGGCTCGACCAAGCTGCTGCGCCTGACGCTGGACGCCGGCGAAGGCCGTACCCGCAACGTATTCTCCGGCATCGCTTCGGCCTACCAGCCGGAAGAGCTGGTCGGCAAGCTGACCGTGATGGTGGCCAACCTGGCGCCGCGCAAGATGAAGTTCGGCATTTCCGAAGGCATGGTGCTGGCGGCGTCGGCCAAGGATGAAAAGGCCAATCCGGGCATCTACGTGCTCAACCCGTGGCCGGGCGCCGAACCTGGCATGCGCGTGCGTTAAGCCGCAAGCGCCCGCGATACGGAAAGACCGAACCACGCCATGGAACTGCTGATACGCGAAGCCACCTCCGAAGATGCCCTGCTGATCGCGGAACTGACCCGCACCAGTTGGGCCAACAAGGTGGCCCCAAGCTCATCCGGACACCGCGAGGAGCCGGACCACGTCATCGAAGACCTGCAGCATGGCGGCGCCTTCATCCTGCTGCGCGGGGAAATCCCCGCCGGCTCGGTGCGCTGGCTGCCGCTGGACACCGAACGGGATGTCTGGGAAATCCGCCGCATGGGCATCTCGCCCGCCTTCCGCGGCGAACGCCTCTCGCAACACCTGATAGAAGCGCTGATCCACCGCGCCCAGGCCGCCGATGTGCGCGAACTGCGGCTGGCGGTGCGTACCGACCAGGCGCAACTGGTCGACCTGTATGCCGCCTTCGGTTTCGAGATCGCCCCCGAGCTCGAATACACCCGCGCCAATCCGAACGATGCGCCCCCTATCGTGATGCGCCGGGTCATGCGGTACTGAGTCCGCACTGCTCCCCTCCCCTAATCAAGCGACGCCTGGCGTCGCTTTTTTTCTGGCTGCAATGCATGGCAGCCTGCGTCAAAGCCAGTCCTGCACAGGAACGGATGTCTCCGGAACATCCGTTCATCAAGCTGTAACAAAAGCTCATTACTATCCCCCAACTGCTGCAGAGCCACATCGATAAGCCTTTACTTATCGCGCCAATTTCATTATTGTTACAAACGTTCAATACATATGATCATTCGTTCAAGCGAGAAAAATGGCTAACGGGGACCGCCAGGAAACAGCGTACATGGCCGTGCGCGTCGCACGCCTGTACTACTTCCAGAACATGACCACCGCCGCGATCGCCGAGGAAATCGGCACGTCGCGCGCCACGGTGTCGCGCCTGCTGTCCTATGCCCTGGACCGCGGCCTGGTGGAAATCCGCGTGCACGATCCGCAGGAAGTTTCCGGCAACCTTGAAAGCGCCATCGCCGAACGCTATAAGCTGCGCTCGATCCAGGTAGTGCCGGTGTCGGCCGCCGCCACCGAGAAGGAAACCCTGCAGCGCGTGGCCGGCCATGCGGCCGCCTACGTCAGTTCGCTGGTGGCGCCGTCCACCGTGATCGGCCTGGCCTGGGGCACCACCGTGGCCGAGATCGCCGACAGGCTGCTGCCCAAGCAGGTGCATGACGTCGACGTGGTGCAGTTGAACGGCTCGGGCACCGGCATCAACTTCGTCAATACCATCGGCGAATCCATCGTCTCGCGCTTTGCGCAGAACTACGGCGCGCGCGCCCACCATTTCCCGGTGCCGGCGTTTTTCGACTACGCCGACACCCGCACCGCGCTGTGGCGCGAAAGAAGCATCAAGTCCATCCGCGCACTGCAGGACAGCGCCTCCATCCTGCTGTTTTCCATCGGCGCCGAAGCCACCGGCAGCCATGTCCACACCGGCGGCTATTTGTCCGACGAAGAACGCAAGCAGATCCGGGAAGAAGGCCTGGTCGGCGATATCGCCACCGTGTTCTTCCGCGAAGACGGCAGCTGGCGCGACGTCGCGCTCAACGCGCGCAGCAGCGGCCCCGACATGGATTGCTTCCAGCGGGCCGCGCATTCGATCTGCGTGGTGTCGGGCAAGGGCAAGATCCCCGGCCTGCGCGCGGCGCTGCAAGGCGGCTTCATCAATGAACTGGTGATCGACGAACCGAGCGCGCGCCTGCTGGTGGAGCAGATCCGCGCAGCCGACGGCAAGGAAACCACGGCATGAATACCAACACCCTCTACGACATCCTGGTCATCGGCGGCGGCATCAATGGCGCCGGCGTGGCGCGCGACGCCGCCGGACGCGGCCTGTCGGTGGCCCTGTGCGAACAGGGCGACTTCGCCGGCGCGACCTCCTCGGCCAGCACCAAGCTGATCCACGGCGGCCTGCGCTATCTCGAATACTACGAATTCCGGCTGGTGGCCGAAGCGCTGTCCGAGCGCGAACACCTGCTCGACATCGCGCCGCACATCGCCTGGCCGCTGCGCTTCGTCATGCCGCACGTAGCCGGCCTGCGCCCGCGCTGGATGATCCGCCTGGGCCTGTGGCTGTACGACCACATCGGCGGTCGCATCAGCCTGCCCAAATCGAAGAGCGTGCAACTGGACCGCATGGCGCATCCCAGCGGCCTGAAAAAGAGCATCACGCGCGGCTTCGCCTATTCCGATGCCTGGGTCGATGACGCCCGGCTGGTCATCTTCAACCTGCTCTCCGCACAGGAACACGGCGCCGAGATCATGCCGCGCACCCGCCTGGTCGAGGCGCAGCGCAGCGAATCCCAGGACGGCGGCGACAACCGCTGGGTCTGCACGCTGGAAAACACCCGCAGCGGCGAACGCAACACCGTGCAGGCGCGCGCCATCGTCAATACGGCCGGCCCCTGGGTGGCGCAGATGGACCATCTGCTCAATGCCAGCCCCGGCGACAGCGCCAAGCACGCCGCCGTCAAGCTGGTACGCGGCAGCCATATCGTGGTGCCGCGCCTGTTCGATGGCGAGCACGCCTACATCCTGCAAAACGACGACAAGCGCATCGTCTTCATGATTCCTTATGAAGAGCGCTACACCCTGATCGGCACCACCGACGTCCCGCAAGAAAACATGGACCACGGCGCGCAGATCAGCGCCGAGGAAGAGGCTTACCTGCTGCGCGCGGTCAACCAATACCTGGCACACCCGATCAACGAACGGGACATTGCCTGGCGCTACGCCGGCGTGCGCCCGCTGTTCGACGACGAATCCGACAACCCCTCGGCCGTCACCCGCGACTACACGCTGGTGCTGCAAGCCGAACGCGAACTGCCCTGCGTCTCGGTCTATGGCGGCAAGATCACCACCTATCGCCGCCTGGCCGAGTCGGTCATGGACAAGCTGGCGCCCTGGATGCAAAGCCGCGCCCGCCGCACCTCCTGGACCGCGACCGAGGCCCTGCCCGGCGCAAAATTCAAGCGCGCCGACCGGGCCGACGAAGTGACGCGGCTGCAAAAGAAATATGCGCAGCTCGATGCCGGCTACCTGGCGCGCCTGTTCTCCCGCCACGGTTTGAAGAGCCACAACATCCTGCGCGAAGCGCAAACCCCGGCCGAACTGGGGCGCGATTTCGGCGGCGGGCTGCGGCAGCGCGAAGTGGAATACCTGGCCATGCATGAATGGGCTTGCGAAGCCGACGATGTGCTGTGGCGCCGCACCAAGTGCGGCCTGCACATGAGCGAGCAGCAGCGGCAGGCGTTCCAGGCCTGGTTTGCCGAGTTCAGCGCCAGCCGCTTTTGCCCGAGCCGCATGCAGGCCAAGAACGATTGAGCAGAATTTCACGCCGCGCGTGAAAACGATTACAGCCGTTCAGTGCAGTCCTGCTGCAATGAACGGATCAGCACCAACAGACCCAGGCGGACGCCGGCCAACGGCCAGCGATCCGTCCATTGAGACACCGACCGGATAGCAAGGGGAACGCGGGATGGCAGCAATTTCGTTGCAAGGCATTACCAAGAGCTGGGGCGAAGCCCAGGCCGTCAAGGGCATCGACTTCGAAGTGAAGTCGGGCGATTTCACCGTCTTGCTGGGGCCGTCCGGCTGCGGCAAGTCGACCACCCTGCGCCTGATCGCCGGGCTGGACATCCCCACTACCGGCACCATCCGCATCGGCGAGCGCGACGTCACCAACCTGCCGCCGGCGCAGCGCAAGATCGCCATGGTGTTCCAGTCATACGCGCTGTTCCCGCACCTGAACGTGCGTGACAACATCCTGTTCGGCGTGCGCGTGCGCAAGGAACCCAAGCAGGAGTTTGAACCGCGCCTCAAACGCGTGGCCGACATCCTCGGCCTGTCGCACCTGCTGGATCGCCGCCCCGGCCAATTGTCCGGCGGCCAGCAGCAGCGCGTGGCGCTAGGCCGGGCGATCATCGCCGATGCCCCGGTATGCCTGATGGACGAGCCGCTGTCCAACCTCGACGCCCAGCTGCGGCAAGAGATGCGGCGCGAGATTCGCGCCCTGCAGCAGCAACTGAACATGACCATGATCTACGTCACCCACGACCAGACCGAGGCGATGAGCATGGCCGACCAGGTGATCCTGCTGCGCGACGGAAAAATTGAACAGAACGCGCCGCCGGCCGAACTGTACGCGCAGCCGGCCACGGTCTTCGCCGCGCGCTTCATCGGCACGCCGCCGATGAACATCCTGCCGCTGGCGCAGGGCGCGGGCGGCCTGGTCATCGAAGGCAGCGATGGCCCGGCGGTGACGGCCGGCAGCGGCGGCGAACAATGGCAGCTGGGCCTGCGTCCGGAACACATCGCCCTGGCCGAGGCTGGCGTGGCGGCGGTCGTGGAGACGGTGGAATATTTCGGCGCCGACACCATTATCGGCGCCAAGGTCGGCGCCCGGGTCGGCGACGCCGCATTGCTGGTGCGCGTACCCGGCCAGTTGTCGCTGCGCGCGGGCGACCATGTCCGGCTCAACTGGAACCCAAAGGATCAGTACTTCTTCGACAGGCAGACCGGGATGCGACGTCATCCCAATTAAGAACCCGTTTCATTGTGAAGCGAGTTCTTCACCGGCCCACGCCGGCAGAGTGAGACCCAACAATAGCAACCGCCAAGTTGCAGCCAACTTTTCAACCTTATGGGAGAGACGCATCATGCGTAGAGCAATTCTGAAATCCGTGGCCGCCCTGGCCGTCAGTGCCGCTATCGGCGCCAGCTTCAGCGCCAGCGCCTTCGCCGCCAACCCGGTCGAAATCAGCTTCTACTACCCGGTCGCCGTCGGCGGCGCCGTCACCAAGACCATCGACAGCATGGTGGCCGACTTCGAAAAGGCCAACCCGGACATCAAGGTCAAGGCGGTCTATGCCGGCACCTACCAGGAAAGCATCGTCAAGGCGCTGACCGCATTCAAGAGCGGCACCCCGCCGACGCTGGCGGTGCTGCTGTCGACCGACCTGTTCACCCTGATCGACGAGAACGCCATCGTGCCCATCGACGGCCTGGCCAACGACAAGCCCTGGATCGACGGCTTCTACAAGGGTTTCATGGAGAACAGCCAGACCGGCGGCAAGACCTGGGGCGTGCCGTTCCAGCGCTCGACCATCGTCATGTACTACAACAAGAACCTGTTCAAGGAAGCCGGCCTGAACCCGGACAAGGCGCCCGCCACCTGGACCGAGATGGTGGAAGCGGCCAAGAAGCTGACCAGGCGCGATGCGTCGGGCAACGTCAGCCAGTGGGGCGTGAAGATCCCCTCGACCGGGTTCGGCTACTGGATGTTCCAGGCCATGGCCGCCTCCAACGACACCATCCTGATGAACAGCGCCGGCACCAAGACCTATTTCGACAAGCCGGGCGCGGTCCAGGCGCTGCAGCACTGGGTCGACCTGGCCGCCAAGGACAAGGTGATGCCGTCCGGCACGATCGAATGGGGCACCACGCCCAAGGATTTCCTGGAGCAGAAGGCCGCCATGGTGTGGACCACCACCGGCAACCTGACCAACATCCGCAGCAACGCGAGCTTCCCGTTCGGCGTGGCCATGCTGCCGGGTAACAAGCACCCGGGCAGCCCGACCGGCGGCGGCAACTTCTACGTCTTCAACAAGACCTCGCCGGAGCAGCAAAAGGCGGCGATGAAGTTCATCCGCTTCGCCACCGAACCGGCGCGCGCGGCGCAATGGTCGATCGCCACCGGCTACGTGGCCCCGCGCCAGGACGCCTGGGATACGCCGGAAATGAAGAAGTACCTGCAGGAAGTGCCGGCCGCCGATGTGGCGCGCGAGCAGATGAAGTACGGCGTGGCCGAGTTGTCGACGCATGACAACCAGCGCGTGACCAAGGCGCTCAACGACAACCTGCAAGCCGCCCTGTCCGGCACCAAGACGCCGGAAGCGGCGTTGAAGGATGCCCAGCGCGAGTCGGACCGCATCCTGCGTTCCTACGGCCGCTAAGCCTGTGCCGCACCTGCCGTAAAACCGGCCTGCCGCAGTCCCCGGTCCTTGCGACCGGGGCTGCCTGGCGGGCCGGGGTTTCAAACTTGAATTTTTCGGCGCACGCCGCTGCGCCCTTGCCGTCCGGACAAGGCATAAAGGTCACCGATGAACCGTACCCATTCTTCCGTCACACCCTGGCTGCTGCTGTTGCCGGCCATGGTGCTGCTGGTCGCCTTCACCCACTACCCGGCCGTGGCCACCATCTGGCACAGCTTCTTCTCCACGCCCAAGGGCGCCAACCCGTCGGTGTTCGTCGGCCTGGAGAACTATGCGCTGATGGCCGACGACCCGGTATTCTGGCGCGCCTTCTTCAACAACCTGTGGTTCGCGCTGGGCACCATCCCGGTCTCGATCGCGCTGGCCATCATGATGGCGCTGTGGGTCAACGACCGCCTGTTCGGCCGCAGCCTGCTGCGCCTGGCCTATTTCACGCCGACCGTGCTGCCGATGATCGCGGTGGCCAACATCTGGCTGTTCTTCTACACGCCGCAATACGGCCTGCTGGAACAGATCACCGCCGCGCTCGGCCTGCCTTCGCATAACTGGCTGGGCAATCCCAACACCGTGCTGGGCGCCATGATGGTGGTGGCGATCTGGAAGGAAGCCGGCTTCTTCATGATCTTCTACCTGGCCGCGCTGCAACAGATCTCGCCGGTGCTGGCCGAGGCCGCCGGCCTGGAGGGCGCAACGCGCTGGCAGTATTTCTGGAAAGTGCAGTTCCCGCTCTTGATGCCGACCACGCTGTTCGTGCTGATCAACGCGCTGATCAACTCCTTCCGCCTGGTCGACCATATCGTGGTGATGACCAAGGGCGGGCCGGACAACGCCAGCTCGCTGCTGCTGTACTACATCTACGAAGTCGGCTTCGCCTTCTGGGACTCGTCCTATGCCGCCGCGCTGACCGTGGTGCTGCTGGCCATGCTGGGCATCATCGCCTTCATCAAATTCCGTATCCTCGACCGCAGGACCCATTACCAATGATCTCGCAGACCTCCAATCCCTTCGGCGAGCGCAACCAGGCGCTGGAAACGATTTCGGCCTGGGTGCTGGGCTTCTTATGGCTGCTGCCGCTGCTGTATGCGGTGTGGACCGCCTTCCACCCCTCCGAATTCGCCACGCGCTTTTCGCTCTCGGCCCCGCTGACGCTGCAGAACTTCGCCAACGCCTGGGATGCCGCGCCGTTCCCGCGCTACTTCCTCAATACCTTCCTGCTGGTGACCATGATCCTGGCGGCGCAGATGCTGCTGGCCACGCTGGCGGCCTATGCCTTCGCCCGCTTCACGTTCCGCGGCAGCAATGTGATGTTCATGCTGGTGCTGATGCAACTGATGGTGATGCCCGACATCCTGATCGTCGAGAACTACAACACCATGAACCTGCTCGGCCTGCGCGACACCATCCTGTCGATCGGCCTGCCCTACTTCGCCTCGGCCTTCGGCATTTTCCTGCTGCGCCAGACCTTCAAGACCGTGCCGCGCGAGCTGGACGAGGCCGCCACGGTGGAAGGCGCTTCGGCGCTGCAAGTGCTGATGCAGGTCTACGTGCCGCTGGCCAAGCCGATCTACATCGCCTTCGGGCTGGTCTCGATCAGCACCCACTGGAACAACTTCCTGTGGCCGCTGATCGTCACCAACTCGGTCGAATCGCGCCCGCTCACCGTCGGCCTGCAGGTGTTCTCCTCCACCGACCAGGGCGTCGACTGGTCCATCATCACCGCCGCCACCCTGATGACCTCGGCGCCGCTGCTGCTGGCTTTCCTGCTGTTCCAGCGCCAGTTCGTGCAATCCTTCATGCGCGCCGGCATCCGCTGAGAAAAAATGTTATAAACAATATAAACAATGACGGGCCCGCAGAGGCCCGCTTCGCAAGACCATGAAACGGCATCGCCTGCATCACGCGACATCGCAACATCGCAGTCGGCAACAGAGCAAGGAAGACCAATGAAACTCATCAGCTGGAACATCCAGTGGGCCCGCGGCATCGACGGCCGCGTGGATCCGGCCCGCATCGTGCGCGACGCGCGCGCCATGGGCGACTTCGACGTGCTGTGCCTGCAGGAAGTGGGCGCCAACTATCCGGCCCCGGGCCTGGCCGGCAGCGCCGGCGAAAACCAGTTCGAACAGTTCGCGCAATTGCTGCCGGACTTCACGCCGGTGCCCATCGCCGGCGTCGACGTGATCGCCGCCGACGGCTCGCGTCGCTGCTTCGGCAACATGGTGCTGTCGCGCTATCCGGTGCAGCGCGTGCTGCGCCACCAGTTGCCGTGGCCGGTCGACCCGAACGTGATCAGCATGCCGCGCACGCTGCTGGAAGTGACGCTGGACACGCCGCTGGGCCCGCTGCGGGTGATGAACACGCACCTCGAATATTATTCCGCGATGCAGCGCAAGGCACAGGTCGAAGCGATCCGCCGCTGCCACGAAGAGACCTGCGGCCGCGCCGCCGGCGAGATGGCGGTGGACCGCCGCGGCTCGCCCTATCACGCCTTCCCGCATGCCACCCGGACCATCCTCGTCGGCGATTTCAACTTCCGCCCGGAAGACCCGCTGCATGCACGCCTGCAGGCCCCGTTCGCCGGCCGCGACGGCAATGCGTCGCAACATGTGCCGCGCCTGGTCGACGCCTGGCGGCACCTGCACGGGAACCAGGCGCATCCGATCAATGTCGGTCAATATGACCGCGAGCAATGGCCCGAAGCGTTCACCTGCGACTTCATCTTCGCCAGCGAAGACCTGCTGCCGCATCTGCGCGCCTTCGAAGTCGATGGCCATACGCAGTCCTCCGACCATCAGCCGCAATTGCTGGAGCTGCGATGAGACCGCTGGAGCAAATGCCGCAGGCGCGGGTCGCCACCGTGTTCACCGATATCGACGATACGCTGACCACCGGCGGCAAACTGAGCGCCCTGGCGTACGAAGCCCTGGAGGAATTGCAGCAGGCAGGGCTGCGGGTGATCCCCGTGACCGGACGTCCGGCCGGATGGTGCGACCAGATCGCACGCCTGTGGCCGGTGGACGGTATCATCGGGGAAAACGGGGCGCTTTATATGTGGCACGACGCGCCAACGGGCAAGCTGCGCACCCGCCATCTTCTTGATGAAGAAAGCCGCGCCGGCAATGCCGCGCGCCTGGCGGCGGTATGCCAGCGCATCCTGCGCGAAGTGCCGGGATGCGCGGTGGCGTCCGACCAGTTCTGTCGCCAGTACGATCTGGCGATCGATTTCTGCGAGGACGTGCCGCCGCTGCCGCGCGCTGCGGTCGACCGCATCGTGCAAATCATGGAGGAATCAGGCATGACCGCGAAAATCAGTTCCATCCACGTCAATGGCTGGTTCGGCGATTACGACAAGCTAAGCATGGCGCGCCTGATGATGCGCGAACGCTATGGCGTCGACCTGGCCGACAAGGCCGAGCGCGACCGCTGCGTGTTCGCCGGCGACTCGCCCAACGACGCGCCGATGTTCGCCTACTTCCCGCTGTCGGTGGGCGTGGCCAATGTGCTCGAATTCGCCGACCGCCTGACGCATGCGCCGCACTTCATCACCCGCCAGCCCTGCGGCGCGGGTTTCGCAGAGCTGACCCGGCATCTGCTGGCGCGTCCATGATCACCCTACTGCACCTGATGTCGGCGCTGGCCCTGCTGGTGTGGGGCACGCACATCGTGCGCACGGATGTCCTGCGGGTCTATGGCGCGCAACTGCGCCGCATCCTCTCCACCAGCATCACCCGCCGCTGGATGGCCTTCACCGCCGGCGTGGGCGTGACCAGCCTGGTCCAGAGCAGCAACGCCACCGCCGTCATCGTATGCTCCTTCGTGGCTCAGGGCCTGGTGGGCCTGACGCCGGCGCTGGCCATCATGCTGGGCGCCGACGTCGGCACCGCGCTGATGACGGGCGTGCTCAGCTTCGACCTCTCGTGGGTGTCGCCGCTGCTGATCTTCGGCGGCGTGGTGGTCTACCTGTCGCGCCGCCACACCTCGGTCGGCCGCCTGGGACGCGCGGTGATCGGCCTCGGCCTGATCCTGCTGGCCCTGGAACTGATCGGCGCGGCCACGCGGCCGATGATGCATGCGGCCGGCATCAAGGTGCTGTTCTCTTCGCTGACCGGCGACGTGCTGCTCGATGCGCTGATCGGCGCGCTGTTCGCCATGCTGACCTATTCCAGCCTGGCCGCGGTGCTGCTGTCGGCCACGCTGGCCACGTCCGGCATCATCTCGCTGAAGGTGGCGCTGTGCCTGGTGATCGGCGCCAACCTGGGCAGCGGCGTCACCGCCCTGCTCACGGCGGCCAGCCAGAACGTGGCCGGGCGCCGCGTGGCGCTGGGCAGCATGCTGTTTCGCCTGTCGGGCGCCATCGTGGTGCTGCCCTTCATCAACCAGCTTGAGCTGGTGATCGCGCAGTTCAGCAACGACCTGCGCTTCGGCGTGGTGGCATTCCATGTGATCTACAACAGCGTGCGCTGCGGCCTGCTCCTGCTCCTGGTGGAACCCATGGCGCGCCTGTGCGTGCGCCTGCTGCCCGAGAACCCGCTGGATGACGACGCCATCCACGCGCGCCACCTCGACCCGGGCGCCATCGATACGCCCACCCTGGCGCTGGCCAATGCCTCGCGCGAGGTGCTGCGCATCGGCGATTTGATCGAAAAGATGCTGCACTGCCTGTTGCCGGTCATTCGTGAAAACGATACCATCCGCGCCCAGCAGATCCGCCGGATCGACGATGACGTCGACAAGCTCTATACCGAGGTGAAGATGTACATGGCGCGCGTCTCGCGCGAAGAGCTGTCGGCCCGCGAAGTGCGGCGCTGGACCGATGTCATCACCCTCACGATCAACCTGGAACAGGCCGGCGACATCATCGTGCGCATCGTCAAGGGCCTGGAGAACAAGAAGATCGCGCCGCAGCGCACCTTTTCCGAAGCCGGCATGCAAGAGGTCTGCGAGATGCACGCGCGCCTGCTGGCCAGCCTGCAACTGGGGCTGTCGGTGTTCCTCGAAGGCGACCTGCGCAGCGCCCAGAAGCTGCTGGCCGAGAAGGAATCCTTCCGCGACCTCGAGCGCGCCTACGCCAAGAGCCACCTGATCCGCCTGGCCGGCCAGACCCAGCAAAGCATCGAGACCAGTTCGCTGCACCTGGACCTGATCAGCGACATGAAGCGCATGCACTCGCTGTTCTGCTCGACCGCCTATTCGGTACTGGACGAGGCCGGACTGTTGCGCCGCAGCCGCATGGAAAACAGCCATGAAGATGAAGAACGGCTGCGCATGATGGAAAAAACGGAAGGCGATTATTCGCATCCGCCCTGACAGCGGCGACAAAAAACAGCGCGCAAAAGACAAGGCCGGCATCCGATGCCGGCCTTTTTAATGCCAACTTTTTAATGCCTGTTCACCTCTGCGCGCCAACAGGCATTGGATGCTCAATGCCCGGATATCTCGGAGAATGACGTGCGCACCACCTGCTTCGTGCCGATATCGAAATGCACGTTGAAGAGGCGATCTTCATGCACATAGCGGTACTTCCAGTCCCACACCTCTTCGTTCTTGCGGACGAACTGCACCACGCTGCGCGGCCGGCCCAGCATGCGCCGCACCTCATCGGCCGACATGCCGGGGCGGATGGCGTCGAAGTTCTCCTGGGTCAGGACTTGCCTGTAGTCAACCAGCGTGCCGGAGGCGCCGATGGCGAACATCCAGGTACGGATGCCTTCCGGCCCCTTGGGATATTCCAGGGTGCGGGCGCCGTTGCCGTCGTCCCAGACGGTGCCGGGCTGGCCCATCACGCCGCGCACGTCGGCCTCGGTGGAAATGCCTTTTTGCAGCTTGTCCAAGCCGAACTCCTCGATCGGATTGCCGTTGCGGTCGCAGCCGAACATTGCCACTGCGGCAACAAGGGCGCCCACGGTCGCGGCGCAACGGCGGGTAAATTCGAAAAATCGCATACTCATTCCTGGCGCATCCTTTTGATTATCCCTGATCAAGAAAGGGTAAAATAAGCCCTCTATGTTTCATTTGGCTTGAAAATATCATGCTCTTCGGAAAAAAGACCACCTACGTATCTGAAATCACCCAGTTCATCGACGAACTGAAGCAGAAGAATCCGAAGCTGGAAGAGTCGCAGCGCGCCGGCCGCGCCCTGCTGTGGGACAAGGAGCCCGTCGACCTGGACAAGACTGCCCGCGACCAGGCTTCGCGCGTGGCCCAACAGCCCTACGTCTACCAGTCGCACTGATCAAGGCAGCATGACGGCACACGCAGGCGGCGGCGATCCGTCCGGCAACGCCGGCGAGCAACGGCGCAACGCCGACGCCCTGGAAATTACCCCCGCAGGACAACCGGACACCACGCCCGATGTGATCGACGGCGTGGCATTGGCGCGCCTGTACGGCGAGCCGCTGTTCCAGTTGCCCAACGACCTCTACATCCCGCCGGACGCGCTGGAAGTCTTCCTCGATGCATTCCAGGGTCCGCTGGACCTGCTGCTCTACCTGATCCGCAAGCAGAACTTCAACATCCTGGACATCCCGATGGCCCAGGTCACCCGCCAGTACCTGGAATACGTCGAGCAGATCCGCAAGCAGAACCTGGAGCTGGCGGCCGAATACCTGCTGATGGCGGCCATGCTCATCGAGATCAAGTCGCGCATGCTGCTGCCGGCCAAGAAGGCCGACACCGGCGAGGAGCCGGAAGATCCGCGCGCCGAGCTGGTGCGGCGCCTGCTGGAATACGAACAGATCAAACTGGCCGCGCAGGAGCTGGACGCGCTGCCGCAGGTCGGCCGCGACTATGTGCGCACCCAGGTCTACATCGAGCAGACCGTGGTCACGCGCTGGCCGGAGGTCGACATGAACGACCTCAGGGCGGCCTGGGCCGACGTGCTCAAGCGCGCCAAGCTGACCGCGCACCACCACATCAGCCGCGAAGAACTGTCGGTGCGCGAGCACATGACCGGCATCCTGCGCCGGCTGCAATCGGCCCGCTTCGTCGAGTTCTCCGACCTGTTCGAAGCATCGCGCGGCGTGCCGGTGGTGGTGGTCAACTTCATCGCCTTGCTGGAGCTGGCCAAGGAGACGCTGATCGAAATCACGCAGGCCGAGGCCTTCGCCCCCATCTATGTCAGACTCTCGTACTCGCCAAGCTGAGCGCGACGAGTACGATCCCCCGCGCTGATACCGGCGGCGCTGCCCCGCCTTCCAACCCGAGAACCCGCATGAAAATCATTTCCTCCATCGAAGAACTCCGCGACCACCTGCGCGGCCAGTTGCGCACCGCCTTCGTCGCCACCATGGGCAACCTGCACGAAGGACACCTCTCGCTGATGCGCCTGGCGCGTACCCACGGCGACCCGGTGGTGGCCTCGATCTTCGTCAATCGCCTGCAGTTCGGCCCCAACGAGGACTTCGACAAATACCCGCGCACCTTCCAGAACGACGTCGAAAAACTGGAAAAGGAAGGCGTCTACGTGCTGTTCGCGCCGACCGAAAAGGACATGTACCCCGAGCCGCAGGAATACCGCGTGCAGCCGCCCAACGACCTGGGCAACATCCTGGAGGGCGAATTCCGCCCCGGGTTCTTCACCGGCGTGTCGACCGTGGTGATGAAGCTGTTCTCCTGTGTGCAGCCGCGCGTGGCGGTGTTCGGCAAGAAGGATTACCAGCAGCTGATGATCGTGCGCAACATGGCGCGCCAGTTCGCGCTGCCCACCGAAATCATCGGCGCCGAGACCTACCGCGCCGAAGACGGCCTGGCGCTGTCTTCGCGCAACGGCTACCTGTCGGCCGACGAACGGGCTGAGGCGCCGCTGCTGTATCGCGTGCTCAACGATGTGGCCGATGAAGTCCGCGGCGGCCAGTTGAACACCTCGGAAGTCGAAAAGAAAGCCATGTCGCTCCTGGCGGATCGCGGCTGGAACCCTGACTACGTGGCCGTGCGCAAGCGCATCGACCTGCAGCCGCCCTCGGCCGGCGACATGGCGCAGGGCGCGCCGCTGGTGGTGCTGGCCGCCGCCAGGCTGGGCACCACGCGCCTGATCGACAACCTGGAAATCTGACAATGCGCCCTGCGGCGCTTGCCCTGCTGCTCGGCGCCACGCTCGCGTCGGCCGCCTGCGCCGCCATCACCGTCAAGGACGATCTTGGCAACCAAGTCACGCTGGCGCAGCCGGCCCGGCGCATCATCAGCCTGGCGCCGCATGTCACCGAACTGCTGTATGCCGCCGGCGCCGGCGACAAGCTGGTCGGCGCCAGCAACTTCAGCGACTTCCCGGCCGCCGCCGCCAGGCTGCCTCTGGTCGGCAGCTTCGCCGCCCTCGACCTGGAGCGTGTGCTCAGCCTCAAGCCGGACCTCATCGTCGCCTGGCACAGCGGCAACAAACCCTCGCAACTGGCGCGCCTGCGCGGCTTCGGCATCCCCATCTACGAAAGCCAGCCGGCGGATTTCGGCACGATCGCCGATTCGCTGGAAAAACTGTCGCGCCTGGCCGGCAGCGAGAGCATCGGCAATACTGCCGCACAGGATTTCCGCGCGCGCTGGCAAGCGCTGCAAACCCGATATGGCAACCGCCCCGAAGTCAGCGTGTTCTACCAGATCTGGAGCCAGCCGCTGATGACGCTCAACGGCCGCCACCTGGTGTCGTCGGTGCTGAAGCTATGCGGCGGCCGCAACATCTTCGCCGACCTGCCGCAACTGGCGCCCACCGTCACCATGGAAGCGGTGTTGGCCGCCGATCCCCAAGTCATCCTCGCCCCCGGCGATGCCACAGACCAGCCGCTGGAACGCTGGCGTCAGTTCCCGCGCCTGCGCGCGGTGCGTGAGAAGCACCTGTACACGGTCAACGCCGACTGGCTCAACCGCGCCGGGCCGCGCATTCTGGAGGCGGCCAATGAAGTATGCGAACGGCTGGATGCGGCGCGAGCAGACTGATGCGCCGGCCTTATCGCTGCTGATCGCCGCTTATCGCTGCGCATGACAAAAAAAATCCCTCCACGATATGGAGGGATTTGAGGCAGGTTCGTACTGCTCAGAAACGATACTTGATGCCCGCGCTGACCAGGTTCAGGTTGACATCGCTGGCACCGACACGCTGCATGCGGGTATAAGCCACATTGGCTCCCCAGTTCTTCGTGAAGTCGAACTCATAGCCCAAGCCGACCAGGTAACCGCCCGACGACAGCGAGAAGTCGCGGCTGCCACGAACCGTACCCCTGATAGGAGTCACCGATACAGATGCTTCCGCATAGCTGAGGCCCGCTTTCAAGAACAGGCCCGGCAGACCTTCAGTGAATTTGTAGACAGCTGACAAGTCGCCGCCCTGGGTCTTGTAGTTGGTCTCATACTCGGAGCTGCCATCGGTACCGTTCTGTTTGAAATCGCCGCTGCTGAAATAGCCAGCTTCCAATGCCCAGTTGGGAGTGAACTGATAACCCAGCATGACGCGGAACAGGCCGGCATTCCTGGTTTCAGAAGTGGTCCGGTAGCCGGGCGGGTTATCCAGCGACTGGTTGTTTGCGATGCCGCCTTCGATGCCGAGATAGACACCGGTATTGGGCTTGACCGCCTGTGCGGAGGCGGAACCAGCCAGCAGTGCGCCGGCAATCAGGATTGCATAAGTTTTCATGGATGCTTGAGAAATAAGGTTTCTTGACGTTCCGAATCCCGGCCGTTGCGAGATACGGAATACATGCAGGCCATCGATAACAACGTGGGCCGGCAACTCAAGCCAGCCCTGCCATAGCACCGAAGCCAGTCGCGCATCATAAGAAGGAAATGGACGAAAACCTGTGTTCCGCGCCAATTCAGGTATTTTTCAAGCATTCCCCATGCCCTCCCCCGAAAGCACGCGACTGCGATACGAAAGCAATTCGAACATTGCCTTCCTGCATCGAGATACGCCGTTGCTTCAAGCCCATCAGGTGGCCTGGCATGTGCCCCCCTTACCCTCTCTCCCTTGCCCAAAAAAAAATCCCTCCATCAAATGGAGGGATGTTGACCTTCGCTGAAACGCTGCAACGATCAGAATCAGACATACCTGGTACAAATTCCTTGAATTTGTACCAGGGCCAAGAATCGAGTTGGCCATGGCATATGCGCCTTCCAGGCCCATGTACACGCCGCTGTCTGCGATTTGGGCAGCCGCCCTTGCTGCCACGAACAAAACATTCTTTTTTATTCTTATTAATCCCTTTGGTTTATCAGCCGTTCGCCACGGGAACAAACAAGGGCATGCCCTCGTCCTCTATCGTCCGGAAACGGCAGCCGAAGACCTCTTCCAGGCCGTCGGCATGCATCACGTCGTTTACGTGTCCGAGCAAGTGCCTCCCGGCTCCAAGCAACAAGGCATGGGTCGCGAAGCGCCGGGCAAGGTTGAGATCATGGCAACTGGCGATTACCGCCTTGCCTTGCGCGGCCAAGTCCCGCAACAAAGCCATCACGGCCAACTGCGCAGCGATGTCTTGATGGGAAGTAGGTTCATCTAGCAAAAAGATCGAGGGATCCTGCACCAACAAGGTTGCCAGGCCGACGCGCTGGCGCTCGCCACCCGACAGCGCCAGCAGGTCCGACCGCGCCAAGGTGGCCAGGCCGACCCGCTCAAGCGCCGCAAAAGCGCGGCGGCTATCGAGCGCATCCTCGCCCCAACTGCCGCCACGGGCAAAACCACCCGCCTTGACCGCATCCAACACCGGCATGGAAAACGCATCATGCTGTTGCTGCTGCAACAGCCCCCGCTGCAGGGCAAGCGTGCTGGGCGAGAGCGACTCCAACGGCGCCCCTCCCAGGAAAATGTCTCCCCGCGCCGGTTGCAACAAACCCGCAACCGTATGCAGCAAGCTACTCTTGCCGGCACCGTTGAGACCCAGCACGCACCAGAATTCACCAGCACAGACGCGCCAGTCCAACGCCGACAACAATGCGCGCGCCCCTGCCCGCAGCTCCAATTGGACCGTTTCCAGCAATGGCGTGGGCGCCACATTCATACCCGGCTCCGCGCCAGCAGCCACAAGAACACCGGCACCCCGACCAGCGCCGTGATGACGCCCACCGGCAATTGCGTCGGGGCGACCACGGTACGCGCGGCCAGGTCGGCCAGCGTCAACGCCGCGCCGCCGGCCAGCACCGATGCCGGCAACAGCAGGCGCTGGTCGTTGCCGACCAGAAGACGCAACGTATGGGGCACTACCAGGCCGACAAAGCCGACGGTGCCGGCCATGGCGACGGCGGCGGCGGTCGCCGCCGACGCCGCACAGAGCGTCATCACGCGCAGGCGCAAGACCGGCACGCCCAGCAGTTGGGCGAAACTGTCTCCGCGCGCCAGCAGGTTCAATGCCGGCGCATGGCGCACTGCCCACAGCAGCGCCAGCAGCAAGACCGCCGCCGCCAGCGGCAGCAGGCGCGCATCGTCCAGATCGCCGATCAGCCAGAACACCATGCCGCGCAACTGCGAATCGGGGGCGATCGACAAGGCCAGGGAAATGATGGCGCCGAAGCCGGCGGCCAGCATCACGCCCGTCAGCAACAGGCGCTGGCTCGACAGCAGCGGCGACAAGGCCAGATGCCGCAGCGACTGGCGCACCAGCCCGAACAGCAGCAGCACCGCCAGCGCGGCGCCCAGCAACGCGCCCGGCGCGGTGACCAGGCGCGGCGGCAAGCCGAACTGCAGCGCCGCCAGCATCGCCAGCAAGGCGCCCGCAGCCGATCCGCCCGACAGGCCCAGCACATAAGGGTCGGCCAGCGGATTGCGCAGCAGCACTTGCATCAGTGCGCCGGCCAGGGCCAGCAGCGCGCCCACCGCGAAGGCGGTCAATGCGCGCGGCACCCGCAGCGACAACATCAGGGAAACGGTATCGGCCGCCGCCGATGGACGCAGGCAGCCGCTGCTGCCGCACAGGGCCGCGGCCGCCAGTGCGAACACGGACAGCAGCAGCAAGGCGGATAACGGCCAGAGGTAACGTCGCATCGGCGATAGCGGTCAGGAGTGCATCATCAGAAGTCGTAACGGGCGGTGAATTTTACCTCCCGGCCGTTTTCCGGATAGATGCTGCCTTGGCAGGAGAAAGCCTGCGAGTAGTAATCGCGGCCGGCCAGGTTGGTGCCGGTCAGGGCGAACTCCCAGGCATTCACCCGGATTGCATAACGCGCGTCCAAGGTGGTGTAGGACGGTATGCGCGCCGCGCAAGTATTGGAAAAGTCGCTGCCGTAGCGTTGGCTGTCGACCCAGCGCAAACCGGCGTCGGCGCTCTGGTTCCCGGACTTCCAGTTGACCCGCGTGGACAGCATGTTACGCGGCACCAGCGCCAATTCCTTGCCGGCATTCACGCCTTCGGTGAACTTGGCTTCGACGTGCTGGTAAGTGGCGCTGACGGTGACGGCCTCGGTCACGCGCAACTTGCCCTCAAGTTCCACGCCTTGGTGCTTGGTGGGATCGAGGTTGGAATTGGCTCCGAAGCCGAAGGCGCCGCCGGTCGGGTCGTAATAGATCTCGTCGCGCACGCGGTGGCGGAACCACTTGGCGGTCAGTTGCCGATCCACCGAGCCCCAGGTCGCGCCGATCTCCAGGTCGTGCGATACCTGCGGCTTGAGGATCTGGCCGGTCGGCAGGCCGTTGAAGCCGTTCTCATCGGCCGTCGCCAGGCGGTAACTCTGCCCGGTCTTGGCGAAGGCGCGCAGCGATGGCACCAATGCATAGCTGGCCTGCAAGTCCCAGGCATTGACGCCGCTGTTCATCCCGTAGACGCTCGATACGCTGCTTTGCGTGAAGATCTCGCGGCGCACCCCTGCGGCGATGCGGGCATTCTTGTCGAACTCGATCTCGTCGCGCAGGTAAAACGCCTTGGAGCGCTGGGCGGCGTCGCTATTGCCGTAAGAAGCGACGGTATTGAGGTTCCACTCGGCAAGGTCGACCCCGGCGATCAGTTCGTTCTTGATCGGCCCGGCTTCCAGCACGTGGCGGATGCGCGGCGAGAATTGCGTATTGCGCACATTGGTCTGCAACGTGGTGGCCGTACTGACGTAATTGGCGCGCGCGATCTTCTCGCGGTGCGACAGTTCGGCGGCGACATCGAAGGCGCCGAAACGGCGCTCCAGGAAGGCGGTGATGCTGTCGTTGTCATACGAACCGTAGTCGAACGGCGTTTTCGCCTGGCGCGGATTGGCGTTGAACTGCGCCAGCGAGAGCCCGCCGGCCAGGCCGTAATCGGCGCGCGCGATATTGGCGCGCAAGCCGAAGCGCCAGTCGCTGGCGAACCATTGCACCGTGGTGCTGAAATTTTCCTGGTTGGACTTGGTGTTGTCGCGGTAATTATCGTTATGCGCCTTGGCATAGCTGGCGTCGATCGACATGTTGTCCCAACCGCGAGAAACAAAGGCGCGCCCGGCGCGCTGGCCGTCGGTGCCGACTTCGGCGACGACGGAGCCGTGTCCGGCATTGGGCTGCGGGCGCTTGGTGACGATCTGGATGGTGCCGCCGGTGGCGCCGCTGCCGTACAGCACGCTGCTGCCGCCGCGCACGATCTCGATGCGTTCGATGATTTCAATCGGAATCGAGGACAGCAGCGGCGTCGTCAACTCATTCTCGGAAATGCGCACGCCATCCACCAGCACCACCATGTTCTGGTCGCCATTGGAGCCGAAGCCGCGCAAGTCCAGCGGAAAGTCGTTGGGGCCGGCCACGCTCTGGCGACCATAGACGCCGCCCAGCTTGCGGATCGCCTCATTGGCATTGTCGATGCCGGCTTCGCGGATCTGCTCGGCGGTGATGACGGTGGCGGCTACCGGCGGAAATGCCGGATCGTTCGGAAAACGCGAGGCCGACACGACCACCGGCGCCAATGCGCTGTCGGCAGCGGCATTGGCGCTGGCCTGGGCATGCGCCGGGGTGTAGCTCCATGCGGCCAACGCGGACAAGGTGAATGAAACGGCGGCGCGAATGACGGCCGGTTGACCGGCCGTGCGGCGCGGGTGGAATTGGTATTGCTTCATGAAGGGTATCTGAATAAGAATTCTCCAGCCTGCCTCCCCGCAAGCCGGATTCCATGGAAGCCGCTGGGCGGTCTCCCCCTGTCTTGGCCGGTATCCGGGCTTCAGGCTGCGCCATCGTGCCTTCCCATGCAGCAGCTCGCGCCGCAAGCACAGTGGCTTGGTGATGGATGGCCGGCCCTGTTGCCTGATGCGTCAACATCCGGGAGCCGGCGCCTGATTACCGTTGCGGGGGCAGCACACGTTATATTTTCGACAATACGGATGCGGGCATCCGGCATGCGTCCATTCGTGTTTCCCGTTTAACTGCCGGCGCGGACGCGCCAGCGGGCACCAAAACCGCGCAATTGTAAGCGCGACACCCACGGGCAACAAGGTCAAACACGATTCATGATAAAAATCATGGCAAAGATTGCTTTTAAGAAAAAGCTCGTTAAAATCTGACGCGATAACGCAAAAGAATGGAAAAATGTCGCTGACAGGGCCGGGTCGAGGGGACCCGAAACGCCGGAGAAACGGGAACAAATGGGGGATTTCACTCGCTGTTTAGCCGATGACCCGGCTGGCACGCGTCCTATACTCAGCCAACTGGTAACGTGGGCCGGTCCGGCAACAAGCCGTAGCCCCGGACGATGCTGCCGAATCGCTGTCGTGGCCTGTACGGCCTTCAGACTCCGATGGCTTGTGCCGATAAGCATTGAATACTCTGCCCGCCAACCGGGCCAGGCGATTCAGGCATGCGGCGCGGCTTCAAAGGACGACCCGCTCGATCTGCCGGAGCGGGCAACATGGAAGTGCACCAAATTTGTAGGGGGAACCAGAAATCATGAGCGACGACGTTGATTTGGAAGCATTGTTCGACGAAATTTCCGCCCAGGCGCTGCCCACGACCGTGGCCGGCGCAGCCCCTGCCGCCGCCGCAAGCGATGCGCAACCGGCGGTGGAGGAAGACCAGTCCGACAAGCCGATGTACGAGCGCCTGGGCGGCATTGTGCGCTTGCTGCACGACTCCATGCGCGAATTGGGCTACGACCGCTCGCTCACCGATGTGGCTACCCAGATCGGCGATGCGCAAAGCCGCCTGGAGCATGTCGCCACCTTGACCGAACAGGCAGCCAACAAGGTGCTCAACGCCCTCGATTCGGGCATGCCGGCGCAAGACCGCCTGCAGGAGCACGCCAGGAACATCAACGATCGCTGGGCCAAGCTGTATGCGGGCCAGATGAGCATCGACGAATTCAAGCAACTGGCCGGCGACTCGCAAAAATTCTCCGCCGCCGTGCTGGAATCGACCGAAGCGGAAAAAGCCCGCATGCTGGAAATCATGATGGCCCAGGACTTCCAGGACATCACCGGCCAGCTGATCAAGAAGATTGTCGGCATCACCACCACCGCCGAACACGAACTGGCGCAGTTGCTGCGCGACAATGCGCCGCCTGAAGTACGCGCGCAGATCGAAGCGGAAAAACCGGTTTCCCTGCTCAATGGCCCCGCCGCCCCCGGCGCCGCCATGGTTCAAAATGACGTGGACGATTTACTCGATAGCCTGGGGTTCTAATGGATGACGAAATGCTCAAGGACTTTGTCGTTGAAGCGTTGGAGCTTGCCTCCAACGTGGAAGAGCATCTGCTGACGCTCGAACGGCATCCTGACGATCTGGAAATCCTCAACGCGGTTTTCCGCGCATTCCACACCATCAAAGGCGGCGCCGGGTTCGTCAACCTGCCGGCCATGGTGTCGGCCTGCCACCTCACGGAAAACCTGTTCGACGCGCTGCGCACCGGCAAGGCGCCGGTCACGCCGCTGGCGATCGAAGCCGCGCTGCAAGCCAGCGGCTTCGTGGCCGACCAGTTGAACGAACTGTCCAACGGCGCCGCCCCCGACAGCCTGGCGTCGATGCCGCCGGATCTCGAAGGCATCCTGACCCAAGCCATCGAAGGCAAGGGCCAGGTCCCGGTAGCCGCGACTGCGGCTACCGCCACGGCGCCTGCGCCTGCCGCCGCCGTCCAGGCTGAGGCCAACGGCGCCAGCGTCATGAAAGACGGCCAACTGGACTGGGAATCGATGTACCAGGCCGTGACCGGCGCCACCACCGACGCCCCGAACAGCGCCGCGGCCGGTAGCGCGCCGGCCGCAACCGCCGTGGCGCAAGCCCCGGCCGCGACGCCGGCGGTGGAAACCGGCGGCGAATCCAAGCCTGCCGCAGCGGCCCCGGCCCAACAACAGAGCCGCCGCGCCTCGGACAACGCCAAGGAAGAAAGCATCCGTATCGATGCCGGCAAGCTGGATGCCCTGCTGGAAGTGGCGGGCGAATCGGTGCAGGCTGCCAACCAGGCCGCCGTGCTGCTGGAAAAGCTGCAGCAATTCAAGTTCGAAGGCACCGCCGCCGCGCTGATGTCGACGCTGGCCGAGACGCTGGGCCGCGCCTCGCGCTACTCCAGCGAACTGCAGCGCGCCACGCTGTCGACCCGCATGCAGCCGGTCGGCCGCCTGTTCCAGAAATTTCCCCGCCTGGTGCGCGAACTGGCCAAGGACCTCGGCAAGGATGTCGACCTGGTCATTACCGGCGCCGAAACCGAAGTCGACCGCGTGGTGGTGGACAGCCTCTACGACCCGCTGGTGCACATGCTGCGCAACTCGCTGGACCACGGCATCGAAGTCGACCGCGCCGCCGCCGGCAAGCCGAGCAAGTCGACCATCTCGCTGCACGCCTGGCAGGCCGGCAGCAGCGTCATGATCGAAGTGTTCGACGACGGCAAGGGCATGGATCCCGATATGCTGCGCAACAAGGCGCTGGCCAAGGGCCTGATCACCGAGCATCAGGCGCTGACCACCGACGAGGCGCTGCAGCTGGTGTTCCTGCCCGGCTTCTCGACCAAGGAAGTGGCGTCCAGCGTGTCCGGCCGCGGGGTCGGCATGGACGTGGTCAAGACCGCGGTGGAAAAGCATCGCGGCACCATCCGCATCGACTCGACCATCGGCAAGGGCACCAAGTTCTCGATCCGCCTGCCGATCGAACTGTCGATCATCCCGACCATGCTGGTGCGCTGCGCCGGCGCGCCGCTGGCGCTGCCGATGGCGGTGGTGGAGCGCGTGGTGGAACTGCCGGAAACCTTCGACGAAGTCGGCGGCGCCCCGGTGCTGCGCGACCAGGGCCGCCCGCTGCCGGTGCATTCGCTGGCCGGCGTGCTGGGCTACGAACCGGGCAACGAACGCGTGGGCGTGGTCATGGCGGTGCCCCACCCCTACATCCTCGGCGTGGAGTCGGTGGAAGGCACGGCCGACCTGGTGATCAAGCCGCTGACGGCGATCCACACCAATGGCATCACCGGCACGGCCCGCTCGGCCGAAGGCGAACTGGTGCTGGTGGTGGGCCTGTCCTTCCTGCTGGATGGCTGCAACGACACCGAACGTTCGGCGGTGGCACAAGTCTGATGGGCCGATAACGCATCTTCGGTGCCAAACAAAACGGCCGGGTCTTCACAGACCCGGCCGTTTTGCATTTCTTGCATTGTGCGGCTGACAACTGGTTGCCGCCGCGCTTCCTGTCACATCTCGTCGAACAGGTCGCCTTGGCGATAGACCTTCCTGGCTTGGCGCGGCTTGGGCGACGACGGCCTGGCTTGCACCGGAGGCGCGGCATGCGCATCGGCAGCATGGGCCGATGGCGCTGCCTGCACAACCGCCGCCGATGGTTGCTCCGTTTTTGCCTCCTGCCGCTTGCGCCTTGGCTTCAGCCTGCGGGGCGCTGCCTTTTGATCGGCGCTTGAGGAAGGCTCGGGCGCGCCGGCAACCGGCGCTGGCGATGGAATGGGCACTTGCGGTTCGGCCGGCGCTGCGCTTTGCAGCACAACGGGCGCCGGATCCGCAGCTTGCGGCGCAGGCGCCTCCGCTTCCGGCACCACCGCCGGAGCAGATGCAGATGCCGGTTCGGCTGCGGGCGCCGGCGTTGCAGCCGGCGGCGGCGCAAGGTTGCCGGGCCGGTGCGAGTAACGCTCCGACAGCGCCTCATACAGCGGCGGCGTGAAGAAACGCGACACGCGGCTGGCCAGCAAGGCGGTGGCCATCAGGGAGATCACCAGCGCGTGGCCGTTGATCATTTCCATCACGATCACGAAGGAAGTGATCGGCGACTGCGTCACCGCCGCCAGATAGCCGACCATGGCCAGCGCGATCAGCACCGGCAAGGAGATGTCGCCAAACAGCATGTGCAGCAAATTGCCGAAACCGGCGCCAATCGACAGCGATGGCGCGAAAATGCCGCCGGGGGTGCCCGGCAGGTAGGAGCCGACCATCGACGCCATCTTGGCCAGCGGATAAATGCCCGACAACTCCTGCTGCCCGGTGAGCAAGCCCTTGGCTTCGACATAGCCGCTGCCGAAGGTAACGCCGCCCGCGGCCACGCCGATCACCGCCACCAGCAGGCCGCACAGCGCGCCGAAAACCACCGGACGCTGCGTGCGCAGGCGCAACAGCGGCGCCGGAATCCATTTCGGCGTATTGAGCAGCAACCAGCAGAAGCAACCGCCGGCCCCGCCCATCAGCAGTCCGCACAGGATCACCGCCACGATCACCTCGCGCGCGCTGTCAGCGCCGGTGGTGATAGTGCCAAAATAGGTGTAGTTGCCGGTCAGGCCCAGGGCCACCACGCCGGCAAAGATGATGGTAGTGATCACCACGCCACTGGCGCGCTGCTCGAAGCTGCGCGAGAGTTCCTCGATGGCAAACACGATACCCGCCAGCGGGGTATTGAAGGCGGCCGCCAAGCCCGCGGCGGCGCCAGCCAGGATCAGGCGCTTTTCCAGGATGGCGCTCGGGCGCGGGTAAAAGCGGCGCATGTTGTACATCAGCGCCGCGCCCACTTGCACCGTCGGGCCTTCGCGGCCGATGGTGAAACCGGAGAGGATGCCGAGGAAAGAAATGCCGATCTTGCCCACCACGATACGCACGGTCAGCAACTTGCGCGCCAGTTTGGACGTGTGCTCGCCCTGCTCGGCCAGGGAGGCGATCACCTGCGGGATGCCGCTGCCTTCCGAGCCCGGAAAATACCTGCGCGTGAGCCAGACGCACAGCGCGCCCATGGCCGGCGTCAGCAGCAACGGCAGCCAGTGGTGGCGGCTTTGCATGCCCTGGAACAGTTCGAAGCCGAGATCGATCAGGCGCGCATACATCACCGCCACCAGGCCGGTGACCACCGCCCCCGTCCACAGGATCCCGTATTGCAGCCACAGACGGCGCAAATGGCGCTGCGGCCGCGATGCGGCCGCCCATACTTTCCTCATTGGTCAATTTCCCTGTTCTTGCCGCCGCCATGCCCAGGGGCACGGCGGCTTACCACGCTGCCTGAGCGGATGGCCGGTGGCCCGCCCCGTTACAGCTCGTACATGTCCTTCTCGCCTTCCATCACCTGCGAGATCAGCTTGCGGTTCAGGGTCGGCGTGAGCAATTCGATGAAAGTGTAGACATAGCCGCGCAGGTAAGCCCCCTGCTTCAAGGCCACGCGCGAGACGTTGGTGCCGAACAGATGGCCGACCGGGATCGAACGCAAGCCGCGGTCGCGTTCGGCATCGAAGGCGATGCCGGCGATGATGCCCACCCCCATGCCCAGCTCGACATAGGTCTTGATGACGTCGGCGTCAATCGCCTCCAGCACCACGTCGGGCTTGAGGTGGCGCAGCGAAAAGGCATGGTCGATCTTGCTGCGGCCGCTGAAGGCCGAATCGTAAGTGATCAGCGGATAGGCCGCGATCTCTTCCAGCGTCAGGCTCTTGGATTGCAGCAGCGGATGCTCGGGCGGCACCACCACCACATGCTCCCACTGGTAGCACGGCAGCGAGACCAGCCCCTCGCCCGAGGCCAGCGCTTCGGTGGCGATGGCGATGTCGGCCTGGTCGTTGCGGACCATTTCGGTGATCTGCTTGGGGTTTCCCTGCAGCAACGACAGGTGCACCTTGGGGTACTTCTGGGTAAACGCCTGCACCACCTTGGGCAGCGCATAGCGCGCCTGGGTGTGGGTGGTGGCGATGGTGAAGCTGCCGCTGTCGTGGGCGGCGAATTCCTTGCCGATGCGTTTCAAGCCATCGACTTCCTGCATGATCAGCTCCACCGAACGCAGCACGGCGCGGCCGGGCTCGGTCAGGCCGCGGATGCGCTTGCCGTGGCGGGTGAAGATATCCACGCCGAGCTCCTCTTCCAGCTCGATGATGGCCTTGGAGACGCCCGGCTGCGAGGTATACAAGGCCTTGGCCGCCTCGGTCAGGTTGAAATTCTGGCGCACCGCTTCGCGCACGAAACGGAATTGATGAAGATTCATGGAAAGCCCTCGCTGACTACCCGGCGGTCGCCGCCGCCTATTTGCCGGACTGCGCGCGCATGCGCTCAGCCGCCTCATTTGCATATGCCAAAGGCGTATATAAGCAAATAAATACTATGTAGTTTGGTTTGAAACATAAGTTTATTACGATTCGCAGACTAATGGGCGAGGTGTTATGACTGTTTCTTATGTAGTAAGCGGATTTGCCGTGGGACTGCTGGTCGGACTGACCGGCGTCGGCGGCGGCTCGCTCATGACCCCGCTCCTGACCTTGCTGTTCGGTATCCACCCCAGTGTCGCGGTCGGCACCGACCTGGCGTTCGCCTCGGCCACCAAGACCGCCGGCACCCTGGCCCACCGCTTCAAGGGCACGGTGCGATGGGACATCGTGCGCCGCCTGTCCTACGGCGCCCTGCCGGCCGCGCTGGCAACCACGCTGCTGCTGAAACATTTCGGCGCCGTCAGCGACGGCATCAGCCAGGTCATCCGTTATTCGATCGCCATCTCGGTGTTGCTCACCGTGATCGCGCTGCTGTTCAGGGGTAAACTGCAAGGGTGGCTCAATGCCCATCCGGAGCGCCAGTTGCAAGGCGCCGACCTGCGCCATGCGACCATCATCGCCGGCGCCGTGCTCGGTATGCTGGTGACGATCTCCTCGATCGGCGCCGGTGCGGTCGGCGCGACCCTGCTGGTTCTGCTTTACCCGCGCCTGTCGCCGGCGGAAATCGCGGGCACCGACATCGCCTACGCGGTGCCGCTGACCGCGATCGCCGCCCTGGGCCACTGGTGGCTGGGTTCGATCAACTGGGAATTGCTGGCAACACTGCTCCTGGGTTCGCTCCCGGGCATCACACTCGGTTCGCTCGCAGCGCGCGCGGTGCCGGAGAAATTCTTGCGTGGCCTGCTGGCGATTACGCTGACGAGCGTCGCCGTGAAGCTGATTTGGTAGGCTGGTTTTTCAATGCGGGGCGGCGCCGGACGTGAAGGCGCAGCCTCAATAAGACGTTAACAGGGACCTATATAAGATGTACCGCTATGACCAATACGATCACCAGATCGTCAAAGAGCGAGTTGCACAATATCGAGACCAGGTGCGCCGACGCCTGTCGGACGAACTGGTAGAAGACGAGTTCCGCATCCTGCGCCTGCAGAACGGCCTCTACCTGCAACGCCATGCCTACATGCTGCGCATCGCCATTCCCTACGGCATGCTGGCCTCCAAACAGTTGCGCAAGTTCGCCGAGATCGCCGTCAAGAACGACCGCGGCTACGGCCACTTCACCACCCGCCAGAACATCCAGTTCAACTGGATCAAGCTGGAAGAGTCCCCCGACATCCTGGCCGAACTGGCCAGCGTCGAGATGCATGCCATCCAGACTTCCGGCAACTGCATCCGCAATACCACCTCCGACGAGCTGGCCGGCGTGGCCGCCGACGAGATCGTCGACCCGCGCCCGTACGCCGAACTGATCCGCGAGTGGAGCACCTTCCACCCCGAGTTCGCCTACCTGCCGCGCAAGTTCAAGATCGCCATCAGCGGCGCCAAGGAAGACCGCGCCGCCACCGCCGTGCACGACATCGGCCTGCACGTGGTCAAGGACCAAGCCGGCGCAGTGGGTTTCCGCGTGCTGGTGGGCGGCGGCATGGGCCGCACCCCTATCCTGGGCAGCGTGATCCGCGAGTTCCTGCCCTGGCATCACGCGATGTCCTACCTGGAAGCGATCCTGCGCGTGTACAACCAGTACGGCCGCCGCGACAACATCTACAAGGCCCGCATCAAGATCCTGGTCAAGGCCATCGGCCCGGAAGAGTTCGCGCGCCAGGTGGAAGAGGAATGGGCCCAGATCAAGGACGGCCCCTCGACCCTGACCGAGGAAGAACTGCAGCGCGTGGCGCAATACTTCGTGCCGCCCGCCTATGAGACCCTGCCGGCGGTGGACGCCGAGTTCGAGCGCCTGAAGGCGCAAGACCGCGGCTTCGCCAACTGGCTGCTGCGCAACGTCAAGGCGCACAAGGTCCCCGGTTACGCCGCCGTGATCCTGTCGCTGAAGAAGCCGGGCGTGCCGCCGGGCGACATCACCGCCGACCAGATGATCTTCGCCGCCGACCTGGCCGACCAGTACAGCTTCGGCGAGTTGCGCGTGACGCACGAGCAGAACCTGGTGCTGGCCGACGTCAAGCAGTCCGAGCTGTACACGTTGTGGAAGCTGGCCAAGTCGCATGGCCTGGCCACGCCCAACATCGGCCTGCTGACCGACATCATCTGCTGCCCCGGCGGCGACTTCTGCTCGCTGGCCAACGCCAAGTCGATCCCGATCGCCCAGGCGATTGCCGAGAAGTTCGAAGACATCGACTACCAGCACGACATCGGCGACATCGAACTCAACATCTCGGGTTGCATCAACGCCTGCGGCCACCACCACGTCGGCAACATCGGCATCCTGGGCGTCGACAAGGACGGCTCCGAGTGGTACCAGGTCTCGCTGGGCGGCGCGCAGGGCAACACCTCGTCGATCGGCAAGATCATCGGCCCTTCGTTCTCGGCGCAGCAGATGCCCACCGTGATCGACCGGCTGCTGCAGGTGTACGTCAAGCAGCGTACCGAAGATGAACTCTTCATCGATACCGTGCGCCGCATCGGCGTCGCCCCATTCAAGGAATTCGTTTACGCCACGCCGATCGCAACGTCGGCCGACTATCTCGCAGGAGAAGACGCCAATGCCTGACATCATCAAAAACAAGACCGTCGTCGCCGACGACTGGAACATCCTGCGCCTGGCCGAAGGCGAGAGCGCGGAAACCGTGACCGTCCCGGCAGGCAAAGTCATCGTCCCGCTCAAGACCTGGCAGGCGCAGCGCGACACGCTCAAGAGCCGTCCCGACATCGGCGTCTGGTTCGCCAGCGACGAACGCGCCGAAGAACTCAAGGGCGAACTGGCCCAGTTCAAGGTGGTGGCGGTGGATTTCCCCAAGTTCGCCGATGGCCGCGGCTACTCGATCGCCTACAACCTGCGTGCGCGCCTGGGCTATACCGGCGAGCTGCGCGCGGTCGGCGACGTGCTGCGCGACCAGTTGTTCTACATGCAGCGCGTGGGCTTCGACGCCTTCGCGGTGCGCGCCGACAAGAACATCCACGACGCCGTCAAGGGCCTGACCGACTTCTCCGAGAAGTACCAGACCTCGTGGGATGAAAAGAACCCGCTGTTCCGCCGCGTCAAGCGCGAAGCGGTGCAAACGGCGGACTGAAAAGAAAAAGGCAACATCATGTCGAACCAGGCTTTGCAGGATCTCATCGCAAAAACCCAAGCGACGCTGGACACCATCGCCGCGCAGTATGCCCCGGCCGTATTCGCCTCCAGCCTGGCGGCCGAAGACATGGTGCTGACCGACCTGATCCTGCGCGGCAAGCTGCAGGACAACATTTCCATCTTCACGCTGGAAACCGGCCGCCTGCACCAGGAAACCGTGGGCATGCTGGAGCGCATCCGCGCGACCTACGATTACGATGTCACGCCTTATCGCCCGCAACCTGAAGCGATCGAAGCCTACGTCAAGGACCACGGCCTCAACGCCTTCTACGACAGCGTCGAACTGCGCAAGGAATGCTGCCGCATCCGCAAGATGGAGCCGCTGAACCGCGCCCTGGCCGGCAAAACCGCCTGGATCACCGGCCAGCGCCGCGCGCAGTCGGTCACCCGCGCCGAATTGCATGTGCAAGAGCGCGATGAAGCGCATGGCATGGAGAAATTCAACCCGCTGGCCGACTGGTCCGAGCAGGACGTGTGGGACTACATCCGCGCCAACGACGTGCCCTACAACCCGCTGCACGACCAGGGTTACCCGTCGATCGGCTGCGAACCCTGCACCCGCGCCATCCAGCCCGGCGAGGATATCCGCGCCGGCCGCTGGTGGTGGGAAAACCCGGACTCCAAGGAATGCGGCCTGCATGTGGTGGACGGCAAGCTGGTGCGCATCAAGGCGCACGCGCCGGCCTGAGGCCGGCGCCCCATCGGCACACCAGACAATCAAGCAACACAACAATACGCAAGCATCGGAAGGCCCGGCATGAACACTGCGGTAGACAAACTCTTTTTGGACAACGCCAGCAACCGCCACCTGGACTGGCTGGAATCGGAAGCGATCCACATCATGCGCGAGGTCGCGGCCGAGTGCGGCAACCCTGCCCTGCTGTTCTCCGGCGGCAAGGATTCGGTGGTGCTGCTGCGCATTGCCGAAAAGGCTTTCCGCCCCGGCAAGTTCCCGTTCCCGCTGGTGCATATCGACACCGGCCACAACTTCCAGGAAGTGATCGAATTCCGCGACCGCCGCGCCGCCGAACTGGGCGAGCGCCTGGTGGTGCGTTCGGTGGAAGACTCGATCAAGCGCGGCACCGTGCGCCTGCGCAACCCGCAGACCGACTCGCGCAACGCCGCGCAGGCGGTGACGCTGCTGGAAACCATCGAGGAATTCAAGTTCGACGCCTGTATCGGCGGCGCCCGGCGCGATGAAGAGAAGGCCCGCGCCAAGGAACGCATCTTCTCCTTCCGCGACGAATTCGGCCAATGGAACCCCAAGGCCCAGCGCCCCGAGCTGTGGGACCTGTATAACACCCGCGTGCACCCGGGCGAGAACATGCGCGTGTTCCCGATTTCCAACTGGACCGAGCTGGACGTGTGGCAGTACATCGCCCGCGAGAAGCTGGCGCTGCCGCCGATCTACTTCGCGCACGAGCGCGAAGTGATCCCGCGCAACGGCCTGCTGGTGCCGCTGACCGACCTGACCCCGGCGCGCGAAGGCGAGACCGTGGAAAGCCGCGTGGTGCGCTTCCGCACCGTGGGCGACATCTCCTGCACCTGCCCGGTGGCGTCCGACGCCGCCACGGTAGAAGCCATCATCGCCGAGACCGCGGTGACCCAGATTACCGAGCGCGGCGCCACCCGCATGGACGACCAGACGTCCGAAGCCTCGATGGAAAAACGCAAGAAAGAAGGATATTTCTGATGAACGCCGCCGCCACACAAGAACAATTGAGCAACGCCGCCAATGCGCAGCCGCATGAGCGCGGCCTGCTGCGCTTCATCACCGCCGGTTCGGTGGACGACGGCAAGAGCACGCTGATCGGCCGCCTGCTGTTCGACAGCAAGGGCATCTTCGCCGACCAGTTGGACGCCATCTCGCGCGCCAAGCACAAGCGCACCGTGGGCGACACGGTTGACCTGTCGCTGCTGACCGACGGCCTGGAAGCCGAGCGCGAGCAAGGCATCACCATCGACGTGGCCTACCGCTACTTCGCCACGCCCAAGCGCAAGTTCATCATCGCCGATACCCCCGGCCACGAGCAATACACCCGCAACATGGTGACCGGCGCCTCGACCGCCGATGCCGTGATCATCCTGGTGGACGTGTCCAAGGTGAAGCTGGGCGACGATGGCAGCGTGGAATTGCTGACCCAGACCAAGCGCCACTCGACCATCGCCCACCTGCTGCAGATCGAGCACGTGATCGTGGCGATCAACAAGATGGACCTGATCGACTATGACGAAACCGTCTACCACCGTATCGTCGGCGCCTACCAGCAGTTCGCGCTGCAACTGGGCCTGAAGGACGTGCACGCCATCCCGCTGTCGGCGCTGGTGGGCGACAACGTCGTGGCCGAGAGCGTGAAGATGCCGTGGTACCAGGGCCCGACGCTGATCGAGCTGCTGGAGTCGCTGTCGGTGTACGAAGACGCGCACGCCGAGCCGTTCCGCTTCCCGGTGCAACTGGTGGCGCGCCACAACGGCCATGAGGCCAACGACTTCCGCGGCTACATGGGCCGCATCGAAGCCGGCCGCGTTGCCAAGGGCGACAAGCTGGTGGTGCTGCCCGGCGGCCAGAACGCCACCGTGAAAGAGATCCAGACCCTGGACGGCTCGCTGGAATCGGCCTCGGCCGGCCAGTCGGTCACCATCCTGCTGGATGAATACCTGGACATCTCGCGCGGCGACCTGCTGGCCGCGGCCGGCCAGGCGCCGGTGGCGCTGAAGTCGGTCACCGCCGACGTCTGCTGGCTGTCCG
The DNA here is from genome assembly GCF_059418325.1 of Herbaspirillum sp. GW821-FHT09A12. Lineage (NCBI taxonomy): Bacteria > Pseudomonadati > Pseudomonadota > Betaproteobacteria > Burkholderiales > Oxalobacteraceae > Herbaspirillum > Herbaspirillum sp. GW821-FHT09A12. The sequence continues at coordinate 161,811 of NZ_JBWKPR010000010.1, forward strand.
AAGACCCGCTGGACCTGCGCCGCAAGTACTGGCTCAAGCACACCACCAAGCAAGTGGCGGCGCGCGTGTCCAAGGTCGACACCTTGCTCGACATCAACACCCAGGAACGCCGCCCGGCCGACACCCTGAAGCTCAACGACATCGCCCGCGTGACGGTGAACGTGCAGCAACCCATCGCCGCCGACAGCTACGAAGCCATCCGCGCGACCGGCGCCTTCATCCTGATCGATGAAGTGACGCACCAGACGGTTGCCGCTGGTATGATCCGGATCGACTAAGGGCCCAACGCGCGCCCTTCCCATCGATCCGATTCAAGTACAGCAGGCCATGGCCACCGATCCGGCAGCATCCTCTCCCCTTCCTGACGCCACCCAGCCCGGCCCGGACAATCCGGGCCGGGTGTGGCTGATCGGCGCCGGCCCCGGCGCGGCCGACCTTCTCACCGTACGTGGCGCACGCATCCTGGCCGACGCCGACGCCGTGTTGCACGATGCGCTGGTGACGGAAGAAATCCTTGCGCTGTGCCCGCAAGCGGTGAAGATCCCGGTCGGCAAGCGCAGCGGCCAGCGTTCCACCGCGCAGGTGGAGATCAACGAGAAACTGGTGGCGGCGGCGCAGCAGTACCGCCGCGTGGTGCGCTTGAAAGGCGGCGACCCCATGCTGTTCGGCCGCGCCGACGAGGAAATGCGCGCGCTGGAAGCGCACCGCATCCCCTATGAAGTCGTGCCCGGCATCACCGCCGCCCTGGCGGCCGCGGCTTCAGCCAAACGCCCGCTGACCCGGCGCGGCATCGCCCGCAGCGTTTCACTGTTCACCTCCAGCACCGCCCCCGACCAGCCCAACGAAGTGATCATGCCCAACGGCGACACGCTGGTGCAGTACATGGGCGGACGCGAAGCCACCGCCACCGCGCGCCGGCTGCTGGCGCTGGGCTATGCGCCGGATACGCCGGTGGTGGTGGTGGAAAACTGCAGCCGTCCGGACGAGCACATCTACCACCTGCAATTGGCCGGACTGGAAGCCGGGCTGCAGGCCTGCAGCGGGCCGGTGCTGGTGATGATCGGGCCGGCGCTGGCCGAGCGCGACTGACCCGGTTTGGCGTAACCCGCTTCCCTCTCCTCCCCTGCACTTGCCCGACCGGCGGCAATGATTGCTATCATCGCGGCTTCACCGTCTTGAGGCCCCGCCATGCACCTGCTGCACGACACCAACGCCCCCGCTGCCGATCCCATCGATTTCGATGCCTTCCTCAAGGTCGACATCCGCATCGGCACCATCGTCTCGGCCGAAGCCTTTCCCGAAGCGCGCAAGCCTGCCTACAAACTGAAGATCGATTTCGGCTCGGGCATCGGCGTGCGGCAGAGCAGTGCGCAGATCACGGCGCATTATCGGCTGGAAGACTTGATGGGGCGCCAGGTGGCGGCGGTGGTGAACTTCCCGCCGCGCCAGATTGGCAAGTTCATGTCGGAAGTGTTGACGCTGGGGTTTCCCGATGATGCTGGTGAAGTTGTGCTGTTCAGGCCTGACCAGGTTGTGCCTAACGGTGCCAGGCTGTTCTAAGTAAGAATCTATTTTTTGGGGTAGCCTGGTCTTGCTGTTTTTTGGGTAGTCTGCTCTTGCGGCTGGTCGATGTACTGGCTTTATGCTTTTCTTTCTCCGGTCGGAGGGGAGCGCCGGGGGCGGCCCGGCAGCCGCTCACTTTCTTTGCTTCGCTGTATAGACCGGGGACATGGGTAACAAATGTGCCGGGACATAGGTAACACTTCAATCGTAGGCACTGTTTTGTC
>NZ_JBWKPR010000011.1:0-161463 GCF_059418325.1 Herbaspirillum sp. GW821-FHT09A12
CGCACGGTGTGGCCGGGGGCCTTGGGCGCGATCATGATCACGTCCAGGTCGGCGCGCGGCACGACCTGGCCGTAGTGGATGTTGAAGCCGTGCGCGAACGCCACGGTCGCGCCTTGCTTGGCGTACGGGGCGACGTTTTCGGCATAGACCTGGCCGATGTTCTCGTCCGGCAGCAGGATCATGATGACGTCGGCTTCTTTCACCGCGTCGTTGACTTCCGCCACCTTCAAGCCGGCCTTCTCGGCCTTGCTCCACGAGGCGCCGCCCTTACGCAGGCCAACGGTGACCTTGCAGCCCGAATCCTTCAGGTTCAGCGCATGCGCGTGGCCTTGCGAACCGTAACCGATGATGGTCACGTTCTTGTTCTTGATCAGGGACAGGTCGGCGTCTTTGTCGTAAAAAACTTTCATGATTTTTCCTATGTTCTTAAATAACTTAAATTTAAATAGCTTGAATAATTGGGTAATTCAACACTTGAATGATGGCTCTTGCGTACTGGCGCTGCGGCCGCTCAGATCTTCAGGATCCGTTCGCCGCGGCCGATGCCGGAGCCGCCGGTACGGACCGTTTCCAGGATCGCGGTGCGGTCCATGGCGTCGATGAAGGCGTCCAGCTTGCCCTTGTTGCCGGTCAGCTCGATCGTGTAGGTCTTTTCGGTGACGTCGATGATGCGGCCGCGGAAGATATCCGCCGTCCGTTTCATCTCTTCACGCTCCTTGCCCACTGCGCGCACCTTGATCAGCATCAGCTCGCGCTCGATGTGCGCGCCTTCCGTCAGATCGACGACCTTCACCACCTCGATCAGGCGATTCAGGTGTTTGGTGATCTGTTCGATCACATCGTCCGAGCCGGAGGTCACGATGGTCATGCGCGACAGGGTCGGGTCTTCGGTGGGTGCAACGGTGAGCGTTTCGATGTTGTAGCCGCGCGCGGAGAACAGGCCCACGACACGGGACAATGCGCCGGCTTCGTTTTCCAGCAGTACAGAAATGATATGGCGCATGATTAAAGATCCTCCGAACCCAACAGCATTTCAGTCAAGCCCTTGCCCGCCTTGACCATCGGCCAGACGTTTTCGGTTTGATCCGTAATGAAGTTCATGAAGACCAGCCTGTCTTTCATCGCGAAGGCCTCGCGCAGTGCGCCATCGACGTCGCCCGGCTTCTCGATCTTCATGCCGACGTGGCCATACGACTCGACCAGCTTGTTGAAGTCGGGCAGCGAATCCATGTAGGACTCGGAATAACGGGAGCCGTAATCGATCTGCTGCCACTGGCGAACCATGCCCAGGAAGCGGTTGTTGAGCAGGATGATCTTCGGCGTCAGGTGATATTGCTTGCAGGTCGCCAGCTCCTGGATGCACATCTGGATCGAGGCTTCGCCGGTGATGCAGGCGACGGTCGCGTCCGGATTGGCCTTCTGCACGCCCATGGCGTACGGCAGGCCCACGCCCATGGTGCCCAGGCCGCCGGAGTTGATCCAGCGGCGCGGCTTGTCGAAACCGTAGTACTGCGCGGCCCACATCTGGTGCTGGCCGACGTCGGAGGTGATGAAGGCGTCGCCCTTGGTGACTTCCCAGACCTTTTGCACCACCGCTTGCGGCTTGATGAATTCATCCGAAGTGGAGAACTTCAGGCAGTCGCGCTCGCGCCACTTGTTGATCTGCTTCCACCAGTTGTCCAGCGCGGCGCCGTTGGGCTTGGTCTCCGTGGCATCCAGCTGGGCCAGCAGCTCCTGCAGCACGTCCTTGACGTTGCCGACGATGGGGATGTCGACCTTGACGCGCTTGGAGATCGACGATGGGTCGATATCGATATGGATGATCTTGCGCGCGTTCGACGCGAAGTGCTTGGGGTTGCCGATCACGCGGTCGTCGAAGCGGGCGCCGATGGCGATCAGCACATCGCTGTGCTGCATGGCCATGTTGGCTTCGTACGTGCCGTGCATGCCCGGCATGCCGACGAACTTGTCGCTCGAGGCGCGATAGGCGCCCAGGCCCATGAGCGTGTTGGTACAGGGGAAGCCCAGGCGGTCGACCAGCTTGTTGAGCTCGGGGGCCGCATTGGCCAGGATGATGCCGCCGCCGGTGTAGATCATCGGGCGCTCGGCCGCCAGCAGCAACTGCAGCGCCTTGCGGATCTGGCCCGAATGGCCCTTGTCGACCGGCTTGTACGAACGCATCTCGACGCTCTTCGGATAGTCGAAGGCGCAGGTATGCATCGTGATGTCTTTGGGGATGTCCACCAGCACCGGACCCGGACGACCCGTGGTGGCGATGAAGAACGCCTTCTTGATCGTTTCCGCCAGGTCCTTCACATCCTTGACCAGGAAGTTGTGCTTGACGCAGGGACGGGTGATGCCGACGGTGTCGCACTCCTGGAAGGCGTCCTGGCCGATGGCGGTCGACGGCACCTGGCCGGAGATCACCACCATGGGAATCGAATCCATGTAGGCGGTCGCCAGGCCGGTCACCGCATTGGTGACGCCGGGGCCGGAGGTGACGATACACACGCCCACCTTTTCCGAGCTGCGCGAATAGGCGTCGGCGGCATGCACCGCAGCCTGTTCATGGCGAACCAGGATGTGCTGGAATTTGTCTTGCTTGAAAATTGCGTCGTAGATATAAAGGACGGCGCCACCGGGATAGCCGAACACGTGTTCGACGCCCTCTTCGGCCAGGCAACGGACAAGTATATCCGCGCCGGAAATCTGCTCAGAACTCATTACTGCTTCCTTTCAAGGTCCATTGGAAATTGATCGGATGTTCTCTCCTGGCGGAATCGCAGTCGTCTGCCTGCCGTTGGCTTCCCTTTTTTGTGCGGTCACGCCATTTCTGCGCCCCAACCGTAGTGAGGTTCGAAATGCCGCTCAACGCGACTCGTTCAGCCTTGGTACAAGATGGACTTCTACTGATCCCTCGCGCTTGTGGCACGGGTTAGAACAAACAAGCTTTTTTAATCAAAGCGCGTCTTTGAGCCGGCACGACCTTATGTGAAGCACCGTCAAAGAACATAAAACGCCCCAAGTGTGGGAGGCGGGAGACAAACAGTAATGCGTTGCATCATTTTGGTCAAGCAAAATCCTCTGAAAACAGCTCCAACACGCGCATTCCAACGGCATTCGCAGAGAAACACCACGACAAACAAGGCCATTTTTGCTAGGATTCGCTCTGCTTTTTTGACAAATTTTTGCGTTCCCCGCATTTCCCTGCCGGATGGCGGTCTGTTTCCGATCGATCATTTCCGGCCGTCCGCCCTCGGCAACCGCACTGCATGGCAACTGACAAAGAACTCTCCGATTTTCTTGAAAATGTCGAACGCCGCGCCTTCAAACAGGCGGTGTATGCCGTACGCAAGGACGAAGCTGCGTTGGACATTGTTCAAGATGCAATGATCAAGCTCGCCGAGAAATACGGCGACAAGCCTGCCGACGAACTGCCGATGCTGTTCCAGCGCATCCTGCAGAACACCATCCACGATTTCTTCCGGCGCGAAAAAGTACGCAACACCTGGGTCAGCCTGTTCTCCAGCTTCGGCGGCGACGGCGCGGGGCAGGAGGATTTCGACGTCCTCGAAAGCCTCGAAGCGCAGGACGGCTCGCAAGCGGCCGAATCCAGCGCCGACAAGGTCGAGCGCGAGCAGACGCTGATGCTTATCGATGCCGAAATCCAAAAGCTGCCGACGCGTCAACGGGAAGCGTTCCTGATGCGTTACTGGCAGGACATGGACGTGGCTGAAACGGCCGCCGCCATGGGTTGCTCCGAAGGCAGCGTCAAAACCCATTGCTCTCGCGCAACCCATGCGCTGGCTCAAGCTCTGAGAGCCAAAGGAATCACACTATGAACAACAAGGAACTGCAATTCGCCTATAAGGTGAAGACGGCGCTCGACGCCAACCTGGACAACCTGTCCGACGACACCCTGCAAAGTCTGGCGGCGGCGCGCCGCGTGGCGCTGGCACGCAAGAAAAAAGCGCCCCTCACGGTGCGCGTGGAACAGCCTGTCTTTGCCGGCGCCCTGGGCGCCGGCGGATCGGCGCCGTCCGGCCGGCCTTCGTGGCTCGGCCGCCTGGGCGTGGCGGTGCCGCTGCTGGCCGGCATCATCCTGTTCGCCGGCATCTACCAGCACGAAAACGCCAAGCGCGTGGCCGACCTGGCCGAAATCGACGCCGCCGTCCTGTCGGACGAACTGCCGCTGTCGGCCTATCTGGACCACGGCTTCAACGCATACCTGGCGGAAAAGGGCCAATGACCATGCGCGACTCCATCGGCGTCCTCGCCACAGCGCCTTGCCGCCTCTCGCGCATTGCGCTGGCGCTGGCGATGCTGGCCGGTGGCTTGACCTGCTCGTGGACGTCGGCACAAAACGCTCCCGTTGCCACTCCTGCAATTCCGGCAACTGTGGCCGCATCGCCCGCGGCGGCGCCCCAGGCCAACGCAGCGCCGGCAACACCGCCGGACGCGCATTTGTCGCTGCCGGCCAAAACCGGCGCCGGCGCCAAGTCGTCAGGCAAGAAACCCGACAACAAGCTCGCATGGGCGGCCCTGTCGGCGCCGCAGCAACAGGCCCTCGAGCCGTTGTCCGGCGAATGGTTGAAGATGAGCGATCTCCAGAAGGAAAAATGGCTGGCGATCGGCAAAAAATTCACCAAGATGAAACCGGAAGAACAGCAGCGCCTGCATGAGCGCATGCGCGACTGGGTCAAGCTGACCCCGGCACAACGCAGCGCGGCGCGCACCAACTATGCCCGCGCCAAGAAGCTGGATGCCGAAGAAAAGAACGAGCAATGGAACAAATACCAGCAACTCTCCGCCGAGCAAAAGAAAAAACTGGCGCAAGCCAAGTTGCCCAAGCGAGTTGCCAAGCTGCCTTCCGCGCCAGGTAACGCAGCCCCCACCATCCAGTTGCCGGCAGAGGCGCTGGAACGTCCGTTGCCGCCGGCCGCAGCGCCTGCGCTCGCCCCCGGTTCGCAGGCGGCGCCGCAACCTGGCGCCATGCCCCCGTCCCAGGCACAGGCGGCGGCAAGCTTGCCTGCCGTGGCCGCAGGCGCCGTGGTGCCCGCCTCGGCCACGGTTGCCGAGAGCAAGTAGGCTTCCCGTGCCCTTGGCTGCGGCCTGTTGGCCGCGGCACATCCACTTCCCCGTCCAGCACCTTGCTCGCCTAGCCTAGCCCTCAATCAAGCCTGCCGGTAGGCAAGCCCCGCCGATTGCATTACCATCTGGGGCACCATGGCAGCCGCAGGATCGCTATCGCCTGTGACGTCCATGTGCCGTAGGGGCCAAACAACAACTCCCAATAAATACCGAGACGCCATGCAGGACATGACCACGCCTTCGCTGCGCCGCCGCCTCAGCAGCATGCTGTACGAATCCATGCTGCTGTTCGGCGTCCTGTTCATATCGGGCTGGCTGTTCTCGACCTTGCTGCAACAACGCCACGCGCTCTACCTGCGCCATGCGCTCGAAGCCTGGCTGTTCCTGGTGCTGGCAGCCTATTTCATCTGGTTCTGGCTGCATGGCGGGCAAACCCTGGCGATGAAGACCTGGCGTTTCAAGCTGGTGGACCTCTCGGGCCGGCCGGTCGGCATCTGGCGCGCCACCTTGCGCTTCCTGCTGGCCTGGCTGTGGGTGCTGCCCGGGCTGGCGCTGGCGTCGACCATGCGCGACCAGCACTGGATGCTGGTGCTGATCCCGGCCGGCAATCTGCTGCTCTGGGCCTTGACGGTCTATCTCGACCCGCAGCGCCAGTTCCTGCATGACAGGATCGCCGGCACGCGGCTGGTCAACGTCACCCCGCCAGCCCAATCCAGGGCCGCCGGCGCCGCCGATGCGAAAATCACATAGGCGCACATAAGCGCACATAGGCGCTCCCGGCCGGCATAGCGTCATGGATCCGACACGGGGCTCTGCTATGCTCTGCGCAAACTTGTTCCTGTCTGTCCGCTTTCCCTGACCGCATCGGATCCTGCCACGCATGATTTCCCGCATTTCCAGAACCCTGCTCCTGATCCAGCTTGGCATCGCGGTGCTGTTCTACTTTCTGCTGCGGCATTTCGACTGGCCCATTGCGCCGGCCGCACTCGGCGGCATCGGCATCGTGCTGCTGCTGCGCGCGCAGGTCACCGCCAACAGCTTCTTCCTGACCTGGCCCTATCGCGGCCGCACGTCGAACCCGATCGAAATCACCTGGCTGCAAATCGGCAGGCTGTTCCTGCGCGAATACCGCGCCACCATGCTCTGTTCCTCATGGGCGATGCCTTTCTTGCGCTTCGACCAGTTCACCTATCCCGACACCACCTCCCTGCCGGTACTGCTGATCCACGGCTACGGCTGCAACAGCGGCTACTGGCGCTGGATGAGCCTGGCCCTGCGCGAAGCCCACATCACCCATTACGCGCTGGACATGGAGCCGGTATTCGGCAGCATCGACGGCTATGCGCCGCTGGTCGACGCCGCCGTCAGGCGCGTACAGGCCGAGACCGGGCAAAGGAAGATCGTCATCGTCGCCCACAGCATGGGCGGCCTGGCCGCGCGCGCCTACCTGCGCGACCACGGCACCACGCATATCGCCAAGGTGGTCACGCTGGGCACGCCGCACCATGGAACCGCCATCGCCAACTTCGGCATCGGCATCAACTGCGGCGAGATGAACTGGCTGGGACGCTACGAAGAGGGCCGCAGCAGCGAATGGCTGCAAAGACTGGCCGCCACCGAGGAGGCCGAGGCGCTGGGCGCCATCGTTTCCATCTATTCGCAGCATGACAACATCATCTCGCCGCAAAGCTCGGCCCACCTGGCGGGCGCCCGCAATATCGCGGTGCCGGGCATCGGCCATGTCGCGCTGGCGCTGGAGCCGTCGATACAGCGGATGGTGATCGAAGAAATCCACAGCGCGCAGGATTAACGCCCCGATCCGGGAAATGAAAAAGCCTCCGGACAACAATCGGGAGGCTTCTGTTTTTTACCGCCTTGCCGGCGCAAAGCAGCTTACTTCTTAGACGCATCCTGGATCTTCTGGCCGGCCTCCTCCACCTTCTCGCCGGCCTTTTGCGTCAGTTCCTTGGCGCCTTCCTTGGTCTTTTCATAGGCGCTCTGGGCATCGGCCTTGGCCTGGTCCACCGCCTCGCCCAGCTTGCTGCCGGTATCAGCGGACTGCTCCTTGGCCTTGTCGGTCGCCTGCTCGACCTGCTTGCCGGCTTCCTGCACGGCGCCGTCGATCTGCTTGCCCAGCGCTTCGGCCGGACCGGCTTCTTCCTTCTTCTGGCATGCGGCCAGCAGCGTAACGGCAGCGCCCGCCGCCGCCAGGCCGAACAACAGTTTGGACATGGTCTTCATAGTGTCACCCTTTCCTGAAATGAAATCTCTCGATGAAGCCGAACCCGGCAGTAATAACATGGCTGTTATCGCATTGCCGGCCGATGAAAACAAGCCTCGATACAAAAACATGCGATTTTCACAAAGCATTCGGCCCAATTCCGCTCCGCCCCCACTCAATCCCGCCCGTCCGCCATATCTTTGAACAACAGCAATTCTTCGTCCGAAAAACCTGCGGCCTTCCTCGCCTCCAGATTGAACGGCCCGCGCAACGGCGGCGCCTTGTAACGGACCGACAATTCGGCAAAGGTGGGCACCGGATCCAGCCCGCGCTGCTCGCACAGCCAGGCGAACCAGCGGTTACCGGTCAGCACGTGCCCTACCTCGTCGCGCAGGATGATGTCGAGGATTTCAGCCGCCGCCTGGTCGCCGGCCTGGGCCAGCTTGGCGCGCACCGGCGGCGCCGCATCCAGGCCCCGGGCTTCCAGCGTGCGCGGCACCAGGGCAATCCGGGCCAGCACGTCGAAGCGGGTCTTCTCGGCCATGTCCCACAGGCTGTTATGGGCCGTGAAATCGCCGTAGGCATGGCCCAGCGTCTGCAAATGCGCCGCCAGCAGCGAGAAATGGTAAGCCTCTTCCGCCGCCACCTGCAGCCAGTCGGCATAGAACTGGCGCGGCATGCCGGCAAAACGCCAGACCGCATCCAGCGCCAGGTTGATGGCGTTGAATTCGATATGCGCCAGCGCGTGGATCAATGCCGCGCGGCCCTCGGGCGTGCGCATCGAGCGCGACTTCACCTGTAACGGCGACACCAGTTGCGGCTTGTCCGGACGGCCCGGAATGCCGTCGCCGCAGTCGCTGGCGGCCAGGTCATCCTGCTGTTCCAGCGCCAGGCCATCGCCATGCCAGGCCGCATGCAAGGCCTTGACCGCCGCGCATTTGGCCGTCGGCCGGGTTTCTTTCAGGCAAACCAGGGCGCCGGCGCGCAGGCCGGTGAATGAAAGGATTTCAAGTGAGGGCAAGGCGTGATCCAAGGATGCTTCTTTCAAGGGACGGTAAAATACGCGGTTGATGACGCCGGCTTCGCCACCATATAGGCGCAAGCGGTAAACAAGCCGGTTCAAAAGGCGGGTTCAACACCAGGAGACGATTTTATTATGGCAATCTACCAATTAGAGCAGGATATTCCCGACATCCACGAAACCGCCTTCGTGGCCGAATCGTCGACCGTGGTCGGCAAGGTGAAGCTGGAAGCGCATTCCAGCGTCTGGTTCAACGTCGCCATCCGCGGCGACAACGAACTGATCACCATCGGCGAAAACAGCAACGTGCAGGAAGGCGCGGTGCTGCATACCGACATCGGCTATCCGATGGTGATCGGCAAGAATGTCACCGTCGGCCACCAGGCCATGCTGCACGGCTGCACCATCGGCGAGGGCGCCCTGATCGGCATCCAGGCCGTGGTGCTCAACGGCGCCCAAATCGGCAAGAACTGCCTGGTCGGCGCCGGCGCGCTGGTGACCGAAGGCAAGCAATTCCCCGACAACTCGCTGATCATCGGCGCCCCGGCCAAGGCCGTGCGCCAGCTCTCCGAAGAAGATATCGCGCGCATGCACGCCGGCACCGACAGCTACGTCGAGCGCGCGCAACAGTTCAAGGCCAAGCTCAAGCGCATTGCCTGAGCGCGTCGCGCCCGGACTGGCATTGACAAGGCAGCGCCGGCGCGCTGCCTGGAAAGAAAGAATGAAAGACACGCTGCAAAAATTCCTGGTCGACAACGCTCCCGTACGCGGCGAGCTGGTCGAGATTTCCGACACCTGGCAACAGGTGCAGGCCCGCCGCGACTACCCGGTCGCGGTCAAGACGCTGCTGGGCGAAATGCTGGCGGCATCGGCCCTGCTGTCGGCCAACCTCAAGTTCAACGGCATGATCGTCATGCAGATCCACGGCGACGGCCCGATCAAGCTGCTGGTGGTGGAGTGCGACTCCGAGCTGCAATTGCGCGCCACCGCCAAGCTGGCCGATGGCGCCGCCATCGCCGACGCCGCCACGCTGACCGAACTGGTCAATGCGACCGGACACGGCCGCTTCGTCATCACGCTCGACCCCAAGGACAAGCTGCCCGGCCAGCAGCCTTACCAGGGCATCGTGCCGCTGGACGGCGACAGCGTGGCCACCGTCATTGAAAACTACATGCTGCGTTCCGAGCAATTGGACACCAAGCTGTGGCTGGCGGCCGACGGCAATGTATCGCGCGGCCTGCTGCTGCAAAAACTGCCCAGCGAAGGCGGCATCAACGCGCCGACCGCCAAGGCCGAAGGCAGCGAGCTGGAGACCTGGAACCACTTCGTCATGCTGGGCAACACCCTGCGCCGCGAGGAACTGCTGTCCACCGACATCAGCACCCTGATGCACCGCCTGTTCTGGGAAGAGACCATCCGCGTGTTCGAACCGGCGCATCCGCGCTTCCACTGCTCCTGTTCGCGCGAGAAGGTCGGCAACATGCTCAAGATGCTGGGCCGCGAGGAAGTCGAGGACGCGCTCACGCAAATGGACAAGCTCGCCATCGACTGCGATTTCTGCGGCCAGCACTACGAGTTCGACGCCGTGGACTGCGCGCTGTTGTTTGCCAGCGATGTGGCCGGCAATGTGGCGCCGGGAGATGTCCACCACTGAGCCGCCCCCGGCCCGGTTTGCCAATAAAAAACGGACCGCGCAGCGATGCGCCGGTCCGTTTTCTTTTGACCTGCCGGCGCTTACGCCGGCATCGGGTCCGGCGCCAGCAGCGCCATCTGCGCCGTATCGAGGTAGCACCACTCCCCTTCTTCCAGCCCCAGCGCATCCAGCTGCAAGCCGCCGATGGCGGTGCGGCGCAAGGCGCTGCAATGGTTGCCGGCCGCGGCCAGCATGCGCTTGACCTGGTGGTACTTCCCCTGCTCCAGCACGATCTCCAGCAGATGCTCGCCCAGTTGGCGGCAGCGCGACGCCGCCAGCGGCGCCGGTTCGTCGTGCAACTGCACGCCCGCCATCAGTTGCGCGATCAGCGCGTCTGTTACCGGTTCGGCCGTGGTGGCCGCATAGACCTTGGGCACGTGGCGCTTGGGCGAGGATTGCGCGTGGATGAAGCTGCCGTCGTCCGACATCAGCAGCATCCCGGTGGTGTCGTGATCCAGCCGGCCGACCGGCTGCACGTCGCGCCAGGTGAACTGCTCCGGCAGGATGGTCAGCACGCCGGGATGGTGGCTGGGCTTGCGCGAGCATTCGAAATTGGGCGGCTTGTTGAGCGCAATATAGACGTGCTCGCGGTATTCCCACTCTTCATCGAACAGCGTCAGCACCAGCTTGCCGGTGTCAGGCGTGGCGCGATAGTTGTCGACCACTTCGCCGTTGACCGCCACCTCGCCGTCCTCGATCAGTTCGCGGCAATACTTGCGCGAACCGAAGCCCTGCGATTGCAGGATGCGGTCCAGGGTCAGCTTAGCCATTCTTCTCATCTCCATCGGACGATTGATCCGCCGCACCGGCCTTGCCCTGCTTGGGCGCCAGGATCTGGCGGGCGATGCCGCGCAGGATGTTGACCTCTTCGGTTTCCAGTTGCGCGCGCGCGAACATGCGTTTGAGGCGCGGCATCAGTTTCTTGGGATTGTCAGGGTTGAGGAAATCGATCGCCACCAGCGCCTGCTCCAGATGCGCGAACATGCCCTCGATCTCGGCCACGCCGGCGCTGCTGCCCTGGAAGCCGACTTCGCCCGGCGCGCGGGCGTCGCCGCTGGTCTGCATCGGGCCGCCGCGCAGTTCCAGCTCGGTCATGCGGCATTCATAGGCCAGCACCTGCACCGCTTGCGACAGGTTCAGCGAGGAATAATCGGGATTGGCCGGGATGTTGATCAGCGCCTGGCATGTCTGCACCACCTCGTTGGGCAAGCCGAAACGTTCGTTGCCGAACAGCAGCGCGGCGTCCAGGCCGATGTCTTGCGACAGTTGCCGGGCCAGCGCACGCGGCGTCACCACCGGCGGCGAAAATTCGCGCAGGCGGGCGCTCACGGCGGCGGCGAAGTTGCAACCTTGCAACGCTTCCTCGACGCTGCCAACCACGCGCGCGTTCTGCAGCACGTCCAGCGCGCCGCTGGCGAAGGCCACGGCCTCGGCTTCGCGCACGGCGTCGGGAAAGCGCGGATTGACCAGCACCAGCTCGGAAAAGCCCATGGTCTTGATGGCCCGCGCGGCCGAGCCGATGTTGCCCGGACTGCTGGTATTGACCAACACAAAACGCAGCCGGGTGAAAAGAGAGTGTTCGGATTCTTGCTTGTTCATTTAAAATAGCGGGATTCGCGCCTGAAATGCGGACGTTGGCAAAACGCCATCACACCGCGATTCGGCAAGTCCGCAAGCATAACGCCACGGACGGCGCATCGCTCATTAATTTCACTGTCGCCATTGTCGTTTCACTGCTGTACTTTCATTCGCACGCATGCCGTTTCCGCGATTTCTCACGATTTCCCGGACACGCATTCGCGAAAAGGGAGACGGGGTCGACGGATACCAACGCGGTCATCAGCATCGATCATCGCAATTTTAACGGAACCATCGGAATGCTCATCCCACCCATGCTCAACACGGCGATCAAGGCAGCCCGCCGCGCCGCAACCATCATCAACCGGGCGTCGTTCGACGTCTCGCTGCTGAAAGTCACCCAGAAGTCGCACAACGACTTCGTCACCGAAGTCGACAAGGCGGCAGAAGACGCCATCATCGACGTGCTGAAGACAGCCTACCCCGACCACGCCATCCTGGCCGAAGAGTCGGGCGCTTCCGACAACCTGCACGACGAGAACGAAAACGTCTGGATCATCGATCCGCTGGACGGCACCACCAACTTCATCCACGGTTTCCCGCAATACTGTGTCTCGATCGCGCTGCAGCAGCGCGGCATCATCACGCAGGCCGTGGTCTACGACCCGACCCGCAACGACCTGTTCACCGCCTCCAAGGGCGCCGGCGCCTACCTGAACGAAAAGCGCATCCGCGTGGGCAAGCGCGACAAGATCGCCGACGCCCTGATCGGCACCGGTTTCCCCTTCCGCGACCTGGACGGCCTGAACGAATACGTCAAGATGTTCAAGGTCATGACCGAGCACAGCGCCGGCCTGCGCCGGCCGGGCGCCGCCGCGCTGGACTTGGCCTATGTCGCCGCCGGCCGCCTGGACGGCTTCTTCGAGAAGGGCTTGAAGCCTTGGGACATCGCCGCCGGTTCGCTGCTGGTGACCGAAGCGGGCGGCCTCGTCGGCACCTTCAAGGGCGACTCGGATTACCTCTACAAGGGCGACGTGATTGCCGGCAGCCCGAAAATTTTCTCGCAACAGGTCAACCTGCTGTCGGAATTCGCCTAATTTGCATACACTGCTCTCCTGAACCTCTCCCGTACACGGCGTCCGCCGCGGCGGGAGACGGCCGAGGAGACGACATGCCCATCCAGCCCATCCAGCCGGCCACACCTGCCGGCGCCAGTCCGCCCCGAACCTCCAGCGCGCCCTACGCGCTGCCTCCCGGTTACCACAGCGTCACGCCCTATCTGATCGTCCATGGCACAACCGCCGCCATCGACTTCTACCGTCGCGCTTTCGGCGCCACGGAAATCATGCGCCTGAACGGCCCCGGCGGAAAAATCTGGCATGCCGAAATCCAGATCGGCAACGCGCGCGTGATGCTGGCCGACGAATATCCGGAACTGGGTTTCGTCAGCCCGCAAACCCTGGGCGGCGCCGGCGTCAGCCTGCTGGTCTATGTTTGCGATGTCGACGCCGTCTTCGGCCAGGCCATCGCTGCCGGCGCGGCGCAGTTGCGCGCGGTGCAAGACCAGTTCTACGGCGACCGTTCCGGCATGCTGCGCGACCCCTACGGCCACGTCTGGTCGATCGCCACCCATATCGAAGACCTCAGCACCGCAGAGATTTGCGCCCGCTCGCAAGCGTTGCTGGCCAAGCGCTGCAATAAATAAGGAGAAACGATGCCATTCGCCTTGAGCGACGGACGCCAGATCCACTATCAAGTCGAGGGCCAAGGCGCGCCGCTGCTGCTGCACCACGGCTTCACCAGCAGCCTGGAAGCCTGGCGCTTCTTCGGTTTCACCGCCGCGCTGCGCGAACGCTACCGCGTCATCATGTTCGATGCGCTGGGCCACGGCCAGAGCGACAAACCGCACCAAACCGGCGCCTACAGCCAGCTCCAGCGCTGCCGCGACGCGCTCGCCGTGCTGGATGCGCTGGGTATCGAACGCGCACATTTCTTCGGTTACTCGCTGGGCGGCTGGGTCGGCTACGGCCTGGCGCGGCATGCGCCCGAACGCCTGTCCAGCCTGATCCTGGGCGCCGCCCATCCGGATGAAGACTTGAGCTGGAATGCCTTTCACGGCATCGATGGCGGCGATCCGGAAGCCTTCATCGCCGCCTTCGAGACGCTGCTCGACGAACGCATCTCGCCCCAGGTGAAGATGCTGATCCGCGCCAACGACCTGCAGGCCCTGGCCGCGGCCGCCCAGCAGCCGCGCCCCTCCCAGCAAGATGTGCTGGCGCGCATGGACATGCCCTGCCTGCTGTTTTGCGGCGATGCCGATGCGCGCCACGGCGCCGTGCAGCGCACCGCCGCACGGCTGGCACGGGGCGAGTTCGCCAGCCTGCCCGGCGTGACGCATTTCGGCGGCCTAATGCAAAGCGCCCTGGTATTGCCGCCGGTGCTGGACTTTCTGGCGCGCCAATCCGGCTGAGCTTGTCGCCTCGATGCGCGATATGGCGCACCGGGGGACGGGCCGAACAACAACAAAAGGAGCGCGGCAAAAATAATTCTCTTCCAGCGCAAGCTGCGGCTGTTATACTGCGGCCAGCGCGGCATCCCTCCAGTCAAGTCCGCTGCCCTCTCCGAGTTTCAACCCCGTCTGCCTGCGACTGGCGCCCACTGCGGCGACAGGCCGAACCCATTTTCAGAGTCTCATGTCATTTTCCGCGCTCGGCTTGTCCGACGAAATCGTTCGTGCCGTTTCCGAACAAGGCTATACCTCCCCAACCCCAATTCAAGCTCAGGCTGTCCCTGCCGTCCTTTCCGGCGGCGACCTGATGGCCGGCGCCCAGACCGGCACCGGCAAGACCGCAGGTTTCACCCTGCCGCTGCTGCAGCGCCTGGCATCGGCGCCGCGCAACAAGATCAACGGCCAGATCCCGATCCGCGCCCTGATCCTGGCCCCCACCCGCGAGCTGGCGGCCCAGGTCGAAGAAAGCGTGCGCCTGTACGGCAAGTACCTGCCGCTGACCTCCGCCTGCATCTTCGGCGGCGTCGGCATCAATCCCCAGATCTCGCTGTTGAAGCGCGGCATCGATATCCTGGTGGCCACGCCCGGCCGCCTGCTCGACCACATGCAGCAAGGCACGGTCAACCTGCAGCATATCCAGATCCTGGTGCTGGACGAAGCCGACCGCATGCTGGACATGGGCTTCATCCGCGATATCCGCAAGGTGCTGGCGGCGCTGCCGCCCAAGCGCCAGAACCTGCTGTTCTCGGCCACCTTCGCCGACGAGATCAAGAAGCTGGCCGACAGCCTCTTGACCAACCCGGCCCTGATCGAAGTGGCGCGCCGCAATTCCACCGTGGAAGTGATCTCGCAAAAGATCCACCCGGTCGACCGCGACAAGAAGCATCCGATGCTGGCGCACCTGATCAAGGCCCACCAATGGAAACAGGTGCTGGTCTTCACCCGCACCAAGCACGGCGCCAACAAGCTGGTCGAACAACTGGCGCGCGACGACATCAGCGCCATGGCGATCCACGGCAACAAGAGCCAGTCGGCGCGCACCAAGGCGCTGGCCGAATTCAAGGACGGCAAACTGACCGCGCTGATCGCCACCGATATCGCCGCGCGCGGCATCGACATCGACCAGTTGCCGCATGTGGTCAACTATGACCTGCCCAATGTGCCCGAAGACTACGTGCACCGCATCGGCCGCACCGGCCGCGCCGGCGCCACCGGCGAAGCCGTGTCGCTGGTCTGCATCGATGAGCGCGACCTGCTGCATGACATCGAGCGCTTCATCAAGCGCGAGATCCCGGTGGAAGTCATCCCCGGGTTCGAGCCCGACCCGACCGCCAAGCCGCAACCGATCCAGCTGCGCAGCGGCGGCGGCGGACGCCACCAGAACCAGGGCGGCGGCCGCGGCCAGCGCAATGCGCCGCCACGCAAGGCCGGCGGCAATGCTCCGGCCGGCGCCAAGCCGGCCCAGGGGCAAGGCCAGGGCCAACGCGGAAATGGAACTGGCAATGCCAACCAGGCGGCCAAGCCGCGCAATCCCGCCAATGGCGCGCCCAATGCCGGCCCCGGGCCGCGCAAGCCCGCGCGTGCGCCGGGCGCCCACGGCGGCAATGCCGGCAACGGCGGCGGCCATCAGGGCCAGCCGCGCAGCCAGGGCCAGCGCAATGCCGGCGGCGGCAAGCCATCGGCGCTGACGCATGGCGGCACGCGAGGCAAATAAACCCAGCTCTCAGGCCGCATGCAAATCGACATCATCAAGGCTGATCTGGACCTGCCGGCCCACGCCGCCGCCCTGTTCGAAGTATTGAATGCCTATGCATCCGATGCCATGGGCGGCGGCAAGTCGTTGCCGGATTTCGTCCGCGACCAGCTCGCCATCGAATTGAAGAAGCGCCCCACCGCGCATGTCTTCCTGGCGTTCGACGGCGAACGGGCGGCTGGCCTGGCGACCTGCATCGAGGGGTTTTCCACCTTCGCCTGCAAGCCGCTGCTCAATATCCACGACCTCGCCGTCATGCCTCAATACCGGGGACAAGGCATCGCCCGCCGCCTGATCGCACGGGTCGAGGATGAGGCGTGTGCCCTGGGCTGCTGCAAGGTCACGCTGGAAGTCCTCGAAGGCAATGCCGTGGCGCGCAAGCTGTACCGCGCCTGCGGCTTCGAAGGTTATGAGCTGAATCCGGAAACCGGCAAGGCGATGTTTATGCACAAGCAGCTGGGCTAGCCGCTTGCTCTGCCGCAAAAAACAAGACGCCCACATCGCAACCGATGTGGGCGTTTTATTTTTGCGTCTTGCGTCTTCCGTCTTTAGCCGTTGCCTCTTGTCGCGCCAGGCTGGCGGCGCATCACGTGGCGCGCGCCGGCCATCATGCCGGCAATGCCACGCCGCGCGAACGGCCGGAGCTCAGGTAGCTGGCGATGGAATCCTGGGTGACTTCGCCGACATAGCTGCCGTCGTTGTCGATCACCGGCATCCAGCTGGTGCTGTGCTTGTACATCTTGGAGAGCACCACGCGCAGGTTCTCGTCCGGCGCGGCGTTCATCGTGAACGGGCGCACCTTCCCGGCCGCATCGCCCGCATTGCCGCGCACGTCGCGACGGGTCAGGTAACCGACGGCGCGGTTGTCGCTGTCGGTGATGGTCAGGTAACGGGCATCCTCGTCGTCCATCAATGACAGCGCCTGGTCGCAGGACACATCCGGGCGGGCGGTCTGCGGCGTGGTGGCGGCTTCGCCGGCGCGCACCAGCAACAGGCGTTTCAAGGTATGGTCCTGGCCGACGAAGGCGCCGACGAACTCATCCTTGGGACGCGCCAGCAAGGTATCCGGGTGGTCGAACTGCACCAGCTTGCCGGCGCGGAAAATCGCCACCTGGTCGCCCAGCTTGATCGCCTCGTCGATATCGTGGCTGACCATGATCACGGTCTTCTTCAGTTGGCGCTGCATCTGGAAGAACTCATTCTGGATCGTCTCTCGGTTGATCGGATCGACCGCGCCGAACGGCTCGTCCATCAGCAGCACCGGGGCGTCGGCCGCCAACGCGCGAATCACGCCGATGCGCTGCTGCTGGCCGCCGGACAGTTCGCGCGGATAGCGCTTGAGGAACTTGACCGGATCCAACGCGACCATCGCCATCAGTTCGGCGGCGCGTTCGCGGCAGCGCTTCTTGTCCCAGCCCAGCAGGCGCGGAACGATGGTGATGTTCTCTTCGATGGTCATGTTGGGGAACAGGCCGATCTGCTGGATCACATAACCGATACGGCGACGCAATTCGACTTCATCGATGCCGGAGGTATCTTCCCCGTTCAACAAGACCCGGCCCGAGGTCGGGCGGATCAGGCGGTTGATCATCTTCAGGGTGGTGGTCTTGCCGCAGCCGGACGGGCCAAGGAAGACGCAGATCTCGCCTTCGGCGACCTTGAGGCTGACGGTGTCGACCGCCTTGACCTGGATGCCGTCTTTCTGGGTGTAGGTTTTGCTCAGTTGGTCCAGTTCGATCATTTTTGCAGTCCTTTCGGGGTCAAGATTGTCTGCAGGCGTTGCAGCAGGAAGTCGGCGATGATGGCCAGCACGCTGATCATCACGGCGCCGACGACGAGTTTTTGCATATTGCTTTGGCTGATGGCGTGCAGGATCAGCACACCCAGGCCGCCGGCGCCGATGACGGCGGCAATGGCCATCACGCCGATGTTCATCACGACGGCGGTGCGCACGCCGCCCAGGATCACCGGCACCGCCAGCGGCAGTTCCACCATGCGCAGCCGTTGCCAGAAGGTCATGCCGATGCCGATGCCGGCTTCCTGGATGCCGGCTTCGATGTTATCCAGCGCCAGGTAGGTATTGCGCATGATCGGCAACAGCGAATACAGGAACACCGCGGTGATCGCCGGCAACGGGCCGATGCCGGCGCCGAACTGCGAAAATACCGGGATCATCAGGCCGAACAGC
Organism: Herbaspirillum sp. GW821-FHT09A12; assembly: GCF_059418325.1. NCBI lineage: Bacteria > Pseudomonadati > Pseudomonadota > Betaproteobacteria > Burkholderiales > Oxalobacteraceae > Herbaspirillum > Herbaspirillum sp. GW821-FHT09A12. Next base: position 18,055 of record NZ_JBWKPR010000011.1, read on the forward strand.
GCGATTGACGGTATCGTCAGCACCACCGTGGCCAGGCTCAGCAAAGGGCTGGCCAGCCAGCGCACGCGCACCACCAGGATCCCCAGCGGCACGCCGATGACGATCGCCAGGCTGACCGCGATGCCCACCAGCTTCAGGTGCTGCAGCGTCAAATTGAAGATGTTGTGCCAGTCGGACTGGAGGTATTGGAAGATATCCATGCTCATCCCTCCTCAGATCAGGCCGGCTTGCTTGAGGAAATCCGCCGCGACCTTGCTGACGGGCTCCTGGTCGATGTCCACGCGCTTGTTGAGCTCGGTCATCTTTTCGGTGTCGATGCTGGCGGCCAGCGCATTGAGCTGTTCGGCCAGTTGCGGGTTCCGGTCCAGGATCTCCTGGCGCACCACCGGCGTGGCCTTGTAGGCGGCGAAGTAACCCTTGTCGTCATCCAGCAGCTTCAGGTCGAAACCCTTGATGCGGCCGTCGGATGCATAGGTCAGGCCGACGAACAGTTGCTCGTTCTTGAGCGCCGTGTAGACCAGACCGGGATCCATCTGCTTGATCGCGCCGCGTTCCAGCTTGAAACCGTACAACTCCTGCATCGGACCCAGGCCGTCCGGGCGCGATGCGAATTCGTAGTCCACGCCCATCAGGCGCAGATTCCTGGCGCCGTCCTGCGCATCGGCATTGATGCGGTCGGCCAGGTCTTGCAGCGAATTGATGCCGTATTCGTCGGCGATCTTTTGCGGCATGGCGAAGGCGTAGGTGTTATTCAGTTCCGACTCGTTCAGCCATGCCAGGCCGCGCGGAACGTCCAGTTCCTTGACCTTTTCGTAGATCTGTTCGGGATCGAGTTTCTCGTCGATGTGGTTGTAGACGATCAGCGCGGTGCCGGTGTAATCCCAGACGATGTCGAGCTGGCCGCTCTCCAGCGCCGAACGCATCAGCGTGGTGCCCAGGCCGTTCTTGAGCTGGGTGCCATAGCCCTTGGCGCGCAGGTATTGCGCGGTCATGTCCGACAGGATCAGTTGCTCGGTGAAATTCTTGCCGCCGATGACCAGGTTCTGCGCCTGGGCCTTGGCGGCGCCGAACATGGCCAGGGCCATGATCAGCGCACATGCGATGTATTTTATTTTCATGATTGTCCTCCCTGATTAAGCCCGCAAGCCGCGGCGTGCAAGGTAGATGCCGGACAGCGTGGTGACCAGCGCGTCCAGCGCCAGCGCCAATACCGCGGTGGCGGCCGCGCCCAGCAGCAGTTGCCCCTGGTTGTTGAGATAGATGCCGGGGAAAATCAGCCCGCCCAGGCTTTCGCCGCCGATCAGCATCGACAGCGGCGCCGTGCCGACATTGATCGCCAGCGCGGTGCGCACGCCGCCGACGATGATGGGCAAGGCATTGGGCAGTTCGACCCGGCACAGGATCTGGTGCGGCTTCATGCCGATGCCGCGCGCCGCTTCCTTCAGGGAAGCCGGCACGTTCTTCAAGCCTTCATAGGTGTTGCGCACGATGGGCAGCAGCGATGCCAGCCACAATGCCAGGATGGTCGGCCAGTTGCCGATGCCGAAGAACGCCAGCGCCAGCGCCAGCACCGCAATCGATGGAATGGTATTGCCGATGTTGAAGAACTGGATGAACACTTCGGCGAAGCGTTGCGCCGAAGGCCGGGACAGCGCGATGCCGGCCGGGATGCCGGCGGCCAGCGCCAGCGCCATGGAACAGAACACCAGCTCCAGGTGCTTGCCGGTGTAGTAGATCAGGTCGCCCCGGTACTTGTGGATGACATCGGGGCCGATCCACCAGACCAGGCCCGCGATGACCAGCGCAAATGTTGCAGCGCCAGTAAAGACGTGACGAAGACGCGTCATGTTACCCCCTTGGTATAGCTGACACGACATGACGCCGCGACAACGGGTTTTAAGAATCGATTGTGCGTGGTTCGTTGCCCATTGGAGGGCGAATCATTTGGATACGAACCGAAAGCTGCAAGGCAGCGATGAAACCGAAGAAAGCTTCGGCGATGATGCTGACCGGACAAGAAGGATTGCCGAAGAGGCGATCCGCACTGCATGCCGGAAAATTTGACTACCCGCGGACGGGTCGGGAACTGCTAAGGGTCGTTGTTGAACAAATTATGTCACCAGGACAACCGATAGTATAAAGCAATCCCTTAATGAAGTCCAGAAATGTAGAAATGGAAAGTCATAACCCCGCGATCTTAAGCATCCCGAATAGTTCCGTGCAACAGGGAAAAAGACAGCCAACCAATACCATCGGGGGAAGCGTGCGAATTGCCGCAATCCCTTTTCCCGCCTGGCTTTCGCCCGCACGGTAACGGGCCTGAGGCCGTTAAAAAAAATCGCCTGCCTCGACATCGAAGCAAGCGATTTTCATCCATCACCCTCGCCGATCCATACATGGCCGGCGATCATGCCATCACGGACTCACTTGAGCGCACCGAACACCTTGCCGATGATCGCGCTGCCGCTGCCGACCGGATCCTGGCGGATGGCTTTTTCTTCCTCGCCGATCATCAGGAACAGCCCATCCAGCGCACGCTGCGTCACATAGCCCTCGACCGTGCTCTGGTCGCCCGACACCAGGCCGGTCTTGGCGACCTGGCCCATGGTGGCGTTATACCTGGACGAAAGGCCGTTCTTGTCGGTGATGTTTTTGACAATAGGCAGGAATTTGGTGGCCAGTTCGCCCGAGGTCTTCTGGCGGAAGAAGTCCGTCACCGAGGTGTCGCCGCCGGACAGGATGTTCTTGGCGTCCGACACCGACATCGATTTCACGGCATTGACCAGCAGCGGCTTGGCCAACGGCACCGCGGCCTCGGCGGCATGGTTCATGTCCACCACCAGGTCATCCACCTTCTGCCCCTGGCCGGTCATGCGAATGAGCGGCATGGCCTGCTCCAGCGCGCTGGGCAGCTTGATCTTGACCTTGTCGTTGTTGAGGAAACCGTTTTGCTGACCCAGCTTGGAGACGGCCACATTGGCGCCCTTCTCCAGCGCCGCCTTCAAGCCGCTGGTCGCATCCTGATTGCTGAGGTCGGACAGCGAAAAGGCGAAAGCGGCGGTGGCCGACAACAGCGACACGCCCAAGACGGCACGGCGCAGGGAAAAAGAAATCAGGGACATGGAGACCTCCGGTAAGTGACGGGACGATGCCGGCGCGTCGATGGCATCTCCGCGATCATACCGGCCTTGGGCCGCTCAAGCCAAGAGCGGTTTAACCGGCTTCTTATTTGCCGCGGGAGAGTTCAAGGCCGGCATTACGCGGCAGTTTGCCGGTGATGGGCACCGAAGCGATCGAGAACAGGCCGATCACCAGGAAGGCCGGCCAGAAGTCGGACTCGACAATGGTGGCATGGCCTTGCACGTAGTTCGACAGTTGCAGCACGATGCCGGCGATGGTCACGCCCATGCCCAGCGAAAGCTGCTGGATCACACTGGCCAGGCTGGTGACGCGGCCGGCGTCGCGGTTGTCGATGTCGGCGTAGGCGATCGAATTCAGGCAAGTGAATTGCAGCGCCGGGAAGATGCCGCCCATGAGCACGATCAGGGCGATCAGCAGGTAAGGCGTGTGGATGCTGAAAATGCCGTAGGCGGCCAGCGCGATGCCGGCGAACACCGCATTGACCATCAACGTCGTGCGAAAGCCGTAGCGGCGCAACACGGACGACGCAATCAGGCGCATGAACAGCGAACCGAATGCCGAGGCACAGGTAATGGTGCCGGCCTGGAAGGCCGTCATGCCCAGGCCTTCCTGCAGCGCCAGCGGCAGCAGGAAAGGCACCGCCCCCAGGCCGATGCGAAACAGCGAACCGCCCACCACGCTGGCATGCAGCGTAGGGATGCGCAGCAAGCGGAAGTCCAGCAGCGGATAGTCGATCTGGGTCGAATGGCGGTAGTACATGACCAGTGCGATGGCGCCGATGGCGCACATGGCGATCGGCGTGGCGCCGTCGACCAGATGGGTGCCGAACAGCGACAGGCCCAGCATGATCAGCGCCGCGCCCACCGAGGTCAGCACGAAGCCCTTCACATCCAGCGGCGCCGGGTCGTCCTCGACGAAATTCTCGATATAGCGGCCGGCCAGGTAAAGGCCGAGGAAGCAGATGGGGATATTGATCAGGAACACCCAGCGCCAGTGGAAATAGGTGGTGATGAAGCCGCCCAGCAGCGGCCCGACCACCGGCCCCAGGAGCGCCGGCAACGTCAGGTAACTGACCGCCTTGACCAACTCCGACTTGCTGACCGAACGCGCGATGATGACGCGCCCCACCGGCACCATCATGGCGCCGCCGATGCCCTGCAGGAAACGCGCCGCCACGAACGTGACCAGCGAACCCGACACCGCGCACAGGATGGAACCGGTCATGAACACCACCATGGCCGAGCGGAACACCTTGCGCGCGCCCAGCTTGTCGGCCATCCAGCCCGAGATCGGGATGAACACGCCAAGTGCGGCGACGTAAGCCGTCATCGCCAGTTTGAGGGTGATCGAATCCTGGTTGAGGTCGCGCGCGAGCGCGGGGAGCGAAGTGGCCAGAACCGTGGCGTCCATGTTTTCCATGAACAGGGCACAGCCGACAATAAGAGGGACAAGCAACGAAGGTCGCACGATTGCAGCGGATGGCTGGTGAATGAAGCGGAAGCCTTCGCTCCCGACAGCGCATCAGTTTACACCAGTTGACGTTTCCTTGCGGGAAGCACTGCCGTGCGTGGTATTTAGAACTCACTTCATCAATGGGCGTGAGATGCGTTCTTACGCATCGCCCGCGCCATTGCGGAAGAAACGGCTGGGCACGCTGCCGAAATGCTTGCGGAACATGGCGGCGAAGGCGCTCTGGCTGGTGTAGCCATGCGCCAGCGCCACATCGATCACCTTGTCGCCGCGCGCCAGTTGCTCCAGCGCGAGCAACAGCCGCGCCTGCTGGCGCCAGTGGCCGAAGCGCATGCCGGTGTCGGCCAGAAAGCGCCGATGGAACGTGCGGGTGGCGATCGACAGCCGTTGGGCCAGTTGCGCCACCGATATCGCCTGGTCCGGCTCGGCCATCAGCGCCTGGCAAATACTGCGCAGCCCCGGCTCCGCCGGCAACGGCAGATAAAGCGGCAACACCGGCACCGAGCGCAATTCCAGCACCAGCAAACGCAACAAATGCCATGCCCGCGAATCCCGGGGCAATTCAGCCCCAAGCCCGAGGCCGACCGCGGACACGATCAGCTCCCGCAATAGCGGCGGGATGTCCAGCACACAGCTTTGCTGCGGCAGGTTGGGCAATTCCGGGGTATTGATGAAGACGGTGCGCATCTTGACGTCGCCGCGCATGCGCACCAGATGCTCCACCTCCGGCTGCAGCCAGACGCCGCGTGTGGGCGGCACCACCCAACGGCCATCGGCGGTTTCCACGCACAGCACGCCTTCGATCGCGTACAGCAACTGGGCATGCGGATGGCGGTGCGGCGCGATGACATGGCCGTGCGGGTAATCGATGGCCAATGCGCCGCAGGGCGCATTGGCCGCGATCAGGTCCTGGTAATGGGAGGTATCCAAGCGGCCAAGTGTCACTTTTGAGATAAGTAAAGGCATTTTAGCACGCGAACGACTATGCAAATCCGGGCAGGATGGCATGGCGCTGGAGGGCATCCTCCATCCGCCCGACCTTCCATCCACCCATCTGCGTTCATGCCATGCCACTGACTTCCTATCTTTATCCCTTCCTCGCCATCGTGCTCTGGGCCGGTAACGTCATCGTCTCCAAGCTGGCCGCCTCGGCCATTTCGCCGGTGGCGATCACCTTTTACCGGCTGGTCCTGCTGCTGCTCCTGATGAGCCCCTTCGTCCTCAGGCCGCTGTGGAACAACCGCGCCCTGATCCGCCGGCATTGGTGGCAGCTCGCCCTGTCCGGCCTGCTGGCCATGGCCGTTTTCCAGAGCCTGTCCTACCGCGCGGCCGAAAGCACCACGGCCACCAACATGGCCATCGTGACGGCGCTGATCCCGCTCTTGACCGCCCTGCTCTCGGTCGTGGCATTGGGCGAGGCCGTCACCCTGGGCATGGCCGGCGGCGGCGCGCTGTCCTTCCTCGGCCTGCTTTATCTGGTCGGCCAGGGCGACATCTCGGCGGCGCTGCGCGGCGGCGTGCATCTCGGCGATACGCTGATGCTGCTGGCGGCGCTGTCATACGCCTTGTACGGCGTTCTGCTCAAACGCTGGAAGATGAACGTGCCGGCCTGGCAGGCGATCTACATGCAGGCCATCGCCGCGCTGGTGTTCATGCTGCCGCAATTCCTGATGCTGAAACCCGGCGCCGCCGCGCTCGATGCGCGCACGCTGCCGCTGATCGGCTACTCCGGCATCGGCTCGTCGATCCTGCTGTCCTTCCTGTGGATAGAAGGCGTCAAAAAACTCGGCCCCAGCCGCTGCAGCATCTTCATCAACCTCCTGCCCGTGCTGACCGCGCTGTTCGCCATCGCCTGGCTCGATGAAAGCATGCACCTCTACCACGCCATCGGCGGCGGCGTGAGCCTGATCGGCGTGCTGCTGACGCAAATCGTGCAAAGGCCGCTGTTGGGCGCGCGCAGGCTGCCGGCCAACCGTATCTGAAGGCTCGCCGGAAAGAAGGCAGCAGATGGCGGAAATCTTGGCGAGACATCAAACAGGTTCTAAGATAGGGCTCCGGAAGGGTGGACTACAATATGGCCGCCCTCCCGAAAAATCAGAGGCATCACACACCTCACACAACTTACATACGGAGCCCGGATGACTAACGACACCCATAGCAAAACACTAGGCTACCTGCTCTGGATCTTCGGATTCACAGGCGCGCACCGCTTCTACTACGGCAAGCCGGTGACCGGCACGATCTGGTTCTTCACCCTCGGCCTGCTCGGCATCGGCTGGATCATCGACCTGTTCCTGATCCCCTCGATGGACCGCGAAGCCGACCGCCGCTTCATCGGCGGCAACAGCAATTATTCGGTGGCCTGGCTGCTGCTGACCTTCCTCGGCATCTTCGGCGTGCACCGCATGTATATCGGCAAGTGGCTGACCGGCATCCTCTACCTGCTCACCGGCGGCGTGTTCCTGCTGGGCGTGCTGTACGATTTCTGGACCCTCAACGCACAAATCTCGGAGCGCAACTTCGGCGGCAAGGCGCCGCTCTGAGCGGCACGCAAGCCGTACACGCACCAAACCACAGATGGTTCACGCATAAAAAAAGCCCGCATCCTTTCGGATGCGGGCTCCCCACTCCATTACAACCTTACTACCGCCACCGGCTCCCCCACGAGCACAACCAATTCATGAGCAGGTGACGGTTCCCAGTATCGTCAGCGCGACCTGGCTTGAATATAAGAAAATTCTCAAAAAAATTGGACGCCTGTTGCCTGAATGGCAAAAGCCCTGTCTGCCTCAATCGCTGCGTTGCCGCAGCAGCACCGCGAAACGCGGCTTGCCGCTGGCATGCCGGCCCCGAAAGCGATAGGTGACCGTGCTGCCCAGCGGCGGCGGCGCGCGACGTTGCGCATCGGTGAGGCCGCTGCCGATATTGAAACGCATCCCATCCGCCGTCTCCACCGCCAACGCGCCGACCATGCCCTCATACTTGCCCTTGCCGGGCAGGTAGGCGACCACCCTGGCTTCGGCATCTTCCATCGACTTGAACTTGAGCAGGTCGTCAGTGCGCCCGGCCTGGTAGAACGAGGCGCCGCGATGCAGCATCAGGCCTTCGCCGCCCTGCTTTTCCACCTCGTCCAGCAAGCCCTGCAAGGCCCGATGGCTGGCCACCTTGCGCTGGCGCACCGCCACCACCCAGTCTTGCGAAATCGCCCCCGCCAGCGCCGGCAAGGCGGCCAGCCGTTGATCGAAACTTCCCGGCGCCTGCGGCAGATCGAACACCATGAAACTGATGCTGCGCCACGCCTGCTCATCCGGCACTTGCCGGCGCACCGTGGAGACGGTCTGCTCGAACCGCCCGCGCCCGCCCCACAACTCGCCGTCCATCGCGCGCTGCGGCCAACCGCGCGTAAACCATGCCGGCGCCTGGATCACCTCGCCGCCGCGCGTGAGCAAGCTGCGGCCATCCCAATAGGCGCGAATGCCGTCGTATTTCTCGCTCACCCAGAAATCGGCCAGCGGCACGCCCTCGCGATACACATTGGCCAGCATCAGGGGCGGCTTGCCCGCGGCCTGTACCGGCGTTGCCTGCGCCAGCCATCCTCCCGGCAGCGCCAGCGCCGGCAGCAGGCGCAATGCCGTGCGCCGCTTCGGCCTGTGCCGCGGCCCCAGGCCGGGCGACAGCCTGGAGTACGCCTTGGCGATCCGGCTCGCAAAGGCGGCAAAAAGAATCGAATGAAGAGAGAGGATGCGACGGCGGATATCCATGCGGGTTCCTGTTCTTTCCCGCCCGCAGGCGTCCCGCTGCAATGCGGCACGCGCGCCCCGTCATGTTGGTGTCGACCGGATGGTCAGAGATCGCCGGCAGCTTCCTTGCTGCTCTGCGGCTCGCCCTTTTCTTGTTTGAAGCGAGTGACCAGCAACTGGTTGATTTTGTTTCCTTCGATATCGACCGCCTCGAACTTGAAATCGGAAAAAAGCACAAAGTCGGTTTTTTTCGGGATCTTGCGCAGCATGTACATGATGAAACCGGCCAACGTCTCGTAGCCGACCGGGTTCGGATACTCTTCGATGTCCAGCTCGTTCATCACGTCGTTCAAGGGCGTCAAGCCATCCATCAACCATGAGTTCTCGTCGCGCCGCACGATTTGCTGCTCCTCTTCCGGCATGGACAGCAAATTGCCCATCAACACGTTAGTGACATCGGTAATGCTGATGATGCCCACCACCAGCGCGTATTCGTTGACCACGATGGCCAGGTCCTCGTCCATCGCCTTCATGCGCTCGAGCACCTCCCACAGGTTCAGACTGTCGGGAATCGACAAGGGGCTATGCACCAGCCCTTTGTCTGCCAACGAAAAGCGTTCGCCCTTGAGCAAGCGCTTCAAGACATCCTTGCTGTCGATGTAGCCCAACACGGCGTCGATGTTGCCGTCGCATACCAGGAAACGCGAATGCGGGTGATCGATGATCTTTTGCTGGATGGTTTCCTCGCTATCGTTCAACAGGAAGTAGACGATACTCTCGCGCGGCGTCATGGCCGACGGCACGTAACGGCTCTCCAGCTCAAACACGTTTTCGATCAAGTGATGCTCCTGCGTGAGCAGCACGCCGGCCTGGGCGCCGGCATTGACCATCGCATGGATCTCGCCGGGCGTGATCACCTCCTGGCGCACCTGCGGCAAGCCGAACAGCGTGAAGATCCATTTCGACAGGTTGTTGAAAAACCATACCAGTGGCCTGAACAGGGTTTCCAGCAACAGCATCGGCTTGACCAGCACGACGGCCGCGCGTTCCGGCGCCACCATCGCCAGCCGCTTGGGCATCAGGTCGGCGAACAGGATGAAGAAGGCGGTCACCGCCAGGAAGGACATGGTGAAACTGATATTGTCCACCCAGGGGCCTTGATAGAAGGCTTCGACAATCAGGCGCATGTGCGGCGTCAATGCCGGCTCGCCGATCACGCCGCCGAGGATGGCGACGGCATTGAGCCCGATCTGCACCACGGTGAAAAAATTGCCCGGCTGCGCCTGCAGCGCCAGCACGCGGTCGGCATTGGCATCGCCCTCCTTGGACATCATCTCCAGGCGAATCTTGCGGGAAGCGGCAATGGAGATCTCGGCGCAAGAGAGGAAGGCGCTGATCACCACCAGGAGAAGGATCAGCAGAAAGCTGGTGAATATGCTCATTTTGTTCTTCTCTCTTTGATTTGACGCCCCATTTTCTCGCGCAACGGGCAGAAAACGCAAATCATCGAAAAAGAATAGCCCACAACACCGGCCAGAGGATCGGGAAAACCGCACACCGGATGCGCCGGCCGCCGGCCTCGGAACCTGTTCACGAACAGGCTCTCAGTACACGTCGCGCCGGTAGCGCCCTTGCTCGGCCAGCGCGATCAGCGCCTCTTCGCCGAGGATGTCCTGCAAGGCGGCCGCGACGCCCGCCGCCATCCCCTGCAGGCTGCCGCAGACATAGATGTACGCGCCCTGCCCGACCCACTGGCGCAGCGCATCGGCCGACTGGCGCAGCCGATCCTGCACATAGACGCGCTCGGCCTGGTCGCGCGAGAACGCCAGGTCCAGGCGTTCCAGTATCCCCTGCGCCTGCCAGGCTTCGATCTCGTCGCGATGGAAGAAGTCGGTAGCGCGCGAACGTTCGCCGAACACCAGCCAGTTGCGCCGATGCCCGGCCGCCGCCCGCGCGCGCAAGTGGGCGCGCAAACCGGCCAGCCCGGTGCCGTTGCCGACCAGGACCAGCGGGCTGGCGTCGGGCGGCGCGTGAAAACCGCTGTTGCCGCGCACGCGCAGCGCAATCTCCTGCCCTTCCAGCGCATGCAAGGTCAGCCAGCCGGAGCCGATGCCGGGACGGCCATCGGCCTGCGCCATGCGGCGCACCAGCAGATCCAGCGTGCCGTCTTGCGGCAAGGAGGCGATGGAATATTCCCGATGCGGCAAGGGCTTCAACTGCGCCAGCACTTGCTCTGACGCCAGGCCGCGCAAGGCATCGATGGCCGCCGCTTCCTGCGGCAGCATCCGGCCCGCCAGCTCCCGTGCCAGCGGCTCACCTGCCAACGACAGCGTCCGCATGAAACGATGCACTTCCTCATCGCCGTTGCGCGGGCCGATCTCGGCGATATCGCCGGCCTGCCATTGCGGCGCCGGCAAGTCCAGCGGCGTCAGCGACAAGTGAAACGCCGGCCCGCCCGCACTGCCCGGATTCAACAGGCGGCGCTGCGCCAGGCGCCAGCGGCCGTAACGTGGCGCGCTCCAGTCGGCATCGTCGGTATGGCCGGACAGCACGCCAAGCTGGTGCTGCCAATGGCGCAACGCGCCTTCGTCGCCATTGTCGACCTCGACCGTATCGAACAACGGCCGGGCGTGACGGCGGCGCAGCCATGCCTCCAGCGCATGGCCGAAGGCGCAGTAGCGCGCATAGCTGCGATCACCCAATGCCAGCACGCCAAACTCCAGGCCAGCCAACGATGCATCTGCTGCCGCGTCAGCCATGCGGCGCGCGAACCCCGCGGCGCCGTCAGGCGCGTCGCCCTCGCCGGTGGTGCTGGCGATGAACAGCGCCTGGCGCGCCGCCTGCAAATCCTGTTCCGTGAGCCGGCCCAGCGGCAGCACACGCACCGCCATGTCGCCCTTGCGCAGGCTTTGCGCAGACTGCAACGCCAGTTGCTCGGCAAAGCCGGTCTGGCTGGCGAAGACCACCAATACCGTCCCTGCGGCGGCGCCCGGATCGGTGCGGTCGCCATCGGCCGCCCACCATTTTTCCTGCTCGCGCCGCGTACGCTTGTACTTCAATACGGTCAGCGTGCAAAACACCAGATACGCCAGCGCGATCAACGCCGCCAGCAACCAGCGGCCCTGCATGCTGTCGGTCATGTGCGCGCGCCAAGCGCCCCAGCCGGCCAGCACGGCCGCGGCGCAGGAAGCGACCAGTTGCGTGGAAGTCGATGCCGTCAGCTTGCCCATCGCGCCCTCAATCCATCATGGCGGCAAAAGCCGGCGTCATGCTTTCGTCGAAACCGGACGCGGCGCCGCCGATGAACAGCGCCGCGATATTGCGTTCGCGCGCGAAGGCCATGCCCTCTTCCACGCCCAGCACGGTGAGCGCCGTCGCCAATGCATCGGCCACCATGCATTGCGGATGCAGCACCGTGACCGATGCCAGGTCATGCCGCACAGGACGGCCGCTGCGCGGATCGATGGTGTGCGCATAGCGCCGGCCATCGCGTTCGAAATAGCGCCGGTAGTCGCCCGAGGTGGCGATCGCCAGCCCGTGCAGCGCCACCAGCAGGCCTTGCGCCGCCGTATCCTGCGGCGGCCGTTCCAGCGCCACCCACCAGGGCTGGCCATCCGCCTTCACCCCGAAGCCGGAAAGCTCGCCTCCCACTTCGGCCAGCCAGCTCACGCAACCGGCTGCGCGCAACGCCTGCGCCACCAGGTCGACCGCATAGCCCTTGGCGATGCCGGAGAAATCCAGATAGGCCCCGCCCGGCTGCAGCGCGCTGCGCGTGGAACGGTCCAGCGCGATGCGTTGCCAGCCGCAGCGCGCGCGGGCCGCCTGCAGCGCATCCTCGGCCGGCACTTCGTGAAACGGCGCAGCGCGCTCGCTCTCCGGCCCGAAACCCCACGCATTCACCAGCGGCCCGATGGTCGGGTCGAAAGCGCCGCCGCTGTCGGCCGCCATCGTCAACGCGGCATCAAGCACGGTATGGAAAGCGTCCGGCAAACTGTGCCAACTGCCGGCCGGCGCGCGATTGAAGCGCGACAGGCTGGAATCATCCTCCCAGGTGCTCATCTCGCGGATCACCCGCTCCAGTTGCGCCTGCACGGCGGCCGCGATCGATTCACGCGCCACGCCCTTGGGCGCCAGCGCCTGCACATTCCAGGAAGTCCCCATGGCGGCGCCGGACAGGCGATGTTCGACGACGCCCGGCGGCAATACCGGCGGCTCGTCCAGGTCAAGCGGAATCAGTACACGGTTGGACATCGGCTGACAAACCCAATGCAAGGGGGAAACGCTTGCCGCGCCTCCCCGAAAACAAAAACGGCACCCGCATTGCGGGTGCCTGGAACGATCAGAGCTTCAAAGCCTCATGGCCTCAGGGCAGCACTTCCACGGTAGCGATGTAGCTGGCGCGGCGCTGCGCGGCCTGCGGCAGCGTGGTCTTCTGGTCGGACACGCTGGCCTGCATCCAGTACATGCCCGGGCCGCTCCACTTCACGCTGAACTTGCCCTCGCCATCGGTCTTGACCTTGCTGTCTTGCAGCTTGTCGCGGTAACGAATGCCGCCCGGCACCACTTCCACGTCGATGCCGGAAGCCGGCTTGCCATCCAGCAGCAACTGGAAGCTGGCCGTGTCGCCCGCCACCAGGTCGGTCGGATGGGTGATCGGCTGCAATTCAAGGCCGGTGCCGCTGATCGCCAGCGCGGTCTGGGTCGGCTTGCCAGCCGTTACGAAGGTTTCCACGCGGCCGTTGACCTGGGTCACTTTCAGTTCCTGCGCATTGGCCGGAATTTCCTTGGCCAGGGCTTCAGCGGCACCGCGCCAGCGCTTTTGCTGGCCGTCCACCTTGTAGCTGGCGAACACGCCGTTGTTGACCACGGCGATCTTGTAGGTGCCCGGCTGGCTCAACTGCACATCGAACGTGCTGCGATATTTGCCGGTGGCGGCATTGGCCGCCTGCACCGGCTTGCCGTCGGGACCGGTCACCGCCAGGCCCTCCAGGCGCAACGGAAAGTGTTCGAAGTAGAACAGGTCGTTGGAAACGGCGGCGTCCACCGTCACCCAGGCTTCATTGCCCGACAGCACGGTGGCCGACGGCAGCAGCCACTGGCGATGCGCATGGGCCGACAGCGGCAGGCTGATCGCCAGCGCCAAAGCGGCGACCTTCATCGAGGCGTGCACGGTGCGCTTGAGGGAAAAATTCATGTTGGCTCCTTGGTCTGGATTCTTTGATTGTGGAAATGGAAAACGGGACTCGATGCAGGACTCGATTCAGGACTCGAATCGAGGCAGAAATCAGGGCTTCAGTTCAAGCGAGACGGCCCCGAGTTCGCTGCTGCCCTGGGCCTTGGCGCTCTGGGCTGATGTCGGCGGCCACTGGAACGGCAGCTTCACCAGCTCGCGGCCGCCGACTTCGCGCGCGGCTTCCACCATCAGCACATAGTCGCCCGGCGCCAGGCTGGCCAACGGGCCTTTAGCGGAACCGAAGTTCAGTTTCTGCTCGCCGGCCGGACGCGTCGCGCCGCTGACGCCATCTACCGGCATCTGCAGGTCGCGGCCGCTGCGGCGCCACCATTGGCGGATATCCTTGAGCCACTTCTCGCCCTCCTTGTCCTTTTTCTTGAGGTCGTACCAGACCGCCAGGTTGGCGGCCACGCTCTGGTCGGCGCGCTCGACCCAGGCCGCCAGGTAAGGGCGGTGGTACTCGGCCACATTGAGCGTGGGGATCTCGATCTTCAGGCTCATGTCGGCGGCGCCGGCCGGAACCGTCGCAACGAACAGGGCTGCCATGGCCAATGCCAGGGCGGTGGGCTTGAGCAATGCGGATTTTCTTGCCGGATCTTGCTGGTGTTTCATAAGGCTGGCCTCGCTGACGGATGCAGATGAAAACGATGGAAAACGACGAATAAAAAAACAGGTGAAACCGGCCCGGCCATGCGCCGGACTCAATGGATAAACAGGATCGCCAGCAACAGCGGCGCCACCAATCCAAGCACAACCAGCGGCCAGGTAGCCGGGCGCTTGCCCGCATGCATCTGCAGCAAGAACAGGCCGGTGATGCAAAACACCAGGCATGCCACGGCGAAGATATCGATGAACCAGCTCCACGCCGTGCCGGTGTTGCGCCCCTTGTGCAAATCGTTGAAGTAGGAAATCCAGCCGCGGTCGGTTTTTTCGTATTCGACCTTGCCGTCCTCCAGCGCCACCCTCAACCAGGCATCGCCACCCGGGCGCGGCAGCGAGACATACACCTCGTCGGCCGACCATTCCGCGGCCTGCGCGCCCACCGCCACCGACAGCTGTTGCGCAATCCAGTCGCGCACCGGCGCCGGCAATCCGTCCCTGGCGCTGGCGCCCTTGCCGTCGGCGGCTTCAGCCTGCCGCCGCAAGGGCGCCAGCAGCGTCTCGGGCAATTGCGCATGGCGCTGGCTGACCTGGGGCTTGGCCTCGATCTGCGCCGCATGGTTCAACGTCAACCCGGTCGCCGCGAAGGCCAGCATCGCCACCAGGCACATGCCGGAACTGATCCAGTGCCATTGGTGCAAGTGCTTGAGCCAGAAAGCGCGGCGTTTCTGATCCGGTAGTTGCTTGGCTGCGTTGGCGTCCTTGGCTTCCTTCATGGCGCGGCGATGGCTCCCCGCCATCTCTTTCAAATAATAATAATTCTCAATTATAGCGTCGCCATTCGCCAATGGCACGCCCCTGGCCGCTCTTTTACTTTGCGATACATAGCGATACAAAGCCCTATTCCCCTGGATGGGGCGACAAGCCGGCGGCAATGCGCAAGGCCGGCTCCAGCGACGCCGGCAACATCGGCCCATGCGCCATGCCGGGGAAACTGCGCAAGCAGACCTCCAGGCCGCTCCTCCCCTGGAGGCGGGCAATCATGTCCGGCAAGGCCCGGGATGACATCCCGCCGCGCGATGCCAGCATGGACTGCGCCTGGGCATCGGCCTGGGCATCGCCCTGCGAAGCCACCTTGCGTTCGCGCCTCTCCGCTTCCCCCACCATCACCCACAGGCGGGCGCCGGGGGCGGCCCTGGCATGTTCGAAGTTCTTTTCCTCATCCAGGATCACCCCGCGCTGCCACCATAGCGATGGGCTGGCGGCAATGTAATTGCTGAACAGTTTTCCGCGGGAAAACAGCGTATGCAGCACGAACAACCCGCCGTAGGAGTGCCCCCACAAGGCCAGCCGGCCACTGTCCAACGGCGCCATGGCGCGCACGCGCGGCATGACCTGCCGCTCAAGCAGATCGAGGAATACGTCGGCCCCGCCGCCTTTGCGGCCGCGCGCGGCTTCCTCATCGGCCTGCCCCTCCGGAAATGGCGGGGTGTAGTCGTAAGCGCGCGCCCTGACATCGAAACGCAGTTCGGTGTCGTAACCGATGGCGACGATCACCGGCGGCTGCGCGGCATCCAGCGCCTGCAACTGGCGTTCGTCGATGGCTGCCATCGCGGCGTTGCCGTCGAGCAGGAAGATCGCCGGATATCCCGCTGCCGGCGCGGCGCGGCGGGGAATGCCGAGCATCACGCGGTAGCTGCGCTCGCCATCCTCCGAACGCAGACCGAAGCGCTCGAAACGATAGAAGGCCGAGCCGCTGTCGGCGATGCTCGGGCCAAGCTTTTTCGACAAGTCCGGCTGGGCCCGGGCCAGGCCGGGAAGAAAGGCGCTCAACCAGGCGGCCGCCAGCAGGCGGCGGCGCGAATGCAGGATATCTGTCATCAGAAACGCCGGGTCAGGCTCACCCACAGGCGGCGGCCATCGCCGACGGTGTTGAAGCTTTGCTCGTCCAGGCGCTTGTCGGTGATGTTGTAGATCGCCGCAGCGATGCTGGTGAGCTTGCCGATGTCATAGGTAGTGCCGATGTCGGCCAGCGCATAAGCCTTGTACTCCTTCACGCCGGACGACGAGATGGTGGTGCCGGCGGTACCCACGCGTGCCGCGGCGTTGACTTCCTTGCCGTGGTAATTGAACGCGGCCCACAGTCTCCAGGCATCCGATTGCGTCCAGTCGGCGCGGAAGTTGAACATGTGCTTGGGCGTGCGCGCCAGCGCATAGCCGTCATAGCTGCCGCCCTTCTGGCGCGAGTCGGTGTAGGTGTAGTTGGACTTCAACGCCAGGCGGCTGGTGGCTTGCCAGCGGCCGGTCAACTCCACTCCCTTGATGGTGGCGCGGTCGACGTTGTAGCTGTACCAGAGGCGGTAATTGGCGTCCTGCGACCAGCGCGCGATCGAACCGTCGGCGTTATAGACCAGGGCGTTGCTGACCTTGTCCTTGAAGTCGGTATAGAACAGCGTGGCGCCGCCGGACAGGCCGGCCTTGTTGTCCCACAGCGCACCCAGCTCGTAGCTGGTGCTGGTTTCCGGCTTCAGGTTGGGGTCGCCGATGATCACGCCGCAGGTGCCGGTGGGGCCATAGGTACATCCGGCGCCGCCGGTGGTGTAGGCATAGCCCGGCGCGATGGTGCGGATATCCGGCGCGCGGAAACCGCGCGAGATGCCGCCCTTGACGGTGAGGTTGTCGGTGGTATGCCACACGCTGTAGAGGCGCGGGCTCCAATGGTTGCCGTAGACCTCATGGTTATCCAGCCGCAGGCCGCCGGTAAGTGACCAGGCATCGGCCAGCTTCCATTCATCCTCGACGAACAAGGCCTTCTGCGTGATGCTGAAACGCTGGTCGATCCCGGTGCGCAGGCCCGGGTTCTGGTCGGTCAGCTTGCCTTCGTTCCATTGCCCGCCCAGCACCAGCCAGTGCGATCCCAGCGGCATGCTTAATTTCCCGTCCAGCACGGCATTCTCGATCTTGGGCGCGCGTGCGGCCTGAGTATAGCGATCACTGCCGACCGGGCTCTCGGTGTAGCTCTTGCGCTGCGCCTTCTCGTACGAGAACGTCACATCCGATGTCGCCCAGCCATAGCGGCCGGTATGCGACAACGAGAAATGGTCGCGCGGGTTTTCGGTATAGCTGTCGGCAGTCGCCGCGGTGGCCGCCAGCGTATGGTAAGAAGACGCGTCGCGGCGCACCTGGGTGGTGCCGGCTTCCAGCAGGATGTCGTGATCCTTGTTGGGCCTGAGCGCCAGGCGCGCGGTGAAGTCGGTATCGAGCGCCTTGGTGTTGCCGTTGAGGATGCGGTCTTCCTGGCGCTTGTAGACCTTACCCCACAATTGCAGGCCCAGCACGTCGGCGGCGATCGGGCCGTTCAGGTAGAACTGGCCCTGGTAGGAATCGCCGGAGTCGCCATGCTGTTGCAGCGTGGTGTCGAACGTCAGCGCGCCGCCCCACTTGTCGGCGATCTTCTTGGTGATGATGTTGATCACGCCGCCCATGGCGTCGGAACCGTACAGGGAAGACATCGGGCCGCGCACTACTTCGATGCGCTCGATGGCTTCCAGCGGCGGGATGTAGGACTGCTCGAAACCGGAGTTGCCGTTGGTGCGCGCGTCGCGCGTGCTCTGGCGCTTGCCGTCCACCAGGATCAGGGTATAGGCGCCGGGCAGGCCGCGGATGAAAATATCCTTCTCGGTCGCGGTGCCGGTGACGGTCACGCCTTCCACATCGGACAGCGCATCGGTCAGGTCGCGGAATTGCTTCTTCTTCAATTGCTCCTGCGTGATCACGGTAATGCTGGCCGGCGCGTCGACCACTTCCTGTTCGAAGCCGGTGGCGGTCACCACCACTTCCTTGAGCCCCGACGCCGCCGACGCCGATTGCGCCTGGGCCGCGCCCCCTGTCATCGCCAGCATCGCCAGCGCCGCAGCGACAGCCAGCGCCGCACGGGTCGGCATGAATTCCTGTTTCGATTGTTGCATGGTGCTGTTCCCCATCATATTGGTTGCCCTCCCCTCGCAAAACGCAGGCGCAAGCGATCCCCTGCCGGGAAAGTCCCCGCAAAGCCACACCGGCGCTGGATTGTGATCAGGTTGGAGTTTTATTGCATTTGCAAATGAGAATTATATTCATTTAAAATCAGAAAAAGTTTGTCAACATGTGGCAACCCCGCCGCCGCCCCACCCACCAGCCTCCCGATGCAATCCGAGAAGGGCAACATATGGAATATCCCCCCATTGCCGATCGCCACATCCTGGTGGTCGACGACCACCTCGACATCTGCGAACCGCTGGCCGCCTACCTGCGCCGCCAGGGCATGCTGGTGAGCATGGCGTTCAACGCCGCCCAGGCGCGCCGCCTGCTGCGCCGGCAAGCGTTCGACCTGGCGGTGCTGGACGTGATGATGCCGGGCGAAGACGGCCTTTCGCTGTGTCGCCACATCGGCGAGCAATACGGCACCCCGGTGATCCTGCTGACGGCGATGTCGTCCAGCGCGGACAAGGTCAATGGCCTTGAAACCGGGGCCGACGACTACATCGTCAAGCCCTTCGAACCGCAGGAGCTGGTGGCGCGCATCAAGACCGTGCTGCGCCGGATCGCGCGCAGCCTGCCCGTCGCCGTTACGGGCGATGCCCCTGAGAAAAGTGCCGGCCATGACGCCGTCCACCGCTACCTCTTCGACGAGTGGACGCTCGACCTCGAGCGCCGCGAACTGCGCGGCCGCGACGGCGTCGCCACGGTTCTTTCCAGCGTCGAATACCGCCTGCTGTGCGCTCTGGTGACCCATCCCAATACCGTGCTCTCGCGCGACCGGCTGCTGGACCTGACCGCCGGCGCCGATGCGCAGGCATTCGACCGCAGCATCGACAGCCAGGTCAGCCGCCTGCGCAAGAAGCTCGAACCCGATCCGCGCCGCCCCAGCCTGCTCAAGACCGTATGGGGCAACGGCTACCTGTTCGCCGCGCAGGTCCGCGCCGAACCCGCCCTCCCATGAGGCTGTGGCCGCGCACCATGGCCGGCCAGTTGATCGGCCTGCTGCTGCTCGGGCTGGTGGCCGCGCACGCCATCGGCCTGTCGGTGGTGCTCACCAATGGCGAAACCATCCACTCCATCTCGCGCGACCAGATGGTCGCGCATGCCGCCATGGCATGGCGGCTGGGCGCCTTGCCGCAAGCGCGCCAGGCGCTGGAGGCCATACGCGACGGCAATGCGGATTACGCGCTGGACAAGACCGCCGCCATCGACGCAGGCAGCCAGCAAGGCTACGACCAGGATGCCATCAGGGAAAAACTGCAAACCCTGCTGGGCCTGCAAGCGCGCGATGTCCGCGTGAGCCTGGTGCGCCACAGCGCGCGCCAGGGCGACCTGCGCATCGCCATGCGCACGCCGGACGGGCAATGGATCAACAGCTTGCAGCATCCCGTGATGTCGCAGGCATGGATGCGGCCGCTGCGCTTTTCGGTGCCGGTCAGCACGCTGCCGGTGCTGGTGATCGTGTTCCTGTTCGTGCGCCGCATCCTGCGTCCGATCAAGGCGCTGGCGCATGCCGCCGAACGCGTCAGCCGCGGCGAGCAGCTCGGCCCGCTGCCGGTCAGCGGGCCGTCGGAAGCACGCGAAGTCACCACTGCCTTCAACCTCATGCAAGAACGCCTGACCCGCTTCATCGAAGACCGTACCCGCCTGCTGGCCGCCATCAGCCACGACCTGCGCACGCCGATCACCTCGCTGCGCCTGCGCGCCGAGATGGTGGACGATCCGCAATTGCGGACGGCCATGATCCGTACCCTGGAAGAAATGCGCGTGATGGTGGAAGAAACGGTGCGCTTCGCGCGCGACGATGCCGGCAATGAAGACACCCGCGAAATCGACCTGCGCGCGCTGCTGCGCGATGTGGTGGAAGACCAGTTGGCCCAGGGCCGCGACGTGCAGTTGCGCGGCGACGCCGCGGACGCGCTGCCCTACCGCTGCCGCCCGGTGAGCTTCAAGCGCGCCATCGGCAACCTGGTGGACAATGCGGTGCGCTACGGCCAGCGCGCCCGGCTGGCCGTATCCCCGGCAGCCGGCGGCTCCCTGCGGATCCATATCGACGACGACGGCCCCGGCATCGCCGCCGACCAGTTGCCGGAAGTATTCAAGCCCTTCGTCCGCCTGGATGCCGCACGCAACCGCAATGCCGGCAAGGATGGCGGCAGCGTCGGCTTGGGATTGGCGATTGCACGCTCATGCGTCGAGGCGCACGGCGGGCGGCTGGAACTGGAAAATCGCGGCGGCGCGGAGCGGCCTGCCGGCCTGCGCGCGGTGATCAGCCTGCCGGCCTGAGGCGGCCATCGTCGCCATGGCCCGCGCCTTGTAAAATACAGGCCGACAGTCCTGACACTTAACCTCGGTCCCAAGCCCGCCCTGCCATGGCCGCCATCCCCCTGTACCAGCAATTCGCCGACCAGTTGGCGGTTTCCATCCACGACGGCGTGCTGCGCCCGGGCGAGCGCATCGCCTCGGTGCGCATCGCCAGCCAGCAGCACAAGGTCAGCGTGACCACCGTGGTGCGCGCCTACGAATTGCTGGAAAGCCGCGGCATCATCGAAAGCCATCCGCAATCCGGCTACTTCGTGCGCGAGCAGGCGCCGGCGGGCGACAAGCCGGCCGCCAGGCGCAGCGCGCGCCAGGACAATCCGGCCTACCAGCAGTCCACCGAGGTCGACGTCAGCCGGCTGGTGCTGGCCACCCTGAAGACCATCCAGCAAGACGGCACCGTACCGCTGGGTTCGCCCTACCCCAATCCGGCGCTGTTTCCCTCGCAACGGGTGGCCCAGTACGCCGGCAGGATCACGCGCAGCGCCAGCCACTCCAGCGTGTTCGACGACCTGCCGCCGGGCCACCCCGACCTGCTGCGGCAGATCGCGCGGCGCTACCTGGAAAACGGCCTGAAGGTCGATCCCGAGGAAATCGTGGTGACGGTCGGCGCCACCGAAGCCATCAATCTGTGCCTGCAGGCAGTGGCGCGTCCTGGCGACACCGTCGCGGTGGAGACGCCGACCTTCTACGCCATGCTGCACGCGATCGAACGCCTGGGCATGCGGGCCCTGGAGATCCCGACCGATCCCCGGCGCGGCATCGATGTCGATGCGCTGGAGCACATCATGAGAACGCAGCCGGTGGCGGCCTGCATGGTGATGCCCAACTTCCAGAACCCGCTGGGCTTCCTGATGCCCGACGGCGAGAAGGAAAGACTGGTGCGGCTGGCCGAACGGCGCCAGATGCCGCTGATCGAAAACGCCGTCTACAGCGAGCTGTACTACGGCAATGCCCACCCCTCTTCGCTGAAGAACTACGACCGCGCAGGCCTGGTGCTGCACTGTTCCTCGTTTTCCAAAAGCCTGACCTCGGCTTACCGTATCGGCTGGGCCATGCCCGGTCGCTATCGCGAGCAGGTGGAAAAACTCAAGTTCCTCAACACGCTGACCACGCCCACCGTCCCGCAACGGGCCATCGCGCAATACCTGACCCAGGGTGGCTACGAGCGCCACCTGCGCCGGGTGCGCCGCGCCTTCGCCCAGCAGCGCGACCTGATGCGCCATTTCGTGCTGCGCTTCTTCCCCGACGGCACGCAAGTGTCGGAACCGGAAGGCGGCTATGTGCTATGGGTGGAATTGCCGGCGGGGGTGGATGCGATGGAACTGTACCGGCGCTGCCTGACGCTGGGGATCACGGTGGCGCCGGGACGCATCTTCGCGGCGACCAACCGCTACAGCCATTTCATCCGGCTCAACTACAGCTATCCGTGGTCGCGCGAGATCGAGCAGGCCTTGAAGCTGGTGGGGAAACTGGTGGAGGAACTGGCCGCCTGAGAAACACGGAACGCCTTCGATACGGCGCTGGCGCGCCTACTCAGTCCGAACGGTGGATGTCGTACTGAAGATAAGAATAGCCGTTCGGACTGAGTAGGCGCATCGCGCCGTATCGAAGACACGCCGACAATCAGGCGCCGGGCAGCAACAACTGCACGCTCCCCGTGCCGTCTTCATTCAACTCCACCCGGACCACGCCCGCCTCTTCCAACGCGGAGAGAAAACGCCGCAGCGTGCTCATGCGCAACTGCGTGCGCTTGGACAGCCGCGCCAGCGACAACGGCACGCCGCCGTTGCGCTCATGGTCGGCTTGCAGCTCGCCGAGGATGGCCAGCACTTCCGGCGGCAAGGCATCTTCGGCGTCCATGGCGATCAGGCCGCGGCCGGCTGCAGCACCGAGCGCGACAACAGCACCGGAATGGATTTGGAAGTCGGCGTGCGGGCGCGGTCGGCAAAACTTTCCAGCGGCACCAGCGGGTTGGTTTCCGGGTAGTAGCTGCCGATGCAGCCGCGCGGGATATCGTACTCGACCAGCAGGAAGCCATCGGCACGGCGTTCCACGCCGTCGTCCCACACGCTCACCATGTCGACCCACTCGCCGTTCTTCAGGCCCAGCATCTGCAAATCCTCGGGATGGATGAACACCACCCGGCGCTGGCCGAACACGCCGCGGTAGCGGTCGTCCATGCCGTAGATGGTGGTGTTGTACTGGTCGTGCGAACGCGTGGTCATCAGCGTCATCAGCTTGTCGCCGTGGATCTTGCGGGCGCGGTGGATCGGCGTGTCCTTGGGGATCGCATGGACGATGAAGTTGGCGCGGCCGGTATCGGTCTTCCAGACGCGCTCGCGCGAAGCCACGCCCAGGTGGAAACCGCCCGGATGGGCGATGCGCTCGTTGTAGCCCTTGAAGGCGTCATACACCTTTTCAATGGCGTCGCGGATGCGCGAGTAATCCTCGGCGTACCACAGCCAGTCGATCTTCTTGCCGTTGTGGCGCGACTTCATGGTGGCTTCGGCCATGTGGGCCACGATCGCGGTCTCCGACATCAGGTCCGGCGAGGCCGGCTTGTTGATGCCGTAAGAGACGTGCACCATGCTCATCGAGTCTTCCACCGTCACGCCTTGCGGGCCGGACTTCTGCACGTCGATCTCGGTGCGGCCCATGGTCGGCAGGATCAGGGCATCCTTGCCATGCACCAGGTGGCTGCGGTTGAGCTTGGTGGTGATGTGCACGGTCAGGTTGCATGAGCGCATCGCCTCGAAGGTGCGGTAGGTGTCGGGCGTGGCCATGGCGAAGTTGCCGCCCAGGCCGATGAAGACCTTGGTGCGGCCTTCCAGCATGGCCATGACCGAACCCACGGTATCGTTGCCGTGATGGCGCGGCGCCTTGAATTCAAAGACCTGTTCCAAACGGTCGAGGAAGGCCGCGGTCGGCTTTTCGTCGATGCCCACGGTGCGGTCGCCCTGCACGTTGGAGTGGCCGCGCACCGGGCACAGGCCGGCGCCGGGACGGCCGATATTCCCGCGCAGCATCATCATGTTCGACAGCAGCTGGATCGCGCCCACCGCATGCTTGTGCTGGGTCAGGCCCATGCCCCAGGTGGCGATCACGGCCTTGCCCTTGACGTACACCTGCGACAGCTTCTCGATGTCTTCGCGCGAGACGCCGGACTCTGCCACGATCTCGCTCCAGCTTTCGGCCCGCACGTCGGCGGCAAACGCTTCAAAGCCGGCGGTATGTTCTTCGATGAACCTGACGTCCAGCACGCGCTCGCCCCCGGCGGCCAGGGCTTCGTCGTCCAGTTCGATGGTGCGCTTGATGACGCCCTTGATCAGCGCCAGGTCGCCGCCCAGTTTGGGATGGATGAACATGGAACTGATCCGGGTGCTGCCCAGCGTGAGCATCTCGACCTTGCTTTGGGGGTCGGCAAAGCGCTCCAGGCCGCGCTCCTTCAAGGGGTTGATGGCGACGATGGTGGCGCCGCGCTTGGACGCGTGGCGCAGCTCGCCCATCATGCGCGGATGGTTGGTGGCCGGGTTCTGGCCGAACAGCAGCAGCGTGTCGCACAGGTCGAAGTCGTCCAGCAGCACCGTGCCCTTGCCAATGCCGACCGTGCCCGGCAGGCCGACGCTGGTCGGCTCGTGGCACATGTTGGAACAGTCGGGGAAATTGTTGGTGCCGTACTGGCGCACGAACAGCTGGAACAGGAACGCCGCCTCGTTGCTGGCGCGGCCGGAGACGTAGAAATCGGCCATGTCCGGATCGGGCAAGGCGTTGAGGTGCTTGCCGATCAGCGCGAACGCGCCCTGCCAGTCGATCTTGCGGTATTTGTCGGTGGCCGCGTCGTACACCATCGGATGGGTCAGGCGGCCGTGCTCTTCCAGCTCATAGTCGGACTGTTGCATCAGTTCGGCCACGGTGTGCTGCTCGAAGAACTCGGCGGTGACGCGCTTCTTGGTGGCTTCGGCCGCCACCGCCTTGACGCCGTTTTCGCAGAATTCGAAGGTGGACGTGTGTTCGCGGTCCGGCCAGGCGCAACCGGGGCAGTCGAAACCGTCAGGCTGGTTCTGCGACAACAGGGTGCGAATGCCCTTGCCGTCGGCCACGTGTTCCTTGACCAGGTTCAGCGCCACATACTTCAGCGCGCCCCAACCGCCAGCGGGTTGGTTGTACTGCTCGATTCTCGGTTTAGCCATGATCTCGGTGCGAACGGATTGATTCCAGGATTCATCAGTCTAGGACAGGCGTCCGCGCGGCTGCATGTACAGTCGCGACAGCGGGAACAGAGTACAGTGCGGCCAAATCCGGACTACCTTCGGCTCGGACAAACCATCGGCAACTCACACCTTATCCGAAACATTTTGTTCCCGACGTAACGTTACAAAGAACACGTAACGACATCTTCCATGCACATCAAAAAATTTTTAATCCGACCAAAAATAAATAGTAAGTCATTGATTTAAATAGAAAAAATCACTCTCCCGAAAATACTGAAGCAGATCAGGAGCCGGTCATTTTCTCATGGCACGCACTTTGCCATTTTAGATATGCCGAGTCTTCACATCTGAGTTTGAATTCGAACAAAGGGGAGTGAACATGAACATCTTAAATCAACGCATTTGGGGCGCTGCGGCTCTTGCCTTCATGCTGGCGCTGAGTGGTTGCGCCAGCGGCAGCGGCTCCACCGGCACCAGTTTGGGCAGTGGCAGTGGCAGTGGCAGCGGCAGTGATGGCGGCAGCGGCGGTGGAAGTGATGGCGGCGGAAGTGATGGCGGTGGCGGCACCACTCCGACAGTGACCCCAACCGGAACCGTCTCCGGCAGCGTCGGCAACATCGTCACCGCAACAGGAAATGCCGTCTCCGGGGTCGGCACAACCGTCGGCTCGCTCAATTTGCCGATCGTGCCGCAGCAAACGCAAACCGATTTGTCCAATGTCGTCGCCAATACCGGCAGCATCGTTTCCGCTCTCGGCAATGGCATCAGCAGCGGTCTTGGGCAAATGGGCATCGTTGACAATCCGGTCGGCGTGACCGTGGCGAGTACCGGCAATGTGCTTGACCAGACCGGCAAAACCGTACAAGGCGCAGGACAGCTGGTGACCAATCTGGGCAGCGGCCCATTGTCCGCGCTGGCGCCGGTGACCGCGCCCCTGGGCGGCCTTGTGACTCAAACCGGTAAAACGGTATCGGGTCTGGCAACACCGGTGACCCAGCTATTGACGACCGGCCCGGTCGAACAGATTACGCAAACACTGAGCAACGTGATCGTTCCGATTACCAGCAAGGTGACCACGCTCACCCAAACGGTCGGGACCAAAACCGGCCTGGGCCAACCCGTGCAGAATTTGCTGACGAATCTGGGCGGAACGGTGAGTAATCTCGGCGGCACAGTGACCAACAGCGATGTGCCAATCGTGAATAACCTGGGCGGCATCGTCACCTCGGCCGGCAATACCGTCGACGCGGCCGGCATCTTGCTGCAACCTGTCGGCGGCACAACGCCAAACAACAATATTATCGGCGGCTTGCTTGGCGGCCTGGGCAATCTGGGTGGCACCGGCACGGGTGGCACAGGCAATTTACTTTCCCCCGTGACCAATACGCTGGCGTCTCTCACCGGCGGCTTGGGTAACTTGGGTGGCATTGGCGGCACCGATAAACTGCTTGCGCCGGTCACCATCACGCTCGGCACGCTGGTCGGCGGCGGACTGGGCACAATCGGCGGCGGCACAGGCAATCCGCTCGCCCCCGTCACCAATACGGTCGTAGCCCTGACCAACGGCCTTGGCCTGAACGGACTCGCCGGCGGCACCAGCACAGGCCTGTTGTCGCCTGTCACCAATACCATCGGCACGCTGGTCGGCGGCGGACTCGGTACGGTCCCCGGCGGCACCGGCACAACCAATTTGCTGGCGCCCGTCACCAATACGCTGACCGTACTGACCGGCGCCCTCTCCGGCAATACCGTCACGACTACCGTTGCGGTGGCGCCGGTCGTCACAACCGCGCCCGTGACCAGCGGCGCCGGCGCCACAGGCAACACCAACAACATCCTGGCCCCGGTCACCAACCTGCTGGGCAACTTGCTCGGGGCTAAAAAATAATCACGACAGCATGCGCGCCGACTTTGATGCCAACAACAAACGGCGCGCATTCCTATCCATCAAGGGGAAACAATATGTCGCTCAAACAATACACATTGGAAGAAATTTTCAGCAAGTTGCAACAGATCGAAATCTTTGTCGCCACCGGCGACCTTGTTCAGGATGCCTGCCAGGAAGCCGGCGTTTCAAAGCAAAGTTATTACCGTTGGAAAAAGAAATTTGGCGTCCCAAGGATCTTCTCATCACGAAGCGCTCCCCATTCCATCGACATGCTGTTCGAAAAAAACAATTAATTACGCGCTGTCGTCAATACGGGGAAAAACCGTGAGTGCGCTCGCTTAGCCGAGCGTTATCCCGACATGCGTTTGCGTGTTTGCAACAGAATATTCACAAAAATATTTGACGTTGGTCAAAATTAAACTAATTATTAAGTTGCCATTTGATTTAATAATTACGTTGCTCTCTGCGAATACACCGCAGATGCATGGCACTTGGGGACAAAATAAAGAACGTTATATGCTAGCAAAAGGGAAGTTGCTATGCAGAAAACTACCAATAGCATTGCCTTAATCACCACACTCTATATGTCGTATCTGGCGCTGCCTTTTACTGGCGCCAATGCGGCAGATGTCCGCAGCCCCGGCGCAGGCAATCCGCTCGATAGCCTGCCCAAAGTGGAATCCGCCCAGCCACAAACGATGGGCGTCGATATTCAGAAGAAAGACCAGGATCCGGCACTGCAACGTTTGCTGGCCAGTCGCATCGTGCCTTCGCGTTTTCAGATCGCAGGAGTAAAGACCCTGCCTTTCGACGCCGTCGCTGCGCAATTTTCCGGGCTGGCCAATCGGGAAGTCACCGTGGCCGAGTTGCTGCAAGCGGCCAATAACGTCACCCAAATGTATAAGGACAAAGGCTATCCGCTGTCTTTCGCCTTTATCCCGGCACAGACCTTCGACAACAACATCGTGGTCGTCAATGTGGTGGAAGGTTATGTCAGCGAAGTCAATATCGAAGGCAACCCGGGCGCTTCGGAAGGGCGTCTGCGCGAAATTGCCGAGCAGCTCAAGAACGATCGCCCGCTGAGCAATGCGACTTTCGAGCGCATCACCGGCATCCTGAGCCTGCAACCCGGCATGCTCATCAACGCCACGGTCAAACCGCCGCCAGCCACCGACGGCGCGGCGGAAATGGTGCTTAACGTCAAGCGCAAAGCGGTGACAGTGGGGGTCGGCCTGGACAATGCGACCTCAAGTCTGCGCGGCATCATCAGCGCCACCGAAAACGGCCTGACGCCGCTGGGCGAACAAATTACGGTCAGCACACTGGTGCCGCGCGGCCCTCTGAACGAAGAGTATTACGGACTTGCCTACACCCAGCCGCTCGGCAAGCAAGGCTTGCAGTTCCAGCTCAATCTGTCGGATTACAGCGGCGAGCCGGAAAACCAGAGCCTGGTCGCGCAACAGTTCAACGCGACCTATCTGAACAAAACCCGGCGCGCCGGCGCCACGCTGAGTTATCCGCTGATCCTGGACAACCGCACCAACCTCACGCTCGCCGGCGGGGCTTATGCGACAGAGAACACCGTGCGTTACACCCGCTCCGTGCCTGCGCCGGTACCGGTGATCGAAGTACGCTCCAGCATCCGCGCGCTCAGCCTTGAAATGGCCTGGACCAAGCTGCTTGAAAAAGGCAGCACGCAACTGTCGCTTGGCCTCTATCAAGGCATGAATACGGCGGGCGCGAGCCTGACCAACAGCAATGTCGATCTCAATTTCACGCGGCTTAAAACGCTGTTTACGCAAACCTATCAGTTGCCGGCCGGATTCGGCGCCACGTTCAGCGGCAGCGGGCAGTTGAGCGGCAGCGTCTTGCCGTTATCGGAGCAAATCAGTTTCGGCTCCAAGCTGTTCGGGCTGGCCTATCCGGCCGGCGAGATCGCCGGTGACCAGGGCTGGGGTCTGTCGCTGGAACTGAATCATGCGATTCCTTTCGATGCGGCTTACCTGAAACAGATTCAACCCTATGTGATGACGGATTCTTCACGGGCTTATGTCAACTCGGGCGATCTGGCGCACAACAAGATCGCCTCTGTCGGTACCGGCGTACGTTTTTCGGACCAGCGCCACTATGCGCTCGACCTGTCGCTCGCCCAGCCCGTCGGCCAGAAACCGATCAATTCCAGCGACCGGCCTTTGCGTCTGAATATGTCTTACACCTATCAATTCGATTAAGAAAACACCTTCGACGACTGGCATCTCCGAACAATCGAAGAAGGGTCTTGCCGAGTACCGCTCAACACTGGCGATTCGGCCTGTTTCGGAGAGAGGGGCATGCGATGAAATGGTATCGACGAACGTGATCGCAATAGAGGGCGGCCTGTGATCCGGCGTGGCCAGGAAATGCATGACTGCCGAAATTCGATATAGCGAACGAACTTTTATCCCGATTCAGGAGATGAACATGAAAAACCAACTGATCCAATTCCTGCAAGACGAAGAAGGTGCAACCGCCATTGAATACGGCCTGATCGCCGGCCTGATCGTGGTGGCCATCATTGGCTCCCTGCAAAGCGCCCGCACAGAACTGGTTCGTATCTTCGGCCTGATTGTCACCGCACTCACCGCAGCGGTCTGAGCCAATGTGCAACGGCGCGCCAGTCTTTCCAATTGCCCGCCAGCACCGGGGACGCGGGTTATTCCGAAGAGAGGAGCATGCGATGAAATGGCGCTGACGAACGTGATCGCAATAGAGGGCGGCCGGTGATCCGGCGTGGCCGGGAAATGCATGGCTGCCGAAATGCGGACGTAGAAAACCGACTTTTACACGATCCTGGAGATGAATATGAAAAACCAAATCATGCAATTCCTGCACGACGAAGAAGGCGCAACCGCCATTGAATACGGCCTGATCGCCGGCCTGATCGTCGTAGCCATCATTGGCTCCCTACAAAGCGCTCGCACGCAACTGATTCGTATCTTCGGCCTGATTGTCACCGCGCTCACTGCGGCGGTCTGAGCCAATGTGCAATGGGAGATCAGGAATGCGCGTGCGGCACATGCGGTTACATCCGCATATCGCATCCCCGTTCCTGATGCGGGGATTTTGCCCATGACGATCCTGTTGCTCCCTCTGTACATCGGCGTGCTGGTGTACGACCTGCTGTTCAGGCGGGTGCCGAACAGGCTTCTGTTGTTCTTTCTAGTGCTGCACTTGACGTGGCTGGCAGTGACCGGACATGGCATCGGCGGCATTGACGGATGGCAATCGCTCATAGGCGGAGCAGTCGGCCTGGCCTTGTTCATCCCTTTGTATGCCCTGCGCGCCATGGGGGCCGGCGATGCCAAGTTCTTCGCCTTGCTGGGACTGTTGCTGGGGCCGCAGTACCTGATCCCGCTTTGGCTGATCGGCAGCTTGCTGGCCGGCGTGCATGCAGTCGCCATCTACCTGTCGCGGCAAGGAATGATGTATTTGCTGCCAGGCATGGCGTGGGCCATAGAAAAAATTACCGATAACGCGCTATACCAGCGCATGTGCCATGCAAGACAAGGACGGCAGGGAATTCCGTACGCAGCCTATCTGGCGATCGCGGCAGCCCTGACGATGCTGTACAGACAGGGCTGAAGCGGGATGCATGCATCAAGGAGATAGCCATGGCAAGAATATGGACATGCTGTTGCCTGACCGTGCTGGCGTCGCAGTATCTGTGGACCATTTTCCGCATGGCATTACGCCGGAAGTGGTCCGGCCTGCTGCGGCCGCTCAGAAAAAACCGGCGCAGCCGCGCTGCCAAGTCTGCCGCCTATCGGCAGCGCGGCGTTGCCGCACTGGAGTTCGTACTGGTATTTCCGGTTTTTTTTATCATCTTTTACAGCATCATCACTTACGGCCTGATTCTGGTCGCCCAGCAATCCATCACGCTGGCGGCAAGCGAGGGAGCCCGCGCCGCCATGCGTTATGCCGCCACCACAAGCGTGCGCACATCCAATGCGCAAAGCGCGGCAATCGGCCCCGGCAGCGTCGCATCGTGGCTTGGCAACCGCATCACCTTCACCGGCGCCCTGCTCGCCGCTTGCCCGTACAACGCCAACGGCGGCACATGCTACCAGGTGACCGTCACTTATCCCAACTACCAGCAGAATCCGCTGGTTCCCTTGGTGCTCGGCTCATTGATAGGCGTGCTGGTGCCCAACCAGTTAAGCAGTTCGGCAGTGGTCCAGATCAACTGACGGATACCGCCGTGACTTTCACGGGAGCGATGTTCGCATGAGCAAACTAACCAAAATAGCGGCGGTGATACTGCTGCTGCTGGCGGCGAGTCTGGCAGCGCTGGCCTGGTGGATGGGGCGCAGGGAGCCGGCCGTGATCGTTCCGGCGAACGCTCCAATGGCCAATAGCGCCGTCTATGCCAACGTGGTGGCCGCCAGGAAACTGGAAAAAGGCGTACCGATCACCGCCGACAACGTCAAGCTGCTCAATTTGCCGACCGTCATTACCGGAACATATCGGGACATCCGCAGCGTCATCGGCAAAATTCCGGCGACCGATATTGCCGCCGAAACGCTCATCACGGACAGCAATCTCGTGCACGGACTGGCGCTCAAGCTGGAGGCCGGGGAACGTGCGGTGGCAATTCCCATCGATGAAGTCGCCGCGGCCGGCAACAAGATCGAGGCAGGCGATTATGTGGACGTATTTTTCACGCTGAAACAAGGTACCGATGTCGACAAAAGCCAGGCGCGGCTGCTGGCCTCTCGACGCCTGGTGCTGGCCTACGGCGCCAACGTGATCGGCGAAGCCCCGGGCGACTCCCTGCCCAGAAATCCATCCCAGAACCAGGCACGCACGGCCGTGCTGGCAACCCCGGTCGATCAGGTCAATCCGTTGCTGCTGGCCATGCAGAACGGCAAGCTGAGCCTGGCGCTGCGCCATCCCGACGACGCCGGCGTGGCCGATGGCGACTTGTTTGCGGCGCCGAAAAAGGTACTGGGCAACAAGCCCGAACTGAGCGGCAGCCAAAAAGACGCCCTGAAGACGGCCGACAACCAGGCATTTGCCGGCATCGACCTGTCCAGCTGGAGCGGCGGCAAGGACAAAGGGAACGCCGTCTCTCCCCCGCCTCGCAAAGGCGCCGCCGGAGAGAACAGGCATGCGGCCGGAACACTGGAAGTCATCAAGGGAACACATCGGGAGAACGTTAATTTCTGATTGCGCCGCAGCCTGAACCTGGAATTTGTGCCGGACCGACATGGGGATGAACATGAATATATGCAAGGCTCTCGTGGTTGCAACAAGCCTGCTGCCGACAATCTCAGTCATGGCGGACGATGCCAGTGTACATATCGGCGTACATGAGCAACGCGAGCTGGCCATCCCCGGCGGCCTGGAGCGCATCGCCGTCGCCAATCCGGACGTGGCCGATATCGTGGTTCTGCGCGGCTCCGCAAAACGCCAGGGCAGCGTGCTGGTGGTCGGCAAGAAAGCCGGCACGACGACTGTCACCGCATGGCAGCGCAACGGCGGCAGCCGCGTCTGGCAAGTCACGGTACAGAGCCAGTTGCAGCGCCAGCAGCCGCCGGCCCCGGGCGGCGCCGAACTGCAGATCAATGACGATAGCGCCTTGCTGCGCGGCCAGTCGCCCTCGCTGCTGGAACACGCTTACAGCGGTGCGGTTGCCGCCAACGCCGTGGGCAAGGACAAAGTCATAGACACCGCCGCCATCGCCACCGGTGGCGTGGTGCAGATTGATGTGAAAATCGTCGAATTCAGCAAAACGGCGCTCAAAGAAGCCGGTTTCGGCTTCCTGTTCAATCTGGCGCGCGGCAACTTCACCTTCGAGCTGAGCAACAACCTGTCGGCCAGCGTGCCGCTGGCGACGCCGGCCAGTTCTGCGTTCAACCTGGTGACCGGCCTCAAGCGCGGCAGCTTCAATCTGCAAACGTCGCTGGAACTGATCGAGAACAACGGCCTGGCCCGCGTGCTGGCCCAACCCACGCTGACGGCCTTGTCGGGCCAGACCGCCAGCTTCCTGGCGGGCGGCGAACTGCCGATTCCCCAGTCAGGCGGCCTGGGCACCACGACCATCGTCTACAAGCCGTTCGGCATCGGCCTCACCGTGACGCCAACCGTACTCGCGCCCAATCGCATCGCGCTGAAGGTGGCGCCGGAAGCCAGCGACATCGATTACGCCAATGCGCTGGTGAGCAGTGGCGTTTCGATTCCGGCCATCACCACGCGCCGCACCGAAACCACCATCGAACTGGGCGACGGCGAGAGCTTCGTCATCGGCGGCCTGGTATCGCGCACCACCAAATCCAGCGTCAGCAAGGTGCCTTTCCTCGGCGACTTGCCGATCATCGGCACGTTTTTCCGCAGCATGAGTTATTCGCGGGATGAAAAGGAACTGGTCATCGTGGTCACGCCCAGGCTGGTCAATCCGATCGCCAAAGGCGTCAAATTGGCCATGCCGGGCGCCGACAAGGAAAATCTCGATACGCCGGCCAATGCGTGGAGCGCCTACTTGCTGGGCAATGCGGGCGGCGACGATTTGCCCGGTTTTTCAAAATAACCGTGGAGATCATTCTTGAATTCTCTTATGGATAAAACTGATCACGGCGCCACCACCATCGCTGACGCCAACCGGTTTGTCTTCTGCTCGTCAAACGCAGTGCATGCGCGCTGGCTGGCGCAAGCATTGAACGAGTGGCAAGTCCGGCAACAGGAATTGGTGACGCTGCCCCTGCTCGCCGCCCAGATCGGGGAATCCAGGCCACGCCTGGTCTTTCTGGACTTCTCGGGAAATTGCGGCAGCAGCATCGCCAATTGCGCGGCCGATATGGTCGCACTGGCGCAGACGCTGAAAAGGGAGATGCCGCATTGCCTGCTGATCGCAGTAGGCACGATGAATTACCCGGAAGGCGCGGTGGCAGCGCTGCGCGCCGGCGTCAATTACTTCATCGACATGTCGGCGGCGGCGGTCGAAGCGCGCGACGTCGTGCGCAAGCTGATTGCATCGGGCGCATCATCGCCCTCCTCTGCACAGGATTCTCAGCAAGGCGTCCTGATCGCCTTGCTCGGTGCGCGCGCCGGCATCGGCACCACCACCATGGCGGTGCATCTGGCCGACCTTCTGCAGCAGCGCCACATCGCCGGCCAGGCCGAATTCCGGGTCGCCTTGCTCGATCTTGGCTTGCCGGCCGGCGACGGCCAGCTGTATCTGAATGCCTCCGGCAGTTTTCATTTCGCCGACGTCGTGCGCAGCCGGCATCGCCTGGACCAGACGCTGATCCAGACGGCCCTGACGCGCAGCCACAGCGGCATCAAGATCATTTCCATCCCGCGCAGCGCGCACGACATCAACGGCCTGGCCGCCGCCGATATCGTGGCGGTGCTGGCGCTGCTGCGCTCGTACTTCGACGTGCTGGTGATGGACCTGGGCGGTTTTTCCGATCCTGCGCTGGCTTGCAAAATGGCCGCCACGGCCGACCAGACATGGCTGCTGACCGACCAGAGCGCCGGCTCACTGGTGTCGCTGGCGGCGCTGATTGCCGAACTCGACCTGCATGCACACGCAACGGCGGCTCCGCCGCGGCAGCTGATCGTCAATCGCTACAACAAACAATACGGCATGAGCGCCGAGCAGATCGCCGAACGCTTCCAGCTGAACCTGGCAGCGGCGATACCGGATCGCACCGCATCGCTGATGAGCAGCGCCAATCAGGGCAAGCTGCTGCATGAAATCGTCGGCAGCGATTCCTATCTCCATGCGCTCGAGACGCTGGTCGAAAAAACCTTGGGCGCAGTAGTGAAAATAAATGGCGCGGGGACGATTTCCCGCTGGCTGTCCGGTGTCCTGTTTCGATAAAAAACGTCATGGATGCAGATAAGGAAAAAGCGCGATGAACGAACATATTGATCTGGCCGACGACAATGAATCCTTCGTCAACACCCAGCGGTTTCAGGACATCAAGACCGCTGCCTACGACAACCTTCTTACCCGCATCGAAGAGCTGGGCGCGGAATTCGGCCGCTGGTCGCGCACCGCGATCCAGCAGTTCGTCAATCTGGACGTCGATGGCTTTGTGCGGCTGCGGCATATACCGCTCAATGAAAACGAGGTGCGCCTGATCGCCGATTCGCTGACCAAGGAGCTGGCCGGGCTGGGGCCGCTGGAAGACCTGCTGGGCGATGCCGCCGTCGAGGACATCCTGATCAACGGCTACAACGATGTGTTCGTGTCGCGCCACGGCGTGCTGGAGCGGGAAACCCTGCGTTTCACCGACAACAACCACCTGCTGCGCATCGTGCGCCGGATTCTGGCGCCGCTCGGCCGCCGCCTGGACGAATCCAATCCCATGGTCGACGCGCGCCTGCCCGACGGCGGTCGCCTCAACGTCGTGATCGAACCGCTGGCGGTGGACGGCCCGATGGTGTCGATCCGCAAGTTCCGCAAAGACCCGCTGAAGCCGGCCGATCTGCAAGAACTCGGCACGCTCAACGATCAGCTGTTCAACCTGCTTGAGCAGGCGGTCAAGGCGCGCTGCAATATCCTGATCTCCGGCGGCACCAGTTCCGGCAAGACTTCCCTGCTCAATGCGCTGGCCTTCTTCATCCCCAACAACGAGCGCGTGGTGACCATCGAAGACACTGCCGAACTGTCGTTGAACCACCCGCATGTGGTGCGACTGGAGTCGCGCATCGGCAGCTTCGAAGGCTCGGGGGCGGTGACCATCCGCGACCTGATCCGCAACAGCCTGCGCATGCGTCCCGACCGCATCATCGTGGGGGAGGTGCGCGGCGCCGAAGTGCTGGAAATGCTGCAAGCCATGAATACCGGCCACGACGGATCGATGGCGACCATCCATGCCAACACGCCGCGCGAATGCCTGCACAGGATCGAAATGCTGGCCGGCTTCGCCGGCTTCCAGGGCAGCGAGTCGAGCCTGCGGCGGCAGATCGCCGGCGCGCTCGACTTCATCGTGCAGATTGCACGCCTGTCCAACGGCCGGCGCCGCATCATGTCGATCACAGAAGTCACCGGCGTCGGCGACAACATCATCACCACCCAGGAGCTGTATCGCCACGAAAGCTACAACACGCCCGATGGCGAGGAAAAGGATCGCTGGGTGTCGCTGGGCATACAACCGCATTCGCCGAAGTTGCAAAAACGGCGCCTGATGCAAAACGCGGGCGACGGCGCCCCGCCACGGAGAAACTGATGACGGCCCCCGCATTATGGCTGATGGCGGTTGCAGTGCTGTTGCTGGCATTGGGCATCCTGCTGTGGCAAAACGCCAAGTCCCGGCTGCATCAAAGCGCCACGTCGGACTTCGTCAATCAGCAGATCCGCAGCATGGCGCCCACGTTCGACGCCGAAACTGACGGCATCGATCAGCCGCTGTTCCTGCCGGCGCAACCCGGTCCCCGCCTGTGGCGCCATTTCTGGCTGCGCGCGGGCGTCGTGCCGGGAATCGCGCTTTATGCCGGGCTGCTGTTGCCGGGCCTGGCGATGGCGATACTGGCGGCGGTTTTCGGCGGCGTGCTGTCAACCATCTGCGTCGTGCTGATGTACGTGGTGCTGGCGTATTTCCGTTTCTGGCTGAAAACCACCAGGCGCCATCAGAAGATGGTGCATCAGTTGCCGGCCTTTCTCGACACGATGGTGCGCCTGACGACGATAGGCAATAGCCTGGAATCGTCGTTCCAGGCGGCGCTGCTGACCATCGATGCGCCGCTCAAAGAGCCGCTGAATCGGGCCAATCTGCTGATACAGGCCGGCCGCAGCCTCGAACATGCTTTGGCGCAGGAGGCCCGCACATTTCGCCTGACCGAACTGAACCTGGTGGCCGCCGTCATCGGCGTGGCGCTGCGCTTCGGCGGCCGCGCCGACACGGTGCTCGATCGCATGGCCTCCTTCATGCGCGATCGCGAGCAGGCGCAAAGCGAATTGCTGGCGCTGTCTGCAGAGATCAGGTTATCGGCCTGGGTGCTGGCATTGATGCCGATAGGCCTGGGCGCCTTCATGATCATGTTCAACAACGACATGTTCATGTTGATGTGGGACGACAGCGTCGGCAAACAACTGCTGTTCGGCGCCGCCGTCATGGAATTCGTCGGCGCCTACTGGTTATACCGGCTGGCCAAATCAGTGTGAGGGAACCATGGAACAGGAACACCTGATCGTCATCTCCATACTGCTGCTGGCAGCGGCAGCCTTGCTGATCGCCGGCGCCCTCTTGCTGCGCGACTGGCAATTGCGGCGCAGCGAAAAAGTCTTGAACCGGCGCATCGACACCCGGCAGCAGCAACCGGAGCCGGAACAGCCGCCGGTCGTCCCGTCCAGGCAGCGCTGGCTGGATCATCTGGCGAACTATGCCGCGCAATGGGTCGACACGCCGCTGGGCCGGCAACTGGTCGCAGAAGAAGACCGGCAATTGCTGGACCAGTGCGGCGTCAACGACATCCGCGGCAAGGCCTTGTTCTTCGCCACGCGTGTACTGCTCGGCGCCGGCATTCCCATCATTGCCTGGATCGTGCGCGCCGATGAGGATGTGCTGCATTTGCTGATCATCGGCTTCTTCGGTTTCGGGATCGGCTACATGGTGCCGAAATGGGGCATGCTGGCCAAGGCAAAAGAGCGGCGTCGCAAAGCCGCGGAAGAATTGCCCCTGTTGATCGACCTGCTGCGCCTGCTGCAAGGCGTCGGGTTATCCATCGATCAAAGCCTGCATGTGGTGCAAAACGAATTTGCGCACGCCCTGCCGGTGCTGAGCAAGGAATTGCAGATCGCCGCGCAGCAATACCTGAACGGGCGCACCCGCGAGCAATCGCTCAAACGCTTTTCCACCGTGTTCAACAATGAGGACATGAATTCCATCGGCCGCCTGATCGTGCAGGTGGACCGTTACGGCGGCGCGGTACAGCAGCCGCTGCAGCAGTTCAGCGAAAGGATTCGCGAGCAGCGCAAGATGGAGATGAAAGAACGCATCGGCAAGCTCACCGTGAAGATGACCGGCGTCATGGTGCTGACCCTGTTGCCGGGCCTGCTGATCATCACCGGCGGCGCAGGTTTCATTGCCATCATCCGCACACTCTCGCAGGTGGGAACATGATCATGATCGACATGGCCGAAAAGAATATCCGCCGGCGGTTTCCGGCCATATGCCTGATCCCGCTGCTGGCGGCGCTGGGCGCATGTTCCTCGTTGAGCAACTCGGCCGGCGGTTACGCGGCACAGAACGAGGCGGCCTTGCAGCGGCAGCAGGCGGAAGAGGAAAAGCCCAGCCTGGACAACAAGCAGGTCTATCTTGAGATGATCCGGAAAATGCAGGCGCGCTCCCTGTACTTCGCGTCGCTGGCCCATCTCGACGCCTATCAGAACGCTTATGGCAGCTCGCCCGAAGTGCAGCGCATGCGGGCCGATGCGCTGCGGCTGACCGGCGAAACGACAGCCGCCGAAGTGCAATACCGGCAATTGCTGCCGGGTCCGGAAGCGACTGCCGCCTGGCACGGCCTGGGCTTGCTGGCGGCGCAACGCGGCGACTACGCTGCCGCCGCTGCGAACTTCAGGAAAGCCAATCAACTCTCCCCCGTCAATGCGACGGTGCTGAGCGACCTGGGTTATGCCCTGCTGCATGGCGACGACCGTCGCGCTGCGCGGCTGCCGCTGATGCAGGCAGCCGAACTGGACCCGGACAATCGCAAGGTCCTCAGCAACCTGGCCTTGTTTTTACTGCTGACGGACGAGGCGGGCAAAGCCGATGGCTTGATGAAGCGGGCCGAGATCCCGCCTGATGCGCGCGCCGAAATCTTCCGCCAGGCCAGAGAAATCAGCGGACAGCCGATTCCGCTGCCGGCGCAAGGCAAGACAGCGCCGCCGAAAGCAGTCGCGGTCGCAACGGCAGAAACCGTCACCGCAACGACGGCAATCATGCCGATCACGCCAATCAGCACGGCAGCCGTAACGAGAACCATGGCAGCGCCCGACTACAACAGCGTCGGCTTCATGCAGTCGATGCTGGAGCGGTTTCGCCGCGGCGATTGATCGGGAATGAAGACAGCGGAGTGAATACGGCAGCACCAGCAAGATGAGCACACCGGACGGGATGGACAGGGCGTAATGCGTTGAATCATTGCACACCGAGAGGGGCATCATGTCAGCAAACAGGCCAGGCCGTACAGGCAGATTCGTATTCTGGGGATTGATCGCGCTCTCGTCCGGCATCATGTCGGCGGCAATCGCGCAATCGCGGGAACCTGAAGCGCTCAACAATAAACCGCCGGCGGCAGACATGCCTGCGAGCCAAAAACCGCCGGCGCAGATAGGCGACGCCACTAGCGCCATGCTGCAAATGCAGGCGGATGGCAGCCAGGCGGCCCCCACCCTGCCGACGCTGGGGCCGACGGCGGAACTTAGCTGGCAACGCTATCTGAACAGCTACAAATACCCGATCCCTGAGTCCTACGGCAACAAGATCCAGAAAATCGGCGGCGGCCAGTGAGATCGCCATGACCACACCCGCGCCCTCGCGTTCATCAGCTCCCGGCATGCCGGTGCGGCAATGCACGGTGGCGGCACGTCATCGCCAGCACGGCTCGATTGTCGTGATGACGGCAATTTTCATTTCGGTCATGGTCATCCTGCTGGCCTCGATCGATATCGGCTACCTGTTCTTCCAGAAACGCGACCTGCAAAAAATCGCGGATCTCGCCGCCATTGCCGGTGCGCAGCAACTGCCCAGATCGAACGCCTTGACGAATGACCGATGCGCTACGGTATTCCAGGTCGCCAGCGCCAATGCACAGGTTGCCCAGGGCTTTACCGGAACGCTGACCGTCACTTGCGGCAACTGGGACCCGGTTGCCATCCCCGCCTCGCCGAACTATCTGGCGTATCCTGGAGGCATTGCCCCCTCGGGACAACCGCAGCCGACCGCGGTCAGCGTGCTGCTGCGGCGTTCAGTCCGCAACTTCTTCGGTCCCTGGGGCGCACAGCAGATCAGCGCGACGGCAATCGCCACGGCATCGGCGCCGATCGCGGTCTTTTCCGTCGGCTCCCAGTTAATACAAATTAATAATGGCGTGGTGCCGGGTCTGCTCAGCGCTCTGGGCGTGAACATCAACGGCACCGGGCTGGTCTCCTACAACGGCCTGGCCAATGTGTCGGTGACGCCCAGCGGCCTGCTCAACGCGCTCGGCTTTCAGATTCCGCTGACGGCCGATGTCGCCACGATCAAGCAGGCGGTGCTGCTCAACACCGCCGGCTGCAGCAACGGCAGTTGTACCCTGGAAGCCTTGCTGGGTGCGATGTCGATCGTCCTCGGCCAGCAGAACCTGCTGAGCGCGCTCGGCCTGCAGGCCGCGGGCGGCCAGCTGGTCAAGATCATCTCCGACAGCACCGGCCGCGGCGGCCTGTTCGTGCTTGCGGATGCGGCCAACGGCGAAGCCGCGCTGCAGCTCGACATCAATGCGCTGCAATTGCTGAGCACCGCCATCGGCGTAGCCAACAGTCACAACTTTGCCGCGCTGCCGCTCACTATCAACGTCCCGGGCATCCTCCAAACCCAGTTGCAGGTCGGCATCGTCGAACCGCCGTCGATCGGCATCGGCGGCGTCGGCACGACGGCCTATACCTCGCAGGTCCGGCTATATAGCAAGGTGACGGCCAACGGGCTGACGGCGGGATTGCTCAACGTCGATCTGCCCATGGTCATCGATGTCGTCAATGGCCAGGGCACGATCACCAACATGTGCACCGCCAAGGACAGCAATGGCAACGACACCGCCACCATCGCGGTATCGGCGCCGATACTCAAGGTCTGCGTGGGCACCGTCAATGCCGGTTCGATCTTTTCGACGCAGGGCGCTTGCGACAGCGCCCTGACGCCCGCGACGCTGGTCAATCTCCTGAACGGCGCGGCAAAGGTGACCACCAGCTTCGCCATCACCGGTCTGAACAACACCGGCAGCGTGACGCTCAGCAAAGGACAAACGGCAACCGTCGGCAACAACAACCTGCAACTCGGCACCACCGTCAGCAATATCCTGCAGGCCGTGGTGGCGACCGTGCTGGGCCAGTTGCTCAATCAGGGGCAAGGCGGCATCACCAACATCACGCTGGCGCAGAATCTGCTGAGCGCGACCGGCAATATCCTCAATACGGCGGTACAGACGCTGGACACCTCCCTGACGTCGCTCACCACGTTTGTCAATAGTCTGGGCGCCAGCGTCAATCAGTTGCTGACCAACTCCCTGGGCGCCGGCGTGATCAGCCTGCTCAACAGCGTCGGCAATCTGGTCAGCGGCCTGCTGACCAGCGTGGTCAACCTGTTGGGCAATCTGCTCGGCAATGTCGGCTGCCTGTTGAGCGGCAACTACAACCAATGCACGCTGGCCAATCAATTAAGCGGCAACCAGACCAGCGGCGGCAATACGGTCAGCAATGTGCTGCTGACCCTGCTCGGCCTGGTGCAAAGCCTGCTGACGCCGATCCTGAATAGCCTGGGCAGCACCCTGGCGGGCCTGCTCAACAACCTGCTGGGCATCAATATCGGCTTGGTGGATGTGAACTTAATCGATCTCAACTGCGGCGGAGGATCAAATGTCAAACTGGTTTATTAACACTGATGGGTTCTG
This sequence comes from Herbaspirillum sp. GW821-FHT09A12, assembly GCF_059418325.1. Classification (NCBI taxonomy): domain Bacteria; kingdom Pseudomonadati; phylum Pseudomonadota; class Betaproteobacteria; order Burkholderiales; family Oxalobacteraceae; genus Herbaspirillum; species Herbaspirillum sp. GW821-FHT09A12. The sequence continues at coordinate 59,311 of NZ_JBWKPR010000011.1, forward strand.
GACCATGAAAAAAACAGGATTTCTGAACGGCGTGCGCAGCCACATCAATTTCGAGCATCTGGTAACGCCGCTGCTGATCAGGCTGACCTACGGCGTGGGCCTGGTGATCATCATCAGCGCCGGCATCGGCAGTTTGTTTACCGCCTTCACCTTGCCCGAAAACGGCGCCATGCGCGCGGCGCTGTCGGTCGGCGCGACCTTGCTGGTACTGGTGCTGTGGCGCCTGATCAACGAACTGTGGATTCTGGCGTTCAACCTGCATACCCGCCTGGTCGAAATCCGCGAACTGCTTGCGCAACGGCAAAGCGAATTCAAGGCACGGCAAAAGACGTCCGGCATATCGGCGCAATAAGGCCGGCGGCCGCATCCGACTGTTGAAGGAAGTGCGATGAAGAACAAAACACTCAAGGAAAACATCGACGTCTACGTATGGGAGGGAAAATCCGATATTTTCGACCGCATCGTGCGCTGCCTCGCCAGTTTTGAAATCGATGTGATCCGGGCCGACAATACCGATTTGACGCAGGAACAGGTTTCGCAGGCGCCTTCCCTGGCCGTGATCTCGGTCACCGTGATCGATCGCTTCGGCTTCAACGCCGACGAATGGCAAAAAACGCATGGCATGCCGGTCATCTGGGTGGCGGAAGCGCCGCGCGCCTACGATTCGCGGGTTTATCCGCCGGAGTATTCGCACATCCTGATGCTCGACTTCACCTGCTCCGAATTGCGCCGCCTGGTATTCGGCCTGGCGGGAGAAATGCACAGCCACGCCATCAACGTACAACCGCACGATCCGCTGATCGCAGAATCGGCCATCATGCAAGCCTTGCTGAACGAGGCGAAGGTCTTTGCCGATTGCGATTCGAATGTATTGGTCACCGGCGAAACCGGGGTCGGCAAGGAGCGCATTGCCCGGCTGCTGCACGACAATCATAGCCGCTATGGAGCAGGCCCTTTTGTCGCTGTCAACTGCGGCGCGATTCCGGACGGCTTGTTCGAATCGCATTTCTTCGGTCATGCCAAGGGCGCTTTTACCGGCGCCATGCTGGCGCACAAAGGCTATTTCGAACAGGCCGACAAAGGGACGCTCTTTCTCGACGAGATCGGCGACCTTCCGCTGTATCAGCAAGTCAAGCTGTTGCGCGTGCTGGAGCAGAACAAGGTGACGCGCCTGGGCGCCACCGTCGAGACCAATATCGATTTCCGCCTGGTCGCGGCCACCAACCGTAACCTGCGCGAACTGGTGCGGCTGGAGATGTTCCGCTCCGACCTGTACTACCGCATGGCGGTGATCGAGCTGCACGTCCCTACGATAGAAGAACGCGGCGCTGTCGATAAGCTGGCCATCTTCAGCGCCATTGTCACGCGCACACTCGGCGGTGAAACGCCTGACCGGGCGCCGCCGGCAATCCCGGAATGGCTGCGGCAACAGGTCGCACAAACGCAGTTCCAAGGCAATGTGCGCGAGTTGCGCAACATCGCCGAGCGCGTCACGATCATCCACCGCCAATTCGGCGACTGGAACAGGGACGCCATCAACCGCGTGTTCGACTTGCTGCGCAAGAGCCGGATCGAAGCCGACAATAGCGACAACCCCGGAGACAAAAAGAAATGGGACAACGCCGACCGAACAAGAATCATCGCAGCGCTTGACGCGCATAACTGGCGCCGCCAGGACACGGCAAATTACCTGAACATCAGCCGCAAGGTCTTGTGGGAAAAAATGCGCAAGTTCCAGATCATCGATGGCAACCAGGCCACGGCGGAAGAAACCGATTGATGACGCGTACGCCGGGGCAAAACCAAAACATCACAAAGGAGATTTACATGCCGACTTGCCGCTTCGCTATCGCATTGGCCATCGTGCTTTGCTCCCTGCCGGCCACGCCCTGGTCGCTCGCCAAGACCAGGAAACCGGCCGCCGCGGAAAACCCGGCCAGTGCGACGACAACGACAAACATCAGCGAACTGCAATCGCTGGTCGCCAATCCGGCATTGCTGGAATTGCGCTCCACTTACAACGGCCAATACGGCGCGAGCCTGTTGCTCAATCCCGATACCCTGACTTATTACGTGGTTCTGTTTCAGCAAAAGACCTTCCAACGCGTGCTGAAAACGTCATCCGTCACCAAGGCCGAGAGAAATTACAAGGCATATGCTGCCAGATCGGAACAACAGGCCACTGACGATATCGAGCGCATGAAACAAATGGCGGAAAAACGCTATATGGATATGCAAGGCGCAGAACAGGGGAAGCGTCTGCTGACACTGAAAACCGGCATTGCGGGCGATCAAGCGCAGGGAAAATGATCGGCCGCCACGATTGATGCGAGCCTTGGCGCTCAGGACGAGGCAACCGCTTTGCTTCCGCAGGCGGCAACTGGAATCCGGGACCAGGCCGCCCTTACAGTTAGCGCCATTCCTCAGGGCATGCCCCTCTCCTGCTCATTCGTCGACCGGCAGCGCCAGGGTTTCCTTGATCTCTTCCATCACCACATAGCTCTTGGACTGCGCCGCGCCCGGCAACTGCAGCAGGATATCGCCCAGCAGCTTGCGGTATTCAGCCATGCCGCGGATACGCGCCTTGATCAGGTAATCGAAATCGCCGGATACCAGATGGCACTCCTGCACCTCGGGAATGCGCAGCACTTCGCGCCGGAACTGCTCGAACATATTGCCCGACTTGTGGTTCAGCGTGATTTCGACAAACACCAGCAAGGTCGCCCCCAGCGACTCGGGATTGACGCGCGCGTAGTAGCCGGTGATCACGCCGTCGCGTTCCATGCGGCGCACCCGCTCGATGCAGGGCGTGACCGACAGGCCGACCAGCTCGCCCAGCTCTTTCATGGAAATGCGGCCGTCCTTCTGGAGCGCGGCGAGGATACGGTGGTCAAGCTTGTCGAGGGTGCGGATCGATTGCTGCTGGGTTCTCATGGGCTTTCTCGCTGATTTTTTCGCTGGCTTTGTCGTTCTTTCCCGTTAATGATCATTTTTCATTATTTATTCTCGAATTTACAAATAAATATAGAAACAATCACTACATATTCCTCAATATCATAGCGGAATACTCTACTCAACAAGCTGTTCTTCAGCACATACACATTCAGCGGGGCTTGCCATGCGTGTCGTCATTCTCGGAAGCGGTGTCATCGGCGTCACCAGCGCCTGGTACCTGGCCCGCGCCGGCCACGAAGTCACCGTGCTGGAACGCCAGGACGGCCCGGCGCTGGAAACCTCGTTCGGCAACGCCGGCCAGATCTCCCCCGGCTACGCCTCGCCCTGGGCCGCGCCCGGCATTCCGCTCAAGGCCCTCAAGTGGATGTTCCAGGAACACGCCCCGCTGGCGATCCGCCCGGACGGCACGCTGCGCCAACTGCGCTGGATGTGGCAGATGCTGCGCAACTGCAATGCCGCCAGCTACGCGGTCAACAAGGAACGCATGGTGCGCCTGGCCGAATACAGCCGCGACTGCTTCCGCGACCTGCGCGCCGCTACCGGCATCCCTTATGAAGGCCGCCAGCAAGGCACGCTGCAACTGTTCCGCACGCAAGAGCAACTGGACGGCGCCGCCAAGGATATCGCCGTGCTGAAAGACGCCGGCGTGCCGTATGAACTGCTGTCGGCCGACCAGCTCGAACGCGCCGAACCGGCACTGGCCAGGGTGCGCGGCAAGCTGGCCGGCGGCCTGCGCCTGCCCAATGACGAAACCGGCGACTGCCAGCTGTTCACCACCCGCCTGGCGGCGATGGCGCAAGAACTGGGGGTGAAGTTCCGCTACGGCGTTGCCATCGACGCGCTGGCCATGGCCGGCGGCAAGATCGCCGGCGTGGTATGCGGCAGGGAACTGGTGCAGGCCGATGCCTATGTGGTGGCGCTCGGCTCCTACTCGCCGCAACTGCTGCGCGACGTGCCGGCCTTGCCAGAGATCCCGGTCTACCCGCTCAAGGGCTACTCGATCACGGTACCGATCGTGGATGCCGCCGCCGCGCCGGTGTCGACCATCCTGGACGAAACCTACAAGATCGCCGTCACCCGTTTCGACGACCGTATCCGCGTAGGCGGCATGGCGGAGATCGTGGGTTACGACAAGACCCTGCGCGCCAAGCGCCGCGCCACGCTGGAACTGGTGGTCAACGACCTGTTCCCGGGCGCCGGCGACACCGCCCAGGCCAGCTTCTGGACCGGCCTGCGCCCGATGACGCCGGACGGCACGCCGGTGGTCGGCGCCACGCCGGTCTCGAACCTGTACCTCAACACCGGCCACGGCACGCTCGGCTGGACCATGTCGTGCGGCTCCGGCCAACTGCTGTCGGATCTGATTTCAGGCCGCCGCCCGGCCATCGCTTCCGAGGATCTCTCGGTGGCGCGCTACATGGATGGTGCGGGCCACGGCCACAGGCCGCGTTTGGCCGGCGCCTGAAGCGCGCGCGGCAAGCTTTCATCTCTTCTGCTTCCCTCGCAGAACGGTTGGCCGGAGTGCTATGCGCTCCGGCCTTTTTTCTTGGGCGCCCCCAAAAACGGCACGGCCGGGGCAAGGAAGCATCATGCTTCCCCGCTCCCGGCCGTGCCGTGCGTACAGGCTTAAACGTCAGGCTGCGGCGGGCGCCGCCTCCACCTTTTGCATCTTCGGCAGGAACGCCGCCAGCAAGCCGATCAGCGGCAGGAAGGCGCACACCTGGTAGACGAAATAGATGTCGGTCAGGTCGGCCAGCTTGCCCAGCAAGGCCGCGCCGATGCCGCCCATGCCGAACGCGAAGCCGAAGAACAGCCCCGAGACCGTGCCGATCTTGCCCGGCATCAGCTCTTGCGCGAACACCAGGATGGCCGAGAACGCCGAGGCCAGGATCAGGCCGATGATCACCGACAGCACGCCGGTCCAGAACAGGTCGGCGTAGGGCAGCATCAGCGTGAACGGCGCCACGCCCAGGATCGAGCTCCAGATCACCGCCTTGCGGCCGATGCGGTCGCCGATGGGGCCGCCGGCCACGGTGCCGACCGCCACCGCGAACAGGAAGGCGAACAGGTGGATCTGCGCATCCTGCACCGACAGCTGGAATTTGCTGATCAGGTAGAAGGTGAAGTAGCTCGACAGGCTGGCCATGTAGAAGTACTTGGAAAAGATCAGCAGCAGCAGGATGCCCACCGCCTGCGTCACCTTGCGCTTGGGCAGCGCAACGTAGGCCGCGCCCTTCTTCTTTGCCTGGCCCTTGGCGGCGCTTTGCTGGCGCGCATACCAATGGCCGATCTGGCGCAACACGACGATCGCCACCAGCGCCGCGATCGAAAACCAGGCGATGCTGGCCTGGCCGCCGGGAATGATGATCCACGCCGCCAGCAACGGCCCCATGGCGCTGCCGGCGTTGCCACCCACCTGGAACAGCGATTGCGCCAGGCCATGCCGTCCGCCGGACGCCATGCGCGCCACGCGCGAGGCTTCCGGGTGGAACACCGATGAACCGGTGCCCACCAGCGCTGCCGCCACCAGCAGCACGCCGAAGTTGGGCGCCACCGACAGCAGCAGCAGGCCGCACAACGTGGAACCCATGCCGATAGCCAGCGAATACGGCTTCGGGTGCTTGTCGGTGTACAGGCCGACCAGCGGCTGCAGCAGCGAGGCGGTGACCTGGAAGGTCAGCGTGATCAGGCCGATCTGGGCGAAGCTGAGATGGAAATTGCCCTTCAACAGCGGATAGATCGCCAGCAGCAGCGACTGGATCATGTCGTTGAGGAAATGCGAAAAACTGATTGCGCCGAGTACCCGGAATCCGGTCTTTTCGGCCGGCTGCGGGGCCGATGCGGGCGGCATCGGCGGCGGATTGTCGAGTGCTGTCTCCATAGTCATTATTTATTTTCCTACAAGGTGGGATGACTCCGTCACCGGCTGCTTGGGCTTCAGATCGGAGGGAAACCGCAATTTTATGCCTGTCAGCGCGACTTGTCTTTTGACTCGAAAATTTGCGCCCGATGTCTCAGCGCGCGCACCGGAATGTGAGGTTGTAGCGGCAGCGTCCGGTCAACGGATGCTCGCCCTCGGCCAGCGGATCGACGCCATGGAACAGCAGCCGCGCCGGGCCGCCCCACACCACCACATCGCCGCTTTCCAGCCGCATGCGGCGCGGCCGCCCGGAACGCTCCATGCCGCCGAACAGGAAGGTCGCCGGCAAGCCGAGCGACACCGAGACGATCGGCTGCGCCATGTCGAGTTCGTTCTTGTCCTGGTGCAGCGACATGCGCGCGCCGGGTTCATAGCGATTGACCAGGCAGGCGTCCGGTGCGAAGTGGTCGAAGCCGGCTTCCTGCGCCGCGCGCGCGGCCAGTTGCGCAAACACCGGCGGCATCGCGGGCCAGGGCTGGCCCGAGAGCGGGTCCTCATGCTGGTAACGGTAGCCGCGGCGATCCGTCACCCAGCCGTATTGGCCGCAATTGCTCATCGCCACCGACATGCGAAAGCCGCCCGGCGTCTGCATGTGGCGCAATGGCGACTGCGCGATGACCAGCTCGACGGCTTGCACCAGTTCCCTCGCTTGCTCCGCTGCGAATGCGCGCAGCAGCACCGCCCCTTGCGTGATCGGCTCACGGGCAGGCTGTGCGGGAAGATCGCTGAACAGGTCGAAGGTCATGGTTTGGCGGCGCGCTCCTTCTCCAGCAGGGCCTGCTTGCGCTCCACGCCCCAGCGGTAGCCGGAGGGCGAACCGTCCAGCCGCACGATGCGGTGGCAAGGGATCAGCAAGGCGATGTTGTTGTTGGCGCAGGCGCTGGCCACGGCGCGCACCGCGGCCGGGCTGCCGATGCGCTCGGCCAGCGCCGAATAACTCAGGGTGACGCCGGGCGGAATGCTGCGCAGCGCTTGCCATACGCGCTGCTGGAATGCCGTGCCGCGTACATCCAGCGGCAAATCCAGCCCGCGTTCCGGCGCCTCGATGAAACCCAGTACCTGCGCCAGCATCCGCTCGAATTGGGCATCGCCGCCCACCAGCTCCGCGTTGGGGAAACGGTCTTGCAGTTCCCTCACCAGCGCCTCCGGATCGTCGCCCAGCGCGACGGCGCAAATGCCCTTGGCGGTAGCCGCCACCAGCAACGCGCCCAGCCAGCATTGCGCCACCGCGAAACGGATGCGTTCGCCGCTGCCGCCCTGGCGGTAGGCGCTGGGTTTCATGCCCAGCCGCTCGTCGCTCTGTTCGTAGAAACGGCCGCTGGAATTGAAGCCGGCGTCGTACATCGCTTCGGTCACGCTGGCGCTGCCCGGCAAGCGGCTGCGCATGCGCTCGGCGCGCTGGCCGTCGGCATAGGCACGGGGCGTGACGCCGGTGTGCGCCTTGAACAGGCGATGGAAGTGGTAGCGGCTCAGGCCCACCGCGTCGGCCAGCGCTTCCAGCGCAAGCGGCGCATCGGCCTGCTCGATCATGCGGCAAGCCCGCGCCACCGCCTGCGCCTGGCGCTCCTCCAGCGGCGGCTGGTCGGGCTTGCAGCGCTTACAGGCGCGAAAACCCGCCGCCTCGGCGGCCGCGCAGCTGTCATGGAAAGCGACATTCTTGCGCAAGGCCGGCCGCGCCGCGCACGAGGGCTTGCAATAGACGCCGGTGCTGCGCACCGAGTAATAGAAATGGCCGTCGGCCGCCTTGTCGCGGCACTGCACGGCTTGCCAGCGCGCTTCGTCGCCGGCGTAGGCAGGCGCCGCCGCGTCCGCTGCTGGCGGGACGGCCTGGGCGTTGCGACGGGGATGTTGGGTAGCCATGGTATGCATGATGCGCTCCTTCGATCGTGACTGGTCATGTACGCAGTCTACGAAGCGCCGGAGCATGCCGCACTCCGGCGCTTGCTTTCAAATTCGCGCCGGGGAAAAATATCTAAGGCTTACTGCGAAAACCGGATGCGCTGGCGCGACTTCACCGGCTGCATCACATGCTCCAGCGGCAGCTCGTGCGATTGCTTGACCTTCTTCAGGGTGATATTGGACTTCACATTGGTCACCCCCGGCAAGCGCAGCAACTGGGTCATCATGAACTCGGAAAAGCTCGCCAGGTCGGACGCCACGATGCGCAGGATATAATCGGCCTCGCCAGTGATGGAAAAGCATTCGATCACTTCCGGCATGGCCTCCACCGACTTTTCGAACAACTCGCCGCGGGTTTCGCCCTGGCGGTCCAATGTGACGGTGGTGAAGGCGGTCACTCCCAGGCCGACCACGGCGGCATCGAGCACGGCAGTGTAGCGCTCGATCACATGGGCCTCTTCCAGCCGCTGCACGCGGCGGCTGATCTGTGATGTGGACAGGTGCACCTTCTGCCCCAGGGCGCTGTTGGTGATGTGTCCGTCGCGCTGCAGCTCGGTCAGCAGGGCGAGGTCGAAGCGGTCGACATTGATGATGCTCATTTATCCCTCCAAAATCCATATTTAAGAATTATTTGTGCGTATTATCGGCCATATTACGCAAAGAACAATCACATATTGCATCAACGGCACAATAAACTCCTCCCATGAGCTGGCAATATCGCAGCTCTCCCTTTAAAACACAGGGAATCGGCCTGCCGCAGTCGCCTATCCATGCCAAAACGGCAAGCATGGCGCCCCGCGATCCGGGAAGCGCCTAACTGATTCCCCAACACAAGGAGACGACTCATGGGCCACGCAGACAGCAATCTCATCCCCGCCGCCAAGCCGCAGGACCTGTTCGACAATCCCATGGGCACCGACGGTTTCGAGTTCGTCGAATACGCCGCGGCCGATCCCACCGCCATCGCCGCGGTGCTGGAACTGATGGGCTTCGTTGCGGTGGCGCGCCACCGCTCCAAGAACGTCACCTTGTATCGCCAGGGGCAGATCAATTTCATCCTCAATGCCGAACCCGGCAGCAACGCCGCCGCTTTCGCGCAGGTGCATGGCGCCTCGGTCAATGCCATGGCGTTTCGCGTCAAGGATGCGGCCTTCGTCTACAAGCGCGCGCTGGAGCTGGGCGCCGAAGGCGTGGAGGCCAAGCTGGGACCGATGGAACTCAACATCCCGGCCATTCGCGGCATCGGCGGCTCGCTGCTGTACCTGGTGGACCGCTATGGCGATAACGGTAATAGCGGCTCGATCTATGACATCGACTTCCAGTTCCTGCCCGGCGTCGACCGCAATCCCAAGGGCGTGGGCCTGACCTATATCGACCACCTCACCCACAACGTGGTGCGCGGCGCGATGGACACCTGGTCGTCGTTCTACACCCGCCTGTTCAATTTCCGCGAGATCAAGTACTTCGATATCGAAGGCAAGATGACCGGCCTGAAGTCGCGCGCCATGACCAGCCCCTGCGGCAAGATCCGCATTCCCATCAACGAGAGCGCCGACGACAAGTCGCAGATCGAGGAATTCATCAAGCAGTACAACGGCGAAGGCATCCAGCACATCGCGCTGGGCACCGACGACATCTACCAGACCGTGCGCAAGCTGCGCGGACGGGGCGTGCCGCTGCAGGACACCATCGGCACTTATTACGACCTGGTCGAGCGCCGCATCCCCGGCCACGGCGAAGACCTGGACGCGCTGCGCGAATTGAAGATCCTGATCGACGGCGCCCCCACCGCCGGCCAGGGCCTGCTGTTGCAGATCTTTACGCAGAACGTGATCGGCCCGGTGTTCTATGAAATCATCCAGCGCAAGGGCAACGACGGTTTCGGCGAAGGCAATTTCAAGGCCTTGTTCGAATCGATCGAACTTGACCAGATGCGCCGCGGGGTCATCTGAACAGGGCGCAATCCCAAAAGGGCGCAGTCCCCCCGCCTCTCGTCACATACAAAAAAGCGAACCGGGCATGTCCGGTTCGCTTTTTTATTTCCCCTTGCGCTTCGCCGCCGCACTCAATGATGGTGATAACGCAGCCGCGACAGGCTGACCACGGATGCCGCGCCCGCCAGCCCGGCCGCGCACCACAACACCAGCGCATAGGGCGACGCCGACAATGTCAGCATCATCGCCACCACCGATGCGCCGACGGTCTGGCCGGTCAGGCGCGCGGTGCCCAGCATGCCGCTGGCGCCGCCGGTGCGCGAACGCGGCGCCGAGCTGATCAGCGTGCGGTTATTGGGCGACTGGAACAGGCCGAAGCCGACGCCGCAGACCGCAAACAATGCCGCGATGGTGGGATCGGCGGTGCCGTGCCCTACCGTGAGCAAGGCCAGCAGGCCGGCGCACATGATGGCCAGGCCGATGCCGCCCAGCAGCCCGGCCGACATGCGGTCGGACAGCTTGCCCGCCACCGCCCCGGTCAGCGCCACCGCAATCGGCCACGCGGTCAGCAGCAGCCCGGCGCGGGCGGCGCTCATGCCGAGATGGTTCTGCAGCATGAAGGGCAGCATCACGAAGGTCGCCATCTGCGCGGCAAACGAGCAGAACGACGTGCCGATCGACAACGCGAACAGCGGAATGCGCAGCAAGTCCAGCGGCAGCATGGGCGCGCTGGGCGACTGCACCTTCAGCAGCACCGCCAGGCTGGCCACGGTCAACAGCGCGCAGGCGAGCACCGCCTGCCATCCCTGCACATGGCCGATCGCGTCCACCGTGTAAAGCAGGAACCCCACGAACAGCATGCATACCAGCGCGCTGGGCATATCGAACTTGCGGTTCGACAGCGGATTGAACGGCAGCGCCTTCCAGCCGATGGCCAGCGACAGCAGCCCCAGCGGGATGTTGATCAGGAACAGCCAGTGCCAGGAAGCGAAGTGCAAAATGAAGCCCGCCACGCTCGGCCCCAGCGCCGTCGCCGTGCCGGCCACCAGCGCGTTGTAGCCAATGGCGCGGCCCAGCAGCCGGCTGGGATAAATGAAGCGGATCAGCGCCGTGTTTACACTCAGGATGCCGGCCGCGCCAATGCCTTGCAGCACCCGCGCCAGGCTCAGTTGCAGCATGTCGCCGCTGGCCGCGCAGGCCAGTGAAGACAGGGTAAACAACACCAATCCCGTGAGGTAGACCCGGCGATAACCGACCACCTCGCCCAGCGAAGCCAGCGGCAGCAGGAACACCGCCATGGCGATCTGGTAACTGTTGATGATCCAGATCGCATCGGCCTCGGTAGCCTTGAGATCTTGCGCAATGGAGGGCAACGCGAGGTTGGCGATCGAGCCATCCAGCACCGCGATAGCCACCGCCAGCACCACAGTGGCGATGGCGAGGATGCGCTGCTTGGCAGGTAAGCCGTCGGCGTCTTGCTGCGCGCCGCTTCTGATTTCTGTGTGTACTTGCATTTTCATGAAAACCGCGCCTGGCGCGGCTCCCCGTGGATGGGGGTCAATTTGTTCCAGGCCCGACATGCTATCACCGCAACGCCATCGACAGCGGCGGCCGCCAAGCCAGCGCCGGGAACACCGGCGATGGCCGCCGGCGCCCCTGGGATATCCATGCCAGAGCGGCCTTGCTTACTGGATGCTGGAGATCGGGGTCAGCTTCTTCTCGCGCGGGATATTGAACTTGGTCTGCGGGCCAAACCACTTGGTCCACAGCGCATCGGTCTCGCCCGACTTCTCCAGCTTGTCGAGCGCATCGTTGACTGCCGCCAGCAACGTCGGCTCGCCCTTTTTCACGCCCATCGCGGTGGGTTCCCAGGCCAGTGCGCCTTCGAGGAATTTGTACTTGCCATCGGATTCGTTGACGAAACGGATACCGGACGGCTGCGACAGCGCCAGGCCCTGCACCTTGTTCTGCGCCAGCGCCAGGAAGGCGGCCGGCGTGTCCTGGAAGGTCAGGATGGTCGCCTTGGGGAACAGGCGGCGGGCATACAATTCAGGCGTGGAGCCCTTGTTGGCGCTGATGCGCTTGTCGGCGAGGTCTTCTATCTTGTTGTAACCTGCGCCGCTGTGGGCGATCAGCTTGATCGGCGTCTGGTAGTGGGCGGAGGTGAAATCGATCTGCTGCGCACGCTCCTTGGTATAACCGAGCGCGGCGACTACCAGGTCGACACGCCCCAGCGTCAGCTCGGGAATGCGCGCTTCGACCGACACCCCCTTGTGCTCCAGCTTCACGCCCAGTTGCTTGGCCACGGCGCCGCACATGTCGACGTCGAAACCGACGACCTGGCGGGTCTGCGGATCGGGATAGCCAAGCGGTTCGCTGCTGGTCAAGGTAGCGCAGATCAACGAACCGCGCGCCTTGATGTCGGCCAGCCGGTCGGCATGCGCCGCAGTGGAAAAAGCCAGCGAAACGACCGCGGCCGCCATTCCAAGGTGAGTCTTCCTGATAAAGCTCAACATCATTTTCTTTCCTTTCCCAGATTGAACGATCAACATACCCTGAAATAAATCATAATTTCATTATGATTTTTAAACAAGCATAATTTCTCTTTAATTTTCATATACTTAGAAAATGCTTCGATGCAGTGCAAAATCCATTGCGAAGCGCAGGGCAATCCCATTGGCAGTGCGAAAATCGCGCCGGCGGTTATTTTTTGGTGCATCGCGCCAGCCCTGAAAAAGGTGTTACTCTCGCCCAATTCCCGAATTTGAAATCGCTTTATGAAAAAACAGAAAGAGACAACGACAAAGAAGGAAAAAGATACTGGGCCCGACCGTACCGTCCTCGGGGCCGAGCGCAGCCTGGCGATCCTGAACGCGTTCATCGAGGTATCCGGCCCGCTGGGGCTGACCGAACTGGAGCAGCACACCGGTCTCTTCAAAAGCGTGATCCACCGCTACATGATGTCCTTCATCAAGGAAGGCTATGTGGTGCAGCGCGCCGACAGCGCCTACCAGTTGGGCCCGCGCGCCTACCAGCTGGGCAAGGCCTTCGAGGCGAGCTTCGACTACGCCGACTTCATCGTCCCCACGCTGGACAAGCTGGTGCGCGAAACCGGCGAGAGCACCGCTTTCTATATTCGCCAGCACAGCCAGCGGCTGTGCCTGTATGCGGCGGAATCGCCGGAATCGGTGAAAGCAACCGTCAAGGCCGGCTCGCTGTTTGCCATCGACCAGACCTCCAGCGCCCAGGTGCTGCGCTTTTTCTCGGTGCCGGGCAACGCGGCGCGCTCGGGCGGGCGTTATGTGTGCATCTCGGTGGGCATCAACAATCCGCTCTCCTCTTCCATGTCGGTGCCGGTGTTCGGCGCCGGCAACGCGCTGGTGGGCGCGATGACCATCTTCGGCCTGTCCTTGCGCTTCGACCCGGCCGCCAGCGAAGTGCTGCGCGGCAAGCTGCTGGCGCTGGCGCAGGAACTGTCCGGCCGCCTGGGCGCAACGCCGCAGGCCTACAAGAATCCGTCATCCGACATCTTCGACGAAGCGGCAGCGCAAGCGGCGCTGCTGCAGGACAGCGCGGACGTTTGATTCCACGGGGGATGCCGATGAACGGCAATCGATCCAACAACGTCCGAGGGTCGGCAATGAGATGGTCGGATGGGGGATTGTTTTACGGATATGAAGATCGTCCCGATCGGCTTCGGGATATTTCCCAAAACCGGGGCGTGCCGGTTTGGGGAAGCACATCTGGAATGCGGCAGATAAGCCGCCGCAAATAAGAAAAGAGAAAAGAGAAAAGCATTGGCGAGACAGGCATCTGCGCCGTTCAGGGCGGGCAACTGCACATTGCGGGATGAAGCAAGTCAAACCGGGCGCTGCAGGCCCGCTGCGGGATCATCATAACCCGCCCTGGATCTTGCCAATCAACGCCAGTTCCCCAGCCTCAGGCAGGCTTCCCGGACATCCCTTCAGACAGCAATTTCCGGCCTTTTTCCGATACCGTCACAGCGCCGGAATATCCTTGCGGGCATTCAATCAAGCCATCCGCGCAGGCATCCTCCCAGATGGAAAGCCTGGGGCAAGTGGTTCGCCATACCTCCAGGATTTCGGCATAAGGATGGGGCCGCTCCTGTATCCATTCGAGCATCTGTAAAGTCAAGGAATCATTCGCCGTCATCATTGCCTCCGTATCATGTTACGGACACCGTCACAACACACTTGGCGCAAATGGCGCCGCCCTCGGCCACGCCATTGCATCCGCCCAGAATGCCTGTATTTTGCACCTGACGGATCGATACGGCAATGCAACAGGAGCCCTGCCATCCACGCCATCAGGCAAGGCGACAAGAGACCCCATGCGCAGCAACGCTGCGTTTATCTGACCGCCGGAACGGCAGCCGGGGATGACTCCAGCCTGGTCACCACGTAGCCGACCGGCGTCCAGCGGCCCGATGTCTGCACCAGCGAGACTTTTTCCACCGTCGGCGCCTTGGCGAAACGGGAGGCGAACACTACATTGACATACTCGCCCGGCGGCAAGTTGGCCGGATTGCTGATGCGTACGACCTGCACCCACTCCCGCTCGCCGATGCGGCCCAGTTCGCTTTGCAAGGATGCCAGGTACTTGGCCCAGTCTTCCTTGCTGACGTCTTTTTGCATGATGGGACCGCTCAGTCCCCACATCTGTTCGGCCTGATTGGCATCCGCCAGGACGGCCCAGCGCGTCGCCGCCACGACGGCGGTATCGACCGACGCGGTCGATTGCGCCAATGCCTGATGCGATGCGGCGATGGCCGCCAGCGACAACGCGGCGACGCAGGCGGACTTCTTGAATGCTTGGTATAAGGCCATTTTTCTCTTCCTATAAAGTGACACGACAATCCGGCGGGCAAAGATCGACTGCGGATACTGCGCAAGCAACATGTTCCATATTTAAGCCTTATCGATGAAATGCGTTGCGTCCGGTGGCATCACCATTGGAAGCCGGCGCCTACCACCGCGCCGCTCTTGCCGCGGCTATTTGTCGTTGCCGCGGCCTTGACGATCCAGCGGCCGTTTTCGGTATAAGTCGACAAGCCCAACGCCAGGCCGGTCTGGCTTTCATAAGTGCTGCCGGCAATCGCCAGCATGCTCTTGCCCGGCGCCCCGGGTTGCGGCAAGCCGGCCACTGCCATGGCCGATGCCGTGCCGCCGTTGGCATCTCTGCGGTACTTGTCGAGGTCGCCGCGCAGATTGCCGATCTGGCTGTCCGTGTATTGCTTCGATTGCGAGATGGCGCTGTCGATATCCCCGACACTGGAACCGGAGCCGGAACCACCGCCGGCCCCCTGGATGCCGGCCGCCACCGCCTTCAACTGGCTGACGTTGACCGCATCGGTATCGGCGCTGCCGGCCGCCACGCCGGTGATCTTGCGGTTGCCGATGTTGACTTCGCCGGCCGAAGTCTGCGCTGCCGCCAGCGCATAGGCCACGTAGCCGGTTTGCGCGCCGACGGTCGTGGCCGATCCGGAGCCCAGCGCGATACTGTCCGCATGCGCGGCGTTGGCGCCGGAACCGATGGCGATGCTGGCGCCGCCGGTGGCCTGGGCGTTGGAACCTTGGGCAATCGATTGCGCGCCGCTGGCGATGGCGCCGCTGCCCAGCGCCATGGCATCGGCCTGCAGGGATTGCGCGCTCTGCCCGATCGCCATGCCGCCGGCGGCTGCCATATCGACTACGGCGCCGTTGCCGATGCCGATGCCGTTATCGCCGTTGACCACCGTATTGGGCCCCACCGCCACCGAATCGGCGCCCACCGCCAGCGAATCCGCGCCGGTCGAGTTGGCATGGAAATACTTGGTGGTAGTGGTCGCAAATGATTGCAGCGCGCCGCTCAGCTGGCGTACCGTGACCGCGTCCTGCGATTGCGTGCCGTCGGCTACGTTGATGATCTGGCGATACGATCCGGCATGACCGACCGAGACTGCCCCCAGCAAGACCCGATCGGCCGTGTTGTAAGGAATCCCCGACTTGCCCACCGAGATGGTGCCGTTCGCCGCCGCAATCGTCCGGTCGGACACCGAACCGGAGCCCAGCGCCACGCCACCGAACACCGACGCATTGGCGCCGTTGCCCATCGCTACCGCATTGGCGGCGGAGGTAAGCGCCAGCGGCCCGACGGCGACCGAGTCGGCGCCGCCCGCAACAGAGTCGCCCAGCACCGAATTGGCATGGAAGTATTTGATGCCGCCGCCGTTGGCGATGTTGTTGAGCGCGGAATTGGTCGCAAACAATTGCGAGCCGTTGACCGCATCGGTGGAAGTCGCCGACAACTGGCCGGCCGCGACATTGGTGAGCTGCCGCTCGGCCCCGGCAGCCCCGATGCTGACCACACCGGCCGGATTATTGCCGGCGAAAGCATAGGTCGTCCCCATCAGCGTGACGTTACCGGTCGGCACCGCCGCCGCCGTCACCGTCGAGCCCTGGCCCAGCGCCACATTGGAGCCGGTCAGGCCGGCCGCGATGCTGGCCCCCTGGCCCAGCACCGTCGAATTGGCGACGCCATTGTCGGTCGCCTGATTGCCGATTACCGCCGAAGCCGCCCCTGTCGCGGTAGCGCCGAAACCGCCGGCCAAGGCATTCGCCCCCGACGACACCGGCTGCACCGACGTCACCGATTTATCGGAAACGAACGGCCCCACCACACCGCTGTCGATCCTGGCATTCACCGCTGCCAGTTGATTGACGTTGACGGCATCGGTGCCGTTACTGCCGGCCGCCACATTGGTCAGCTTGCGTTCCGCGCCGACCGCGCCGATCGACACTTCGCCCACCGAGTTTTGCAGCGCCGTCAGCGCATACGCCGTGTAACCGGTCTGCGCGCCGACCGAAGTTTTGGCGTTGGCGCCCAGCGCCACGCTGTTGACCTGGTTGGCGACCGTATCGCGTCCCAGGGCCAGCGCATCCGCGGCGGATGCCGCAGCGTTGTAGCCAAGCGCCGTCGCCCCCTGCGCCGACGCATGCGCATCGTCCGCGCTCAGCCCGGTATCGTTGGTGCGCACATACTTGATGCCACTGCCATGATTGGTGATGTAGGTGTCGCTGGTGTCGCCGGCCAGGGCAAACAGCTGACTGCCGTTGATGGCATCCGTGCTGGTCGCATTGACCGCGCCGGCCGCCACATTGGTGATCTGGTTGGGGCCGCTGCCCTGGCGGTTGGCGCTGAAGGCGCCGGCACCGCCCTTGGCCGCAGGATCCCACAGCAAGGCATCCTGTTGCACGTCGACCAGCCTCTCATTGGTCGCTTTCAATTGCGCCACGTTGACCGCATCGGTATCCGCGCTGCCGGCCGCCACATTGGTCAGCTTGCGTTCCGCGCCGGCCGAACCGATCGACACTTCGCCTACCGAGTTTTGCAGCGTCGCCAGCGCATACGCCGTGTAACCGCTCTGCGCACCGACCGAGGTCGCCGAACCGGCACCCAGCGCCACACTGTTGGCGTTGTTCGCCTTCGCATTGGCGCCCAGGGCAATGGCATTGGATTGATTGGCCAGGGCCGTATCGCCGAAGGCCAACGCGCCCGCCACCGTGGCCTGCGACGCATTGCCCAATGCCAGCGCGCCCTGGCCGGTTGCCGTATTGGCGCTGCCCAGCGCCACCGCGCCGGCCCCCGTCGCGGTATTCCCCTCGCCGATCGCCACCGCTTGCCCACCGCTGGCAGTGGCGTTCTGGCCGATCGCCACCGTACCGTCGGCAAGCGCCTGCGCCTGCTTGCCGGCGGCAAAACTGCCGGCGCCGCCGGCCACCGACAACGGGCCGATGGCAACGCTATCGGTGCCGCTGGCCGTGCTGTCGGCCAGCGTTGAATTGGCGCGGAAGTATTTGCTGACGCCGGCGGTCACCGCATCGATCGCCGCCGTCACCTGCGTCACGTTGACCGCATCGGTGCCCAGCACACCCGGCGCCACGCCGCCGATGGTGCGATTGCCGACGTTCACTTCGCCCACCGAGCTTTGCGGCGCCGCCAAGGCAAACGCAATATAGTTGCTCTGGGCGCCGACCGCCGTTTGCGAACCGGCGCCCAGCGCAATGCTGTTGTCATGGGTGGCCTTGGCGCCGGAACCCAGCGCCAGGCTGCCGGCGCCGCTCACGTTGGCGCCGGAACCCAGGGCCACCGACTGGTTGCCGCTGGCTGTCGTGCCGTTGCCCAGCGCCAGCGCATCGGCCGCGGCAGCGGTGGCGGCCTGGCCGAGGGCCACGCCGCCCGGCGCCCCCGCCTGCACTAATGCACCATTGCCGATGCCCACGCCGTTATTGTCATTGACCACCGTGTTCGGGCCGACGGCAATCGAATTGGTGCCGGATATCGACGCATCCCGTTCAGTCGAATTGGCATGGAAATACTTGGTCGGTGTCACGGCAAATGTGCTGAGTGCGCCGAGCAACTGCCGCAAAGTCACGGCATCGTGCGGTTGCGTGCCATCGGCCATATTCGTGATCTGGCGATAAGACGTTCCGGTGCCTACCGAGACCGCCCCCAGCAGCGTTTGATCCGATGTATTGAAAGAGACCGCGCTGCCGGCCACCGTCCCCGTCCCTTGCACAATCACGCGGTCGGACACCGAGCCCGAGCCCAGCGCCACCCCGCCATTGATCGTGGCCTGCGCAGTATCGCCAAAGGCGATGCTGCCGCCGCCCGACGCTTGCGAGTTATTGCCCATCGCAATCGCGCCCTGACCGGTGGCGCTGTTGCCGCTGCCCATGGCCACCGCGCCCTGGCCGTTGGCATTGTTCTCATACCCCATCGCCACCGCGCCCTGGCCGATGGCGTTGTTGGGGTCGCCGATGGCCACCGCGCCATTGCCGTTGGCGGTATTGCCCACGCCGATCGACACCGATTTGCCGCCCTGGGCCGTCGCATTCTGGCCGATCGCGACCGCGCCTGCGGTGAGCGCGTTGGCAGCGTCGCCAATGGCCACCGACGAAGCGCCCTGCGCCTTGGCCGCATTGCCGGCGGCAAAGGAATTGCCGCCGGTGGCCCGGGCGCCGGCGCCGATGGCCGTATCGTTAACCAGTAAGCCCGAACCCTGCACCCCGGCAACCGAGTTGTAGCCCAAGGCCAGATCGCCGGCGTTATAGGCGATCGCACCGCTGCCGCCGGCCAGCGAATTATTGCCGGCGGCTTGCGTATTCGCCCCCAGCGCCGCGGCATTGCTGCCGGAGGCCGATGACGACGCGCCCATGGCCACCGCGGAGGCGCCCGCGGCATTTGCCGCAAAGCCGCCCGCAAACGCGCTGCCGCCGGTTGCTTTGGCCGTGGCGCCGATGGCCGTATCGTTGCTGCCCGCGCCGGCGGAAATGCCGGCGATCGCGTTGTAGCCCAAGGCCACGCCGCCACTGTTGTACGCAATGGCGCCTGCGGCGCCGGCAAACGTATTGCCGTCCAGCGCCTGGCTGCCGGCGCCCACCGCCGTAGCCGATGCCGCCGTAGCCGTAGCACTGCCGCCCAGTGCCGTCGCCGTGTTGGCCGTGGCCCTGGCGCCGGCGCCCACGGCCACCGACGAGGTGCCGCTGGACTGCACATTGGCGCCTTGCGCAATGGCGCCCCCGCCGCTGGCAATGGCATTCGTCCCCAGGGCGATGGCATTGGCGTTCGTAGCGCGGGCGGTATCGCCCAGCGCCACCGACGACGCTCCCGACGCCGTCGCCGCATTGGCGCCGGCGAAGGCGTTGCCGCCGGTCGCAGTAGTGCTGCTGCCGACCGCGGTATTGGTGGTGATCCCGCCGCCCGATACGCCGGCCACGGCATTGCGGCCCAGGGCAACATCGCCCAAGTTATAGGTCCTGGCCGCATTGCCGGCGGCCAGCGAACTCTGTCCGGCCGCCGCAGCCGACAAGCCGAGCGCCGCCGCGCCGCTACCGGTCGCCGTGCTGGTAGCGCCGATAGCCACCGCGCTGGTATTGGACGCATTGGCGCTGTCCCCCAAGGCAATCGATGAGACGCCTGAGGCCTGCGCACCGACGCCGCCCGCAAAGGCACGGCTGCCCGAAGCCTGCGCGCCCATGCCAGCCGCATACGAATTGTCGCCGGTGGCCTTGGCGCCACCGCCGATCGCTATGCCGTTGACGCCGCTTGCTACGGAGCCGGAGCCAAAGGCGATGGTATTGGATGCCGTCGCATTCGCTCCGTTACCTATCGCTATTCCATTTACGCCGCTTGCTGCGGAACCGGAGCCAAAGGCGATGGCATTGGATGCCGTCGCCCTCGCCTGGTTACCTAGCGCTATCGTCCCCGGGCCTGCAGCGTGCGCCACATCGCCGATTGCCGTCGCATAATTTCCATTATGCGAAGCACCGCTGTTAGCGGACGCTAGTCCGCCGATAGCGATGTCCCCGCCGACGCCAGTGCTTGCACCAACACCTCCATACCCAATGGCAATGCCGGCCGATGAATTGAGCACGGCATCGGCCATCGCACTTGGCGTGGCGCCTGCCAGCGCCACGCCAAGTGCCAGCAGCCGGATGCCCGCCATGCCTGCCACGCCCGACCGATTTTTCGTCCTGGCCGGCGCCGCGCAGCGCCCTCCGCTGTTACGCTTGCCTTTGGCCGACGTCCGTTCGGACACCACTGTCCAAGTACCCGACGCATGGCTCCAGATGGTGTGAAATACGCGATTCATTGTCACCCTTTATCAATGTACAAGCGTGAGTTCGCCCCTACCGAGCAATCGTCGATATGGAAAAATTCGCTTAGCGTTGACTGAACAGGATTAGCTTGTCATGTGACCCATGGACACATCGGGCCACATCGGCCGACAACCTATTTCCTTGCTATTGCGGGCGCAGACCGAGCATGTCGCTCTGCCCCTGCTGTTGTGCGGCCTCGGTTTCGACCGTGCATTACGTCGTGTATCAAGCCTCGCCGCGGATCGGCTGGCACTGACGGTTAATCCATGAATGAAAAGATGGCGCACGATCATATCGCCCCAGTCCGAGTGGACTCCCGCAGACAGAACATTTCTGCAAAACTTTCCAATAATTTCAAAACGACGCGTTGCCGCCTTCTCTGACAGAAGGTCGATCATTCACGCTAAAGGATGGGGAGATGCGACGCCGGATGCGGTTCCGCCAAGGGGAACCGAGCGCGTCTTCAATGCAAGAAAAACGCCGCTACGAATAGGGATTCGTAGCGGCGTTTGGATTCGCTGCTTACTGAACGATATGAGCGATACCGCGTCCTGAATGCGTCATCCCGGAAAAAGCGGGTTCAGGATATCTCCATCGGCGACATCGCCAGCCTCAGCGGAACCTCGCGCAGCAAGGCCGCCGGCGCAGCCGCTCAGCCGTGCCCGAGGTAAGCCTTGCGCACGTCGCTGTTGGCCAGCAGGTTGGCGCCGGTGTCGGCCAGCACCACATGGCCGTTTTCCAGCACATAGCCGCGATCGGCCACGCCCAGCGCCTTGTTGGCGTTCTGCTCGACCAGGAACACCGTCACCCCGCTTGCGCGAATGGTACGGATGATCTCGAAGATCTGCGCAATCACCAGCGGCGCCAGGCCCAGCGTCGGTTCGTCCAGCAGCAGCAAGCGCGGACGGCTCATCAGCGCGCGGCCGATGGCCAGCATCTGCTGCTCGCCGCCGGACATGGTGCCGGCGCGTTGGGCCGCGCGCTCCTTGAGGCGCGGGAACAGGCCGAAGACGTATTCGATGCCTTGCTCGATCTCGCTGTCCTTGGCGAAGAAGGCGCCCATCTTGAGGTTCTCCAGCACCGTCAGGCTGGGAAACACGCGGCGCCCTTCCGGCGAGATCGCCATGCCCAGCCGCATGATCTCGTGCGTGGGCAGTTGCGTGATGTCCCGCCCTTCGAAAACGATGCGACCGCTGGAGGCGCGCGGGCGGCCGCACAACGTCATCAGGAGCGTGGTCTTGCCGGCGCCGTTGGCACCGATCAGGGTGACGATCTCCCCCTTGTCGATGTTGAGCGACACGCCGTGCAGCGCTTCGATGGCGCCGTAGTGCGTATGCACCTGTTCAAACTGCAGCATCATTCTTCTCCCAGGTAAGCCTTGATCACGCGCTCGTCGCTGCGCACCTGTTCCGGCGTGCCGGTGACGATGGGCTTGCCGTGTTCCATCACCAGGATACGGTCGGAAATGCCCATGATCAGGCTCATGTCGTGTTCGATCAGCAGCACCGCCACGCCATGCTCGCGGCGCAGGCGGTCGATCAGTTGGCTCAGCTCCTGCTTCTCCTGCGGGTTGAGGCCGGCAGCCGGCTCGTCCAGCAGCAGCAGGCGCGGCTTGGTGATCATGCAACGGGCGATTTCAACGCGCCGCTGCAAGCCGTAGGACAAGGTGCCGGCCTCGCGGTTGGCCAGCGCGGTCAGGCCCAGCTGGTCGAGCCAATAGGCCGCCCGCCGCAGCGCTTCCTTCTCCGATGTGCGATACGACGGGGTATTCAGCAGCCCCCACAGCAGGTTGGTGTTGACCTGGTGGTGCTGCGCCACCAGCAGGTTTTCCACCACCGTCATCGACTTGAACAGGCGGATGTTCTGGAAGGTGCGCACCAGCCCCTGCTGCGCCACCTGGTGGCTGGGCTGGCGGGCGATCGACGTGCCGCCCAGGCGGATGTCGCCCGAGCTCGGCTGGTAGAAACCGCTGATGCAGTTGAAGACGGTGGTCTTGCCGGCGCCGTTGGGGCCGATGATGGCGAAGACTTCCTTGTCCATCACCGACAGCGACACGCCATCCACGGCCAGCAGGCCGCCGAAGCGCATCGACAGGCCGGCGACGTCCAGCAGGGTTTTCATTGGCTGGCTCATTGCGGCAACTCCACATGCGGACGGGTGGCAGGCAGCAGCCCTTGCGGACGCCACATCATCATCAGCACCATCACCAGGCCGAAGATCAGCATGCGGTATTCGGCGAAACTGCGCGCCAGTTCCGGCAGCACGGTCAGCAGGATGGCGGCCAGGATCACGCCCAGTTGCGAACCCATGCCACCCAGCACCACGATGGCCAGGATCAGCGCCGACTCGATGAAGGTGAAGGATTCCGGCGTCACCAGCCCCTGGCGCGCCGCGAAGAAGGAACCGGCCAGGCCGGCGAAGGCCGCGCCCAGCGTGAAGGCCGAGAGCTTGACCTTGGTCGGGTTGATGCCCAGCGAACGGCAGGCGATCTCGTCTTCGCGCAACGCTTCCCAGGCGCGGCCCATCGGCATGCGCAACAGGCGGCCGGTGACAAAGTAGGTGAACAGCACCATCGCCAGCGCCAGGAAGTACAGGAAGATCACCATGTGGCCGCCCTGATAGGTCAGTCCCAGCAGTTCATGGAAGGTGGTGCCGCCTTCGACGCTGGCGCTGCGCGCCATCTCGATGCCGAACACGGTCGGCTTGGGGATGCCGGAAACGCCGTCCGGACCGCCGGTCAGGCCGGTCATGTTATTGAGCAGCAAGCGGATGATTTCACCGAAGCCCAGCGTCACGATGGCCAGGTAGTCGCCGCGCAGGCGCAGCACCGGGAAACCGAGCAAGAAGCCGAACGTCGCCGAAGCGGCGGCCGCCAGCGGCACGCATTCCCAAAAGCTCAAGCCGAAATACTGGTTCAGCAGCGCATAGGTATACGCGCCGACCGCATAGAAGCCGACGTACCCCAGATCCAGCAGGCCGGCGAAACCGACCACGATATTCAACCCCAGCCCCAGCACCACATAAATCAGCGCCAGCGTCATCACGTCGACATAGCCGCGCGAGCCGAAGAACGGCCACACCAGCGCCACCAGCAGCAGCAGCGACACGGCCATGCGCTGGCTGCGCGGCTGCATGCGCGGCAAGGCCGGCAGCCGGATGCCGGCACGCCCGCGCGCCAGCGCCGGCTTGGCCAGCTGGAACAGGAATACCGCCAGCATGGCCAGCAGCACCGGCGTCCAGTGGGTATGCAACACCACCCGATAGCCTTCGAAGCGCAATTGCATGCCCAGCAGCGGGATCGTCAATACGGCGGTAACCAGCGCCGCCGCCACGGCGTTCTTGAAAGTGACAGGCATCATGCCTCCTTGGAGATTACGGCCCATGGGTTCAGACCTTCTCGATATTCGGCTTGCCAAGCAGGCCGGTGGGACGGAACAGGAGAATCAGCACCAACAGGCCGAAAGACACCACGTCCTTGTATTCCGATGGCAGGTAACCCGCGGCAAAAGTCTCGGCCAGGCCGAGCAGCACGCCGCCCAGCATGGCGCCGGGAATGCTGCCGATGCCGCCCAGCACCGCGGCGGTGAAAGCCTTGATGCCGGCGATGAAGCCGATGTAGGGATTGAGCTTGCCGATGGTCAGCGCGATCAGCACGCCGCCGACCGCCGCCAGCATCGCCCCCAGCACGAAGGTGAAGGAGATCACGCGGTTGGTGTCGATGCCCAGCAGGTTGGCCATGCCCATGTCCTCGGCGCAGGCGCGGCAGGCGCGGCCCATGCGCGAGCGTGCGATGAACAGGGTCAGCGCCACCATCAGCATCAGCGTGACGCCGACGATGACCATGCGCGAGTAAGGCACGGTGACGGTGAAGTCGCTGCCCATCTGGAACTCGAGGGCGCCGGAGATCAGCACCGGCACCGACATGTCGCGCGCGCCCTGGCCGATCTGCACATAGTTCTGCAGGAAGATCGACATGCCGATGGCCGAGATCAGCGGCACCAGGCGCGGCCCGCCGCGCAAGGGCCGATAGGCCACCCGCTCGACGGTCCAGCCGTAGAGGCCGGTGACCAGCACCGACACGATCAGCGCGCCGCCCAACAGCAGCGGCAAGGGGTAGCCGCTTTGCACGCCGATGGCCGTCAGCGTGACCAGGCCGACGTAGGACGCGATCATGTAGATTTCGCCGTGGGCGAAGTTGATCATGCCGATGATCCCGTAGACCATCGTGTAGCCGATGGCGATCAGCGCATAGATCGCGCCCAGGGAAAGCCCGTTGACGAGCTGCTGGGTCAGTTGTGGGAGCAATTCATTCATAGGAAGGGATGATATGGAAATGCCCCATCCTGACAGCGATGGGGCATTTCGGGTTTGACGTCAGGCCGGTACGATCGGGCCAACCAGACCGGGCGCGATTATTTCGCTTCAGTCTTGGTGGCATCCTTGTGCCAGGTGTAGACGACGAAGTTGAACGACTTCAGGTCGCCCTTCTTGTCGTATTCCACGGTGCCGATCGGCGTCTTGAAGCTGTTGGCGTGGATGTAGGCAGCCACCTTGGTCGGATCGGTCGACTTGGCGCCGGCGATGGCGTCGGCGATGATCTTCACGCCCGAGTAGGCCGGCATCTGGAACGGGCCGTTCGGATCGCGCTTTTGCGCGGTGAAGGCCTTGACCAGCGCGGCGTTGGCCGGATCGGCGGCGAAGTCGGCCGGCAGGGTCACCAGCATGCCTTCGGAAGCGGGGCCGGCGATGGCGGTGATGTCCTTGTTGCCCACGCCTTCAGGGCCCATGAATACGGCCTTGACGCCCTGCTCGCGCGCCTGGCGCATGATCAGGCCCATTTCCGGGTGGTAGCCGCCGAAGTAGACGAAGTCCACGCCTTGCGACTTGAGCTTGGTGACGATGGCGGAGTAGTCGCTGTCGCCGGCATTGATGCCTTCAAACAGCACCACAGGCACCTTGGCCGCATCCAGCGCGGTCTTGACCGAAGTCGCCACGCCCTGGCCGTAGGACTGCTTGTCGTGCAGCACGGCGACCTTCTTGGGCTTCAACTTCTCGATCACGTAACGGGCGGCAGCGGGGCCTTGCTGGTCGTCGCGGCCGATGGTGCGGAAAATGTACTTGTGCGGCTTGGCTTCGGTCAGCTGCGGCGCGGTGGCCGACGGGGTGATCATCACCACGCCTTCATTCTCATAGATGTCGGAAGCCGGGATGGTCGAGCCCGAGCACACATGGCCGATCACATACTTGATGCCCTGGCTGACGATCTTGTTGGCCACGGCCACGGCTTGCTTCGGTTCGCAGGCGTCGTCCATCAGCACCACTTCGAACTTGTTGCCATTGGCGCCGCCGGCGGCATTGATCTGCTCCACGGCGGTCAGCGCACCGGCCTTGACCATGTCGCCATATTGGGCAACGGCGCCGGTCATCGGGCCGGCGATGGCGATCTTGACGGTTTCAGCGTGCGCGGCGCCCGAGAAGGCGGCGGCTGCGGCAACTGCGGAGACGGCCAGAGTGATCTTGGTCAGACGATTTGCGGATTTCATTGACGTTTCCTCCATGTATTTTCGATTCAAGGGGCGGCAGCAAATGCTTGCGCACATTGGACGCCGATTCTCTGACCCTTATTATTTCGGGTCCCGGTCGGCGCATGGGGGCAGAGTGTAACACTGCCGTCATATACGACAACTTTTTTTTGAGAAATCGGCATACCCCGTCATTTCTACCCCTTTAAATTCGATTTTTCACACGTTTTGTTCGTTATTTATTTGGATTTGAAAATCACGGCCCTCTCCGCAGCGCACCATCGGCGTCCCCGCCCGTCCCCGCAAACGTCCGCCCAACAGCCGGTTGCCGAACGCAGAACTTTTCCTATGGCCGGCTCTCTCTAGAGGCATTTACAATAAGCCCCCGCCCCTTTCCGCGAATGTTCAAGACGGGACAAAACCGCCAGACCTGCACAACCAGATGCGCTTTCCCTTTTTCCCCTTTACCTTGCGCCGTCCCTGTCCGCGCCCGGGCCAGCCTTGCGCCCCGCGGTTGGCCGTCCCGTTGCTGGCCGCCACGCTCCTGGCCTTCGCCGGCCCGGCGCCGGCGCAGGCCGCCGACCTGAAACAGTACCAATACCGGCAAACCTTCATCAGTGCCTGCCGCGCCGACCCGCGCACCGACATCATCCGCACCTACTGGAAGGACGAGGCCGGCACGCCGCTGGGCACCTTCGTGCGGCTCGATACCCTGCTGCGCGCGCAGAACCAGGAAATGCTGTGCGCCACCAACGCCGGCATCTACGACAAGCAGCTGCAGCCGCTGGGCCTGTACATCGAGAACGGCAACGTGCTGCGCAAGCTCAACACGCGCCAGAATGCCTACGGCAACTTTTACATGCAGCCCAATGGCGTATTCATCCTGGGCGAAGACAAGGCATACATCGTGGAAACCTCGGCGTTCTCAGCCGAGGCCGAACGCTGGAGCGCGCTGAGCCGCTACGCCACGCAATCCGGGCCGCTGATGATCGTGGCCGGCCAGATCAACCCGCGCTTCGATCCCAACTCGCCCAACGCAGTCGTGCGCAATGCCGTGTGCCTGGACGCGCAGGGAATGGTGACGCTGGCCATCGCACGCAATCCGATCAGCTTCTACGATTTCGCAGTGTTCCTGCGCGACGAGCTCAAGTGCAGCGATGCGCTGTACCTCGACGGCAGCATCTCGCGCATGTATCCCACGCTGGAAGCGAACATGGGGCCGGCTTTCGGCGCGATGATCGCGATCATGAAAAAGCCGCCCTCCAAATGAAGCGCAGGCCGCGCCTGACCGGCCTGCGCGCAAGCACGCTTCGCTAAAAAAAAGCCCGCAGCAAATGACCGCGGGCAAGTTCCCTCGCAAGAGGGAGGTTGAAGGAACAGTTCAACCACCTCTAGGAGTCAAGGCCTGAAAAAAAAGTTCGGCGATATTTTCGACGTTTGCCGAGCGCCCCAGCGGCCCGGCGCCGCGGTTTCTCTTGACCAATGTAAAACGCCGCGACGGCATGCCGTCGCGGCGTATGCAGTGCTGTTCCCACTGCAGGGGACTTGCGATGCAGCGTTGACCGCCGCGTTTTGTGATGGCGCTTATCCGGTGCGCGGTGCGGCCTACTTCTTCTCGCCGCCGGCGCTGTTATCGCCGGAAGCCGGTGGAGCCGCAGGCGGCGCATCGGCCGGCGGCGCGGCAGATGGCGCAGCCGGAGTGGCCGGACTAGCCGGTGGCATGGACGGCTCGGCCGGTGAACTTGCCGCCGGCGGCGCGGCCGGCGCTTCGTCGCGCTTGTTGCAACCGGCCAGAACGGTGGTGAATACGGCAGCAGCCAAGAGTGTGTGGCGAATCAGCATATTTTGCCTCCAAAGGTTGTTAATGATGGATTTGCCGAAGTTCATCGGTTTGCCGACATTCGACTCCTTCTGATGTTGGAACCTGATCTTGGAACGCATGTCATCAATCAGCGTGGGATGCGGTTTAATTATTCCCGTTTCAGCCATACCCGCCTGTCAGAGAACGACGCATATTCATGTCAGCCATCCAAGGCGGGAATTTACCGTCATGACGGCTCAAATCGGCGTAAAAACCCCGTATCATCGCGACTTATGATCCCAATCATCGCCTCCCGTTTCAATCGTGCCGGCGCGTGGGCCGCCGCCCCCGCCATGCTGGCCTGCCTCGCCTTCGCGCCGGCCGCGCACGCCGATATCGTCCCGGTTTCCGCGGCGCAATGCGCCGCGATGAAAGCGCGTCAGGTGATCACGCCGGCCAATCCCGTGCCCTGCTCGCGCCTGTCGACGGTCAGCTTCGACTACACCGATTTCGACGGCGCCACGCGCAGCGGCTCGGTAGTAGTGCTCGACGCCGTCGCCCCGCAGGTCGAATCGCTGTTCGGCGAACTGCTGCTGCGTTCAACGCCGCTGGCCAGCGCCATGCCGCTGGAAAATTTCGACGGCGACGATGAAAAATCGATGGCGGCCAACAATACTTCCGCCTTCAACGGCCGCCCCATGACCGGCGGCGGCGCCTGGTCCAAGCACGCCTATGGCGCCGCGATCGACATCAATCCCCTGCAAAACCCTTATGTGAGCAAAGCCGGCAGCCCGCAGCAACAAGTGCTGCCGCCGCAAGCCGGCGCGGACTACCTGCAGCGCACGCCGCCGCGCCCCGGCCAGGCCGAGGAACTGGTCGGCGTGTTCTACGACCACGGCTTCCTGGTCTGGGGCGGCAACTGGAAAGAGCCGATCGACTACCAGCACTTCGAGATCGGCGGCCGCGAATTCATCCGCAAGCTGGCCTCCATGCCGCGCGCCCAGGCGCGTGCCGAGTTCGAACGCTACGTGGCGCGCTACCGCGGTTGCGTACGCCAAGGCGCCCCGGCCCACAGCGGCGATGCCGATGACGATGCGCCGGAAGACACCGCACTGCGCGACAACTGTGCAGCGCGCATGCGCAAATGAGCGTGGCGCGCCAAGGCCTGTTGACGTAAAGACCTGTAATTTTGGGTTAAAAATCGCGACAGGCGCATCACTCCCGCCTCCGGCCCGCCTATACTTTCCCGGCAACATTCGAGTCTGGGCCTTGGAACCTGTGCATGATCTCGGCGGGAGTCGGCCAAATGGAATTTCAGGATGGGATGCAAGGCGCAAAACGCAGACGGGCCGGCGGCCCGGCGAGGCTTTGCAACGCCGCAGACCGCCTGAAAGGCCATTTGGACGGCCCCGATGAAATCATGAACAGGTTCTTACGACCCGGTGGCACACGCTTTCCTGAGGATGAACACCATGCCGATCAATTCCGTCTCTTCCAGCCATAACGCAACCGCTCACGCGGCCCAGCCCCAGCCGGCGAAAAAGTCAGGCGTATCGTTCGCCGACCTGATGGTGGCCAGCCAGCCCGTGGCCCAGCCGACCAATACCGTTTCCAGCAGCACCACGACCTCCCAGGTCAACAAGGCTTAAGCGGCAGCGCAGTCCTTCCGGCATCCGCCGGATGCAAAAAAGCCCGAAGGCGATTGCCTCCGGGCTTTTTCACGTCCTGCGCGCGTGTCTATATACTGTGCCTTCCACGGGACAGGAGAAGGCATGGAACAAGCCGAGGCCGCAGGCATCTTGATCAGGCAAGCGCAGCGCGAAGACTTTGCGCAATGGAAAATACTCTGGGACGACTACAACGCCTTCTACGGACGCGCCGGCCCGACCGCCCTGCCGCTGGAAATCACCAATACCACCTGGGCCCGCATCCACGACGAGGCTGAGCCGGTGCATGCGCTGGTGGCCGAAAGCCAAGGCCGCCTGCTGGGCATTGCCCACTACCTTTACCACCGCAACACCATCCTGATCGGCCCTACCTGCTACCTGCAAGACCTGTTCTCGGTTGAAGCCGCACGCGGCAAGGGCGTGGGCCGGGCGCTGATTGAAGCGCTCTACCGGCGCGCCGCCGCAGCCGGCGCGGAGCGCGTCTACTGGCACACCCACCACACCAACGCCGCGGCACGCCGCCTGTACGATACGGTGGCGGTGGATTCCGGCTTCATCGTCTATCGCAAATCTATTCAGAGCCGCTGAAAAAACGCCGCTGGCCGCGTCGCGCCTCCTTGCCGTACCTTCGTACTGTCTGCGTCGGCGCGCCTTGCCAGCGGTGTTTTTTCAGCGGCATTTTGTCAGCGGCTCATTACACTATGCGCTGGCTTCGTTGAGCGCGCTGACGATATCAGCCCGCTTGAGTTCCGGAGCGAACTCCTGGATGAAGTCGAAGGCATAACCGCGCAGGTAGGCGCCGCGGCGCACCGCCAGCCGCGCGATATTCGGCTTGAACAGGTGGGAGGCGCCGATCGGCAGCAGATCCTGGTGCTTCGCCTGGTCCACCGCCATCGACGCCACGATGCCCACACCCAATCCGAGCGCCACGTAATGCTGGATCACGTCGGAGTCCATCGCCGTCAGCACGATATCGGGCTCGATGCCGGCCTGGCGGAACGCCTCGTCGATATGGCCGCGGCCGGTGAAGCCGACGTCATAGGTGATCAGCGGCCAGGTCGACAAGTCTTCCAGCGCGACCCGCTCCAATCCCAACAGCGGATGCCCCTGCGGAACCACGATCACGTGGCTCCAGGTATAACAGGGGAAAGACACCAGCTCCTTGAACTGCGACAGGCCTTCGGTGGCGATGCCGATGTCGGCCTTGCCCGAAATCACCCACTCGGCGATGTGCTCGGGCGCGCTTTGCTGGAGCGCGATGCGCACCTGCGGGAAGGCCGTGCGGAAGGCCTGCACCACGCGCGGCAGCACGTAGCGCGCCTGGGTGTGGGTGGTGGCGATCGACAGCGTGCCGCTTTGCTCGCCGGAGTATTCCTTGCTGGCGCGGCGCAGGTTCTCGGCTTCCAGCAGCAGGCGCTCGACGATGCCCAGGATGCCCTTGCCGGGCTCGGTCAAACCGGTCAGGCGCTTGCCATTGCGCTCGAAGATCTCGACCCCCAGCTCCTCTTCCAGCTCGCGGATCTGGCGCGACACGCCAGGCTGCGAGGTGAACAGCACGTTGGCCACTTCGGTCAGGTTGAAGCCGCAGCGCGCGGCTTCGCGGATGGATCGCAGTTGCTGGAAATTCATTGCGCCTGCCCTCCGTCCTGGTCGGCAAACACCCGCAAGCGGCGCGGCTTGACCACCAGGGTCTCGCCGCTCTTCAAGTTCAACTGGGAAAAACGTTCGTTGGAAATCACCGCCTCGATCAGTTGCGCGTTATCGTCGCGCTCCAGTTCCAATTGGGCCAGCGGGCCGATGGCGTGCGAACGGCGCAGTTGCACCACGATGCCTTCGGCGCCGGGCGAATAACGCTCCACCTCGATGTCGTGCGGACGCACGAAGCCGACGCCGGCCACATCGCGCGCATCGCCATGGCCGGGCGCGTCGAAACGCGCCGCGCCGGTGTCGAGCACGCCTTCATGCAGGCGGCCGTGGAACAGGTTGACGTTGCCCAGGAAACCATAGACGAAGGGCGAGGCCGGCTGGTTGTACACCTCGGCCGGCGCGCCGATCTGCTCGACCCGCCCCTTGTTCATCAGCACCACCTGGTCGGCCACTTCCAGCGCCTCTTCCTGGTCGTGCGTGACGAAGATGCTGGTGACATGCAGTTCGTCATGCAGGCGCCGCAGCCAGCGGCGCAGCTCCTTGCGCACCTTGGCATCGAGCGCGCCGAAGGGTTCGTCCAGCAGCAGCACGCGCGGCTCCACCGCCAGCGCGCGCGCCAGGGCGATGCGCTGGCGCTGGCCGCCGGAGAGTTGCGGCGGATAACGGTCGGCCAGCCAGTCCAGCTGCACCAGCTCCAGCAGGCTCTTGACCTTCTCGCGGATGGCCGCTTCCGAAGGCCGCTGGCTGCGCGGCTTCACGCGCAGGCCGAAGGCGATGTTCTCGAACACCGTCATGTGCTTGAACAGCGCATAGTGCTGGAACACGAACCCGACCTGGCGCTCGCGCACATGGCGCGCCGAGGCGTCTTCGCCATCCAGCAGCACCTGCCCGGAATCAAGCGATTCCAGTCCGGCGATGATGCGCAGCAGCGTGGTCTTGCCGCAACCGGACGGGCCCAGCAGCGCGGTCAGCTCGCCCGCGGGGAAATTCAGCGAGACGTTGTCCAGCGCGATGAAATTGCCGAAACGCTTGTTGATCTGTTTGACTTCGATGCTCATGTCCTGCTCCTCTTATTCGCGGTTGCCGGCGGCCAGTTGATGCTGGATGCGCCACTCGACCACGCTCTTGATCACCAGCGTCACCAGGGCCAGGAAGGCCAGCAGCGAAGCCACCGCGAAGGCGCCGGTGATGTTGAATTCGTTGTAAAGGATCTCGACCTGCAGCGGGATGGTGTTGGTCTCGCCGCGGATATGCCCCGAGACCACCGATACCGCGCCGAACTCGCCCATGGCGCGCGCATTGCACAAGATCACGCCGTACAGCAAACCCCATTTGATGTTGGGCAGGGTCACATGCCAGAAGGTGCGCCAGCCGGAAGCGCCCAGCACCAGCGCCGCCTCTTCTTCCTCGTTGCCTTGCGACTGCATCAGCGGGATCAGCTCGCGCGCCACGAACGGGAAAGTCACGAACACGGTGGCCAGCACGATGCCGGGCACGGCAAACAGGATCTTGATGTCATGCTCGCGCAGCCACGGGCCGAAATAGCCTTGCATGCCGAACAGCAGCACATAGATCAGGCCCGAGATCACCGGCGAGACCGAGAACGGCAGGTCGATCAGCGTCAGCAACAGGTTCTTGCCGCGGAACTCGAACTTGGCGATGGACCAGGCCGCGGCCACGCCGAACACCAGGTTCAGGGGCACGGCGATGGCCGCCGTCAGCAGCGTGAGCTTGATGGCCGACCAGGCGTCGGGTTCGACGATGGAAGCGACATAGACGTCCCAGCCCTTTTTCAGCGCCTCGTAGAACACCGATACCAGCGGCACGAACAGGAACAGCGTCAGGAACACCAGCGCGATGCCGATCAGCAGGGCGCGCACCCACCACGGTTCCAGCGTGGCGCCCGGCGTCAGCGGCGGCTCGCCGCGGTTGATCGCGCCGGCGGCAATGGAAGTTGCAGCTCCGCTCATGTCAGGCCCTTTCCGCCTGGCCGCGCTTGCGGGTCCAGGCTTGCAACAGGTTGATGGTCAGCAGCAGCAGGAACGACACGATCAGCATCACCATCGCGATGGCCGTGGCGCCGGCGTAGTCGTACTGCTCCAGCTTGGTCACGATGAACAGCGGCGTGATCTCCGACACCATCGGCATGTTGCCGGCGATGAAGACCACCGAACCGTATTCGCCGGTGGCGCGCGCGAAGGCCAGTGCGAAGCCGGTCAACAGCGCCGGCAGCACCGTCGGGAAGATCACCCGCGTAAACGTCTGCCAGCGGTTGGCGCCCAGGCTGGCGGCGGCTTCTTCCAGCTCGCGCTCGGCCTCTTCCAGCACCGGCTGTACGGTACGCACCACGAACGGCAAGCCGATGAAGGTCAGCGCCACCAGCACGCCCAGCGGCGTGAACGCCACCTTGATGCCCAGCGGCGCCAGCAGGCTGCCCAGCCAGCCGTTCGGCGCATACAGCGTGGTCAGCGCGATGCCGGCCACGGCGGTCGGCAGCGCGAACGGCAGGTCGACCAGGGCGTCGATGATGCGCTTGCCCGGAAAGCGGTAACGCACCAGCACCCAGGCCACGATGCCGCCGAATATCACGTTGATCAACGCCCCCAGCAGCGAGGCGCCAAAGGTCAGGCGATAGGAAGCCATCACGCGCGGCGAAGTCACCGCTTGCACGAAGCCTTCCCAAGTCAGGGTGAAGGTCTTGAGGAAAATCGCGGACAGCGGGATCAGGACGATCAGCGCCAGATAGAAGATGGTGAAACCCACCGACAGGCGAAAGCCCGGTAGCACGCGCTTGGGCCGGGCGGGCCTGAAAGCCCCGCCCACAGCCTGCGGCGCCGGAATGGATACAGTTGAAGCGGTCATGGGGACGTTCTCTTTTTATTACAAATGCGACTATAGGGAGCCGATAATCGCACCCGATAGTTATAAAGAGAACGAAATTTTTCGCATTCCTTTAGATGAAAACCGCATAAAGACAAGGTGGCAGACAAGGAAATCCGCCAAGGGAATTGTAGTTACCACAAAGAAATTTTTATGCCGGAATAACGACGCAGATCACCAACCTGACGGCCTTGCCTGCCCCAGCAAACCCAGCAGCAATTCCTGCCCCGCCAGCCAGTCATCCAGGCCCGATTCGGCATTGATATGCCCCAACGCCCCGGCCTGATGGAAAGACGCGCCCCAGGTCTTGGCCCATTGCCGGGCCCGCGACGCGCTCATCCACGGATCGTTTTCGCTGCCGACCACCAGCGCGGGAAACCTCAGGCGATAGCTGACCTGGTCGCCGACCTCGAACTTGCCGGGATCGGCAGGCGCCACCAGCAGCGCCGCCGCGATAGGAAAGGCGGAACCGGCTTCAGCCTGCAGCGCGGCGGCGCAATGCACCGTGGCCAGGCAGCCGAAACTGTGCGCCACGATCACCGCCGGCCGCTCGGATTGCGCCAGCACCTCCCCCAGGCGCTGCGACCAGCGCGGCAGGTCGGGTTGGCTCCAATGAACTTGCTCGACGCGTTCGAAGGCCGGATAAAGCCGCTGCCAGCGTGATTGCCAATGCTCCGGCCCGCTGCCGTGCAGGCCGGGCGCCACCAGCACGCGATAATCGGCCAGCCGCGCCAAATGGGCGGGAACGATGGCGGGACGGGAAAACGATGTGCTCATGGAAGCCTCGCGCAAGGGTGCGGACATGGAGGTAGCGCTGTCCACTATAGTCCGGGTCAGGCCGCCTGCACACCTGCCCCTGGCGCCAGCAAACGCGCCCCCGGGGTATCCCACAAGTAACCTTGTGCATGGATGGGCTGGGCCAGCGCGCTACCATATTGCTCCAGCTTGTCGAACACCTCGCGGTTTTCAACGCGCTTGAAGAAGATGCGCACGCCCTGCTCCGCCGCGCGCAGCAGCAGCAGGCCGACGCTGTCGGGATCGGGCAGTTCGCGGGCATCGACCTTGATCAGGTCGGGCCGCACCTTGTCCAGCAGGCCCAGCGCCTCCAGCGGGCTGTTGGCCGAGACCCCGAGACGAAAACCGTTGCGGCGATAGTTGTCCAGCACATAGTTGAGCAGCCAGCGCTGGTTGGGGGTGACCACCGGCAGTTGCAGCACGATGCGCTCATGCGGCAGCTCCAGCACCGACAGGATGCGCCGGTAGGCGACGCCGTGGTTGTTGTTGACCGCCGCCAGCAGGCGCGCGTGCACCGACAGGTGCAGCTCGGGCGCATCGCCATCCGGGCCGGCCTGGCGGTAATAGTTGATCGCATGCAGCATGCGGCACAGCCGGTCCAGCTCCACCGACTCGTCATCGCTGGCGGCATGGTCGAGCAGCTTCCACAGATGCAGCCCGTCATCGAACTCGGAATAACTGCGCGCGAAAGCCTCGTACGCGATGATGCCGCCGTCGCCGAAAGCCCGCACCGGCTGGAAGGCCGACGTCAGCGAGGTGTTGAAATAGCGTCCGACCGCGCGCTGCTGCTCGTCCAACCATACTTTCGACGCGGTATGCGACGCATTGTTGAGGCGCTCCAGATAAGCGTCCAGTGCCTGAGATGTCATCCGGGCTGCTCCATGAAAAGATGCGCCGCTCCCGCTAAAGGAGCGGCATGCGGCGGCTGCCGGCCGCCGTTGAACCTTGGAACCTCTTACAGCTTGGCGATCGAGACTTCGGTCGCCTTCACCAGGGCGACGACTTCGCTGCCGATGGTCAGGCCCAGGTCTTTCACCGAACGGGTGGTGATGACCGAGGTGACGATGCCGGCCGGGGTTTCGACATCGACTTCGGACACGACCGAACCTTCGATGATGGCTTTGACTTTGCCCTTGAACTGGTTGCGTACGTTGATGGCTTGGATGGTCATGCTGTGCTCCTTGGTGGATGATGCGGCGCCGGCACCTGCCTCGCCGCGATGGTTGAAATTCGGTTGATATGCGGTTGATCAGATAACGCTTACACTGCCCACTGCACCTGCTGCACGCCGCGCGGCGCGAACAGTTCCAACGCTTGCCCGGCGGCCGGCTGCTCGCTGCCCGGATGGCGCAGCACACGCGCCAGAATCGCTTCTTCCAGCAGCGCGAACTGCGCCTGGCCGCGCGAACGCGGGCGCGCCAGCTCGATGCGCTGGTCCAGCGCGACATGCCCGTCTTCGATC
This sequence comes from Herbaspirillum sp. GW821-FHT09A12, assembly GCF_059418325.1. Lineage (NCBI taxonomy): Bacteria > Pseudomonadati > Pseudomonadota > Betaproteobacteria > Burkholderiales > Oxalobacteraceae > Herbaspirillum > Herbaspirillum sp. GW821-FHT09A12. The sequence goes on from NZ_JBWKPR010000011.1 coordinate 95,454, forward strand.
AGCAGCACGCGGTCGGCCAGGGCAATCGCTTCCTGCACGTCGTGCGTGACCAGCAAGGCGGTGAAACCGCGCTCCTGCCAGATCGATTCGATCAGTTGCTGCATCTCGATGCGGGTCAAGGCATCCAGCGCGCCCAATGGCTCATCCAGCAGCAGCAGTTGCGGATCGTGCACCAGGGCGCGCGCCAGCGCCACGCGCTGCCGTTGCCCACCCGAGAGCACTGCCGGCCATTCGCCGGCGCGCTGCTCCAGACCGACCTGACGCAGCGACTGCAGGGCTTGCGGCGCGGCCTGCCTGGGCAAGCCCAGGGCCACGTTGGCCAGCACCCGCTTCCACGGCAACAGGCGCGAGTCCTGGAACATGATGCGGATCTCCGGATCGCCTTGGCCTTGCCCGTAGATCACCTCGCCCTGGCTGGCCTCGTCCAGTTGCGCCACCAGGCGCAACAGCGTGCTCTTGCCGCAGCCGCTGCGGCCGACGATGGCGACGAACTCGCCCGGCTCGATCGCGAGGTCGATGCCGTGCAGGACTTCGCGTCCGCCGAACGACTTCGACAAGGCCTGCAGGCGGATGCCGATGCCCCGGTTGCCGGCGGCGGTGCGGCTGACTGCTTGATTTTCCTGCGCATGGATATGCATCGGGTTCTCCTGTTGGTTCAACCTAGATCCGGCAGTTGAATGCATTCGCCGGCGCCGTGATCGGCGTGCCAGGCAAGGCGCGACGACGCGGCGCATGCATAGCGCTCTCACCACCGGAGAGAACTATATTGATACTGCCAAAGATTGTTTTCATGCTCATCCTCAGAAAATGGCAAGCGCTCGACTGCCGGGTCTAGGTTGATTGATAGCCCGGATGCCAGCGCAGCCAGAAGCGTTCCAGCGCACGCGCCGCGCTGTCGGCCAGCTTGCCCAGCAAGGCATAAAGCAGGATGCCCACCAGCACCACGTCGGTCTGCAGGAATTCGCGGGCGTTCATGGTCATGTAACCGATGCCGGCCTGGGCGGAAATGGTCTCGGCCACGATCAGCAGCACCCACACCAGCCCCAGCGCGAAACGCAGCCCGACCAGGATGGACGGCAAGGCGCCCGGCAAGATCACGTCGCGGTACAGCGCCCAGCCCGACAGGCCATAGCTCTTGGCCATCTCGATGAGCCCCTTGTCGACCGAACGGATGCCGTGGAAGGTATTGAGGTAGACCGGGAAGAACACGCCCACCGAGACCAGGAACAGCTTGGCCGTCTCGTCGATGCCGAACCACAGGATCACCAGCGGGATCAGCGCCAGCGCCGGAATGTTGCGCACCATCTGCAAGGTGGTGTCGAGCAGCAGTTCGGCCGAGCGCAGGCTGCCGGACAGCAGCCCCAGCACCAGGCCCAGCCCGGCGCCCACGGCAAAGCCGGAAGCCGCGCGGCCGCTGCTCACGGCCAGGTGGCGCCACAGTTCGCCGGACGCCGACAGGTTCCAGACCGCTTTAAGCACCGCCCACGGTTCGGGCAAGATGCGGCTGGACAGCCAGCCGGCCTGGGCCGCGATTTCCCACCAGGCCACCAGCGCCAGCGGCAGCAGCCAGCCTATCCAGCTACCGTTTTTCCAGCCCTGGCCTTTGCCGGCCTGGCTCTTTGATTTGCTCGCGCGTTCGGCCGGCACGCCGGCGGCATCGACCACGGAATTGGAGGTTGCGCTCGTCATGACCGCCTCAGCTCGCCGACACGCGCACCGGCGCGGACTTGGGCACTTCGGTATTGCCGACGATCTCGCCGAAGGGGCCGGTCAGGTTGAAGCCCGGCAGCCCTTCGCGCTGGTTGCGCGGCAGCAGCGGGAACACCAGTTCGGCGAACCGGTAAGACTCTTCCAGGTGCGGGTAACCGGACAGGATGAAGGTATCGATGCCAAGGTCGGCATATTCCTTCATGCGCGCCGCCACGGTCGGCCCATCGCCCACCAGTGCGGTGCCGGCGCCGCCGCGCACCAGGCCGACGCCGGCCCACAGGTTGGGGCTGACTTCCAGCTTGTCGCGGCGGCCGCCGTGCAGGGCCGCCATGCGGCGCTGCCCTTCGGAGTCCATGCGCGCGAAGTTGGCCTGCGCCTTGGCAATCGTTTCATCGTCGAGCCGGCTGATCAGCTCATCGGCGGCCTGCCATGCGGCTTCGTTGGTCTCGCGCACGATCACATGCAAGCGGATGCCGAAGCGCAATGTGCGGCCCGCCCTGGCAGCGCGTTCGCGCACGCTGGCGATCTTCTCGGCCACCGCCGCCGGCGGCTCGCCCCAGGTCAGGTAGACGTCGACCTGTTCTGCGGCGAGATCGATCGCCTCATCGGAAGAACCGCCGAAATACAGTGGCGGATAAGGTGTTTGCAGCGGCGGATAAAGCGCCTTGGCGCCTTTGACTTTAAGGTGCTTGCCGTCGAAATCGGTGGCGCCGCCGGTATGCGTCTTGGTCAGCACATCGCGCCAGATCTTCAGGAACTCGTCGGAGATTTCATAGCGCTCGGCATGGCTGCCGAACACGCCATCGCTCTCCTGCTCGACCGGATCGCCGCCGGTGACGACGTTGATCAGCAGGCGGCCGTTGGACAGGCGGTCGAAGGTGGCGGCCATGCGCGCCGACAGCGTCGGCGCGGTCAGGCCGGGACGCACCGCGATCAGGAATTTGAGGCGGCGGGTAGCGTCGATCAAACTGGCGGCGGCCACCCAGGCGTCCTCGCAGGAACGCCCGGTGGGCAGCAGCACGCCGTCGTAACCCAGCGTGTCGGCCGCCACCGCGACCTGTTTCATGTAGTCGTGGCTGACCGGACGCGCGCCCTCGGAGGTGCCGAGGTAGCGGCTGTCGCCGTGGGTGGGGATAAACCAGAATACGTTCATGCGGGACTCCTGTGAGGCGGACCTGCGCCGCCTCGCGTTGTTTATTTCATTGATTGCGTTTATTTCAATACGGCGTCGCTGACCTTGAGCGGCTTGGGGATCAGCTTGAGTTCGAAGAAGGCGTCGGCGATCTTCTGCTGCTCGGCCAGCACGCCGGCATCGACCGGTTTGAAAATGTGGGCGTAGCGCTTCAGCCCGGTTTCGATGATGTCGGCATCCAGGCCCTGGATCGGCGCCAACTGGGCCGCGGCTTGCGCGGTATTGGCGCGCACCCACTGGCCTTCACGGGTAATTTCTTCCAGCAGGATCTTTTCTATCTGCGGATTCTTCGCGGCGAAGGCGCGCGCGCTCAGGAAGAACTGGTGGTGGTTCACCGCGCCCACGCCGCTGGCCAGGCGACGCGCGCCCACTTGCTTCTCGGCGGCGGCCTGGAACGGATCCCAGATGGCCCAGGCATCGATGGCGCCTTTCTCGAAGGCGGCGCGGGCGTCAGCCGGCGCCAGGTAGACCGGCTGGATGTCGCTATAAGCCAGGCCGGCCTTCTTCAGCAGCGCCACCACCAGCCAGTGCACGTCGGAGCCCTTGTTGAAGGCGACTTTCTTGCCCTTCAGTTCGGCCACGCTTTTAATCGGCGAGTTCCTGGGCACCAGCAAGCCCTCGGCGTCAGGCGTCGGGATCTCATACGCGGTGTAGACAAAATCGGCGCCGGCGGCTTGCGCGAACACCGGCGGCGCTTCGCCGACATAGCCGAAGTCGACCGAGCCGACATTCAAGGCTTCCAGCAATTGCGGGCCGGCGGCGAATTCAGCCCATTTCACTTCCACGCCCAGCGGCTGCAGGCGTTTTTCCAGCGTGCCGTGCGTCTTCAACAGCACCAGCGTATTGGCGGCCTTCTGGTAGCCGATGCGCAGCACTTTGGCTTCCTGCGCCTGCGCGCTCGTCACGGCGCCGGCGGCAATCGCCAGCGCCCCCAACGTGGCGGCCGACAAACGCGCCAGGGCGGCGCGGCGTTGCTTGGATGTGTTCTTGTCGCTATAGGCTTTCAAGGATGCTCTCCAGTTCTTGGGCGTGCAGGCGGCCTTCCGCCGCACCAGCCGGTTGTTTTATCGGGTCAAGGATTGCCGCGGCCGCTTCGCCGCCTGCTGCCGGCGCGCCTCAGGCGCCGCTCAAATGCTACATCGCACTTGCGAGAACGGGACTTCGCGGAACTCCTGCGGCGCCGCCTTGTGCAGCGCCAGGAGGCTGGCCGAGAGCTGCGCCACGCCTTCTTCCACGCGCGCGGCGATGGGGGCATCGAGGGTCAGCCCGCCTTCCTCGCTCCAGGTGACCTGGGCTTCGGTGGCGTAAATACTGGGCAACACATGCTTGGGATTGAGCGAGGACAGCACCGGACGCAACGCATAGTCCAGCGCCAGCATGTGCGACTGGCTGCCGCCGGTGGCCAGTGGCAGCACCAGCTTGTCGGTCAGGCCGAACTGCGGCAGCAGGTCGAGAAAGGCTTTCAGGATGCCGCTGTAGGCGGCCTTGTAGACCGGCGTGGCGATCACGACCGCGGTGGCCTCTTCCACCGTCGACAGCGCGGCCTTGATCTGGGCATCGTTCCAGTCGGCGCGCAGGATGGCCTGGCCCGGCAGGTCGCGCACTTCCAGGCGCGCGTAACGATGGCCGAGCTGCACCAGCTTATCGCCGACGTGGTTCAACAGGCGGGTGGAACGGGATGGCGCCGAGGGGCTTCCGGCCAGCAACAGGATGGTCATGTCGGTCTGCTTTACTTGCTTTCTTGCTTCGATAGTCAGGCGCATCGCCTGCTTGTACCAGCTACTTGTTTAGCTGCTTGTGTTGGCTGCAGGCCGGCTCAGGCGGCCTGCATGACTTGCGGTCAAATCACTTCTTGCTCGGCGCGTACAGTTGGTCGAAGGTGCCGCCATCGGCGAAGTGGGTCTTCTGGGCCTTCTGCCAGCCGCCAAAATCCTTGTCGATGGTGACCAGGTTCAGCTTGGGGAACTGCGACGCATACTTGGCGGCGATCTTCGGGTCGATCGGGCGGTAGTAGTTCTTGGCGATGATTTCCTGGCCCTCTTCCGAGTACAGGTGCTTCAGGTACTCTTCGGCCACCTTGCGGGTGCCGCGACGGTCCGCCACCTTGTCGACCAACGCCACCGGCGGCTCGGTCAGGATGGAAATCGACGGCGCGACGATGTCGAACTTGTCCGGGCCCCATTCCTTGAGCGAGATCAGCGCTTCGTTTTCCCACGCCAGCAGGACGTCGCCGATGCCGCGCTCGACGAAGGTGATGGTGGCGCCGCGGGCGCCGGAATCCAGCACCGGCACGTTCTTGAACAGCTTGCCGATGTACTCGCGCGCGGCGGCGTCATTGCCGCCCTTCTTTTGCGCGTAGGCCCATGCCGCCAGGTAGTTCCAGCGGGCGCCGCCGGAAGTCTTGGGGTTGGGCGTGATGACCGAAACGCCCGGCTTGATCAGGTCATCCCAGTCCTTGATCTGCTTGGGGTTGCCCTTGCGCACCAGGAACACGATGGTCGAGGTATAGGGCGAGCTGTTGTGCGGCAGGCGCTTTTGCCAGTCGGCCGGCAGCAGCTTGGCCTTTTCCGAGATTTCATCGATGTCGTAGGCCAGCGCCAGGGTCACCACGTCGGCATCGATGCCGTCGATCACCGAACGCCCCTGCTTGCCGGAACCGCCGTGCGAAGCCTTGATGGTGAGGTTGTCGCCGCTCTTTTCCTTCCAGTATTTGGAAAAGGCCTTGTTATAGTCGGCATAGAGTTCGCGCGTCGGGTCGTAAGAGACGTTGAGCAACGAGATGTCGGCCGCCTGGGCCACATGTGCAACCTGCGCCAGCACCAGTGCGGCCGCAATCGTCTTGATGATGTTCTTGAGCTTCATATCCGTTCCCAATGAGTGTTGTCTTCATGCGTTTTTGTTTGGAGAGCACAGGTTAATGAGCGCCCTTACAAAAAAGAACGAATACTTTCTTCTCTAGTTATGCAAAAAACAGATATGCAAGATCAGGAGCGCTGAATAAAGAGCGGCGTCTTTATATCAAAACGGATAGCAAGCGCAGACGATGATGATGATGTCAGACTGGAAACCCTTCGCCGTTGCGGCGTTTGATGCAATACCTCATCGGGAGGACAGCGGATGCAGGCCAAAGCGGAGAGTGAGCGAACGTTGGTGCCGGACCGGCCTGGCCCAGAGCAGATGCCTCCTGCGGGACAACAGGCTAGTGAATCGCCCACATAAAAGCACGACCGAACTTTTTGTTGTTTTCACAATGTGGTATAACTGTCCTATTGCAACGCATCAGACTGCACCATGAAAAAAGAAGCGGCAGGCGAGACGGACAACATTTCCATCCAGGTCATCGAGCGCATGGTGTCGCTGCTCGACGCGCTGGCGGCCTATCCCGATCCGGTCAGCCTCAAGGAGCTGTCCGCCGCCACCAAGCTGCATCCATCGACGGCCCACCGCATCCTCAACGACCTGGTGGTCAAGCGTTTCGTCGACCGCGTGGAACCGGGCACCTACCGCCTGGGCATGCGCCTGCTGGAGCTGGGCAATATCGTCAAGAGCCGCCTGTCGGTGCGCGAAGCCGCGCTCGATTTTATGCGCGCCCTGCACCGCAAGACCCACCAGACCATCAACCTGTCGGTGCGCCAGAGCGACGAGATCGTCTACATCGACCGTTCCTTCTCCGAGCGCTCCGGCATGCAGGTGGTGCGCGCCATCGGCGGGCGCGCGCCGCTGCACCTGACCTCGACCGGCAAGCTGTTCCTGTCGGTGGACGATCCCAAGGCGGTGCGCGCCTATGCGACCCGCACCGGGCTGGCCGGCCACAACAAGAATTCGATTACCGATCTCTCCAAGCTGGAGCGCGAATTGTCCATGGTGCGCGCGCTCGGCTATGCGCGCGACAACGAGGAGCTGGAATTGGGCGTGCGCTGCATGGCCGCCGGCATTTGCGACGACTCCGGCAAGCTGGTGGCGGGACTGTCGATTTCGGCGCCGGCCGATCGCTTGCAGGAGGAATGGGTGGAAGACCTGGTCAGCACGGCCAACCAGATTTCCTCGGCATTGGGATTCGACAGCAGCCGGGGTTGAACCTGAGGGAAACAATCCTTTCGCCGCGCCCCTCATCCAGCACGCAGGCATAAATCACGCAGGCATAAAAAAAGCGAACCATTTTCGGTTCGCTTTTTCGTTGGCGCCCGGGCGCCGGCGGCAAGACCCGGGATCACCCCTGGTCGGCACGCACCATCTTCACCCGGGTCAGGTTCTTCGGCGCATCTTCCACCAGCCACTTGCGCATGCGGGTGGCGTCGCCCACGTGCGACAGGCGTCCCTTGGAGTCGAGGAACACCATCACGATGGGACGGCCTTCGATGCGGGTCAGCATCACCAGGCAGTGGCCCGCTTCGTTGATGAAGCCGGTCTTTTGTAGGCCGATGTCCCAGTCCTTGCTCGACGTCAGCCGGTTGGAGCTGTTGTACTGCAGCGCGTGGCCGCTCGGTTCGACCATGTATTTGGAATCGGTCGAGTACTGGCGGATCACCGGATATTGGTAAGCCGCCACGACCAGCTTGGCCAGGTCGCGCGCGCTGGCGACGTTCTGGCTGGACAGGCCGGTCGAATCGACATAATGGGTATCCTGCATGCCCAGCGAACGGGCCTTGGCGTTCATCGCCGCCACGAAGGCCGGCAGGCCGCCCGGGTAGTTGCGGCCGAGCGCGGAAGCGGCACGGTTTTCCGAACTCATCAGGGCGATGTGCAGCATGTCGTCGCGGCTCAGTTGCGCGCCCACGCGCAAGCGCGAGCTGCTGTGCTTTTCGCGGTCGACGTCGTCGTCGGTGACGCTGAGCACTTCTTCCATGTTCATGTGCGCTTCCACCACGACCAAGGCGGTCATCAGCTTGGTGACCGAGGCGATCGGCAGCGCTACGCTGGAATTCTTTTCAAACAAGACCTGCGAACTGGCCTGGTCGATCACCAGCGCCACGTTGGAACGCAGCGCCAGCGGGTCCTGCGTCATGTTCAGGCCGGCCAGGTCGCCGGCGGTCATGACCGGAGGCACGGCCGGGATCGACGGCGCAGCCGATACGCGCTGGTAGCTCACATGGCGGCGGCCCTTGACCGTGGTGACCTTGCGCACCAGCTTCTCGCGGTTGTTCAGCGAGCCTTTGGCGACAGTTTTGGTGGTCGTTACCGTGCGTTTGGCGACCACTTTTTTGGGAGCGGCCTTCTTGACGACGGTTTTTTTGGTGGCAGCGGTTGTCTGGGCATGGGCGGGAGCCAGACCAGCGTGGATGAATATTAACGTTGTAAAAATGGCCAGCGCTGATTTGAACATAGGTGGATCTCCCCCCAAATTAACCCGGATAATACATAAGAGAAACGTTGGCAGTGTAGCAAAAAGCAGAAATTTCGCAAGAGAATTAAGTAGTTAGCGTCGATAATTAAACGACTTTCTACTTATCGCCGGGCCCCTCTCCCCTGAGCAGCCCCATGTTTTTCTGATGGTTACGGCGAATTTACAACGATTCCTTGCGTCCCTTTGACTGCGGATTTGCCAGCACCAGCGCAAAAACCGACACATGATACCAGCGTAAAACTGCACCGGGCCAGCAAAAAGGCGGATGGACAGCGCGCCACATGCCTGTTTTGGGAAAAGCGGCGCGTCGCTTGCAAGCACGCCATGCCATCATCGTCCGGGATGGCAGGAATAACGGCAAAGGAGGCGGCGCCGTTGACCGCAAACGCAAGGAAACCCCACGCCCGCTCGGGCAAGCTCATCCCTGGGGGATGGGCGCGGGCAACGCGCCGGATCGGGATCAGGGCTTGCGCGCCTCCAGCATGGCGACATCGATCGAAAATGAATAGGCGCCATCCAGCGCGAAATAGTCTTTCACCTCTTGCGGCGCGCTGTCCCACAGCGCCTTGATGGCGGTGACATTGTCGGCCGGCGTGCGCATGCGCGCCACCCAGCTGTCGAATTCCAGGCGCAGCTTCCAGGTCTTGTCCGATGCGATCGCAAAACCCGCCTGCCCGAGCAGCTTGCGCCACGAATTCAGGCTGATGTTGCGTACGTGCGATGTGTCGCGCAGCAGCTCGATGGCCTGTACATAGGTATCGGCCAGCACGTCGGCCGGCGCGGCCGTATCGATGGCGATGAAGCGGCCGCCCGGCTTGAGCACGCGCAGCACCTCGCGCAGGGCCTGCGGCACGTTGCGCCAGTGGTGCACGCTGAAGCGGGTGCACACGAGGTCGAAACTGGCGTCGGGAAAGTCGAGCCGGTCGGCGCTGCCCTGGCGCACGGCCAGATTGTCCAACCCGCGCTCTTGCGCGGCCGTGGCGACCACCTCCAGCATTTGCGCCGACAAGTCGTAGGCGATCACCTTTTGCGCCACCGGCGCCACCGCGAAGCTCGCGTGGCCGCCGCCGCAGCCCAGGTCCAGCACGCGCGCATCAGCAATGGCGGCGGCGATTTGCGCCAGCTCCTGCAGGTCTGCGCCCTGCGCGTGAACCGCGCTGGTGAGATAGGCGGCGGCGGTGGATCCGAATTGTTCTGTCACGACTTCTTGATGGCTACGCATTTGCTTGGCTCCTGTTGTTGCGGTGGTGGGATGAGATGAGCCAGTCTAGACTTTTTTTATCCTGTTACAAGTTGGGCATTTATACTATTACTGAAAGCAATAGTTTCGCCGCTGCGCAACAATCCTTCCACGCCTTCATTGACCGCAAACCCGCATGGATAACGACCTGGCCAGACGCCGCGCCCTCGGCGCCTTCATCAAGACCCAACGCGAACAAACGCCGCCTGCGCAAGCCGGCCTGCCGCAACTGTCGCTGGGCGGACGGCGCCGCACGCCCGGCCTGCGGCGCGAAGAAGTGGCCCAGTTGTGCGGCATCAGCGTGACCTGGTACACCTGGATCGAACAGGGCCGCACCGACTCGGTGTCGCCGCAGGCGCTGTCGCGCCTGGCCGAAGCGCTGCACCTGCCGCGCGCCAAGCGCGCCTACCTGTTCGAACTGGCGGGGAAAAAGGATCCGGTCTTGCCGGAGCATGGCGACGAATCGGTGATCGCCCCCGAGATACTGGAGGTGGTGCGCAATGTCCGCGCGCCCGCTTATCTGATGGACCGCTACTGGAACGCGGTCGCCTGGAACCCGGCGGCGCGCAAGCTGTTCACCGGCTGGCTCGATACCCGCGCGGGCAACCGCAACCTGCTGCACTTCATGTTCTGCACGGAACAGGCGCGCCAGTTGACCGCAGACTGGGAACAGCGCGCGCGCCGCGTGGTGGCCGAGTTCCGCGCCGATTGCGCGCAGTTGCTGGACGACCCGCAGATAGCGGCGATGGTGGAGGAACTGTCGGCCCGCAACGCGCTTTTCAAGCGCGCCTGGCGCCTGCAGGACGTGGTCGAACGCGAAGGCGGGGAACGCCGCTTCCACCATCCGCAGCTGGGCGAGCTGAGCTATCGCCAGGTCAACTTCCGCGTGGCCAACCGGCCGGACCTGAAACTGGTGACGCTGATGCCGCTGATGGCAGACAGCGCCGGCGCCGACTGACGCCCCTACTTGCGCACCACGAAGGCAACCCCGATCACGCCGATCAGCATGCCCAGCGCACCGATCAGGCTGAAGGCTTCGCCGAACATCAGCCAGGCCATCACGGCGGTGGTCGGCGGCGTCAGGTACAGCAGGCTGGTCACGCTGGTGGCGGCGCTGCGGCGGATCAGCGCGAACAGCAGGAAGATGGCGCCGATCGACAACGCCAATATCGACCACAGCAAGGCGCCGACGAATTGCGGCGTCCACGACACCTGGCTAAGCCGCCAGTCCAGCCCCTCGATGGCGATGGCGAACGGCAGCACCACCAGCGCCGAGGCCAGGAACTGGATCGCGGTGCCGGTACGCAGATCGAAATGGGAACAGTAGCGTTTCTGGTACAGGGTCCCCGCCGTGATGCAGACCAGCGCGAACAGGCACAGCGCGATGCTGGCGCCCGACAGCCCGATCAGCGAAATCTTGTTGGCGACCACCAGCCCGACCCCGCACAGCCCCAGCAGCAGCCCCAGCCATTGCCGCTTGCGCACCGACTCGCCCAGCAAGGGCGCGGCGAACGCGGTGAGGATCGGTTGCAGTCCGACGATGAGCGCCGACAATCCCGCCGGCATGCCGATCTTGATCGCGCACCACACCCCCGCCAGGTAACCCGCCTGCAGCAGCACGCCCGCCACCGCCACATGGCGGATGCGGCCGTGCGGCCAGGGCGCGCGGGACAACCACACCAGCGGCAACAGCACCGCCAGCACGCCGACAAAACGCAGCAACAGAAAGGTCAGCGGCGGCGCGTATGGCAAGCCGAATTTGGCCACGATAAAGCCGGTGCTCCAGATCAATACGAACACCAGGGGAACCAGGCTCAGCAAGACCTGCTTTTGCCGGCTGCTGCCGGCGGCGGAGTGCATCATTTCTTCTTCCAGGATCGGCGCGCCTATGCGCGGTCTCAGTCGCCGCGTCCATTGTTCCAGTCAATGGCATGGAGCTTGGCGAGTTTTATCGTTTGTATGTGGACGGCCACTGTCTGTTCTATGTCTCGGCCGTAACCGCCCGCCATCGTAACCGCAACCGGGATTTTGTGCAGGCGGGCGAACGAAAACACCGCCTGGTCGCGCGCCGCCAAGCCCGCCATGCTCAACTTCATCTTGCCGAGCCGGTCGCCCTCGTGGGGATCGGCGCCGGCCAGGAAGATCAGCAACTGCGGCGCGAAATGCGCCTGCAGCTTGTCCAGCGCCGCCGCCAGCGCGGCCAGATAGTCGTCATCCCCCACCCCGTCCGGCAAGGCCACGTCGAGGTCGCTGCGCTCCTTCTCGAAGGGGTAGTTGTTTTCCCCGTGCAGGGAGAGCGTAAACACCGAATCGTCGCGCGCCAGAATGGAGGCCGTGCCGTTGCCCTGATGGACATCGAGATCGACGATGGCCACGCGCGAGGCGCGCCGTTCGGCTTGCATCAGCCGTGCGGCGATGGCCGAGTCGTTGAACACGCAAAAGCCGGCGCCGCGGTCGGCATAGGCATGGTGGGTACCGCCGGCCAGGTTGACCGCAATGCCCTCGCTGAAGGCGGCGCGACAAGCGGCAATGGTGGCGCCGGACGAACGGCGCGAGCGCTCCACCATCTGCGGCGTCCAGGGAAAACCGATATCGCGCTGCTCGGCGGCGCTCAGCTCGCCGCGACTGGCGCGCGCGACGTAATCGGGATGGTGGGCCAATGCCAGTTCGCCGTCAGAAGCCGGCAGGGCTTCATGAAACTCCAGCCCCGGCACCGCCCGCGCCGCACCTTCGCGGATCATGCGGTACTTGATCATGGGGAAGCGGTGGCCGGGCGGCAATGGCAGTACGAAATGGTCGCTGTAGAAAGCTTTCAAACCGGATTTCCAGGAAACAGTTTGGACGGAAAAGGCAAAGGAAAAAGCAAAGGCGCAAGGAACGCAAGGGAAGCCAAGCCACGGATGCGTCAATGACGCGATGCAGGATGGTAGCACCTCCGCCGTTGAGCAAATGCCTCCGGAGCGAGCAAAAAATGAAGCCAAATCACTCAAATCTTTGGCATTTGAATCTAATTATTTTGATCAATTCCTGACTGGTAACACCACTGAAGAAACGTAAGTCATCACACGTCAAAAATCATGTTTCTCATGGCATGAAAGTCATTGACTTTGTGTCTTTTTAAACTAGAATCGTTTTGTGCAACGCATCATATTCAAATAAGAAATTACATCGGAGATCCCTTCCCCTCAGTTCAGATCGGTCCGTAAGCAATCACTGTAGTCAGAGTCCTTTAGTCACAGCCCTTTTCATCAACCCATCACACCAAAGGATGTACCAACATGACCACCTACACCGAGCAATTTTCTGCCGCAGCCAAAGCCAATGTCGAAGCACAGATCGCACTGTTCAGCCAATTGGCGAGCAAGACCTTTGAAGGCGTGGAGAAATTGGTGGATCTGAACCTGAAAGCGACAAAATCTTCACTGGAAGAAGGCCAGGCCACCGCGCAAAAGTTGTTTGCGGCCAAGGATCCGCAAGAGTTCTTCTCCTTGTCCACGGCCCAGGCCCAGCCGACGGTCGAAAAATCCGTCGCCTACGGCCGCCACCTGAGCAGCATCTTCTCCAGCACCCAGGCCGAACTGACCAAGACCGCCGAGGCCCAGATCGCGGAAGCCAACCGCAAAGTCATCTCGCTGATCGACGAAGCGGCCAAGAACGCGCCGGCCGGCTCCGAGCAAGCCGTTTCCCTGCTCAAAGCGACGATCGGCAATCTCAATGCCGGCTATGAGCAGTTCACCAAAAGCGCCAAGCAAGCCGCCGAAGTGATCGAAGCCAACGTCACCAATGCCGTAGACCAGTTGTCGCAGACCACCGCCAAGGCAACCAAGGCAAGCAGGAAATAAGCATGGCAAGCGGGCACTGGCGCCCACGCATGCAACAACTGTTGCGCCGGCGCTGCAAAAACGCGAGCCAGGCAAGAAGTTTTTGTCTATGATGAAGTTTGGCCGGTTCGCTTTTCAGTTCTTCCGTTCAATGTTCGCAGTTGGCCCCCCAGGCGCATCGCCTGCGGCAAAGCTGCATGCCGTGGCCCGGGGATGGCCGAAACGGCAAACCAATCGATTCCGCATGCATGCCCACAGGCGGCAGTAACACAGGCAGCAGTAAATGGCCCTCGCAGCAAACCGTCGCCGGGCCGGCGTGAAAAGATTGTCTCCTCGGTATCCGATCCTCCTACGATACCGTTAAATGCCTCGGCGCCGCCGGGGCATTTTTTTGTCCGGGATCGGGCTGCGTTCCCATGCGAAACGGCCGGAAAATCGAACGCCCCCGAATGGGAGCGCCAATGACTTGCCCAGGCGCCTAGTTATTCAACTGAAATTCGGCCTTCAACTGGCGCAAGCCCTCTTGCATCTTCTCGAACGCAGGCTCGACCTGTTGCGGGTCGCCCTTGACGCCCAGGTCGATATGGCGGCGCGTCTTCTCGTCGCCCACGTGCGGCAGGCTGAACACCTTGACCAGCGGGAATTGCGTCTCGATCAGCTCCATCAGCGGCGTCAGCGTCGATTCGGCCGACTCGAACACCAGCATCGACCGTTCGGCCCAGGCGCGGCGATGGAACAGGTCGGCGTAATTGCTCTCCAGCACCCATTCGAACATCGGCCAGGCCATCACCGGAAAGCCGGGAGCAAAATAATGCGCCCCTTCGCCGCTGGTGTTGCGCACCGAGAACCCGGGAATCTTGTTGTAAGGATTGGGAATGATGGAGGCGCCCTGCGGGAATTCGCCCATCTTCAGGCGGTGCAGGTTTTCCGGCGCGTCGTAGTCGGGCCCGATGCCGGTTTCACGCGACATGTCGGCGATGCGCTCCTGGATCTTTTCCTTCGCTTCCGGATGCAGGACCAGCGGCACGCCCAAGGCCGCCGCCACGCATTGGCGCGTGTGATCGTCCGGCGTGGCGCCGATGCCGCCGGTGCAAAACACGATGTCGCGGGCGGCAAGCGTGCGCTTCAAGGTGGCCGTGATGCGTTCCGGCTCGTCGCCCACGTATTCCGCCCAGCCCAATTGCAGGCCGCGCTCCGACAACAGTTCGAGCACCTTGGGGAAATGCTTGTCGATGCGGCGGCCGGAAAGGATTTCGTCGCCGATGATGATGAGTCCGAATGCCATGAGTCCGCTCTGCCAATGGGGTTGATCAAACTCCGGGGATTATGCCCGATTCCCCCGATGCACGCCGATGCACGCCGACGCGGACCGGCATCGGGAAATGCATGCGCCGCTCAGCGCGGCCCGGCATCGATGATGTCCGCCGCCGGCCGGATCAGGTCATCGCCGCCCGGATCATCCGGCGGCTGGCCGCTGCGATAGCGCTGCAATGCTTCCAGGCAGTAGTACTGGAACCACAGGCCGGTGAACACGAACACCAGCACATACAGCCAGATCGCGCCGGCAGCCAGCAGCGGAAAGAAGATCACCGACAACGCCCCGCCCAGCCACAACAGCGTGGGCGCCGCGCCCATGGCGCCGGCGATGGTGCCGATCACCAGCAACGGCCAGCGGTGCAGGCGCAACACTGCGCGGCGCTCGTCGGCGCTGGCGTAGTCGGCCAGGGTATCGTAAGCCATCACGCGATAGGTCAGCCAGCCCCATAGCAAGGGGTGGACGACGAAGGCCAGCGGCGGGATCAGCGACACCGGCAACGTCACCAGCCAGCCGACCACGAACACCGCGAAACACCACAGCGAAGTCCACAGGCTGCCCCACCAGCTGCCGCCCCGGCGCAGTTCCAGTTGCGGGTAATGGCGGGCGCCGATATGGCGAGCGATGGCGGGAATGGTAAACAGGCCGACGAAGACCAGCGCCGTCAAAATCATCAGCGGCAGCAGCGCCCACATCGCCAGCATGGGCACGATCACCGTCTTGAGGGTGCCCATGCCGAACCAGCTCAGCACGCTGCCGGCGATGCCGAACATGCTGTGGACGACGAAGTAATCCTGCAGCCAGTCGATCATCGGCTGCAGCGCCAGCCACAGGCCGACCGCCCAGATGCCGACCGAGAACACGAACGGCAGCACCGTCAGCAGCAGCATGCGGATGTGCAACTGCGACAGCAGCGCGCGTCCGAAGGAGGACAGCAGCAGCCGCATCAGCGCGCCTTCCTGCGCGAGAACTCGACCAGGCGCTTGATGCCCAGCCATTGCTGCATCCAGAAGCCGCGTCCGTAGTCGCGACCTTTCCCGGCGGGCGGCGGCAACTGGTCGCGCACGCCGGTATGGGCAAAACCCTCGCCGAAATGCGCGGTGCGGAACAACATGTCCCACACCGGAAACAGCACGGCGAAATTATGCCCGCCCAGCGAGTTGCGGCCGTGGCTTTCGTGGCCGATGCCGATGGCGTGGTGCAGCCGGTGAAAACGCGGCGACACCAGCAGGCGGTCGCCGATGCGGCCGAAATGGATGCGCACGTTGGCATGCTGCAGGCTTTGCAGCATGCGCGACAGCGACACCAGCAGGATGTATTGCGAAGGTTCGACGCCGATCAGCAGCGCCACCAGGCCGAGGAAGATATCGTGCACCAGGTCGTCCAGCACATGGTTGCGGTCGTCGCTCCACAGGTTCATGTTCTGCTGGCTGTGGTGCAGGCTATGCAGCGCCCACATCCAGCGTACGTTGTGCTGGGCCCAGTGATACGCGTATTCGCACAGGTCCAGCACCACCAGGTAGAGCAGGAAGCTGACCAGCGCGCGGTCGGTCACGCCCGGCCAGATCTGGTCGAGGTTGAAGGTGCCCCAGCCCTCCAGGTGCAGCATCTCGGCCGCGTACGACAGCGTCGGGTCAAGCAGCAGGAAGGCGAGGATGGGGATCACGCCCAGGCGCTGCAGCACGGTGTAGATGAAATCGTTCCAGCGCGCGTAAGGGTCGGTGATCTTGTGCACCGGGATCATCGATTCCAGCGGACGCAGGATGAGAAAGAGGATCACCAGCTCGCAGATGCCGACCAGCACCCACTCGGTGCCGGTGAAGGCTTCTTCGACGAACTCCCCCATGCCGATGAAAAACACCAGCGGCTGCACGATGGTTTCGAACAGCCAGCCCTGGACGGCGGCAAAAAGGTCTGTAATGGTCTGGATCATGAGTCTGTCTTATACGATAGGTATCGTGCCCGGCGGCCCCCGTTTCGATCAGGGACGCCGTGGCGCGTTCCCCGCCCCGGCAAACAAATGCCGGTAAGCCGGATGGTCGCGCAGCGTGGCAAAGCAAAATCCCTTCTGCTCCAGCCCGGTGATCAGCGGTTCCAGCACGGCCGGCGCCCAGGCATCCCGGCGCGACCAGATGCCCATGTGCGCCAGGAAGATATCGCCATCCTTCAGGCCGTTCAAGGCCTTCTTCAGCAGCATCTCATTGGGAAACTTGTCGCTGGGCAGTTCATCGCCGGAAAAACCGGCCGGCGCCCATGCCACGTGCGCATAGCCGCAAGCCTGGCCGGCCTTGAGCAGATTCGGCGTGAGCTTGCCGCCCGGCGCCCGCCACAGCGGATCGAGCTTGCGGCCGGTCAGCGCCTCGAAGCGCTTGTCCACGCGCTGCATTTCTTCGCAGTACTGCGCCGGCGTCCACTGCTCTTTGCGGCCGGCCTGGGCGCCGAACTGCGGGCGCACTTCGATTTTACCGTCCGGCAAGTCGCGCACCACGTAGACATGGTCGAAGGTATGCGTGCCGAAAGCATGCCCCTCTTCGGCCAGGCGCTTCCAGAGCGGTTGCCAGCCGGGATCCAGGGAATAGTCGCCGTGGATGGTCTTCTCGTTGGCCAGGAAAAAGGTGGCCTTGATATGGTGGCGCAGCAGCGTCTGTTCGATCAGTTCGGCCTGCGACTGGCTGCCGGTATCGAAGGTCAGGTAAATCGTGCCCTTGCAAGCGGCGGCCGTGGCCGATGCCTGGGTCGCTTGCTGCGCTTGTGCCAAGGCCTGGCCGGCCGCCAGCATGGCGCCCAGGACCAGGCCATTGAGTTGTCTTTTGGAAAAAGAATATTTCATCGAGCCGCCGCACTCAGGCCATGCGCTCAGACATCGGGCGCACGGTTATACAGGTAGATGCCATGCGGCGAGCGTCCGACCGGGATCACCTTGGTGACCGAACGGCTGGCCAGGTCGATCACCGCCACCTTCTTGATCCAGCGCAGGGTAACCCACATGGTCTTGCCGTCGTCGGTCACTTCCATACAGTCGGGGCCGCCCGGCACCTTGATGACGCCGATGTTTTCCAGCGTCTGCATGTCGATCACATTGATGCTGTTGGCGACGCGGTTGGAGACATAGACAAAGCGCTTGTCGCCCTGGGCGCGGAAGTTGTGGGCGCCGGCGCCGGTCTTGATCTGCTTGACCAGTTTCTGGGTGCGCCAGTCGATCACCTGCACATAATCGCTGCCCATGATGCCCACCAGCAGGTATTTGTTGTCGGGCGTCATCATGATGCCGGCCGGCAGCTTGCCGACCGGGAGGGTCCATTTCACCTGCTGGGTGGCCAGGTCGATGGCGCTGACCTGGTCGCTGCCCTGCTGGGTGATGAAGGCGGTGGTGCTGCCGCTGTCGAAGGCGATGTGGCTGGGCGTCCTGGCCAGCGGAATGCGCTTGGACAGCTTGAGGTTGGTGCCGTCATAGCTGTAGACGTCGACGCGGTCCAGGCGCAGGCCGGTGGCCACGAACCATTTCTGGTCCGGCGAGAAACCGATCTGGTAAGGGTCGACGATGTCGCGCAGGCGGCGCTGGACTTCACCGGTCTTGGGATCGAGGAACAGCAACTGGTTGCCGGTGGCGCTGGCGACGATCAGGGACTTGTTGTCCGGCGTGGCCATCAGGTGGTGCGGCTCCTTGCCGACCGAAAAGGTGGAGATTTCCTTGTGGGTGGTCTGGTCCAGCAGCGAAACCGAAGCATCGCCCGAATTGAGCACCACGACCACGTTGGCCTGGGCGGAAGCCGCCAGGATGGCCGAAAGGCATGCTGCGCGGAGAAAAACAGAAAAAAGTTGACTAAATCGACGCAGCATGACGAACTTTACACAAAAAAGCCTGATCTCATCGTGCCGGAACCTGTTCCGGCTCTCGGAGAGAGCAGGAACAGGTTCCCAAGACACGTCCCGCCACCTTAACGCATGCAAATGCGATCCGGCTGACAGCGGGCTGACGCATTCCGAAAAAAATCCCGGTTTTGGTTTACACTGCCAGCCGTTCCGGTCGACTCCCGCAGCCGGGGCGGCTGGCAGCCCCCACCAGACCAAGGAAAAAGGGCTGCCCGCCCCGACCGAATCGACCGCAATCCCCTCCATCCAGAAAGGAACACGATGTCTACAGTCACCACAGCTTCCGGGCTGCAATACGAAGAAATCACAGCCGGTTCGGGCGATGAAGCCAAGGCCGGCAGCCACGTCACCGTGCACTACACCGGCTGGCTGCAAAATGCCGACGGCAGCGCCGGCAGCAAATTCGACTCCAGCAAGGACCGCAACGACCCGTTCGCGTTCCCGCTGGGCGCCGGCCACGTGATCAAGGGCTGGGACGAAGGCGTGCAAGGCATGAAGGTCGGCGGCGTGCGCAAGCTGACCATCCCGGCCGACCTGGGCTATGGCGCGCGCGGCGCGGGCGGCGTGATCCCTCCCAACGCCACGCTGATCTTCGAAGTCGAACTGCTGGCCGTCTGAGCGGCCCGGAGGAGACGACGATGAGCACCCTGCAAGAGCAATTCGAAGCCGCTGTCGCGCAGTCCAAGAGCCTGCCCGAACGCCCCGACAACATGACGCTGCTGAAGATGTACGGCCTGTACAAGCAAGGCAGCAACGGCGACGTGAGCGGCGAACGCCCCGGCATGACCGACTTCGTGGCGCGCGCCAAATACGATGCGTGGGCTGCGGTCAAGGGCACGGCGCAAGCCGATGCGCAGCAGCAATATATCGACCTGTTCAATGACTTGAAGGGTTGATCGCCTCCTGCCCTTTGGGCGGAATGCGGCAAAGCAAACAAAACGGGCGCGCCTGCCATGCAAGCGCGCCCGTTTTCCATGCCGATCCGATTCAATGCATATCAGGCCTTGGCGACCTCCGGATTGAGCAGGTTGGGCGGCGTCTGCCCCGACAAGGCGGCGATCAGGTTGTCCGCCGCGCAATTGGCCATGGCCAGGCGGGTCGGCGTCGATGCGCTGGCGATATGGGGCGTGAGCACCACGTTGGTCAACGACAGGAATTCCGGCTTGAAGGCCGGTTCGTTCTCGAACACGTCGACGCCGGCGGCGGCGATGCGCCCGGCGCGCAGCGCGTCGATCAGCGCGACATCGTCGACGATGCCGCCGCGGGCGATATTGGTCAGCGTCGCGGTCGGCTTCATCAGCGCCAGCTCCGTCGCGCCGATGGTGTGGTGGGTTTCCCTGGAATACGGCAGCACCAGCACCACATGGTCGGCGCGTTTCAACAGTTCTTCCTTGCCGACATATTGCGCGTTGTTGGCATGCGCTTCCTGCTCGGGCTTCAGGCGCGAGCGGTTGTGGTACAGCACCTGCATGTCGAATCCCAGCGAACGGCGCGCAATGGCCTGGCCGATGCGGCCCATGCCGATGATGCCCAGCGTCGCGCCATGCACATCGGGGCCGACGAAGCTGTCGTAGCTCCACTTCTTCCATTGGCCGGCACGCAGGAAATGCTCGGACTCGGTGATGCGGCGCGCGGTCGCCATCATCAGCGCCCAGCCGAAGTCGGCGGTGGTTTCATTGAGCACGTCGGGCGTATTGGTCGCCATCACGCCGGCCTGGGTGGCGGCGGCGATGTCGATGTTGTTGTAGCCCACCGCCATGTTGCACACGGCCTTCAACTGCGGATTGGCGGCGAACAGCGCGGCCGTCGCCGGCTCGCTGGGCGTGGTGAACAAGCCATCTTTGCCCCTGGCCTTGGCCAGCAGTTCGTCGGCGCTGAAGATGCGGTCTTCCTGGTTCGATTCGACATCGAAATGCTGCTCCAGGCGCGCCAGGACTTCAGGGAAAATGGCGCGGGATACGAAGATCTTTTGTTTCATTGCTGTCTCTCTGCTTGTTCGTGGTGGTTCAGCCCGCTGCGGATGGCATGCCGGGCCCTAAGAACCTGTTTACGATCCCGTCCGAGCTTGCTCAAATACCCTTTCAGGCGCTCTGCGGCGTTGCAAAGCCTCGCCGGGCCACCGGCCCGGCTACGTTTTGCGCCTTGCAGCCCATCCTGAAATGGCATTCGATCAACTCCCGGCGAGATCATCAACAGGTTCTAAATGAAAAAGATAAAGGTCATGACGACAAACAACGGCACCAGGATGCCGCAAGACCACGCCATGTAGCCGAAGAAGGATGGCATGCGGATGCCGCGCTCTTCGGCGATGGCCTTGACCATCATATTGGGCGCATTGCCGATGTAGCTGTTGGCGCCCATGAAGACGGCCCCCGCGGAAATCGCCGTCAGCGTCGACGCCATCGCCCCCATCAGCTCGCGCGCATCGCCGGAAGCGGTGTTGAAGAACACCAGGTAGGTCGGCGCGTTGTCGAGAAAGGACGAGAGCAAACCCGTCATCCAGAAATACATGGCGTCGTTGGGCCGGCCGTCGGGGCCGGTCACCGCGCGCACCACCGCCGCGAAGGCGCCCTGCTCGCCGGCGCGCAGCATGGCGATGACCGGCACGATGGTCAGGAAGATGGCGGCGAACAGCTTGGCCACCTCCAGCATCGGCCCCCAGCTGAATTCGTTGCCGGCGCGGGCCGCCGCCGGCGTCAGTTTCAGCGACAGCAAGATCACCACGACCAGCGCCACATCGCGCGCCAGGTTCTGCCATTCCAGCGGCGTGCCCAGCACCTCGAAGGCCACGCCCGGCGCCCAGATCCCGCTCATGAGCACCAGCGCCACGATGACGGCCAGCAGCACGAAATTGAACTTGCCTTCGAAGCGCAGCGGCGAATCGGGCGTCGGATCGGAACCGGCCGGCTTGCGCTCCTCCCGCTTCAGGAAGTAATGGCGATCAAGGAAGTAAAAGATGACCAGCAGCGCCACGCACAGCAAAGCCATCTGCGGGAAAACATGGCGCGCAGTCCAGAAAAAATCGACGCCCTTGAGGAAACCCAGGAACAGCGGCGGGTCGCCCAGCGGCGTGAGCGAACCGCCGGCATTGGCCACCAGGAAGATGAAGAACACGATCACATGCACCACATGCCTGCGATTGTCATTGGCGCGGATCAGCGGCCGGATCAGCAGCATCGCGGCGCCGGTGGTGCCCATCACGCTGGCCAGCAGCGTGCCCAATGCAAGCAGCCCGGTATTGAGCGCGGGGGTGCCGTGCAGGTTGCCGCGCACGCAGATGCCGCCGGCCACGGCGAACAAGGCGGTCAACAGGATGATGAAGGGAAGATACTCGGCCAGCAGTGCATGCATTGTCACCGCCAGCGCCGCATGCGCGCCCGCCGCGGCGGCGAAAGGCAGCAAGAAGGCCAGCGCCCAGCCGGCCGCGATCTTGCCGAAATGGTGGTGCCACAATGCCGGCGCCAACAGCGGCAGCAATGCGATCGACAGCAGCACGCCGGCAAACGGCAATGCCCAGGCGACGGACATGGCGGCGCCGTTTAGTTCAGCGGCGAACGTCAACGATGGCGTGGCGAAAGCGGCAGCGGCGATCGCAAAGGCTCTGGTCTGCAAATATCGTCCCGGCAGTGTGGTGAACAGGTTCTGACGCCGGGTCGGACGGATTCGACCGCAACCGGCGGAGCCACACTATAGCAGCCGAACCGATGGCTGCGGGCGAACCGGGGCAGGATCAAAAAACTTTCAAGTGTGCTTGCCGATGCGGCGGATGCCCTCCCCGGTTTCAGCCCTTGATCTCGAACACCTGCCGCAGGTAATTCACATAGGCCAGGTCGTCGCACATGTTCTTGGAAGGCGTATCGGACAGCTTGGCGACCGGCTGGTCGTTGCAGCGGACCATTTTCATGACCACCTGCAGCGGCGTGTAACCGAGGTCGTTGGTGAGGTTGGTGCCAACGCCGAAGGCCACCCGCGCACGGTCCTTGAAGCGCAGGTAGAGCGCGCGCACCTTGTCGAAATCCAGGCTGTCGGAAAACACCAGCACCTTGCCGGCGGGGTCGACGCGGTTGTCGCGGTAGTGCTGGATCAGGCGCTCGCCCCATTCGAACGGGTCGCCCGAATCGTGGCGGGCGCCGTCGAAGAGCTTGCAGAAATACATGTCGTAGTCGCGCAGGAAAGCGTCCATGCCATACACGTCGGACAGCGTGATGCCGAGGTCGCCGCGGTATTCGCGCGCCCATATCTCGAAGGCGAAGGTCTGCGAGTCGCGCAGGCGCGGGCCCAACGCCTGGCAGGCTTGCAGGTACTCATGCGCCATGGTGCCCAGCGGCGTCAAGTCGTGCTGCATGGCGAACATGACGTTGGAGGTGCCGGCGAAGTGGGTGCCCATGGTCTGCTTCATCTCGGCGATGACTTCGGCATGCCAGCTGCGCGAAAAGCGGCGGCGCGTGCCGTAGTCGGCGATGTTGCAGCCGGCCAGTTCGCCATCGTCGGTGATCAGCGCGATCTTCTTGCGCAGGCGCTCGCGGCCTTCGGCCAAATCGGGCGAGCGCTGGGTGCTGCGGAAATAGACTTCGTTGACGATCGCCAGCACCGGCACTTCGAACATGATGGTGTGCAGCCACGGCCCCTTGACGCTGATCTCGATCTCGCCGTTGCCGGACGCGGCCGGCTGCACCGTGATGTATTTCTCGTTGAGGTGGAACAGATCGAGGAAATCGACGAAGTCGCTCTTGATGAAACGCAGGCTGCGCAGGTAGCCCAGCTCCTCTTCCTTGAAGCGCAGCCGGCACATGGCGGCGATCTCGGCGCGGATCTCGTCGACGTAGGGGGTCAGGTCGACGCCTTCGTTGCGGCACTTGAAACGGTACTCGACCTGGGCGCCGGGAAAATGATGCAGCACCACCTGCATCATCGTGAATTTGTACAGGTCGGTATCGAGTAAGGAAGTGATGATCATGAAATTCCGATGCGGCCGCGACCGCATGCTGAGGTGTTGACGATCGGCGTGGCCCTGGACAGATTTTCAATCCGACATGGGCCGGATTGCGCCGTGGCCGCTATCTTAACCCGGATCGAAACAAGCAAATCCCCGCAACGCATGGGGCTTTTGCCCGCGCGAGGCCTATCTCATGGCCGCAGTGGGACGGCGGCTGCGCACATAGACGGCATTGGGCATGTAGGCGGCGCCATCGAGATAGCGCCAGTTGCTCATGCTGCTGTGGCCGTCCTTCTGGGATACCTGGCCGACGAAGGCGCCCATCGAGGCCTGCTGGTCGAGCGCGCGAAAGGCGATCGGCCCCAGCGGCGACTCCAGTTGCAGGCCGCGCAGCGCGTCGACCAGCGCTTCGCCGTCGGCGGCATCGGACTTCTTCAGGCCGGCGGCGATGGCCATCATGGTGGTGTAGCCGAACACCGACGACAGTTGCGGACGCTGGTTGAACTTCTTCAGGTAAGCCTCAAGGAAGCGCTGGTGCTCGGGCGTGGCGATCTGGTCCCAGGGGTAGCCGATCGCGATCCAGTCGCGGATGGCTTCGCTCTGCGCCGGGTCCAGGCTCTGGGCGCCGGCCGACGCCATGGAGACCACGCGCGTGCCGGCAAACAGTTGCTGGCGGTTGCCGGCCTGGACGAACTTTTGCAGGTCGTCGCCGAAGGTGGCGTTGAAGATGGCGTCCGGACGGGCCTGGCGGATCGCCCGCACCACATCGTCGGCCTTGATCTTGCCCAGCGCCGGCCACTGGTCGTTGACGAACTCGACATCCGGGCGCGCCTGCTTGAGCAACAGCTTGAAGCTGGCCACGGCGCTTTGGCCGTATTCATAGTTGGGCGCCACCACCGCCCAGCGGCGGCCCGGCATGCGGGCCGCCTGCTCGGCCAGCATGGCGGCCTGCATGTAGGTGGAAGGCCGTACCCGGAAGGTGTAGCGATTGCCCTTGTCGAGCGTAATGGCGTCCGACAAGGCATCGCCGACCACCAGCACGGTCTTGCCGCGCGCGGCTTCGCGCGCGACCGCCAGCGCGACATTGGACAGCATGGTGCCGGTCAGCACCGCGACATGTTGCTCGCGCACCAGCTCGCGGGCGTTGCGGGCGGCCTGCTCGGCATCGCCGTTGTCGTCGCGCGCCACCAGTTCCAGCGGCCGGCCGCGCACGCCGCCGCCGGCATTGATTTCTTCCAGCGCCAGCGCCAGGCCGTTGCGGTAGGCCTGGCCGACCGGCGACAGGCTGTTGTGGCTGTTGATTTCGCCAATGCGGATGGCCTCGGCGGCGCCTGCGGCCGGGGCCAGGCTCAGGGCGACGGCCGCGGCCAGGCCGGCCAGCAGGGAGGAAAATCGGAAACGATATGCTTGTTTGGGCTGTTCAGCGTTCACGCCGGGACATCCTTTTCTTGAATCAGGCGGTTCATCAGCGTGCTGCCCCGCCCTGCCCGCACGCTCCGGCGACCCGGCCCAAAGGCCCAGGAACCTGCTTACGGCGGCGTGCGACCGGCATTGGCGGCGGCTTTTGCTATCGCTGCATTGTTTATTTACTTATACGTAATCTGTATAAGCCTCATTTGTGGGAAAAATCGAATTACCTTAAAATACAAGGCTTTGCAGCAGGCTGCGCACGGGATTTTCGGCCGCCGGAAACGGCATGGAAAACGGGCATGGAAAACAGGCATGGAGCACAGCGAGGATCGTATGACGCCAGCCAGCCGCAGAATGATTTTAACCGTGCCATATTGCCATCAATTGCGGCGCAGTTAGCCATCGGTTTTAAGAATATTTACAGATAGGACAGTTATGACCCACGTTGTCACCGATTCCTGCATCCGTTGCCGCTATACGGATTGCGTGGATGTTTGCCCGGTGGATTGCTTCCGCGAAGGCCCCAATTTCCTCGCGATTGATCCGGACGAATGCATCGACTGCGCGGTATGCGTCGCAGAATGCCCGGTCAACGCGATTTACGCGGAAGAAGACGTGCCCGCCGACCAGCAGCAATTCATCGCGCTCAACGCCGACCTCTCCCGCAACTGGCCGTCCATCACCAAGACCAAGGCTCCGCTGGACGAAGCCGAGGAATGGAAGGACAAGACCGACAAGCTGCAATACCTGAAGCGCTGATCGTTCGCGACGCTTCAGGATAGAACAGCAGCGCCCTTAGCAGCTTCAGCATGCGGTTGCGCATCCAGCCAGGCTCTTCACCGCCAGCCAGATGCGCAACCGCTTGCATTTTGCTTTCAGATAATTGAACAGGAATATCAGGAAAATCATGGAAAACAACGTCAAGGGCGCAGTTGCCCAAGGCCCCATCGAAACCGATGCCATCATCATCGGCGCCGGCCCGGTCGGCCTCTTTCAGGTGTTCGAACTCGGTTTGCTGGAAATCAAGGCGCATGTGATCGATTCGCTGCCGGTGGTGGGCGGCCAGTGCGTTGAACTGTATCCGGACAAGCCGATCTACGACATCCCGGCCGTGCCTGTTTGCACCGGCCAGGAACTGACCGACAACCTGTTGAAGCAAATCGAACCGTTCGAGCCGACCTTCCACCTGGGCCAGGAAGTGACCCTGGTGCAAAAGCGCGAAGACGGCCGTTTCGACGTTGAAACCTCCACCGGCACCCGATTCATCACCAAGACCATCTTCATCGCCGCCGGCGTCGGTTCGTTCCAGCCGCGCACGCTGAAGGTCGATGGCATCGAGCAGTTCGACGGTTCGCAGGTGTTCTACCGCGTCAAGGATCCCGCGAAGTTCGAAGGCAAGAACATCGTCATCTGCGGCGGCGGCGACTCCGCGCTGGACTGGGCGCTGAACTTCGTCGGCAAGGCCGAATCGGTGATCCTGCTGCACCGTCGCGAAGAATTCCGCGCCGCGCCGGCATCGGTGGCCAAGATGAAGGAATTGTGCGAACAGTATGAGATGCAGTTCCTGGTCGGCCAGGTCACCGGCACCGAGATCAAGGACGGCAAGCTGGCCGAGGTCAAGGTCACCGGCGCCGACGGCGTCACCCGCCGCCTGCCGCTGGACATGCTGCTGGTGTTCTTCGGCCTGTCGCCCAAGCTGGGCCCGATCGCCGAGTGGGGCCTGGACATCGAGCGCAAGCAGTTGAAGGTGGTCGATACCGAGAAGTTCGAGACCAACGTGCCGGGCATCTTCGCCGTGGGCGACATCAACACCTATCCGGGCAAGAAGAAGCTGATCCTGTCGGGCTTCCACGAAGCCGCGCTGGCCGCCTTCGGCGCCGCGCCCTACATCTTCCCGGAAAAGAAGATCCACATGCAGTACACCACCACCTCGCCCAAGCTGCACAAGATCCTGGGCGTGGAAACCCCGGTGTTCGACTGAACCGGAGCGGCGCACAGGTCTTCTCCAAGCATTACCCAAAAGCAAAAAATCCCTCAAGCCCCTGCCATGCAGGGGCTTTTTTCATTTCCGCGCCGCGAATCTTTGGCTGCCCGCCAAACTTTCATTCGGGTTTTCTGTATTTGGTCTTACCAGCATAAAAGCCCCTGAATAAAGCGTGCTATGCTATTGCGTCGCAACATCGACATGTTGACAAAAATGCAACTCAATGCGTCGCGTCATCGTAAAACCATCGCCAAACGTTTGTTGCACATGCTTGGCTCCCCCGCGCCAATCCGCCACCGGCGGCGCCATGCGTCCGTCCACCGAGCGGCGCGGCCAGCCAGCGCTTGTATAAAGGTCAGCTATGCTTTATCAACTGCATGAATTCAACCGTACGTTTCTGAACCCGATGATGCAATGGGCGGAAACCTCGGCAAAACTGTTTTCCGATCCGGTTTCCCCGCTCGCCCACACGCCTTTTTCGCAGCGCATCGCCGCCGGCTACGAGCTGCTGTACCGCCTGTCCAAGGAATACGAAAAGCCGCAGTTCAACATCCATGAAGTGGAAGTCGACGGCAAGCCCACCGGCATCGTCGAGGAAGTCGTCGAGACCAAGCCCTTCTGCCGCCTGATCCATTTCAGGAAGGATCTGGGCGCACGCCAGATCGCCGCGCTCAAGCAGCCGACCGTGCTGCTGGTGGCGCCGCTGTCCGGCCACCATGCCACCCTGCTGCGCGAAACCGTGCGCGCGCTGCTGCAGCAGCATGACGTCTATATCACCGACTGGACCGATGCCCGCATGGTCCCGATCGAACAAGGCGACTTCCACCTGCACGACTACGTCTACTATGTGCAGGACTTCATCCGCCTGCTGGGCCCGGACGTGCACGTGATCTCGGTGTGCCAGCCGACCGTGCCGGTGCTGGCGGCCATTGCGCTCATGGCCAGCGACAACGATCCCAAGCTGCCCAAGAGCATGACCATGATGGGCGGCCCGATCGATGCCCGCAAATCGCCCACCTCGGTCAACGACCTGGCCACCGAAAAACCCTATTCGTGGTTTGAAAACACCGTCATCTACAGCGTGCCGGCCAACTATCCCGGCTTCGGCCGCAAGGTCTATCCGGGCTTCCTGCAGCACGCCGGCTTCGTGGCGATGAACCCGCGCCGCCACGCGCAAAGCCACTGGGACTTCTACATGCACCTGCGCGACGGCGACGACGCCTCGGCCGAGGAGCACCGCAAGTTCTACGACGAGTACAACGCCGTGCTGGACATGCCGGCCGAGTTCTACCTCGAGACCATCAAGATCGTGTTCCAGGATTTCGACCTGGCGCGCGGCGCCTGGAAGATCGAAGGCAAGCCGGTGCGGCCGCAGGACATCAAGTCGGTGGCGCTGTTTACCATCGAAGGCGAGCTGGACGACATTTCCGGCTCCGGCCAGACCGAGGTGGCGCACGCGCTGTGCAGCGGCATCCCCAAGGCGGGCAAGCAGCATTTCACCGTGCCCAAGGCCGGCCACTACGGGATTTTCTCGGGCCGCCGCTGGCGCGAGATCGTCTGCCCCAAGATCGCCGAGTTCATCCGCAGCAAGGCCTGATCCGGCAGTTCCGCAAGTACGGCAAGAAAAGAGAAAGAGCCGGCGTCCGCTGTCATGGCGGCGCCGGCTCTTTTTTGCGCGGCCGGTTCAATGCGCGTGCAGGCCATGCGCGCGGCGCTGCCTGGCGCGGCGGTAATCCTTCCAGGCCTGCGCCAGCACGCCGATGGCCAGCATCGCGGCGATGGCCGACAGATCGGCCATCAGGCCCGACCAATTCCCCGGCTGCCCATCGGTGGCGAGATACAGGAGGATATCGGCCAGCAGCGAGACCATCGTCCCCGAGACAAAGCACACCAGCCCATTGCGGCCAACCGTGACCACCAGCGGCAGGCGCTCGGCCAATTGCAGGATCCAGCCCTGGCGCACCATCATCGCCACCAGCCACAGCACCGCCATGAAACTGCCCACGCGCAGCGACGACAGGTTCTGCTTGAAGACCGGGCCCGGATCGAACTCCACGAACATGCGCACGCACAGGAAAACGATCGCCACCGCCGCGGCAACCCGGGTCAGCTTGCGCCGGCGCAGCACGGCGTCGGCATCCTCGCGCTGGTAGCTCTTCAGCGGATGCAGGCGGCATACCGTGCCGATCACGAACAGCAGTTGCCAGGCGAAGGGGTTGAACGTCCAGCCGGTGGGCGACACCGCCGGCAACAATGGCGCCAGCAGCGGCGCCACGCCCCACAACGCCAGGCTGGCCGCCACCGTCAGCCAGGGCCGGCGGCGCACCGAAGGCACGATCACCGGAGAGGCCAGCGCAAACAGCATGTACATCGGCAGGATGCTCGACAGATAGGGCTGGCGCGCCAGCCGGATCATCTCCATGCCGATCTGCAGGGGTTCGTCGATGAAGGTGCCGATATCGGTGTACTCGACCGTGGGCGCATGCAGCCGCAAGGCGGTAAACAACAGGCCCATGGCCAGCATCAGCGCCACCGTCAGCAGGAAGGAACGGTAGAGCTGCCAGCCGCGCCGCAGGAAGCGCCAGCGCGCGGCCCCATCGCCCTTCTCGTCGGCGATGGCGGTATAGGCGGCGGCAGTGGCGTAGCCGGCCAGGAAGACGAATACCTCGGTGGCGTCGAAGATGGCGAAGCGCTGCAAGGTGAACTGGCCCAGCATGCTGCCCGAAATGTGGTCCACCACGATCATCAGCAGCACCACGCCGCGGAAGAAGTCGACTTCAAGGGAACGTCCGCCTGCCGTCGGATGTGGGAACTTGATCATGGTGCGCTCTCGCCGGGGCGATGCCGATGTGGTTGGGGAACGGATGCCGTGCCGCGCATCCGGATACTGGGAATGGATGGCCGCGGCGCGTCGAAGTTCAGCCAAATAACCAACCGTTCTAAGAACCTGTTGATGATCTCGCCGGGAGTTGATCGAATGCCATATCAGGATGGGCTGCGAGGCTTTGCAACGCCGCAGACCGCCTGAAAGGGTATTTGAGCAAGCTCGGACGGGATCGCAAACAGGTTCTAAGGCAGCGCTGAATAAGTCCCCGTGTGCGACGCGCTCTGGATTGGGATGGGCTGCAAGGCGCAAACCGCAGACGGGCTGGTGGCCCGGCGAGGATTTGCAACGCCGCAGACCGCCCAATCCAGAGATGCGGCACGCGCGGGGGACTTATTCAGCGTTGCCCTAAGCCGGATGGCATGACTTCGCGCCGGTTTCCCCGGATAATGTGACCTTTGCGTTGTTTGCCGAACTGCCTCGCCGTGCCGCCATCCGCCACCACACCGCCTGCCCTGCCCGATCTCGCCGACCGGATCGAAGACCTGCTGCCGCAAACCCAGTGCACCAAATGCGGCTATCCGGCCTGCCGCCCCTACGCCGAAGCGATCGCCGACGGCCGCGCCGCCTATAACCAGTGCCCGCCCGGCGGCGCCGAGGGCATTGCCCGGCTGGCGCAATTGCTGGGCCAACCGATCCTCCCGCTGAATCCGGCCAATGGCCGGGAACAGCCGCGCTTGCTGGCGGTGATCGATGAACAGGCCTGCATCGGCTGCACGCTGTGCATCCAGGCCTGCCCGGTCGATGCCATTGTCGGCGCGGCCAAGCAGATGCATACCGTGGTCGACGACCTCTGCAGCGGCTGCGAACTGTGCGTGGCGCCCTGCCCGGTCGACTGCATCGCCATGGAAGAAGCCACACCGGGCCGCACCGGCTGGCAAGCCTGGACACAAGCGCAGGCGAACGCCGCGCGTGCGCGCCACGATTGGCGCGGCATCCGCCTCGAGCGCGACAAGGCGGAGAATGACGCCCGCCTCGCAGCCAAGGCCGCCGCCAAGCTCAAGGAAGTGGCAGCCGCCGAAACCGGCACGCCCGAGCAGCAAGCCGAGCAGGCGCGCAAGAAAGCCATCATCCAGGCGGCGCTGGAGCGCGCCCGCCTGAAAAAACTGCAAGCCGAACAGGAGCAGGCAGGCAAGTCCTGAGCCCTTGCCGCTCTTTTCGCCTTTTCCCTTTTCCCGTTTTTATCGCCGACCAACGCCACAAGAAAAACGACATCCATGAATCCGACCAAACGCCGCGAAATCTTCGAACGCCTGCGCCTGGCCAATCCAACGCCGGCCACCGAGCTGGAATACAGCACACCGTTCGAACTGCTGATCGCGGTATTGCTGTCGGCCCAGGCCACCGATGTCTCGGTCAACAAGGCCACGCGCAAGCTCTACCCGGTGGCCAACACGCCCCAGAAAATCTACAAGCTTGGCGTTGACAAGCTGATCCCCTATATCCAGACCATCGGCCTGTTCCGCACCAAGGCCAAGAACGTGATCGAAACCTGCCGCATCCTGGTCGAGCAGCACGGCGGCGAGGTGCCGCAAACGCGCGAGGAGCTGGAAGCCTTGCCGGGAGTAGGCCGCAAAACCGCCAATGTGGTCTTGAATACCGCCTTCGGCCATCCGACCATTGCGGTCGATACGCATATCTTCCGCGTCTCCAACCGCACCGGCCTGGCGCCGGGCAAGGATGTGGATGAGGTGGAGCGCAAATTGATGAAGTTCGTGGCGCCGGAATTCATGCAGGACGCCCACCACTGGCTGATCCTGCACGGCCGCTACACCTGCATCGCGCGCAAGCCGCAATGCTGGAACTGCGTGATCGCCGACCTGTGCGAATTCAAGCAGAAGACGCCGCTGCCGCAAAAGGGCATATAGGCAGGCATATCGCCTTTGGGTCTCCGGCAACAACATTGCCTCAAGCCAATCCCGCCGTGGCGCTCGGAAATGATGTCGCCATGCGCTTCCCTTGGCGCATGGCGGCCCTGAAGCCAAACGCGATGCGGCGTAAAATAGAGGTTTGAACTTTCGTTTCCCCGCACCATGTTCACCCCCTCCCAGCACGATGTCCGCCGCTTTTTCTGCGACGCTTACCGCAAGCATCGGGGCCACGAAGTCCTGACCCCGCTCGAAGCGATCGCACGCGACTGGATCATCCAGCATCCGGAATATGAAGAAGCGCTGGGCGACGTCGAACAGGCCATCGCCACCGACTATTCGGTGGAGCGCGGCCAGTCCAATCCTTTCCTGCACCTGTCGATGCATCTTTCGATTACCGAACAGATTTCCATCGACCAGCCGCCCGGCATCCGTGCCGCGTTCCAGATGCTGGCGCAGCGTCGCGGCTCCGAGCATGAGGCGCATCACGAGATCATGGAATGCCTGGGCCAGATGATCTGGAATTCCCAGCGCAACGGCCTGCCGCCGGACGGCGCGGCCTATATCGACAGCATCAAGCGCCGCGCGCAAGCCTGACTTGCGGCGCCATCAAACGAAAAAGCCACGCGGTTTGCGTGGCTTTTTCATGGCGCCGGCAATTGCGCCGCTTACTGGCGCCGCTTACTTGCGCAGCACCAGCGTGCCCGGCAGGCTATGCAGATAGGCGGCGATATTCTGGATATCCCGATCGGTCAGCGGCTTGGCCTGCGCCGCCATGATCGCGTTGGTGCGGCCATTCATGGCGGTGTCGCCGCGGCGGTACGCCATCAGCGCATGCTTGAGGTAATCCTCATGCTGGCCGGCCAGCTTGGGATAGGAAGGATCGATCGGCGAATTGTAGTCCTTGCCGTGGCAGGAAGCGCAGTTGTACTTCTCGACCAGCGCGCGGCCGGCGACAAGGTCGGCCGCCTGGGCCGGCAAAACAACGGCGGACAATACGGCCAACGCCGCGGCCATGCGGGTAATCATGTTGTTCATCTCGTGCGTCCCCTCACTTCTGCTGCGAATAATAGGCGGCCAGGTCGGCGATATCCTGGTCCGACAGGCTGCCGGCGATGCCCCGCATCGACGGATGCGTGCGTTCGCCCTTCTGGTAGGCGCGCAGCGCGTTTTCAAGGTATTTGGGGGATTGGCCGCCCAGCATGGGTACCTGGTAGACCTCAGGGAAGGTGGCTTTGTAACCGGGGATGCCGTGGCATCCGATACACATGGACACTTTATTTTCAGCAGCTTTGGCATTACCGACGATGTCCGCCGCAGACGCACTGCCGACAACGCCGCTCAAGGCAAGAAGCACGAGGTGTTTTTTCATGTTCGCAGGGTAAGTAAATTGGACTTAGAGCAGGTTCCGAAACGAATCTTTTGCAACCGGCGGCAATTTGTCTTACTGGTTCATTTGCACACTGGTTCGGCAGGTTTGGCTGTTTTACTGTGGCTCAACCGTTCTTTCGGCTTAAGCATGTCTCTCCACTCCCCCTGCTTACGCAAAAAACCGTTTGATTCTAACCTAATAAACTCAGCATAGTCACCCATTCCCCGGCGCCCTGAAAATCGGCGCAACAGCCCGCCCGGAGCGGGCTTGCAGGAAATACCCCAATATATGCACTGCAATATGACGGGTATAGCCTTGGCAATCAATCAATACTCACCCGTGGCTCACCCGTGCCGCCGCAACCCCTCGGGATGGACGTTGCGTTCGCTGTCGCGGGCGCTCTCGCCGGGCCATTCGGCCTGTGTTTGCGCACCGTCGGCGATATCGGCCGTGGTCTCGCCGCCATCGTCTGCACCGTTGTCCCCATCCTCATCCTCGCCACCGTCCGCCTCATCGTGCACTGCCGCATCGGCGCCCGCCCCGGCGCGTTCGGGAAAGATGAAAAATGCCGGCGCGATGACGAAGCGGCGCAACACCGCCCGCTGCACGAAGCGCCGCATGCGGCGCGGCACGTCGCGCGCGCGCAAGGCCAGCGTCAACGCGCAGGCGAACGCCACCCCCACGCTCAAGAGCGCGCTGATGGCAACGCCGCCGGCGGCCAGCCAGAATGCCGGCGTGGCCAGCGCTTGCCAACCGAGGCTGAATGCCGCTGCCGCCAACGTGCCGGCGGCCAGCGTCACCTGGCGCACCTCCAGCGGCAGGCCGAAGAACTCCGCCAGCACCGGCGTCATCCCCAGCAGCAAACCCAGCACCACGCTGCCGGAGATGGTGGCGACATTGCGTTCCAGCCAGGCCGCGCAACGCTCGGCGCGCAAAGGGCCGAGCGCATGCACCAGGCGGCGCTGGTTGGACATGATTTCGCGCACACGGCGCAAGGCGAACCAGTTGTCGGCGAACCCCGCCGCCAGGCTCGACAGCCACAGCAGCACGCCGGTCAGCGCGGCATAGAGCGGCGTGGGGCCGACCAGCGACAGGGAAGCCAACTCGGCATGCGCCTGCCCGCTTCCCATCGGCACCACGCCGAACAGGAACCAGCCGGCCGCGCAAACCAGGGCCGCCACCGGCGCCACCGCCAACAGGTTGCCGAAAATGGCGGCCGATTGCGAACGCAGCAGCAAGCCCGCTTCCGCGATCAGGCCACGCATGCCATCGGCATCCAGCTCGCCCATATGCGAGGCCAGCATCGGCGCCGCCACGGCCGGCTGGCGCGTGGCCAGCACACCGCCCACGGCGGCAATCAGCAGGAAGCTCGCCGCATAGTTGAGCGACGCCAGCGCGCCCTCGAAGAAATGCGCCGTGCCCAGCCTGGCCACCCCGATCTGCAGCAGCGCCGTGCCGGCCAATACCGCGCCGCCCAGCAAGCCGCCCATCACCACCTTGCGGTAACCGGCCGCATCGCGCGCGATGGCCTGTTCGCCGTGGTTGGCGTTGCGCTCGACCATCTTGCGCGCCAGCAGGGCGAAGCTGCGGCGCATCAGGCCGCGCACCGAGCCGCGGTTGTGGTGCGCCGAAATCAGGTCGGCCAGCAACAACTGCACGCGCCCCGCGCCCGGTTCCCCGGGCACGGCCGCGCGCACATCGATCAGGCGGCCGATGCGCTGCAGATGCGCGCGCATGCGCTCGATGCGGTACACCAGGCTGACCGAGACGCCGTATTCATCCAGGTGGGCATAGATGCGGTCGGTCTGCGCATGGCACACCGCCACCAGCATGCGCACGCTGCGCAGCGCGGCCAGGTCGTAGGGGTTGGTGCGCAGCCAGGCCTCGATCTCGCGCCGCAGCGCCAGGAAAGGCGTGGCGCGCATGGGCATCTTGGGTTCCAGGCGCTGGCGAAAGGCCGGGCTGATGCCGTCGGCGATGACCGTCGTGGTGAGGTAGGTAATGGCCTCTTCGATCTGCTGCCAGTACATGTGCGAAATGCCGTCGTCGGCAAACAGCTTCCATAGCCGCACCAGCAGTTCATTGTCCAGTTCCAGCAGCCAGTTGGCATCGTCCGGATCGGGAAACAGTGCGGTGAAGAGCGAAGACAGGTCGGTCGGGGACAGATGGCGCGGCAGGACCATGCGCGCCAGGCGCTCGGCCAGTTCGCCGAAGAAGCCTGGCTCATGCGGCAGGCCGGTGGTGGAAAACAACTCCGGCCCGTTGGCCTCGCGCAGGGTCTTTTGCATCGCATTCTGCACGTTGCGGCGCACCTCGCGGTGCTGGTCGAGCCAGTCCAGCATGAATGCCAGCCGCTGGCTGCGAACCTTGCTCCAGGCCTGGCGGTCCAGCAGGGACACTGCGGGCCGGTGGCGCAGCCACTCGGCGACGTCGATCAGCCAGTTGGCGCGCTCATGCCAGGCCGATGCGGGATCGGCGCGGCGCATCAAACTGTCGAGTTGCAGCCCGGCATCATGGCGGGCCATGTAGCGGGCCTGCATGCCGTGCCGCAGGCGTCTCCACACCACCAGCATTTTGAAGAACAGGAATTTCATGTGTCTTGTCAGCGTTATGCATGCGGAATTCCCTAAATAAGGGCGAATCCGCAAATTTCAACCCACGGAGCCAACCCGGGTTTTCCCTTATACTCGTTCAAATTGACCAGCCGATGTCTTGCGCCGCAGCACCCGGCGCAGGAAATTGGCCGCACGGAACCACATCATCGCGCCCGCCTGCCCGCATCGCCATGCACCATGCACAGGACGGCGCGGCTCGACAATTGAGACCTCACCAAGGACCGCGCCCATGCCCGACCATGCCGCACGCCCGGAACGCTTCACCGGCTCCGCCACCTACGTCGCCACCGACGACCTCAAACTGGCCGTCAACGCCGCGCTGACGCTGCAGCGCCCGCTGCTCATCAAGGGCGAACCCGGCACCGGCAAGACCATGCTGGCCGAGGAAGTGGCGGCGGCGCTGAACCGTCCGCTGCTGCAATGGCACATCAAGTCCACCACCAAGGCGCAGCAGGGCTTGTATGAATACGACGCGGTCTCGCGCCTGCGCGATTCGCAACTGGGCGACGAACGGGTCAAGGACATCCACAACTACATCGTCAAGGGCGTACTGTGGCAGGCGTTCACTTCACCCGAACCGGTGGTGCTGCTCATCGACGAGATCGACAAAGCCGACATAGAGTTCCCCAACGACCTGCTGCGCGAAATCGACCGGATGGAGTTCTACGTCTACGAGACGCGTGAAATGGTGAAGGCCAGGCACCGGCCGCTGGTGGTGATCACCTCCAACAACGAGAAGGAATTGCCCGACGCCTTCCTGCGCCGCTGCTTTTTCCACTACATCAAGTTCCCCGACAAGGACACCATGCAGCAGATCGTCGACGTGCACTTCCCGCACCTCAAGCGCGAATTGCTGGCGCAGGCGCTGCAGAGTTTCTATGAAGTGCGCGACGTGCCCGGCCTGAAGAAGAAACCGTCGACCTCGGAACTGATCGACTGGCTCAAGCTGCTGATGGCGGAAGATATCCCGCCCGAGGCGCTGCACAGCCAGGATGGCAAGGCCGCCGTGCCGCCGCTGCACGGCGCGCTGCTCAAGAACGAACAGGACGTCCACCTGTTCGAGCGCCTGGTGTTCATGTCGCGCAACAACCGCTAGCTTGCCACCCGCCCCGGAGACGCCATGCAATTCCTCTCGCCGATCACGCTCAAAGGCCATTTCGCCAATGTCGAACCGCTTTCCCTCGAACACCATGATGCCCTGATCGCCGCGGTCTCCGACGGCAAGCTGTGGAAGCTCTGGTACACCTCCGTCCCCAAGCCGGAGAACATGCGCGCCGAGATCGAGCGCCGCCTGCACTTGCAACAGCAAGGCAGCATGCTGCCCTTCGTGATCCGGCGCAACGACACCGGCGCGCTGTGCGGCATGACCACCTATATGAATGCGGACGCCGCCAACCGCCGCGTCGAAATCGGCTCCACCTGGTACGCCGCCAGCGCCCAGCGCACCGGCATCAATACCGAATGCAAGCTGATGATGCTCACGCACGCCTTCGAAGACATGCACTGCATCGCCGTCGAATTCCGCACCCACTGGATGAACCAGCAGTCGCGCGCCGCCATCGCCCGCCTGGGGGCCAAGCAGGACGGCATCTTGCGCAACCACCAGCGCATGCCGGACGGCTCGCTGCGCGATACCGTGGTGTTCTCCATCATCGAATCCGAGTGGCCCTCCGTGCGGCGCCACTTGCAGTACAAGCTGGGGCGCTGAACGCCCGCGGCCGACGTCGATGCTGATCGATTTTTTCTTTACCGTGAAAGACGCCGGCGTGCCGGCCTCGATCAAGGAATTCCTCACCCTGCTCGAAGCGATGGACAAGCAGGTCATCGCGCCGTCGATGGATGAGTTCTACTATCTTTCCCGCCTCACCCTGGTCAAGGACGAGGCCAATTTCGACAAGTTCGACCGCGCCTTCGGCGCCTACTTCAAGGGCATCGAAACCCTGTTCGAGAAGAAGCCCGAGATCCCGCTGGAATGGCTGCTCAAAAAACTGGAGCGCGAGCTCACGCCGGAACAGAAAGCGGCCATCGAGAAGTTCGGCTACGACAAGCTGATGGAGCGCCTGAAGCAACTGCTGGAAGAACAGAAGGAGCGCCACGAAGGCGGCAGCAAGTGGATCGGCACCGGCGGCGTCTCGCCCTTCGGCCATGGCGGCTACAACCCGGAAGGCATCCGCATCGGCGGGGTCGGCAAGAACCGCAGCGCGGTCAAGGTATGGGATGCGCGCGAGTACCAGGACTACGACGGCGAGCGCGAACTGGGAACGCGCAACATCAAGGTGGCCTTGCGCCGCCTGCGCAAGTTCGCCCGCTCCGGGCTGGAAGAGGAACTGGCGCTGGACGACACCATCCGCGCCACCGCCAGCAATGCCGGCTATCTCGACATCCGCATGCAGCCCGAACGCAAGAACAACATCAAGGTGCTGATGCTGTTCGACGTCGGCGGCTCGATGGACGACCACATCGCGCGTACCGAGGAGCTGTTCTCGGCCGCGCGCACCGAGTTCAAGAACATGGAGTTCTTCTACTTCCACAACTGCGTCTACGACTACCTGTGGAAGAACAACCGGCGCCGCCACGCCGAACGCTTCCCGACCTGGGACGTGCTGCGCAAGTACACGCCGGACACCAAGCTGATCTTCGTCGGCGACGCCACCATGAGCCCTTACGAAGTGGCGCAACCGGGCGGCTCGGTGGAATATAACAACGCCGAGGCGGGAGCGGTCTGGCTGCAACGCTTCACGGCCGCCTTCCCGCGCTTCGCCTGGCTCAATCCGGAACCGGAAGGGCTGTGGCAATACCGGCAGTCGATCGCGCTGATCCGCCAGTTGATGAACGAGCGCATGTTCCCGCTCACCATCGATGGGCTGGAGCGGGCGATGCGGTTGTTGAGCAAATAAGCTCTATCGTATCCGCCGACCTCAATCCCTCGCGCGCCGTCATCCTGACGAAAGTCAGGATCCAGTGTCGTGCCAGTGGCTGGAGAAATACGGCAAACGCCGCTGGATCCCGGCCTGCGCCGGGATGACGGCTTGTTTAAGCAAAATGTCTCTTCCCGCCAACTGCAATCAGGCAGCAACCGGCGTATAACCCGCCTCCGCGATCGCTTCCGCAAACTCCTGCGCCGGCAGCGCGCTGTCGATGACCACGCGCTTTTCTGCCACGGCGATGTCGATCTTGGCGTTGGCATCGACATCCTTGACGGCCTTGGTAATGACACTCGCGCAGTGGTTGCAGGTCATGTCGTTGACGGTGAATGTCGTGCTCATGCTGGTTCCTTTCAGAAAGTGAAGTAGACGAGCATAAGCTTAAACCTTCCAACAATGGTAAGGTCAAGTACTCCAAACACCAATCCATGCGAAAATCCCGCTTGACCTTACCATGATGGGAAGGATGATGATGCAGCCATGACCATCCTCTCCCCGGAGTTTTTGCCATGACCAGCACCACCCGTGAATTCAGTCTCGATATCGAAGGCATGAGCTGCGCCTCCTGCGTCAACCGTGTCGAGAAGGCCTTGAAGAAGGTGCCGGGCGTGTCGGCCGTCAGCGTCAACCTCGCCACCGAAACGGCCAGCATCTCGACCCTGGACGACATCCCCCTCCCCGCCCTGATCGCCGCCGTAGAAAAAGCCGGTTACCAGGCCAGCGCGCATGCGCGGCCCGAAGATGCGCCACGGAAGAAAGCAAGTCCCGCCCTGCCCTCCTGGTGGCCGGTGGCGCTGTCGGCCGCCTTGTCGCTGCCGCTGGTGCTGCCGATGCTGCTGATGCCGTTCGGCATCCGGTTCGAACTGCCGCCGCTGTGGCAATGGCTGCTGGCCACGCCGGTGCAGTTCTGGCTGGGCTGGCGCTTCTACCGCGCCGGCTGGGGCGCGCTGCGCGCGTTCACGGGAAACATGGACTTGCTGGTGGCGCTGGGCACCAGCGCCGCCTACGGCCTGTCGCTGTACCAATGGCTGGGTGCGCAAGCCATGCCCGGCCACGCGATGGCGGCGCCCCATCTCTACTTCGAAAGCGCGGCGGTGGTGATCACGCTGGTGCTGCTGGGCAAATGGCTGGAAACGCGCGCCAAGCGCCAGACCGCCGACGCCATCGCCGCGCTCAATGCCTTGCGTCCGGACCGTGCGCGTGTGCGCCGCGACGGGCGCGATGTCGACGTGGCGCTGGCCGAAGTACGGGTCGGCGACCTGGTGGTGCTGCGCGCCGGCGAACGGGTGCCGGTCGACGGCGTGGTGCGCGAAGGCCGCAGCCATCTGGATGAATCCATGCTGACCGGCGAAAGCCGCCCGCAAGACAAGCAACCCGGCGACAAGGTGTCCGCCGGCGCCATCAATGCCGATGGCGTGCTGCTGCTTGAAACCACCGCCGTCGGCGCCGAGACCGTGCTGGCGCAGATCGTGCGCATGGTGGAACAGGCGCAGGCGGCCAAGGCGCCGATCCAGCGGCTGGTGGACAAGGTCAGCGCCGTCTTCGTGCCGGCCGTGCTGGTGCTGGCGCTGGTCACCTTGGCGGGCTGGGGCCTGTATGCCGGCGACTGGGAGCAGGCCTTGCTCAATGCCGTGGCGGTGCTGGTGATCGCCTGCCCCTGCGCGCTCGGGCTGGCCACACCGACCGCGATCATGGCCGGCACCGGCGTGGCCGCGCGCCACGGCATCCTGATCAAGGATGCGCAGGCGCTGGAGATCGCGCATCGCATCAATGTCGTCGCCTTCGACAAGACCGGCACGCTGACCGTGGGCCGCCCGCACTTGACCGAATGGCAGGCGCTGCAGGACGATGCGCAACTGCTGGCGCTGGCGGCGGCGCTGCAATCCGGCAGCGAGCACCCGCTGGGCCGCGCAGTCGTCGATGCTGCCGCGGCGCAAACCGGCCTGCCGCATCTGCAAGCGGCCGAAGTGCGCAGCGTGGCGGGCCGCGGCATCGAAGGCTGCATCGATGGCGTGCCCTATTACCTGGGCAGCAGCCGCTGGATGCAGGAACTGCAAGCGCCGACGCAGTCGTTGCAACAGCGCGCCGACACGCTCCAGCAGCAAGGCCGCACGCTGTCCTGGCTGGCGCGCAAGGATGGCGAACGCGCCGAGGTACTCGGCCTGCTGGCCTTCGGCGACGAGATCAAGCCGGGCGCCGCCGCCGCCGTACAGGCCTTGCAACAACTGGGCATCGCCACCGTCATGCTGAGCGGCGACAACCGTGGCGCCGCGCAGCAAGTGGCGGCACAGCTCGGCATCGACGACTTCCGCGCCGAGGTACTGCCGGCCGACAAGGCGCAGGCCGTCGACGCGCTGCGCGCGCAGCACGGCATCGGCGGCAAACCCGCCGTGGTGGCGATGGTCGGCGACGGCATCAACGACGCCCCGGCGCTGGCCGCGGCCGATGTCGGCATCGCCATGTCCACCGGCACCGATGTCGCCATGCAGGCGGCCGGCATCACCCTGATGCACGGCGACCCCGGCCTGGCCGCCGACGCCATCGATATCTCGCGCCGCACCTACGGCAAGATCCGCCAGAACCTGTTCTGGGCCTTCATCTACAACCTGGTCGGCCTTCCACTGGCGGCCTTCGGCCTGCTCAACCCGATGCTGGCCGGCGCCGCCATGGCCTTCTCCAGCGTCAGTGTGGTCGGCAACGCGCTGCTGCTGCGCCGCTGGAAACCTCATCAGGAATGACATCATGAATATCGGAGAAGCCGCCAACGCTTCGGGCGTGAGCGCCAAGATGATCCGCCATTACGAAGAGACCGGCCTGATCCCCAAGGCCGGTCGCACCGATGCCGGCTACCGCGTCTACCGCGAGCGCGACGTGCACCTGCTGCGCTTCATCCGCCAGTCGCGCCTGCTCGGCTTTTCCATGAAGCAGATCGCCGACCTGATCGGCCTGTGGCTGGACCAGTCGCGTTCCAGCCGCAAGGTCAAGCAACTGGCCGAGGCGCATATCGGTGAACTCGACCAGCGCATCCGCGAACTGCAGGCGATGAAATCGACACTGGAAACGCTGGCGCGCAATTGCCACGGCGACCACCGGCCCGACTGCCCCATCCTCGATGCGCTGGGCGCCGGGGACGAATCCTGCGCACACGCGCCCAAGGCCGCCGCATGAAGCCGCTACGCTGGGGCATCATCGGCTGCGGCGCCGTCACCGAACGCAAGAGCGGCCCGGCCTACCAGAAGACAGCCGGCTTCGAACTGGCCGCCGTCATGCGGCGCGACACGGCGCTGGCGGCCGACTATGCGCGCCGCCATGGCGTGCCGCGCTGGTTCGACGACGCCGATGCGCTGATCGCCGATGCCGGCATCGATGCCGTCTACATCGCCACCCCGCCCGACACGCACCTGCACTACGCGCTGAAGGTCGCCGCCGCCGGCAAACCCTGTTGCGTCGAAAAACCGATGGCGCCCAGCCACGCCGAATGCCTGGCCATGGTCGAGGCATTCGGGCTGGCCGGATTGCCGTTGTTCGTCGCCTACTATCGGCGCTCGCTGCCGCGCTTCGAACAGGTTCGGAAATGGCTTGCAGATGGCCGCATCGGCACGCCGCGCCATCTCCACTGGCAACTGGCGCGCACCCCGGCCGCGGACGACCTCAACCGAACTTACCGCTGGCGCACCGACGCGCGCATTGCGCCCGGCGGTTATTTCGACGACCTGGCCAGCCACGGCCTGGACCTGTTTTCCCATTTCTTCGGCGAAGTCGCACAGGCTTGCGGCAACAGCGTCAACCAGCAG
The DNA here is from genome assembly GCF_059418325.1 of Herbaspirillum sp. GW821-FHT09A12. Taxonomy (NCBI): domain Bacteria; kingdom Pseudomonadati; phylum Pseudomonadota; class Betaproteobacteria; order Burkholderiales; family Oxalobacteraceae; genus Herbaspirillum; species Herbaspirillum sp. GW821-FHT09A12. The sequence goes on from NZ_JBWKPR010000011.1 coordinate 137,736, forward strand.
GGCCTGTACAGCGCATGCGATGCAGTCGTCGCCAGCTGGCGCTACGCATCAGGGGTGACCGGCAGCGGGAGCTGGCACTTCGGTAGCTTCGAGCGCGCCGACCGGGTGGAAATCACCGGTAGCGCAGGCAAGATCGACTTCTCGGTATTTGAAGAGCAGGCGCTGCAATTGACGACTGCCGACGGCATCGAACGCCTGGAAATCCCCCATCCGGAAAACATCCAGTTGCATCACGTCGCCAACATGCGCGCGCACCTCGCCGGCGGCGCGCGCCATCCGTCCTGCGGCGACAGCGCCGCACACACGGCGTGGATGATGGATCGAATCCTGGGCAAGATTGCAGGCTGACGGCAATGACTGACATGCCGCGCCTGGCATGAGGAAATTTCATCCCGGCCCGGTTTTTTTACATTGTCCCGGTGCGGCACTGCTGCGATGATTTACCCGAGATCCTCGGTCACCACAGCGAATATCGCCGCATCCATCGGAGAACGCCTGCCATGCCGCACAGCAATCACCTGAATTTCATCGACACCGACACATTGCGCATCGCCTTTGAAGAAAGCGGCCCGGCCGATGCGCCCGCCGTGGTGCTGGTACATGGCTGGCCGGACGATGTGCGCACCTGGGACCACTTCCTGCAACCCTTGCGCGCGGCGGGCTATCGGGTGATCCGCCCGTTCCTGCGCGGCTATGGGCCGACCCGCTTCCTGTCCGACGCCACCCCGCGCAGCGGCCAGCTGGCCGCGCTGGGTTCCGACCTGATGGCCTTCGTCGATGCCTTGGGGCTGCAGCGCTACGCGCTGATCGGCCACGACTGGGGCGCACGCGCCGCCTACATCGCCGCGTCGCAGACGCCGGAGCGCATCAGCCATTGCATCACCCTCTCGGTCGGCTGGGGCACCAATACCGCCGACCAGAAATTGTCGCTGCAGCAGTCACGCAACTACTGGTACCACTGGTTCTTCGCCACGCCGCGTGGGGCCGACGAACTGAAGCAGGACCGCCGCGCCTTCACCCGCTTCATGTGGACGACCTGGTCGCCGTCATGGTCCTTCGCCGACAGCGAGTTCTCCAACACCTCGGCCTCTTTCGACAATCCCGACTGGGCCGACATCTGCCTGCACTCCTACCGCCACCGCTGGGGCTTCGCTGAAGGCGATCCGGCCTATGCCGGGCTGGAGGCCACGCTGGCGCAGACACCCGTGATCATGGTGCCGACCCTGATGCTGCACGGCGGCGAGGATGGCGCCAACCATCCCTCGACCTCGGAAGGCAAGGACAAGCTGTTCGGGAACGGCTACCGCCGCGTGGTGATCGATGGCGCCGGCCATTTTCCGCAGCGGGAAAAGCCGGACGAGGTGATCGCGGAAGTGATGGCCTGGCTGGCGCGCTGACACTCGCCTGATTCTCCTGGGGCCGGAGGGCATGGCGGGCCGAGGGCAAGGCGCGCCGGCGCAGGCAGTACCAAGGTACGGCAAGCAGGCGCAACGCCGCCATCGGCCTGCCATGCCCTCCGGTCAGTGGCAGCCGCCGCCGTGGCTGCCGAGATTGGCGGGCTTTACATCGTCGGGCAGATTCGCCAATCCCTGCAGGATGCCGCAGTCGCGCGCCGGCTGGTCGGCGTCGCATTGCGCGCGCAATACGTGCAATTGTCCCTGCAAGGCTTTCAATTGTTCGATGCGCTGGGCCACGTGGCCGATGTGCTTGTCCAGCAAGGCATTGACCTCGCCGCAATTCTGCTCGGGCGCATCGCGCAGGCGCAGCAGCTCGCGCACTTCATCCAGCGTCATATCCAGCGAACGGCAGTGGCGGATGAATTGCAGCCGCTCGACATGGCGCGCGCCATACAGCCGGTAATTGGCCTGCGAACGAGTCGGCTCGGGCAGCAGGGTTTCCTTCTCGTAATAGCGGATGGTGTCGACCGGGCAATCGGCCAGCGTTGCCAGTTCGCCAATTTTCAGTGTATCCATGGTGCGCTTGACCTTGTAGTTACTCCAGGGTTTTTAATATAACCGGTAAACAAATCCGCTGCACTGGAGAAAAGGAAAAAGCGATGGCCGCACACCCGCATGGACACCACCACAGTCATGACCATGATCACGCGCATCATGACCACAGCCATGCGCATGCCGACGGCGGTGGCAGCTGTTGCGGCGGCCACGCGCACCAGGCGCTGCAAACGCCAATGCCGGCGGCCCGGCGCCTGGCGGGCGACGCCGAAGAGGCGGTGTTCTTCATCCAGAAGATGGATTGCCCCACCGAGGAAAAGCTGATCCGCGAGCGGCTGGGGCAGATGAGCGGCGTCGGCGCGCTGGAATTCAACCTGATCCAGCGCGAACTGACGGTGCAACACCAGTTACCGTCCATTGCGCCCATCGTCGCCACCCTGAAGGCATTGGACATGCTGCCGGCGGTCAAGTCCGACTCGCTGGACGCCTCCGCCGCGCAGGCCGGCGCCATCGACCAGGCCGCGGCCTACCGCATCCCGGCGCGCCGCTGGATCCTGCTGGGGCTGGCCGGCATCGCCGCGCTGGGTTCCGAGATCGTGGCCTGGACCAGCGGCGACGAACGTTCGCTGCCGGTAATCGCGCTGGCCCTGCTGGGCATTGCGCTGGGCGGGCTGGGTACGCTGAAGAAGGGCTGGATCGCCTTGCGCAACTTCTCGCTCAACATGAATTTCCTGATGTCGCTGGCGGTCATCGGCGCGGCCGTGATCGGCCAGTGGCCGGAGGCGGCGATGGTGATCGTGCTGTTCACGCTGGCCGAGATGATCGAGGCGCTGTCGCTGGACCGCGCGCGCAACGCCATCGCCGGCCTGATGGCGATGGCGCCCGACCTCGCCACCGTGCGCGGCGCCGACGGCAGCTGGGCCAGCACGCCGGCGCGCGAGGTGGCGATAGATGCCATCGTGCGCGTGGCGCCGGGCGAACGCGTGCCGCTCGATGGCGTGATCACCGAAGGCGCAACCAGCATCAACCAGGCGCCGATCACCGGCGAAAGCATCCCGGTCGCCAAGCAGCCGGGCGACGCGGTGTTCGCCGGCACCATCAACGAGCACGGCGCGTTCGTGCTGCGCGTCACCGCCGCCCAGGGCGATTCCACGCTGTCGCGCATCGTCAAGAGCGTGCAGCAGGCGCAAGGCCAGCGCGCGCCGACCCAGCGCTTCGTCGACCGCTTCGCGCAAGTCTATATCCCGGCGGTGGTCGCCATGGCAGTGCTGGTGGCGGTACTGCCGCCGCTGCTGCTGGGCGCCGACTTCCATCCCTGGCTGTACAAGGCGCTGGTGCTGCTGGTGATCGCCTGCCCCTGCGCGCTGGTGATCTCGACCCCGGTCACCATCGTCAGCGGGCTGGCGGCGGCGGCACGCCACGGCATCCTGGTCAAGGGCGGGGTCTATCTGGAACAGGGCCGCAAGCTGCGCGCGCTGGCGCTGGACAAGACCGGCACCATCACCTTCGGCAAGCCGGTGGTGACCGACGTGGTGTCGCTCGCCGCCGCTGCCGACCAGGACGCGCTGCTGCAACTGGCCATCTCGCTGGCCGCGCGCTCGGACCATCCGGTCTCGCGCGCCATCGCCGCCCAACAAGGCGCCGCCGCGCTGGAGGTGAGCGACTTCGAAGCGCTGGCCGGACGCGGCGTACGAGGACGCATCGGCGGCGAACTCTACCACCTGGGCAACCATCGCCTGGTGCATGAACTGGGCATGTGCAGCCCGGCACTGGAAGCGCGCCTGCAAGCCTTTGAGAAGCAGGGCAAGACCACCACCCTGCTATGCCGTGGCGCCCAGCCCCAACTGCTGGTGGCGGTCGCCGACACGGTGCGCCCGAGCAGCCGCGAGGCGGTCGCCGAGCTGCAGCAACTGGGCGTGCACGTGGTCATGCTGACCGGCGACAACGCGCATACCGCGCAAGCCATCGCCGCCCAGACCGGCATCGACGACGCCCGCGGCGACCAACTGCCGGATGACAAGCTCAAGGCCGTCGAAGCGCTGGGTACGCAATATGGCGAGGTCGGCATGGTAGGCGACGGCATCAACGATGCGCCGGCGCTGGCGCGCGCCCGGATCGGTTTCGCCATGGGCGCGGCCGGCACCGACACGGCACTGGAAACCGCCGATGTCGCGCTGATGGACGACGACCTGCGCAAGATCCCCGATTTCATCCGCTTAAGCCGCAAGGCGCATGCGGTGCTGACGCAGAACATCGCCATCGCGCTGGGCATCAAGGTGGTGTTCCTGGCGCTCGCGCTGGCCGGCATGAGCTCGCTGTGGATGGCGGTGTTCGCCGACATGGGCGCCAGCCTGATCGTGGTGTTCAACGGCCTGCGACTGGTGCGCGGAGTGCCGTCGCGGGTCGGGTAAGCGCCTGGTGCTATACTTGCCGCCATGATCCTGCGCGCGAAAATCTTCCTGCTGTGGCTGCTGGCGCTGGCGATCCCCGTCCAGGGGTTCGCCGCCGTGCTGCAGGCCTGCGCGCCGGCCATGCTGCAAACGGCTGCCGCCGGGCACGGCGCGCATGCGGCGCACGCCATGAAACAGGACGAACATGCGCAGGCGACGGCGCACCAGCATGGCCAGCATGCGCAAGCCGCGCTGGTTGCCGATGCGGTTGCCGATGCAGTCGCCAATACGGCGCCCGCGCACGACGCGCCCCACGCCCAGCACAAGAACGCTTCCTGCAGCTACTGCGCCGCCTGCACCACCGGCGCGGTACTGCCGCTGGCGCTGGACGCGCCGCCCGCCCCCGATCTTCCCTCGCGCGAATTCATCGCGCTGCCGGCCACCGGCTTTGTCGGCTACCTGCCGGAAAACCCCGACCGGCCCCCTTCCTCCCTCTGATGCCTGATCGCGCACGCTAGCGCGTGCGCCCACCCCGCCCGGCCACAACACCCGCGGCGGATGACGGTCATCATCAGAAGAGGATTCCATGATTCCCCCAGTTTCACGCCCCCTGCGGGCGAGCGCGCTGGCCGCCTGCGTGCTGCTGGCCGGCTGCGCCTCGTTGTCCGAGGATGGCGGTTTCGGCCGGGTGCAAGACATCGCCGCGCAAAAGCTCGGTGCCACGCCCGCCTGGAACCGCACAGCCGACGATACCCGGCGCAGCGAAACGCGCATCGCCCAGCTATTGCAAGCCGGGCAATTGGCCAATGCCGACGACGCGGTGCAGATCGCGCTCATCAACAATCCCGACCTGCAAGCCGCCTTCGCCGATCTCGGCATCGCCGAGGCCGACCTGGTGCAAGCCGGCCGCCTGCCCAACCCGGGCTTCTCGTTCGCCCGCACGCATGCCGGCGGCGACATCAAGATCGAGCGCAGCCTGTCGCTGGCGCTGATGAGGCTCTTCACCATGCCGGCCGCCTCCCGCATCGAGGCGCGCCGCTTCGACCAGGTGCGCCTGCTGCTGGCCGACAAGCTGCTGCGTACCGCCGCGCAAACGCGCCAGGCCTATTACCGGGCGCTGGCTTCGCAACAGGGCCTGGCCTATCAGGAGCAAGTCAACCAGGCCGCCGAGGCCGCCCATGAACTGGCCGCCAGGATGGCCGGGCGCGGCAATCTCAGCAAGCTCGATGCCGCGCGCGAGCAGCTGTTCTACGCCGACGCCCAGACCCGCCTGGCCCGCGCCCGGCGCGACGCGCTGCAGGACAAGGAAGCGCTGGCGCGCCTGTTGGGCATGGCCCCCGCTTTCGCGTTGCCGCAGCGGCTGCCCGACTTGCCTGCGCAGATCGAGGAAGCGGCCGATATCGAACGCCGGGCCATGGAGCAGCGTCTCGATGTGCAGGCTGCCCGGCTGGAAGTGGCCGGCCTGCAGGATTCGCTGGGACTGACGCGCGCCACCCGCTTCATCAACGTGCTCGACCTGGGCGCACTGCGCACCTCGGAGAGCGGCAAGGCGCCCGAGATCGGCTATCAGGTCGACATTGAAATCCCGCTGTTCGACTGGGGCCAGGCGCGCGTGGCCCGGGCCGAGGCGATCTATATGCAAAGCGCCCACAAGCTGGCCGCCGCCGCGCTCGACGCCCGCTCGCAGGTGCGCCTGGCCTGGCGCGAGCGGCAGGATGCCTTCGCGCTGGCGCGCCGTTACCGCGACGCCATCGTGCCACTGCGCCGCCAGGTCTCCGATGAAACCCTGCTGCGCTACAACGGCATGCTCATCAGCGTGTTCGAGCTGCTGGCCGATGCCCGCGAACAGGCCGCCACGGTCAATGCCGCCATCGAGGCCGAGCGCGATTTCTGGATCGCCGACGCCGGCCTGCAGCTGGCGCTGGGCGGCCCTGCCGCCACCGACAACCGACAAGGAAAACAACCATGAGCGATACCAACATCAGCCGCCGCGCCTTCCTGCAAGGCTCGGCCCTGGCGGTGACGGCATCGGCCGTCAGCCGCGCCGGCGCGGCCAGCCTGCCTGAAGCGCCGCTGCAACAAAGCGCGCAGACCCAGCCGCCGCTGGCGCCCACCGGCGGCCGTCCCTACCAGCCGGTAGTGACCCTGAACGGCTGGAGCCTGCCCTGGCGCATGAAGAACGGCGTCAAGGAATTCCACCTGGTGGCCGAGCCGGTGGTGCGCGAAATCGCGCCCGGCATGAAGGCCAACCTGTGGGGCTACAACGGCCAGAGCCCCGGCCCCACCATCGAAGTGGTCGAGGGCGACCGGGTGCGCATCTTCGTCACCAACAAGCTGCCCGAGGCGACCTCGGTGCACTGGCACGGCCAGCGCCTGCCCAACGGCATGGATGGCGTGGCCGGCCTGACCCAGCCGGGCATCCCGCCGGGCAAGACCTTCGTCTATGAATTCACCGCGCGCCGCGCCGGCACCTTCATGTACCACCCGCACGCCGATGAGATGGTGCAGATGGCCATGGGCATGATGGGCTTCTGGGTCACGCATCCGAAGGATCCCAACTTCATGCGCGTGGACCGCGACTTCGTGTTCCTGCTCAACGCCTACGACATCGAGCCGGGCGCGGCCACGCCCAAGGTCAGCACCATGCTCGACTTCAACCTGTGGACCTGGAACAGCCGCGCCTTCCCCGGCATCGACCCGCTGGTGGTGCGGCAAAACGACCGCGTGCGCATCCGCGTGGGCAACCTGACCATGACCAACCACCCGATCCACCTGCACGGCCACGAGTTCACCGTCACCGGCACCGACGGCGGCTGGACGCCGCCGGCCTCGCGCTGGCCGGAGGTGTCAGCCGACATCGCGGTGGGCCAGATGCGCGCCATCGAATTCGACGCCACCGAGGAAGGCGACTGGGCCCTGCATTGCCACAAGGCGCACCACACCATGAACGCCATGGGCCACGGCGTGCCGACCATGATCGGGGTCGACCAATCCGGCCTCGCCGCCAAGATCGGCAAGCTGATCCCCGACTACATGGCCATGGGCGACAAGGGCGGCTCGATGGATGGAATGGAAATGCCGCTGCCCGACAACACATTGCCGATGATGGCCGGCAACGGCCCCTACGGCGCCATCGAGATGGGCGGCATGTTCAGCACCGTCAAGGTGCGCAAGAACCTGGCGCGCGGCGATTACCGCGATCCCGGCTGGTACCGGGCGCCGGCCGGCAGCGTGGCCTACGAATGGAAAGGCGGCGCGCCGCCGCCGCACCATGCGCCGGCAACGAAACCCGGCTACGGCCACTGAATTTCGCCCCATGACATGCATTGCCCCCTCACTCCACCGAAAGGAAACATGATGAAACACCTGACCACCACCACCACTCGCCTGCTGGCCGCAACCCTGCTGGCAACGTCAACCCTGCCCGCGCTGGCCGCCGGCATGCAAGGCATGGACCACGCCCCGCACCAGCATGAGGCCGGGGATGCCGCCATCGGCCGTCCCGGCAAGCCCGGAGCCGCCGCGCGCACCGTCAAGGTCGACATGACCGACGGCATGCGCTTCTCGCCCGCCAGCGTGCAAGTGAAACAAGGCGAAACCATCCGCTTCGTGGTCACCAACAGCGGCAAGCTGCGGCACGAGCTGGTGCTGGGCAGCGCCGACGACCTCAAGGCCCATTACGCGGCGATGCTGAAGAACCCCGACATGGAGCATGCCGACGCCAACCAGGTCACGCTGGAGGGCGGCCAGCGCGGCGAGCTTGTGTGGCAGTTCGACCGTGCCGGCGCCGTGCAATTCGGCTGCCTGCAACCCGGCCACTACGATGCCGGCATGAAAGGCAGCGTGACGGTTGCCGCTGCCCGCGTTGCACGGTGAGGCTGGTGGCCCACTACCAGCCTCACCGCGCGCCTTGCCACCCCGCCTTCTGGAGGCAACGCATCTCGCAAATTAAATGTTAACAAGCCCTAATCCCTCTCCAATCCAAAGGAAAACACATGCAACGACGACACTTCAGCCTCGCCGCACTGGCGGCCCTGGCGCTGCCCGCCCTGGCGCATGCGCAGCAATCCCGGCCGCGCATCGCCGTCTACAAGGACGCCAACTGCGGTTGCTGCAGCCAGTGGGTGGCGCACCTGCAGGCATCCGGCTTCGATGTCGCCAGCCACGACGTCGACGACACCGGCGTCTACCGCCGCCGCTTCGGCATGCCCGATCGGCTGGCTTCCTGCCACAGCGCGCAGGTGGCCGGCTATGCGATCGAAGGCCATGTGCCGGCCGCCGATATCCTGCGCCTGCTCAAGGATAAGCCGCGCGCCACCGGCCTGGCCGTGGCGGGCATGCCGGCCGGTTCGCCCGGCATGGAAGACCCGCGCAACCCGCAGGCGCGCGCCGCGTATGAGGTGCTGCTGGTGGCCGCCGACGGCTCGACGTCCACCTATCGCCATTACGCAGCCATCCCCGGCTGATCGTCCAGACCGCAACGAAAGGATCCCATGCCTACCGCTATCCCTACTCTCTCCCGCCTGCTGCTGGCCGCGGCGCTCGCGCTGCCCGCGCTCGGCGCCCTGGCGCAGGACGCCGCGCCGCAAGTGCAAGGCGAGATCCGCAAGGTCGACGCCGGCGCCGGCAAGCTGACCATCCGCCACGCCGAGATTCCCAACCTGGAGATGCCGCCGATGACCATGGTGTTTCGCGCCGCTCCGGAACTGCTGGCCAAGGCCCGCGAAGGAGAAAAGGTCAACTTCACCGCGCAGCGCGTGGATGGCGCGCTGACCGTGACCTCGCTGGAAGCGCGGGAGTAAGCTGCGAAAACTGGTTCCCGGCCCCGCCGGGAACCATTGCCGCCCGCAAATTTCATCGCCTGCCAGACAATCCGGGGCTGCCGTTGGCGTTATCATCTGACGCTTATATTCCAAAAACAGGTCCCGGCCCGGCGCCAGGGAAACCAGAGGAGAACGGCATGTCCCACCCCACCGGCATCACCCCATCGGCCTACGGCTATCCGCTGCTGATCAAGCAATTGCTGCACAGCGCATTGGCCACCGCCGCCGACCAGGAAATCGTGTACGGCGAGCGTCGCCACAGCTATGCCGAGTTCTACCGCCGCGTGCAGCGCCTGGCCAATGCCTTGAAGGAAATCGGCCTGCAACCGGGCGATACCGTGGCCGTCATGGACTGGGACAGCCACCGCTACCTGGAATGCTTCTTCGCCATCCCCATGATGGGCTGCGTGCTGCAGACGGTGAACGTGCGCCTGTCGCCGGAGCAGATCGCCTATACGCTCAACCACGCCCAGGCCGACGTGCTGCTGGTCAATTCCGACTTCATGCCGGTGTTGAAGCAGATCCGCGGCGAACTCAACACGCTCACCCGCTGCGTACTGATCACCGACGACGGCGCCCCGCCGCCCAACGGCCCGGGCTTCGCCGGCGAATACGAGGCGCTGCTGGCGCAAGCCGACGCCGCCTACGATTTCCCGGACTTCGACGAAAACGCGCGCGCCACCACCTTCTACACCACCGGCACCACCGGCCTGCCCAAGGGCGTCTACTTCAGCCACCGCCAGCTGGTGCTGCACACGCTGGGCGCGACCGCCGGCCTGGCGCTGGCGCCGCAGCAGGGCCGCCTGCACCGCGACGACGTCTACATGCCGTTGACGCCGATGTTCCACGTGCATGCCTGGGGCCTGCCCTACGTGGCGACCATGGCCGGGCTCAAGCAGGTCTATCCGGGCCGTTATGTGCCGGACACCATCTGCCGCCTGATCGTGCGCGAGAAAGTCACCTTCTCGCACTGCGTGCCGACCATCCTGCAGATGGTGCTGGGCTGTGATGCCGCGAAGGAAGCCGACCTGTCCGGCTGGAAGATGATCATCGGCGGTTCCGCCATGACCAGCAGCCTGGCCCAGGCCGCGCGCGAACGCGGCATCGATGTCTTCACCGGCTACGGCATGTCGGAAACCTGCCCGATCCTGACGTTGGCCCATGTACCCACCGATGAGCTCGGCGGCGAGACCGATGCCGCGCTGCGCGTGAAGACCGGCCGGCCGCTGCCGCTGGTGGCGATCCGCACGGTCGACGAAGACATGCGCGACTGCCCGCGCGACGGCCGTAGCACCGGCGAAGTAGTGGTGCGCGCGCCCTGGCTCACGCAAGGCTACCTGCACCAGCCGGAAGCCTCGGAAGAGCTGTGGCGCGGCGGCTGGCTGCACACGCAGGACATCGGCCACATCGACCGGCGCGGCTACCTGCAGGTGACCGACCGTATCAAGGACGTGATCAAGACCGGCGGCGAGTGGGTATCGTCATTGCAGATCGAAGAGATCATCGCGCGCCATCCGGGCGTGGCGGAAACCGCTGTGATCGGCATCCAGGACGGCAAATGGGGCGAGCGCCCGGTGGCGCTGGTGGTGCTGAAACAGGACGCCGCAGGCAAGGTCACCGAAGAAGACATCCGCAGCCATGTGACGGCCGCCGCCGACGGCGGCCAGATCTCACGCTACGGCGTGCCGGATCGGGTGGAGTTTGTGACGGAGCTGGCGCGCACCAGCGTGGGCAAGCTCAACAAGCGGGCGATGCGGGAACAATATCCTGCTTCCTGAATGCGTCATCCCGGCGAAGGCCGGGATCCAGCGGCGTTTGTAATGCCGCGACGGCGGTTGAACGACGCTGGGTCCTGACTTTCGTCAGGACGACGGAGAAAATAGCCGCAAATAAAAACGCCGTTCGGCTTGCGGGCCGAACGGCGTTTTTGCGTGGCAAGGCAGGTTCAGGCGATCAGTTGAAGATCACCGTCTTATGCCCGTTCAACAGGATACGGTGCTCGGTAAACCACTTCACCGCGCGCGCCAGCACCACCGATTCGATATCGCGGCCGATCGCCGTCAGCGTGTCCGGGCCCATGGAGTGGTCCACGCGCTCGACGCCCTGCTCGATGATCGGACCTTCGTCCAGGTCGCTGGTGACGAAGTGGGCGGTGGCGCCGATCAGCTTCACGCCGCGGTCATGCGCCTGGTAATACGGCTTGGCGCCCTTGAAGCTGGGCAGGAAGGAATGGTGGATGTTGATGGCGCGGCCGCGCAGGGCTTCGCACATCTCCGGCGACAGGATTTGCATGTAACGCGCCAGCACCACCAGGTCGATCTGGTTGGCGTTGACGATTTCCATGATGCGCTCTTCCTGCGCGCGCTTGGCCTGCGCCGACGCGCCGCTGGCCAGCGGCAGATGGTGGAAGGGAATGTTGTAGCTGGCGGCCAACTGGTAGAAGTCGGTGTGGTTGGACACGATCGCGGGGATCTCCACCGGCAGCAGGCCGCTCTTGTAGCGGAACAGCAAGTCGTTGAGGCAATGGCCGATCTTGGACACCATCAGCATGACGCGCGGTTTCTTGGTCGCATCGTGCAGTTGCCAGTTCATCTGCAAGGCGTCGCCCAGCACGCCGAAATCGGTGCGCAGTTGAACGTCGCCCATCGCCGCGTCTTCCGACGAGAAATGCACGCGCATGAAAAACAGCTTGGACTGGCCGTCGCCGAACTGGGCGGAGTCGATGATATTGCAGCCGTGGTCGGCCAAAAAGCCCGAGACGCGATGCACGATGCCGCGCTGGTCCAGGCAGGACAGGGTGAGGATGTATTCCGGGTGAGCCATGAGAATGAACTGAAAAACGCCAACGTCCAGCCGCGCGGATGATCCGGCAAGCCGCTGCCGGCGCTTCCTTTGCCGGCAAAAAGACGAAAGGCGCTATTGTCGCATGGCGAGCCCATACAGACAAAATTCCACCCTGTTTTATGGCAATGCAAGGGCGAATGCCCCGGTTTTCCGGGCCATTCGCACCAAACATTTCAAAAAAGAAACAAAATGACGCCGCCTGCGCGACGCCCGGCGCCAGTTGGCGCGCTCAGGCAGTCTTGACGGCCGCCTGCAGCAATTCCTTCTGTTCCTGGCCGCCGACCTGGAGGTCGCCCGACAGTTGGCCGCCCTCTTCAATGACCAGCTTGCCGTAGCGGATCTTGCCGGTGACCTTGCCGCTGGCGTAGATCACCAGCTTCTGGCGCACCGTCAGGTCGCCATCGAATTCGCCGCGGATCTCGGCCAGGTCGATTTCGGCCGAACCCTTGAAAGCGCCGCGTTCGGCGATTTGCACCACGCGGCAATTGATGGTGGCCTGCACACGGCCCTCGACGACCAGCGTGTCGCAATCTTCGATCTCGCCCTTGACCTTGATGTTGGGGCCGACGGTAAGCTTGCTGCCGGTTTCTTCGCCGGCGGGCGCCGCAGTGCCGGTCGAGGCAGGATATTGGCCAGGCTTTTGCACGCTGGAGACGGCGCTGCCCGCAGGATGGGAGACGGCGCTGCCGGCATTGCTGAAGGGGGAATTGGTCGAATTGGTTTCACGTTTGCCGAAGAGGGATTCTGAGCGAAGCATGTGATCTCCTGAAATTGAAAGAGCGTGCAAAACGGGAAGCACGAAAGAAACAAGGCGGCGCGCATGTGGATCGAATGGTTCGCATGCAGATGCCGTGCGGATTCGAAAGACCTTCTGTCGGGTCCGGATAACTGATGCCAGATGCGCGTCGCGGCATAAACAGGTTCATGAACTTGCAGGGCGCCGGCGATATCCCGGAAATGCTTGCCATGCAAGAAACCTGTGCGGTTCGGCAAAGTAGCTTTTCGAAAGTTCACGAGAATTTTGTAACAGCAAAACGCTGTTTCCACATGCGCGAACAAGCGCATCGCGAACGCCATCCTCGCCGGTGTTGCGCGATGGCCGGGAAGGCAAGAAATGGAGTGAAGTCCAGACGCTTCACGAAGGTGGCGCTGCCGAAATCTGCGCGATGGATGCACTGCAAATTATTTATATTTCCGCGCGTCTTGTAACTAAAAAAGATGTAACAGTTGCAGGAAAAAACCGTCGCCTGCAGGCGACACGCCATGCGCGGAAACGCGCACCTCTACTGGCGTTGCGGACGATGGCAATTTTTCCCGGCCGCACATTGGAGCGTGCAAAGCGGCGACGGCGGCGCAATAAAAATGGAAGCACCCCTTGGCGTAGGCCCGCGATATTTACGCCGCCCAAAACGCCGCCCAAAAACATCCCTCGATTCAGCGTGGCCCGCGCTCATCCTTGACGCGTGACTCGCCTGCCGATCGCCGACCGTGAAGCGACGGCCGGGCGCACCGGATTTTGTGACACCTTGTAAGCGGTGAAAGTGAATGTCATACCGGCTGCGCGCACGGCCAAATCGTTTTATGATGCAGCGATTGTGCAACTGCCCATTTTCCGGCATCAGCCTGCACCGCAACGCCAACGTCAACGTTATCTCCCGGACCACGCCATGAGCCATCGCCAGATCCCTCCGCAGGAGTCGCTGGACTCCTTCGGCTCCAACATCTTCCCCGCCGAGGGCACCTCCAATGCCGCCCGCGCCCTGGCGGCGGCCATCGCAGCCATCAGCTGGTTCGCCTTCGTAGCGCAGACCGACATCACCTTCGGCCGCCTGCTGTCGCACGGCGGCGGCGTGCTCGACGGGCTGGACCGGCTCACCATGTACCTGACCAACCTCACCATTCTGATGGGCGCGCTGTGCTTCACCTCGCTGGCGCTGTCGCTGAAGACGCCGATCAGCCGCTTCTTTCGCCAGCCCTCGGTGATCTCGGCGGTGGTGGCCTACCTGACCTTCGTCGGCATCGCCTATAACCTGCTGCTGCGCCAGCTATGGGCGCCCACCGGGTTCCGCTCGCTGGTCAACGAAAGCTTGCACACGGTGGTGCCGCTGCTGGCGATCGTCTATTGGATTTTCTTTGTACCGGTGTTCCAGGCTTCGCTGAAGAAATCCCTGCTGTGGCTGGTCTATCCGGTGGGCTACCTGGTCATCACGCTGTGGCGCGGCGCCCTGTCGGGCTTCTATCCCTATCCCTTCATCAACGTCAGTACGTTGGGATACCCGCGCGTGATCCTCAACTCCGGCCTGCTGTTCGCGGGCTTCCTGGCGTTGATGGCCTTGTTTATCGTGGTCAACCGTTCCGGCAAGCCGGCTTTCCTGCGCAAATGAAGAAAGCCCGGCCGGCGCTCAAACCAGCGGTTCGGTCAGCGCCAGCAGCAGCATGAACAGCATGCAGGCGCCGAAACCGGCGGCGATGATGATGTATTGAAAAGTCTTGAGCAGCATGGATTCCCCAGAAAAATCGATGTTTGCCATCAGTACCGGACGCTGAAACGGGAGCCGGGCGGCTCCTGTACAAGGCTGCATTCCCACGCGGCCTTGCCCTCATCGGCGTCCGTCAATGCCTATGAATGCCTATGCAAGTGGCGTGATTGTAATGATCTTGTCACTGTAAATTATGGCGGCAGCGTCACATTTACCAGTTTTTTCACCGGCTCCGCGCGCCTTCCTCAACCCCGCCCTCCCCAAGCCCCCGCAGTCCCGCCAAACGGCCCCGGATGCGGCCCTGGATGCATGTCTTTGAAAAGACATATTCCTGTCATATGGCTGCGCTATCCTGCTCCGGTTCCGCGCCATCATCCACAACAATATCCAATAGGAAGCATCCATGAGCATCCACGACGAGTCCGCCCGTGGCGGCAGCAATCCGCCCATTCCCGAACAGCAGGACGCCGCCACGGCATCCGCAGCCCCGCCCAACAATAGCCGCCGCCGCTTCCTGGGCGGCATGGGCGGCATGGCAGCCCTCGGCGCCGGCGGTGCCCTGAGCGCCTGCGCCACCGATGGCCAAAGCGGCGGCGTGCCATACCCGAACGGCGATCCGGCCAATGCCGCCGCGCTGGACCAGGCCCTGCGCGACAACGTCAAGACCATCGTCGTGATCTACGCCGAAAACCGCAGTTTCAACAACCTGTTCGGCGACTTCCCCGGCGTCGAAAGGCCCTTATCCGGCCTCAAGCCCGCCGACTATACCCAGCGCGACCGCGACGGCAGCGTATTGAAGCAATTGCCGCCGGCCTGGAACGGCGTGCTCGGCCAGGAGCAGGTCGTCGAAGGCGTGACCTACGAAGCCGGCAAGCAGTACCAGAGCAACCTTCCCAACGCCCCCTTCGCGCTCAAGGGCCCGCAAGGCGAAGCGCTGCCGCTGGGCCTGGTCACGCGCGACCTGTGGCACGTGTTCTACCAGAACCAGATGCAGATCAACGGCGGCAAGAACGACGGCTTCGTCGCCTGGGCCGATTCCGGCGGTCTGGTGATGGGCCATTACGCCGACACGAAATACAACCTGCGCCTGTGGGATATCGCGCGCGAATTCGTGCTGTGCGACAACTTCTTCCAGGGCGCATTCGGCGGTTCCTTCCTGAACCACCACTACCTGATCGCCGCGACCGCCCCTTACTATCCGAATGTGATGAGCTCGGTCGCGCGCACCCAGGTGGCCAAGACCGTCAACAACGATCCGCTGGGCACGGAACTGACGCCTGCCGAAGGCAGCCCGGCCGGCGCCATGCAAGGTGCCCCCAAGTTCGGCCCGAGCGCGCTCACGCCCGATGGCTACGCGGTCAACACCATGGCCCCGCCGTACTGGCCGACCTGGACCCGCGACCGCAACAACCCGGCCTATTCCGAACCGAACCAGCCCAGCGTGCTGGTGCCGCAGACGCACGAGCACATCGGCGACAAGCTCAACAAGAAAGGCATCGACTGGGCCTGGTACGCCGGCGCCTGGCAAGCCACGCTGGATGAATTCAAGGATTCCAAGGGCATTCCCAAGATCCCCAACTTCCAGTACCACCACCAGCCGTTCAACTACTTCAAGAGCCTGGGCCCGGAAAATCCGGCCGAGCGCAACAAGCGCCTGCGCGACGGCGGCCTGGGCGACGAAGCGCGCACCAACCGCTTCCTGGCCGATGCCGAAGCCGGCCGCCTGCCGCCGGTGACCTTCTACAAGCCGCAGGGCAACCTCAACATGCACGCCGGTTATGCCGACGTCGCCTCCGGCGACCGCCACATCGCGCACATCGTCAAGAGCCTGCAAGCCAGCCCGCAATGGAAGAACATGGTGGTGGTCATCACCGTCGACGAAAACGGCGGCTGGTGGGATCACGTGGCGCCGCCCCAGGGCGACCGCTGGGGCCCCGGCACGCGCGTGCCGGCGCTGGTGGTGTCGCCGTTCGCCCGCAAGGGCAGCGTCGACCACACCGTGTACGACACCGCCTCCATCCTGCGCCTGGTCACCCGCACCTTCGGCCTGGAACAACTGGATGGCTTGAAACAGCGCGACGACGCCATGATCGCGCGCGGCCAGAAACCCATGGGCGACCTGACCAACGCGCTGCAGTTCAAGGCCTGATCGATCTTCCGCGCCGCCAATGAAGACGCCGCCGCGATGACCATGGCGCGGCGGCGTCTTTTTTATTGCCGTGGCCCCGGCGCGCGCCAGCGGCACGCATGCCGAAGAAGAGTCGGCAAGGGAAAAACTGCCGGGATTTCAGGCAGGCAGAACGAGGCTCAATGCATGCTGCCGTCGATGAATTCCTTGGACCACTGCAGGCCCGCGGTGCGCACGCAATTGAAATCGGGATAGACATTGTCGCGGTCGCGCCAGAGCGCCATCGGCGGGCGCCCCCATTTGTTGATCTGCACGGACAAGCGCCAGCCGTCGGCCAGTTGGAGGCCCACGATACTGATATCGAAGTTCCGATACTGCGCGGCGTAGGTAAGCGAATGTATTTTCTTGTTTTCCATGGGCAACTTTCGCGACCTTGCATTATACGGCGCAAAAATCGCGAACGGATATGGGCACAAACGGGATCGGGATGATAATTTCCGCGCTCTTGTCAGGCATGCATCGAAACCGCCCGCGAAGTTGTCATGGCAAAAACATCTGTCGCATATGGATATTTCCAAATGGCATTGGCGTAACTTTCCGGTACGCGATATAGTCGTTCCAGAGTTGATTCACAGAGCGGCGCCACTTTTCAGATAGGACTGGGCGCCGCGAATCGCTCCCCCCTCATTTCTCTTGCCCGCCCCGCGTCCCGCTCCCGCCCGCTTCCATTGCCGGCGGGTATTTTGGCGGCCGCCGACACTGCTTGCGCATTTTTGATAGCATGCCGGCATGGATACCTCGAACACTCCCGAACTGAGCGCCCTGGCCGATACGGCGGGGCTGGGCCTGTCCGCCGTCGTCGCCGGCCTGCGCACCTCGCGCGAAGTCACCAACAAGATCCGCTACCGCGGCGAAATCCGCGAACTGCCCTCGCGCGAAGCGATGCAAAAGCTGTTGCAGAACCTGCAGGCGGCGCTGTTCCCCACGCATTACGGCCACACCGACCTGTCCGACGAGACCATCGACTATTTCGTCGGCAGCCAGCTCAATGCCGCGCTGTGCGTATTGAAGGAACAGGTGCGCCGCGCACTGTATTTCGCCTCCGACGAACCGCAGGATGAAGCCGAACTGCGCAGTCGCGCGGCCGTCATCACGCGCGATTTCGCGCACCAGTTGCCGGCCATCCGCGACCTGCTGGTCAGCGACATCCAGGCCGCCTACCATGGCGATCCGGCCGCCTCCAGCATTTCGGAAATCCTGCTGTGCTATCCCGGCACCACCGCCATCATCTACCACCGCCTGGCGCATGCGCTGCACAGCCTGGGCGCGCCGCTGCTGGCGCGCCTGGTGGCCGACATCGCGCATTCGGCGACCGGCATCGACATCCACCCGGCCGCGCAGATCGGCCCCAGCTTCTTCATCGACCACGGCACCGGCGTGGTGATCGGCGAGACCACCATCATCGGCCGCAACGTGCGCCTGTACCAGGCCGTCACGCTGGGCGCCAAGCGCTTCCCGTCGGAGCCCGACGGCTCCCTGGTCAAAGGCATCCCGCGCCATCCCATCGTCGAGGACGATGTGGTGGTGTATGCCGGCGCCACCGTGCTGGGCCGCATCACCATCGGCCAGGGCTCGGTCATCGGCGGCAATGTCTGGCTCACGCACAGCGTGCCGCCGGGCAGCAATGTCTCGCAGGCGGAAATGCTCAGCGAGTGCAGCAAACTGTAAAAATGGAATTGCGGCCGGCGCTCAACCGGCCAGCGGGAAGCAGCGCTGCAGGAAGAACAGGCTGCCCAGCAATGCCAGCCCGAGGAAGAAGACCGCGCTGATCAGTTTCCGCTCGGTCGGCTGCAGCGGCTCGATGGCGATAGGGCCGAGTTCCTGATGAAGGTAGTGGTCGGTCATGCTGGCTCCGAATGTCGTGACGCCCGCCGCCGGGGAATAGGAATAGGAACAGAAATGCGGCAGGCTATGTGCGCCATCCTAGCCAAGCCCCGCTCCGGCTGGAACGAAGCAATCCGCACATGCATATCCGCCGTGCGTATAACACCCGACTTGCGTATAAGACCCGACTATTCGGCAGCAACCTGCGCCTTGACCGGCGCCGATTCGCGGCCGCAGGCCAAGGCTGCCAGCGCCAGCGCGGATGCCGCCAGGCTGTAGATCCATAGCGACGACATCACCGGCAGCAGCAAGCCCGCCATGATCGGCCCCAGCCCGGCGCCGATGTCGCGCCAGATGGCCCGGCCGGCCAAGGCATGGACCCGCTCGGCCGGCGGCGTGCGCGCCGCGACGATGGGTGCCAACAGCGGCAACTGCAAGGCGCGCAGCACCACGATCAGCCCGGCGAACAGCCACAGCGCGCCGCCGCCGAAACCGACCAGCGCCGCGCAAGTCGCCAGCGACAGCACCACCAGCACCCGCACCGCGCCGAAGCGTTCGGCCAGCCAGCCGCCCAGCGGGCTCAGCACGATCTCGCCGAAATAGCGCAAGGCCATCAGCACGCCGGCGATCAGTTCGGCATGTTCGGAAAACGATTGCTTGCTCATGTAGGACAGGCCGACGATGAACAAGCCGTCCAGCGTCAGGCCTTCGAGGAAAGACCACCAGTCCAGCGCATTGGGCAGCTTCCAGCGCCGCGCCGGCGGTTCCGGATAGGCGTGGGCCGGCAGGCGGCGCGCGGCCAGCAAGCCGAGCATGGCGGTCAACGCCACCAGCGCGAACACCATGCGCGGCCCGTAATGGCTGGCCAGCAGCGCCGCCAGCGGCAGCCACAGCATCGGGCCGATGGCGATCACGCCGCGCGAACGGCCGGAACGGCGCGCCGCGCCGATCGGGTTGGCGGTCGACATGGCCTGGGTCGACAGGTTGAGTCCGGCGAACGCCATGCCCCACAACAGGCGCAGCGGCAGCAAGGCCCAAAAGCCGCTGGCCACGGTGTAACCGAATGCACACAGGATGGCGGCGCACACCGCCAGCATGCAGGTCGGCCGGTCGCCGCGTTGGGCATAGAAGCGCGCCACCCAGCGATAACCGGCGATGCGTACCAGGCGGTTGGCCGCCAGCAGCAGCCCGACTTCGGCCAGCGTCACATGGAACTGCTCCGCATACATCGGCAGCAGCAGGTAGAGCACGATATCGCAGGGCAAGGCGGCCGACAGCGAGAATGCAGCGTGGCGCGAATCGAGATCGGCCTGGCGAAGTTCGGGTGAGGTCATGGACGCCATCATGCGGGGCGCGACGGCAGCCTGACAAACGATATTAATTCCATCCATGCGTGATAAAATCTGACGCATGGCCGATCTCACCCTCCCGCTCAACGCCATCCGCGCCTTCCTCGCGGCCGCGCGCCACCAGAGCTTCACGCTGGCGGCGCAAGAACTCAACGTCACCCACGGCGCCGTCAGCCGCCAGATCAAGAACCTCGAAGACTACCTCGGCATGCCGCTGTTCGAGCGCCGCATCCGCCAGGTGGCGCTGACCGAGCGCGGCCGCCAGTTCTTCGAAGAAGCCAGCCCGGCGCTGGAGATGCTGGCCACCGCCGCGCGCCGCGTGATGCGGGATGCGCCGACGCGCTCGGTCAGCATCAACGTGCGCCCCTCCTTCGCGGTGCGCTGGCTGATCCCGCACCTCTCGGGCTTCGTCGAACGCTATCCCGGCATCGAACCGCAGGTGGTGACCAGCGTGGCCGCCGTGGGCCGCGCGCCCTCGCCGTTCGACATCGCCATCCGGCGCGGCGAGACCAATTGGCCCGAAACGCTGAAGATGCAACGCTTCCTCGAAGACGAACTGCTGCTGGTAGCCTCGCCCGCGTTGCTGAAGAACGCCCCGTTGCCCGACGTGCGCGCCATCGCCGGCCACACGCTGCTGCTCTCGCGCAGCAGGAGCCGCGACTGGGACGACTGGAAAAGACATGCCGGCCTGAAGCGCTCGCGCGCGCAGGCCATGCTGCATTTCGACCACCTGCACTTCGTGCTGCAGGCCGCCGTGGATGGCCTGGGGCTGGCGCTGTCGCCGGTCTCGCTGGCCGACAACGACCTGCGTTCCGGACGGCTGGTCTGCCCGCTGCCGGAGATGCGCATGCCGCTGGCGCCCTATTATCTCGGCATCAGCCAGCAGGCCGGCGCCGAAGCGCAACTGTTCGCCAAGTGGCTCAGCGGTGCTGCCGCCACGGGGTAAGCGCATCCGACAAGCGCCGCATCGCCAGGTCGAACAGGTAAGCGATCAAACCGATCAGCACGATCCCCATCACCACCACATCGGTGCGCAGGAAGTTCGACGCATTGAGCACCAGTTGGCCCAGGCCCGCCGTGGCCGCCACCATCTCCGCCGCCACCAGCGTGGTCCAGCCGAAACCGATGGCGATGCGCAGGCCGGTCAGGATGTCCGGCAATGCCGCCGGCAGGATCACGTGGCGCAGCAGTTGCCAGCGGCTGGCCCCCATCGACAGCGCGGCATGCAATTGCTCGCCCGGCACCCCGGCCACGCCGGCGCGGGTGGAGACCGCGATGGGGGCGAAGCAGGCCAGGTAGATCAGCAGCAGCTTGGCGGTCTCGTCGATGCCGAACCAGATCACGATCAGCGGCAGGTAAGCCAGCGGCGGCAACGGCCGGTAGAACTCCAGCAAGGGATCGACGATGCCGCGCGCCACCCGGCTGGCGCCCATCAGCAGGCCCACCGGCACCGCCGTCACGGCCGCCAGCAGGAAGGCGCCGAACACCCGCCACAAGCTCCAGGCAATATGCTGCAGCAGCGGCAAACCGCCCTGCACGTTGCCTTCCCAGGCCTGCACCGCCGCCAGCCACACCGCCGACGGCGGCGGCAGGAACAGCGGCGCGATCAGGCCGGCGGCCGTCACGCCCCACCACCCCAGCAGCACGGCGATCACGGTGACCACGGTGATCGCGGTGGTCGGCCCGCTGCCGGGGCGCGGATAGGTGCGCGCCGGCGGCAATGCCGCGGGGATGGCCTGCCGGCTATCGTTCGCGACGGCGATATCTTCGGCAACAATATTGGCATTGCTCATGGCTTGCCTCCGTGAACCAGTTGCAGCAGCCGCTCGCGCCAGGCGATGAATTCCGGCGACGACTTGACCGCGCGCGCGTCGCCGGTCTCGATATAGCGGCTCAGGAAAGGCAATGCGAAATCATGTTCGATGCGGCCCGGCCGCGGCGACATCACGATCACGCGGCTGCCGAGGAACAGCGCCTCTTCGACGCTGTGGGTGATGAAGAAAATCGTCTTGCCGGTACGCGCCCACAGCTGCGCCAGCAACTCCTGCACCGATTCGCGGGTGAGCGCATCGAGCGCCCCCATCGGCTCGTCCATCAGCAGCACGCGCGGATCGTTGGCCAATGCGCGGGCGATGCCCACGCGCTGCTGCATGCCGCCCGAGAGCTGGTAGACCGGCGACGCCGCATGGCGCTCCAGCCCGACCAGCTTCAGCTTCTCATGCGCCACCGCCAGCCGCTGGGCGCGCCCCAGGCCGCGAAAGCGCAAACCCAGCGCGACGTTGTCCTCCACATTCAGCCACGGCATCAGCGCATGCTTCTGGAACACCACGCCCAGCGCCGGGCCGGGTCCGGCCACCGGCTCGCCATCCAGCAGCACCTCGCCTTGCGAAGGCCCGATGAAACCGGCCAGGCAATTGAGCAAGGTGGTCTTGCCGCAGCCGGACGGCCCCAGCGCCACCACGAATTCGCCCGGCGCGATGGACAAGTCGACACCGGCCAACGCCAGCGGATCGTCCGGCCGCGCAGACGCAAAACGCACCGACAAGCGGTGCGCTTCGATCCGACCGCCGGCGGGTTGGCCGGCGTTCAAGGGAGCGCAATGGCTCACTGCGCCGCCTTGCGTACCCATGTGGCATTGACGCCCGCCGAATAATCCGGCAACACGTTCTGGATCGTACCCTGGCCCTTCAGGAACGCCGCGGTAGCCGCCAGCGACTTGGCCGCGCCGCCGCCCAGCCACTCGGCCGACGCCTGCTGCTGCAAGGTCGGGAATTCATACAATGCCAGGCTGGCCGGCACTTCGGCCGCTTCCGCGCCGGACCACTTGGCCACCGCCTTCACCTGCGGCGAGTCGGCGCTCCAGGCGGCCTTGTTCTTGCGGTAGTTGTCGTCGGTGTCGGCCAGCACCTTGACCAGCTCGGTCAGGAAAGCGTCGTTGTCCTTGGCGAATGCCTTGGAGACGACGATGCCATCGAAGGTGGCCTTGCCGGTTTCACGGGCGATCTTGCCGGAGGTGGTCAGCACGGCGCCGTTCTTCTTGGCCTTGGCCAGCACCGGATCCCAGATGAAGGTGGCGTCGATGTCGCCACGCTCCCAGGCCGCCGCGATCTCGGGCGGACGCAGGTTGACGATCTTCACGCCGCGCGGGTCGACCTTGGCGTTTTCCAGCGCCAGCAAGGTGTGAAAGTGCGAGGTCGACACGAACGGCACCGCCAGGCGCTTGCCCTTCAGGTCGGCCAGCGAATTGACGCCGCTGCCGTTGCGCGCCACCAGCGCCTCGGCGTCATTGATGTTGTCGAGGATCCAGAACAGCTGGATATCCAGCCCTTGCGACAAACCGGAAGCGATCGGCGCAGAACCGGCCTCGCCGATCTGCACCGAGCCCGAAGCCAGCGCGCGGATGACGTCGGCGCCGCTGGCCAGCTTGCGGAAACTCACCTTGTAGCCGGTCTTCTTTTCCAGCGCCTGCGCATCCTGGGCGTAGCGCCATGGCACCACCATGTCCTGGTAGGCGATGACGACCTCTTTCGATTGGGCCAGTGCGTTGGTCGCTGCCAGCAGGGTGGCCGAGATTGCCAAGAGCTTCAGGAATTTCTTCATTTTTTATTCTGGTGGATTTTGGGGAGTCCCAGTATAGGAAGGCGGCTTTTCTTGAGACACGAATATTTCTATGGATGCTTATGCGGTTTTTTGTTTTGTTGTTTTGGGTAGTCTGCTCTTGCTGCTGGTCGATGTACTTTTGGTAGTCTGCTCTTGCTTCGTGCAGATGTACTGGCTTTAGTCTTTTCTCTCTCCGGTCGGAGCGGAGCGCCGGGGGCGGCCCGGCAGCCGCTCACTTTTCTTGTCTCGCCAAGAAAAGTAAGCCAAAGAAGGCGACC
>NZ_JBWKPR010000012.1:0-153920 GCF_059418325.1 Herbaspirillum sp. GW821-FHT09A12
CCGCCTTTCTTTGCTTACTTTCTTTGGCGGAGCAAAGAAAGTGAGCGGCTGCCGGGCCGCTCCCGGCGCTCCCCTCCAACCGAAGAAAGAAAAGCATTAAGCCAGTACATCGACCAGCAGCAAGACCAGACTACCCAACAACAACAGCAGCAACAACAGCAACAGAAAAACAACCCCTCCGACGCAGCGTTAATAGGGACAAAAAAGGGACTCCACTGTCACCTGCGCCGACAAAGCCCCAACACCAACCCATAAGGAACAAAAAAGGAGTCCCTCCCATGCAACAAAAAGACCAAACCCTGCTGATCAAGAACGCAAAAGTCGTCGTCACCATGAACGACACCAGGGAAGAAATCAAAGACGGCGCCATCTTCATCCGCAACAACGTCATCGAACAAGTCGGCCCCAGCGCCGAGCTGCCGCAACAAGCCGACGAAATCATCGACGCAAGACACCACGTCGCCATCCCCGGCCTGGTCAACACCCACCACCACATGTACCAGAGCCTGACGCGCGCCATCCCCGCCGCGCAAAACGGCGAACTGTTCAACTGGCTCACCAACCTCTACCCGATCTGGGCCGGCCTCACGCCCGAAATGATCAAGGTCTCCACGCTGACCGCGATGGCCGAACTGATCCTCTCCGGCTGCACCACCAGCAGCGACCATCTCTACATCTATCCCAACCAGACCCGCCTGGACGACAGCCTGGAAGCCGCCGCCGAAATCGGCATGCGCTTCCACGGCGCGCGCGGCGCCATGAGCGTGGGCCAGTCCAAGGGCGGCCTGCCGCCGGACCGCGTGGTGGAAGACGAAGAAGCCATCCTGAAAGACACGCGCCGCCTGATCGAGACCTATCACGATGCAAGCCGCCACGCCATGCAGCGCATCGTGGTCGCGCCCTGCTCGCCGTTCTCGGTCTCGCGCGACCTGATGCGCGAAGCCGCCAACCTGGCCCGCCACTACAAGGTCTCGCTGCATACCCACCTGGCCGAAAACGTCAACGACATCGCCTACAGCCGCGAGAAATTCAACATGACCCCGGCCGAATACGCCGAAGACTGCGGCTGGGTCGGCCACGACGTCTGGCACGCCCACTGCGTGCAGCTGGACGACCACGGCATCGCCCTGTTCGCCCGCACCGGCACCGGCGTGGCGCACTGCCCCTGTTCCAACATGCGGCTGGCCTCCGGCATCGCCCCCATCCGCAAGATGGTGGATGCGGGCGTGCCGGTCGGCCTGGGCGTGGACGGCAGCGCTTCCAACGACTCCGCCCACATGATGGGCGAAGTGCGCCAGGCCATGCTGCTGCAGCGCGTGGGCTTCGGCCCGGACGCCATGACCGCGCGCCAAGCGCTGGAAATCGCCACGCTGGGTGGCGCCAAGGTCCTGAACCGCGACGACATCGGCGCATTGAAGCCCGGCATGTCGGCCGACGTGGTGCTGTTCGACACGCGCCAGATCGGCTTCGCCGGCGGCCTGCACGACCCGGTGGCGGCGCTGGTGTTCTGCACCCCGGCCAATGCCGCCTGGAGCATCATCAACGGCCGTGTGGTGGTGCGCGAGGGGCAATGCACCACCATCGACCTCGGCACAGTGATGGAGCGCCACAACGCACTGTCGCTGGAGCTGGCCGAAGCGGCGCGCTGAGGGGCGCGCCCAATCCCCTGCCCCAAGCGTCGCATAGCGGATCGGAACCGCCTTCATCCGGGGCTGTTCCGACGACGCCGCAGCACCACAAGAGCAAGGGCAGCCGACCGGCTTGCCAGCTTGCCGCCGCAGAACAATAAAAAACTCGCCTGATTTTTTGGCACAAGACTTGCAATCAGGGTGACGGTGAATCGTCCGCTGCATCGCTCAACGCTCACAACAGCTTCACCAACGCATCCGGCCTCGCGCCGCTTGCGCGCGTGCGCATGGATGCCTGCGGGAAACGGTGTTTCTTCGTTGCATCACTCTTTTTTTCCCGAACAACGCTCGCGCCAAAGGTCCACCATGAACATTGCCAACATGAAAATCGGCGCCCGCCTCGCCATCGGCTTCGGCGTCGTGATTGCGCTCCTGATCGCCATCGCCGTCCTCGGCAATACCCAGCTCGCCCGGCTGACGGACGGCATCAACCTGATCGTCAAGGACCGCTATCCCAAGACCGTGATGGCCAACACCATCCAGATCCAGGTCAACAAGATCGCGCTCGACATCCGCGACATCCTGCTGAGCGCAGACGCCGAGCGCATCAAGGCGCTGGCGGCCGATGCGGCGGCGGCCGACAAGAAGATGAACGAAGGCCTGATGAAAATGCGCGAGGTCGCCCGCACCGACGAGGACAAGCGCTACATCGAAGCCGCCATCGCCGCGCGCGATGCCTACCTTCCGGCGCGCGACAAGCTGATGGCGCTGGCCCAGGCCGGCCAGGTCGACGAAGCCAAGCTCTTCCTGCCCCAGCAATTCATGCCGGTGCAGGTCAAGTACTTCATCGCGCTCGACGCCATGTTCGACTACCAGGGCGGGCTGATGGACGCGGCAGGAGAAGCCGCCGCGCATGATTCCTCCAGCGCGCGCACCATCATCAACAGCCTCGCCGTGGCGGCCTTGCTGCTGGCGGCGGCAGTGGCGCTGCTGGTGTCGCGCAGCATCACGCGCCCGCTGATCAACGCGGTAGCCGTAGCCCGGCGCGTGGCCGACGGCGACCTCAGCACGCGCGTCGAAGTGAAGTCAAGGGATGAAACCGGCGAACTGATGGCGGCCCTGAAACTGATGAACGAAAATCTCGGCGCCATCGTCGGCCGCGTGCGCAGCGGCACCGACACCATCAACCACGCTTCCGGGGAAATCGCCAGCGGCAACATGGACCTGTCCTCGCGCACCGAGCAGCAAGCCGGTTCGCTGGAAGAAACCGCCTCGGCCATGGAAGAACTGACCTCCACCGTCAAGCAAAACGCCGACAACGCGCGCCAGGCCAACCAGTTGGCAGTCTCCGCCTCGGGCGTGGCGGTCGAAGGCGGCGCCGTGGTCGGCCAGGTGGTCGACACCATGGCCTCGATCAACGAATCCTCGAAGAAGATCGTCGACATCATCGGCGTGATCGACAGCATTGCCTTCCAGACCAACATCCTCGCGCTCAACGCCGCCGTCGAAGCCGCCCGCGCCGGCGAGCAAGGCCGCGGCTTTGCGGTGGTGGCCTCGGAAGTGCGCTCGCTGGCCCAACGCAGCGCCACCGCCGCCAAGGAAATCAAAGCCCTGATCGAGGATTCGGTGACCAAGGTCGACACCGGCAGCAAGCTGGTGGCGCAAGCCGGCTCTACCATGACCGAGGTAGTCTCCAGCGTCAAGCGCGTGACCGACATCGTCGCCGAGATCAGCGCCGCCAGCCAGGAGCAAAGCACCGGCATCGAAGAGATCAACCGTGCCATCACGCTGATGGATGAATCGACGCAGCAGAACGCGGCGCTGGTGGAAGAAGCTGCCGCCGCCGCGCAGGCGATGCAGGAGCAGGCGGCGCAGTTGATGGAGGCGGTCAGCGTGTTCAAGCTGGAACAAGGCACCGTGCCGGCCACTGCCGCCAGGCCGGCGGCAAGCGTCAAAAAAGCGGCGCCAGCAGTAAAGATGAAGGCACTGCCCCAGAAACCGGCAGCCGCCGCGAACAAACCGTCCGATGCGCCTGCGGTGGCTTCCGCCAAAGTGGCGGACGGCGACTGGGAACAGTTCTGAACGGATCGGATTTCCCGCACCAAAACGACAAAGGCGCCCGAGGGCGTAATGCCGTTCAGTTAAGACGAATCCTTAATCACACTCATCACAGACCCCGTTCGGGCTGAGTAGGCCCGCCAGGGCCGTATCGAAGCCAGCGTGTCAGCGTATCAGCGTCAACGGTCTTGCCTGCCCTTCGATACGCTGCTGCGCAGCTACTCAGGGCGAACGGAGTCTGGACTGCACAAAAAAATGCCGTTCAGCGTTTAACTGAACGGCATTACACCTTGAGCACCTTTGTCGTTGAAACCGGGCTTTCTTCAATACCTCATCCCCACACCTCCGCCAACCGCAACAGATTGGTACTCCCCGGCTGCCCGAACGGCATGCCGGCGGTGATCGCGATCTGGTCGCCCTTCCTGGCGAAACCTTCCTTCAATGCCGTCTGGCAGGCGGCGCTGACCATGTCGCTTTCGTTGTGGATCTGGTCGCTGATGGTGGAGTGCACGCCCCAGACCAATGCCAGGCGGCGCGCCGTCGCCAGTTGCGGGGTGATGCTCAAGATCGGCGCCATCGGCCGTTCGCGGGCGGCGCGCAGGCTGGTGTGGCCGGAGCTGGTGTAGGTCACGGTGGCAGTGGCGCCGACGATGCCGGCGACGTCGCGCAGGGCCGAGCAGATGGCGTCCGACCGGTTGGGTTGCGGCGTCTCGTGCTGGGCGTCGAGCATGTTGCGGTACAGCGGGTCGCGCTCCACTTCGGCGATCACGCGATCCATCATCGAGACCGCCTGCAGCGGGTAGGCGCCGTTGGCCGACTCGGCCGACAGCATCACAGCGTCGGAGCCGTCATAGATGGCGCTGGCCACGTCCGAGACTTCGGCGCGCGTGGGCACCGGGGCGGTGATCATCGATTCCAGCATCTGGGTGGCGATCACGATCGGCTTGCCGTGCTGGCGGCACACGCGCAGGATGCGCTTCTGGGTGCCCGGCACGCGCTCGGGCGGCAGTTCCACGCCGAGGTCGCCGCGCGCCACCATGATGGCGTCCGAGGCGCGCACGATCTCGTCCAGGCGGTCCAGCGCGGCGGGCTTTTCCAGTTTCGACAGCACCGCGGCGCGGCCGCCGATCAGGCTGCGCGCCTCTTCCACATCTTCCGGACGCTGCACGAAGGACAGCGCAATCCAGTCGGCGCCCATGTCCAGCGCGAAGGCCAGGTCGCGCCGGTCCTTCTCGGTCAGCGCCGGGATCGGCAGCACGGCGTCAGGCACGTTGACGCCCTTGCGGTCGGACAGCGCGCCGCCGTTGACCACGCGGGTGCGGATGGTCGCGCCGTCGCTGTATTCCACCTGCAGGCGCAGTTTGCCGTCATCCAGCAGCAGCGACTGGCCGGCGGCGATGGCTTCGAACAATTCGGGGTGCGGCAGGCAGACGCGGCTGGCGTCGCCGGGTTGCGCATCGCGGTCGAGCGTGAATGCCTGCCCTTGCTGCAGCGTCACCTTGCCCTCGGCGAACTGGCCGATGCGCAGCTTGGGGCCTTGCAGGTCGGCCAGCACCGCGATCGGGCGCCCGACCTCGCGTTCTACCGCGCGCACGATCTGGTAGCGCGCCTGGTGGTCGGCGTGGGTGCCGTGGCTGAAGTTGAAACGAAAAACGTCGGCGCCGGCTTCGAACAGCGCCTGGATCATTTCGCGGGAAGCGCTGGCAGGGCCTAGGGTGGCGACGATTTTGGCCTGGCGTTGGCGGCGCATGGTGGGGGCTCCAGTGGTGGGATTATTTGGGTAGTCTGGTCTTGCTGCGTTCTGGTGCTCTGACTTTATTGGGCTGTCTCTCCGGTCGAAGGGGAGCGCCGGGAGCGGCCCGGCAGCCGCTCACTTTCTTTGGCCCGCCAAAGAAAGTAAGCAAAGAAAAGCGGCCCTAAGTGCCAGCCCTCCTTCGGAGGGTTCCCGCCGGAGCGCGGTAAAAAATGGGAAAGGCAGAGTCGCTACGCTCCGACTGCCTTTCTGATCCATTTTTTACCGCACTCCGGCGGCTAGCCCACAAGGGGAAAGCGTTACCGGCTCGCCTTCGGCATCGCCCGGGATTGCCTCAGGCCTTGGCGATCTCGTGGTTGGACATGATCTCTACCGCACGGCACAGCGCCGAGTGGTCCAGACCGCTCATGCCGTTGGCGGCGCAGGCGTTCATCAGTTCCTGTGCGGCGGCGGTGTTGGGCAGGCTGATGCCGAGTTGCTTGGCGCCTTGCAGGGCCAGGTTCAGGTCCTTCTGGTGCAGTTCGATGCGGAAACCGGGATTGAAGGTGCGCTTGACCATGCGTTCGCCGTGCACTTCCAGGATGCGCGAGGAAGCGAAGCCGCCCATCAGCGCCTGGCGCACGCGCGCCGGGTCGGCGCCGGCCTTGGAAGCAAACAGCAATGCTTCGGCCACGGCCTGGATGTTCAATGCCACGATGATCTGGTTGGCGACCTTGGTGGTCTGGCCGTCGCCGTTGCCGCCGACCAGGGTGATGTTCTTGCCCATCAGTTCGAACAGCGGCTTTACATCGTTGAAGGCGCCTTCCGAGCCGCCCACCATGATGGTCAGCGAAGCGGCCTTGGCGCCGACTTCGCCGCCGGAGACCGGGGCGTCCAGGTATTGGCAGCCCAGCGCGTTGATCTTTTGCGCGAAGCCCTTGGTGGCGATGGGCGAGATCGAACTCATGTCGACCACGATCTTGCCGGCCGACAGGCCTTCGGCCACACCCTTGTCGCCGAACAGCACGGCTTCCACATGCGGGGTGTCCGGCACCATGACGATGACGATGTCGGCGCGCTTGGCGACTTCAGCGCCCGAGGTGCAGACGGTGGCGCCGCCTTCCAGCAATGCCGCCGGCGGGTTCTTCTGGTCGTGCAGGTACAGTTTGTGGCCGCCCTTTTGCAGGTTTTCCGCCATGGGCGCGCCCATGATGCCCAGGCCGATGAATCCGACTTTTGCCATGCTGTTTCTCCTTGATGATTGATGTTGTGCCGATAAGGCTTAAAGGCCGTGTTCCTTGATCCAACCCAGTCCCTCTTTCGTTCCAGCCTTGGGCTTGTACTCGCAGCCGATCCAGCCGTCGTAGCCGATCTCGTCGAGGAAGCGGAACAGGTAGCGGTAATTGATCTCGCCGGTGCCGGGTTCGAAGCGGCCGGGGTTGTCGGCCAGTTGCACGTGGGCGATCAGCGAGAGATTGGCCTTGATGGTGTTGGCCAGCTCGCCTTCCATGCGCTGCATGTGGTAGATGTCGTACTGCACGAACAGGTTGTCGGAGCCGGTGGCGAGGATCAGTTCCAGCGCCTGTTTGGTGGTGTTAAGGAAGAAGCCCGGGATGTCGAAGCTGTTGATCGGTTCGATCAGCAGGCGGATGCCGTGCTCCTTCAGCTTGCCGGCGGCGTACTTCAGGTTGCCGACCAGGACTTCGCGCGCGGCTTCGCGCGAGACGCCAGGCGGCAGGATGCCGACCAGGCAGTTCAACTGCTGCACGCCCAATGCGCGGCCGTAGCGGATGGCGTCGTCCACGCCGGCGCGAAATTCTGCCACGCGGTCCGGATGGCAGGCGATGCCGCGCTCGCCGCCGTCCCAATTGCCGGCCGGCAGGTTGTGCAGCACCAGTTGCAGCTTGGCCGCGCGCAGGCGGTCGGCGATCTGCTCGGGATCAAAGGCATAGGGGAACAGGAATTCGACGGCCTTGAAACCGATGTCGGCGGCCGCCTGGAAGCGGTCGAGGAAAGGCTGTTCGGTGAACAGCATGGTGAGGTTGGCAGCGAGTTTGGTCATGAGTGCTCCTATGGTTTTTTCTATCCTTCCGGCCACAAGGTGGCGTCGCTCTTGCCGGCGACTTTTGTCTCCTCTTCGGATCGGTGCGGTTCAGCCGCTCAGTCGAGCATGCTGATGGCAGTCGGCGCGTGTTCCGGCTTGGTGGCCAGTTCCTCGAATTCGTTGATGGCGTCGATCTCGGTGCCCATGGCGATGTTGGTGACGCGCTCGAGGATGATTTCCACCACCACCGGCACGCGGAACTCTTCCATCAGGCGCTTGGCTTGCGCGAAGGCGTCCTGGATGCCGTTGGGGTCGGTCACGCGGATCGCCTTGCAGCCCAGGCCTTCGACCACGGCGACGTGGTCTACGCCGTAGCCGTTGAGTTCCGGTGCGTTGACGTTCTCGAACGCCAGCTGCACGCAGTAGTCCATGTCGAAGCCGCGCTGCGCCTGGCGGATCAGGCCGAGATAGGAGTTGTTCACCAGCACATGCAGGTAAGGCAGGTTGAACTGCGCGCCCACGGCCAGCTCTTCGATCATGAACTGGAAGTCGTAGTCGCCCGAGATCGCCACCACCTTGCGCTTGGGATCGGCGGCGACCACGCCCAGCGCGGCGGGAATGGTCCAGCCCAGCGGGCCGGCTTGGCCGCAGTTGATCCAGTGGCGGTCCTTGTAGACGTGCAGGAACTGGGCGGCGGCGATCTGCGACAGGCCGATGGTGGCCACGTAGCAGGTCTCGCGATCGAAGGCGCGGTTCATCTCTTCATACACGCGCTGCGGCTTGACCGGCGTTTCATTGAAATTGGTCCGGCGCAGCATGCTCTTCTTGCGCTGCTGGCATTCGGCCAGCCAGGCCGAGCGGTCGGGCAGCTTGCCGGCGGCCTTCATTTCCTTCGCCACGTCGACGAACAGTTTCAATGCGGCGCCGGCATCGCTGACGATGCCATAGTCGGGGCCGAACACGCGGCCGATCTGGGTCGGTTCGATATCGACGTGGACGAACTTGCGGCCCTTGGTGAAGACCTCGACGGAACCGGTGTGGCGGTTGGCCCAGCGGTTGCCGATGCCCAGCACGAAGTCCGACGCCAGCATGGTGGCGTTGCCGTAGCGGTGGCTGGTCTGCAGGCCGACCATGCCGGCCATCTGCGGGTGGTCGTCGGGGATCGCGCCCCAGGCCATCAGCGTGGGGATGACCGGCACGCCGGTCAGTTCGGCGAACTCCACCGCCAGCGCGGCGGCGTCGGCATTGACCACGCCGCCGCCGATGGTCAGCAGCGGGCGCTCCGACTCGTTGAGCATGGCCAGCGCCTTTTCGATCTGGGCGCGGGTGGCCGCGGGGCGATAGACCGGCAGCGGCGCGTAGGTATCGGGGTCGAACTCGATCTCGGCCATCTGCACGTCGAACGGCAGGTCGATCAGCACCGGGCCGGGACGGCCCGAGCGCATCAGGTGGAAGGCCTGCTGGAACACGCGCGGCACCAGCGCCGGCTCGCGCACGGTGACGGCCCACTTGGTGACCGGCTTGGCGATGGATTCGATATCGACCGCCTGGAAGTCTTCCTTGTACAAACGGGCGCGCGGCGCCTGGCCGGTAATGCACAAGATAGGAATGGAGTCGGCCTGGGCCG
This sequence comes from Herbaspirillum sp. GW821-FHT09A12, assembly GCF_059418325.1. Classification (NCBI taxonomy): domain Bacteria; kingdom Pseudomonadati; phylum Pseudomonadota; class Betaproteobacteria; order Burkholderiales; family Oxalobacteraceae; genus Herbaspirillum; species Herbaspirillum sp. GW821-FHT09A12. The sequence goes on from NZ_JBWKPR010000012.1 coordinate 9,090, forward strand.
AATACAGGCCGGTGATCATGTCGGTGCCGGCCGGGCCCGAGGTGCCGATGCACAGGCCGATGTTGCCGGCCTTGGCACGGGTGTAGCCTTCCGCCATGTGCGAGGCACCCTCGACGTGGCGCGCCAGCACGTGCTTGATGCCGCCGTGGCGCTTCAGCGCCGAGTAAAACGGGTTGATCGCCGCGCCCGGCACGCCGAAGGCTTGCAGGCAACCTTCCTTTTCCAGCACATAAACCGCCGCGTCGACTGCTCTCATCTTTGCCATGTTGTTCTCCAGGATTACTGATTGCGATAAGGTGATGGCCGCCCTTGGCGGGCATACCGTTCTCTGATTCATTCTGGAGCCCATCCTAATCGCTACAATTTCGATTGATAAGAACAATAAAAATCTGTTTATTACTTATTAAAAGTATGGAAATATAGAAAAAGTATTGAATCGGATCGGATAATGGACAAACTCAAACAAATTGAAGCTTTTGTCTTGGTGGTCGATAAAGGCAGCCTGGCGGCGGCCGCGCTGGAAGAGAAAGTGACGCCGGTGATGATGGGGCGGCGCATCGACGCCCTGGAAAAACGCCTGGGCACCAAGCTGATGCACCGGACCACGCGCCACCTGACGCTGACCGAGCAAGGCAGCGTGTTCCTCGACCATTGCCGCAAGCTGCTGGAGCAGATGGAGACGGCCGAAAAAAGCATCGCCGAAGGCCGCCACAAGGCCACCGGCCACCTGGTGGTTTCCACCCCGGCCGCCTACGGCCGCCTGCACGTGGCGCCGCATGCCCCGAGCTTCCTGGCGGCGCACCCGGAGGTGCAGATCTCGTTCAACCTGACCGACCGCGTGGTCGACCTGGTGCGTGAAGGCTATGACCTGGGCATCCGCATCGGCGGCGCGATCGAGCCCAGCTTCGTGGCCGTGCGCCTGGCCAGCAACCGCCGGGTGGTGTGCGCCTCGCCCGAATACCTGCACCGGAACGGCATGCCCAAGACGCTGGACGACCTGGCCGGCCACAATTGCCTGGCCTTCAACCTGCAGGGCGGCCAGCAGCGCGGCTGGTATTTCCAGCAAAATGGCAAGCCGGTGATCGTCAAGGTGCAGGGCAACCTCGATTGCAACGACGGCGAACTGCTGCACCGCTGGGCCGGCGAGGGCCTGGGCCTGGCCTGGCGCTCGACCTGGGAAATCCAGGCGCAACTGGCCTCGGGGGAGCTGGTGACGGTGCTGGACGACTATGCCCTGCCCCACTACGACATCATGGCGGTGTATCCGCAGCAGCGGCATTTGCCGGCCAAGACGCGGTTTTTCATCGATTACCTGAAGGAGGTTTATGCGCAGCCGGATTATTGGAACCGGGCGGCGGCGAAGCCATAAACGATATCGGCATCAACAGGATTCCATACCCGTGCATCCGCAATGCGCCATGCCAACCCTCTTGCCACCAGCCTTTTTTAAGCGCCTTATACCCATATAACCATATGTTTATAGTGGCTATTTCCCGCGACTTACGTCCTCACCATGAAATTCAACGACATTACGTACGCTGCAACCAATACGCATACAGCAACGCCCATTTTTTGCCAGCAAGTGAAGCAGGCAAGTTTTCCGGCGTATAAAAAAGGACCAAACGGAGACAACCAAGAATGAACGCGCTAGACAACTACTTCAAACTCAGCGAGAACGGCACCACCGTCCGCACCGAACTGCTGGCAGGCCTGACCACCTTCCTGACGATGGCCTACATCATCTTCGTCAACCCGTCCATCCTGGGCGACGCCGGCATGCCCAAGGATGCGGTGTTCGTCGCCACCTGCCTGGCCGCCGCCGTCGGCACCCTGATCATGGGCCTGTACGCCAACTACCCCATCGGCCTGGCGCCCGGCATGGGCCTCAACGCCTACTTCGCCTACGCGGTGGTCAAGGGCATGGGGTTCCCCTGGCAAGCCGCGCTGGGCGCGGTGCTGATCTCGGGTTGCCTGTTTCTGATAGTCAGCCTGCTGCGCATCCGCGAACTGATCATCAAGAGCATCCCGAAGTCGCTGCGGACGGCCATCCCGGCCGGCATCGGGCTGTTCCTGGCGATCATCTCGCTCAAGAGCGCCGGCATCGTCGCCGCCAACCCGGCCACTTTCGTCACCATGGGCGACCTGCACCAGCCGGCGGCGGTGATGGCCATCATCGGCTTCCTGGTGATCGTGGCGCTGGACAAGATGAAAGTGCGCGGCGCGCTGCTGATCGGCATCCTGCTGGTCACGGTGCTGAGCTTCTTGTTCGGCGGCAACCACTTCAGCGGCGTGTTCGCGCCGCCGCCGTCGCTGGCGCCGACCTTCCTGCAGCTGGATGTGAAGGGCGCGCTGTCGATGGGCTTGCTCAACGTGGTGCTGGTGTTCTTCCTGGTTGAACTGTTCGACGCCACCGGGACGCTGATGGGCGTGGCCCAACGCGCCGGGTTGATGAAGGACGGCAAGATGGATCGCCTGAACAAGGCGCTGATGGCTGACAGCACCGCCATCGTCGCCGGTTCCCTGCTTGGCACCTCCAGCACCACTGCCTATATTGAAAGTGCGGCCGGGGTGCAGGCCGGCGGCCGCACCGGCCTGACCGCCGTGGCGATTGCCGTGCTGTTCCTGCTGTGCCTGTTCATCGCGCCGCTGGCGGGCGTGGTGCCGGCTTATGCGACTGCGCCGGCGCTGTTCTTCGTGGCTTGCCTGATGGTGCGCGAACTGGCGCACATCGATTGGGATGACACCACCGAATGCGTGCCGGCCGTGATCACCGCACTGGTCATGCCCTTCACCTACTCGATCGCCAACGGCCTGGCGCTGGGCTTCATCAGCTACGCCGGCCTGAAGCTGCTGACCGGGCGCGTGAAGGACGTGTCGGTGGTAATCTGGATCATCGCCGCGATCTTCCTGTTCAAGCTGATCTACCTCGGCGAATAAGGCAGCGGCAAGCACAGGCAGTAACCAACGGCAGTAACGGGATGCGCCGCGCGAGGCGGTGCATCCCGGGATTGTCAAACGATGGAATTGGACAATCGTTCCCGACAGAACGAGACGGACAATCAGTTCCATCCTTTGAGAACCCCGGCACGTTTCTTGAATGCATATCCATGCAAAAACCTGCCGTGCAGGAAGCCGACAACCGCTCATGCGCGGCACACCGACGCTTCCCGCTCGCTCGAACAATAAGAGTGCGCCCCACGATCCGCCCTGGAGCGCGCCACAAAGCAGCAACTGTTTTGTAGACAATTACATAGAGCAAACACATGTCAGAACCGATTCGCCCCATCCAACGCCCTGCCCAGCGCCCTGTCCAGCGCCCTGTCCAGTTTTATTACCGTGGAGAGATCCGCCAGGCCCAGGGCCTGCCCAATACCCGCACCGTGTTGCAGCACCTGCGCGAGGACCTGCATTGCACCGGCACCAAGGAAGGCTGCGCCGAGGGCGACTGCGGCGCCTGCACGGTGGTGCTTGGCGAGCTGCGCGACGACAGGCTGGAATTGAAGACCGTCAATTCCTGCATCCAGTTTTTACCGACGCTGGACGGCCGCGCGCTGTTCACCGTGGAAGACCTCAAGCAATCCGACGGCTGCCTGCATCCGGTGCAGCAAGCCATGGTGGAATGCCACGGTTCGCAATGCGGTTTCTGCACGCCGGGCTTCGTGATGTCGCTGTGGGGCCTGTACCTCAAGCATGACCAGGACGGCATCGCGCCGAGCAAGCGCGAGATCGACGATGCGTTATCGGGCAACCTGTGCCGCTGCACCGGCTACCGCCCCATCATCGATGCCGCGCGCCGCATGGGCCAGTTGCCGGCGGTGGAGTTCGACCGCCAACAGGTAGCCGAGGCATTACGGGGCATCCAGCGCGAAGAAGCGCTGGCGGTCACCCACAACGGCCAGACTTTCCATGCGCCGCGCACGCTGGCGCAACTGGCGCAATTGCGCAGCGACCTCCCCCAGGCGCGCATCCTGGCCGGCTCGACCGACGTCGGCCTGTGGGTCACCAAGCACATGCGCGATTTGGGCGACATCATCTACATCGGCCAGGTGGAAGAACTGCGCCGGATGGAAAAGCGGGACGGCTTCCTGGAAATCGGCGCCGGCATCTCGCTGGAGCAGGCCTACGGCGAACTCAACAAGCATTACCCGCAAGAACTCTCCGAGATGTGGCAGCGCTTTGCCTCGATGCCGGTGCGCAATGCCGGCACCCTGGGCGGTAACGTCGCCAACGGTTCGCCCATCGGCGACTCGATGCCGTGGCTGATCGCGCTCGATGCGCAGATCGTCCTGTTCAGCGTGGATGGCCGGCGCACGATGCCGCTGGAAGACTTCTACATCGCTTACCAGAAGTCGGCGCTGCAGCCCAACGAAATCGTGCAGGCGGTGCGCGTGCCGCTGCCGCGCGCCGAGGTGCAGTTCCGCGTCTACAAGCTGTCCAAGCGTTTCGACCAGGACATCTCGGCCGTGTGCGCCGCCTTCGCCTTCACGCTGGACGGCGGCCGGGTGAAGGAAGCGCGCATGTGCTACGGCGGCATGGCGGCCACGCCCAAGCGCGCCGCGCAAGCCGAAGCCGTGCTGAACGGGATGGACTGGAGCGAAGAACAGGTGCGCGCCGCCATGGCGGCCATGGCGCAGGACTACGCGCCGCTGTCGGACATGCGCGCCACCTCGGCCTACCGCCTGCGCACCGCGCAAAACCTGCTGTACCGCTACTGGCTGGAGACCCGCGCCGAGGCGCCGCTGGCAGCCGACGCAGTACGCGCCTTCGCCGTCGCGGCGGCGTGAGCGCGACAGAAAGAATGAGCTGGAGAGAATGATGAACAAGCAAACTGAAGAATTCATGTCCAGGCTGGCGCTGCCGCCCAAGGGCTGGGCCGAGGTCGGCAAGCCGCATCCGCACGAGTCGGCGCTGCTGCACGTGACCGGCGAAGCCACCTACACCGACGACATCGTCGAACTGCAAGGCACGCTGCATGCGGCGCTGGGCCTGTCGCAAAAGGCCCACGCCAGGATCCGCAACATCGACCTATCCAAGGTCAAGGCCTCGCCCGGCGTGGTGGCGGTGTTGACCGCCGCCGACATCCCCGGCGAAAACCAGTGCGGCGCCATCATCAAGGACGACCCGGTGCTGGCCGACGGCCTGGTGCAGTACGTGGGCCAGCCGATCTTCATCGTGGTGGCCGACAGCCACGACAACGCCCGCCGCGGCGCGCGCTGCGCGGTGATCGACTATGAGGAACTGGAACCCATCCTGACCCCGCGCGCGGCGCATGCGGCGCAGTCCTACGTGCTGCCGCCGATGCACCTGACGCGCGGCGCGCCGGCCGCGGCCCTGGCCCAGGCGCCGCACAGGCTGCAAGGCCAGTTCGACGTCGGCGGCCAGGAGCAGTTTTATCTCGAAGGGCAGATTTCCTACGCCATCCCCAAGGAAGGCCGCGGCATGCATGTGTATTGCTCGACCCAGCACCCCAGCGAGATGCAGCACCACATCGCGCACGTGCTGCATGTGGCCTCGCATGACGTGCTGGTGGAATGCCGGCGCATGGGCGGCGGCTTCGGCGGCAAGGAATCGCAGTCGGCGCTGTGGGCCTGCGCGGCCGCGGTGGCGGCGGTGCGCCTGCGCCGCCCGGTCAAGCTGCGCGCCGACCGCGACGACGACATGATTGTCACCGGCAAGCGCCACTGCTTCGCCTACGACTACGAGATCGGCTATGACGACAACGGCCGCATCGTCGCAGCCAGGATCGACATGGTCTCACGCGCCGGCTTCTCGGCCGACCTGTCCGGCCCGGTGGCGACCCGCGCGGTGTGCCACTTCGACAATGCCTACTACCTGTCGGACGTTGAGATCCACGCCATGTGCGGCAAGACCAACACCCAGTCCAACACCGCCTTCCGCGGCTTCGGCGGCCCGCAGGGCGCGATTGCGATCGAATACATCGTCGACGAGATCGCGCGCAATCTCGGCAAGGATGCATTGGAAGTGCGCCGCGCCAACTTCTACGGCAAGAGCGACGCCGATGGCCCGGATGCCCGCAACACCACCCACTACGGCCAGAAGGTGGAAGACAACGTGATCCACGCGCTGGTCGACCAACTGGAGCGCACCAGCGACTACCAGGCGCGGCGCCAGGCCATCGCCGCGTTCAACGCCGGCAGCGAAGTGCTGAAGAAGGGCCTGGCGCTGACGCCGGTGAAGTTCGGCATCTCCTTCAACGTGCCGCACCTGAACCAGGCCGGTTCGCTGGTGCATGTCTATACCGACGGCTCGGTGCTGGTGAACCACGGCGGCACCGAAATGGGCCAGGGCTTGAACACCAAGGTGGCGCAGGTGGTGGCCAATGCGCTGGGCCTGCCGTTGGAGCGCGTGCGCTGCACCGCCACCGACACCAGCAAGATCGCCAACACCTCGGCCACCGCTGCCTCCACCGGCAGCGACCTGAACGGCAAGGCGGCGCAGGACGCGGCGTTGCAGATCCGCGCGCGGCTGGCGCAAGTGGCGGCCAAACGCTTCAATGTCGACGTTGCCGAAGTGCGCTTCGCCGACGGCCTGGCGATTGCCGGCGAGCAGTCGCTGGCCTTCCCCGACCTGGTGATGCAGGCCTATCTGCAGCGCGTGCAACTGTGGTCGGACGGTTTCTACTCGACCCCGCGCGTGCACTGGGACGCCAAGACCATGAACGGCCACCCGTTCTTCTATTACGCCTATGGCGCGGCAGTGGCCGAAGTGGTGATCGATACCCTGACCGGCGAATGGAAACTGCTGCAGGCCGACCTGCTGTACGACGCCGGCGAAAGCCTGAACCCGGCCATCGATATCGGCCAGGTGGAAGGCGGCTTCATCCAGGGCATGGGCTGGCTGACCACCGAGGAGCTGTGGTGGAACAAGGACGGCAAGCTGATGACGCACGCGCCGTCGACCTACAAGATTCCGGGCGTGTCCGATTGCCCGACGACCTTCCGCACCGAACTGTTCAAGAACAGCAACGTGTCCGACACCATCCACCGCTCCAAGGCCACCGGCGAGCCGCCGCTGCTGCTGCCGTTCTCGGTGTTCCTGGCCATCCGCGATGCGGTCTCGGCGGTGGGCGGACATCGCGTCAACCCGCCGCTGCGCGCGCCGGCCACGTCCGAGGCCATCCTCGACGCGGTGGATGCGGTGCGCGCGGCCGTGGTGACCCAATAAAGGAGCATTCATGACGACCTGGCTTGCCGCGTTGAGGGAATTGCAGGATGCCGCCACCCCGGCGGTGCTGGTGACGGTGGCCGGGATCCAGGGCTCGACGCCGCGCGAGGCCGGCGCGCGCATGGTCTATACCGCCGACCGGCAGTACGACACCATCGGCGGCGGCCACCTGGAATGGCGTGCGGCGCAGATCGCGCGCGCCATGCTGGCAGGCGACCCCGGCCAGTTGCCGGCCCAGCGCCGGCTGGAGCGTATCGCGCTCGGCCCGAGCCTGGGCCAATGCTGCGGCGGGGTGGTGTTCCTGGCCTTTGAGCGGGTCGACCAGTCCTGCTCGGGCACGCTCAAGGAACTGGAACGGCACTGGCGCAGCGGCACCGACATCTGGCGCGCCTTGCCGCTGGACAATGCCGATCCGTTGCAATTGGTGGAAACCGACGGCGAAGCCTGCGACCTCAACGGGCCGGACAACGGCCTGCACGCCACGCTGTTTCGCGACGCTCGCCAGACTTACGTCACGCGCGATGCCCATGGCCGCCGCTGGCTGCTCGACCTGTGCCGCGCGCACCAGCCGCAAGTGGTACTGTTCGGCGCCGGCCATGTCGGCACGGCCATCGTCAAGGTACTGTCCAACCTGCCCTGCCGCGTGCTGTGGGTGGACGAACGTGAAGACATGTTCCCCGCCGACCTGCCGCCGCAAGTCACGGTGGAAGCCACCGATGTGCCCAATGCCGCAGTCGACATGGCCGAGCCGGGTGCGTATTATCTCGTCATGACCCACAGCCACGCCCTCGACCAGCAACTGACCGAACGCATCCTCAAGCGCGATGCGACGCGCGGCGATGTCGGCTGGTTCGGCCTGATCGGCTCCTATACCAAGCGCAAGCAGTTTGAACACCGCCTGACCGAGCGCGGCATCACGCAAGAGCAGTTGAACCGCATGACCTGCCCCATCGGCATTCCCGGCATCTACGGCAAGGAACCGGCCAGCATCGCCATCGCGGTGGTGGCCCAGCTGATGCAATTGTGGGAGCTGCGCTTTACGCAGGCCCGCAACAAATTCCCTCCGGCATTGGCCACACACGCGCTGGACGGCAGAGGCTGAGGAACACCCTGCCGTCACCCAGAGGCTCCCTCCGGACCAGACGATATCCACCATGCCGGCCCTGCCGGAGCCTCGCTACGATTCCGCTTTAACCCATCAGGAAGGCGTTGCTGCGTCTGCGCCTTCCAGTATGATGACCATTGAATCGATGCCGCCGGCGCGCTTTCCTTTCCCGCGCGCGGCGGCCAGTATTGAGGACACGCCATGAGCACATCCATGCAAGCCTACCGCGCCAGCCTGCTGCACTTCACCAACGATCCCGCCTTTGACGAGCGCGCCACCCAGTGGCATGCCGATGGCCTGCTGCTGGTGGAAGACGGCAAGGTCAAGGCGGCCGGCGACTTCGACCGGCTGATCGCATCGGTCCCCGCCGGCGTGCCGGTGCAGGACCACCGCGGCAAGATCATCTGCCCCGGCTTCATCGACACCCACATCCACTATCCGCAGACCGACATCATCGGCTCGCCGGCGCCGGGCTTGCTGCCCTGGCTGGACAACTACACCTTCCCGGCCGAGCGCCGCTTCGAGGACGGCGGGCATGCCGCCGAGGTGGCCGACTTCTTCCTGGCCGAGCTGCTGCGCAACGGCACCACCAGCGCGGCGGTGTATTGCACCGTGCATCCGCAGTCGGTGGACGCCTTCTTCGAAGCCAGCCACGCGCGCAACCTGCGCATGGTGGCCGGCAAGTGCCTGATGGACCGCAACGCGCCCGACTTCCTGCGCGACACCGCGCAAACCGGCGTGCGCGAGAGCGAAGATCTGATCAAGCGCTGGCACAACAAGGGGCGCCAGCACTACGCCATCACGGTGCGCTTCGCGCCGACCTCGACGCACGAGCAGATGAAGCTGGCCGGCGAGCTGGCGGCGCAGTATCCGGATGCCTACATCCAGACCCACGTGGCGGAAAATACCGATGAGGTGAAATGGGTGAAGGAGCTGTATCCCGACGCCCGCAGCTATCTGGACGTGTACGACCAGTACGGCCTGATGCGCCGGCGCGCGCTGTATGCGCACTGCATCTGGCTGGACGACCAGGACCGTGCGCGCATGGCGGCCACGCAGTCGGCCGCCACGGTGTGCCCGACCTCCAACCTGTTCCTGGGCAGCGGCCTGTTCGACTTCGTGAATGCAGACAAGGCGCGCGTGCCGCTGTCGCTGGCCACCGATGTGGGCGGCGGCACCAGCTTCTCGATGCTGCAGACCATGAATGAGCTGTACAAGGTCGGCCGCATGGGCGGCACCTACCTGCCGGCGCAGCGCATGTTCTACCTGGCCACGCTGGGCGGCGCCCGCGCACTGCAGCTGGAAGGCACCATCGGCAACTTCGCGCCCGGTTGCGATGCCGATTTCATCTTGCTCGATCCGCGCGCCACGCCTTTGCTAGCGCGCCGCAGCGCCAACACCGACAGCCTGGAGGAACAGTTGTTCGCGCTGGCCATCCTGGGCGACGACCGCGCCATCGCCGCGACCTACTCGGCGGGCCGGCTGGCGCACCAGCGTTAAGTTTGACGCCGCAAAAAGCAAGCCCGGCATCTCGACGATGCCGGGCTTGTTCTTTGATGCCTTGAAGGCGTGACCGCTCAGCGCGGCTGGTACAGATACACGAAGGCCTCTACCGCGCGCTCAGCCGAGGCCTGCAACTGGTCGGGCGGCAGCTCGGTCACGACATTGAGCATGCGCACATCCATCCATTCGGACTCCACCAGCGAGCGGAACTGCAGGGCCGCGATCCAGGCATCGCCCTTGTGCAGCTTGCCTTCGTCCATCTTCAGCTTGAGAAATTCCGCAATGCGCGTCCAGCCGCGCTTGGGGCCGCGCTCATAGAGCAGGGGACCGAGGTCGGACTTGCCGGCGTAATACATGGCCAGGCGCTTGACTGCGACCACATCCGGCTTGAGCACGATATCGAGATAATGCCGCGCCAGGCGCAGCAAGCCCAGGCGCACGTCATCCTCGTCGCTCAAGGCGGTGAAGGCCTGCTCGAACTGGCAGCCGACCTGCTTGAGCATCACCTCGACGAAGATCTCTTCCTTCGAGCTGAAGTAGTTGTACAGCGTGGCCTTGGAGCCGCCGATGCGGGCCGAGATCTCCGCCATCGAGGCGCCCTCGAAACCGATTTCGTTGAACACTTGCGCGGCGACATCAATCATCGCCTGGCGGCGTTCTTCACTTTTCTTGCGCATGCCTTTTCCTGTGTTGCGTAGTTGCCGCCTGCTTATTCCATTTTCAGGCAAGCTTTCCAATTCCTTACACCTTCGTTCCAGGCCGAATTATAGGCGAAGATGGACGACAAAGCCGGCCAATTCAACGACAAAAACCGAGCGTGGCGGAATCGCCATGGATGCGAGCAATTTTTCGCAATTCCCCTTGACGCGTCTGAAATCCAAATAATATACTGTACTGTACAGTTTAAAAACATCGTTGTCATCCACATCCATGAACACTTCAGACACTCCCGCCCTTCGCGCGGCGACGCCAGGCTTTGCTGTCGCCGCAGCGGCCGGACGCCGCCTGCACCGCACCGCGCTGGCTTCGGCCGCCGCCCTGCTGGCGCTGACGCTGTCCGGTTGCGCCTCCTTCACCGACCTCGGCCCGCGCGCCGAACCCAAGGCCATCGACAGTTACCAAAGCGGCCAGATGCTGGCCAGCGCCACGCCGCAGGCGGCGTGGCCGGCCGACCAATGGTGGCGCGCCTATGGCGACGACCAGTTGGATGCGCTGATCGGCGAGGCGCTGCAAGGCGCCCCCTCGATGGCGGTCGCCCGCGCCCGCCTGCTCAAGGCCGAAGGCGCGGCGCAGCAACAAGGCGCGGCCCTGTATCCGGACATCAGCGCCAACGCCTCGCTGGATCACATGAAGCAGTCCTACAACAACGGCTTCCCGGCCGAATACGTGCCCAAGGACTACAACAACGAAACCAAGGCCACGCTGGACTTCAGCTACGAGATCGACTTCTGGGGCAAGAACCGCGCCGCGCTGGCGGCCGCCACTTCCGAGCTGGAAGCGGCCCGCGCCGACGCCGCCCAGGCGCGCATCACGCTGGGCACATCGATCGCCTCGGCCTATGCCGAGCTGGAGCACCTCTATACCCAACGCGACACCAACGAAGCGGCCTTGAAGGTGCGCGTCGAATCGCTCGACCTGTTCAACCAGCGCTACGCCAACGGCCTGGAAACGCTGGGCTCGGTCAAGCAGATGGAAGCGCGCCGCGCCATGGCCGAAGCCGACCTCAGGGCCACCGACGAATCGATCGCGCTCCAGCGCAACAAGCTGGCCGCGCTGGCCGGCGCCGGCCCCGACCGCGGCCTGCTGCTGGTGCGCCCGAAGGTGGACATGAGCAAGCCGTTCCAGCTGCCCGACCAGATCCCGGTCAACCTGCTGGGCCGCCGCCCCGACATCGTCGCCGCGCGCCTGCGCGCCGAAGCGGCCGGCAAGCAGATCAAGGTGGCGCGCGCCGCCTTCTACCCCAACGTCAACCTGAAGGCCTACTTCGGCTTCCAGTCGCTGGGCATCGACATGCTGACCAGCCGCGGCTCCGACATCGGCAGCATCGGCCCGGCCATCTCGCTGCCGATCTTCAATGGCGGCCGCCTGCGCGGCCAGTTCCGCTCGGCCAGCGCCGGCTATGACGAAGCCGTGGCCAATTACGACCAGGCCGTCACGCAAGCGCTGCAAGACGTGGCCGATGTCACCGTCAGCGAAAAAGCGCTGGCCGGACGGCTCGAAAAAGTCCAGCTCGCCGCCGATGCCGCCGAACAGGCTTACCGCATCGTCAGCAACCGCTACAACGGCGGCCTGGCCAATTACCTGGATGTGCTCAACGCGCAGGACACGCTGATCACCAACCTGCGCGAACTCTCCAACCTGCGCTCGCGCATGTTCAGCCTCGACGTTGCGCTGGTGCGCGCGCTGGGCGGCGGCTACAGCGGCGGCACCAACAGCGGCGACAGCGGCACATCCCACACGACAGACACGCAAGCGAAAGGTTAATCATCATGTCCCACAGCGACTCCCAGGCAACCCAAACCATGGCGGCGGATGACGCCGCCAAGCAACGCGCCGATGCCGCCGCCACAGCCGCGGCAGCGCAAAAGCGCAAGAAACTCTTTTCCATCTTCGGCGGCGTGATTGCCATCGCCGGCATCGGTTACGGCGCCTACTGGTACCTGATCGGCTCGCGCTACGTCGAGACCGACAACGCCTACACCGCCACCGAAATCTCGGTGCTCACGCCGGCCATCAACGGCATCGTGGCCGACGTCAAGGTGGTCGACACGCAAGCCGTCAAGAAGGGCGAGGTACTGGTCGCCATCGACGACGCCGACGCCAAACTGGCGCTGGCCCAGGCCGAAGCGGATCTGGACCGCACCGAACGCCGCGTTCAGGGCTTCTTCGCCAACGATGCCGGCCTGGCCGCGCAGGTGCTGGCGCGCGAAGCCGAACAAAAGCGCGCCGCCGCACAACTGCTGTCGGCCCAGGCCGACATGAAGCGCGCCGAGATCGACCTGCAACGCCGCGAAGCGCTGTCCAAGTCGGGTTCGGTGTCCGGCGAGGAACTCTCCAACGCGCGCACCGCGCTGTTGAACGCCCAGGCCAGCCTGAAGGCGGCCGAAGCCAGTGAAGTGCAGTCGCGCGCCAACACCAAGGCCACCCTCGGCGCGCAAAAGGCCAGCACCGTGCTGACCGCCGACACCACCGTCGACAACAACCCCGAAGTGCTACTGGCGCGCGCCAAGCGCGACCAGGCCCGGCTGGATCTGGAGCGCACCGTACTGCGCGCCCCGGTCGACGGCGTGGTGGCGCGCCGCCAGGTGCAGGTCGGCCAGCGCGTGCAGACCGGCGCCAACCTGCTGTCGGTGGTGCCGCTGCAACAGATGCACGTGGACGCCAACTTCAAGGAAGGCCAACTGACCAAGGTCAAGATCGGCCAGCCGGTCACCATGAAGGCGGACATCTACGGCGGCTCGGTCGAATACCACGGCGTGGTGACCGGCCTGTCCGGCGGCACCGGTTCGGCCTTCGCGGTGATCCCGGCGCAAAACGCCACCGGCAACTGGATCAAGGTGGTGCAGCGCCTGCCGGTGCGCATCTCGATCGATCCCAAGGAGCTGGCGCAGCGTCCGCTGTCGGTGGGCCTGTCGATGGTGGTCGAGATCGACACCCGCGGCCAGATCCAGGCCGGCGATGCCCTCCCCAAGACCGCGCAGAACACGAACGGCCGGGCAGCCGCGCTGTAAGCGGCGCGTGACAAGACAAGAAGAGGTTTTCCATGTCATCCACTGTTAGCGCAGATGCGGCCTCGCTGCCTGCGCCCAAGCCGACGCCAGCGCCGGGCCTGTTCGAAGCCCCGCTGACCGGCGGCAAGCTGGTCGGCGCCGGCATCCTGCTGGCGGCGGCCAATTTCATCGCGGTGCTCGACACCACCATCGCCAACGTCTCGGTCTCCACCATTGCCGGCTCGCTGGGCGCCTCCACCAGCCAGGGCACCTACGTCATCACCTCGTACGCGGTGGCCGAGGCCATCACGGTGCCCTTGACCGGCTGGCTGGCCAACCGCTTCGGCACGGTGCGCGTATTCATCCTGTCGATGGTGATGTTCGGCCTGTTCTCGGCGCTGTGCGGCCTGGCCAATTCGCTGGGCATGCTGATCGCCTTCCGCGTGCTGCAAGGCCTGGCCGGCGGCCCGCTGATGCCGCTTTCGCAAACCCTGCTGCTGCGCATCTTCCCCAAGGAAAAGGCGCCGGCCGCCATCGGGCTGTGGGCCATGACCACGCTGGTGGCGCCGATCGCCGGCCCGATCCTGGGCGGCGTGCTGTGCGACCAGTACAGCTGGCCCTACATTTTCTGGATCAACGTGCCGGTGGCGCTGATATGCGGCTATATCGGCTGGCGCATGCTCAAGCGCTATGAAACCACCACCGCCAAGCTGCCGATCGACCGCATCGGCCTGGTCCTGATGGTGGTGTGGGTCGCCGCGTTGCAGCTGATGCTGGACGAAGGCAAGGAAAAGGACTGGTTCGCCTCCACCGAGATCGTGCTGCTGGCGGTGGTGGCGGTGGTGTTCTTCATCGCCTTCCTGATCTGGGAATTGACCGAAAGGAACCCCATCGTCGACCTGCGGGTATTCCGCCACCGCGGCTTCACCGCCAGCGTGACCACCATCTGCCTGGCCTTCGGCGCCTTCTTCGGTTCGGTGGTGCTCACGCCCCTGTGGCTGCAGGGCTACATGGGCTACACGGCGACCTGGTCGGGCTGCGTCTCGGCGCTGACCGGCATCCTGGCGGTGATGACCGCGCCCATGGTGGCCAAGATGTCGACCACCGTGGACGCCCGCAAGCTGGTCTGCATCGGCGTGGTGTGGCTGGGGCTGATGACCTTCGTGCGCGCCTTCAACACCACCGACATGTCGATGTTCCAGATCGGCTGGCCGCTGTTCTTGCAAGGCATCGGGCTGCCGTTGTTCTTCGTGCCGCTGACCGGCCTGGCGCTGTCCTCGGTCAACCCGGAGGAAACCGCCTCGGCGGCCGGCCTGATGAGCTTCTGCCGCACCATGTCCGGCGCCATCGCCACTTCCATCGTCAATACCAGCTGGGAGAACGACACCACTTACTTCCACGCCGAGCTGTCCGGCCTGGTGGACAGGATGGGCGACGCCGTCAATACGATGGCCGCCTCCGGCATGTCGGCCGACCAGGCCACCGCCTCGCTGGCGCAAACGGTGCAGAACCAGGCCGTCATGCTGGCCACCAACCACATCTTCATGATGGCCGCGATCTCGTTCTCGCTGGCCGCCATGGCGGTCTGGCTGGCGCCCAAGCCGACCCGCGTGGCCGATACCTCGTCGGCGCACTGATTTTTACCGGCCCCCTACAGTCCGGGGTCTCTCCCCTTCTCCGGGCTGGGCAGGCGGTTGCGCAAGCGACCGCCTGTTTTTTTGTCACGGCGGAAACCTCACAAATAGGGAATTTGCGATTTCACGGCACTTTTCCCTTCCCATTTTTCCGCTTCGTTACAAGATTCGCGTAGATTAATGTCTCCATTCGGATACAATATCTCTCTCGTGAACATCATCGAACGCTCTGGCCGATTCAATCAATGGCATGCCCGTCTTGCGGATAAGCAAGCACAAGCGCGAATTACCCTTCGGATCAAAAGAGCCGCCGAAGGAAACTTTGGAATCACAAAGCCGGTCGGGGAAGGCGTCCACGAAATGAAGATCGATTACGGCCCAGGCTACCGGGTCTATTACGCCCGCAAAGGCAAAGTCACTTACCTCCTGCTGTGCGGCGGCGACAAGTCGGGCCAGCAAGTCGATATCCAGACGGCGATTGCGCTCTGGAATGCCCTACGAAGCAATGTCTAACCGGATCTCTCAAGGAGTCGCGATGAAAACCCCAATATTCACCCCGGAAGATCTGAAGGTCGCCCCCTTTGACGCAGCGGAATATCTGGATAGCGAAGAAGCAATCGCTGCATATATCCAGGCGGCCCTCGAAGAGAATGACCCTGCTCTGCTGATGTCTGCCCTGGGCGATGTCATTCGCGCTCGCGGCATCACTGCCGTTGCGCAAAAAGCCGGCCTTGGACGCGCAAGCCTTTATAAAACACTGGCGCCTGGCGCCACACCGCGTCTTGACACGGTAATGAAGTTGATCGGCGCGCTCGATATCCGGCTCAGCGCCACCGTGATGCACAGCGATAACGGCCGCCCACTATCTGCTTAGGGCCTGTTAACAATTAATTTGCGAGTGCATTCGTCCCACGCCCGGCTTGGCTACCCCGCCCCATTACG
This sequence comes from Herbaspirillum sp. GW821-FHT09A12, assembly GCF_059418325.1. Lineage (NCBI taxonomy): Bacteria > Pseudomonadati > Pseudomonadota > Betaproteobacteria > Burkholderiales > Oxalobacteraceae > Herbaspirillum > Herbaspirillum sp. GW821-FHT09A12. Next base: position 25,169 of record NZ_JBWKPR010000012.1, read on the forward strand.
CGTACAATCCCCTCTCATGCATGCGGACCCAGGTCCGCATTTTTGATTTATGGCATGCCCGGCGCGACGCCACCCGCCAGCGCCCGGCCAGCCTTTCCTGCCGCCGACCATGGACTTTTCCTGCGCCACGGCGCGTGCGGCAGACGCAATCCCTGACACGCAATACCCGAGCTTCGGGTCCTGAACCAATAGCCTGATGACCAAAGACCTCGCCGCCCATACGCCGATGATGCAGCAATACCTGCGCATCAAGGCCGACCATCCGCAGACCCTGCTGTTCTACCGGATGGGCGACTTCTATGAACTGTTTTTCGACGACGCCGAGAAAGCCTCGCGCCTGATGGGCGTGACGCTGACCCAGCGCGGTTCTTCCAATGGCACGCCGATCAAGATGGCCGGCGTGCCCTTCCACTCCGTCGAGCAATACCTGGCGCGCCTGATCAAGCTGGGCGAGTCGGTGGCGATCTGCGAGCAGATCGGCGACCCGGCCACCAGCAAGGGGCCGGTCGATCGCAAGGTAGTGCGGGTAGTCACCCCCGGCACGCTGACCGACTCCGACCTGCTGCCGGAAAAGGCCGAACGCTGCCTGCTGGCGATGCAGATCGCCGCCGGCCGCCCGCGCAAGCAGGTGCAGGTCGGCCTGTCGTGGCTGTCGATGGCCAGCGGCGCATTGAAGCTGATGGAGTTCACGGTCGATGCCAATGTCCTCGAAACCCGCATCAAGCAGGAACTGGAACGCATCTCCCCGGCCGAAATCCTGGTCGCCGACAGCCAGCTGGAACAATGCGAACCACTGTTGCCCAATCGCGCCGTGACGGTGCCCGACTGGCATTTCGACCAGCCCAGCAGCGAGAAGGCCTTGCTGGAGCAATTGTCGGTGGCGACGCTGGACGGCTTCGGCGCGCAAGGCCTGACCACGGCCATCGGCGCGGCCGGCGCGCTGCTGCGTTATGCGCAATCGACGCAAGGCCGCGGCCTGCAGCATGTGCGCGCACTCACGGTCGAATCGGAAAACGAATTCATCGGGCTGGACGCGGCCACCCGCCGCAACCTTGAACTGACCGAGACCATCCGCGCCCAGGACGCCAATGCGCTGGCGCCGACGCTGTTCTCCACGCTCGACCATTGCCGCACCGCGATGGGTTCGCGCCTGTTGCGCCACTGGCTGCACCATGCGCTGCGCGATCAAGCCGTGGCGCGCGCGCGCCATGCCGCCATCAACGCGCTGATGCGCACCGACGCCTGCTCAGGCCTGTCGGCCACGCTGGCGGCAGTGCCCGATATCGAACGCATCACCACCCGCATCGCCCTGCTGTCGGCGCGCCCGCGCGACCTGGCGGGCCTGCGCGCCGGCTTGCAGCAGCTCAGTTCGCTGCGCGCCTATGTCGACATGTGCGCGCGCGACGCCGATGCGCCGCTGCTCAAGCAACTGCATGAAGCGCTGGCCACGCCGGTGGAATGCCTGGACCTGCTGGAACGCGCCATCATGCTGGAACCGGCCGCGATGGTGCGCGACGGCGGCGTGATCGCGCGCGGCTTTGATGCCGAACTGGACGAGTTGCGCGGCCTGTCGGAAAACGCCGGCCAGTACCTGCTGGACCTGGAAGCGCGCGAACGCGCGCGCACCGGCATCGCCAACCTGCGGGTGGAATACAACAAGGTGCACGGCTTCTACATCGAGGTCACCAACGGCCAGAGCGACAAGGTGCCGGAAGATTACCGCCGCCGCCAGACGCTCAAGAACGCCGAGCGCTACATCATCCCCGAGCTCAAGGCCTTCGAGGACAAGGCGCTGTCGGCACAGGAGCGTTCGCTGTCGCGCGAGAAATTCCTGTACGAGCAATTGCTGAACGACATGGCGCCGCACATCGTCACGCTGCAAGCCATCGCCCACGCGCTGGCCCAGCTCGACACGCTGGTGGCGCTGGCCGACCACGCCGCGCGCAACAACTGGTGCGCGCCGCAACTGGTGGACGAGCCCTGCATCCAGATCGAACAGGGTCGCCATCCGGTGGTGGAAAACCAGATCGAGCGTTTCATCGCCAACGACTGCCAACTGGCGGCCGAACGCAAGCTGCTCTTGATCACCGGCCCCAACATGGGCGGCAAGTCGACCTACATGCGCCAGGTGGCGCTGATCACGCTGCTGGCCTATGTCGGCAGTTTCGTGCCGGCCACGGCTGCGGTGATCGGCCCGATCGACCGCATCTTCACCCGCATCGGCGCGGCCGACGACCTGGCCGGCGGCCGTTCCACCTTCATGGTGGAAATGACCGAATCGGCCGCCATCCTCAACAACGCCAGCGAGCATTCGCTGGTGCTGATGGATGAAGTCGGGCGCGGCACCTCGACCTTCGACGGTTTGGCGCTGGCCTGGGCCATCGCCAAGCACCTGATCGACGTGACCCGCAGCTTCACGCTGTTCGCCACCCACTATTTCGAACTGACGCAATTGCCGGAAATCCATCCGAGCGCGGCCAACGTACACTTGTCGGCAGTGGAACATAAGGACAGCATCGTGTTCCTGCATGCGGTGCAAAGCGGCCCGGCTTCGCAGAGCTACGGCCTGCAAGTGGCGCAGTTGGCCGGCGTGCCGGCGCCGGTGATCCGCGCCGCGCGCAAGCACCTTTCCGCGCTGGAAAGCCAGTCCATGCAGCCGACGCCGCAATTCGACCTGTTCAATACCCAGCAATTCATCGAACGCGACGAAGAACCCGCGCACACTGCCGCACGGGAGACGGATGAGACAAGCGCCGAACAAGCGCCGCCCATCGCAGTCGAACCGGATCCGCAGGCGCAAGCCATACTCCAGTCGCTGGGGCAAATCGACCCCGATGCGCTGACCCCGCGTCAGGCGCTGGATGCGCTATACAAACTGAAGGAACTGAGCAGGAACAATTGACCTGGTGGCTTGACCGCAGGCCGCAACCGATGCCGAACCGACAATGACACGCCTCCTGCTTACCGCCCTGCTCGCCTTTGCCGCCGCCATGCCGGCACGGCCGGCATCGGCGGCGCCGCAAGACTTCGCCTTCGGCATCATCAGTCATGCGTTTGCCGGCGGCGGCGGCGAAGAAGCGCTGCGCCAGGCCATCGCCGAAACCGATGCCGACAACCTGGCGTTCGTGGTGGTCAACGGCATCAAGTCCTCTGCCGAACCTTGCGACGATGCCTTGTATAGCCAACGGCGCGACATCCTCTCGCATGCGCAAAATGGCGTGATCATGTCGCTGGCCGCCAGCGACTGGATTTCCTGCCGCGACCGTGCGCAACGCTCCGACGCCATCGAGCGCCTGGCGCACATGCGCGAGCAGTTCTACACCGGGGAATTCTCTTTCGGCGCCAGCAAGCTGCCGCTGCTGCGCCAGTCGCTCACGGCCAAGTTCCGCAGCTATGCCGAGAACGCGCGCTGGGAGGTCGGCAATGTCCTGTTCGCCACCGTCAACCTGCCGGCCGGCAACAACCACTTCCTGCTCGACGGCGGCCGCAACAACGAGTTCGAAGACCGCCTGATCGCCAACCGCAACTGGCTGCAGCACCTGTTCGCCTTCGCGGCCCTGAAAAAATCGGCCGCCATCGTGTTCTTCACCGATGGCAATCCCTTTGGCTCGCCGCCCAAGCACTCCTTTTTCCGCACCCAGCGCGACGGTTTTGCCGAGATGCGCCGCACCTTCTCCGAGCTGGCCGGCAAGTTCCACGGCCGGGTGCTGGTCGTGCATGGCGAAACCATCAAGGACAAGGCGCCGCCGCATATCCTGTGGAGCGGCAACCTGGGCAGCGTAGGCGCGGGCGAGCGCTGGCTGAAGATCGTGGTGGACGACCATCTTCCGCAATTGTTTGCGGTGGCCGATGCCGATGGCGAGCGGCGCTGAACTCGCATCTTACCGGCAAGCCCCGGAAAGCAAAACGCCCGCAGCGAATGCTGCGGGCGTTTCCATTTGAAGCGGGCCGGCGGCCGGATCAGTTCAGCGGATGGCTGCGGAAATGGTCGCCGTCGTCGCCATCGTTACCGGCAGCGTCGTCGTGATGATGATGATGGCCGTGCGCTCCATGCACGTGGCCGTGGGCGATTTCCTCGTCGGAGGCGGCGCGCACTTCGGTCACGGACAGTTCAAAGCGCAGCGCGATGCCGGCCAGCGGATGGTTGCCGTCCAGCACGGCCTTGCCGTCGGCCACTTCGGTGACGGTGAAGATGACCGATTCTTCGCCATCGTCGTCCGGCGAACCTTCGAACTGCATGCCGACTTCGGTCGGTTGCGGCAGGCGCGACAGCGGTTCGATCTTGACCAGGGTGGAGTCGTACTCGCCGAAGGCATCTTCCGGCTCGACCTGGATGGTGGTCTTGAAACCGGTTTCCTTGCCGTCCAGCGCTTCTTCGATCTTGGGCAGCGTGTTCTGGTAACCGCCGTGCAGGTAAACCATCGGCTCGCGGCTTTCCTCGATCAGGTTGTTTTGCGCGTCCGACAATTTGTAGTTCACGGAGACTACGGAGTTCTTTGCGATCTTCATCGTGTGGGGTCCTTTGCTAACGGTATTGGGTGCGGGAGCGGCCATGCCATGCTTTCAATGCCGCTGTTGCGACGCTTGCCGTTCATGGCCGGGCACAGTGGGGCCAAAGAGCGTTCCCCCTTGCCATTCCCGCGCGGCAAGGACTCTTCTTTAATCAAAGTTAATCAAAGCGCGATTATACCCGCATCAAACTTCGCCGCCTTGGCGCCGTTTCAACGCGGCGCGCGCGCCTATAATGTCGCCATGAAAAAACTCGCCCTGCTCGGCGGCCTCACGCCCGCCCAATTCCTGCGTGACTACTGGCACAAGAAACCGCTGCTGATCCGCCAGGCCATTCCCGGCTTCCAGGCGCCGCTGCCGCGCGCCGAACTGTTCGACCTGGCCAGGCGCGACGACGTCGAGTCGCGCCTGATCACGCACCGCGCCGCGGGCTGGGACATGCAGCACGGCCCCATCGACAAGCTGCCGGCGCTCAAGCAAAAGGCCTGGACGCTGCTGGTACAAGGCGTCAACCTGCACCACGCGGCGGCCGATGCGCTGCTGCGCCAGTTCCGCTTCATCCCCGACGCGCGCTTGGACGACCTGATGATCAGCTACGCCAGCGACGGCGGCGGCGTCGGCCCGCATTTCGATTCCTACGACGTGTTCCTGCTGCAGGCGCATGGCCGGCGCCACTGGCGCATCAGCGCACAGGACGACCTGTCGCTGGAAAATGGAGTGCCGCTGAAAATACTGAGCAACTTCCAGCCGGAAGAAGAGTTCGTGCTGGAACCGGGCGACATGCTTTACCTGCCGCCGCATTACGCGCACGACGGCACGGCAGTCGGCGAATGCATGACGTATTCCATCGGCTTTCGCGCGCCGGCCTACCAGGAACTGGGCGAGTCCTTCCTCGACTTCATGCTGGACACCATTGACCTGCCCGGCCGCTATGCCGACCCCGACCTCAAGCCCAGCGCCAATCCGGCCGAACTGCCGGCCGACATGCTCGGTCGCATCCGCGATGAATTGAACAAGATACGCTTCACCGACGACGACATCGCCATCTTCCTCGGCCAGCATTTGTCGGAACCCAAACCCAGCGTATTCTTCGATGCGCCGGCCGAGCAATTGTCATTTGCTCGCTTTTACCAGGGCGCCAAAAAGCGCGGATTGGCATTGCACCGCAAATCGCTGATGCTCTATCGTGGCTCGAACGTGTTCATCAACGGCGAGTCGTTCCAGGTCGGGCGGGCCGACAAAGTCATCCTCGCCAAGCTGGCAAATCACCGCCGGCTGGAAAAATCGGAATTCGAAAACGCTTCCGAAGACCTGCTCGAAGCCTTGCATCAATGGCATGAAAGCGGATGGCTAGAATTTTCTTGATTTGCTTCAAAATATCCCAAAAACACACTGGCCCGACCGATCGACAATCGGCGGAAAACGGCCTGGATAAAGGCCTTCCGGCCTCATGGGTTTAATTGTAAGAACTTACAAATTCTTACGAAAAAGAATGATTTCGGTGTGATATCGGAAAAAAATAGCTATAATGACGGGCTGGAAAGTTTTCGTTGTCCGAGCAAGTTTCGGCAGTAAAAAGAAGCAAGAACCGAAACGAAACCGCGAGGTTTCCAAGTACGGCGAGAGCCTCCTGTAGAGCGATAATTACCGGTAATTATTCATCGCACAATTTTTAAATATTGAAGGAATATTCATGAAAAAGACTCTGTTGATCGCTTCGTTGTTGGCTGTTGCCCTGGCTGCTTGCGGCAAGAAGGAAGAAGCTCCTGCACCAGCACCTGCTGCTGAAGCTCCTGCTGCCGCACCTGCAGCTGCTGAAGCTCCTGCTGCTGCGCCTGCCGCTCCGGCTGCTGACGCTGCTGCTCCTGCTGCTGACGCCGCCAAGCCGGCTGACGCTGCTCCTGCTGCCGACGCTGCCAAGCCAGCTGACGCTCCAGCAAAATAATCATCAGATTATTTTCAAAAAACCGGTCTCAGGACCGGTTTTTTTTCGCCTGCATTTTTGCCCCTCCCCCACATCCCCTCTCCGGTCTTCGTGCTTTGGCGCGGACATCTCCCCATCGCGGATCACATGCTACGCAAGAAAACCCTCTGCGCCGCAATAGAACGTCCCTGACGCGTTTTTACAGCCGGGCGGACTCTTTCCCCTCCCCTCTCCTGACAAAGCCCTTACTGGCGCATTCAGGCCCTTCAAGCCCCCTGCGTTTTCTGCCTCATCCAGCCCTTGCCCATTTGATTTTTTAGTCTTCCGAGGGCTTGCATGGGAATTCCGGTCTTGCATGCGAGGATGGCAAGGGCATCGGATATGCGCCATGCGAAGGCGCAGGCCGGCATGAAATCGCAACAGAATGTTTCAGGGATACGCCCGGCAAAGCTGACAGGAGACTGACCTGCTCGCTTTTTCCTTACACCTCGAGCCAGCCGAAGCCCTCGTCCTGGCAGGCGATATCGATACCGCCGAAGCTGCCGCCAAGGACGCTCTCCAAGGCTGCGCGCGCCAGTTCGGGCGTATTATTCTGGCGGCTCAAGTGAGCGCCGACCACCTGTTTGAGGCGGCTCTTGTCGAGCAATTGCAGGATCTCGGCGCTGGTTTCATTGGCCAGGTGCCCGTATGCCCCGCCGATGCGGCGCTTGAGGAAAGCCGGATAAGAAGAGTTCTCCAGCATGGCGCGATCGTGATTGCATTCGAGCAGCAGCGAATCGCAGGCGCCCAATGCCTGGATCATGTGCGACGTCGCTTGCCCGGCGTCAGTCAGCACGCCCAGGCGCCGGTCGCCGTCGCTTGCGATGTACTGGATCGGTTCGCGGGCGTCGTGCGGCACGGTGTAGGGAGTGAGTTCAAGGTCGCCGATGGCGATCTTCTGGCCGTCGGCGCACAATTGGATGTCGACATCGGCGGCGTGATCCGCGATTGCCTGGTAGGTGCCGTAGCTAAGCCAGACCGGGATGCGGTAACGGCGCGCGAACTTGAATACGCCGTTGACATGGTCGGAATGTTCATGGGTCACCACGATGGCGGCAACATCCGAGGGGTCGATACCGACGCGCAGCATGCGCCTTTCGGTTTCGCGCAAAGCAAAGCCGCAGTCCAGCATCACGGTCGTCCCCGCATTGGGACGCTCTGAGCCGGCTGCGGCCGAAATCAGCAGCGCATTGCCTTCGCTGCCGCTACCGAGGCTCGCGAACTTCATATGCGGCCCCGATAACGCATTGCCATTACATCGACTTACTTCAACTGATCGTTCAACAGGCCGAGGATCTTGTCGGCGGTATCGGAGACCTCCGGCTTGCCTTCGCCGTTCTGGACCACGATGTTGCTGCTGTCGCCACTGCCCTTGACCACGATACGGTACTTGGCGGCGGTCTTTTCCTTGTCCTTGGAACTGGAGAAGATGCGCGAGAAGAAGCCCTGATCCTTCTTGTCCTTGGCGTCCTGGTTCTGGTCGACATAGCGCACGAAATACGTGCCCTGGGTACGGTCGCGGTCTTCCACGGTGAAGCCGACGCGGTCCAGCGCCAGGCCGACGCGGCGCCATGCGCGGTCGAAGCTTTCATCGACCTGGACGCTGGAGCCGGCTGCGCTCTTCAACAGCTTGGAACGGGCCTGCAGCGACGGGGCGTTGGCCACGGCCGCCTTGGCCTTGGTTTCTTCGGCGCCCAGGCGCACCATCAGGCGCGCCAGGAATTCAGCCTCCAGGCCCGGGTCGGAGGGACGCGCGGTCCACACCGAGGTTTCCTTGGCCGAACCGGTCAGCACTTCTTCGGCGCCGCGATGGCTGATGAAGATTTCGGTGGTGCCGTTCGGGCCGCGCTCCAGGCGGGTGCGGAACTTGTCGCGTTCGCCGGTCGAGTACAGCGAGTCGAATACCTTGCCCAGCGTGTTGCGCACGAAGTCTTGCGGGATCTTGGCGCGGTTTTCAGCCCAGTCGGTTTCCATCACGCCGGTGTCCGGCGATTCGATGTTGATCAGGAAACCGCTGTCCTGCCAGAAATCCTTGATCTGCGGCCACAGGGTCTCGGGGCTCTGCCTGACCACCAGCCAGCGCTGGGTGCCGTCGCGTTCGATGTGGATGTCGCTGCCGTTGGCTTGCGGCGCCACCGAGGCGACTTCAGCGGCCGGCTTGGTCTGTTGCTCCAGGGTATAGCCGGAAGCGGTAGCCACGCCCTTGTTGGCCTCGGGGATCGCATAGCGGTTGTCGCGCTGCAGCTGGGTCAGGTCGGGCGGAACTTCCAGCCGCGGGCCGCGGGCCTTTTCCGCGCTCTTGTAATCGATACGGTCGCCTTCAAGCAAGCTGCCGACCGACGTGCATCCCGCGAGTGACGCGAGAGCCAGTGCGACGACGATGCTGCGTTGGGTAAGAGTACTGTACGCGGTGCGGACTACAGGACGAACGTTCTTGCGATTAGTCATATCGTTACTATTGAAAGCGGGATCGTTTTTCGGAAGACGGCCAGAAAATGGCAGAAACAGCCAAGTCCGTTATTTTAATACACCCGACTCGCGCAAAGCCGCGCGCACGGTGTCGTGGAAGCCGGCGCCCAGCGGCGCCAGCGGCAAGCGCATGCCGGAGTCGATCAAACCCATCTCCTGCATGGCCCACTTCAGCGGCACCGGATTGGGTTCGACAAACAGCTTGTTATGCAGCGGCAGCAGCTTGTTGTTCAGTTCAACCGCGCGCGCGACGTTGCCGCCCATGGCGGCCACGCACAGTTCATGCATGTCGCGCGGCGCGACGTTGGCGGTGACCGAGATGTTGCCGGCGCCGCCGTACAGCATGAGCGCGATCGCGGTCGGGTCGTCGCCGGAATAGATGGCGAACGATTTCGGCGCCAGGCGGATCAGGTCGGTGCCGCGCGCGATATTGCCGGTGGCGTCCTTGACGCCGACGATGCCCTTCACTTGCGCCAGGCGCAGGATGGTCTCGTTGCTCATATCGGCCACGGTGCGGCCGGGCACGTTGTACAGGATGACCGGCAGATCGACCGACTCGGCAATCTTCTTGAAGTGAAGATACATGCCTTCCTGGGTCGGACGGTTGTAATAGGGGACGACTTGCAGCGAGGCATCGGCGCCGACCTTCTTGGCGAACTCGGTCAGTTCGATGGCCTCGGCCGTCGAGTTGCCGCCGGTGCCGGCGATGATGGGAATGCGTTTGGCAGTATGCTCCACCGCGACCTTGATCAGTTCGCAGTGTTCTTCCATCGAGACAGTGGGCGACTCGCCGGTAGTACCGACGATGACGATGCTGTCGGTTCCCTCGGCGATGTGCCAGTCGATCAGCTTGCGCAGGCCGCCGAAATCGAGGCTGCCGTCCGGATGCATGGGAGTGACGATTGCGACAATGCTACCCTTGATCATGATGTGCGTACTTTTGAAGTATGGTCAGAAATAAAAGACCGATTGTAGCGGATAGAGGCCGGGATCGGTCAATTCGCGGGGCTGATAGATGAAAGCGGAAGTAAAAAAACCAGGCCGGCGGCAAGCTTTCCGGCATGTGGACAAAGGCTGCGCAGCCCCTGCCGCTTCGGCTTCAATACCCCAGCCCCATCGACTCGCGCACGTCGCGCATGGTGTCTTGCGCCAGCTTGCGCGCCTTTTCGCAGCCGTCGGCCACAATCGCCCGCACCAGGGACGGGTCGTCCAGGTAAGGCTGGGCCCGTTCCAGCATCGGCTGCTGCTCTTGCAAAATGGCATCGATCACCGGCTGCTTGCATTCCAGGCAACCGATCCCGGCTGAACGGCACCCCTTGGCCGCCCATTCCTGCACCTCAGGCGCAGAATACACCATGTGGAATTGCCATACCGGGCATTTGTCCGGATCGCCGGCGTCGCTGCGGCGCACGCGTTGCGGGTCGGTCGGCATGGTGCGCACCTTTTTCGTGACCGCTTCCTTGTCTTCGCGCAGGGCGATGGCATTGCCATAGCTCTTGGACATCTTGGCGCCATCCAGCCCCGGCAGGCGCGACGCTTCCGTCAGCAGCGCCTGCGGCTCGGTCAGGATCAGCTTGCGGCTGCCTTCGAGGTAGCCGAACAGGCGTTCACGGTCGATCATCGACAGGTTCTGGGCATCGTCCAGCATCGCCTTGGCCTGCTCCAGCGCTTCGTCATCGCCCTTTTCCTGGAATTGCGTGCGCAGTTCCAGATACAGCTTGGAGCGCTTGCCGCCCAGTTTCTTGACGGCCGCGCGGGCCTTCTCTTCGAAGCCCTTTTCCTTGCCGTACAAGTGGTTAAAGCGGCGCGCGATCTCGCGCATGATCTCGATGTGCGGCACCTGGTCTTCGCCGACCGGCACCTGGCTGGCGCGGTAGATCAGCACGTCGGCCGCCTGCAGCAATGGATAACCGAGGAAACCGTAGGTCGCCAGGTCGCGGTCGGACAGCTTTTCCTGCTGGTCCTTGTAGGTGGGCACACGCTCCAGCCAGCCCAGCGGCGTGGCCATCGACAGCAGCAGGTGCAGCTCGGCATGCTCGGGCACGCGCGACTGGATGAACAGGGTCGACTGCGCAGGATCGACGCCGGCAGCGAGCCAGTCGATCACCATTTCCCAGGTACTGGTTTCGATCACGGACGGATCGTCGTAGTGGGTGGTCAACGCATGCCAGTCCGCGACGAAGAACAGGCAAGGCAATTCGGATTGCAACCTCACCCAGTTCTTCAGGGCGCCGTGATAGTGGCCCAGGTGCAGCGCGCCCGTGGGGCGCATGCCGGAGACGACGCGGTCAGGATACATGGCGGTGGCTGTGTTCTTGGCGGTGGCGGTTCAATGGAACAGGAAAGTGATCGGGTACGTCATCAGTTGCAGCAACAGGCTTGCGGCATACATGACCGGCGCCATCCACCAAGTGTAGATCACCTTGAGCAGCACCAGCGCCATCACGATGAAAAAGCCGTAGGGTTCGATCTGCGCGAATTTATACGCATACTTGTTCGGCAACAAACTGGTCAGCACACGGCCGCCGTCCAGCGGCGGGATCGGGAACAGGTTGAAGGCAAACATGACCAGGTTGGTCAGCACCCCGGCCTTGGCCATGAGCATGAAGAACTCTTCCTGCACGCCGCCCAGCGCCAGCCCGTAGATCACCAGCGTCCACAGCAGCGCCATCAGGAAATTGGCGCCCGGCCCGGCCAGCGCCACCCAGGCCATGTCGCGCTTGGGACGGCGCAAATGGCCGAAACTGATCGGCACCGGTTTGGCATAGCCGAACAGGAAGGCACCGCTGGTGGCGAAATACAGCAGTATCGGGATCAGGATGGTGCCGAAGGGGTCGATGTGCTTGAGCGGATTGAGGCTCATGCGCCCCATCGAATAAGCCGTGTTGTCGCCGAAAAACTTTGCCGCGTAGGCGTGCGCTGCCTCGTGCAGTGTAATGGCGAACAAAACGGGAAGCGCATACACCGCGACAGTCTGGATGAGATCGTTCATGGGCGGGGATTTTATCAGAGAGGCAAGAGCGGGCCGGGGAAATTCCAAAACTTCGGAACCCGACCCCGGCGGAGAATTGCGGACAGATATTCAGGCCGCCTGCAGGCCGAAGAGGCTGGCATCGCCCCGGCCCTGGCGCACCAGCACCACTTCGTTGTCATCCGTCAGGTCGATCACCGTGGTGGGCTCCAGGCTGCAGGCGCCGCTGTCGATCACCAGTTCGATCTGCTTTTCCAGGCGGGCGCGGATGTCGTCGGCGTTGGTCAGCGGCAATTCGTCGTCCGGCAGGTTCAGGGTAGTGCCCAGCAGCGGCTCGCCCAGTTCTTCCAGCAACATGTGGGCGATGCGGTTCTGCGGCACGCGCAGGCCGATGGTCTTGCGCGAGGGGTGGGAAAGGCGGCGCGGCACTTCCTTGGTGGCTTCCAGGATGAAGGTGTAGGCGCCCGGCGTGGCGGCCTTGAGCAGGCGGTACTGGCGGTTGTCGACCTTGGCGTACTGGGAGATTTCAGACAAGTCGCGGCACAGGAGCGTCAGATGGTGCTTGTCGTCCACGCCGCGGATGCGGCGCACGCGTTCGACCGCGTCCTTGTTGTCCAGCTGGCAAACCAGCGCATAACAGGAATCGGTCGGCAAGGCGACCAGCCCGCCCTTGTGGATGATCTGCGCCGCCTGCTTGATCAGGCGCAATTGCGGATTGTCGGGATGAATTTCGAAAAACTGACTCATGACATCACTTCCAAGATCACTTCCAATGCATAGGCCATCGGCCATCGTCAAAAAATGCAAAACGGCGGTGTCGCCACCGCCGTTCCTGTCGCTTCTTTATTTTAACGCTGGCCGCGCAGGGCCGCGATGCGCTGCTCCAGCGGCGGGTGCGTCGAAAACAGCTCCATGATGCCCGGCTTGTCGCTGATGCCCATGGCCGCCATCGATTGCGGCAGGCCTTCGGGCGTGAAACCGCCCAGCCGCGCCAGCGCCTGGATCATCGGCTGCGGGCTGCCCAGGAGGCGCGCCGAGCCGGCATCGGCACGGAATTCGCGGTGGCGCGAAAACCAGGCCACGATGATCGAGGCGCCGATGCCGAACACGATCTGGCACACCATCACGGTCACCATATAGCCGATGCCGGGGCCGGAATTATCATTATTGCGACGCAGAGCCGAGTCGACAAAATAACCGACCACGCGCGAAAGGAAGACCACGAAGGTGTTCACCACGCCCTGGATCAGCGTCATGGTCACCATGTCGCCGTTGGCGATGTGGGCGATTTCGTGGCCCAGCACCGCCTCCACCTCGTCCTTGGTCATGCCTTGCAAGAGCCCGGTGGACACCGCCACCAATGCCGAGTCGCGGAAGGCGCCGGTGGCAAAGGCATTGGGATCGCCCTCGTACACCGCCACCTCGGGCATGCCGATGCCGGCGCGCTGGGCCAGCGTGCCGACGGTCTGCACCAGCCAGGCTTCAGTGCCGTTGACCGGCGTTTCGATCACGCGCGCGCCGGTCGACCACTTGGCCATGCTCTTGCTCATCAGCAAGGAAATGATCGACCCGGTAAAGCCGACCACCAGCGAAAACACCAGCAGCATCGGCAGGTTCAGGCCGGCCTGCGTGAGGAAGCGGTCCACGCCCAGCAACGACAAGATGACGCTCATCACAACCAGCACGGCAATGTTGGTCGCAACAAACAGCAAGATTCGTTTCATTGGGAAAACTCCTATCGGGAAAGTGGTTATTAGATAGGATTCTCTACCGGAAATTCAAGAGCTGGCAACAGCCGGCTTACAAGCCCCAGTCATGCCACACCGGCGTGAGCCCCTTGGGCAGCGGCGGCAGCCCGCCCAAATCGACCCGCGATTCGCCCGGGCCGTGGAAGTCGGAGCCCATCGAGGCCAGGAAACCGTAACTGCGCGCTATCTGCGCATATTCCTCGTACTGTTCCGGAGTATGGCTGCCGGTATTGACTTCGATGGCGGCGCCGCCCAGTTGCTTGAATTCGTCGAACAGCGCGCCGAATTGCGTCTGCGTGTACTTGTAGCGCCCCGGGTGGGCAATCACCGCCACGCCGCCGGCGCCGCGTATCCAGTCTACCGCCTCCTTCAGCGTGGCCCAGCGGTGCGGCACGTAGCCGGGCTTGCCTTCGGTGAGGTAATTGGCGAATACCTCCCTGGTATCGCCGCAGTGCCCGGCCTCGACCATGTAACGGGCGAAGTGCGTGCGCGAGATCAGGTCAGGGTTGCCGACATGCTTGAGCGCGCCTTCGAAGGTGCCGCAGATGCCGACCTTTTCCAGTTCGCTTGCGATCTCGCGCGCACGGCGCTCGCGGCCGTTACGGGTAGCGGCCAAGCCCTCGATCAGCGTACGGTTGGTTTCATCGACCCGCAATCCCACGATATGCACCGTCTGTCCGGCCCAGGTGATCGAAATTTCCACGCCGGCCACGTAGTGCATGCCCAGCGCCTGGGCCGCCGCCCTCGCGCGCGCCACACCGCCCAGCTCATCGTGGTCGGTCAGCGCCCACACATCCACGCCATTGGCTTTGGCGCGCGCCGCCACCCCTTCCGGCGGCAACAGGCCGTCGGAGACGTTGGAGTGGCAATGCAGGTCGAACTTGAGCTGGGACATAGGGGTGGCGCTGGCCCGATACCGGGCTGGTCGCTTATGGCGGCCAGCGGTCGAACCAGCCGCAAAACAGGCTGAAAACGTTATCCATTGTACCGCGCATCGACCTGCGGCGTCGCCGCGCGAAGACGCAATGCCGCGGCACGGCAGCCTCAGGCCGGCTGCGCCAGGAAGCGTTCGACCAGGGTAGCCAGCAGCGCAGGCTGGTCATGGTGCAGCATGTGGCCGGCGTCATCGACCATCTCTACCTGCACCTTCGGAATGAAGCCGATGCGGCGATCGATTTCGTCGCGCATCAGCGCATGCTGGCCGAAGAAGCGCCAGATATCGCTCTCCTTCGCCTCGACCCACAGCACCGGCGCCGTAATCTGGCTCCAGCAGGCCATCATTTCATCGACCCGGTAGAGGATGGGGCTGACCTGCTTGTGCGCCGGATCGCCCAGTATCTGCCACAGGCCGGCCGCATCCTGCGCCGCCCAATGCGGCGCCAGGAAGGCGGCGCGCTCGTCGGACAGCCGCGCATTGTTCTTTTGCAGCCGGGCCGCCACCTCCGGCAGCGAATCGTAGCCGCGCATGAGCGGCCGGTTGCGCACCTCGTCCATCCATTGCGCGAAGCGGCCCGGCGCCTGCTCGGCCTTGGCCGAAGGCAGGCCCAGGCCTTCCAGGTTGATCAGCCGGCGGATGCGCTGCGGCCGCACGCCGGCATACAGGGCGGCGACATTGCCGCCCATGCTGTGGCCCAGCAGGTCGACGGCCTCTTCGCCCGCTGCGCCGGCATAGTGCGCCAGGATGGCGTCGAGATCCGCCAGGTAATCGGGAAACCAGTAGGAATCGGCATGCGTGCGCTCGGTAAGGCCAAAGCCGCGCCAATCGGGGGCGATCACATGCCAGTCGCCCTGCAGCGCATCCACCATGAACTGGAACGAAGCGGAGACATCCATCCAGCCATGCAGCATGAAGAGCTTCGGCGCGCCGGGCCTTCCCCAGTGGCGCACGTGGTAGCGCAGGCCGCGCACCTGCAGGAATTCCGATCGGGATGGCTTGCCGTTGGCGCCGGGCTGGGTCATGGTCTGGTCTCTGTCGTGCTGCATGGATGAAGCAGCAGAGTATAGACAAATTAGAACGATCGTGCGCGAAGCGGCGTATCGGCGCAGAGCGTGTTGATGATTTCGCCGGGAGTCGGTCAAATGTCATTTCAGGATGGGATGCAAGGCGCAAAACGCAGCCGGGCCGGTTGTCCCGGCGAGGCTTTGCAACGCCGCAGACCGCCGGAAAGGGCATTTGAACGGCCCCGAGCGAGATCATCAATACGCTCTAAGCGGCTCATTGCAGGAAGCGCCCCAGGTCGAAGGTGGATTCCTTCCCGATGCGCGCGAAATTCTGGTCCAGCCATTCCGATGCCCGCTCGCGCCCCTGCTGGTGCAGGCTGCGGATGAAGCTGCCTTGCGTATTGAGCTTGGAGAGGTTGCTCAGCTGCTCCATCAGTTCATTGGCATCGATCATGTGCATGTTGAGCTGGCGCAGGCGCCGCTCCAGCGAACCGAAGGCCACCGCGGAGTTCTCGGCCTCGCGCTTGGCCAGCGCCAGCGCGCTCAGTTCGGTGAAGAAGGCCGAGCTGAAGCTGATCTCGGAGAGCCGCTGGCCGATATCGTGGCTGGAGGTAGGCGTTCCCCCGCGCCGGCTGGGATGCAGCAGCACCACCATCACGTCGCGCGCGGAACAGGCATGCAGCAGCGGAAAGATCGGTGGATTGGCAGTCAGGCCGCCATCCCAGTAGGCCTCGCCGTCGATCTCGATGGGCCGGTGCAATGACGGCAAGCAGGCCGAGGCCAGCAATACGTCCACCGACAGCTCGCGATTGCGGAAGATCTTCAGGATGCCGGTGCTGACCTGGGTGGCGGCGATGAACAGCTTGACATCGCGCTGCTCGCGCAGGCGTTCGAAATCGACCTGCTCGACGAGGATGTCGCGCAGGGGATTGATATCCAGCGGATTCAACTGCGCGGGGGAGAAAAAGCGCGTCATCGCCAGCAAGGTGCGCATGCCCGGCATGGGCGCGGGATTGGGCACGGCCGTGGCGAAATCCGGCTGGATGAAATCGAAGGGTTCGCGCGTGGAGAGGCTGCTCCAGAAACGTTCCAGCGCGGCGCGCGCGCCTTCGCGGCCGTCCTGCACATAGCCCTGCGTCATCACCACCGCGTTCATGGCGCCGGCGGAAGCGCCGCTGATGCCTTCAAACGCGAGACGGCCATCCTCCAGCAGGCGATCCAGCACGCCCCAGGTGAAGGCGCCGTGCGAACCGCCGCCCTGCAGGGCCAGACTGACAATCTTGTTTTGCATGATGTCCTTTCAAGACGCAACATCCTCCCGCCGGATACACTGCCATCCTGCCGATATGTCATTGTTCTGTCATCGGGCAGGTTTATGCTGCACTGCACTAAGAGCATGGTATAACATGTTCCAAGGCTTGATGGAGTGTTTGCTTTCCGGCAAAGAAACACAACAGCCATTTGCCATTGTATTGACGGACATTGCAGAGGACACATGAAATCGATTTGCGTATATTGCGGTTCTTCCCCCGGCGCTACCCCGGCGTATGCCGACGCGGCGCGCAAGCTGGCCCAGGAAATGGTCAAGAACAACATCGCGCTGGTGTATGGCGGCGGCAACGTCGGCCTGATGGGCATCATCGCCACTGAAATCATGAAGCTGGGCGGCGAAGCCACCGGCGTCATCCCCAAGGCGCTGCTGGACAAGGAACTCGGCCACAATGGCCTGACCCGCCTGCACATCGTCAAGGACATGCACGAACGCAAGGCCATGATGGCCGAACTGTCGGACGGCTTCGTCGCCATGCCCGGTGGCATGGGCACGCTGGAAGAGCTGTTCGAGGTGCTGACCTGGGCGCAACTGGGCTTCCACTACAAGCCGATCTGCCTGTACAACGTGGAAGGCTTCTACAACAACCTGATCGCCTTCGTCGACCATCTGGTGTCGCAGCGCTTCGTCAGCGCCGACCAGTCCAAGCTGATGATGCATGAGGCCGATCCGGCGATGCTGATCGAACGTTTCCAGACCTTCACCCCCAGCTACATCACCAAATGGGCCGACCGCGAGGCGGTGGCCAATCTGGTGCCGTAACCGGCTGCCGGCTTTGGCCGGGACCACGGCAACAAAAATGCCCGCCTCTTTCGAGCGCGGGCATTTTTTATTTCAGCCTAGGCGGCGCTCAGGCATCCAGCGCCTGGCGGAAGTCCCCGACCAGGTCATCGGTGTCTTCCAGTCCCACCGATACGCGGATCAGCGATTCGGCGATGCCCATGCCGGCGCGGCGCTCGGCGCCCATCTCGTAGAAGATGGTATGCGCCACCGGGATCACCAGTGTGCGGGTGTCGCCCAGGTTGCTGGACGGCACCGCCAGTTGCAAACGGTTCAGGTAGTCGAAGCAGTCAATGCCCTCTTTCAGCTCGAACGACAGCAAGCTGCCGAAGGAGCGGAACAGTTCTTGCGACAGCGCGTGCTGCGGATGCGACGCCAGGCCGGGGTAGTACACCGCCGCCACGCGATCGTCGGCGGCCAGCATCTGCGCCAGCGCCAGCGCGTTCTTGCATTCGCGCTCCAGGCGCAACGCCATGGTTTCGGCGCCGACCGCAATGTGGTGCGCCGCTTCCGGCCCCAGCGAGGCGCCAAAGTCGCGCAAGGCCTTGGCGCGGATCTGCGCCATGCCCCACTGCGGCGCCGGGTTCTTCTTGTAGTTGTCGGCGATATGCGGATATTGCGTCCAGTCGTATTCGCCGGTATCGGTCAGCGCGCCGCCCAGCGCATTGCCGTGGCCGGCGATGGACTTGGTCAGCGAATTGACCACCAGGCCCGCCCCCACCGCCTTGGGCTGGAACAGGTAAGGCGAGGTCATGGTGTTGTCCACCACGTACAGGATGCCGCGCTGGCGGCACAGCTCGCCGATGCGCTTCAGATCCGCCACCTGGGTGCGCGGGTTGGCGATGGTCTCGACGAACACCAGGCACGTTTGCGGGGTGATCGCGGCTTCCACGTTCTTCACATCGGTGGCGTCGACCATCGACACCTTGGCGCCCTGCGCGTCCACCGTCATCCACAGGCTGTTGGTATTGCCGAACAGGAAGGCCGACGACACCACATGGTCGCCCTCGCGCAGCAGGCCCTGGACGATGGCGCCGATGGCGGCCATGCCGGTGGCGAAGCAGATGGTGGACTTGCCACCCTCCATCCTGGTGATCTTCTCTTCCAGCGCGGTGACCGTCGGGTTGCCCTGGCGACCGTAGCGGTAGCCGGGCTGCTTGCCCTGGAACACGTCGGCCAGTTGGCGCGCATCCTTGTAGCCGAAGGCTACCGAGGTGTGGATGGGCTTGTGCAGCGAGCCGTGCTCGATGTCTTTTTGCCGGTCGCTGTGCAGGATGGTGGTGGTGAAGCCGTAGGTCTTTTTATCGTTCATCGCGGAATCGGGAGATGCGGGAGTTGGGCCAGCGGCACGCAGCCGGTGACGGGAATCCGAAATGATAAGCCAGTTTGGCCGCGCCCGCTCCAATGAAAAACGCCGGCGCCGCGTGAGCGGCAACCGGCGTCGTTTCCTGGCGGTGCGAGGGGGATGGAATCAGTCCACGCGCGCCAGGTTCAGGTTCAGCTGCGAGCGCACCACATCTTCCAGCGCCGGCTTCGGATTCTTGCGGGCGTACTCGATGCGGTCGAGGTATTCCTGCGTGATGTCGCCGGTGATGTAATTGCCGTCGAAGCAGGAAGCCTCGAAGTTCTTGAGCGCCGGATTGCATTCCGAGATGGCGCGCTTCATCGCTTCCACGTCCTGGTACACCAGCGAGTCGGCGGTGATCTCGCGGCACACTTCTTCTTCGGTGCGACCGTAGGCGATCAGTTCGTCGCGGGTGGGCATGTCGATGCCGTAGACGTTGGGGAACTTCACCGGCGGCGCGGCCGAGGCGAAGATCACGTTCTTGGCGCCGGACTCGCGCGCCATTTGCACGATCTCGCGGCTGGTGGTGCCGCGCACGATGGAGTCATCCACCAGCAGCACGTTCTTGCCCTTGAATTCGCTGCCGATGGCGTTCAGCTTCTGGCGCACCGATTTGCGGCGCAGCGCCTGGCCCGGCATGATGAAGGTGCGGCCGATGTAGCGGTTCTTGATGAACCCTTCACGGTATTCGATGCCCAGCTTCAGGGCCAGCTCCATGGCGGCCGGACGCGAGGAATCGGGAATCGGCATGACCACGTCGATCTCGCCGTGCTTGAACTCGCGGCGGATCTTGTCGGCCAGGAACTCACCCATCTTCAGGCGGGTGCCATAGACCGACGCGCCATCGATGATCGAGTCCGGACGGGCCAGGTAGACGTATTCGAAGGCACAGGGGTTCAGCGTCGGGTTCTCGGCGCATTGCTGATTGTACAGCTTGCCGTCGTTGTCGATGAAGATCGCCTCGCCCGGCATGACGTCGCGCAGGAAGCGGAAGCCCATGCCTTCCAGCGCCACCGACTCGCTGGCCATCATGTATTCGATGCCCTTGTCGCTCTCGTTGAAGCCCAGGCACATCGGACGGATGCCGAACGGGTCGCGGAAGCCCAGCAGGCCGTGGCCGGCGATCTGCGCCACCACCGCGTAGGAACCGCGCACGCGCTTGTGCACCATGGCCACCGCCTTGAACAGCGCCGCCGGATCCAGCGAGTAGCCGGTGGTGGCCAGTTGCAGTTCGTGCGCCAGCACGTTCAGCAGCACTTCGGTGTCGGAATCGGTGTTGAGGTGGCGGCGATCGTTCTTGAACATCTCGATCTTCAACTGGTCCGCATTGGTCAGGTTGCCGTTGTGCGCCAGGATGATGCCGAACGGGGCGTTGACATAGAACGGTTGCGCCTCTTCTTCGCTGGACGAACCGGCGGTCGGGTAACGCACCTGGCCGATGCCGGTGTTGCCGGGCAACGAGCGCATGTTGCGGGTGCGGAACACATCGCGCACCAGGCCATTGGCCTTGTGCATCGAGAAACCCTGCTGATGGTTGGTGGCGATGCCCGCCGCATCCTGGCCGCGGTGCTGCAACAGCAGCAGCGCGTCGTACAGCATTTGGTTGACGGGACTATGAGAGACGATACCGACGATGCCACACATGGTGGACTCCTAACGAAAAACGAAAACGAAAATGAACCGCTGCTGCAAACCGCGACCAATGCCATGGCATCAGACAGGGACGGAAAAACTCACATGTTCCGCAAACTTGCCCGGGAGGAACGGCATCACCGACAGCGCGGCCTCTTCCACCCACGGGCTCAATACCGCATCTTTCCAGAATGGCTGCTGCGGGATCGAGGTGGTGCCGCACAACAACGCCACCACCACCACGATCAGCACACCGCGCGCCACACCGAAGATGCTGCCAAATCCCCTGTCGACCAGCGTCAGTCCGCTGGCCTTGATCAATTCGCTCAAGGTTCTCGACACCAGCGCCATCAACAGCCGGGTACCGATGAACAAGGCGATGAATGCCACAATCAGTCGTGTCGATTCGCCGGGTATCACTTCCGGCAACATGGCCGCCAGCGCTTCGCCATAGGCATTGGCCACCACCAGCGCCACGATCCAGCTCGCCAGCGACAGCACTTCGCGCACCAGGCCGCGCAAGGTGCCGATGATCACCGAACAGGCCATCACCAGCAGCACCAGGTAATCAAAGATCGTCACGATGACAATATGGCGCTATCGGCGCTCAAATTCAAGCCGGAACGATGGTCGCATTCAGGCCCAGCTTCTTGATGCGGGCGCCCATCTTCTCGGCCTCGTCGCGGCTGGCAAACGGGCCGACGCGGATGCGCGTGCGGTCGCCCGACTGGGTCGCGATCTTCTGCGTAAAGGAATGGATGCCCGCGCCGCTGAGCTTGTTGCGCAATTCATTGACCTTGTCCTGGGTCGCCAGCGCGGCGACCTGGATCACGAACTTGCCGCCCGCGGCCGCCGGTTTCTTGTCGGCGGTGGAGGTCGACTTGCCTTGCAGGATCGCCAGCGCGCGCGCATCATCGCCCTGCTCGGCCGCCTTGGGCTTGGCTGTTTCTTTCTTCGGCGCTTCCTTCTTCGCTTCTTCCTTCTGCTCGGCCGCAGCCGGTTTCTTTTCTTCCGGCTTGGCGGCAGGCTTCTCCGCCGGCTTGGATAGGGCCGCCGGAGCCGCCGGGGCTACCTGCGGCGCCGCCGCGGCGGGCGCCGGATTGACGCTTGCCGGCTCGACAATTTCTTCCTTCTGGTCCAGGGCCGACGCCGCCGACGCCAACTTCTCGCCGCCAGGTTGCGCGGCCGGATCGGGCTGCGCGCCGCTGGCGACGGCATTGGTGGCCGGCTGGTCCTTGGACGGAATCTGGATGGCGATGTCTTCGTTCAGGGACTTCGGTTCGGAATCGAGGATCATCGGCAGCACGACCACTACCGCCAGCGCCAGCGCCACAGCCCCGATCAGGCGGCGGCGGGCGCGTTTCTTTTCCGGCAACAGCGGATCGGCTGCGGCTTCCTTGCCGGCCTTGCCGCGTCCGCCCGGAGCGCGACCCGACGTATTGGATGCGCGGCTGCTGCGGTTGCGCAGGACCGATGTTTCCTCTGCGGAACGCGAACGGAATTCGCCTTGGTCTGAAGCAGATTCCTGCTTGTTTTTACGGAAAAACGAGAACAAGCCCATGCGGAGTCGAATTGAATTGATCTGAATGTCTGAAAAAACTGCCCGGCACATCAGGCCCTGGCGCGGGTTGGAGGGCATTCACCCGTCTCTCTCGCATGCGCGCCTTG
The DNA here is from genome assembly GCF_059418325.1 of Herbaspirillum sp. GW821-FHT09A12. Taxonomy (NCBI): domain Bacteria; kingdom Pseudomonadati; phylum Pseudomonadota; class Betaproteobacteria; order Burkholderiales; family Oxalobacteraceae; genus Herbaspirillum; species Herbaspirillum sp. GW821-FHT09A12. Next base: position 47,525 of record NZ_JBWKPR010000012.1, read on the forward strand.
CGGCGGATGCGGCGCGCGTATGCCAGCCTTTGGATCCGTTCCGGAATCAGTGCAAACCGGGGCGGCGAACTTGCATCACGCCCGCCACGGTAAGGAAGGATCCGAAAACCACAATTCTATCATTCTCCCCTGCTCTGCTCAGGGCATTTGCGTACGCAGCAGCGGGCGTGTCGAAGGTCGCGATGCTGCGCGCCGCGTCGGGCTTGAATTCCGGCTCCACACCGGCTTCCAGCAGGGCATCCTTGAGTTGTTGCGCCGTAGCAGCGCGCGGCAACGGCAGGTCGGTCACGCACCAGTGGTCGATCTTGTCCTTGAGGTGGCCGATGACGCCTTCGATATCCTTGTCCAGCATGGAGCCGAACACCGCATAGGTGTAGGGATGGAAACCCATGTTATCGAGGTTTTGCGCCAGCGTGGCGGCCGCGTGCGGATTGTGCGCCACGTCCAGGATCACCAGCGGCTGGCCCGGCAGCACCTGGAAGCGCGCCGGCAGTTCGACCGTGGCCAGGCCCGTGCGCACGTCTTGCGCGCCCACCGGCAATACCTCGCGCAGCGCTTCCAGCGCGGCCAGCGCGGCCGATGCATTCAACAGCTGGTTGGCGCCGCGCAGGCTCGGATAAGCCAGCGAATTGCGGCGCATGCCGCGTCCGCCGTAGGCCCATTGCTGCTTGTCGCCCTGGTAATTGAAGTCGCGCCCCAGCAGCCACAGGTCGGCGCCGATCTGCTCGGCGTGGGCAATCAGCGACTTGGGCGGCAGCGGATCGCCGCAGACGGCGACCTTGCCGGGACGGAAGATGCCGGCCTTCTCGAAGCCGATCTCCTCGCGCGTGTTGCCCAGGTATTCGGTGTGATCGATGTCGATGCTGGTGACGACGGCCACATCCGCATCCACCACGTTGACCGCATCCAGCCGGCCGCCCAGGCCGACTTCCAGGATCGCCACATCCAGCCTGGCATCGGCCAGCAGTTTCATGATGGCCAGCGTGGTGAATTCGAAATAGGTCAACGAGACATCGCCGCTTTCAATGCGTCCTGCTTCGACGGCGTTGAAGGCGGTCACCAGTTGTTCATCGCTGGCCATGTCGCCGCCGATGCGGGCGCGCTCGTTGAAGTGCAGGAAATGCGGTTTGATGTAGAGGCCGACGCGGTAGCCGGCGCGCATCAGGATCGACTCCAGCATGGCGCAGGTCGAGCCCTTGCCGTTGGTGCCGGCCACCATGATGACCGGGCAGTCGAACCGGATATCGAGCTTTTGCTTGACCTGCTGCACGCGGTCCAGCCCCATGTCGATCTGCTTGAAGTGGCGCTGCTCCAGCAGGGCCAGCCATTCGTTGAGGCTGCTGGGGGTCGGGGATGCTTGCGATGTCATGGCGCCGCTCGATGGAAAAAACAAATCTGCAAAAAACAAAGCCCGGATTTGCTATCCAGCAAATCCGGGCCTGAAGTATACCGCGTATCAGGAAATGGTTTCGGCCGCCTGGTTTTGCAGCAGGGCCAGCAAATGGGCGATTTCTTCGCGCATCTGGCGGCGGTCGACGATCATGTCGATGGCGCCCTTGGTCACCAGGAACTCGGCGCGCTGGAAGCCTTCCGGCAATTTCTCGCGCACCGTGTTCTCGATCACGCGCGGGCCGGCAAAGCCGATCAGCGCACGGGGCTCGGCCATCACCACGTCGCCCATGAAGGCGAACGAAGCCGACACGCCGCCCATGGTGGGGTCGGTCAGCACGCTGATGAAAGGCAGTTTCTTTTCCGACAACTTGGTCAGCATGGATGTGGTCTTGGCCATCTGCATCAGCGACAGCAGGCCTTCTTGCATGCGCGCGCCGCCAGTGGCGGTGATGCAGATGAACGGCACCTTCTGCTCCAGCGCCGCCTGGGCGCCGCGGGCGAAGCGCTCGCCGACCACCGAGCCCATGGAGCCGCCCATGAATTCGAATTCGAAGCACGCCACCACAACCGGCAGGGTCATGATCGCGCCGCCCATGACCACCATGGCATCGGTTTCGCCGGTGGATTCCATGGCGTCCTTGAGGCGGTCGGGGTACTTCTTGCTGTCCTTGAACTTCAGGGTATCGACCGGCAGCGCCTCCTGGCCGATCTCATAGCGGCCGCCTTCGTCGAGCAGGGCATCGAGACGAGCGCGGGCGCGAATGCGCATGTGGTGGCTGCACTTGGGGCAGACGTGGAGATTGGACTCCAGGTCGGTACGGTAAAGCACTGCTTCGCAGGAGGGGCACTTGACCCACAGGCCTTCCGGGATAGCCTTGCGGCTGGTGGAGCCGCGTTGAATCTGGGGTGGCAATAACTTCTCAAGCCAGCTCATAGAGTCCTCTTTCAAATTTCCGGTGGCGCATTGTACCAGAGGCCGCCAACGACGGACGTAAAGCCAAGCAAGGCTGGCAGGAGAGCCTTTCCGGCAGCATCCGGCCTGGCGGAGTTGTCAAAAAAGAAAGCCTCCGGGAGCAAACCGGAGGCTTTCTTCATGCCGGATGGCAACCCGGGCCGACTCAGGTATCCAGCGCCCGGCGGATATCGGCCACGAAGGCCTGCACCGCTGCGCAGGCCTTGTCGGGCGGCGTGTTTTCCAGTTCCGAGATGATGCGGCTGCCGATCACCACCGCGTCCGCCGCCGCGCCCACCGCTTTCGCGGTAGCGCCGTCGCGGATGCCGAAGCCCACGCCGATAGGCAACTTGACGTGCTTGCGGATGGCGGCGATGCGTTCGGCCACTTCGGCAGTGTCGATATTGCCGGCGCCGGTGACGCCCTTGAGCGACACGTAATATGAAAAGCCGCTGCTGACCTTGGCCACCTGGCGAATGCGCTCCTCGGTCGAGGTCGGCGCCAGCAGGAAGATCGGGTCCATGCCGTTGGCCTGCATCTTCTGCGCAAACTCTTCGCACTCTTCCGGCGGATAGTCGACCACGATGGTGCCGTCCACGCCCGCTTCCTTGGCGGCCGCGATGAAGGCATCGATGCCGAAGCGCTCGATCGGATTGGCGTAACCCATCAGCACTACCGGGGTATGGCTGTTGGTCTGGCGGAATTGGCGCACATAGCCGAGCACGTCGCGGGTGCTGACGTTGAATTTCAGGGCGCGCTCGCAGGCGCGCTGGATCACCGGGCCTTCGGCCATCGGGTCGGAGAACGGCACGCCGAGCTCGAGGATGTCGACGCCGCCGGCCACCAGCGCGTGCATCAGCGGCACAGTCAGTTCCGGCGCCGGGTCGCCGGCGGTGATGAAGGTGATCAAGGCCTTGCGCTTCTGCTCGGCCAGCTTGGAGAAAGTCGGTTGGATTCTGGACATGGTCTTTGCGTGTTCCGTGATTGTTCAGGCTGCATGCCCGGACGGCGGCGCCGGCCGGGCCACGTGAGGCATCGGGCCGAGGCTCAGCCCTGGCGCTGCTGCACGGTATGCATATCCTTGTCCCCGCGGCCGGACAGGTTGGCCAGCACGATCTTGTCCTTGGGCAGCGTGGCCGCCAGCTTGGCCGCGTAGGCCAGCGCGTGGCTGGACTCCAGCGCCGGAATGATGCCCTCGATGCGGCAGCAGGTGTTGAACGCCTCCAGCGCCTCTTCATCGGTGATGCATTCGTAGCTGGCGCGGCCGCTGTCCTTCAACCATGCGTGTTCCGGGCCCACGCCCGGATAGTCGAGGCCGGCCGAGACCGAATGGGTCTCGATGATCTGGCCGTTCTCGTCCTGCAGCAGGTAGGTGCGGTTGCCGTGCAGCACGCCCGGCGAACCCAGCGTCAGCGAGGCCGAATGACGGCCGGAATCCAGGCCGTCGCCGGCGGCTTCGACGCCCACCAGCTTGACGTCCCGGTAATCGATGTAAGGGTAGAAGATGCCCATGGCGTTGGAGCCGCCGCCCACCGCCGCCACCACGTAGTCGGGCTGGCGCGCGGCGATCTCGGGCATCTGCACGATGCACTCGTTGCCGATCACCGACTGGAAGTCGCGCACCATCATCGGGTAGGGGTGCGGGCCGGCCACGGTGCCGATGATGTAGAAGGTCGATTCGACGTTGGTGACCCAGTCGCGCATGGCTTCGTTCAAGGCATCCTTGAGCGTCTTGGAGCCGGACTCCACCGGCACCACCTTGGCGCCCAGCAGGTTCATGCGGTAGACGTTCTGCAGCTGGCGCTTGACGTCCTCGCTGCCCATGTAGACGATGCACTCCATGCCGAAGCGCGCGCAGATGGTGGCGGTCGCCACGCCATGCTGGCCGGCGCCGGTCTCGGCGATGATGCGCTTCTTGCCCATGCGCTTGGCCAACAGGGCCTGGCCGATCACGTTGTTGATCTTGTGGGCGCCGGTGTGGTTCAGGTCTTCGCGCTTGAAGTAGATCTGCGCGCCGCCGGCCAGCTCGGACCAGCGCCTGGCGTGGTAGATCGGGCTCGGGCGGCCGACGAAGTGCTTCAGCTCGGTGTGGAACTCGGCCAGGAACTGCTCGTCATGCTGGTAGTGGGCGTAGGCTTCGCGCAGCTCGGTCAGGGCCAGCGTCAGGGTTTCGGCCGCGAAGCTGCCGCCGTAGGGGCCGAAGTGGCCGCGCGCATCCGGCAGGTTGTAAGGCGCCGACTGGTGCAAGGCGGCGGGGGCAATGGCTTGACGCTCGGCGAAGTTGCCGAGCGGATTGAGTTCTTTCATGGAAATCCTCTGTACAGGTTGCGCGCTACGCTTGCGTAGCATCCGCCAGGCGAACCGCTTGTATGAAGGCGGCAATCCTGGCGGCATCCTTGATGCCCTTGGCGGCTTCGACACCGCTGCTGATGTCGACCGCGTAGGGGCGAACGCCGGCCACCGCCTCAGTGGCGTTGTGCACGCTCAAGCCACCACTTAAAACGGCCCGAGGCGCGAGTTCTTTTGGAATGACTGACCAATCGAAGACCTTTCCGCTGCCGCCATATTGCTCGACCAGGGTGTCGAGCAGCAAGCCGTTGAAGAACGGGCTGGCAGAGCGATATTGAAGCTCGTATTCTAGCAAATCGGCGGGCTGCGTAGCGCTTCCGATGCGCGCGGCGCGCATGAAGGGGCGCACCACGGCGGCGGCGATAGCGGCGCATTGCTGCGGCGTCTCGTCGCCGTGGAATTGCAACAGCGTCAACGGCACGCGCGCCAGTACTGCGCTCACCTCTTCGACGCTCGGATTGACGAACAGCCCGACCGTGCTGACGAAAGGCGGCACATCGGCGGCCAGTTCGGCGGCCTGCTGCGCCGTCACATGACGCGGGCTCTTGGGGTAGAACACGAAACCGACGGCATCGGCCCCGCTGGCCACGGCGGCGGCGACGTCTTCCTTGCGGGTCAGGCCGCAGATCTTGATTCGGGTACGGTGGGTCATGGCGATGGCACCTGCGATAGTTGTCGGTTGTTCATGGGCTGGGACGTCACCGCTACAACCAGGGCCAGGCGCGCGTTTCCTGCGGCAGGGCCCAAGTGTCCGGATAGTCGACGCGCGCCAGATACAAGCCGTCCGGCATGAAGGTCGGCGCGGCGCGGCTGCGGTCGCGCTGGGCCAGCACCTGGGCGATCCATTCCGGCGGCTGGTTGCCGTTGCCCACGAAGATCAGCGAACCGACGATGTTGCGCACCATGTGGTGCAGGAAGGCATTGGCCTTCAAGGTGAACACGACCATGTCGCCGTGGCGGCGCACGGCGATGCTTTGCATCTGGCGCACCGGCGACCTGGCCTGGCATTCGACCGCGCGAAAACTGGTGAAGTCGTGCTCGCCGATGAGGTGCTGCGCGGCCCGCTGCATGCGTTCGGCATCCAGCGGCCGGAAGGTCCAGCCGGCCTTGCCGGCCAGCAGCGGCGAGCGCACCGGATGGTTGTACAGCACATAGTGATACGTGCGCGCCAGCGCGGAAAAGCGCGCGTGGAAGCCGAATTGGGCCGGCATGCCGGCGCGGCCGGCGCCGTGCGAATCCTCCGCCTGTGCTGTTGCGGCGGCAATGGCGGCATCATCCACATAAGGCAGTTCGCAAGCCCAGCGCACGGCAATGCTCGGCGGCAAGAAGGCATTGGTGCCGCGTACCCACGAGAACAGGTCGCGCGCGATGTCCGTGTCGAAATGCACCACCTGCTCCAGCGCATGCACGCCCGAGTCGGTACGGCCGGCGCACGTGGTGGCGATACGCTGCAGGGTGAAACGCGCCAGGGCGGCTTCCAGCTGGTCCTGCACCGTCTGGCGGTGCGGCTGGGTCTGCCAGCCCTGCCATTGCGAGCCGTCGTATTGCACGCCCAGCGCCACGCGACGCAGGCTTGCGCCCTGTCCTGCCGCCAATGCTTCCGATTGTCCTGATGTCTCTGTCATTGCCTTGGTGTGTATTGCACGTATTTCATGTATTGCACGCATGCGGCCCCGCTATGCGGGACCACAAAAACAAACGGGCACCTCATGCGAGGTGCCCGCGAGATGGGGCTATTGTAATCGTTCGAAGAACCCGAACAGGCCCCAAGGACTCAGGCCAGCTTCGACAGCATGTCCTTGGCCCGCGCCACCTGGGCGTCGTTGCCGCCGCGCGTGACTTCTTCCAGCAATTCGCGCGCGCCTTCCTTGTCGCCGATCTCCTGATACGCAGCCGCCAGATCCAGCTTGGTCGTCATCTCCGCCTCGAAAGCCGATTCTTCATCCTCTTCCAGCAGGTTGGCCGACGACGGCGCCGGGGACTCGGCCGGCAGATCCAGGTCGAGGTCGGCCAGGCTCATGGCCGGCTTGGCATCATCGCCGCTGTCGAGCAAGGATGAGGCGGAAGTCGATGCGGGCAGGATCGGTTCGTTGTCGTCCGGCTTGGCGCCATTCTCCAAGTCCAGGTCGAAATCGATGCCCTTGCCCAGGTCGACCGCCGGCATGGCCGCGGATGGCTGGATCTCGGCGCCCTTGAAGTCGCTGAGGTCGAACTCCATGCCCGGCTCTTCCGGCTCGGGCGCCGCCGGCTCTTCGGGCGTGCCGCCGTACAGGGGATTGGTCGGATCGAGCACGATGCCCAGGCTGGCGGCCTTGCCCCATGCCTCATTCAGGCCGCCGCTCAGTTGATGCAGGTCGAGGGCAACCTTGTTGAAACTGTCCACGTCCTGGCGCTTGGCATAGATTTCCAGCAGCTTGGAATGCAGCGCCTGGCGTTCCGGCTGCGTCTGCAAGGCCAGCTTGAGGATATCCTCGGCCTGCTCGTCGCGGCCGTAAGCGATGTACATGTCAGCCTCGGCGATCGGATCGACCGGGCCTTCTTCCTCGGCCGCCGCTGCTTCAGCCGCTGGCTCCTCTGCCACGGCTGGCGGCTCTTGCTCGACGGCAGCTTCATCAGCCTCAGCGACAGCCGCCGCTACGGGCGCAGGTGTGAGTACGGGCGCAGGCTCTGGCTCCGCGGACTCTTCCGCCACGGGCTCTTCCGCCTTCTTCTTGCGGCGGCGCACGCCGGCCACGCCCAGTGCCGCAACCAGCAACGCGGCGGCGCCCCCGACACCGGCGAGGATGTACGGGTTCTCCCGCACACTGTCGATGAAGCCGGACTTGGACGCCGGCTTGGCAGGCGCCGGGACGGCTGGCGTTGCCGGGGCCGGGGCGGCCGGAGCCGGCGCCGCCGCAGGCTCGGCCGGTTTCTCGTCAGGCTTGGCAGGGTCCGAGGCCGGTGCGGCCTTGGCGGCATCGGCCGGCTTCTGCTGCTCGCTCAGGTCGGCGATGGCCTTGTTCTTCATCTCCAGCAGTTTCTGGAGATCGCCGACGTTCTTCTCAAGCTCCTTGACGCGGTCATTGGCCTCCGACAGCGCGCGCTCCGCCGCCGCCTTCTCTTCGGCCGAACCGGCATTGCCGGTGCTGCCCTTGCGGCCGTTGGCGCGCGACAGTTCCAGCCGGTCTTTGGCGGACGATGCGCCGGAACGCTCTTCCACACGGGTCGTGATCTTGCCGCTTCCGCTGCGGCGGTCGGCGCCAGGCTTGCCGGCAGGCGCGTTGGCAACCTGCGAGGCCAGCTTGTTGCGGTAGGCGTTGAAATCCTGCGCCTGCGCCACCACCATGCCGTGCGCTTCATCCTGGTCGACTGCCGACGCCGTCGGCTGGTCGGGGATCGCCAGGATGCGGTCGGCCCGCAGGCGATTGATGTTATTGCCCATGAACGCTTCCGGGTTGGCCCGGTACAGCGCAATCAGCATCTGGTCCAGCGAGACGTTGGCTTGCTTGTTGCGCAAGGCGATGCCGGCCAGGGTGTCGCCCTGTTTGACGCGGTAATCCGCGGCTTTGCCGGCGGCCGGCGCGGCGGCTGCCGGCCGTACCACTTCGCCCGACGCCGACCGCCCTGTCGCAACGGGAGCCGCCTCGGGGCTGGCAGACTCAGGCGTAGCGGCCGCAGACGCTTGCTGGCGGCGGATCAGTTCTTCGGCCAATGCCGACGGGGCCGCACGCTGGACAATCGTGGTGGCGGGCTCTTCGCCGCTGACCGGAATCCGCGCGCCCGCCGCTGGCGCTGGCGCGGGCGTTACGGCAGGCGCCGGGGTTGCGGTTGGACTTGAAACCGGAGCCGCTGCCGGAGCAGTTGCGGCCGGGGCCGGCGCCACCTGCTGCAGCGCCGGCGACGGCGCTTCAGATGCCGCTGACGGCGCCGGTTCGCTCTTGGCCGCCGGCGCGCCCGGGGTCAGCGGTGCAACCTGGGCGTTACGCGGCGTCTTGCTGTCGGCGGGGTCGAGCAGGAAAGTGTATTCGCGCACCAGCTTTGAATTGCCGGCGGACAGCTCCAGCAGCAGGTCGACAAACGGGTCGCTGACCGGCTGCGACGAGCTGATGCGAATGAAATGGCGTCCCTGGCGCTGTTCGACAGCGAAACTCAGCGACGACAGGACCGGGTTGTAATCGACGTTGGCGTGGCTGAATGCATCGGCCGATGCCAGCTTGGCCGAGAGCTTGCCCACTTCGTCGGCGCTCACCGAGGTGACTTCGATCTCGGCGTGCAGCGGCTGGCCCAGGGAGGACAACACGGTCAGCTTGCCCAGGCTGGCGGCATGCGCCCCCAGCGGGATGGCCAATGCCAGCGCCAGCGCAGCGCTGAGTTTCTTGATCTGGGACAGGGGAAGCTTCTTGTTTGTATTCAGAGGCATGTTTTATATGGCGTAGAGAAACGTTCCGCGAAGAACCCGTCACGCTCTTGTTCAATCAAATGGAAGCGGTGATTGGGGCATGTTGCCGCCCGGATCCCGGATGTTGCGCCGGTTCCGGCTCTGCTCTGTGCCCATCGGCCGCCCCACCGGGGAGCATGCCTCTCGCTGGGGCCGAAGAGTCAGGCTTCAGACCCATTTCATCAACTCCAGCAAATTCAGCCTGTTGGCCTGCCGGCATCAGCAATGGCACCAGCGATCTTGATGGGGCCATCCCGCCGGCATGCGAGCCACATTTTGTTGGCTTTCATGAAATGAATTTAGATTTTCAACTTATCATCAAGAACTTACACCCGCAAGTGTAACCAAGTTCTCAAGACGAGAAAAACCCGCCAGCCACCACTTGCATGGTCACTGGCGGGCTATTGTTGCAGACTGACAACGATGTAGGCAAGTCCTAAACGCATCAGACCCGCCTATCCGGCCGACCGCAACGGGCCGGCCGCCGGGCAAACCTAGTTCAGGTTGCCCAGGATGATGCGCAGCATGCGGCGCAGCGGTTCGGCCGCGCCCCACAGCAGTTGGTCGCCGATCACGAAGGCCGAGATGTATTCCGGCCCCTGGTTCAGCTTGCGCACGCGGCCCACGCCGATTTCCAGGCCGCCGGTGATGGCTGCCGGGGTCAGTTCCTTGACCGTGGCCGGACGCTCGTTCGGCACCCATTTCACCCACTGGTTGCCGGCGCGGATAATCGATTCGATGTCCGACAGCGGCAGGTCACGCTTCAGCTTGATGGTCAGCGCCAGGCTGTGGCAACGCATCGCGCCGATACGCACGCACAGGCCATCAACCGGGATCACTTTCTCGTTGCCGAGGATCTTGTTGACTTCGGCCTGGCCCTTCCACTCTTCCTTGGACTGGCCGTTTTCCAGCTGCGCGTCGATCCAGGGGATCAGGCCGCCGGCCAGCGGCGCGCCGAAGAACTCGGTCGGCACGTCTTCGCGGATGGTCTTGGCGACCTTGCGGTCGATGTCCAGGATGGCCGACGAGGGGGTGGCCAACTCATCGGCCACCGCCGCATTGATCACGCCCATGCCCTTCAACAGCTCGCGCATGTGGTTGGCGCCGCCGCCGGAAGCCGCCTGGTAGGTCATGGAACTGACCCACTCGACCAAACCTTCCTTGAACAGGCCGCCCACGCCCATCAGCAGGATGGAGTTGGTGCAGTTGCCGCCGATGTAATTCTTGACGCCCTTGGCCAGCGCATCCTTGATCACATTGTTGTTGACCGGATCCAGCACGATCACCGCATCATCCTTCATGCGCAGGGTCGACGCCGCATCGATCCAGTAACCGTCCCAGCCGGCCGCGCGCAGCTTGGGGAAGATCTCGGTGGTGTAGTCGCCGCCCTGCGCGGTAATAATGATGTCGCATTTTTTCAGCTCTTCAATGCTGTTGGCGTCTTTCAGCGTCGTTGCCGTTTTGGCGAACGACGGCGCTTTGCCGCCTGCATTCGAGGTCGAGAAAAATACCGGTTCGATGTGATCGAAATCACCCTCGTCCTGCATGCGTTGCATCAGGACCGAACCCACCATTCCACGCCAGCCAACTAAACCAACCAGTTTCATCATCTTTCCCTATTAGTAAATCCTAGAACTTCCATGGTTATCAACGTCGATTGAACACATTTGCCGGACCATCCGGCGAGCAACCCGCCTCGCGGCGGGATTGTCCTTTAGCCAAGCGCCTTGACCACGGCCTCGCCCATCTGCTGGGTATTGACCTTGGTGGTGCCTGCTTCATAAATATCGGCGGTGCGCAGGCCTTGCGCAAGCACTTTCTTCACCGCGTTCTCGATACGGTCGGCCTGTTCGGCGCGGTTCAGCGAGAAACGCAACATCATCGCCGCCGACAGGATGGTCGCCAGCGGATTGGCGATGCCCTTGCCGGCGATGTCGGGCGCCGAGCCGTGCGACGGTTCGTACAGGCCCTTGTTATTGGCATCCAGCGAAGCCGAGGGCAGCATGCCGATGGAACCGGTCAGCATGGCCGCGGCGTCGGACAGGATGTCGCCGAACATGTTGCCGGTGACGATCACGTCGAAATTCTTCGGCGCCTTGACCAGTTGCATCGCGGCATTGTCAACGTACATGTGCGACAGCTCGACCTCCGGATATTCCTTGCCGACTTCGGTCACGATGTCCTTCCAGAACTGGAAGGTTTCCAGCACGTTGGCCTTGTCCACGCTGCACAGGCGACGGCCGCGCTTGGCCGCGGCCTGGAAGGCCACATGCGCGATGCGGCGGATTTCCGGTTCGGAATAGCGCATTGTATCGAATCCTTCGCGCGCGCCCTTGAACGGACCGTCCGGCGCTTCGCGCATGCCGCGCGGCTGGCCGAAATAGATGTCGCCGTTGAGTTCGCGCACGATCAGGATGTCGAGGTTGGCCACCAGTTCGGGCTTGAGCGAAGAAGCGCCGGTCAGTTCCGGATAGCAGATCGCTGGACGGAAGTTGGCGAACAGTTGCAGATGCTTGCGCAGGCCCAGGATGGCCTGTTCCGGGCGCAGTGCGCGCTCGAGCTTGTCGTACTTCCAGTCGCCGACCGCGCCGAACAGGATGGCGTCGGCTTCCTTGGCCAGCTTGAGGGTGCCGTCCGGCAGCGGATGGCCATGCGCCTCGTAGCCGGCGCCGCCGACGGGTGCGGTTTCCATCTCGAACTTTTCGCCCAGCGAATTCAGGACGCGCACGGCCTGGTCGACGATTTCGGGACCGATGCCGTCACCCGGCAGGATTGCAATCTTCATGGCACTCTCTTTTCTCAAGATGGTTCAAAGGTTATGAATGACAAGGGCGGTCATCTGACCGCCCTGCTTTGCTGTACTTCCTACGATCCTCAGATCGTGTTGCTCAGCCAGGGCTGTTCGTGCAGGTGTTTCTCTTCGTAGGCACGAATGGTGTCCGATTTGCGTAGGGTCAGGCCGATGTCGTCGAAACCGTTGATCAGGCAGTACTTGCGGAACTCGCTGATCTCGAACGGGAAGGCCTGGCTGCCGTTGGTGGTGGTCACGACCTGCTTTTCCAGGTCGATGACCAGGCGATAGCCCGGGAAAGCCTTCACTTCGTTGAACAAATGATCGATCTGCTGCTCCGGCAGGATGATGGGCAGCAAACCGTTCTTGTAGCAGTTATTGAAGAAGATGTCCGCGAAGCTGGGCGCGATCACGGCGCGAAAGCCGTATTGGTCCAGCGCCCACGGCGCATGCTCGCGCGAGGAGCCGCAGCCGAAGTTCTTGCGCGCCAGCAGGATCGAGGCGCCCTGGTAGCGCTCCTGGTTCAGCACGAAATCGGGGTTGAGCGGGCGCCTGGAATTGTCCATGCCCGGCTCGCCGTGGTCGAGGTACCGCCATTCGTCGAACAGGTTGGGGCCGAAGCCGCTGCGCTTGATCGACTTCAGGAACTGCTTCGGGATGATCGCATCGGTGTCGACGTTGGCGCGATCGAGCGGTGCAACCAAGCCGTCATGGACGATAAATTTATTCATGGCACTGAGTCGGCGCGGCATGCACAAACGGCAACCGCGCCCTTCCTATTTGCTGTTCAACTGTTGGCCGCTCCGACATGGCGTGCGGAGCGGTTTTTCCTGTTACTTCTTGCTGGCGTCCTGCATCTTTTCACCGACGGTCTGCACATCCTTGCCGATACCATCGACGGTATTGCAAGCGGTCAACGAACCGAACGCGGCAAACAGCAGGAACAGGGCGGAGATTTTTTTCATGGTTTTCTCTCTCAATGACAGGTTACAGGGAACGGACATCGACAAAATGCCCCGCGATGCCTGCCGCAGCAGCCATCGCCGGACTCACAAGGTGGGTGCGGCCGCCGGCGCCCTGGCGGCCTTCGAAGTTGCGGTTCGAGGTCGAGGCGCAGCGTTCGCCCGGTTCCAGGCGGTCGGCGTTCATGGCCAGGCACATCGAGCAACCCGGCTCGCGCCATTCGAAACCCGCATCCTTGAAAATCTTGTCCAGGCCTTCACGCTCGGCCTGCTCCTTGACCAGGCCGGAGCCCGGCACCACCATCGCCAACTTGACGTTGGAGGCGCGGAATTTGCCGCGCACCACCGATGCCGCTTCGCGCAGGTCTTCGATGCGCGAGTTGGTGCAGGAGCCGATGAACACCTTGTCGATGCGGATATCCTCGATCGGGGTATTGGGCTTCAAGGCCATGTAGGCCAGCGCCTTTTCCATGCCGTCGCGCTTGGTCGGATCCTTTTCCTTGTCGGGGTCCGGCACGCGCGCGTCGACCGACACCACCATCTCGGGCGATGTGCCCCAGGTGACTTGCGGCTTGATGTCGGCGGCGTTGAGCATGACCACCATGTCGAACTTGGCGCCCGGATCGGAATGCAGCGAACGCCAGTAGCTGACGGCACGCTCCCAGTGCGGGCCCGAAGGCGAATACGGACGGCCTTTCAGGTAATGCATCGTGGTGTCGTCGAAAGCCACCATGCCGGCGCGCGCGCCGGCCTCGATGGCCATGTTGCACACCGTCATGCGGCCTTCCATCGACAGCGAACGCATGGTCGAACCGGCGAATTCAATCGCGTAGCCGGTGCCGCCGGCGGTGCCGATCTTGCCGATCACGGCCAGCACGATATCCTTGGCGGTGACGCCGGCCGGCAGCGCGCCGTCGACCTGCACCAGCATGGCTTTGGACTTGCGCGCCAGCAGCGTCTGCGTGGCCAGCACATGCTCCACCTCGGAAGTGCCGATGCCATGCGCCAGCGCGGCGAAGGCGCCGTGGGTGGAGGTGTGCGAGTCGCCGCAGACCACCGTCATGCCCGGCAGCGTGGCGCCCTGTTCAGGGCCGATCACGTGCACGATGCCCTGGCGCTTGTCGTTCATGCCGAAATACGTCAGGTTGTATTCCTTGGCATTGTCGTCCAGGGTCTCGACCTGCAGGCGGGAGATGGGATCGGCGATGCCGTGCGCCCGGTCTGTCGTGGGGACGTTGTGGTCCGCCACCATCAGGTTGGCCGAATTACGCCAGGGTTGACGTCCGGCTAGCTTTAAGCCTTCGAAGGCTTGCGGGCTGGTCACCTCGTGGAGCAGATGGCGGTCGATATACAGGATGGCGGTACCGTCATCTTCCGTATGAACGACGTGCGACTCCCAGAGTTTGTCGTAAAGCGTCTTGAGCATGTTGCAGTCCTGCAAAGGGCACTGAGCGTTGAAAATAGCATTTGATTATGCCATAAAGCGACAGGTCTTACCCTTCCTGGTGCGTTTTCCGGCGCGCGGCAACAACGGTCAATAATGCTGCGAAGCAGCAATAAAAACGCAGAAGAAGCGGCGCATACGAAAAGAACGGCATTTCCGGCAGCGGATTCCGGTTTTAGTCACTAAAGCCTAAAGCCCTCTACTCCACTCCGCCGCTCAGCGCGTCTTGCGGGTCTGCTGGTACAAGGGCTCGACGCGTTGCGCGTACACCGTGAGGTCGGCGATGCGATCCGCGCTGGAGGGGTGGGTCGACAGGAACTTCATCGGTTCCTCGCCGCCCAGCTTCGCCATCTTCTGCCACAAGCTCACCGCCGCCTTGGGATCGTAGCCGGCGCGCGCCGCCAGTTCGACGCCGATACGGTCGGCCTCGGTCTCATTGGCGCGCGAATTGGGCAGCCCCATCAACCCCATGTAGGCGTATTGGGCGCTTTGCTGGCCGAAATCGCCAAGGCCCAGCAAGGCCGCGCCGAGGGAGATCGCCGAATTGGCCACCGCCTGCTGCGAAGCGCGTTCGCGCGCATGCTCGCGCAATGCGTGGGCGATCTCATGGCCCATGACCGCGGCCAGTTCGTCATCGCTGATATTGAGCTGGTCGATCAGGCCGCTGTAGACCGCGATCTTCCCGCCGGGCATGCACCAGGCGTTGGCTTCGTCCGAGGCCAGCACGTTGACTTCCCATTTCCATTGCAGCGCATCCTGGCGGAACACCCCGGTCTGCGGGATCAGGCGATTGGCGACCGCCCTCACGCGCTGCGTCTGCGCGGCGTTGCGGTTCAATTTGCCCTGCTCCCGGGCTTGAGCCAGCACTTGCGCATACTCCTTGCCGGAGGCTGCCTCCATCTCCTGCGACGACACCAGCATCTGCTGCTTGCGGTCGATGCCGACGGCGCCGCCCTGGGTGGTTTGCACTGTCTCGCAAGCGACCAGCCCTGCCAATGCCACGGCCAGCATGCTGTTTTTCAATACCGGTTTGATGAGCGCCACGCCTGCCTCCGTTGGATTTGATATTTGATGTCGGAAAGGGATGCCTGGCTGCGATGATACGCCTTGGCCACGATTTGCCACACCCCTCCCCGGCCGATTTCAGGTGAGCGGTTCGACCAACGATGACGGCAACTGGTTCGCAAAAAAACAAAGCCGGCGATCGCTTGGCGATGGCCGGCCTGCTTTCGAAAAAAATCGATCAGCGCAATTGCGGCGTATCGACCTTGACGTCGCCGCATTGCGCGCGATGGCGCAGGGCATGGTCCATCAGCACCAGCGCCAGCATGGCCTCGGCGATGGGGGTGGCGCGGATGCCCACGCAAGGATCGTGGCGGCCGAAGGTTTCCACCGCGATCGGGTTGCCGGCCTTGTCGATGGACGGGCGCGGGGTGCGGATGCTGGAAGTCGGCTTGATGGCGATCGAGGCCGTGATGTCCTGGCCGGTGGAAATGCCGCCCAGCACGCCGCCGGCATTGTTGCCGACGAAGCCTTGCGGCGTCAGCGCATCCCCATGCGCCGAACCCTTCTGCGTCACCGAGCGGAAACCGGCGCCGATCTCCACGCCCTTGACCGCGTTGATGCCCATCAACGCATAGGCGATCTCGGCGTCGAGCTTGTCGTACAGCGGCTCGCCCAGGCCGACCGGCACGTTCTGCGCGACCACGTCGATGCGCGCGCCGATGGAGTCGCCTTCCTTGCGCAAGGCATCCATGTACTCTTCCAGTTGCGGCACGATGCCGGCATTGGCGGCGAAGAATGCATTGTTGGGCACATGCTCCCAGGATTCGAACGGGATCGCGATCTCGCCCAACTGGCTCATGCAGCCCTTGAAGGTGGTGCCGTATTTCTCGAACAGCCACTTCTTGGCGATCGCGGCCGCGCCCACCACCGGCGCCGTCAGGCGCGCCGACGAGCGGCCGCCGCCGCGCGGGTCGCGGATGCCGTACTTGTGCCAGTAGGTGTAGTCGGCGTGGCCGGGGCGGAAAGTGTCGAGGATGTTGCCGTAATCCTTGCTGCGCTGGTCCTGGTTGCGGATCAGCAGCGCAATCGGCGTGCCGGTGGTCTTGCCCTCGAACACGCCGGACAGGATCTCGACCGTATCCGGCTCCTGGCGCTGGGTCACATGGCGCGAGGTGCCGGGACGGCGACGGTCCAGCTCGGGCTGGATGTCGGCCTCGGACAGCGCCATTCCCGGCGGGCAGCCGTCAACCACGCAGCCGATGGCCGGGCCGTGGGATTCGCCGAAATTGGTGACCGTGAAGAGAGTGCCAAAGGTATTGCCGGACATGATTCTTGATCGCAGTGGACGCGCAGTGGACGGAGTAAGGGGTCGATTCTACCAGCGTCCGGGCCGGGCGGCGAGCGGCTGGCTTGCCGGCGCCGCCCCACGGCATGCGCCGCTTACTTCCACTGCCCGCGCAATTCCGCCACTTTCTGTTGCAGCAACTCCGGCGTTGCCTGCTCCGCCGGCACCGCCTCCCCCACCACCAGTTCCAGCCGCGAGAACAGGCCGCGCTTGAAAGAGCGCGCGAAGGGATTGCCGCTGTCGCGCGACAGCAGGCTGCCCCACAGGCCGCGCAAGGCCATCGGCAATACCGGCGCCGGCGTGCGCGCGAGGATCTTCTGCACGCCGCCGCGGAAAGGATTGATCTCGCCGTCGCGGGTCAGCTTGCCTTCCGGGAAAATGCAGACCAGTTCGCCCTCATGCAATGCCTGGGCGATATCGACAAAGGCCTTCTCGGTCAGCCACGGGTCTTCCTTGAGCGGCGCGATCGGTATCGCGCGGGCGGTGCGAAACACCCAGGACAAGAGCGGGATCTTGAAGATCTTGTGGTCCATCACGAAACGGATCGGACGCGGGCTGGCCGCCATGATGACGATGGCATCCACATAACTGACGTGGTTGCACACGATCACGCCGGCGCCATGTGCGCTGATCGCCTGGCCGTTGGCGATGCGCACCCGGTAGAAGGTGTGGATCAGCAGCCAGGCCAGGAAACGCATCAGGAATTCCGGCACCAGCGAGAAGATATAGATCGCCACCACCGCATTCAGGATCGCAGTCACCAGGAAGATCTCGGGGATGCTCAGGCCGGCCTTCAACAGCACCATCGCCACCAGCGCCGCCACCACCATGAACAGCGCATTCATGATGTTCATGCCGGCGATGGTGCGCGAGACGTGGGCCGGGTCGCAGCGCGTCTGGATCAGCGCGAACAATGGCACGATGTAGAGCCCGCCGAACACGCCGATGCCCAGGCAATCGACCAGGATGTGCCAGCTGCCGCCCTGCGCCAGGAAGCCGGCGACATCGACCGCCGCGCCCGGCGTCGCATAGCCGCGGCTGGCCAGGTAGAGATCCACGCCGAACACCGACAGGCCGATGGAACCGAACGGCACCAGGCCGATTTCCACCTTGTGGCCGGACAGGCGTTCGCACAGCAGCGAACCTGCGCCGATGCCGACCGAGAACACCGCCAGCAGCAGCACGAACACGCTATGGTCGCCATGCAGGTAATTCTTCGCGTAGAGCGGGAACTGCGCCAGCATGATGGCGCCGTAAAACCAGAACCATGAGTTGCCCAGCAGCGCCAGGAACACCGGCCGGTTGCGGCGCGAAAAGCCGATGTTGCGCACGGTCTCGGTGAACGGGTTCCAGTTGACCTTCAACTCGGGCACGGGCGCCGGCGAGTGCGGGATGCCCAGGCTGGCCAGCCAGCCCAGCACGGCGATGCCCAGCGTCACGCCGGCCACCAGCTCCAGCCCCCAGGGCTTATGCACCACCAGCACCGCCCCCAGGATTTCGCCCAGCAGGATGCCGACGAACGTCCCCATCTCGATCACGCCGTTGCCGCCGATCAGTTCCTCGCGCTTCAACTGCTGCGGCAGGTAGGCGTATTTCACCGGCCCGAAGATGGTCGAGTGGATGCCCATGCCGACCACCGCCGCCACCAGCAGCCAGAGATGATGGGTCATCCAGCCATACGCGGCCACGGCCATGATGGCGATTTCCAGCAACTTCACGAAACGCGCCACGCGCCCCTTCTCCAGCTTGTCGGCCAACTGGCCGGCGGTGGCGGAGAACAGGAAGAACGGCAGGATGAACAGGCCGGGAATGAGGTTGTTGAGCAGCCCGGTATCCAGGTCGGTCCACGACAGCGCGTCGTAGGTCAGGATGGTCAGCAGCGCGGTCTTGAAAACGTTGTCGTTGAGCGCGCCGAGGAACTGGGTCCAGAAGAAAGGAGCGAAACGTCGCTGGGCCAACAAGGCGAACTGGCTATTCTTTTGCATGGAGAGGTCGGTGGCTGTATTCGGATGGATGGCGACGCTGGAACGAGGCGCAACAGGCAATAAAAAACCGTTCCCCGGGGAACGGTCTCGATCTGGCCTGGCGGGGCCGGGCCGACATATGCCGGCCGGATTCCGCCATCGCCTCGTCCCTGCCGCCAGGCAGGCCCCAGTATAACGGAGCCGCCATCATGGCCGGGCTGCGCCGGACTTGGCTCAGGTGTTGTTCTCTTCGTGCTCGGCCGGCCAGTCGCGGATGTAGGCCTTGAGCATCTTGTTCTCGAAGCCTTGCGCGTCCAACACCGCCTTGGCCACGTCGTAGAAGGACATCACGCCCAGCACGGTGCGCGCCTCCATCACCGGCACGTAGCGCGCGTGCTTTTCCAGCATGATGCGGCGCACTTCGTTGAGGTCGGTGTCGGGGGTGACGGTAATGGGCGCATCGTTCATGTGCTTGCGCACGGTCGACGAACCCAGCGCGCCGCCGCTCTTGTGCAGCGTCATCAATACCTCGCGGAAGGTCAGCATGCCGACCAAGTCGCCGTACTCCATCACCACCAGGGAACCGATGTCTTTCTCCGCCATCGCGGCGACCGCCTCCTGAATCGGGGTTTCGGGCGTGACGGTGAACAGAATGTTGCCTTTGACCTTGAGGATTTCAGAGACTTTCATGATGTCATCCTAAATTTATATTGTGCTGTTTTGACTGTAGCCGATGGTGCCTGAAAAATCCAATTCGCGCAGGCAACATGCGCATGGCCATGCGCCCCTTCGGCGCAAACACCATGGTACGGGCAAGGGCGCGGTTTCGGCAACCGGCAATCACGCTGCTTTGCAACTATTTCATTGAATATCCGACACGCGCTGGCTAAGCTGAAAGCATCAGGACTCTGGGAGATCGATGTGTCCAGCGCGCTGCCCGACCGGGAATATGCCAGCTTCAACGACTTCTATCCGACATACCTGAGCGAACACTCGCATCGGGTCAATCGCCAACTGCATTTCCTCGGCTCGACGCTGGCCTTGCTGAGCCTGATGCTGTTGCTGATCACCCATCAATGGTGGTGGTTGCCGGTCGCCATCGTCTGCGGCTACGGCTTTGCCTGGATTGGCCATTTCATGGTCGAGAAAAACCAGCCGGCCACTTTTCGCCATCCCTTGTATTCGTTCATCGGCGACTGGACCATGTACTGGCAAATGCTGACCGGGCAGGTTTCCTTCTGAGAACACCTTCTGAGTACCGCTGCGTCGGCCCGGCGCTAGCGCTCCCACATCTTGCGCCGCTCTTCCAGCGGCACCGCGGCATAAGGGGCAGGCGCGGCGCTGGCCGTGGCCATGAGCTTTTGCTGCGCCGCTTCCGGTGCGCTGCAATATTCGTCCAGCGACTGCGCCAGCGCGGCTTCGATCGCCGTTTCCACACGCGTGGCCAATGCGCCCTCCTCGCCCGCCTGGACCAGCACCGAGGCGTCGAATACGAACAGGCGATAGACCTGCGCCAGCGTCAATCCGCACGGATTGGCCACCAGCGCCCAGCGATCCATGCCATCGACGATGCGCTTGTTCCATGATGCCTTGCGGGAGATTTCCGGCCGGATCGAGGCGACCCAGCCGGCTTCCTCCATCTTGCGCAGCAGGTCGTGCAATTCGCCCAGGCCGAGCCTGGTGGCGCGCCTGACCTCCCCCATGTCGACCACCGCGGTTTCCTCGCCGGCGCGCGCGGCGTGCAGGAACTTGAGGATCTTGACCGCATCGATGAACTCCGCCCCCGGCGACGACACATGCCACCAGCGTTCATAGCGCACCACCGGCAGCGCCGCCGTCAGCAGCGCCCCCAGCAGCGTGATCATCCACATCATGTAGATCCACAGCAGGAAAATCGGCAGCACGGCCACCGCGCCGTACACCATCGTGTAAGTGGGGAACTTGAGGATATAGATCGCGAACAGCCGCTTGGCGATTTCCACCCCGACCGCCGCCAGCAAGCCGCCGGCCAGCGCATCGCGCCAGTCCACGGTCCGGTTGGGCACCGTGCTGTAGAGCAAGGTATACGCCACCGTCGACAGCATCAGCGACACCAGCGTGTAGAAGCTTGCGCCCAGCCAGGGCAGGCTCTTGACGGCGCCGCCGGTGGCCGTGGACAGGAACGAGGTCACGCTGATCGACACCCCGATCAGCAACGGCCCCAGCGTGATGATGGCCCAGTACACCAGCACGCGCTGCACCAGCGGGCGCGATTTCTTGACGCGCCAGATCTGGTTGAACACGCTTTCGATGGTCGACATGGTCATCACCGAAGTCAGGATCAGCGCCACCGCGCCCAATGCCGACAGGCGCGCCGACTTCGAGGCGAACTGGTTGAGGTAGCCCAGGATGGTGTTGGCCACGCCCTTGGGCATCAGGTTCTCGACGAAATACGCCTCCAGCGAAGCGCGGAAGGTGGAGAACAGCGGAAAGGCGGTAAACAGCGCTAATGCGATCGTCAGCATCGGCACCAGCGAGAGGATGGTGGTGAAGGTCAGGCTGCCGGCCACTTGCGGCAAGCGGTCCTCGCCCAGCCGGCTCGCGGCGAAGCGAAACAGATCGCGCAACTGCTGACGGCTCAAACCACGCATATGGGTCAGGGAAAAACGGAAAGAAGACATCGGATCGGTTCACTTCAAATGCAAGGAGCGCAAGGAGACCTCCTCACATGCCCACTGGTTCCTGCCGGCCGGATTGCCATCGGCCGCATCGGCCATGACGCCAGCCATGCTTAGACCGATCGGCAGGATCAATCCAACCTGGCCCAGATGGGCCTGAAAATTGGATTATCGCCAATATTTCTTCATTTTCCGAACTTTTAGCGAAAAGTTTTCAACAAAAGACCCATCGATCAACTTAATGTCGACTAAACTTTTTCAAGGGACATCAACAGCATCGCAAGCCGGGGCAACGTCTCCTGGCATCGGCGGCAACGGCAATCTTTTCGGGGGGATTTCCACATGCGTCACATCATCGGAATGTTACTTGCCGCCCTCCTCTTGGCGTCTGCGGGCCAACCTGCCGCGGCAGCGCCAGCCCATGAAGCGAACGTGGCGTACATCGGCTTCGCCTGCGCGCTGTCGAGCCCGGTCGAAGCCTCTGTGCGCATTGGCAGGAGCATGGCCAACGCGGCGCAGCTCGCCGTCGACGCCGCCAACCGCCAGAAGATCAAGATCGACGGCAAGGAAATCACCTTCGAACTGATCACCCAGAATGACAATTCCGACCTGCGCACCGCGCCGATCGTCGCCGAGTATTTTGTCAAACGCGGCGTGATCGGCGTCATCGGCCACGGCAATTCCGGCACCAGCATGGCCGCCTCAGCCATCTACAGCCGCGCCGGCATACCACAACTGGCGCCCTCCGCAAGCAGCCGCGCCTACACGCAGCAGGGCTTCCAGACCACCTTCAGGATGGTCGGCAATACCGAGAAAGGCGGCAAATACCTGGGCGAATACGCGGTCAAAACCGCCGGCCTCAAGCGCATTGCCGTGATCGACAATGGCATCGCCTCCGGGCGCGCGTTCGCCGAAACGTTCGCGCAAGCGGTGCGCGCGCAAGGCGCCGACATCACCAGCCATGACTCGGTCAGCTACAAGACCTCGGATTTCAGCAGCGTCCTCAACGCGGCCAGGAATAACAATCCCGACGCCATCTTCTGGGGCGGCCTGTACGACCAGGCGGTCATGCTGGCGCAAGCCATGCAGCGCCTCAACATCAATGTCCCGCTCATCAGCGGCGCCAATAGCATCATCAGCCCGCGCTTCCCGAAACAGGCCGGGACGGTGACCAACCAGATCATCTCGCTCGAAGCCAGCCAGCCGATCGAAAAGCTCAAGGGCTGGAAAAGCTTCCAACGCAGCTACGAGGAAGAATTCGGCAGTTATATCGACCCGTATGCGCCGCTGGCCTACGACGCGGCTCAGGTATTGATCGCGGCGGTCAAACAGGCCAATTCGCTGGCGCCGGACAAGATCACCGCGGCATTGCACAGCATCCGCTTCAACGGCCTTACCGGCCCGATCGCGTTCAACGGCGAGGGCGACCTGGTGGCGCCGGTGTTCAGCATCTACGCGCTGCGCAACCAGCAATGGCAGTTGTTGCAGGTCATCGACGGAAAATAGCAGCGGCGCGGCTCGCCTTTGGCGACTGCGCCATCCGCTCCCCATGGATGGCAAGCGGAAAAAACGGAAATATAATAAGTTGCATGAACCTCGCACATTCCCCCTCCGCCTCCGTCAACACCAACGCCACCATCCTGGTGCTGTATTACTCGCGCCATGGCGCCACCCGCAAGCTGGCCGAACTGATCGCCCAGGGCGTGGAAAGCGTGCCGGGCTGCGATGCCCGCCTGCGCACGGTGCCGGCGGTATCGACGGTGGCCGAAGCGGTGGAACCGGATGTGCCCGCCAGCGGCGCCCCTTATGTGGAAGTCGCCGACCTGGAACAATGCGACGGCCTGGCGCTGGGTTCGCCCACGCGCTTTGGCAACATGGCCGCGGCGATGAAGTATTTCTGGGACGGCACCGCCCCGCAGTGGCTCTCCGGCGCGCTGTCCGGCAAGCCGGCCGGCGTGTTCACCTCCACCGGCAGCATGCACGGCGGCCAGGAGTCCACCCTGCTGTCGATGATGATCCCCTTGCTGCATCATGGCATGCTGATCGTCGGCCTGCCCTATACTCATCCTGAACTGATGAATACCAACAGCGGCGGCACCCCTTACGGCGCCAGTCACTGGGCGGGCGTCAACGGCAACCAGCCGCTGTCGGACGACTCGCGGGCCCTGGCAATCGCACTGGGCAAACGGCTGGCAGAAACCGCCAAACAATTACGGAGACCATCATGAGCAGCTCTCAGGCACACATTGCACGCTATTTCCATGCTGGCGCCATCGTCAGCCTGATTTCCCTGATCCTGTTGTGCGTGGCCTGGGAACTGGCGCTGGCGCCGCTGCGTCCGGGCGGCTCCTGGATGGTGCTCAAGGTGATCCCCCTGCTGCTGCCGCTGCGCGGCGTATTGAAACGCGATGTCTACACCATGCAATGGTCGTCGATGCTGATCCTGGTCTACCTGGCCGAAGGCCTGGTGCGCGCCACCAGCGACGCCTCGCACACGTCGGCGCTGCTGGGCTGGGTCGAAGTCGCGCTGTCATCCGCCTACTTCCTGTGCGCCCTGCTCTACCTGCATCCGTTCAAGAAAGCGGCCCGGGAAATCGCCCGCCAGGCGATCCAGAAAGCCTCGCAATAAGCTTTCCCGGCCCTGTGCTGCCCCGCGCCCTGCCCGGCGCGGGCCCCATCCATACAGGCGGGCATGCGCCCGCGTCGCGCGATGAATCCATTCCTGCAAGCCTGCCGCGCCGCCATCGGCGCGGCGCATGTCCTCACTGAAACCCACGACACCGCCGGCTACCTGACCGACCAGCGCGGCCGTTTCACCGGCCGTGCGGTGGCGGTACTGCGCCCGGCAGACACCGCCGAGGTGGTAGCCATCGTCAAGCTGTGCGCGCAGCATCGCGTGCCGCTGGTGCCGCAAGGCGGCAACACCGGCCTGGTGCTGGGCAGCGTGCCCGACCGGCAAGGCAACGCCGCCGTGCTGTCGACCAGACGCCTGAACCGCGTGCGCGCCGTCGATCCGGTCAACAACACCATGACGGTCGAAGCCGGCTGCATCCTGCAGCACATCCAGCAGGAAGCGGCGGCCGCCGGCCGGCTGTTTCCGCTGTCGCTGGCCGCCGAAGGCAGCTGCACCATCGGCGGCAACCTCTCCACCAATGCCGGCGGCACCGGCGTACTGCGCTATGGCAATAGCCGCGAACTATGCCTCGGGCTGGAAGTGGTCACGGCGCAAGGCGAGCTGATGAGCAGCCTGCGCGGCCTGCGCAAGGACAACACCGGCTACGACCTGCGCGACCTGTTCATCGGCGCCGAGGGCACCTTGGGCGTGATCACGGCCGCGGTACTGAAGCTGTTCCCGCAGCCGCGCGCGCAAGTCACCGCCCTGGCCGCGCTGAAGACGCCGGCGCAGGCGCTGCAATTGCTGGACCTGGCGCAATCGCATTGCGGCCCGGCGCTGACCGGCTTCGAGCTGATGTCGGATTTTTGCCTGCAACTGGTGTGCAAGCACTTCCCCGAGCAGCGCCTGCCCTTCGCCCGGCGCCACGCCCAATACGTGCTGCTGGAATTGTCGGACAGCGAATCGGAAGAACACGCCCGCGCCATGTTCGAAGAAGTCATCGGCCACGCGCTGGAACGGCAATGGATCGACGACGCCGTCATCGCCGCATCGATCGCGCAATCAAAAGCGCTATGGCAGTTGCGCGAAAATATTTCGATGGCCCAGGCCCACGAAGGCAAGAACATCAAGCATGACATCTCGGTGCCGATCTCGCGCATCGCCGAATTCATCGAAGTCACCGACACGCTGGTGCAGCAGGCCTCGCCCGCCTGCCGCATGGTGACCTTCGGCCATCTCGGCGACGGCAACCTGCATTACAACGTCTCGCCGCCGCCCGGCATGGCCGATGCCGACTTCATCGGCCAGCAGCATGCCATCAACCTGGTGGTGCATGACAGCGTCGACCGTTTCGGCGGCTCCATCTCGGCTGAACACGGGCTCGGCGCGCTCAAGCGCGAAGAGATCACGCGCTACAAGTCGCCGGTCGAACTGCAACTGATGCGCGCCATCAAAACCGCGCTGGATCCGCACAACCTGATGAATCCGGGCAAGGTCATCTGAGCTGGCGCGCCGTCAGGCTTGGCGCGCGGCCGCCTGTTGCGGTTCGATTGCCTGCAGGAATTGTTCCGGCGGCACCGGGCGCCCCATCAGGTAGCCCTGCAGCGCATCGCAGCCGACCGAGGTGAGGAACGCCTGCTGCACTTCGGTTTCCACTCCTTCGGCCACGATGCGCAAGTTGAGCGTGCGCCCCAGCGCCACGATGGCCGAAACGATGGCCGCATCCTCGGTGCCGGCCGACAGGTCGCGGACGAAGCCGCGGTCGATCTTGAGTTCGTTGGCCGGCAAGCGCTTAAGATACAACAGGCTGGAATAACCGGTGCCGAAATCGTCGATGGAGATATCCACGCCCAGGTCGGCGATCTTCTGCAGCGTCTGCATGCTGGATGCGGTGTCGTGCATGGCGGTCGATTCGGTCACCTCAAGCGTGAGGCAATGCGGCGGCAACTGGTGCTTGTCCAGCATCGCCCGCACCACGTCGAGCAGTTGCGGATCGTTGAACTGCAACGCCGACAGGTTGACCGCGATCTTCCAGTCCCGGTAGCCGAGCGTGCGCCACTCGCGCATCTGGCGGCAGGCCTCGTCGAGCACCCAGGCGCCGATCGGGATGATCAGGCCGGAACGTTCAGCCAGCGCGATGAAGTCGTCCGGGCCGACCATGCCATGCACCGGATGCTGCCAGCGCAGCAGCGCCTCGGCGCCGATCACGGGGCCATGCGGCGACGTGAACTTGGGCTGATACACCAGGAAGAATTGCCCGCGCTCCAGCGCTACGCGCAAGTCCTGCAGCCATTGCAGCTGGTTGTGCGCATTGGCGTTCATCGACGGTTCGAAGAAGTTGTAGCCGTTGCGGCCGCTGCGCTTGGTGTGGTACATGGCGGCGTCGGCATTGATCACCAGGTCATGGCGCGTGTCGCCGTCATCCGGGTAGATGGCGATGCCGATACTGGCCGAGACGCGCAGCTCGTGCTTTTCCACGGCAAAGGGCTGGTTGACGACCTCGACCAGCTTCTCGGCGACCGGCATGGCGTCGTCCGGCTGGCCCAGCTCCACCAGGATCACGAACTCGTCGCCGCCCAAGCGCGCCACCGTGTCGTGCGCGCGCATGGCATTGTTCAGGCGCTGCGCCACCTCGACCAGCAAGCGGTCGCCGATATGGTGGCCGAGCGAGTCGTTGATGGACTTGAAACCGTCCAGATCCATGAACATCAGCGCGAAGCAGCCTTTGCTGCGCGAGGCCTTGTTGATGGCCTGGGTCAGGCGGTCTTCCAGCAGCGTACGGTTGGGCAACTTGGTCAGGTGGTCGTGCAGCACCATCTGGGTCAGTTCCTCGTTGGCTTCGGCCAGCGAACTGGCCAGCTTGGCGGTGCGCGACTCGAGGCGGGCATCCAGCACCGACGTCAGCAACGCGATGGTCAACACGGCCAGCGTCACCACGATGATCAGGATCGCCAGCCAGCCGGGGCTGACGCCTTCGCGGGCGGCCAGGCAGATCGAATCGCCCGGGAAATTGGCGGCCGCCATGCCGGTGTAATGCATGCCGACGATGGCCACGCCCATCACCACCGAGGCGGCGGCGCGGGCCGCTTTCACATGCGGCGTGTTGCGGCGCAGGCGAAAGGCGATCCACAAGGCCGCGGCCGACGCCACGATCGCGATGGACAGGGACGCGACGAACAACAGCGGGTCGTATTCGATGCCGGGACTCATGCGCATGGCCGCCATGCCGGTGTAATGCATGCAGGCGATGCCGATGCCCATCAGCAGCGCGCTACTGAACAGCCGGCGCCACGGCAGCTGCGGCCGCGTGGCGATCCACAGCGCATAGCCGGACACGGCAATGGCGATCGCCAGCGACAGGGTGGTGATCCAGGGGTCGTAGCCCAGCAGGATCGGCAAGCGGAAAGCCAGCATGCCGATAAAATGCATCGACCAGATGCCGATGCCCATCGCCACCGCGCCGCCGGCCAGCCACATGCGCGCGGCCATGGCATGCTGGTTGTTGGTGGTATTGATGCGTTCGGCCATATCCAGCGCCGTATACGAGGCGAGGATGGCAACGAACAACGAAACGGCAACCAAAAGGCTGTCGTAGGATGCGCTTAACATGGCAGTGGGCGATGCGTATCAGAACGTCTGGTTTTCGGGATAACGACAACGCCGCTGACGGCCTTTCCGCCGCGGCTGGCGTTCGGTTTTCCCATCCCGACGGGGAAAAAACGCCTGCATCACAACTACGCTGGACGAGTATCACGGCGAGCGTATAAGGCGCGCC
Organism: Herbaspirillum sp. GW821-FHT09A12; assembly: GCF_059418325.1. Taxonomy (NCBI): domain Bacteria; kingdom Pseudomonadati; phylum Pseudomonadota; class Betaproteobacteria; order Burkholderiales; family Oxalobacteraceae; genus Herbaspirillum; species Herbaspirillum sp. GW821-FHT09A12. The sequence continues at coordinate 75,192 of NZ_JBWKPR010000012.1, forward strand.
ATTCTGCCACAATCAGGAAATACCCTTACAAAATTATAATTTTAGCAATATTCCCGACCTGCATATCGCCTGCGTGGCGCCTCCTGCCGCACATGCCGCGACTTTATTGCGCCTGGCCGATCTTTTGACGGCCCGCAAGGCCTTTACAAGCATCAAGAATCTCCCGATCCTTCAGCATCGGCGCAATTGAATTGCGCGCAAAACATGGCGGCCGTTTAACGGCCGGCATCGAGACCAACTTTTTCAAGGACAACATGCGCCGTTCCCTTCGCCCCAGACAACCGGCTCCATTCAAGCTTGCGCTCCCCCTGGCCCGGGTATTGCGCGCCGCCCCGCTGCTGGCTTTGTTCCCGGCCATCGCACATGCCGGGATCTCCCTGCTCCAGCCGCCCCGGCAGGTGGATGCCCGCCAGCCGCTGGAACTGACGCTGCTGGTCAGCGCAGACGATGAGGGCGGACACACCTACCGGCTGCCGGGAACCATCATGGTGTCTGCCTCGGCCGACATGATTGCGCCGATGCAGATCCCGCTGGTGCGCGAGGCAAGCCATGCCGGCAATGACAATAATGGCGGCAATGACGGCAATGGCGACGAGAGCGCCCTCACGCTGCGGCAAGGGGAATTCCGCAAGATCCGTTATCGCGGCATGTTGCCCGAACGCTTGCGGGGCATGGTGCGCATCGAACCCATCGGCATCGATGCCTCGCCGGCGCTGGTGATGGTGGTGCGCCCCGCGCCCGGCCAGCCCCCGCTGGCGCCCGCCCCGGCGCTGGCCGATGCCGCGCCGATGCCGGGCGCCGCTACCCCGGCCGGCGCGCCGGCGGCCCTGGACATCCTGGACAGTACCCGCCTGTCGTTCAACGAACCGATCTATTTCGTGGCCGGCAACAGCGGCGGCGACGCCAGCGCCAAGTTCCAATTGAGCTTCAAGTTCCGCCTGTTCATGCCGGACGATCCGCGCTCGCGCGGCCTGCTCGACAATCTCTATTTCGGCTACACCCAATTCTCGCTGTGGGACCTGTCCGCGCCGTCGGCGCCATTTCGCGACACCAACTATCGCCCCAGCCTGTTCTACTACCTGCCCGATACCGGCCTTGGCAACGGCTTCGTCAGCCGCATCGCCCTGGCCACAGGCCTGGAACACGAATCCAACGGCCGCGACGGCGCCGAGTCGCGCAGCGTGAATACCTACTTCATCCAACCCACCTTCAGCTTCGGGAACCTCAACGACTACCATCTGACGGTTGCCCCCAAGGCCTACGCCAGCCTCGGCCCGAGCAGCGACAATCCCGACCTCGGCGACTACCGCGGCCATGTCGACCTGAAGCTGGCCTACGGCAAGCCGGACGGCTGGAAATTCGCCACCACCCTGCGCAAGGGTCAGCGCGGCAACCACGGCAGCGCCGATACCCAGATCTCCTATCCCTTGTCGCGCCTGATCCCGGGCACCGCCGGCTTCCTGGTGGCGAGCTATTTCTACGGCTACGGGGAAAGCCTGCTGACCTACAACCGGAAGGAGCATCCGCAATTCCGCATCGGCTACGCGCTGTGGCGCTGACGGCCCATAGGTCTTCTGCCTGAGGCCTGTAAAGGAAAACGGGGATGACATCGTCATCCCCGTTTTCCATGGCGCGGCGCAATCGCCTTTATCAACCGACTTTATCAACCGCCTATGCGGCCGGCGTGCGCATGGTCACGAATTCCTCGGCAGACGTCGGGTGGATGCCGATGGTCATGTCGAACTGCGCCTTGGTGGCGCCGCATTGCAAGGCCACGGCAAACCCCTGGACGATCTCGCCGGCCTCGCCGCCGACCATATGCACGCCCAGTACGCGATCGCTGCCGGCATCCACCACCAGCTTCATGAAGGTGCGTTCGGTATTGCGCGAAAGGGTATGTTTCAGCGGCTTGAACTCGGTCTTGAAGATCTTCACCTGGCCCACTTCCTTGCGCGCCTGTTCCTCGCTCAAGCCGACGGTGCCGATGTTGGGATGGCTGAACACCGCGGTCGGGATGTTCTGGTAAGACATCACCCGCTCGCCATTGCCGAACAGGCGCGACACCACCGCCATCGCCTCGGCCAGCGCCACCGGCGTCAGCGCCACGCGGTCGATCACGTCGCCCACGGCGAGGATCGAGGGCACGCTGCTTTCAAAATTCTCGTTGACCTTGACGGCGCCATTCTTTTCCAGCGCCACGCCGGCCTTCTCCAGGCCCAGCCTCGAGGTGTTGGGCCTGCGGCCGGTGGCGAACAGCACGCACTCGGCCTGCAGCGCATCGCCATTGGACAGGCGCACGGTCTTGGCCGCATGCTCGCCGGCCTGCGCTGCATCGACTGCCTCCACCGCCTCGATGTTGACATTGAACACCAGCCGGATGCCCTTCTTGGCCATCTCGTCGGCCAGGAACGCGCCGAGGTCGGCATCCATCGTGCGCAACAGGCGCTGGCCGCGGTAGACCAGCGTGACCTCGCTGCCCAGGCCGTTGAGGATGGACGCCAACTCCACCGCGATGTAGCCGCCGCCCAGCACTACCGCCCGCTTGGGCAAGGCCGTCAGATGGAAGAAATCGTCGGAGGTGATGCCGAACTCCTTGCCCGGGATATCCGGGCGTTCGGGATGGCCGCCGGTGGCCACCAGGATATGCCTGGCGGTGAAACGCCGGCCATCGACGTTGACCGTGTGCGCATCCTCGACGCTGGCGAAGCCGCGGTGCAGCGCCACGTTGGCGCCGTCCAGCAGGCGCTTGTAGATATCGTTCAGGTGCGCGATCTCGCGGTCCTTGTTGGCGATCAGCGTGTTCCAGTCGAAGCCGGGCGGCGCATCCAGGCGCCAGCCGTAGCCGGCCGCATCGCTGAAATCGCTGTGGTAATGCGCGCTGTAGGACATCAGTTTCTTGGGGATGCAACCGACATTGACGCAGGTGCCGCCGAGGTCGCCGCTCTCGGCGATCGCCACGCGGGCTCCCGCTTGTCCGGCAAAACGCGCGGCGCGCACGCCGCCGGAACCGCCGCCGATGGTAAACAGGTCGTAATCGTATTGGCTCATCGTTTCTCCATTCGCATGGCTTACTAGTTGTATTGGCTGCCTGTGATGATGCGAGCGGCGCGCCTAAGGCTACGCTGCACAAGTCCCCGTAATGTGACGCTCCCGGTTTGGGATGGGATGCAAGGCGCAAACCACAGCCGGGCTGGTAGCCCGGCGAGGATTTGCAACGCCGCAGACCGCCCAAAACGGGGGCGGCACGCACGGGGACTTGTGCAGCGTAGCCTTAAATGCAAGGGATCAGCTCCGGCGCGCATCCAGCGCGCGCATCACCACCAGCACCGGCACCAGCCCGACCGCCACGATGGACAATGCCGGCAGCGCCGCCTCGCCCAGCCGCTCATCGCGCGCCAGGTTGTGGGCGATGACGGCCAGGGTGTCGGTATCGAAAGGCCGCAGCAACAAGGTCGCCGGCAACTCCTTGACCACATCGACGAACACCATCAGCGCCGCCGTCGCCAGCGAGCGCCACAACAGCGGCACATGCAGGCGCCAGGCGATGGCGCCGCGGCCGCTGCCCAATGTGCGCGCCGCCTCATCCACGCTGGCCGGGATGCGCGTGTAGCCGGCTTCCACCGACTGCACCGCGACCGCCGTGAAGCGTACCAGATATGCGTAGATCACACCCAGCGAGGTAGCCGTCAGCAAAACGCCCAGGCCGGCCGCCGGCCACACTACCTGCAACCAGGCCACCGGCAGCAGGATGCCGACCGCGATCACCGAACCGGGAATCGCATAACCCATCGACGCCAGCCGCGCCACCCCGCGCAACAGCCATCCCGACACGCGCGACAAGCCGCCGGCGCGCAGCGCAAAGCAAAGCGACAGCGCCAGCACGATGGCCACCAGCGCCGCCATGCCGCCGAAGCGGAAGCTGTTCCACAACCAGCCGGCATAGCGGGAAAAGCTGAACAGCGATGCCGCACCGCCCTCGAAACCGGTCTGCGCCGTGTGCCCCAGTTCGCCCCACCACAATCGCAGCAGGATCAGCACCGGCAACACAAACCCCAGCAGCACCGGCAAGCCGCATACCAGCCAGGCCAGCAGCGCCCTGCCGCCGCCCAGCACCGGCAAGCGCGCTTCGGCGCCGTCATCATGGCCGCGATGGCCGCGTACGCTCGCAAAGCGCATGCGCTGCTGCTCGCGCCGCTCCAGCCACAGCAAGATCGCCACGAACAGCAGCAGCGCCGACGCATACTGGGCGGCGGCGATGCGGTCGTCCAGCACCATCCAGGCCTTGTAGATGCCGGTGGTAAACGTCGTCAGGCCGAAGTAGGCGGAAACGCCGTAATCGGCCAGCGTCTCCATCAGCGCCAGCGCGGCGCCGGCCATCAGCGCCGGGCGCGCCAGCGGTAGCGCCACGCGCACGATGCGTTCGCGCAGCGGCGTGCCCAGCATGCGCGCGGCCTCCATCAAATGCGTGCCGCGCTCGGACAAGGCATTGCGGGCCAGCAGGTAGGCGTAGGGATAGAGCGTGAAAACGAACAGGAAAATGGCGCCGGGCAAACCGCGCACATCGAAGCGGAAGCCCGGGAACCAGCCGCGCAGCGTGCTTTGCACGACGCCCGCGTATTGCAGGAAATCGGTATAGGCATAGGCGCAGACATAAGCCGGCATGGCCATCGGCAACAGCAGCGCCCAGGAGAAGAAACGCTTGCCGCGGAATTCGAACAGGCTGATCACCACGGCAGCCGCCCCGCCCACCAGCGCCACGCCCAGCGTCACCGTCAGCGCCAGCCACCCCGAGGTGACCAGGTAGCCGGGCAGCACGGTCTGCAGCTGCCGGCGCAAGCTGTCGACCCCGGCCGCATCCAGGCCGAGCCAGGCGCCGAGGATACCGAGGATGGGCAAAGCGATCAGGACTGCGAGCAAACCGATGATGGGCATGGACTAAAAAGAATCAGAAGGACGACAACAACAAAATGGAAATACCGCAAAGGATGCATCGCGGCATGGCGCGGGAGGCTCTCGCTCCGGCGCATACGCTACACTGCAAGCGAATGCGAATTGTAACCATTTAAGTGAGTTCCTCATGTTTCTCGAAGTCGATCAGGTCAGCATCCGTTATCCGCGCACGCCGGCGCCGGCGGTCGACGCCGTCTCGCTGCAACTGCAACCGGGCCAGCTGGGCGTGCTGCTCGGCCCCTCCGGCAGCGGCAAGACCAGCCTGCTGCGCGCCATCGCCGGCCTGGAACAGGCGCAATCGGGCAGCATCCTGCTGGACGGCCGCGTACTGGACGGCCACGGCACGCGCGTACCGGCCGAGGAGCGCCGCATCGGCATGGTATTCCAGGACTTCGCCCTGTTCCCGCACCTGGACATCGCCGCCAACGTCGGTTTCGGCCTGCGCGGCATGGCGCGCGCGCAACGCGCCGAGGTCGTCGACCAGATGCTGACGCTGGTCGGCCTGCCGGACGCCCACAAGAAATTCCCGCACCAGCTCTCCGGCGGCCAGCAGCAGCGCATCGCCCTGGCCCGTGCGCTGGCGCCGCAACCGCGCCTGCTGTTGCTGGACGAACCCTTCTCCAGCCTGGATGTGGAATTGCGGGAAAGGCTGGCGCATGACGTGCGCGACATCCTCAAGCGCACGCACACCACCGCCCTGATGGTCACGCATGACCAGATGGAAGCCTTCGCCGTGGGCGACGTGGTCGGCGTCATGAACCAGGCCCGCCTGGAGCAATGGGACACGCCCTATTCGCTCTACCACCGTCCCGCGACGCGCTTCGTGGCCGACTTCATCGGCCACGGCGTGCTGATGCAAGGCCGCCTGCAGCGGCCCCGGCAAGATGGCGTTTTCGAAGTGGAAACCGCAGCCGGACGGCTGCGTTCAATGACGATAAGCGGAAGCGACCCTGATGACCACGGCTACCCGGAGTACCTGGATCACCAGCCGCGGCAATCTCGCCAGGATGACATAGTGCCAACCCCGCCCGGCGCCAGCCCGGCAGTGGTCGACGTACTGCTGCGCGCCGACGATGTGATGCATGACGATGCCTCGCCCTTCAAGGCAAAGGTATTGCGCAAATCGTTTCGCGGTGCGGAGTTTCTCTACACGCTGGAACTGGAAAACGGCCAGCAGTTACTGTCGCTGGTTCCCTCGCACCATGACCATGGCATCGGCGAATGGATCGGCATCCGGCTGGATGTCAGGCACCTGGTCACGTTCGCGGCCGGCGCCAGCGTCTGAACGGCTGGCCGCCTGGCCGGCAGCGGTGATGGCGGCGATGGCTGCGACCGCCACGGCATGGCCGCCGCCGTCCATCACCAGCCAGTCGAGCGCGCGACGCATCAGCCGCGCGCCTTGGACAGCACCAGCAACCAGCGGCGGAACAACAGGATTTCAACGTGGCCGGGCTCGATGCCGGCGCTGCATTCGATGACGGGATTGACGCGGTAGCGTCGTACGTAAGTGTCGCGGCAGGCGAAGATTTCGCGGCGGCCGAGACGCAGGCTGAACGACGAGGGAGTGGAAGAAGCGACGGCGAAGCGTGCGTCTGAAGCAAGATCAAAGTGTGTCATGGCAGTGATTCCCCTTCTTGTCTGTCTGTAAGAAGCTTCACTGTAGCACAAGTACTGTACAAATACACAGTATTTTTCATACAGTGGTTTTGCCGCGACGGCCCACTATACAACAAAGCCGCCAATCGGCGGCTTTTCCCCTGCCCACCCCCTGTGGCGGGGCGTTCAGGGCGCCCCATGCTCCAGCCGCGCACGGACGAAGCCGATATGCTCGCGCAGCACATAGAACTGGTCGGCAAAGGCCAGCGGCATCTTCATGCGGTTGACCGCCGCTTCGATCTCGTCCAGGCGCTTGAGTATTTCCGCCTGCTGTTCCGGCGCCTCGCGCGAGATGCCGCGCTCCAGCGAGATCAGCTCGCCGTACCAGCGGTAGATGCGCGAACGGATGCGCCAGCCGTACAGCATCGGCACCAGGCGGATGCCGGGAATGAGCAGCAAAATCACCGGCAGCAGGATCACGACGGCGCGGTCGACCAGGCTGGCCAGCCAGAACGGCAGCGTGCGGTAGAAGAAGGTCTTGCCCGACTTGTAATAACGCGCGGCATCGTCGCTGATGGGATATTCATGCTCCAGCGGCGCCGGGAATTCCCCCGCCTTTTGCATCACGTTGGCCTTGCCGTGCACTTCATGCGCGGCCTCGATCAACAGGTCGGACAAGGCCGGATGCAAGTCGTCGCGCGCCACCAGTTCCGCCGTCGGCGCCACCAGTTGGGTATCGCGCGAGGGCAGGTTGCGCGCCAGGTCGAACACGCCCATCGGCATCTTCAGGATATTCAGGTAACGGAAGCGCCGCACATAGGCATCGGCCTGCGAAAAATCCAGCAGCCGGATGCCGGGCGTGCGCAGCAGCTTGCCCATGGTCGCCACCGAGACCGAATCGCCCATCAGGAAAGCAGCATCGATCTTGCCGCTGGTGAGCGCCTGGGCCGCGTCATCGCCGCCGATGTTCAACAGCTCGGTGCTGCCGCCCTGCTCCACGCCATTGGCCTTGAGCAGCGTCAAGGCCAGCACGCTGGAGCCGCTGCCCGCGCCGCCGATGGCGATGCGCTTGCCCGCCAGTTCCGACAGCTGGCGCAACGGCGGCGCGGGCTTGCCGTCCTCGCGCGGCGGCGGACTGCGGTAATAAATGGAGACCGGCACATAAGAGATGCTGCCCAAGGACACCAGCGGCGCCAGCGCATCGGCCGTGACCGCGCTGGCCAGACCGCCCTGGACGAAGCCCACGTCCACGTCTTGCGCCGGATCGGCCAGCCGCTTGAGGTTATCCAGCGAGCCGCCGGTCTCGACGATATTGAGCTTGATGCCGTCGCGCGCCAGGATAGTGCGGTAGCGTTCGGCCACGCGCCAGAAATTACTGTCCTTGGGGCCGGCCGCGATGCTGATGTCGGACGGCGGCGCCGGCCTGATCAGCCAGATCACCAGCCAGGCGCCGATCAGGATCAGCAGGATGAAGGGCCCGAAACTGACTGCCAGGTCGCGCCAGGAGATGGCGACGAAGCGCGCCTTGATGCGGGTGGCCGAGGGCTTGTAGGCGGAGAGTTTTTTATCTTTGAGCATGCGCCCTATTTTAGAGCGTGTTGCGCCGGAATTGCGAACCCGCTGCGGGCCGCAATTCCGGAACGCCGCCTCAATAGGTCTTGTACGGCAAAAACTTGCCAGAAAGCATCACATTGACGCGATCGCCATTCGGATCGGCCTGGCGCTGGATATCCATCTTGAAGTCGATGGCGCTCATGATGCCGTCGCCGAACTCCTCGTGGATCAGTTCCTTGATGGTGCTGCCGTAGACGCTGACGATCTCGTACCAGCGGTAGATCAGCGGGTCGGTCGGCACCGGCGTGGGCAACGAACCCTTGTAGGGCACGATCTGCAGCCACAGGGTTTCCTCATCGGTCAGCGCGAACAGCTCCTGGGCGGCAGCGGCCTGCCTGGCCGTCAGCGTCATCTGGCCGAGCATGGCGGCGGTCGTCCATTCCTTGCTCTGGCCGATGCGCTCGGCGATCTGGGCCCAGGTCATCTTGTTGCTGACCTTGGCGGCGATGATCTTCTGGGTGACTTGGTTACGATCCATGCTGCTCTCCTTGAATGGGATGTGATGTGGATGAAAATGTGGATGAAATTCAGGCTAGCGCCTGTGAAAAACCGGAGTCCTGCGCCGCTGCTTCCTCCAGCCCCGGCGTGACCACACGCGTGACCGGCGTCGCCCCGCCAGCCGCCTGCGCCGCCTGGATCTGCCTGGAACGGTGCACCAGGAAATCGACCAGGTGGTTGCGGATGCGATAGAACTGCGGATCGTGGTGCATCGATTCACGCGTGCGCGCCTTGGGCATGGTGTTGACCACCACCTCGGCGATGCAGGCCTGCGGGCCGTTGGACATCAGGAAGATCTTGTCGGCCAGCAGGATCGCCTCGTCGACATCGTGCGTGATCATGAACACGGTCTGGCGCGTGGCGGCGCAGATCTTCAGCAGCTCGTCCTGCACCACGCCGCGCGTCAAGGCATCGAGCGCGCCGAAGGGCTCATCCATCAGCAGCATCTTGGGTTCAATCGAAAACGCCCGGGCGATGCCCACGCGCTGCTTCATGCCGCCCGACAATTCGGACGGCTTCTTGTGCTCGGCCCCCTTCAGGCCCACCATTCCGATGAAGCGGCGCGCATGCTCCTCGGCCTTGGCGCGCGGCCAGTCGGGCCAGCGCGAACGCACCGCGAACAGCACATTGCCCAGCACGCTGAACCACGGCATCAGCGCATGGCTCTGGAACACCACGCCGCGGTCCAGGCTGGGGCCCTTCACCTCGCGCTGGTCCATGATCACCACGCCGCCGCTGGCCGCTTCCAGCCCGGCCAGCACGTTCAGGATGGTGGTTTTGCCGCAGCCCGAATGGCCGATGACACAGACGAACTCGCCGCGCTCGATGCCGAACGACACCTGCTCGAACACCGGCGGACCGTCGGCGGCGTAGCGCTTGCTCAAACCCTCGACGTTGAGGAATGCCTTTTCCATGTAGCTTCGTCCTTCATTCGACATAAGTGACCAGCTTCTGCAAGCGCGCGAAGAACAGGTCGAGCACCATGCCGGTCGCGCCGATGACCAGGATCGCGAAGATGACGCTGGTCAGCGACAGGTTGTTCCATTCGTTCCAGACGAAGTAGCCGATGCCGGTGCCGCCCACCAGCATCTCGGCCGCCACGATCACCAGCCAGGCGATGCCCATGGAGATGCGCATGCCGGTCAGGATGGTGGGCGCCGCCGCCGGCAGGATCACCATGAACGCGCGGCGCAGGGGCCTCACTTCCAATGTCTTGGCCACGTTGAGCCAGTCGCGCCGCACCGATGCCACGCCGAAGGCCGTGTTCATCAGCATCGGCCACACCGAGCAGATGAAGATCACGAACACGCCCGACACCGAGGAATCCTTGATCGTGTACAAGGCCAGCGGCATCCACGCCAGCGGCGAGATCGGCTTGAGGATCTGGATGAAGGGGTTGAGCGCGCGCTGCATCAGCGGCGACATCCCCAGCAAGAAGCCGAACGGGATCGCCACCAGCGCCGCTATCGCAAATCCCAGCCCGACACGTCCCAGCGAGTAGCCCAGCTGGATGCCGATGCCCTTGTCGTTGGGGCCGTTGTCGTAGAACGGGTTGGAGAGTTCGCGGCGGATGGTCTCGCCCATCTGCGCCAGCCCCGGGAAGCCGTCGCTCTTGGCCGCGCCGCCGCTCTTTCCCATCAACCTGGCGTACTCATCCTGGGCCGCGCCGGCAGCGCTTTCCTTGGGCAAGGTGGCCACATGCCATACCAGCAGCAGGCAGCCCAGCAACAGCAGCGAGATCAGCGCCGCGCGCCAGCCGGTCTTTCCCGCGTCCATCACGCCGTCCTCTTGATGGCGAAGCTGTTGGCATAGGCTTCGGCCTTGGCCGGGTCGAATTCCTTGCCCATGATGGCGTACTTGCGGTACGCGCCGTCCGGCACCGGCTGGCCCAGTTCCTTCATGTGCTTCTTGGCCGCGGTCAGCAGCAGCACCTTTTCCGCAATGGCCTTGTAATCGACATCGCCCTTGATGTAGCCCCAGCGCTTCATCTGCGTGAGGATCCACACGCCCATCGAATCCCAGGGCACCGGATCGAAGTCGGCGCGGCCCGGCACGTTCTTCACATTGCCCAGGCCGTCGGCGAAACGGCCGGTCAGCACCTGCTCGACCACCGTCTCCGGCTGGTTGAGGTAGGCCGCCGGCGAAATCACCTTGGCCACCAGCGCGCGGTTGGCCGGATCGCGCGCCATGGCGGCGGCGGTCAGCACCGAACGGAACAACGCCGCAAACGTGTTGGGATTCTGCTTGACGAACTCTTCCGAGGCGCCGAAGGCGCAGCATGGGTGGCCGTCCCAGATTTCCTTGGAAAGGAGATGGATGAAGCCGACTTCGTCATACACCGCGCGCTGGTTGAACGGATCGGGGCCGAGGAAACCGTCGATGTTGCCGGCGCGCAGGTTGGCCACCATTTCCGGCGGCGGCGTGACGCGGATCTGCACGTCGCGGTCCGGATCGAGGCCGTGCTCGGCCAGGTAATAGCGCAGCAGGAAGTTGTGCATCGAATACTCGAACGGCACCGCGAACTTGAAGCCCTTCCATTGCCTGGGGTCGCGCTTGTCCTTGTGCTTCACATGCAGCGTGATGGCCTGGCCGTTGATGTTCTGGATGGTGGCGATGCGCATCTGCACCGCATTGCTGCCCACGCCCATGGACATGGCGATGGGCATCGGCGACAGGAAGTGCGAGGCGTCGTGCTCCTTGTTGATCATCTTGTCGCGGATCAGCGCCCAGCCGGCGGTCTTGTTCAACGACACATTCAGGCCCTGCTTGCGGTAGAAGCCCAAGGGATCGGCCATGATCAGCGGCGCCGCGCAGGTGATGGCGATGAAGCCGATCTTGAGGTCCTTCTTTTCCAGCGCGCCGTTTTTCTCCTGCGCCATCGCCTGCAGCGCGCCCAGCGGCAGCACGCTGGCGATCGCCGCGCGCGCGGTGTTCTTGCCGACCGCGCGCAGGAAGTCGCGGCGCCGGGCCATGTGCGGGAACAAGGCGCGCATGATCGACTCTTCCACCACGTCTTCCGTCAGCGTCTCCACGTCCTGCGCCCTGGTCTGGCGCAATACCTCCTGCTCGGTATCGTGCTGCCGCTGGCTGCCGTGGCGGCCGCACGAGCAGCCCTGCCCGGCGCGCTCGGCGTCGTAGGTGTGATAGATATTGTGTTCCGGTGCTTTCGGCATGATTCCCCCGTTTGGTGAGTTTGAGGTGGCTTGCTGCGATGGCCTCAAACGTGTGCAAGGGATTTGCCAGCGGGGGAAATGGCGTCATTGTGTGACGACGCCTTGTAGTGGTTCAACTACACATGCAGGTGCATGGCGTATGGCGGGAACTCGTCCTACACAGGCATCAATTGATGCCGCACTGCATACATCGCAATGCCGACATCGTTGGATGCCCCGGTCTTCTCCAGGATGCGGCTGCGGTAGGTGCTCACCGTATTGGGGCTCAGCTCCAGTTGGTCGGCGATCTCCTTGACGCTGCGCCCGGCCGCGATCATCTGGAACACCTGGTATTCGCGGTGCGACAAGCTCTCATGCGCGGCCCGCTCATGCGAGGAAGCGCGCGCGCTCAGCCCCGAGGCCAGCGTCTCGGCCATCTGCGGACTGACATACACGCCGCCGGCGGCCGCCTTGCGGATCGCCGCCGCCAGTTGCTCCGGATCGGTGCTCTTGTTCAGGTAACCGGCCGCGCCCAGCTTGTAGCAGCGCGCCGCATACTGCTTCTCGGGATAGGTGGACAGCATCAGCACCGGCAACCGCGGCATCTCCTGCTTGATCTGGCGCAGCACGTCCAGCCCGTCCTGCTGCGCAATGGCGATATCCAGCAACACCAGGTCGATCGCCTCCACCCGCGCCTTGTGCATCACTTCCGGCCCGCTGGCGCATTCGGCGGCGACCTCGATATCGGGCGTGTCGGCCAGGATCTGCTTCAACCCCTCGCGCACGATGCGGTGGTCGTCGCACAGCAGGATGCGGATCGCATCGGTGGTGACTGTCATGGCATCCCTTATCCTTGTATCAAGCTGTCGTATCAAGCTGTCGTATCAAGCTGTCAACCGCGATTGGCCAACGGCAACCGCAGGCACACCAGCGTGCCGGGCATGTCATCGGCTGGTGCAAAACGCGCACCAGCGATGGTCAGTGCGCCACCGAAGTGCAAGGCGCGCTCGCGCATGCCCATCACACCGTAGGAAGTCGAAGCCTCCAGCGCATCGCGCGCCGCCCCCACGCCGTTGTCCTCCACCTCCATGGCCAGCTCGGCGGGCGTGAGCCGCACCGCGATGCGCACTTGCGTGGCCCTGGCATGCCGCGCCACGTTGGACAGCATTTCCTGGAAGATACGGAACGCCGCCGTGGCCTTGGCGCCGTCCGGCGCGAAAGCTTCCGGCGCGATATCGAACTCCACCTCGCACGGCAACTCGGTGGCCTCCGAAAATTCCTGCACCTGCCACTCCAGCGCCGCGATCAGGCCCTGGTGGTCGAGGATGCTGGGACGCAGGTCGGTGATGATGCGCCCGACATTGTCCACCGCCGCCTCGATCAGCCGGTCCATCGCCTCGCACTTGCGCGCCACCGGCTCGCGGTCGGCCACGCGCTTGGCCATCCAGTTCACATCCAGCTTCAGCGCCACCAGCAGGCTGCCCAGCTCGTCGTGGATCTCGCGCGCGATACGGGTGCGTTCGTCCTCGCGCACCGAGTGCGCATGGGCCGACAGTTGCCGCACCTGCCTGAGCGCGGCCGACAATTCGCGGGTACGCTCGGCCACGCGCAGTTCCAGCTCCGCCTTGGCGCGCTGCAGCTGCTCCTCGGCCTGGCGCCGCTTGGATATGTCGCTGAACGTGACCACCGCCCCGCGTACCCGGCCGTCGTCGACGATCTGGTAGGAAGAATATTCGGCGGGAAAGCAAGTCCCGTCGGCGCGCCAGAACACCTCTTGATCCACTCGGCACGACTCGCCCTTGCGGAAAGCCATCAGGATCGGGCACTCCTCCTCCGGATAGTGGCCGCCGTCCTCATGGCTGTGATGCACCAGGTCGTGCATGTTCCGGCCCAGCACCTGCGCCACCCGGTAACCCAGCATGTCGGCTCCGGCGCGGTTGATGAAGGTGCAGCGGCCGTCGAGGTCGATGCCGTAGATGCCTTCGCCGGTGGAGTCGAGGAGAAGGGTCAGCTTGTCGCGCAGCAAATCGCTATCGCTGCCGGTATGGACATCGGAAAGAAGCGGCATCATGGTGCTACAACGAGCAAAGGACATGCCAAGCTGGCATGGCGAGGAAAGCACGTCCCCAGATAAGACAAAAGCCGCCAACGGCGGCTTTCTGCCTGCAGGCATCCCCGGTCAAGGCATGTACTGCCCCCCGTTCACCTCGATGATCTGCCCCGTCACATATCCCGACATCTGCTCCGAGGCCAGGTAGAGGAAAGCCCCGCTGCACTCGTCCGGATCGCCGATGCGACCCATCGGGATGGTCTTGCGGAATGCTTCGAGCTGTTCCGGCGTGGTGAAGCGCTCCTGGAACGGGGTCATGATCACGCCCGGCGCCACCGCGTTGACGCGGATCTTGTCGGCCAGCAGTTCCTTGGCCATGCCGCGCGTAATGGTGCTGACAAACCCTTTCGACGCCGCGTAGATCAGCGCGCCCGGGCCGCCGCCGTGGCGCGCCGCGACCGAGGTGACGTTGATGATGTTGCCGCCGCCCTGGCGCCGCATGACCGGGATCACGGCGCGCGTGAAGGCCACGACCGAGCGGGCGTTGATGTGGACGATGTCGTCGAACAGTTCGTCGGTGACCTTTTCCAGCGGCTCGCGCTTGACCAGGCTGCCGGCGTTGTTGATCAGCACGTCGATGCGGCCGAGCTGTTCGACCGCGCTGGCGATGGCCCGGTTGATGGCGTTGCTGTCGCGCACGTCGGCACCGATGGCAATGGCCTTGCTGCCGGTTTCGCGCACCTCGGCGGCGACCAGTTCGGCCTCCTTGGCCGAGCTGTTGTAGTGGACCACGACGTGGGCGCCGCGGGCGCCGAAGGCGCGGGCCGCGGCGGCGCCGATGCCGGTGCTCGCGCCGCTGATGAAGACGACTTTTCCAGCCAGATCCAACATGCTGTTCTCCTGTGAAAATATGACGGTGATTGATCGTTCATGCTCCGGCTCATGGGGTTGGGCGGCCCTGCGCCCTGCCGGTATCGCTTGTTCTGTATCGGGCATCGCGGGCATGGCGCCGCGACGGTACTGCCAATGCCGCCGTTGTGGAGCGCCGCATGGAAACGGCAACGGCGGCGCTTCATGCCTTAATCGTGTACCGATTCGTCCTTGTTGCGGGCTGCGCCGCGGTAGGCGTCGCGTACGTGGATCAGGTGGCTGCGCATGGCGTCGGCGGCCTTTTGCGGATCGCGCGCCTTGAGCGCATCGAGGATCTCGCGGTGGTCCTGCAGGCTGCGCTCCAGCGTGGCCGGGATGCGCGAGGTGATGGTGCGGCTCTTCTTGCCCAGCATGTAGAGGCTGCCGGCGATGCTTTGCAGGAAGGGGTTGTCGCAGGCTTCGATGATGGCTTCATGGAACTCGACATCGGCAGCGGCGAAGGCGGCCGGGTCGGACAACAGCCGCGCTTCGTCTTCCACGTTGCGCACCAGGTGCGCCAGTTCGGCCTCGCCGATGTGGGTGGCGGCCAGGGCGGCCACGCCGGTTTCGATGATCAGGCGCGCGTCGAACAGCGCTTCCAGCGTGCCGGCGTTGAGGTCGATGATCATTTCCAGCGGTTCCAGCAGCTCGCGCGTTTCCAGCGAACTGACGAAGGTGCCCTCGCCCTGGCGGATGCGCAACAGGCCCAATAGCGCCAGGCCGCGGATGGCCTCGCGCACGGCCGGGCGGCCCACGCCCAGCATGGCGGCCAGCTCGCGCTCGGGCGGCAGTTGCTGGTCGGGTTTGAGCAGGCCGCTGCGGATCATGGTCAGCAAGCGCTGGGCGACTTGCTCGGAAATGGACTTCTGGACGATGGGATCAAAAGACATACGGTCGGGTGAGCGCCTAAGGGTCGGATGAATCATTGCCATGGAGGCAATGCCTTGCTGGCCGCCGGCGATGCCGGGAAAGGTAAGACCAATGGCTGTGGAGGATAGGTACCCGGCGGTGAAGTGTCAAGCCATGAGAATTTATGCTGCGTTGCAGAACAAACCCAAACGAAACGGGCCCGCAGGCCCGCTTCAGACGACGCATCGACCCAGCGATCAGAACGGATCAGAACAGCAAACCGCTGTGCGCTTGCGCGGCGCGCTCAAGGTAGTCGCGCAAGCACTGCAGGAGCTTGTCCATGCGCCCCCCCTTCAGCCGCCGTGGCTGGGCTTGGCCACGCCGGCGGCATGCAGGCGCGTCTGGCGGCTCAGCATCAGCGTCACGACCGCCGAGAGCGCCAGCGTGCCTGCCACCACGTACAGGCCGGCGCTGTAGCCGCCCGTCACGCTCTTCAACCAGCCGATCGCAAACGGGCCGACGAAGCCGCCCAGGTTGCCCAGCGAATTGATCATCGCGATGCCCGCCGCCGCGCCGGCGCCGGAAAGAAAGGTGCTTGGCATGGCCCATAGCGGCGCCTTGGCCGAGCTGATGCCCACGTTCACCACCACCAGCGACAGCACCACGAACAGCGCGGTGGTGGCGTTGCCGGCCAGCAGGAAGCCGACGCAGGCCAGCGCGCAGGGAATCACCACATGCCAGGTGCGCTCGCCGCTGCGGTCGGAATGGCGCGCCCACAGCACCATCGCCACCACGGCCACCACGCTGGGCACGCCACTCAGGAGGCCGGTCTGGAACGGCGAGAAACCGAATTCGCGGATCATCAGCGGCGCCCACAGGCCCAGTGTGTAGAGCCCGGCGGAAGTGCCGAAGTAGATCAATGCCAGGGTCAGCACCCGCATGTCCTTCAAGGCGCGCCAGGCACTGGCGGTATGGCCGTGGCCGCCCTTCTTCGCATCCGCCTCGGACTTCAGGCGCGCCACCAGCCATGCGCGCTCATCGTCGGCCAGCCACCCGGCCTGCTCCGGCTTGTCGGTGAGGAATTTGAGCACCACGAAGCCGAGGATCACCGCCGGCGCCGCCTCGATGATGTAGAGCATCTGCCAGTCGGCCAGGCCGAACATGGAAGGCATCTGCATGATGGCGCCCGACAAGGGCGAGCCCAGCGCCACCGAGATCGGCGCGGCGGCCATGAACCAGGCGGCCGCTACCGCGCGCTGCTTGGCCGGGAACCATAGCGAGAGGTAAAGGATGATGCCGGGGAAGAAACCGGCTTCGGCCACGCCCAGCAAAAAGCGCAGCACATAGAAGCTGTTGGGGCCGACCGCGAACGCCGAGATGGCCGAGATCAGGCCCCAGGTAATCATCACGCGGGCGATCCAGATGCGCGCGCCGACCTTGTGCAAGATCAGGTTGGACGGCACCTCGAACAGGAAGTAGCCGATGAAGAACAGCCCGCCGCCCAGGCCGAAGGCCGTCGGCGACAGGCCCAGCGCCTTGTTCATGGTGATGGCGGCGAAGCCGACGTTGACGCGGTCGAGGAAGCTGATGAAATACAGCAGCATCACGAAGGGAATGATGCGCCACATGAGTTTGCGGGATACGCGGGCTTCGATATCGGTGTGATCGGTGTTCATGGTCTCCTCCTTGGAGAGGGTGGCGAGGCTCGCGGCCCCGTCTTGGATTTTTGTTGGAATGCGCGCAAAGCTTCCCCCGCGGCGCCTTGCGGCGCCGGCGTTCGGTACATCCGGAGGAAGCGGCGGCCGCGTCGGCCGCCGGCTCGGGCTCAGGCCGCCTGTCGCACTTGCGCGGCCTTGGCGACGAAGCCGCACACAGCCTCGGTCACCTGCGCCGTGGTGGCTTGGCCGCCGAGGTCGCCGGTATGCAGCGCCGGATCGGCGGTGACCGCCTCGACCGCGCGCATGACCTGCGCCGCGGCCTCATGCTCGCCCAGGTGTTCCAGCAGCATCACCACCGACCAGAAGGTGCCGACCGGGTTGGCCAAGCCACGGCCCATGATGTCGAAGGCCGACCCGTGGATCGGTTCGAACATCGACGGGTAGCGGCGCTCGGGATCGATATTGCCGGTGGGCGCGATGCCCAGGCTGCCGGCCAGCGCGGCCGCCAGGTCGGACAGGATGTCGGCGTGCAGGTTGGTGGCGACGATGGTGTCCAGCGTGGCGGGACGGTTGACCATGCGCGCGGTGGCGGCGTCGACCAGTTCCTTGTCCCACTTCACGTCCGGGAACTCCCTGGAAATCTGCAGCGCGATCTCGTCCCACATCACCATCGCATGGCGCTGGGCGTTGCTCTTGGTGACCACGGTCAGCAGCTTGCGCGGACGCGACTGCGCCAGCTTGAAGGCGAAGCGCATGATGCGCTCGACCCCGGCGCGGGTCATCATCGAGACATCGGTCGCGGCTTCGATCGGATGGCCCTGGTGCACGCGGCCGCCGACGCCGGCGTATTCGCCTTCGGAATTCTCGCGCACGATGACCCAGTTCAGGTCTTCCGGCTTGCAGCGCTTCAACGGCGCGTCGATGCCGGGCAGGATGCGCGTCGGACGCACGTTGGCGTACTGGTCGAAGCCCTGGCAGATCTTCAGGCGCAAGCCCCACAGGGTGATGTGGTCGGGGATGTGCGGGTCGCCGGCCGAACCGAACAGGATGGCATCCTTGTTGCGCAGCGCGTCCAGGCCGTCGGCCGGCATCATGGCGCCGGTCTTGCGGTAGTAGTCGCCGCCCCAGTCGAAGTCTTCGAATTCGAAGGCGAACTTGCTGCTGGTGGCGGCCAGCGCTTCGAGCAGCTTGCGGCCGGCGGGAACCACTTCCTTGCCGATGCCGTCGCCCGGGATGGTTGCAATGCGGTATGTCTTCATGTCTCCGGCCTTTCGAAAAATGTATGGGTGACCGGTACTGTATCGACATTGATTGCTAAGAACCGACGCTATACTTAAAGCATTCTTAACTTTAGATTAAAGATAAACCGATGCAGGACACCGTCCTCCCCGCCGACCTGCGCTTCTTCTCCGTGCTGGCCATGGCCGGCAGCCTGTCGGCGGCGGCGCGCGAGATGGGACTGACCACGGCGGCGGTCAGCAAGCACCTGGCACAGATGGAAAGCCGCGCCGGCGTGCCGCTGGTCAACCGCACCACGCGCCGCATGACGCTCACGCCCGAGGGTGAGCTCTACCTGGAGCATGCGCGCCGCATCCTGGACGAGATCGATGAATTGTCGGAGCTGCTGGGCAGCTCCAAGCGTCGCCCGGAGGGTCTGTTGCGGGTCAACGCCACGCTGGGTTTCGGGCGCAGCCATGTGGCGCCGGTGATTTCCCGGTTCGTCAGCGAGCATCCGCAGGTGTCGGTGCAGTTGCAACTGTCGGTGATGCCGCCGCCGCTGACCGACGACAGCTTCGACGTTTGCATCCGCTTCGGCGAACCGCCCGACACCCGCGTGGTGGCGCGCCGGCTGGCGGCCAATGCGCGCCTGCTGTGCGCCACGCCTGGCTATCTCAACAAGCGCGGCACGCCGGTCACTCCGCACGACCTGACCAAGCACAACTGCGTGGGCATCCGCCAGGGCGACGAAGCCTATGGCGTGTGGCGGCTGTCTTCCGGTTCGGGCGCGGCACGCAAGACCGAGACGGTGAAGATACGCGGCAACCTCACCACCAACGACGGCGAGATCGCCGTCAAGTGGGCGCTCGATGGCCACGGCATCCTGATGCGCGCCGAGTGGGACATCCGTCCCTACCTGGAAGACGGCCGGCTGGTGCAGGTGCTGCCGGGCTGGCAAACGCCCAACGCCGACATCTTCGCGGTGTATTCGCAACGGCACCAGATGTCCAACCGCATCCGCAGCTTTGTCGATTTCATTGCGCGGGAGCTGGCGGGGATTTCACCGCAACATTGACATGGCCCCGCTTCCCAATATCAGCCTCTTGCATTCGGTGCTATTATCAGCATCATCAAGCATCAATTTTGATGCAGGAGCCCCTATGCGTACCACTGTCACAATCGATGACGACCTCTACAAAGAGGCCCTTGAATTGGCCGATCCAGCGATGGATAAGTCTGAAATCTTCCGCGAGGCAATCAAGACCTTTGTACGCGTCCACGCCGCCAGGCGTTTGGCCGCATTGGGCGGCGCCATGCCGGATATGCAGGACATTCCTCGCAAGCGCGGGGAAGGCTGTTGATGGCCGGGATGGTATTGGTCGACACCTCGGTATGGGTACATCATTTCCGTTACGGAAACGCGGCGTTAAAAGCCTTGCTCAACGCCGACGCGGTATTGACCCATCCCATGGTGCTGCTGGAAATATCCTGCGGCACCCCGCCGGATCGGGCGGCTACGCTCAAGAGCCTGGGCTTTCTGCAGCAGGCGCACTCGGCCGGGTTTAACGAAGTCGCTGCATTCGTGGAAAGAGAACAACTGTTTGGCAAAGGATGCGGGCTGGTCGACCTGGTTCTCCTGGCGTCCACGCTCATTACGCCGGGCGCGCAATTGTGGACGCGCGACAAACGGCTCAGCGAACTTTCATCCCGCTTTGGTTTGGATTACCAACCGCCGTCTCACTGACGCCGGCGCAGCATTCCGCACCGCTCATCCAATATCGCTCAACCATGGAAATCGTCTTCACCGTCCTGATCCTGCTGCTGGCCGTTGCCGTCTCCGGCGTGGCCGCGCGCCTGGTCCCCTTCAAACTGCCGCTGCCGTTGTTCCAGATCGGCCTGGGCGCGGTGCTGGCGCTGCCGCTGTTCGGACTGAAGATCAGTTTCGACCCGGAACTGTTCTTGCTGCTGTTCATCCCGCCGCTGCTGTTTACCGACGGCTGGCGCATGCCCAAGCGCGAATTCTTCCGCCTGGCGCAACCGATCCTGGCGCTGGCCCTGGGGCTGGTGCTGTTTACCGTGGTCGGCGTGGGCTACTTCATCCACTGGATGATCCCGGTGATCTCCCTGCCTTCGGCCTTCGCGCTGGCTGCGGTGCTCTCGCCCACCGACGCGGTGGCGGTATCGTCCATCATCGGCAAGGGCCGCTTGCCGGCCTCGATGCAGCACGTGCTGGAAGGCGAGGCGCTGATGAACGACGCGTCCGGCCTGGTGGCCTTCAAGTTCGCCATCGCCGCGGTGGTGACCGGCACCTTCTCGCTGCTCGACGCCAGCCTGAGTTTCGTCCTGATCTCGGTGGGCGGCCTGGCCATCGGCCTGATCGTCGCCTGGGGATTTGGCCTGGTGCGCCGCAAGATCATCGAATGGGCCGGCGACGAACCCGGCATCCAGGTGGTGCTGCTGATCCTGATCCCCTTCACGGCCTATATCTTCGCCGAACACTTCGGCCTGTCCGGCATCCTGGCTGCGGTCGCGGCGGGCATGCTGATGCCCTACATCGAAACCGCCGGCGGCGAGTCGGCCGCGACCCGCATGCAGGGCCGCAGCATCATGACCATGATGGAGTTCGTGTTCAACGGCATGTCGTTCCTGTTGCTGGGCCTGCAGCTGCCGGGCATCGTCAGCCTCGCCCATGCCGATGCCAAGACCGCCGGCGACGTGCCGGTGTGGTACCTGTTCGCCTACATCCTCGCCATCACCGTGGCGCTGATCGTGCTGCGCTTCATCTGGGTGTGGATCAACCTGCGCATGCGCCGTTTCGCCAACGCAGTGCGCGGCCAGAGCGGGCGCAACCGCAAGTTCGACCTGCGCCTGATCGGCATCACCGCCCTCTCCGGCGTGCGCGGCGCGATCACGCTGGCCGGCGTGATGTCGATCCCGCTGCTGCTCAAGGAGCACACGCCCTTCCCGGCGCGCGACCTGCTGATCTTCCTGGCCACCGGGGTGATCGTCTGCTCGCTGCTGTTCGGCAGCTTCCTGCTGCCGTGGATGCTGAAGGACCTGCAACTGGATGCCGAAGCCAAGCGCCGCCGCACGGAAGAAATGAACGCGCGCATGCGCCTGTCGGAAGCGGCGGTGCGCCGTATCGAGGAAGCCCAGGAACGCATCGGCCACGGCCTGGACGAGTCCGACCTGGCCTTGCTGACCGAAGTCAGCGGCAGCCTGCTGGCAACCTACCGCATGCGCATGAATGCCGAGAGCGATTCGGAGGAGACCCATCGCGCCGCCAACCGCTTCAAGCAATTCGAACGCGAACTGAGGCTGGAGGCGATCCGCGCCGAGCGCATGGAAATCCACTACCTGCGCGCCGAACAGCGCATCAACGACGAAACCTTCCTGATGCTGATCAACCAGATCGACATGGCTGAGACCTGGCTCCTCGGTTCGCTCAACGCCTCGGATTGAGGCGCGCCGGAGCCGGAAAGACAAAAGCCCGCAACGGCATCGCCGTGCGGGCTTTGTTCATGCAGAAGGTGCGTTCAGGCTACCGCGTTCACCGTGGTGCCGATGACTTCGCCATTGGAATTGCGGGAAATCTGTTCGCGGCGGTTGCGCTGTTCAAGTTCAGCCTCGGCGCGCTTCTGGTCGGCCTGGATCTGTTCCTGGCGGCGCTGCTCGGCCTTTTGCGCCATGCGCGCTTCATCGGCCCGGCGCACCGCCTCCGGATCGGTGACCGATGAGGCAGTGGAAGTGGATGTAGATGCGGTGGTGCTGGAACTGGGTACGATTGCGAGATCGACGGACACGCTGGCCTCCTGTTGCTATCGCTGATATTCGGTGCTGGCCACCATGGTACGCCCATTGCCGAACTCTGCAACCTGGCAACAGCATGCATCCGCAAAAAAACTGCGGCATCGATACAGCCTGTTATACGGGAAGCAAGCAAACCCGGGGAAAAGATGCCAAAAGGCAAAGCCGAATTGCCACGATAGCAAGTTGGGCGGAACCGGAAACTCAGTGGCCTCAGTGGCAATCCGGCACGTTCTGGTCCAGGTAAACCTCGAAGGCCACGTTGTTGACCCACTTCTTCCTGACGCCGGCCCAGAAGGCATTGTTCCAGCGGCCGGTCGCCTGCCTGAGCGCGGCCAGATCGGCAGCGTCGGCGCCGCGCACCTTCAACACCAGCGCCTGGCGGCTGGCAGGCGCCAACTGGGCGGAGAATTTCTTCCACTCGGGCAGCTTCAGCAATTCCTTCATCAGGCTGTCGTCATGCACGGCCGCGTCGCATAGTCCGGTGCGCACTGCCAGCAGCGAATCGGCCGGCGCGCGCATCAGCTTCTCGATGGCGCCATAGCGCGAGGCCAGCGTGCCGACGTAGGGCGAACCTTCCGAAACGCACACGCTGCGGCCCTTCAGGTCGTCCCATTTCCTGATGCTGGTGTCGGTACGCATGATGGCCATGCCGCCGGCGCGATAGCCGGTGGGAATGACGACGGTATCGGCATCGCCGGCCTCGCCCTCGGGCGCCAGCGTCAGCGCCACATCGGCGCGGATGCCAGATGCATTTTTCAGGTAAGCGGATTTGATCTTGAACTGCGCGGCGAGATCGTCGGCCAGCACGGTGTCGACGCTCTCGGGCGTGCGGAATTTCATGCCGCCCTTGTAGGCCGGCGGCACGTAATCCAGTCCCACGCGCAGGATGCCGGCCTGCCTGGCCGCATCGAGCACGCCCGCCTGCACACTGCCGCAGAGCAGCAGCAAGAGCGGGAAGAACAGGCGTGCGGGCTGCATGGCGGAAGACTTAGACCTTAGACGTATTGGTAGCGCAGCAGGCGATGCTTCAGCTTTTCCAGGATCACCTGGTCGATCAGCGCGGCGAGAATGGCGATGGTCAGGATATTGGCCATCACCCCCACCATGTCGGCGGTTTCGCCGGAATACGCCAGGGTGCGGCCCAGCCCCTTGCCGAAGCCGACCAGCATCTCGGCCGAGATCAGCGCGCGCCAGGCGTTGCCGAAGGCCAGTTGGGCGCCGGTGATCAGTTCCGGCATCACCGCCGGCAGGTAGACCCGGCGCAACAAGCCCAGGCGCGAGGCGCCCATCACGCGCGCGGCCGATACATGCACCTGCTGCACGCTTTCGGTCGCGTTCATCACCGACAGCGCGGCCGGGAAGAACGCGGCGATGGCCACCACCACCACCATCGGCAGGTTGCCGAACCCCATCAGGATCAGGAACAGCGGCACCCAGGCGATCGACGGGATCGATTGCAGGATCACGATGGCCGACTTCAGCACCTCGCGGAAGAAGAACAGCACCGCGCCGACCAGCCCGAAACCGATCCCCAACAGCAGCGCCGAGCCATAACCCAGCCCCAACCGGTACAGGCTGCCATACAGCGCCAGCCGGAAGTTGCTGGACTGCACTTCCTCCCACAGCCGCACCACCACCGACGGCACCCCCGGCATCAGGAACGACGGCAGCGACCACGCGGCGATCTGCCACATCAACAGGATGAAAGCGATCGCCAGCACCATGGCGAGTTTCTTGCGGAGACCGGTAACGCGACGTTGAGAGCTCATAACGCTTGACGCTTATAAATGACGATGGCCGGAAACCTCCGGCCGGTGAAAAACTTCAACGATACGCAGCGAGCGAAGCAAAGCTGCGAACCAAAAAATAAATCAGCTCTGTGCTGTGAGTGGGAAGCGTAGCGAGCAGCCCGAGGTCGCTTCGAGAAGCGCAGCCGTACGAGATGTACGGCGAGCATCACAGGAGCGAGATCGGGTTGCGCAGTAGCTTCCCGCTTACAGCTTACGCGCAGTTTGCCAGGACAGGTCGGTGATGGTGTTGACGTCGAACGGCTTGCCGTCACGCGTCTTCAAGGCGCCCTGCTCTTGCAGGATGTTGGAAATTTCCTGCATGCGGTCCTGGTCCTTCTTGGAGATCTTGGGGGTGAAGGTCTGGCTCTTGATGGCGTCGCGGATCACGTCTTCGCGCAGCACTTCGCCATGCTTGAGCGTCTTCAGGGTCGGCTCGGCGATGAAGTAGCCGGCGATCAGCTTGGACGCTTCGGCCGGCTTCTTCTGCAGCAGCGCGATGGCGTCGCGCTGGGCATCGAGCGACTTCCACACGGCGTCGCGGCGCTTCTTGAGCGTATCGCCCGAGGTAATCACCACCATGCAGGGGAAAGGCCAGACTTCGCCGATTTCATAGATCTGCTTGACCGGCGCGATCAGTTGCGCGATGCGCGCCTGCGGCTCGAACAGGAAGGCGGCGTCGACACGCTTGCCCACCAGCGACTGCACCGCCACCTGCGGCGACACGCCCATCACGTTGACGTCGTCCGGCTTGATGCCGGCATCCCTGAACACCACGCCCTTCAACACGGTGTCGGCGGTGCTGCCCTCGGCTTGCGAGGCCAGGGTCTTGCCCTTGAGGTCGGCCACCTTGTTGATGCCGGAGTCTTCACGCGCCACCAGCGCGTGGTAACCCAGCTGCGCGCCGCCCACCACCTTCAGGTCGGCGCCCTTGGAGGCCCAGGCCACGGCGTTGGAGAAGCCGAACACGCCGCTGTCGAGCTGGCCGCCGACAATCGCCTTGACCAGGTCGGTGCCGGACTTGAATTCGATCAGTTCCACATCCAGGCCGTACTTCTTGTACAGGCCGGCTTCATAGGCGGCCATGGCTTGCGCGTCGTCCATCACGCGCAGGTAGCCGATCTTGAATTTCTCCAGCGCCAGCGCGTTGTTGGTGAACGCCAATGCGGCCAGGGCGGCCAGCGCAGGTACCAGGATGCGTGCGAGTTTCATACTCCAACCCCTTCTAGTGTTTTGGAAAAATCATCCTGTTCGGCATGGATGCCGAGCAGGCAAAGGATCTCGCGGCGGACGGCCGCGAATTCGGACAGGTCGTGCGTCTTTTCGTGATGCACGAGATTGAATTCCTTGAGCACCTTGGCCGGACGCGGGCTGAACACGAAGATGCGGTCGGCCAGGAACAGCGCCTCATCGACATCATGGGTGACCAGCAGCACGGTCGGCCCCTGCTGGCGGATCAGGTCGCGCAGCGCATCTTGCAGCGTCATGCGGGTGAGCGCGTCGAGCGCGCCGAAAGGCTCGTCCAGCAGCAGCGCCTTCGGCTGCGAAATGAAGGCGCGCGCCAGGGCCGCGCGCTGGCGCATGCCGCCCGAGACCTGGTGCGGGTAATACGATTCGAAGCCCTTGAGCTTGACGTTCTCCAACCACACGCGCGCCTGTTGGGCTGCCTTGTTCTTGTCGACCTGCTGGAATTCCAGCGCCAGCGCCACGTTCTGCTCCAGCGTGAGCCAGGGGTACAGGGCGTTTTCCTGGAACATCAAGGTCCGTTCCGGATGCGGCGCCTTGATTTCCTGGCCGTCGCCGGTGACCGAGCCCGAGCTGACCTTTTCCAGGCCGGCGGCAATGTGCAGCAGGGTCGACTTGCCGCAACCGGAAGGGCCGACCAGCGCGACCAGTTCGCCCGATTCGATATCGCGGCTGAATTCGTCGATCACATGCAGGCCGCCGAAATGCTTGGCGACGTTCTTGAAAGATAGCTTCATGTCGTCCCGCGGCGCGTGGGCAGCCGCTGCAGTGGATAGGATTGGTTGGGAAGGAGGATAACTGGCGAGCGGTCCGGCGATGTCTTGCGCGGCGCCGATGCCCCGCGGCCTGTGGCCGTCTTGTCTGGCATGCGGACAAAATCCCCATTTATTTCACGTTAGCGCTGGACTTTACTGTTGCTGCCAATGCAAGACAACTACTTTAAATTCTTATGCTTATTCGAAATCCGAATAAGGAGGACTCAAAAATTGCATAAAGAGAAAAGGATTCGCCAATGTGCCATCAAGCCGGCTCGATCCCCCGCTTCGCCAGGAGCGCCTGCACGCTGGGGTAATCCAGCCGCACCCCCAGCTCCTGCTTGAGGCGCCGGTTATCCAGCCGGCGCGATTCCGACATGAACGACAGCATCATCGGCGATACGCTGCGTTCCATCTCACTCCGGGGCAAGCGGGGCGGACGCGGGAGCCCGACGGCATCGGCCACGGCGTCGAAGTAGTCGGCCATCTTCAGCTCGGTGTCGTCCACCGCATGGTAGATGCGGTTGGGCGAACCGCGCCGCATGGCCGCCAGCGCCGCGCGCGCCAGGTCGTCGGCATGGATATGGCTGGTATAGACATCGTCGGCGGCAAGCAGCGCGGGCGTGCTCTTTTGCAGGCGCTCGACGGGCAGCCGGTCGGCCGCATAGATACCGGGCACGCGCAGGATGGACACGCGCGCGCCGCAGCGCCTGGCCCAGGCGCGCAGCACGTTTTCGGCA
Source organism: Herbaspirillum sp. GW821-FHT09A12 (assembly GCF_059418325.1). Classification (NCBI taxonomy): domain Bacteria; kingdom Pseudomonadati; phylum Pseudomonadota; class Betaproteobacteria; order Burkholderiales; family Oxalobacteraceae; genus Herbaspirillum; species Herbaspirillum sp. GW821-FHT09A12. Next base: position 102,023 of record NZ_JBWKPR010000012.1, read on the forward strand.
TCCACCCGGCGCACCGCGCGCGCATTCTGCGGCCGCACCGGGCGGGTTTCGTCAAACCGCTCGCCGCCGCAATCGCCGTAGACGCCGGTGGTGCTGATATAAACCAGGCGCGTGCCCTCGGGTAAAATGGCGGCCAAATTGCGGGTGCGGCGGTCGTGCCGGCCGGCCGACTGCGGCGGCGCCAGGTGCACCACGGTCGGCGCCAGGCGCGCCAGCCGGCCCAGCGTATGCGGCCGGTCGAGGTCGGCCACGATGGGAACGGCGCCGGCCGCACGCAGCTCTGCGCAGCGTTGCGGGTTGCTGGTGACGGCCAGCACGCGGCAGCGCGGCAGCAGCAGCGGCAGCAGGCGCAGGCCGACATCGCCGCAACCCAGTATCAGAACGCGTGGCAAACCCAGTTTTTTCACAGTTTTATTAACCTATTTTCCTTAGTCCAGAAGCGCAATTGTATGAGTTTCCAAGTCACAGTCCAGCCAAGCGGCCGCCAATTCACCTGCGATGAAGGCGAAACCATCCTCAATGCGGCCATCCGCGCAGGCGTGGGCCTGCCCTATGGCTGTAAAAACGGCGCCTGCAGCTCGTGCAAGGGCAAACTGGTCTCCGGCCAGGTCGAGCACGGCCCGCACCAGGAGCGCGCGCTGTCGGCCAACGACGAGAAGCTGGGATTTTCGCTGTTCTGCTGCGCCAGGCCGCAGTCGGATGTGACCATCGAAGCGCGCGAAGTGGCGGGCGTGGGCGAATTCCCGATCCGCAAGCTGCCGGTGCGCGTGGCCGCGCTGGACAAGAAGGCCGACGATGTCATCGTGCTCTCGCTGCAATTGCCGGCCAACGACCGCCTGCAGTACAAGGCCGGCCAGTACGTCGAGTTCCTGCTGCGCGACGGCAAGCGCCGCAGCTACAGCATGGCCAACGCGCCGCACAAGGATGAGCACATGAGCCTGCACATCCGCCACCTGCCGGGCGGCCTGTTCACCGACCAGGTGTTTTCCACGATGAAGGAACGCGACATCCTGCGCATCGAAGGCCCGCTGGGCACCTTCTTCCTGCGCGAGGATTCGGAAAAGCCGATCGTGCTGCTGGCCTCGGGCACCGGCTTCGCGCCGATCAAGGCGATCGTCGAGCAGCTCGAGCATGCCGGCTCGCAACGCCCGGTCACGCTGTACTGGGGCGGCCGCCGCCCGCAAGACCTGTACATGAACGAACTGTGCGAAACATGGGCGCGCACCCTGCCCGCCTTCGCCTATGTGCCGGTAGTGTCCAACGCGCAGCCGGAAGACAGCTGGAGCGGTCGCACCGGTTTCGTCCACCAGGCGGTCATGGCCGACTTCCCGGACCTGTCCGGTCATCAGGTGTATGCCTGCGGCGCCCCCATCGTGGTGGAATCGGCGCAGCGCGACTTCGTGGCCCAGTGCAAGCTGCCCGAAGACGAGTTCTACGCCGACTCCTTCACTTCCGAGGCCGATCTGGCCAGCAGCGTACCGGCCGCGAACTGAGGCGGTACAAGCCCCGGCCAGGCCCGCGCGTGTCACGCCGCCGTCATGCGCGTTTGCGATCATGGCACCAGTCGGTGCCGTCTCCGGAAAAGGCGTGGCGCGGCGGCAGGCGACGCAAATGCAACGCTTGCCGGATTCAGGCAAAATGACGGTCAATTCTTTTTGACGCTGTGCGCAAAACGTCCTAATATTGACCGCATGATCGCCAACGCCACATTTTTACGACGTCGCAGCCAACCTCAAGGAGGTTTGCTGCTGTGCGCGTGAAATGAAACGAATCGCGAAGCCACAGGCAAACCCTGTGGCTTTTTTTTATCCGCCATTTCGGGTTGCCGTGCGCTTTCCACCGATCCTTTAAGTTTCAGGCCGGTCTGCCCCGCACCATCCCCATCCACCCATTCTTGCAGGAGCCCATCGATGGAATACAAAGATTTCGACAGCAACAAGCTGATGTACGTCACCAACCGCCCCGAACTGGTGTTTACCGAGGGTGACGGCATGTGGCTGACCGACCACAAGGGCAAACGCTACCTGGATTACCTGCAAGGCTGGGCGGTCAACGCGCTGGGCCACTCGCCGCAATGCATCCAGGATGCGCTGGCGGCGCAATCGAAGAAACTGCTCAATCCCTCGCCCGCGTTCTACAACGCGCCGTCGATCGAGCTGGCCAACCTGCTGACCGCCAACTCGGTGTTCGACCGCGTGTTCTTCGCCAACAGCGGCGCCGAAGCCAACGAAGGCGCCATCAAGCTGGCGCGCAAATGGGGCAAGAAGAACCCGGCCACCAACGGCGACGCCCGCTTCGAGATCATCACCTTCAAGCACAGTTTCCACGGCCGCACCATCGCCACCATGTCGGCCAGCGGCAAGGACGGCTGGGACACCATGTTCGCGCCGCAAGTGCCAGGCTTCCCCAAGGCCACGCTGAACGACCTGGCCAGCGTCGAGAAGCTGATCACCAAGCACACCGTAGCCGTGATGCTGGAGCCGGTGCAAGGCGAAGGCGGCGTGATCCCCGCCACCCGCGAATTCATGCAAGGCCTGCGCCGCCTGACCAAGCAGGCCAACCTGCTGCTGATCGTCGATGAAGTGCAAAGCGGCATGGGCCGCACCGGCGAACTGTTTGCTTACCAGCTCTCGGGCATCGAGCCCGACATCATGACGCTGGGCAAGGGCATCGGCGGCGGCGTGCCGCTGGCGGCGCTGCTGGCGCGCGAAGACATCGCCTGCTTCGAAGCCGGCGAACAGGGCGGCACCTACAACGGCAACCCGCTGATGACGGCGGTGGGCGTGGCGGTGATCAATGAACTGTTGAAGCCCGGCTTCATGGAAACCGTGCGCGAACGCGGCCAATACCTGCGCGAACGCTCGCTGGCGCTGTCCGAGAAGTACGGTTTCGAAGGCGAACGCGGCGAAGGCTTGCTGCGCGCGCTGGATCTGGGTCGCGACATCGGCCCGCAGATCGTCGAGGCCGCGCGCGACATGGGGCCGGTGGGCCTGCTGCTCAATTCGCCGCGCCCCAACCTGCTGCGTTTCATGCCCTCGCTCAACGTCAGCCGCGACGAGATCGACCAGATGTTCTCCATGCTGGAAGAGGTGCTGGCCAAGATCGGGCAATAAGCCATGCGGGCGCGTCGTTTGGTCTTGGGAATGTCCGATCCGGCGGCTTTGCCGCCGGCGTCCGCGATCCCGGCCGCGACGCGCCCGGCCGGCGCCATGGCGGCGCTGTGCCTGGCCTTGGCGCTGGCCGCATGCAGCACGGCGCCCCCGGTCGAACGCCTGCCGGGCGCCCCGGAATCGAATACGCCGGCGCTGCCGGCATCCGACGCCGGCAATGAAGTCGCCATCTACGCCCTCTCGCTGATCGACACCGGCTACCGTTTCGGCGGCAAGAACCCCTCGGCCGGCCTGGATTGCAGCGGCATGGTGAGCTACATCTTCGGACAGGCCGCCAACTACAAAATCAGCGGCAGCGCCGCCGATATCGCCCGCAGGGGCCGCCAGATCGATGCCAGCCAATTGCGCGCCGGCGACCTGGTGTTCTTCAACACCATGAACAAACCCTTCTCGCACGTAGGCATCTACCTCGGCGACGGCCGTTTCGTGCATGCGCCATCGACCAACGGCCGCGTGCACATCACGCGCATGGACAACCCTTACTTCGCCAAACGCTTCGAGATGGCGCGCAGCTATTTCAACTGAAGCCGCCGCGCTCCTTGCGGGCGGAATGGGAAAGGATCAGGCCGGCAATTTGCGCACGGCGCGCACGCGCGGCTTGGCGGCGGCAGCGCCGGCTTTGGATTTTGATTTGGATTTGGCGGCGATCCTGGATACCGGCGTCTTGGCCGCGACCTTTCCCGCGACCTTGCCCGCTACCCGCTTGCGTCCGGGCGCCTTGCCGGCGGCCTTGGCGTCGCCCGCTTCGGCGGCATCGCGCTTTTCCTGGCTGCCGTATTGCGCCGTCAGGTTGGCGCTGTAACGGGTGAACGAGATATCCATGTGCCGCCGCATCGCCTCGCGCGCCTGCTCGGGGTCGCGCGCATGCAGCGCCTTCATCACCCGCGAATGCTCCTCGATCGCCTCATACCACACCACCTTGCTGTCGAAATGGCTGTGCAGGCGCTTGAACAGCGGCCCCAGGCGCGCATCGAACAACTGCGTCACCAGCCCCACCAGCACGCTGTTGCCGGTGGCTTCGGCCACCCGGATATGGAACAGGCGATCGGCCTGCAAGGGGTTGATGCCGGCATTGGTATGTTCGATCATCAGCTGGAAGGCTTGCTCGATGGCTTCGATCTGCTCCTTGCTGGCATTGCCGGCGGCGGCATAAGCCACCTCGCCTTCGATCATCTCGCGCGCACTGATCAGTTCCAGCGGCCCCTCTTCGCTGGAGAGGTCGATCTGCCCTTCGCGCGGCGCCGGCGGGCAGACATAGATGCCCGACCCCATGTGCACTTCGATATAGCCTTCGACTTCCAGCGCGATCAGCGCCTCGCGCAACGAAGGCCGGCTCACGCCGAGCTGCACCGCCAGGTCGCGCTCCGACGGCAACCGCGAGCCGACCGGAAATTCGCCGTCGACGATCAGTTTGCGCAACTGGTCGCTGATCTGCCGGTATAACCGCTGCGGCTCAATCGCTTCTATGGGCATGGATGAATCCGATCAAGTTTTTATCTGCCTGGAAACCGCATGCAGCCTCCCATGCGGCTTCCCATTCAGCTTCCTTTTATGACGCCGGATTGTATCTCAGGCCCGGCAGGTCTCCACCGCACCGGGCCGTTTTTCCATCAGGCCAACGCCGCTGGGAACGCAAGGCCATAAGGCCCGGCCGCATCGCGCAGCATGGGCGCGATGGTCGGATGCAGCGCCACGCCCTCTTGCAGTTGCCGCGCGCGCCGCTGCATGCCGCGGTCGCCCGGCATGCGCACCTGCTCCACGCCGGGACGCGGCGGGTTGCTGCGGCAGGACTCGGCGACAAAATCCATCTGCCGCAGGAAAGCGTCCTGGCCGCCGAACGCCGACGGGTCGTACAGCGACATGAACACGGTCGCGCCCCAGCCCGCCGGCGGATCGGCGCGGCCGAACCCCGACAGCCCGCCGGTCAGCGCCTCGATCAGCACCGCCAGGCCAAAGCCCTTGTGGCCGGCCGACAAGCCGCCCAGCGGCAGGATGGTGCCCGGCGGATCGGCCGCCAGCACCGCCGGATCGCGCGAGGGATTGCCCTGGCCGTCGATCAGCCATTCTTCCTCGAACTGGCGGCCGGCCTTGTGCAGGCGGTTGCTCATGCCGTTGGTGGTGACCGAGGCCGAGATGTCGATCAGGAACGGCGTGCCCGAAGTCGGGATGCCGGCGGCGATCGGGTTGGGCGTGAACACCGCGCGCGTGCCGCCGAACGGCGCCACGCTTTGCACCGCCGGGTCGGAGCTGGCCAGGATCATCATGAAACCCTCCTGGGTGGCGCGCAGCAGGTAGGCCGCCAGGCAGGCGATGTGGTGGCTGTGGTGGATGGTCAGCGAAGCGCTGCCATAGTCGCGCGCCTTGGGAATCAGCGCATCGATGCCCTGGTGCACCAGCCACGGCCCCGGCAGCCGGCGGCCGTCCCAGGCCAGCGCGGCGGCGCGTTCGGACAGCACTTCCGGCTGGCCGCTCTTGGCCATCGCGCCTTTTTCCAGCTCCTTCACATACGGCGCCAGCAGCGCCAGGCCGTGGGTATCGTGGCCCAGCAAGTCGCCGTCGACCAGCGTCGCGGCGACGCTGTCGGCCTTGGGCGCGTCCAGTCCGGCCTTTTGCAGCAGGTCACTGGCGAAGCGCGTCAGTGCGGCAGCGGAAAAACGTTCGGGTGAAGCCATTGAAACAACCATCCTTTCATTGGGTGAAATAAAAAACAACCGTCAAACCGGTAATGCTGTTCAGTTAAGCCTTCCATCTGCAAATCGTCATCCCGGCGAAGGCCGGGATCCAGTGTCTTTCGTCGTGCCTCAATGGCCGTTGAACGACGCTGGACCCTGACCTTCGTCAGGGCGACGGAGAAATTTCGGCTTCACTGAACGGCATTACCGTCAAGCCGGCGCCATCGTCCTCTTGCGCAGCATCTTCAGCGCGAACGGCAGCAGCCACACGATGATGGTGATCACGCCCAGCGTGCCGGCAATGGGCCGGCTGAAGAACGCCAGGAACTCGCCGTCGGCCTTGATCATCGAGGTCACGAAATGCTCTTCCAGCATGCCGCCCAGCACCACGCCCAGCACCGCCGGCGCGACCGGGAAGCCGTTCTCTTCCATGAAGTAAGCCAGCATGCCGAATACCAGCATGATGCCCACATCGGTCACGCTGTTGTTGGTGGCATAGGAGCCGACGATGCAAAACAGCAGGATCAGCGGCATCAGGATGCCGCGCGGGATGGTCAGGATGCGCTTGGCCATCTTGATGCACCAGAAGCCCAGCGGCAGCATCAGCAGGTTGGCCAGGATGAAGACGATGAAGATCGCGTACATCGACACCGGGTTCTCGACGAAGATCATGGGGCCGGGGTTGAGGTTCTTCATGTACAGCACGCCGATCACGATGGCGGTGATGGAGTCGCCCGGGATGCCGAACACCAGCGCCGGGATCCACGCCCCGGCCAGCGCCGAGTTGTTGGCCGCGCCGGACTCGACGATGCCTTCCGGATGGCCGGTGCCGAACTTCTCCGGCTCCTTGGACATCTTCTTGCTCATCGCATACGACATCCAGGCCGCGATATCGGCGCCGGCGCCCGGCAAGGCCCCCACCAGCGTGCCCAGCACGCTGCCGCGCCAGACCGAGCGCGGATACTTCAGCATCAATCCCCACATGCCCTTGAAGACATTGCCGACACGGCCATCGGCGATCTTCATCGAAAAATCCTTCGACACCGCGAAACGCAGCACCTCGGACATGGCGAACATGCCCACCATCAGCGGCACCAGCGACACCCCGCCCAGCAGGTCGGGCTGGTCGAAGGTGAAGCGCGGCACGCCGGCCGGGTTGCCCATGCCGACCGAGGCGATGAACATGCCCAGGAACAGCGAGACGAAACCCTTCAGGGGATTTTCGGAAGCGATGAAGATGGCGCAGGTCAACCCCAGCAACACCAGCCAGAAGTACTCGAACGAAGAGAACTTCAGCGCCAGCTCGGCCAGCATGGGCGCCGCCAGGATCAGCACCACGGTGCCGAACAGGCCGCCAATGACCGAGAACACCAGGCTGGCGCCGAGCGCGATCTCGCCCTGCCCCTTCATGGTCATGGCATAGGCTTCGTCGGTATAGGCCGCCGACGACGGCGTGCCGGGAATGCGCAGCAGGCAGCCCGGAATGTCGCCGGAAAAGATCGCCATCGCGGTGGCCGACACCATGGCGGCGATGGCCGGCACCGGCGGCATGAAAAAGGTCACCGGCACCAGCAAGGCCACCGCCATGGTGGCCGACAGGCCCGGCACCGCGCCCATGAACAGGCCGAACATCGACGATCCGAGGATCACCGCCAGCACATAAGGGTCGAATACGATCCCGAACGCCGCATAGATATTTGCAAGCATGCTGTGCTCCTTACCAGGCGACCGGTTGCAAGACGCCCCAGGGCAAGGGCACCTTGAGCAATTTGTAGAACACGTAGTGGATGCCCAGCGCGCTGGCCAGCGCCACCGGGATTGCCACCGCAATGCGCGTGCGGAAGGTCAGGAACAGCACCATCAGCAACACGAACGCGGTCGGCAGGAAGCCCAGCGGCTCGGAGACCCAGATGTAGAACAGCAGCGCTGCCGGCACCAGCAGGAAGGCGAACACCGCGCGGCGGCTGCGCACCCATTCGGGCACGGTGAACCAGTGCGCGTCCTGGTCGTCGCCGCCGACGGTGGCGATGACCGAAACGTGGGACGCGGCGCTCTTACGCAAGCCGCGCAGCCCACGGATGACCAGCAGCACGGCGCAGATCATGAAGCCGCCGGCCAGCGCCTGCGGGAAGACATGAGGGCCGATGTCCTGCCCCATGGCGGGCAGCGCCGCGGAAGAAACATAGATGGCGACCGCGAAAAGCGCGACCAGCAATCCGGAGAGAGCGTCGTTGATTTTCATGATGGAATCAGTCGTAAGGAGTTTGGCGAAGTGGTTGTCATGGCGGCGAAAGATGGCGCCGAGAGATGGCGCCGCCCTCCGCCATCGCAGGACGCGTGGTCCGGCGATGACGGAAAAGCGGGCGGCAGCGCCCGCATCAGCGCGCCATGCCCAGCGTTTTCAGGATCGCGCCCATGTCGGCATCGCTCTTGTCCATGAATTTGCCGAACTCGGCGGAGTCGGCATACATCACGCCGAAACCGCGTCCGCTCATGAAGTCCTTGTACTCCTTGCTGTCATAGATCTTCTTCAGGCTGGCCGCCAACTTGGTCGAAATATCGGCCGGCAGCCCCTTGGGCGCGACGATGCCGCGCCAGGCGCCATTGGTCCAGCCGCTGCCGGTCAGGCTCTTGAGCGTGGGCACCTTGGGATACAGCGCCGCCGGTTCGTTGGCCATGATCACCAGCGGCGTCGCCTTGCCGGCATCGACCAGCGAACGCGCCTCGGGCAACGATGCCGCCACGATGTCCACACCGCCGGCAGCCAGGTCGACCATGGCCGGCGCCGCGCCGTTGGAGGGCACGAAGCGCACCGCCGTCGGCGCCAGTTTCAGGTCGTTGAGCATGCCCGCCAGGCCCAGGTGCCAGATGCCGCCCTGGCCGGTGCCGGAAGCCTTGAGCTTGCCCGGATTGGCCTTGATCGCCTTCATCAGCTCATCGAAGGTCTTGTAGGGAGAATCGTGGCTCACGGTCAAGGCCGCCGGGTCGAAGTTCATCAGCGCCAGCGGCGTGAAATCGCGCGGCGTCAGCTTGGTCAGCCCCTGGTGGTGCATCATCGAAATTTCGACCGTGGCGATGCCGATGGTGTAGCCGTCGGGCGCCGCGCCGGCGATCGACTGGTGGCCCACCACGCCGTTGCCGCCGGTGCGGTTGACCACGTTGACCGGCTGGCCGATATCCTTTTCCAGCAAGGCGCCGATGATGCGCGCGGTGGCGTCGGTGCCGCCGCCGGCGCCCCAGGGCACCACCAGCGTGACCGGCCGCTCGGGCCAGGCGGCGAACGCCGGCTGGGCGGCCAGCAAAGCACAGGCCGCCGTCGCGGCCGCGGCTGTCTTGATCAGGGTCCTGCGTGTCATTCTGCGTGTAAAGTTCATGTCTCCTCCGGCGTCAGGGAGCAGAAACGTTTTGGCGTAGGACTTTCCGTTCCTGCATGCTTTACCTGCATGAGAATTCTGGTTGCTGTCTCTTGTGCGCAGGTTCCGGTGCCTTGCTGCTTTTTGTATTGTCTGTCTGCTTATTTCTTGTCGTCGCACTTTGCTGTACGATGATTCAGGGCTGACAGGTAATGTGGTCAGACCACTCGGCTTAGAATTTCATATCCGATAGCGAGTGTCAAGGATGAATCCTATGCATCAAAACAATTCATCCATCTCGCGCCGCAGCAAATTTCCAGGCCGGCTTTCACCTTGCAAAGCCTTGTCCAGCCTGCTTTCTGCGGCCGCAGCGCCAAGCCTGCGATGCTGCACCGGCACAGCGCCGGATGCGCGCCTCGCCCCTGGGCCAAAATTGCCGTTCCAATTTGGTATTACCACTTGACCAAACAAAGAATGCTGCAATAGACTCGCTGCCAATCGAACAAGTCACGTCGCATGCTGCGGCCATTTGCAACCTCGGGGAGACGAGCGCAAGGCAACAGCTGCAGGAACGGGCAACCCCAGGACCCAGCCGCCGCGGTATCCAATACCGCAGGCAGCATCAGGCAACGGAGACATCTCTTGGCATACGCAGCAATGAGCGCGAACGGCAAGTCACACGGCAGCTGGACCCATGCCGCCGTGGCCGCATTGCCATCCACCACCTGCGCCCGGCGCGCGCTGCACCGTGCATCCTCTTTCGGTTCCCTGCTGGCCTTCCTGCTGATCGACTTTTCCCGCTATTTCTTTGACCAGGACGACAGTTAAGCCCTGACGCCCGCAGGACGGCGCATGCACGCTTGCGCCGTCACCACGAAACAGCACCGTAGCGCGCCGATGCGCGCACGGCATTTTGATGTTGTACGGGCAGTGTCCGGCCTGACCGGCCGCCCTGCCCGTCATCGAGGGAATCCCACATGACTGACGATACCAAGAAACTCACCCGCCGCAGCCAAGCCTGGTTCGGCCGCCAGGACCGCGACGGTTTCATCTACCGCTCCTGGGTCAAGAACCGCGGCATCCCGCACGACCAGTTCGACGGCCGTCCGGTGATCGGCATCTGCAACACCTATTCCGAACTCACTCCCTGCAACTCGCACTTCCGCGCCCTGGCCGAACAGGTCAAGATCGGCATCTGGGAAGCCGGCGGCTTCCCGCTGGAGTTCCCGGTGATGTCGCTGGGCGAGACCCTGCTGCGCCCGACCGCCATGCTGTACCGCAACCTGGCGTCGATGGACGTGGAAGAATCGATCCGCGCCAACCCGCTGGACGGCGTGGTGCTGTTGATGGGCTGCGACAAGACCACCCCGGCCCTGTTGATGGGCGCGGCGTCGGTCGACGTGCCGACCATCGGCGTGTCGGGAGGCCCGATGCTGTCCGGCAAATACCGCGGCCGTGAAATCGGTTCCGGCACCGGCGTGTGGCAGATGTCGGAGGATGTCCGCGGCGGCAAGATGACGCAGGAAGAATTCTTCGAAGCCGAGAGCTGCATGCACCGCTCGCACGGCCACTGCATGACCATGGGCACCGCTTCCACCATGGCCAGCATGGTCGAGGCGCTGGGCGTGGGCCTGCCGCACAATGCCGCCATCCCGGCCGTCGATGCCCGCCGCAACGTGCTGGCGCGCAATGCCGGCCGCCGCATCGTGGACATGGTCAAGGAAGACCTGGTGCTGTCCAAGATCCTGACCCGCCAGGCGTTTGAAAACGCGATCCGCGTCAACGCCGCCATCGGCGGCTCCACCAACGCGGTGATCCACCTGCTGGCGATCGCCGGGCGCATCGGCATCAAGCTGGACCTGAAGGACTGGGACGACATCGGCCAGCAACTGCCCTGCCTGCTGGACCTGCAGCCGTCGGGCAAATTCCTGATGGAAGACTTCTACTACGCCGGCGGCCTGCCGGCGGTGATCCGCCAGCTGGAAAGCGTGATCGACAAGTCGGCGCTGACCGCCAACGGCAGCACCCTGTGGGACAACTGCAAGGACGCGCCGAACTGGAACGAGGAAGTGATCCGTTCCTTCGACAAGCCGTTCAAGGAAGCCGCCGGCATCGCCATCCTCAAGGGCAACCTGGCCCCGGACGGCGCCGTGATCAAGCCGTCGGCCGCCACCCCGGCGCTGTTGAAGCACCGCGGCCGCGCCGTGGTGTTCGAGAACAGCGACGACCTGCACAAGCGCATCGACGACGAGAACCTGGACGTGGACGAAACCTGCGTGCTGGTGCTGAAGAACTGCGGCCCCAAGGGGTATCCGGGCATGGCTGAAGCCGGCAACATGCCGTTGCCGCCGAAGGTGCTGCGCAAGGGCATCACCGACATGGTGCGCGTGTCCGACGCCCGCATGAGCGGCACCGCCTATGGCACCGTGGTGCTGCACGTCACGCCTGAAGCCGCCGCCGGCGGCCCGCTGGCGCTGGTGCAGAACGGCGACTTCATCGAGCTGGACGTGGAAGCGCGCAAGCTGCACCTGGACATCAGCGACGAAGAAATGGAACGCCGCCGCGCCGCCTGGCAAAAGCCGGAGTCGCCGGCCACGCGCGGCTGGATCAAGCTCTATGTGGACCATGTGCAGCAGGCCAACCTCGGCGCCGACCTCGACTTCCTGGTTGGCAAGAGCGGCGCCTACGTGCCCAAGGATAATCACTAAGTCACTAAGAACCTGTTTATGATCCCGCCGGGAGTTGATCGAATGCCATTTCAGGATGGGCTGCAAGGCGCAAAACGTAGCCGGGCTGGTGGCCCGGCGAGGCTTTGCAACGCCGCAGACCGCCTGAAAGGGGATTTGAGCAACCTCGGATGGGATCGTAAACAGGTTCTAGGCAACACCGCGGGCGCCAAGGCAGGCGATGCCAGAAGCGCCACCCGGCGCCCGCGTACACATCAAGCACCCTTTGGATAAACGGCTGGATCGGAAACACCTGAAATAGAAACAGAAACACATCCAAGCGGTTGCGGACAGAGCCACAGGCCGACGCGACCGGCGAGGAAACAGCGACAGACGTAATTGCATCAAGGTGGGACCGAGACAACCATCATGGAGACGAAGCAATGAAAGTACTGATCACCGACTACGATTTCCCCGACGTCGACCTGGAGCTGGCGCTGTACAAGGCTGCCGGCGTCGAAGTGGTGACCGCGCAATGCCGCACCGAGGAAGAAGTCATCGCCGCATCCGCAGGATGCCAGGGCCTCCTGGTGCAATACGCGCCGGTCAACGCCAAGGTGTTCGCGGCGCGCCCTGAAATCCGCATCGCCAGCCGCTACGGCGCGGGCTTCGACACCATCAACACCGAAGACGCCGCCAAATACGGCGTGTGGGTCGGCAACTCGCCCGACTACGGCGTGGGCGAAGTCGCCACGCACGCGCTGGCCATGGCGCTGGACCTGATCCGCAACATCACCGTCTACGACCGTGCCGTGAAGGCCGGCGAATGGCATTACACCACCGCCGGCATCATCCCGCGCGCCTCCGACATGACGCTGGGCATCATCGGCCTGGGCCGCATCGGCAAGCGCATGGCGCATATCAGCCGCAATGTGTTCAAGCGCGTGATCGCTTACGACCCGCATATCATCGACGGCGACTTCCCCGCCTACGTGGAACGCGTGGGCCGCGAAGAGCTGTTCAAGCAGGCCGACGTGGTCTCGCTGCACACCCCGCTCAACGACGAGACGCGCGGCATGATCGACGCCTCGGTGCTGAACCTGCTCAAGCCCAACAGCTACCTGGTCAACTCCGCGCGCGGCGGCCTGGTCGACATCGACGACCTGCTGGCGGCGCTCGAATCGAACCAGCTCAAGGGCGCCGCGCTGGACGTGCTGCCGGTGGAACCGCCGGCGACGGCATCGGCTATCGTGCAGCACAAGCGTGTGCTATTGTCGCCGCACGCGGCGTTCTACTCCGACGTCGCCGCGCGCGAACTGCGCCGCAAGGCAGCCCAGAACCTGATCGACTGGGACCGCAGCGGACGGCCATCCTACGTGGTCGTCGAAGGCAAGAAAGACAATAAAAAATAGCAAGAGACAACTCCCGCCTCAAGCAAAGGACGGGAGATCGCCAAAAATACCGGCGGCAATCCAGCGCCGCCGATAACAGTGTAAAGGGGACATCTCAGATCCCCGCATGCCGCCACAGGCAAGATGGCATACCGGCCGGCATTCCACGAATAGAAGAAAGTCGCCGCAGGCACTCCCGCAAGGACGCCCGCGGCGCCGAAAACGAGGATATACACGAGGAGCAATTGCATGGCATCAGTACAGATTCGCGCTGTCAAGAAACAGTTCGGCAGCACCCAGATCATCCGTGGCGTCGACATCGACATTGAGGACGGCCAGTTCGCCGTCCTGGTCGGCCCTTCCGGCTGCGGCAAGTCCACCCTGCTGCGCATGCTCGCCGGGCTGGAAGAAATCAGCGGCGGCGAAATCCTGATCGGCGGCACAGTAGTCAATAACGTGCAGCCCAAGGATCGCGACATCGCCATGGTGTTCCAGAACTACGCGCTCTACCCGCACATGACGGTCAGGGACAACATGGCGTTCTCGCTGACGCTGGCCAAGAAGGACAAGTCCTTCATCGAAGAGCGCGTCAAGAAAGCCGCCGACATCCTCGGCCTGAACCAGCTGCTCGAACGCTATCCGCGCCAGCTCTCCGGCGGCCAGCGCCAGCGCGTGGCAATGGGCCGCGCCATCGTGCGCGACCCGCAGGTGTTCCTGTTCGACGAACCGCTGTCCAACCTCGACGCCAAGCTGCGCGTGCAGATGCGCACCGAGATCAAGGAACTGCACCAGCGCCTCAAGACCACCTCGGTCTACGTCACCCACGACCAGATCGAGGCGATGACCATGGCCGACCAGATCGTGGTGATGCGCGACGGCCTGGTGGAACAGCGCGGCCGTCCGCTGGAACTGTACGACCACCCGTCCAACCAGTTCGTGGCCGGCTTCATCGGCTCGCCGGCGATGAACTTCATCCCCGGCACGCTGCGCCTGTCGGCCGACCGCGCCGAAGTTGAATTCGCCGACGGCACCCGCCTGCCGGCGCCCTATGGCCGCCAGTTGCAAGGCAGCGACGGCCAGCGCGTGGTCTACGGCGTGCGGCCCGAACACCTTTCCATCGGCGCGGCCGGCGACGGCATCGCCACCAAGGTCATCGTGGTCGAGCCGACCGGCGCCGACACCGAGGTCTACAGCCGCTTCTGCGACGCCAGCCTGACCTCGATCTTCCGCGAACGCCACGGCTTCGGCGCCGGCGACACCATCCATCTGGTGCCCGACCATACCCGTACGCACCTGTTCGACGCCGAATCGGGCCAAACGCTGGCGCAACGCTGAAACCGATCCCATGCCGGCCGCCCGATCGCAGCCGGCCGGCATTGCATGAGCATTACCGCAGCAACCAAGCAAAGCAGCACACCGGCATCAATCTTTAACCATCAGCAATCAGTAATCGGCAAGGCAGCATCAGAACAACAATCCGCACCATAGCGGTCCATTCCAATTTCAACCGAAGGAGTAGGAGACATGAGCAAGCTGACAAGACGCGATTTCCTGGTAAGCAGCGCCGCCGCCGCAGCCGCATCGAGCGTGGGCGTGAACGCTTTCGCCGCGCCTGCGGGAGCGGCTGCGGCCGACAGCATCAAGTACCCGATCGAACAAGGCGCGACCCTGCGCGTGCTGCGCTGGAAGCGCTTCGTGCAGGGCGACGAAGACCTGTGGAACGCCAACGTCAAGAAATTCACCGAACTGACCGGCGTGGCCGTGCGTACCGACAGCGAAGGCTGGGAAGACGTGCGCCCCAAGGCGGCCGTTGCCGCCAACGTGGGCAGCGGCCCGGACATCGTGCTGGGCTGGTTCGACGATCCGCAGCAATACCCGACCAAGCTGATCGACCTGACCGACCTGGCTGATTCGCTGGGCAAGCGCTACGGCGGCTGGTACGACGTCTGCCGCAAGTACGGCACCAAGGACGGCAAGTGGATCGCCATGCCCCTGGGCGTGATCGGCAACGCCCTGGTCTATCGCGAAAGCCAGATCAAGGCCGCCGGCTTTGACGCCATCCCCAAGGACACCGCCGGCTTCCTGAAGCTGTGCCAGGCCTTGAAGGCCAAGAACACCCCGGTCGGCTTCGCGCTGGGCAAGGCGGTGGGCGACGCCAACAACTGGGCGCACTGGCTGCTGTGGTCGCACGGCGGCAAGCTGGTCGACAAGAAGGGCGCGGTCGCCATCAATTCGCCCGAGACCCGCGCCGCGCTGGAATACGCCAAGCAGCTGTACGCGACCTTCGTCCCCGGCACGCTGTCGTGGCAGGACCCGTCCAACAACAAGGCTTACCTGGACGGCCAGATCAGCATGACCGCCAACGGCATCTCGGTGTACTACGCGGCCAAGAATTCGACCGAGCCGAAGATGCAGGAAATCGGCAAGGATACCCAGCACGCGCACTTCCCCATCGGCCCGGCCGGCAAGCCGACCGAGCTGATGCAGATCACCCAGATGATGATCTTCAAGCACACCAAGTTTCCGAACGCGGCCAAGGCTTTCGTCCAGTTCATGTTCGAGCCGGACCAGTACAACCCATGGATGAAGGCATCCATCGGCTATGTCAGCCAGCCGCTCAAGGCCTACGAGAAGAACCCGATCTGGACCGACGACCCGAAGGCCACCGTGTACCGCGACTCGGCATCGCTGATGCTGGACCACGGCCACGAAGGCCCGCTGGGCCAGGCGTCGGCGGCTTGCATGGCCGACTATGTGGTGGTGGATATGGTGGCCGAAGCGGCCAGCGGTTCCAAGACCATCCAGCAGGCCATCGACCGCGCGTCTGACCGCGCCAAGCGCTTCTACAAGGCTTGATGTTTTGCGGCCGGACCGCTGCCGCCGGCATTGGCCGGCGCGCATCGATCCGGCGGCAGCGGCGCCGGGTCCGATTGGCGAGTTGTCAGGGCTCGCCGGCACGGCGCCGATGTCGGCTATCGCATTGAAATGAAAACAGGCATTTTCCGCCCGGAGCGATCCGGCGCGGCGACTCAACCGAGGCTTATTATGCTATCCCGTTTCCTGAATAACCGTAACGTACTGGGCATGCTGTTCATGGCCCCGGCCGTGATCCTGCTGGTGGTGTTCCTGACCTACCCGCTGGGGCTGGGCGTCTGGCTCGGCTTCACCGACACCAAGATCGGCGGCGAAGGCAGCTTCATCGGACTGGACAACTACATCTACCTGTTCGGCGACTCCCTGGCGCAACTCTCGCTGTTCAACACGCTGTTCTACACCATCAGCGCCAGCATCCTGAAGTTCGGGCTGGGCTTGTGGCTGGCGGTCCTGCTCAACAAGAACGTGCCGCTGAAGACCTTCTTCCGCGCCGTGGTGCTGCTGCCCTGGATCGTGCCCACCGCCCTCTCGGCGCTGGCTTTCTGGTGGCTGTATGACGCCCAGTTCTCCGTCATCAGCTGGGCCTTGATGAAGATGGGCCTGATCGACCACTACATCGACTTCCTCGGCGACCCGTGGAATGCGCGCTGGTCGACGGTGGCCGCCAACGTCTGGCGCGGCATCCCGTTCGTGGCGATCTCGCTCCTGGCCGGCCTGCAGACCATCTCGCCCTCGCTGTATGAAGCGGCGGCCATCGACGGCGCCAAGCCGTGGCAGCAGTTCCGCTACATCACCCTGCCCCTGCTGACCCCGATCATCGCGGTGGTGATGACCTTCTCGGTGCTGTTCACCTTCACCGACTTCCAGCTGATCTACGTGCTGACCCGCGGCGGTCCGCTCAATGCAACCCACCTGATGGCCACGCTCTCGTTCCAGCGTGCGATCCCGGGCGGCGCGCTGGGCGAAGGCGCGGCGCTGGCAACCTACATGATCCCGTTCCTGCTGGCGGCCATCATGTTCTCGTATTTCGGCCTGCAACGCCGCGGCTGGCAACAAGGAGGTGACAAATAATGGCCAAGAAAAAAGACGACCAAATGGAAACCCAGGGCATGGATTTCCTCCAATCCACGCCGCGTCGCTGGGTAACCATCTACCTGCCGCTGATCATCTTCCTGTTCGTGCTGCTGTTCCCGTTCTACTGGATGGTGATCACCGCCTTCAAGCCGGATGGGGAACTGCTGTCGCAAAGCGGCAATCCGTTCTGGGTGATCGCGCCGACGCTGGCCCACTTCAAGAAGCTGCTGTTCGACACCCAGTACCCGGCCTGGCTGCTCAACACCGTGATCGTGTCGGTGGTGTCGACCTTCGCTTCGCTGGCGGCCAGCGTGTTCGCCGCCTATGCGATCGAACGCCTGCGCTTCCAGGGCTCCAAGCAAGTCGGCCTGGGCATCTTCCTGGCCTACCTGATCCCGCCGTCGATCCTGTTCATCCCGCTGGCGGCGATCGTGTTCAAGCTGGGCTTGTTCGACACCCGCTGGGCGCTGATCCTGACCTACCCGACCTTCCTGATCCCGTTCTGCACCTGGCTGCTGATGGGTTACTTCCGCTCGATCCCGTATGAGCTGGAAGAGTGCGCGCTGATCGACGGCGCCACCCGCTGGGAGATCCTGATCAAGATCATCCTGCCGCTGGCGGTGCCGGGCCTGATCTCGGCCGGCATCTTCGCCTTCACGCTGTCGTGGAACGAGTTCATCTACGCGCTGACCTTCATCTCTTCCTCGGAAGTGAAGACGGTGCCGGTGGGCATCGTCACCGAACTGGTCGATGGCGACGTCTACCACTGGGGCGCGCTGATGGCGGGCGCGTTGCTGGGCTCGCTGCCGGTGGCGGTGGTCTACTCGTTCTTCGTGGAGTACTACGTATCGGGCATGACGGGGGCGGTGAAGGAGTAGCGCGCCTTTCCTCCCCGCTCGAACAAAACCCCACGTCCGCAAGGGCGTGGGGTTTTGTTTTGGCGTTCTGGATAAAGGAAATGCCTCCACACAGAGGCTGTGGCAGCTTCATCAGTTATCCGGCGACAGACCCCGAAAACAAATTTATTTCCAATAAGCGACGCCATATTTTTCGCCAATGAACAGAATATTTTTCTCTTTAAATTAGTTTTTCCGATTTGCGAATCGCGTCCTGCAATTTCAGGAAAGATCGATGCAAAATCCGGCTGTCCCAATAAAAGGATTTCCGCATGATCTCCGTACTGATTGCTGATGACCACCCACTGATTACAGAAGGATCTTCCTGTATCTTGGAGTCCGATGCGCAAAAACGCTTCACGGTCATTGGAACGTCAACGAGTGCCAATGATGCAGTGATTCAATTTGCGCTTTTACGGCCCGATGTGATCATATTGGACATTCGCTTTGGACATGCCAATACGGGCCTGGATGCCGCCAGCACGATCAAAACGTCTTTTCCTGAAGCGAAGATCATCCTGGTCAGCCAACTGCCTCCGGAAACCTTTCTTCTACAGGGATATCGCATCGGCGCACTTGCCGTACTGGTAAAGAACTGCAGTAGCCAGCAACTCATTGATGCCGTATTGAATGCCGCCGCCGGTCAGCAATATTTCCTGCCCGAACTCGCGAAACATCTGGCCAATATTGCCATCGGCACCCATCTCGATCCCCGCTTTGCGCTCGACGAAAGGGAACTCCTTGTATTTTCCAAGTTGGCGACCGGATGGAGCGCCGAGGAAATTGCGCAGGAAATTGGCCTGAGCGCTCGCAGCGTGCACAACATCAGCACTGACATCAAGGAAAAATTGAACATCAGCAGGCCGGCTGAAATCACCAGGCTGGCAATTCGCTCGGGAGTCATCGACGCATGAACAAGACTCTCGTCAGACAGGTGATCTGGACCCTTTCACCGGCCTTTCTGATCCTCTTTGCGGTGGGCTATATTGTTTTCAGCATCACCGGAAATCAGCGGGAGAAAACGCTTCTCCTGGCAGGGAAAGCGCTGGCAAGCTACGCCGCCTACTATCCCGTTGGCGTCAAGCAGGACGGCAACTTGCATCTCGACACGACCCGGTTCATGAAAGCCGTTGACTACTTCGCCTCGCAGCCCGCGAGCCGAGCGGCGGGCGAGCTCATCTACATTGGGCAGAACAATGACATCGCATTGCGCTTAAACGATGAAGAAAAGAGCCGTTATGCCGCATTGCTCAAGAACCCCGTCTATGAAAAATACAAGGTCAAGGCGCCGGACGATCCACTAAGGCCGTACAAAAACATCGTCGATGGCCTTGGACAAACCCTGAACGGGACAGGATTCGAAGTGGTCCTGCACGACACGAGAAACCCGCTGAAGAGCGTAGTCGCCATCCAGAACCCCATCACCGGCCGTGAACTGGGCGACCCCAACACGAACTTTGGCTACGAGCTGATCAAGAGCTATGCGGCGATCGGAGAGGAAGGCGGAAATTACATCTCCTACGCCTTGACCACAAAAGATAGGCGGAAAGTGAAATCCACCACCATCCCTATCTATCAGGAAAAGAATCTGATCGGATTTATTTGCATCAATATCGATATCTCGCAACTGGACGGCCACAACAAAGAAGCTGAAGCGGCCTTCATCAAGGCATTCACCAGAACATCAAGCAATCAGAAAATCAACGAAGTCCTCGAAAACACATCGATCAATCTGTTAACCGGAGAATTCCACAAATGAAAAGGTTTTTAGGCGCACTACCAATAGCAATACTTCTCTCATCGAACCTGAATGCAAAGGAAATGGACATGCAAGAAAAGAATCTGCATTTTCAACTTGAAAAGCCGCTATTGATCATGACCGAAAAAAAGGGCTTTCTGGCCTGCGGCTATATCAATGTCGAGACATGCAACAAGACGGGCGAGGCATGCGCCATTGTGACCGGAGTGAATAACTACGACGAAATGAAAGCCGCCAAGGTCGTCAGCGTAAGCCAGAGCGCGACAAAACTGGGCATCTTGCCGGGAATGGATGGCGCCGCTGCGTTGTCCATTTTGCGAGGGGATTAAGATCCTATGCTGCAGCCTGCCCTGCTTCTGATATTTGCGGCACTTCCCGTTCTGCTTCTGTCTTCGGGGATAGGCGCAGTAGCCAACGCTCCTCCATATCTCCATCGTATCAACAAGGTATTTTGGCTATCCGCCTTGCTCTTGCTGTGCGCCCTGCCTTTCATCGCTGGAGGAGATTTTCATCAGATTGAAAAGCTATTGCCGGCATTGATTGTGGTTGCCGTCCTATACCTGCTATACATCTCCGAAATAGAACAGCGCGCCGTCACTATCAAATCGCAGCAAGAAATCCGCTCGGCGTTCATTGAACTGGCGAACCGGATGGACGGTGAAGACAGCCGGCTATGCGCGAGCCTGCATGATGAATTAAACCCGTGCCTGATATTTTCCAAAAGGAAGATCGAAGAAGGGCTAGCCCTGGCCAAAGGACAGGATGACATAACGGCAATCCTGAACAGGTCGGCGCTGGAAATCGATCGCGCCTATTCTTTGAGCCGCAGCATCATCAAGAAGGTTCATGTCGAGATCGTCGAATCCGTTGGCTTGATCGCAGCGCTGGAAGATTTGATTTCCCATTACAACGAAATCTCGCCATTAAGGCCAAAGCTGCAACACAATCTGACCCGCAAGGCAGAACAACTTATCGAATGCACCCGTTCGGTCAGCATCTATAGAATCGTCCGGGAAGCCATGTTGAACGCGATCAAGCATTCCCGCGCAAAAAATCTGCTCATATCGATTGATGTGCGATCACGGCAGAAAATGCTGTGCATCAAAATTCAAGATGACGGCAACGGCATTTCAGATCGAGACGCCCCCGGCGTCGGCCTGATCGACATGCGTATCCGGGCAATACAGGCGGGCGGAACCTTATCCATCAAGAACGGGGATGAAAATTGCGGCACATTGATCGAATTACTCATTCCGATTGCGTGATGCCGAGGCAATCGCCCCAGGAAATCTGGCGCGCCCACCTCCTCTTGCTGCTGCCTGAATTGCACAGCGGCGAACGCCTGCTGGCGCAAGAATGGATAGGCCAGGATATCCTCAAATACCGCGTGATCTGGGAAGGATGCAGGGCGATCGAAAAGAAATTGTTTTCCTGCCTTGCCGAAATGGATGGGCTCGGAAGCGCGTGGTAAATCAAAACGCCAAACCCGAACCCCGGCTCCGGAAAGAAGCGGATTTCGCCGCAAGGCACGCCCCAATGAAAAGCGGCCATCCTGCAAAGGATGGCCGCCTCTTTTTGCTCATTCCACTTTGCAGGCGCCGTCGGCGCCCGCATCGCGTCATGCTTACTGCTTGGCCACAGTCGCCGTACCCGCCTCCATCGCCTCCTTCGGCAGCTCCTTGCGCACCTTGTTCAGACGCTTCGCGTCAGGCACACTCATACCTCCGAACTTGCTGCGCCACAGGTAATAGCTGGCTTCCGAGAAGTCGTGCTCACAGCACAACTCCTTAATCGGCATCCCCACATCCGCCTCCCGCAGGAAGCCAATAATCTGCTCTTCGGTGAAACGCTTCTTTATATCCAATCTCCTAATAACGTAATTGGACTCTAAATCGTTGTGCTACTCCAGTTGGGGGAGATGTCGATTGATTCATCAGGATGGGCTCAGTTCTGTGAGTAATATCTCAGACCAATTTATTGAAATAACAAGCCCCTTCGCACTCAATCTCTTCGCGACATACTTGTGGGTTAGCTGCTTAAAGTTAGCATCATTACAGGCCGTTTTTTTCGCATCCCCCTGCTACCTACACGAGGAAAAAACGGCGACTAGAAATAGTGGCATCGAGAGATTTAATTTAGAGGGGTATGTTGTAACGCCCTCACGGTCTCTCGCTCGGGGGCCAAGTTTTCGCTCAACGGTAGTGCGAGTGCGTGTCTACTAGGCAAACCGAATTCGTCCCGCCCGATAATTAGGGTCTCGCCTTTCCATTCGTTCAGAAGCTCATAGAGCGGGATCCGGAGATGTCCCCGAGCGGGATCCGCAAGCAGCGCTCGCCCCTCAGCAATTCCTTTCAGCACCACGAAATGGTTAAGCTGTTCTCGGCGCAGGAGAATGATTACCGGACCTTTAAGCATAACAGCTGCTTCTGCGCTGAGCATGACCCCTTCGGCTTCAAATCCCATGCGCTCAGCCGATTGCTTAAGATCCAGCATCGAAAAACCTTCCTTGATGCGATCAACTAAGTCAGCGCGAGGAAGATGCGAAATAATATCCGCCAGCACGTCTACCTCCTCTATCGCTTCCCCAAAGTAGCTTCGCAGCAGAATCGCAAGTGCAGCAGTACCACAAGAATAGTCTAAAGTTTGCCTCTCAATCCCTTCCATTTTTAGCTGCTTTATCGATTTCAAAGTGGGAATACCTTCAGCCAAAACCTGCACCGGCATGCCTAGGCAGAGTGCCATCGCTGCTAAAACATAGGTATGCGCTTTCATTCAAAACGGCGGTTCATGCGAAGCGAGAAAAAAGCAGGGCCGGCTTCGTCGTTCAAGCTAAAAGTGATTTGCGGTGTCACTACCCATTCCTTCAGCACACGATAAGACGCAGAAAATGAGAGATCCATCGGGTCTTTATCCGACCCCTCGATTTTCACATCGTTTACTCTCATGTTTCCGTAATGAGAGAACGAAAGGCGCGACCCAACGGATAATTTTTCATTTAGTGCGAAACCGAGGCCTAGGTATCCAGCGATTCCATTGCCAGGCTTTACGCGATATCCATCGATCGTATTTTTGAAGAAGTATCGATAGCTCAACCCACCGAAGAGCACCGCGGGATCAGTTGTACGAACGAATGCTACGCCTGGAGCTACGCTCCAATGGCCGGTGCCATTACTAAGTGGATCTTTCCAGTTTTCCTCGGCGGTGTAGTATCTTTTTTGTCCCGTAGGAGCAGATACATCTGCCATGATTGAGATCGCTGGCATCTGTGCCGTTTCATATTGCCACTGGTATTGCAACCCAGCAGAAATATCGCCTAATGACCATTTATTGGTGCTTCGTACATATTCGTTGGAGGAAACTTGGTCGATTTGAGTATTTGTAACCGGAATAGTTATATACGCCTCGAAATCCTTGGCTATACCTGCCCGAACCGAAGTTGCCAACTCCAATTGCCTGGAGTTGTGGGACGACATCTGAAAATAGCCCTCGTCCATGAGCGAGTAACTTGTTCTTGCTTGCTTGTACTGAAGGCCGAATTCAAACTCAAATTTACCCGGAGAAAGTAAAACTGTTGAGCCTGTCAAAAAATCGACTGGTGGTTTTTTCGATGAGTCCTCTCCATATTGAGCCCCTTGTTGGTTAGGGGGTGTCGCAGTGGGATTGTTCGCAGAAGTGAAGACCCTGGTCATGGAATTGATCGAGTCAGCTCCGATTTTGATCTGCCCAAAATTTGTCGATGTCAGGATCGTGACGCCGTCTACGCTACGAGCCAGTTGACCGGTAGCCGTCTCCCCGTTATCGAAAATGACGTTGTACTTATCATCAGTAACAATGGCCGCAATATCTTGGCTGGGAAAGTTAATCGGCGCACCATATTTGATTTTGAAAACGCAAATACCGTTTCGAAAGGAAATAATGGATCCTGAGATGATGTCGCCGTTTTTGGCATAAATGACATCCGCGTCGGCCGAAAGTGGCAGGGACAAACTAAACAGCACTACCGCGGCATATGAAAGCTTCGAGGCAATTCCGAACATTAATAATTGTTATTTTGATTAAAAAAACAGGCCCTGATACGGGCCTGTAGTTAAATGCTATTACCAGATGAACTTGCTGATCGGTCGATTCCAAGCAGCATCACGGAAACCATAGTTTTGCAATGCTCCAGTAGCCGGATCTATCGCCTGGTAGTGGGTTTCAATAACGGAGGCGTTCGAACGCACCCAAGTGCCAGCATTGCTGTATTTATCAGCAAGCCAGACATCGCCTGTAACAGTATAGGTCTGCCCTTGATAGATCAAAGTTGGCTTGCTTTGAGGGCTGTAGCTGTTGCCGATGTATTGGTAGGAACTGTAATCAGTGTAGCTCCCAAACCTCTTGTAAGTGACGTTGTGTTCCTTAATGCCCAGAGTGACACTGGGGCTGGCGATGTTCTGAATCATCTGCAGTGCAGCGCCTTTGATGTTGATCAGATCATTGTCCGTGATCAACGATGCTTTGCCTCCATCTTTTTCCAATGCGTCCAAGATTGGATTTGCGGCATAGCTCAGTGTCGAGAAACCAGTCAGTGCAACTGCTGCAGTAATCATTGCCAAACGAGGGAGTTTCATTATTTTTCCTTTATGTTCTGAAAAAAACACCGTTTAAACTCAACCGCCTTGTTTTGTCATTTTGGCGAGCAGCGCTGCGAGAGCGCCATCTGCCGCAATGCGCTTCTCAAAGTCCAAGCGAAGTTGCTCGCTTGAATCCTTGTTCGTAACAAGCAAATCAAACTTATTCGGATTTCCCACCAGTTGATTGCTTTCCAGCGTTTCTTGGTAGTGCTTCTGGATTCCAGCGTAATACTGGGTTAATTCATTGTTCGTCAATGAACTAAAGCGTGCATTGGTACGATCCATTTCCGTTGCGCTCATTCCCACTACCGCCGCCTTCGGATAATAGGGAACAAGCCACGGAGGCAACGCTGCGTTTTTCATTTCTTGAGTCAGCTCACCACCGTCAGATGAATCAGCGCTTTTTGTTCTCGCTTCGCTCGAAATGGAAACGGTGTCTGTGACGTCAATAGACTTGATTGCTTCAGTCTCGACGCTGAAATCAGAATTAGCTGCAGTCTTCGACTTAATAGCTTCGGTCGATTGGATTTGGGGGGACGAAATCGAATGGACGCTCATTTATGGCCACCTCGGGAGCTAAATTAAATATTATTAAAAAAATAATAAAAATAACAATCGTAATGAGAGCAGCGGTCTAATCTTGGCCTTTAATCGTATTACTCGAGCCTGCTACATATATTTTTTGTTGGTAGAAAGAATGCGGCTGAAGCTAGTCAGCTAGCAAATACCCCATTACGGCAAAATTCCCGCAAAACAAGAATTTAATGCGGAGATTAGCGTAAAAATTTGTAAATATCAATGCCAATTGATTTAACAATAATCAAATATTTAGTTGCTATTCACTTCACCTACATTCCCCTCTTTTCAGCCAACCAGAAATCCTTCAAGCGTCAACCGCACCTCTTTCGGCACAACAGTGTCCATCCCGTAACCCTGCAACCTGTGGCTGAGCCACGTCAACATCACATACAAAGAATATCCGCCACACGGCGCTCATGCCGTTCAGTTAAGGCTAATTCTGAACCACTCATCACAGACCCCGTTCGGGCTGAGTAGGCCCGCCAGGGCCGTATCGAAGCCAGCGTGTCAGCGTTAGCGCTCTTGCCTGCCCTTCGATACGCTGCTGCGCAGCTACTCAGGGCGAACGGAGTCTGGACTCCACAAAAAAATGCCGTTCAGCGTTTAACTGAACGGCATTAGCCACACGGCGCCGCAATAAAAAATGCGGCCTCCCTTTTCAGGAAGACCGCATCGTCATCGCGTTCCCGCAGGCGCTGTTGCGCCTGCGAAGCAACACGCCTTACTGCTTGGCGACAGTCGCCGTACCCGCCTCCATCGCCTCCTTCGGCAGCTCCTTGCGCACCTTGGCGACATCGCTGGCGCTCACGGCGCCGGCGCTGTTGCCCCAGCTGTTGCGGATGAAGGTGACGATTTCCGCCACTTCCTGATCCGACAGGCGGCTGCCGAAGGCCGGCATGGCGAACTGCGTGGGCGCCTTGTGGGTCCATGGCATCTCGCCGCCGGCCAGCACGATCTTGATCAGCGAAGCCGGGTTATCGGCGTTCACCGTCGCGCTTTGCGCCAGGGTCGGGAAGGTTTCCGTCCAACCCTTGCCGCTGCTGCGGTGGCAAGCGGCGCAGTTGTTGAGGAAGCCCATCGCGCCCGGACTCTGGTCGGAGCCCTTGCGCAACGCCTGGTGCGTCTTGTCATCATACGCCAGCGGCGCCACGCCTTCCTTGACCGGCTTGAGCGACTTGAGGTACTTGGCGATCGCCGTCAGGTCTTCGTCGGTCATGTACTGCGTGCTGTTGGCGACCACATCGGCCATGCCGCCGAAAGCTGCGGAGTGGCTGTTGCGGCCGGTCTTCAGGAAGACGGCGATGTCTTGCTCGCTCCAGTTGCCCAGGCCGTCGCGCGCGTCGCCGCGCAGGTTGTTGGCCAGGTAGCCTTCCACCACGCCGCCCGACAGGAACTGCGTACTGTCGTCGGTCAGCGCCTTCTCCTGCATGCCTACGCCGCGCGGGGTGTGGCAAGCGCCGCAGTGGCCCAGGCCTTCGACCAGGTACTTGCCGCGCACGATCGGGCTGTTGTCGTCGGCGCCGTCCACTGCGACGGCCGGCGCGAACACCTTGCGCCAGATCGACAGCGGCCAGCGCATCGACAACGGCCAGACGATGTCGACGCCGCGGTTGGGCGTCGGATCGGCTTGCACGCCGTTCATGAAGTAGGCATACAGCGCCTTGACGTCGGCCGGCTTGACCTTGGCGTAGGACGGATATGGCATGGCCGGATACAGCGACGCGCCATCCTTGCGGATGCCGTGGCGCAAGGCCTTGTCAAAGTCGTCCTCGCTGTAGTTGCCAATGCCGTGGTCCTTGTCGGGCGTGATGTTGGACGAGTACACGGTGCCGATCGGCGTGGCCATCGGCAGGCCGCCGGCGAAGGGCTTGCCGCCCTTGGCGGTGTGGCAGGCCACACAGTCGCCGGCCTTGGCCAGGTACTCGCCGCGCTTGACCAGTTGCTGGTCCGCCGGGGCGTTTTGCGCCGAGGCGGCAGCCGCGGACAGCGTCATGACTGCCGCGCAGGCGGCGATGAAATAGTGCTTGATCATGTTCGTTATCCTTATGCCTGAACCAGCGGACCGGGGTTTTTCAGATACTGCTCACGGATCGCCTTGGCGGACCAGTAAGCCAGCGCCGTGACCAGGCCGGTCGGGTTGTAGCCCATGTTCTGCGGGAACGCCGAAGCGCCGTAGACGAACACGTTGGGCACATCCCAGCTTTGCAGGTAACGGTTGACCACGCTGTTCTTGGGCGTAGTGCCCATGATCGCGCCACCGGTCAGGTGGGTCGACTGGTACACGCGGGTGTCCCACGACGAGCCGGTCTTGCGCACCGCCTTGA
Organism: Herbaspirillum sp. GW821-FHT09A12; assembly: GCF_059418325.1. Classification (NCBI taxonomy): domain Bacteria; kingdom Pseudomonadati; phylum Pseudomonadota; class Betaproteobacteria; order Burkholderiales; family Oxalobacteraceae; genus Herbaspirillum; species Herbaspirillum sp. GW821-FHT09A12. Next base: position 129,394 of record NZ_JBWKPR010000012.1, read on the forward strand.
CGACCTTCTCCGGGTTCATCGCGTGGCCGACCTTTTCCATCTGGTCGCCGATGTAGCTCAGCATCTTGCCTTCGTTGTCCTTCCAGTTCAGCGTCATGCGCAAGAGCGGCTGGCCGTTGGCGTCCTTGTAGGTCGGATCCAGCGACAGGTAGCAATCACGGTAAGCCATCACCGAACCGGACATGCCGATGGTCAGGGTGCGCTGGTAGGCGTCCTGCACGCTGCCCTTCCATTCCGATCCCCAGCTGGGCACCTTCTCGCCCGGCATGGTGCCGGCCTGCTTGATGGGGCGGCCGCCGTAGCGTACGTGGCGAATCGAGGCGCCGCCGATGAAACCCAGCGGGCCGTGGTCGAACTGGTCGGCGTTGAGGTCGTCCATGCCGACGCCGCCGGCGCCGGTGCCGATGAACGGGTTGAACTGGGTGCCCTTGGGCATGACCACGTTGATGCCGCCGTTGTACTGGTAGGCGAAGTTCTTGCCCACCACGCCTTCGCCGGTGACCGGGTCATACGGCTTGCCGATGCCCGACAGCAGCAGCAGGCGCACGTTGTGCGTCTGGAACGCGGTCAGGAGCACCAGGTCGGCCGGCTGCTCGACCTCGCGGCCTTGCGAGTCGATGTAGGTGACGCCGGTGGCGCGCTTGCCGGAAGCATCCAAGTTGACCTTGATCACCTGCGCCTTGGTGCGCAGCTCGAAGTTCTTGCGCTTCAACAGCACCGGCAGGATGGTGGTCTGCGGCGAGGCCTTGGAGTACATGTAGCAGCCGTAGTTTTCGCAGAAGCCGCAGTAGTTGCAAGGGCCGATGCGCACGCCATAGGGGTTGGTGAACGGCGCCGAGGCATTGGCCGCAGGCGCCGGGTACGGGTGGTAGCCGACGTCGCGCATGGCCTTTTCGACCAGCGAGGCGCTGTATTGGTATTGCAGCGGCGGCGTCGGGAATTCATCGGTGCGCACGCCTTCCAGCGGATTGCCGCCGGCGATGATCTTGCCGTTGAGGTTGCCGGCCTTGCCCGACACGGCCATCACCTTCTCCGAGAAATCGTAGAACGGCTCCAGTTCCTTGTAGGTGACGCCGTGGTCCTGGATGGTCATGTCTTCGGGAATGAATTTCTTGCCGTACTTCTGCTCATGGTGGCTGCGCATTTCCAGCTCTTCCGGCAGGTTGCGGTACATCATGCCGTTCCAGTGGAAACCGGCGCCGCCGACGCCGTCGCCCAGCAGGAAGGAGCCGTGCTGGCGATACGGCACGGCCACATCGGCCACACCGTGGCGAATGGTCACGGTCTCGCGCGAGAGATCCTGGAACAGCGCGCCGCGCACCGAATACTTCAGCTCGTCGACCGCCTTCGGATAAGGGGTATCGGTATTGGTGTCGCGCATGTCGCCGCGTTCCAGCGCCAACACGTTCAAGCCGGCTTCGGTCAGTTCCATCCCCATGATGGAGCCGGTCCAGCCCAAGCCCACCATCACCACATCTACTTTGTCTTTTTTAATAGCCATGATCAGCCCTTTTCTCCCAGAATCGACACAGGGCCGTATGGATATTTCACGTTGTACTGGTCGACCCAATCCAGGTAGTCGGCGCGCGCGCCGGGGAAGCCGACCATCTTCCAGCCGCCCATTTTCTGGTTGCCGCCGTACATCGGGTCGGCGAAGTAACCTTCCTTGGTGTTGCCCAGCATGAAGCTGAAGAAAGTCTTGGCGGGCACGGTCTCGAACGCAATCTTGCCGCCTTCCATCTGCTTCAGGACCTCGACCTGCAGCTTCTTGTCCAATTCGGCGAACACCTTGCCATGGTTCTTGGTGCACCAGTCATTGGCGGCGGCGATGCCCTGGCGATAGATATCGCGCGGCACCAGCGAGAGCTGGTAGCCCAGTTCGGGCACGCTGTCCGGATGGAACGGGCCCTGCATGTACCACAGCTTGCCTGCGCCATAAGGCGTTTCCATCTGGCGGTCGATGAATTCGGGCACGCCGGTTTCGAGCGCGCCGGCGCCGTACTGGTCGGAGGGAATCAGGTGGTCGACCGCGGCATTGATGAATGCCCATTCGGCCGCGCTGAAGTAGGTCGGGGTATAAGCGCGCGGCTTGCCCGGTTCGGAGCTGTCGGCGATGGCCGACTGGCTGACTGCGACTGCGGTGGCGCCACCTAGCGTACTGGCTGCTGGGACGATCGCCAGTACCTGACGCAGGAAGCGCCGCCTCGGCTCTTTATCTTGTGACATGACTTTCCTTTGGACTGTGGTTTGAGGAGAGAGGTGCTGCCGGACACTCTTCCATTTGCAAACGTCGGGATGAACGCCTCCCGGCGGCTGCAAATGGCAGTTGCCTCTTATGGCGCCACGGCTCGGGCCGGCAAAGCCGGAGCGATGGCGCTGTTTGGTTTGCGATCGTGGCATCGCGCGAAAAGCTGTGCACTTGGCTTGCTGGTTTCGTCATGAAATCAACTGGCTGAAAAAGCGGGGAAACCGGTCACCTATAGCCAACCGGTTTCAACATCGATACTTGCATCGATACTTTTAAGCGAACAACTCGCCGAAGAAGTTCTTCAGCGCCACCGAGGCACGCCCGGCGGTCTGGCGGTGATAAAAGAAACCCGGATTGTTGGAATCCGGGTCGGTGAATGAATGGCCGGCCTGGCCATAATTGACCAGTTGCCAGTCGATCCCGGCGGCGCTCATCTCATCGATGAAGCCATTGACCTGCTCACGCGGCACGGAAGGATCCTGCACGCCGTGCAGCGCCAGCACCGCGCCCTTGATCTTGCTGGCGTCGGGCGCCGGGGTCTCCAGGGCGCCATGCAGCGACACGGTGCCGCGCACGTCGGCGCCGGAGCGCGCCAGTTCCAGCGCCGCGGTGCCGCCGAAGCAGAAACCGCAGGCGCCGAACTTGCCGGCGGCGATCCTGATTTTTTGTTGGTTGCGGAAGGCATCCAGCGCGGCGTTCATGCGCTTGCGCAGTTCGGCGCGATCTTTCTTGAGTGGGACGATGGCCGCCACCGCCTCATCGGGGTTGGCCGGCCGCACATGCTTGCCGTAGACGTCCGCCACGAACACGGCATGCGCCGCGCCGATGGTAGTGGCGGCGATTTCCAGCGCCTGCTGGCGCACGCCAAAATAATTGGGCACAGCCAGCACGCCGGTGGCGGGAGGCGCGGCCCGGTTGAACAGGAGGATGCTTTCGTATTCGACGCCATCGGTCGAATGGGGGATGAGTTCAATGGCGAGGTCGGCAACGGCAATACCGAACTTCTCGGCGATTGCGGCTGCATTCCAGGACTGGGACATGTTCTGGCTCCTTTGATGGCGGCGGCCGGCGGCATGGCCGCGGCACGGAGGAAACTTATTGATTTATTGGCGCGGAAACAACTGCAAACTGCAAAAAACAAGTGCAAAAGATACAAGATCCCTTGTGCATAGCTCGCTATGTTCGCACAAACAATGCAACTTTGCAGGAGGTCATACCAGTTGTCGTCAAGAAAATGCGATAGCTTTCCATACATTCCTCCTACATAGCCCTGCCGGCAAAGGCACTCGCCGTTTTTTGACTGCGAGCAACAAATGCTTTCCCGCACCATTTGCCATGGCCACACTTTCAGCCATCCGGCCCGCCTTTGTCAAATCGATCAAGCGCTGAACAATCCGCGCACCGCCCCGCAAGACGCCAGCGCGCGCAAACGCGCCAGCCAGTCGCCGGACGACGCCAGGCCGGCGAAACGCAGGCAACCCAGGAACTTGGCATCGAGTTCTTCCGCACTGAGCGGATAACGCGCGGCGCCGCGCGCGAAATCGCGGAAGGCCTGCACCACCCGGCCGTCGCGCAATGCGATGCTGACTTGCGCGCCCTCCGGCGCGGCCGCCCTGCGGCTCGCGTCTTCCCAGTACGCACCGCTGGTCATGCCGACCTTCGCCATCAACTCCCGCAGGCGCGGGTCTGCCAGCGTCGGGGCCGACAGATGCTCCAGCCCGACCGTGCCATGCAACAGCGAAACGGCCACCGCGAACGGCATGCTGAACTGCGCCTGTTGCGGTGTGGCCGGGTCATCATGGATCAGGTTGGCGATGACAATCGGCGGCACGTCGCAGGTGATCGCCGCGATCTCGCCGGCATCGATGGCATGCGTTTGCGCCAGCGCCATGACCGCATCCACCGCCGCATGCGAAGACAGGCAGAGCGGAATGCGCTTGATGTCCACGCCCGGATTGTGCAGCGCCCAACGCCTGCCCAGCATCTCGACAGCCTGCGCATCCCAATGGCCGCCATTGAACAGCCGTGCGAAACCGTTGCGATGCTCAACGGCATCGGTGGGGCCGCTGGCGCCGAGCTGCGCCATGAACGCGGCAGTCATGCCGGCCTCTGCCGCGCGCCCGGCCAGGAAGGCCTTGGCATCGGTGCCGAAACAGGCCTTGATGCCGGCCGCCCCGGCCAACGCCAGCCCCAGTGCCGCTGCGGTTTGCCGTTCATCCAGCCGGAGCAGCCGCGCCGCCGCCGCGCACGCCCCCACCGGCCCCAGCACGCCGGTCGTCCACCAGCCCTGGTCGTACAGCACATTGGTGCTGGCCAGCCCCAGCGCATATTCGCACTCGGCGCCGGCCACCAAGGCCACCACCAGTTCGCGGCCACTGGCATCGGCATGCTGGGCCGCCGCCAGCGCGGCCGGCACGATCACGGCCGAACCGTGTACGAAACCGGCATAACAGTTGTCGTCGAAATCCAGCGCGTGGGCCGCCACACCGTTGGCAAAGGCGGCCTGCCTGGCATCGGCCTGCAACACCGTGCCGATGATGCTGCACATTCCAAGGTGGCCGCTCATGCTGCCCATGCCGGCCAGCGCGCGCGCATGGCCGGCGACCTTGGTGGCGGAACCGGCGGCGATCACGCCGATGGTATCGATCAGGCAATCTTGCGCGACGCGACGAACGTGCGCAGGAATGTCGCCCTCCTCAAGCTGCACGATCCACTGGCTCATTGCCGTGATCGCGCCGCGTCCTGTCCCCGGCCCTGTTGTTTTCTTCACGCAAGCTCCTCCAAGAATAAAAACGGCCGGCCCCGTCGGCGGCCGGCCGTTGCACATCACGCGGACATGTTCAGTCCGGCAATTGGCCGGCCGGCGCGCCCAGCCAGGTCTGCGAGAACTTGTCGATGGTGCCGTCGGTGCGCGCTTCGCGGATGATCATGTTGATCTTCGCCAGCAACGTCGATTCGCCCTTGGGCATGGCGACATAGCATGGCGCATTGGCCAGGATCACCTTCAGTTCCATGTCCAGCGCAGGGTTCATCTTTTGCAGCGCGGCGGCAACCGTGGTTCCGGTCGCGAACATCTGGGTCTGCCCGGCCAGGAAGGAAGACAGCGTCGCGTTGTTGTCTTCGAAGCGCTTGACGACCGCGCCTGGCGCCATCTGTTCCAGCTCCTGGTCCTGCATCGAACCGCGGGTGACCGAGATGGTCTTGCCCTTGAGTTCGGCGAAGCTGCTGGCCTTCACGCTCTTGCTGCCGAACACCGCGTCGAAGAATGGCGCATAGGCGATGCTGAAATCGACCACCTTGGCGCGCTCGGCGGTCTTGCCCAGCGACGAGATGGTGATGTCGGCCTTGTTGGTTTGCAGGTAGGCGATGCGGTTGGGCGCCGTCACCGGAACCAGCTCGACCTTGACGCCCAGTTTGCTGCCGATCAGGTTGGCCATGTCGATGTCATAGCCGCGCGGCCGCATGTCGGTGCCGACCGAGCCATAGGGAGGATAGTCGGTGGGAACGGCCACGCGTATCGACTTGCGCGACATGATGGTCTGGTACAGGTCATCGGCCAATGCGTTGGCCGATGAAAAGCAGGCGGCGGCCGCGGTGAGGCCGATCAGGGCGAGTAGCGGGCGGCGTTTCATGGGTGGTCCTTTCTGAAGATATGGCTCAATGCGAGGTACGCGCTGCAAGGCGTACCGGCGTGTTTCGAGAAATCCAGGCGCCTGTTGCGGCGCCATTTTTTGTCAGCTGCATGTCTCGCGCATGCGCCGCTCCGGTAAATCCGTATTCGTCGATGCCGCGCGGCACCCTTCATGCAATCTTTTGCGACCTCATGCGCCGCGCTTGGCGCGCGCGCCCGCCCGGGCCTTGCCCGGCGCCTTTGCGCGCGGCTCCAGCGCCGGCGCGGCGTCGGCCTGCATGCCCCACCATTCCCCCGCGCCCCACAGCTTCTTTTCCGTGTCGGCGATCTGCGACTTGATGTTGATCCGGGAGGTGGCGGCCATCAGCGCCACCAGGATTTCCGCCACCAGGAAGGCCGGCAGCAGCGTGTCGAAAAACGAAGGCCCCTTGTTGGGCACCAGGATGCTTTCGGTGGCGATGCGCGCCAGCGGCGAACTGGCGCTGTCGGTGATCACCACCAGTTTGACGCCGGCCTTTTCCAGGTGCGTGGCGATCGACATGGCGCGGCGCGAGTGCGGCGCCATGCTGCAGATCAGCGCCACATCGCGCGACGACGGCTGGTGCATGATCTTCATGATCCCGCTCTCGCCGGCGCCGTCCACCAGCGTGACGTTGCGCGCGAAGTATTCGCATACGTGGGCGAACTGGAAAGCCACCGGGAAGGAACCGCGCAAGCCGAGGCAAAAGATCTCGCGCGCGGAGGACAGCAGCTTGGCCGCGCGCACGATGGACGACATGGTCTCGCCGGTGCACAGCGACTGGATCTGGGCCGTGGCGTTGTGGGCCAGATCCATCGCCAGGGCGGCTTCGCCGATGCGCTGGTTCAGCTCGACCAGCCCCTGGGCGCGCGAACCGAACTCATTGCCGCGGGCGCGCAGGCTGCTCTTGAAGACATCGCGGATGGCGTCATAGCCGTCCAGCCCCAGCGCCTTGGCAAAACGCGTCATGGTCGACGGCGGCACTTCGGCCAGCCGCGCCTGTTCGCGCATGGACAGCACCGCCACTTCATGCGGATTGTCCAGCACGAAGGCCGCCACCTGGCGCGCCTGGCGCGGCAGGCTGTCGAAGCGTTCCTTGATGAGGGCGGTCAGCGATGGCTGGTTCACGATAGGTTGGCGGCTGGCTGGATGATGCCAACTGTTGAGCAACATATGTGCCAATCGATTCCGAAAACGGTTCGAACGAACCATTTTCATGGGCGCGAAACATCCCCTGCGATCCGCCTGCGCGGGCGCTTGCCGGGCTAATCCGCCAAAGCATTTCGGCACAAACGGTACAAAAATGACCGGTTCGATGTTTCATCGCGGCTCGACCGACGCCAGGACGGCATGGCCTGGCGCCGGCAAAACGCCCCAGCATGGTTAGCCGCGCGATCAGGCGCGCCCCATTTTGGCGTGTATGGCAGAACCTGATTACCCGGCGGCAATGGCGCCTGCGGGGCGCGCGTGGAACTCCTTGAGGATGGACAGGAACAGGTCGGCGCGATGGGTGGACGGGCGGATCGGATCGGTCACCGCACAGATGGTGTGGTGGAAGGTAGGGCCGCCCCGGCGCGCGCGCAACGCGTAGCGCTTGCCGATCAGTTGCACGTAGTGCGTGGGCAGCAGGCCGACATAGTCGCCGGTAGCCACCAGCAGCGCGATAGCTTCCAGTCCGCCGGCATCGGGCCCGCGCACGTAGCCGCCCCCGGCCAGCACCGCCTCCACATAAGGATGCGGGCGATGCACCAGCGGCAACTCCCTGGCGCCGCCGCGCCCGGCTTTACCCTCCCGCCCCTCTGGGCGGATGGCGCCGTAGATACGATGGCTTTCGGCGAACAGCGGCAGGTAGTCGAACTCATCGTCGCCGGGATAACGCCCGCGAATGGCGATGTCGACGCGATGCTCGCGCAGCGCCTGGTTCAGTTCCGGAAAGGTCATCACCTCGATGCGCGGCTGCACGTTGGGCGCGCGCCGCTTGAGCATGGCGATGGCTTGCGGCAGCTTGCAGTCCGGATGGCCCAGCGCATGCTCGACCACGCCCAGCGCCAGCGGGCCGGACAACACGCCATGCACGGCATCGATCTCGGGCCGGATGCGCTCCAGCGAACGCAGCGCGCTGGTGGCCAGCTTGACCGCCACCTCGCCCTCCGGCGTCAGCCTGAAACCAGCCGGACCGCGCTCGCACAGGCGCACGCCAAGGCGCTCCTCGACCTCGCGCACATGGCGGCTGATGGAGGCCTTGGACATATGCAGCGACTTCTCGGCCGCGGAGAAACCGCCCGCCTCGGCGACGTTGCAAAACACCCGCAGCGAGCGCAGGTCGCGTTCATCGAGGTCGAGTCGGAGCATGGGCTTGGCTTTTCATAAAGTCTTGAAAAATGGAACTATACCTCCAAAAGAATCATTTTCTATTCGCCATGGCAATCGCTACAGTGCATTCGAAACGGCACGCCGCAACGCCCGCCCTCCCGGACCCTTACCGGTTCTTACCCCAAGGATGCCAGCCATGGAACAACTCACCGTCCCGCCGCGCAGCGGCCACAAGACCCTGCTTTACTCGGAACCGGTCGCCGACTTCACCGACCTGAAGTGCGACATCGCCGTGCTGGGCATGCCCTTCGGCGCCGCCTACAGCCCGCGCCAGTACAGCAACGACCAGACCAACGCGCCGCAGGCGCTGCGCGACCTGAGCGACCGCATGGTGCGCCATCCCACGCATTACGACTTCGACATCGACGGCCCGCTGCTGCAGGAGCGCGACGACATCCGCTTCGTCGACTGCGGCGACGTCATGCCCGACCTGGACGATCCCGAGGCCCACAAGCGCCGCGCCGAAACCGCCATCCGCCAGATCGTGCGCGGCGGCGGCATGCCCATCGTGCTGGGCGGCGACCACGGCATCACCAACCCGGTGCTGCGCGGCTTCGATGAAGTCGGCCCGGTGACGCTGGTGCACATCGATGCCCACCTGGACTGGCGCGATGAAGTCAACGGCGTGCGCGACGGCCTCTCCAGCGTGATCCGCCGCGCCTCCGAACTGCCCTTCGTCAAGCACATCGTGCAGATCGGCCTGCGCGCCCAGGGCAGCGGCCGTCCCGCCGACTACCGCGCCGCCAGGGAATGGGGCGCCGACCTGGTCAGCGCCTATGAATTGCACGACATCGGCATGGACGCGGTGCTGGCGCGCATCCCCGACGGCGGCAACTACTACCTGACCATCGACGCCGACGGCCTGGACTGCGCCATCATGCCGGCCGTCGACGGCCCGGCGCCCGGCGGCGTGACCTTCCTGCAGGCGCGCAAGCTGATCCACGGCCTGGTGAAGAAAGGCCGCGTGGTCGGCATGGACATCGTTGAAATCCAGCCGGCCAAGGACAACGCCAGCAAGATCAGTTGCGTGACCGCCGGCCGCCTGATCGTCAACCTCATCGGCGCCGCGATCCGCGCCGGGTATTTCGACAAGAAATAAGCAGCCCTTCAACCACTCACCCACTCACCCATCGGGAAAAGACATGGCACACACACGCATCCGCAAGTTCAACACCAAGGCCACCTATCCGGAACAGAAGATCGACAACGACCTGTGCCAGGCGGTGGTGGCGCGCGGCACCATGGTGTTTTTGCGCGGACAGATCGGCCAGGACCTGGATACCTCCGAGAGCGTCTGCATCGGCGACGTCAAGGGCCAGACCGAACAGGCGATGAAGAATATCGACATGCTGCTCAAGGAAGCCGGCAGCAAGCTGGAACACATCTGCAAGGTCACCATCTACATCTCCGACCCGCGTTTCCGCGAAGACGTCTACCTGGTGGTCGGCAAGTGGTTGAAAGGAGTATTTCCGGTCTCGACCGGCATTGTGGTGACCGCTTTCGCGCGGCCGGAATACCTGGTGGAAGTCGATGCCACCGCGGTGATCCCGGATTAAGCGCGGGGCAACGGCCGGGGCGGCAGCACAACAACGGCCTGGGCATTGCGCCGTGGACCGATCGGGAAACGCCGCCTGGACGATGATTGCCGCACCGCCATGCAGGAAGCCCCGCGCCTGTAGACACAAGGCTTAGGCGCAGGGCCGATCCTCAGATCCTGACGTAACGTCTCTGGTAAGTCGCTGTACTTTGGGCCGCATCGCTGATGCGGCCTTTTTTTTGTGCACATGCAAAAATCAGAAAGAATTGCCTGAAAACCGGCGAAGCCGGCCACACATCACTGTCGACGGTTGTCCGAATCCATCGGGGAAAGACCCGAGTACAGGCTGCAGGATTGCGGCGGGCCGCGGTGCGAGCCGGTAGTGAGGTCGCCCGAATCGTTCAGGTAGTCGACCAGTTTGCGATAGAGCTTCGCGAAGTATTTCATGACACGCCCCCATTCTCGGCACTTGGATTGCTACGGATACCGCCTGATCTTCGCTGAAAAGGCCGCGACGGCATCGCAGCCTTCTTTCAAATTATTTATATCATTTATTCTATGCTTGGACATCCCCCCCGTCCACCAGGAAATTCCCCATCAACGCGGCACTGTTGCCATAAGCCCTCACTTCCCCGTCTTCCGCGCAAGCCCCGCGTGGCGCGGTTCACGCCGGTTTCGGCGAGTCGGCCATGCCGGAATGCGCCAGCAGCCACTGGCGAAAGACCAGCATCGCCGGCGTCTCCTGCTTCGATTTCAGGCGCGCCAGCCAATAGGCGCCGGCGCCTATGGATATGTCAAACGGACAGACCAGCCGGCCCTGCTGCAACTCCCGCTCGAACATGAGGATCGGCAACAAGGCCACGCCGGCCTGCTGCGCGGCCGCCTCGGCCATGGTCAGCGAAGAGTCGAAGACGAAGCCGCGTATGGCCGGGCATGGCGCGCCCGCCGCCGCGAACCACTCGCTCCATTCATCGCTGCGGTAAGAGCGCAACAGGGTTTCTCCCGCCAGATCGGCGGGACGGCGCAGGCGGGCGGCGATCCCGGGAGAACACATCGGCGCCAGCGGCGCGCTGAACAAACGTTCAGCATCAGTCCCGTGCCAGGCGCCATCGCCAAAGCGGATCGCGTAATCCAGGCCTTCACCGGCCAGGTCGACGCGGTTGTTGTTGGTCAGCAGCCGCAGGTCGACAAAGGGATAGGTCTGCTGGAATTGGCGCAGGCGCGGCATCAGCCAGCCGACCGCGAAGGTGCCGACCACGCCCAGCGTCAGCACCTCGCGCTTGCGGCCGTTCTCGAACTGCGCCAGCACGGTGCCGATGCGGCTGAACGATTCCGCCAGCACCGGCAACAGCGCCAGCCCCTCGTCAGTCAGCGCCAGGCCGCGCGGCAGGCGACGAAACAGCGTCACGCCAAGGCGCTCCTCCAGGTTCTTGACCTGCATGCTGACCGCGGTCTGGGTCACGTTCAATTCATCGGCGGCGCGCGTGAAACTGAGTTGGCGGGCCGAGGCTTCGAAGGCGCGCAAGGCATTCAGGGGTAAATACACAATTCCTCCATGACCAAGTTTTTCTAATGCCTAGTGCCAATTATCGTGAATTGCGGGCCGTTACACCACTACCTATCATCTTGGCTCGCAGATCAACAATAGCAAGGAGAAATCATGCTGGACAGACGTAATTTCCTGACGCTGGCAAGCCTGGCGGCAAGCGGATGGCTCACTAGCGCCTTGGCGACACAAGGATCGAATGCAAGCAAAACTGATGGATCGAGCAGCTTCGTCCAGCACATGGCGAAGCTGGAAAGCGGCATCAACGGCCGTCTCGGGGTCTTTGTCCTGGACACGGCCAAAGGCCGCCAATGGGGCTACCGCGCCGACGAGCGCTTTCCGATGTGCAGCACCTTCAAGTTCCTGGCGACGGCGGCGGTCTTGAAGCGCGTCGACCAGGGCCAGGAACGCCTGGAACGGCGCATCGTCTACACCAAAAAATCCCTGGTGCCCTACTCGCCCACCACCGGCAAACACACCGGCGGCAACGGCCTGTCGATGTCCCAATTATGCGAAGCGGCCATGACGCTCTCCGACAACACCGCCGCCAACCTGATGCTGGAAAGCCTGGGCGGCCCGGACGGCCTGACCGCTTTCATCCGCTCGCTGGGCGACGACCTGACCCGTCTGGACCGCAACGAACCCACGCTCAACGAATCCCTCCCCGGCGATCCGCGCGACACGACGACACCGGCGGCAATGGTTGCCGACCTGCGCAAGATCGTGCTGGGCAACGCCCTCAACCCGGCCTCGCGCACGCTGATCACGCAATGGCTGCTGGACAACCAGACCGGCGCAAAACGTGTGCGTGCAGGATTGCCCACGGGCTGGAAGGTGGGCGACAAGACCGGCACCGGCAGCCACGGCAGCACCAATACCGTGGGCGTGATCTGGACGCCGCAGGGCGTGCCGCTGCTGTTCGCGGTTTACCTCACCGAGACCGGCGCCGATGAAGCGCAGCGCAACGGCCTGCATGCGGCAATTGGCAAGCTGATCGCCGCGGAACTGGCCTGAGAACCTGTTTGCGATCTCGCCGGCAAACAGGCATGCCATAATTCGCCGCAAGGACGAAGGCGTGCCGGCCTTCGCAGTGTGCAGCACCGCACAAAAGCGCAAAGCCAAGGTGCCGCCGCCCCCCGCTGCTTTGCCGAGGAGACCCGATGACCGCCCACAGCCTCAACCTCACCACGCTGTTCCTGTTTTCACTGGTGGCGATGGCCACCATCGCCACGCCCGGCCCTACCGTCTTGCTGGCGTTATCCAATGGCGCGCGCCTGGGCCTGCGGCGCGCCTTGCCGGGCATGCTCGGCGCCGTCGCATCGGACTGCGTGCTGGTGGGATCGGTAGCGGTGGGCCTGGGCGCGCTGCTGGCCGCCTCGGAATTCTGGTTTTCGGTGGTGAAATGGGTGGGCGCGGCCTACCTGGCCTGGATCGGCCTGCGCATGCTGCGCTCGGGCGGGACCGATCTCGCCGTGGCGGCGGGCGATCCGCAGGCCAGCCCGCGCAAGGTATTCATGAAATCGTTCCTGGTGGCGGTGACCAACCCCAAGGGTTACCTGTTCTGCTCGGCATTGCTGCCGCAATTCATCGACAGCGCCGCTCCCCAGGCCTGGCAATACCTGGCGCTGGGCGCGGTGTTCTGCGCCCTCGATTTCGCCATCATGTTCGGCTACGCCGCCATCGGCGCGCGCGCCGTCAGCCTGCTGCGCCGGCGCGCGCTGCGGTGGATGGACCGCACCTGCGGCGCCATCCTGCTGGCGCTGGCCGGATCGCTGGCGTTCTATCGCCGCAGCGGCAACTGAAACCGGCCTCAGTCCCCGAAACTGAAGGCCACCGCGCCGATCCCCTCCAGCACCGCCTCCACCTTCATGCCCGGACGCGCATGCCGCACCCCGGTGCAGGAGCCGGTGGTGACAATCTGCCCTTTCTTCAGCGGCATGCCGCGCCGCGCGCAATGGCGCGCCAGCCAGGCCAGCATGGCCCATACGTCGCCGGCGGGATTGCCGCCGGTCATGCGCGCCACTTCCTTGCCATCCAGCGACAGGCTGGCGCTGATGGCGCGCAAGTCGGGCGCGGCGGCGGGCATGGGCAACGGCGTGCCCAGCACCAGCGCGCCGTGGCTTTGCAGGTCGGCCATCGCGGCCCAAGGGTTGCTGCAAGGGGGCGGGCCCAAGCGGGTTTCCACCACTTCGACGGCGGGCAGCACGGCATCGAATACGCCCAGCAATTCATCACGGGACGGCAAAGCTCCTCCCGGATCGAAGTCGCGCCCGACGCGCAACGCCAGTTCGGCCTCCAGTCCGCGTATCCGCCATTGCGGGCCGGACAATTCGACGCCCGCCGCCAGCACCCCGGAGGCCGGCAACGGCGAACAGGCCGGCTCCATCCCCTCGCCCTTGCTGCCGACCTTCCAGGCGCCCACCGGCCCCAGGCGCAACAACTGGGCATCCTGCACCGCATAGGCGGTGGCGGCATCCCCGACAGCCAGCCGGCGCCAGTCCAGCAAGAGGCCGCTGGTGCGGGCATCGAGCAGAAGTTGTGTGGCGGCGTGGTCATTCATTGCTCTTTCCTTTTCATTATTTGATGGTGAACGGTTGCACAGATCGATCGCGACTAGACTTTGAACAGCATCTGATGGCATCGCATAAATTTGGGTTGTATGATTGTCCACGGTACCGCAGAGCGCCTGGTGCCCGGTAAAACTTTCCATTTATCAAGATCAAAAGGGACTTTTATATGTCAGAAGCAAAAAAATACCGTCTGGTGACCCGCAGCGATTTTGATGGCCTGGTATGTGCAGTCCTGTTGCAGCATCTGAACATGATCGACGAGATTCTGTTTGTGCATCCCAAAGACATGCAGGATGGGAAAATTGCCATCAGCGACAACGACATCACGACCAATCTGCCGTTCGTACCGGGCGTCCATATCGCGTTCGACCACCATTTGTCTGAAACCATACGCCACACCGGCGAACGCAAGAACCATGTGATCCATCCCGAAGCGCCGTCCGCGGCGCGCGTAGTCTACGACTATTACGGCGGCGCACAAACGTTTCCGGCGGCCTGGAACGACATGATGGCGGCCGTCGACAAAGGCGATTCGGCGCGCTTCAACGAGCAGGAAATCCTGCAACCGCAAGGCTGGGATTTGCTCAACTTCCTGATGGATGCGCGCACCGGCCTGGGCCGTTTCCGCGATTTTCGCATCTCCAATTACAACCTGATGATGGATTTGATCGCGCTGTGCAAAACGCACACGATCGATGAAATCATGGCGACGCCGGACGTCAAGGAACGCAAGGACCTGTACTTCGAACACGCCGACAAGTGCAAGGAGCAAATCCGCCGCTGCAGCACCGTGCATAAGAACCTGGTGGTGCTGGACTTGCGCAATGAAGAAGTGATCTTCGCCGGCAACCGCTTCATCATCTATGCGCTGTTTCCGCAAACCAATATCTCCATCCACGTCCTGTGGGGCCTGAAAAACCAGAATACCGTGTTCGCCACCGGCAAATCCATCCTCAACCGCACCTCGAAAACCAATATCGGCGCGCTGATGCTGGAATACGGCGGCGGCGGGCATGAAAACGCCGGCACCTGCCAGATAGAAAATGAACGTTCGGAAGAAGTACTCGGCGCGCTGATTAACCGGATCAACACAGACGGCTGAATCAAGACCCGCAAGAGGGTCTCGAACCGGATACGCATTTTTGGACGCATCCCATGCCTTGCCCCTGCGAACGCCCAAATCCGGCGTACGCAGGGAGAAGAAATTCCCGACTTTCACCGCTCTTCTTACCTCTGACATCATCCGGATGACAGGCAGCCCGCAACGGGTTGCGCATGGTTGTGGATAATGGCAGGAAGCGCTTGACTTAGAGCGCGCTCCAACAAATAGACTGCCTCCCATGACAACTTCCATGACCATTGCCCAGGCTGCCGTCGCTACCGGACTTTCGGTGCATACGCTGCGTTACTACGAACGCATCGGCCTGCTCGATCCGGTCGAACGGCGCGACAACAGCCATCGGCGCTATACGCAGGAAGACCTGAACTGGGTCGCCTTCCTGCTCAAGCTCAAGGCCACCGGCTTGCCGGTGCGCGCGATGCTGCGCTACGCCGAGCTGCGGCGCCTGGGCAATACCCTGGAAAGTGTCACGGAACGGAAAGCGATCCTGCAGGCCCATACGCTTTCCGTACAACAAACGCTGGCCGAACTGCAGAGCAACCTGGCCGTGCTGCACCAGAAGATCGACCTCTACCGCGACATTGAAAAAGAAGCCGCAGCCAACGCCGCGCTCTCTTCGCGCAAGCAGGGCCGCCGCGCCGCCGATCGCAACGATGCAGCCGTCGCCACGCAGCCCGCCAGCGCCAACCATGAAAGGACGCCAACATGACACAGCAAACTTCCGCCAGCCATCACCAACCCGAAGCGGCCATCGGCACCCGCCGCCTGGGCCCCAACGGCCCGCTGGTCTCCGCCATCGGCCTGGGCTGCATGGGCATGAGCGATTTCTATTCCAACCGCGACGACGCCGAATCGCTGTCCACCATCGACCGCGCGCTGGAACTGGGCGTGAACCTGCTCGACACGGCCGACATGTACGGCCCCTTCACCAATGAAGAGCTGGTGGGCCGCGCCATCAAGGGCCGCCGCGACAAGTTCTTCATCGCCACCAAGTTCGGCTTCGTGCGCGATCCCAACGATCTCTCGGTGCGCGGCGTCGACGGCAGCCCCGGCTATATCCGCAAGGCTATCGAAGGCAGCCTGAAGCGGCTGGGCGTGGAAACCATCGACCTCTACTACCAGCACCGCATCGATCCCAACACGCCGATCGAAGACAGCGTGGGCGTGCTGTCTGACCTGGTGAAGGCCGGCAAAATCCGCCACATCGGATTGTCGGAAGCCTCGGCCGCCACCATCGAGCGCGCGCACCGCGTGCATCCGATCACCGCGCTGCAGAGCGAATACTCGCTGTGGACGCGCGACCCGGAACAAGATGCGCTGGCCACCTGCCGCAAACTGGGCATCGGCTTCGTCGCCTACAGCCCGTTGGGACGCGGTTTCCTCACCGGGGCGATCACCAGGTTCGAGGACCTGGCCGCGGATGACTTCCGCCGCACCAACCCGCGCTTCCAGGGCGAAAACTTCGCCAGGAACCTGGCGCTGGTGGAGAAGGTAAAACAACTGGCGCAAGGCTACGGTTGCACGCCCGGCCAGTTGGCGCTGGCCTGGGTCATGGCGCAGGATCCGCACATCGTGCCCATCCCCGGCACCAAGCGCCGCCGCTATCTGGAAGAAAACGCCGGCGCGGCCGACGTGAAGCTGAGTCCGCAAGACCTGCAGCAACTCAACGCCCTGTTCCCAATCGGCGCGGCGGTCGGTGACCGTTATACCGAAGCCAGCCTGAAGTTGCTCAATGGCTGATTGAGCTGATTGGGCTGATTGCCCGGCGCTTTGGCGACGGTGAAGAAAACAGCCCGGACCAGTCCGGGCTGTTTTCGTCTCAATGCAACGCCCGGTTCCGGTGCTCCAGCCGCGACAGCCAGCGCACCAGCGGCCACAGCAGGGCCAGGTAGAGCAAGGCCGCCAGCACGATGGGGGACGGGTTGTACACCAGCGACTGCGCATCGCGCGCCACCCGCAGCAATTCCGGCAAGGCCACCACGCTGGCGATGGTGGTCAGCTTGATCACCTCGATGCCGTTTCCCACCAAGTCGGGCAAGGCGTTGCGCGTGGCCTGCGGCACCACCACATACGCCAGCGCCTGCAGGCGCGACAGGCCGGTGGAGCGCGCCGCTTCCATCTGCCCGCGCGGGATGCTCTCGATGCCGGCGCGGAACACTTCCGCGAAATAGCTGGAGTTGTTGAACATGAAGCCGATCGCCACCGCCGCCAGCTTGGGCAGCTCCAGCCCCAGGAACGGCGCGCCGAAATAGATCAGGATCAGCAGCACCAGCGGCGGGAAGGAGCGGAAGAAATCCACGTACACCGCCACCGCGATACGCAGCATGCGCGATCCGCTCTGCGTGGCCAGCAAGGCCAGCGCCAGGCCGGAGACGATGCCGATCGGAATCACCAGCAGCGACAGCCACACGGTAGTCCACAAGCCGCCCAGCAGAAAGGGCAGCACCTCGCGGTAGACCTGCAGGTTGAAGAAGTTTTGCAGCAAGGCTTCCATCGCCGTTCCTTAACGTTTCCAGCGCCAGCGCGTTTCCAGCCAGCGCGCGAACAAGACCACGGGAATGAAGATCACCAGATAGGCCGCCGCCCCCAGCATCAGCGGCGTCGGGTTGCCGGCGTTGCTGCTGGCGGCCTGCGCGGTATTGAGGATTTCAGAAAGCGCCACCACCGACCCCAGCGCGGTGTTCTTGGTGATCGAGATGACGCGGTTGGTCAGCGGCGGCACCGCCATGCGCAGCGCCTGCGGCAGCACCACCCAGGCCATCGCCTGGATCCACGACAGGCCGGTCGAGCGCGCGGCTTCGCTTTGGCCGCGCGGCAGCGCCAGGATGCCGGCCCAGATGCTCTCTTCCGCATAGGCCGCCAGCACCAGCGTGAGCGCCAGCCAGGTGGCGGTAAACGACGACATCGCCAGGTCGATATAGGGAAAGGCGAAGAACAGCACGATGATGACGATCAGCGGCGGCAGCGAGCGCATGATGTCGGCGAAGGCCACCACCGCCAGCGTCACCGCGCGCTGCCCGGTGGCGCGCAGCACCGCCAGCAGCAGGCCGAGCAACAGGCCGGCGGCGATCACCGCCAGGCTCAGCAGCACGGTCACGCCCATGCCGCGCAGGATGTCCTGCCAGTAGCGGCCGGCGATCTCGGCGTTGAAGAAGGTGAAGACGAACTGCTCCATGCGCTCCGCCTTTCAGTGCTGCGCGGCGTAGCGCGAGACGAAGGCCCTGGTGCGGGCCTGCCGCGGGTCGCCGAAGACCTGCTCCGGCGGCCCCTCCTCGACGATCACGCCGCCGTCCATGAACACCACGCGGTCGGCCGCGGCGCGCGCGAAGGCCATCTCGTGCGTGACCACCAGCATGGTCATGCCGGACTCGCGCAGCTCGCGCATGACCTGCAGCACGCTCCCCACCAGTTCCGGGTCGAGCGCGCTGGTAGGCTCGTCGAACAGCATCACCTTGGGTTCCAGCGCGATGCCGCGGGCGATGCCCACGCGCTGCTGCTGGCCGCCGGAGAGCTGGCTCGGATAGCTGCCGGCCTTCTCCAGCAGGCCGACCTGCGCCAGCGCGCGGCGGGCGCGCTGTTCCGCTTCCGCATGCGAATGGCCCTGCACCTTCTTCAGCGCCAGCATCACATTGCCCAGCGCCGTCATGTGCGGATAGAGGTTGAACTGCTGGAACACCATGCCGATCTTCTGGCGCACCTCGTTGAGGTTGGTGCGCGCATGCATGATGTCGATGCCGTCCACCACGATCTGTCCGGCGCTGGGCTCTTCCAGCCGGTTGCAGCAGCGCAGCATGGTGCTCTTGCCCGAGCCCGAGGGGCCGATCACGCAGACCAGTTGGCCGGCGCGCACGCGCAGGTCGATGCCGCGCAGCACCGCATTGTCTTCATAGGATTTATGCAGGCCGACGATTTCCAGAATGGGAGCAGAACTCATGGAGGCAAACGCTATAGTCAAAATCCGTGGAAAAAATCCGCTTCGGCGGCGGCCGCAGCCGCCATCCGATGCAGCCGAACCCGGCCGGCTTCAGCTGCACTTCGGCGTGACCGGGGTGGGGTCGTAACCGTCCAGGCCCGGCACGCCCTGCCCCACGCCGACCTTGACCACGGTAGCGTCCGGCGCCGGGGTATAGCCGAACCATTTCTGCGCGATCTTGCCCAGCGTGCCGTCCTGCTTCATGCACTTCAAGGCATTGCCGGCGGCGTCGCGGCCGGCCTTGTCGTCCAGGCGGAAGGCCAGGGCCCACACCAGGCCGGTCTTGACGGTATAGGTGGTCTGCACCGCCGGATTCTGCTTGGCGGCCCAGGCGGCTACCGTGCTGCCGGCCAGGTTGGCGTCGGCGCGGCCGGACTGCACCGCCTGCACGGCGTCGGCATTGTTGCCGTAGACGTCGTACTTGAAGCCGTACTTGGGCGCATTGTCACGCGCCCACATCTCGTAGGCCGAGCCCTTGTTGACCGAGATGGTCTTGCCCTTCAGTTCTTCCAGGCCCTTGATCGCGGCGCCGCCCTTCTTGATGACGAAGGTGTAGTCGGTGTCGAGGTAGCCTTCGGTAAACAGCATGGCCTTGGAGCGTTCCGGCGTGGCCGTCACCGGCGCCAGCACGAAGTCGTACTTCTTGGCATTCAGCCCCGGCACCAGGCCCGAGAACTCGGTGCCTTCGATCTCGATCTTGCGGCCCAGGCGGCGCGCCAGCTCTTCGCCCAGGTCGATGTTGAAGCCTTGCAGGCCGCCGCCCAGCTTGACCATCGCATGCGGCGCGAAGGTGGCATCCACGCCGGTGCGCAACGGCCCGGCCTGGGCACAGGCGCCGGTGGCGGCCAGCGACATGACGGCCGCGGCCGCCAGCAGGGAACAGTTCAGGGACAACTTGGACGACAGTAGCTGGAACGGGAACATCGCATCACTCCTCGGTATAGGGGCTCAGGTGGAAAGTTCGGATGGGGCCAGGGGTTCGCCGGCGCCGGTGCGCTCGACGATCAGGCGGTAATGCTCGGGACGGCGGTGCTTGGCGAAATTGAAGACATGCTGCAGGAAGGTCTCGCCCAGCCCCAGGTCGCAACTGGCGAAGATCACCTCGTCCTCTTCGCCCTGGGCCTGCGCCACGATCTCGCCGGTGGGCGCGACGATGGCCGAACCGCCGATCATGTGGAAACCGTCTTCCGCTCCGCACTTGGCGGCGGCGGCCACCCACAGGCCGTTCTGGTAGGCGTTGGCCTGCAGCGACAGCAGGTGGTGGAACATGCGCAGGTGCGGCGGCTCGTTCCAGTGGATGTTCCAGGACGGCGTGTTGTAGCCCAGCGCCACGATGCGCGCGCTCTGCAGGCTCATCACGCGGTAGGTCTCGGGCCAGCGGCGGTCATTGCACAGGCATTGGCCGATGCGGGTGCCCAGCATGTCGGTGACGCCGAAACCGCCGTTGCCGACCTCGAAGTACTTCTTCTCCAGGTGCTGGAACGGCGCGTCGGGCTTGTGGTCGCTGTGGCCCGGCAGGTGGATCTTGCGGTAGCGCGCCACGATCTTGGCGTTCTCGTCGACCAGCACCGAGGTGTTGTAGCGGTGGCCGTCCGGCGTCAGTTCGGCGTAGCCCAGATAGAAGCCGACCTTCAGCTGCGCCGCCAGCTCGAACAACGGGCGCGTCGCCGGCCCCGGCATCTCGGCCTCGAAGAAGCGCGCGTTGACCTCGGCCTCGTCTTCCATCCAATAGCGCGGGAAGAAGGTGGTCAGCGCCAGTTCCGGAAACACCACCATCCTGGCGCCGCGGGAAGCGGCCTCGCGCAGCATCTCGACCAGGCGTGCCACCACGGCGGCGCGGTCGTCGGCCAGGTGGACCGGGCCCATCTGCGCCACGGCCAGGCCGAAGCGTTGGTGCTTGCTTGCGTTCATGTTCAGTTCGACTCCCATGCTTTTCCTTTCAGGCCGAGCAAGCCCGGCAAATGGCTGCGCGCCGGCTTGCGCGCGATGCTGGCCGGCTCCGGGCACTGGCGCTTGATGTAGCGGCCGGAACCGCGCGGCACCTGCAGCTGCGCATCGCGCACCACCACGCGCCCGCGCGAGAGAACGGTCTCCGGCCAGCCGGTGATGCGGCGGCCTTCATACGGCGTATAACCGACGTTGTCGTGCAGCAGGCCGGCGCTGATGGTGGTCTCGCGCTGCGGGTCCCAGATCGCGATGTCGGCATCCAGCCCTTCGGCGATGTTGCCCTTGCAGTGCGACAGGCCATACATGTGCGCGTGGTTGGTGGCGGTGAGCTGGACGAATTCATGGATGCTGATGCGCCCGCCCAGCACCCCCTCCGAGAACAGCAGCGGCAGGCGCAATTCGATGCCGGGCACGCCGTTGGCCATTTCCTTGAAGGTGGTGTCCTCGCCGCGCGGCAGCTTGCCGCTCTCATCGAAACGATAAGGCGCGTGGTCGGAGGAATACATGCCCAGCGTGCCGTCCTTGAGGCCGGCCCACACCGCCTCCTGCGCGTTGGCGTCGCGCGGCGGCGGGCTGCAGCAGAACTTGGCGCCTTCCACGCCGGGCTGGTCGATGTCCTCGGCGGTCAGGAACAGGTATTGCGGGCAGCTCTCGGCGTAGATCTGCGCTCCCAGCAGCTTGGCGGCGCGGATGGTCTGCACCGTCTCGGCGCCGGCCACGTGCACGATCAGCACCGGCACCCCGATCAGGCGCGACAGCGCGATGGCGCGGTTGCTGGCTTCGGCTTCGGCCAGCGGGTCGTGCGCCACCGCGTGGAACCTGGGCGCGGTGTGGCCCTGATCCAGCAGGCGCGAGGCGAGCCAGCGGATCATGTCGTGGTTCTCGGCATGGATCATCACCAGCGCCCCTTCCCTGCCGGCCAGCGCCAGCACGTCCAGCAGCTGGTAGTCGTCCAGCTTGAGCGCGTTGTAGGTCATGTAGACCTTGAGCGAGGTGATGCCGTCGGCGATCGCCTTGGGCAGGTCGTGCTGCAAGGCCTGTTCGTCGGGGTCGGCCAGGATCAGGTGGAAGCCGTAGTCGATCACCGCCTTCTCCTGCGCCCGCCGCGCATAGTCGGCGATCACGTCGGGAATGCGGTTGCCGCGATGCTGGGCGGCGAAGGGAATGATGGTGGTGGTGCCGCCGAAGGCGGCCGAGACCGTGCCCGAATAAAAGTCGTCGGCGCACATCATGCCCATGCCCGACAACTGCTCGATGTGGCAATGGCTGTCGATGCCGCCGGGCAGCACCCAGCGGCCGCTGGCGTCGATATCCTCGCGGCCGGGCGGCAAGCCTGGCGCGATCCTGGCGATCACGCCGTCCTTCACGCCGATGTCGGCCATGAAGGTTTGCCGGTCGGTGGAGATGCGGCCGTTGCGGATGGTGAGGTCGAAGTCCATGCGCGTTCCTAGAAGGTGCCGGGATAGGCGCCGCCATCCATCAGCAGGTTCTGGCCGGTGACGAAGCCGGCTTGCGCGCTGCACAGCCAGGCGCAGGCATCGCCGAACTCGGCCGGCGTGCCGAAGCGTCCGGCCGGGTTGGCGGCGCGGCGCGCAGCCAGGATCTGCTCGGCGCTCTTGCCGCCGCCGCTGGCCGCCGCAGCAGCGGCGGCGGTGGCGAACAGGCGCTCGGTCTCGAACGGGCCCGGCAGCAGGTTGTTGATGGTGACGTTGCGCGCCACGGTGCTGCGCGCCAGGCCGGCGACAAAGCCGGTCAGGCCGGAACGGGCGCCGTTGGACAGGCCAAGGATATCGATCGGCGCCTTCACCGCGCCGGACGTGATGTTGACGATACGGCCGAAACCGCGCGCCATCATGCCGTCCACGGTGGCCTTGATCAGTTCGATCGGGGTCAGCATGTTGGCGTCCACCGCGGCGATCCAGTCATCGCGCGACCATTCGCGGAAATCGCCCGGCTTGGGGCCGCCGGCGTTGGTGACCAGGATGTCCGGGTTGGGACAAGCGGCCAGCGCCAGTGCGCGCCCTTGCGGCGTGGTGATGTCGCCGGCCACGGTGGTGACGGCGGCGCCGGTGGCGTCCCGGATCTGTTGCGCGGCGGCTTCCAGCGCGTCCTTGCCGCGCGCGGTCATGGTCACGGCCACGCCTTCGCGCGCCAGCGCAACCGCGCAAGCCAGTCCCAAGCCCTTGCTGGAAGCGCACACCAGCGCGCTGCGTCCTGCGATGCCAAGATCCATGCCGGCCTCCGCTTACTCGATGACCAGCGCGCCGCGCTGGTCCAGCGACAGGCCCACGCGGGCGATCACGGCTTCCAGTTCGCGCTCGGTCTCGGCATCGATGCGCATGCCCGGCGAGCGGATGGCGTCGCTGGCGATCACGCCGCGCTTGCGGTACACGTACTTGCGCAGCGACAGGCCGATCTTGGGCTGGAACTCGTAGCGGATCAACGGGCAATACTTGTCGAAGGTGGCGGCCGCTCCCGCGACATCGCCGGCGGCGAACTTGTCGTAGATGCGCACCAGGATCTCGGGGAAGGCGAAGCCGGTCATGGTGCCGACCGCGCCGCGCTGCAGCTCTTCCAGGAAGTACACGCCGCCCAGGCCGCCGAAGATGCGCATGGCCTCGCCGGCCAGGTCGCGGATGCGGCTGATCTTCTGGCCCACCGGCGGCTCTTCCATCTTGATGAAGTTGACGCCGCCCTCGCGACCCAGGCGCGCGATCACCTCGGCCTTGATCTCGGTGCCGAAGGAATCGGGGAAGTCGTGGATCACCACCGGGATGTCGAGCGCATCGGCCAGCGACTTGTAGTAGTCGAACTGCACGGCGTCGGAGGCGTTATCCAGCGGCGCGGCAAACACCGCCGCGGCGCCCACCTCGGCCGCTTCGCGCGCCTGTTCGATGGCCCCGGCCAGGCCCAGGGCGCGCACGCCCACCCACACCGGCACGCGGCCGGCAGCGCACTTGACGAAGGTATCGACCACCGCGCGGCGCTCGGCGTTGGACAGCTTGTGCGCCTCGCCCAGGAAACCCAGGATGGCCAGGCCGGAAACGCCGGCTTCTACCTGGAAGTCGACCAGGGTGGCGATGCTGCCGAGGTCGAGCGAACCATCGGCGTGGAAAGGCGTGGGGCAGATCGTATAGATGCCGCGGGCGGTGGACAGCGATGCGTTGGACTGGGGCATGTGAATTCCGTAATCAGACGATGGGCGGACAATGACGAAGGTGGCGGGCTAAGCGTTGCGAGGCATGAGCCCGAATGTTGAAAATCATTGTCGTGGAGTGTCCTTGCCCTGTCGCTTTCCTTTTTGTGCGCAGTCCTTAACCTGCTGTTAATGCCTTTCAATGTTTTCTGGTGGCTTGATTGTTTGTTGTGTGCTCAGGGGGGGTAGTCTGGTCTTGCTGCTGGTCGATGTACTGGCTCTATGCTTTTCTTTCTCCGGTCGACACGGAGCGCCGGGGGCGGCCCGGCAGCCGCTCACTTTCTTTGGCCCGCTGTATAGACCTGAGACATAGGTAACACGTGTACCGGGACATAGGTAACACTTTTGGGGTTCGAAACGAAGCCCA
>NZ_JBWKPR010000013.1:0-61416 GCF_059418325.1 Herbaspirillum sp. GW821-FHT09A12
CTATGTCCCGGTACACGTGTTACCTATGTCTCAGGTCTATACAGCGGGCCAAAGAAAGTGAGCGGCTGCCGGGCCGCACCCGGCGCTCCCCTCCGACCGGAGAAAGAAAAGCATAGAGCCAGTACATCTGCACAAAGCAAAAGCAGACTACCCAAAAACATCAAACCAAACTACCCAACAGCCTTAACACAATAAGCAGAAATAGCCCGCAACACAGCATCGTCCTCACCAGCAGCCGGTACATCATCAATCCGCACTTGCGGATAAGCCTGACGCAGTTGCCCCAGCAATTGCGGCAAGTCACGCCGCACATGCCCCCCCTGCCCCAAAAAGACCGGCACGACGGTAATACGCTGCGCGCCGCCAGCCACGGCCTGCGCCGCGGCGGCAGGCAAATCCGGCTGCATCAGTTCCAGAAAAGCCAGTTGCACATTCACATCCGGCATCGCGGCCTGCACCAGCACGCGCAAACGTTCAAACGGCCCCGCCCAGGCCGGATCACGCGCACCGTGCGCGAACAGGATCAGGCTGTGGGCAATAGAGGCTGGCATGAGCGGCATGGCTGGCTGGGGCGTATGGCCTAGTTGCGTTCAACCCACCACAACGCGCCGATGGCCAGCACCATGAACAGCAGGCTGGGCAGCGCCGCCGTCACGAAGGCCGGCCAGGTATTGAGCAGGCCGAGGTGCGAGAACAGGCTGTTGATGAGCTGGAAGCACACGCCGATCATGATCCCGGTGAAGATCTTCAGGCTCACGCCGCCGGCGCGGAAATGCAGGTAGGCGAACGGCAGCGCCAGCGCCATCATCACGAAGATGGACAAGGGATAGACGATCTTCTTCCAGAACGCGATCTCGTAACGGTCGGTGCGCTGGTTGTTGGCTTCCAGGTGCTTGGTGTAAGCGAGCAGGTCGTAGGCCGACATGTGGTCCGGATCGGCGAACAGCACCGACAGGATTTCCGGCGTCACTTCCGATACCAGCCGCATGCTGTCCAGCCTGGTGGTCTTGATCGGCTCGGTGATCTTGCGATCCTTGTTGCCGTCGGCGAAGTCCGATTGCAGCACGCCGGAGAGTTTCCAGACATGGTCGCCCTGATAATCGCCGGAGGTTGCCGTGATCATGCGCGCCATGTGGAAATCCGTGTCCAGCTCGTACAGCTTGACGCCTTGGATGCGGCCGTCCGGCTGGATCGACTGAATGTTGATGAAGCGGCTGCCGGTGACATTGCCGTCCAGCCCCTGGTCCTTGATCACATCCTTGGCCCACATGCCCGAACGGAACTGCGACGACAGCGAGGCGCCCTGGGCCTGCAGCTTGAGTTTTTCGGCCCATTCGGAAGCCTTGGGGGCGATGATTTCGCCGAACACGATGGTCAGCGCCACGAAGCCAATACCGATGCGCGCCAGCACGCGCGCGGCCATGCCGGTGGACATGCTGGACACGCGCATGATGGTGAACTCGGAACGCGCCGCCAGTTGCGACAGCGTGTAGATGGTGCCGATCAGCACCGCCGTGGGCATCAGTTCATACACATTGCCCGGCAGCCCCATGACCACATAGAGCACCGCCTGCTGCAGCTGGTAGCCGTTGCGGCCGACCTGCTCCAGTTGGCCCATCATCTCGAAGAAGGCGAACAGCGCCAAGAAGGCCGCCAGGGCGAACAGCACCGAGCGGGTGATCTCTGTTCTGAAGTAACGTTGGATGACTCTCATGTCAGGCCTCGCGCTTGAAGATCAGGGCGCGGCGCATGGCCGACCAGATGACCGCCGGATGATAGCGGCTGTTGATATTGAGCCGCAGCACGAACATGCCCACGATCAGCAGCACCACCATCGCATGCACCGGCCACCAGGCCAGCATGAAGGACATGCGCCCCTGCGCCACCGAGGCCTGGAATACGCTGACCGTATTGCTGTAGACCACGAACAGCAGCAGCGCCACCAGCAGGCCCAGCGAACGGCCCGCGCGCGGGTTGACGAAGGACAACGGGATCGCCAGCAACATCAGCGACAGCCCCATCAGCGGCAGCGCGATGCGCCACAGCAATTCGCCGCGCGCGAAACCGTCGTTCTTGGCCAGCAGCTCATTCATCTGCATCGCCCGCGCCGAGCGGTCGCCGGCGGCGGCCTGCGACTGGCTGCCGATCAGCAGGCCGTAACGCTCGAAGTCGACGATCTGGAAATCCGGCAGGCCGGGGGCGCCGTCATAGCGGCGGCCCTGGCTCATGACCACGAACTTCTCGCCGTCCTTGTCGACCACGGTCTCGCCTTCCTTGGCCACCACCACGCTGTTCTTGCCGTCGGAATTGATGGTGTTGACGAACACGTTGCGCACCTTGGCGGCGTCGCCGGAAATGCCTTCGACGAAGAAGATGCGGTTGGCGCTGGCCGACTCCTGGAACTTGCCGGGAGAGACCCGCGCGATATCCTCACGCTTTTCAAAGCGTTCGCGGTATTCGCTGCTCTGCTGGTTGGCCCAGGGGGTGACGACGAAGGAAAGCACCGCCACCAGCACCACGATGGGCCAGCCGAACAGCAGCACCGGCTTGACCCAGCGCGTCAGGGAAAGCCCGGCGGAAAACCAGACCACGATTTCGGAATCCTGATAACTGCGGGTCATCACCAGCAACACCGAAATGAAACCGGTCAGCACCAGGATCACCGGCATGTAATTGAGCGACTGGAAACCGATCAGGGCGATCACGTCCTGCGACGCGACCTGGCCACCGGCGGCCTGGCCGAGGATCTTGATCAGCATCACGGTGAGCGTGATGGTGAAGAGCGTGGTGAAGACGGCACCTGCGGTGCTCGTCAATTCGCGTCGAAGTGCGCGCTGGAAAATCATGCGAAGCCGGGAACTTGTCTAATAGGTGGGCGTAAATGCGGAAAGATCCTGTCCGACCCGGCGCAACGTATCCGGGAGGCATCTCCACCGCACGTGGCGGCGAAATGGGCTCTATAATCGCCGGGTAAATCAAACAAAGGACGAACGATGGACTTTAGCACAAAAACATTGGACGCAAAAACCGCTGTAACCGCTGTCAAGACTGGCGCATTGGTGGTCGGCATCCATGAAAACCGCAAGCTGACCAAGGCTGCCGCCGCGCTGGACAAGCTGGGCGCGATCAGCGCCGCGCTGAAGTCCGGCGACATCTCCGGCAAACCCGGCTCGACCCTGCTGCTGCGCGGCGTGACCGGCATCGCCGCCGAACGCATCGTGCTGCTGGGCCTGGGCGCCGAAGAAGAGAACTCCGACAAGAGCTTCGCCGCCGCCACGCAAGCGCTGGTGCGCACGCTGGCCACGCTGGGCTGCGACGACGCGGCGCTGGCGCTGCCGTTTTCCGCGGTCAAGGGCCGCGACCTGGCCTGGGCCGTGCGCAACGTGGTGCTGGCCGGGCGCGACTCCATCTACCGTTCCGACGCCCTCAAAAGCAAGAAGGACCCCGCCCCCACCGGCGTGAAGAAAATTGCCTTCCTGACATCGGCAGCCGAGGCGCCGGCCGCCAAGGCCGCGGTGGCCGAAGCCGTGGCGCTGGCCAACGGCATGGCGCTGACCAAGGAACTGGGCAACCTGCCCGGCAACGTCTGCACCCCGACCTACCTGGCTAACACCGCCAAGAAGCTGGCCAAGGAATTCAAGCTGGGGGTGGAAGTGCTGGACCGCAAGCAGCTCGAAGCGCTGAAGATGGGCAGCTTCCTGTCGGTCACCAACGGCAGCGACCAGCCGCCCAAGTTCATCGTCTTGAAGCACATGGGCGGCAAAGCCAAGGATGCGCCGATCGTGCTGGTGGGCAAGGGCATCACCTTCGACACCGGCGGCATTTCGCTGAAGCCCGGCCTGAACATGGATGAAATGAAGTACGACATGTGCGGCGCCGCCTCCGTGCTGGGCACCTTCCGCGCCATCGCCGAACTGGACCTCAAGCTCAACGTGGTCGGCGTCATCCCGACCTGCGAAAACATGCCTTCCGGCCGCGCCACCAAGCCGGGCGACATCGTCACCTCGATGTCGGGCCAGACCATCGAAGTGCTCAATACCGATGCCGAAGGCCGCCTGATCCTGTGCGACGCGCTGACCTACGTCGAGCGCTTCAAGCCGGCTGCCGTGATCGACATCGCCACCCTGACCGGCGCCTGCATCGTGGCCCTGGGCCACCACAACTCCGGCCTGTTCACGCGCGAGGACGAGGCCCACGACCAACTGGCCAACGACCTGCTGGCGGCCGGCCGCGCCACCGGCGACACCGCCTGGCGCATGCCGGTGCAGGACGTCTACCAGGAACAGCTGAAGTCCAACTTCGCCGACATCGCCAACATCGGCGGCCAGCCCGGCGGCAGCGTCACCGCCGCCTGCTTCCTGGAGCGCTTCACCCGCAAGTACACCTGGGCCCACCTGGATATCGCCGGCACCGCCTGGAAGAGCGGCGCCGCCAAGGGCGCCAGCGGCCGGCCGGTGCCGCTGCTGACCACGTACCTGCTGAACCAGGCGCGCCGTAAGCCCTCCCGCGCCTGATGCACGGCGGCGCGCCTGGCATGAGCAATGTCCCGCACCTTGCATGCGATGGCGCCGCCTGAACATCGCCAGCACGGCCAGCCACCGCATCGCCGGTGGCTTTTTTTCTTGCCCGCTGCAGCAGCGCTGGCGCTGGCCTTGACGCTGCCGCCTGCGGCGCCGTCGCATGCAGCAGCAGCGGCGGCCTTGCCGCAGACCGTCTACTTTCCCTCCGCCGACGGCCGCACCGAACTGACCGGCTATCTCTTCGTACCCGCCGGCCCCGGGCCGCATCCCGCCATCGTGATGCTGCACGGACGCGGCGGCCCCTATTCCAGCAACATCAACGCCCAATGCACGCGGGTCGGCCGCGACATCGCCTCGCCCTGCGCTGCCGGCGCGCTGACGCTGCGCCATCGCGCCTGGGCAAGTTACTGGGCCGGGCGCGGCTACCTGGCCCTGCACGTGGACAGCTTCGGCCCGCGCGGCGTGGCCCATGGCTTTGGCCGCCACACCCACGGCGCGCCCGAACGCGCCGCCGTCAATGAGCTGGATGTGCGCCCGCTGGATGCGGAAGGCGCGCTGGCCTACCTGGCCGCGCGCGCCGATGTCGCGCCTGGCCGCATCATGCTGCAAGGCTGGTCCAACGGCGCCAGCACGGTGCTCAACGTGATGCACCGCCAAGCCTTGCGGCATGGCGACGGCAACCCCGCATTCGCGGCGGCGCTGGCCTTCTATCCAGGCTGCGGCCCACGCGCCCTGCTCTCGCAAACGCCGCGCATCGATCGACCGCTGCAGGTGCTGCTGGGCGCCGACGACGAGGAAGTCTCGGCGGCAACTTGCGAACGCGTACTGGCGCATGCCCGCATCGCGGCCGATACGCCGCCCCCGGTGGTCACCACCTATCCCGGCGCCACGCACGACTTCGACGATCCCGGCCGCCAGCGCCAAAGCCTGGACGCCAACCGCGCGGCGCGCCGGGATGCGCTGGAACGCCTCGGCCCCTGGCTGGAGCAGGCGCCATCCCGGTAATGCCCTGCGCATTGCCAGGCGAAACAGCCGCCAGGATTGCGCCCCAACCCGCCGGGGTCAATCCGGATACAATGGCGCGCAATATATCGCCATGTATCATCATGTAACGCCATGTTTATAGCCATGCTCCAGACTCATGCAGTGCCTGCCACCGGAAAAATAATGAAGACGTCGATCGCGATCGCCCTGGCCTTGTGGTGCGCCGCCCCCGCCATGGCGCAACAAACCGCCCCCGACAGCATCGACAGCGCCGCGCTGCCGGATCGCATCGTCGGCGACCTGGGCGCCGGCGTCTATCACCTCGAACGCAATGTGCTGGACAAGAGCGCCCACAACACCGTGCTGCCTTATGCCTATTTCGATTACGGGCGCTTCTTCGCCCGCCTCGATACGTTCGGCGTCAAGACCGCCAGGATCGGCGCCGGCTACCTGGAGCTGGCCGCACGCGTCAGTTTCGATGGCTTCGATGCGGAGCGCGGCTTGCAGCGCCGTTCCAATCCGATCCCGCTGGGCATCGGCACCTTCCAGGAAACGCCTTACGGCGCCTTTTTCCTGAACGCCTTCTACGATTTCAACCAATCGCACGGCACCCTGGCCGAAGCGATCTACGCGGCCCAGGTCGATGTCGGGCCGGTCAGCATCTATCCCCAGATCGGCGTGGAGCGCCGCAGCGCCAACTACAACAATTACTTCCTGGGCGTGAGCGCGGCCGAATCGGCCGCCAGCGGCTACCGCCAATACCATGCCGGCGCTTCCAACAACGCCATTGTCGGCCTGAGCGCCGATATCCCCGTCAATGCCGACTGGCGGCTCAATCTCACCTGGCGCCGCAAATGGCTTGGCAGCGGCGCCGCCGACAGCCCGATCCTCAACCACAAGATCGAAGACATGGGGCTGGTCGCGCTGAACTACCACTTCAAGTAAGCGCGGGTGAATGCGGTAAGATGGCGGACTTCGCCCGCACAGGCGGAACTGTCCGTTCATCACCTGCCATCGCTACCATGAAAATCGCCACCTGGAACGTCAACTCCCTCAAGGTCCGCCTGCCGCAAGTACTCAAATGGCTGGAAGAAAATCCGGTCGATGTGCTGTGCCTGCAGGAAACCAAGCTGACGGACGACAAGTTCCCCGTGGCGGAAATCGCGGCGGCCGGTTACATGGTCGAATTCTCCGGGCAAAAAACCTACAACGGCGTGGCCATCCTGTCGCGCCATCCGATGAGCGACATCGTCAAGAACAATCCGCTGTTCCCGGATGAGCAGCAGCGCATCATCGCCGCCACCATCGAAGGCGTGCGCTATGTGTGCGCCTACATCCCCAATGGCCAGTCGCTGGAGTCGGAAAAGTATCCGTACAAGCTGGGCTGGCTGGCGGCGCTGCATGCGTGGCTGCAACAGGAGCTGGCAACGCACCCGCGCCTGGCGCTGCTGGGCGACTACAACATCGCGCCGGAAGACCGCGACGTGCACGACCCGGCCGCCTGGCAAGGGCAGGTGCTGGTGTCGGAACCGGAGCGCGAGGCTTTCCGCAAGCTGCAGGCGATGGGCCTGACAGACGCGTTCCGCCTGTTCGAACAGCCGGAAAAAATATATAGCTGGTGGGATTATCGCCAGATGGGCTTCCGCCTCAACCGCGGCTTGCGCATCGACCATATCCTGCTCACGCAGGCATTGAAAGAACGCTGCACCGCCTGCGTGGTCGACAAGGTTCCGCGCAAATGGGAGCAGCCGTCCGACCATGCGCCGGTGATTGCAACGCTGGCGGATTAGGGCTTGTTTATTCACGCACACAGAAAGCAGGCCATATGAACGCGTCACGTCCTGTCGCCCTGGTGACCGGTTCAACCTCAGGAATTGGTGCGGCAATCGCGCGCCGGCTCTCAAACGACGGCTATTCCATTGTGCTGCATTCGCGCAGCTCGGCCGAGACGGGCCGCGCACTGGCCGGCGAACTCGGATCAGCCGCTTATGTGCAGGCCGATCTGGCTATCGATGCCGACCGCATCAGGCTCGTTCGTGAAGCCATTGCGACATGGGGCCGGCTCGACGTTCTCATCAACAATGCCGGAATCAGCCGCGTCATCCCGCACACCGACCTGGCTGCGGCCACACCCGATGTATGGCAAGAGTTGCATGAGGTGAATGTGGTCGCGCCGTTTCGCCTCGTCGCCGAAGCATCGGCTGCGCTGCGTGAGGCTGCCGCACGAGGCCGGCCGGGCTGTGTCGTCAATGTGAGCTCACATGCCGGTGTGCGCCCCAAGGGAGCGTCCATCCCCTATGCGGCGACCAAGGCGGCGCTCAACCATGTGACCCGCCTGCTGGCTTTATCGCTGGCCCCGGAGATCCGGGTCAACGCCGTTGCCCCCGGCCTGGTCGACACACCCCTGACTGCCGAGTGGACGCAGGCGCAGCAACTCTGGAAGGAACGCGCTCCCATGCGACGATCCGCCAAGCCGGAAGACATTGCACAAGTTGTTTCCATGCTGGTGGCGTCGAACTACCTGACCGGGGAAATCCTGTTATCCGATGGCGGCCTGAACCTGACCTAAGAACAGCGCAGGAACCCGCAACAGGTTCTCATGATGCATCTTCTTTCTTGTTGCGCATGTTTTTCTCGAACTGCACGTCCAGCTTGCTGACCCGCCTGGGCGTCTGCGGCCCATAGGCGTTGACGAAGGCGACAAAGTCGTCCAGCTCCAGCGCCTCGCTCAATTTCTCCATCGGCTTGCCCGCCACGCGCTGGACCAGTTGGAAACGTTCGTCCGAGGTGCGCAGCATCGAATACTGCTTGCTCTGGGCACGCCTGTTGAGGCGTTCGATGGCGCTGGCCGCGCGGGTCGATCTCATTGACCCGGCTCCGCCAGGTTGAGCTGCCAGTAAGCGACATCCAGCCAGCGGTCGAATTTGCGGCCGACCTGGCTGAAATGCGCGCACTTGACGAAGCCCATGCGCTCATGCAAGGCCACACTGGCGGGATTGGGCTGGGTAATGCCGCCAATCGCCAGATGCACGCCCAGCGGCTTCAACGCCTCCAACAGCCGCGCATACAGCCGCTTGCCGGCGCCACGTCCGGCGGCATCCTGGCGCAGGTAGACCGAACACTCGACCGAGTGGCGATAAGCCGCGCGCGGCTTCCATTTGCTGGCATAGGCATAGCCCAGCACGACGCCGTCCTCCTCGTACACCAGCCAGGGAAACTGCGACTGCACCTCGGCCATGCGCCCCTGCATGGTCTCCACGCTGACCGGTTCGGTCTCGAAGCTGATGGTGGTGTGTTCAACGTAGTAGTTGTAGATGCCGCAGATGGCTGCGGCATCGGAGGCCAGGGCGTGACGGATGGGATTGGGCATGATGGTCGGGGGAGCGTGGCGGCAAAGCAGGTAGTTTAACCAAAAGCGGCCCGCCACGCATGCCCGGCCCCGGCCCTGCCGGCCATCAGAAGCGATGCAGCATGCCAACGTTGAGGCCGACCTGGCTGCCGCTTTCCGAATACAGCCGGGACGAATTGCCGACGCCGATCGGATCGCCGCAGGGTATCCAGGCATAGGCTGCCGTGGCATACAGCTCGGTGCGCTTGGACATCGTATGCTTGAGGCGGGTGGCGAAGAGGTTGGGATTGCCGTTGCGGCCCATTGCGGCATTCCTGACATCGACGTGGTAATAACCGAACGCCAGGGTATTGCGGACATCCAATGGCATGGACAGCCCCAGCCAGATAAAGTCGCTGCGCCGGTCGGGGCGATCGCCGATGCCATGCTTGACGTGGCGGCGGTAACCGGCGTAGGACTTCAGCTTGCCGATCGGCGCCACGCCGGACAACGATACGTTTCCCGCACGGCTGTAGCCGCGCGCCAGGGTATCGCTGTTTTCCCGGTCGTAGGTCAGCGTCCAGCCGAAACCGGCATGGCGGTAATCCAATGCGGCGGAATATTTGGCGCCGGCCGATGCCTGGCCTGCCACTTCGCCCAGGCCGTAACTGGCGCCGAAGCGGTAAGGGCCGCTACGGCCTTCATACTTGATCTGATTCGATACCCGCCCCAGCGTACCGTCGCGCCGCCCGCCCCGCAGGTGCGTGCTGACGCCCGACCACGAGTAATTGCGGCCAATCGCATCATTGAGCTTGAAGTCGCCGGTGGTGCTGTCGCTGCGCCCCAGCGACAAACGCCCGTATGCGCCGGCAATGCCGACGTTGGCCTGGCGGTTAAATATCGAACGCGGATCCGCCATGCCTCCGGTATCGGGGCGAAAACCGCTTTCCAGCTGCACGAAGACCTTGTTGCCGCCGCCCAGGTCTTCTTCCGCGCGCAAGCCGATGCGCGAAGAGGAAGTGCCGCCCGGATGCATGCGCAAGATGGCGCCGCCATTCTGGCCCGCATTGTTGATGTATTCGACGCCGACGTCGATCCGGCCGTACAGCGTCACGCCAGAAGGATTGGCCGCGGCCGCGGGCGCCGCCGGCATTGACAGGAAAACGGCACATGGCAGTGCCACGCCGGAAAAGAGAACATTTCGCATCAGATTCGTCCATTGAT
Organism: Herbaspirillum sp. GW821-FHT09A12; assembly: GCF_059418325.1. Lineage (NCBI taxonomy): Bacteria > Pseudomonadati > Pseudomonadota > Betaproteobacteria > Burkholderiales > Oxalobacteraceae > Herbaspirillum > Herbaspirillum sp. GW821-FHT09A12. Next base: position 10,057 of record NZ_JBWKPR010000013.1, read on the forward strand.
TAAGGAAACGTCCGGCGCTGCAAACGCAGGGCCGGACGCGAATCGATGCTAAGAAGACTATGTGACCACCCGGTTACCGCCCGAGCCGCCAACGGCAATCTTTATACAACTCTCAAATCTTTTTCAATACATGTACTAACCGCGCCACGCCGCTTTCACCTGCTCCAGCGCCGCCGGGTCTTCAATGGTCGGCAGATCGCCCGGATCGCGCCCTTCGCAGATGGCCTGGATGGCCCGGCGCAGCAGCTTGCCCGAGCGCGTCTTGGGCAGCAGGCCGACGAACAGCACGCGGGATGGCCGCCCGACGGCGCCGATCTGCCGCTCCACCACGCCCATGATCTCGCCCTCCAGCGTCAGCTTCTGCTGCGGCGTGGCGGCGGCATCGGCATGCTTGAGGATGACGAAGGCGTAGGCCGCCTGCCCCTTGAGCTGGTCTTCCACGCCGACCACCGCCACTTCCGAGACATTCGGATGGCTGGAAATGCTCTCCTCGATTTCGCGCGTGCCCAAGCGGTGGCCGGCCACGTTGATCACGTCGTCGGTGCGGCCGAGGATGAAGTAGTAGCCGTCCGCATCGCGAATGCCCCAGTCGAACGTGGAGTAAGTCTCGCGCGCGAAGTTGCGCCAGTAGGTATTGACGAAGCGCTGGTCGTCGCCGTACACGGTCTGCATGCAGCCCGGCGGCAAGGGACCGTCGATCACCACCACGCCCTTTTCATTGGCGCCGCATGGCTGGCCGCTGGCCTCGTTGATGATGGCCATCTTGTAGCCGGGCATCGGCACGCCCGGGCTGCCCAGCCGCGTGGGCTTGTCATCCACGCCGCGGGCGATGGAGATGATGGGCCAGCCGCTCTCGGTCTGCCAATAATTGTCGATCACCGGCACGCCCAGTTCGCCGGCGATCCAGCTGGAAGTGGTTTCATCCAGCGGCTCGCCGGCCAGGTAGAGCGCCTTGAGCGACGAGGTGTCGTGCTTCTGCATGCATTCCGGCGGCTGCTTCTTCAGCACGCGGATGGCGGTCGGCGCCGAGAACATGCGCGTGACCTGGTATTTTTCGACGATGCTCCACCAGATGCCGGCATCGGGCCGGATCGGCAAGCCTTCATAGAGCACCGTCGCCATGCCATGGATCAGCGGGCCGTAGACGATGTAGGAATGCCCGACCACCCAGCCGATGTCGGAGGTGCAAAAGTAAGTCTCGCCGGGATTGCCGCAGAAGATATGTTGCATCGACGATGCCAGCGCCACCGCATAACCGCCGACATCGCGCTGCACGCCCTTGGGCTTGCCGGTGGTGCCCGATGTGTAGAGGATGTAGCTGGTCTCGTTCGATTCCAGCCAGGTTACCGGCACCTGCGTTGCCAGGTAGCGCTCGCGCAGCGGCGCGTAATCGACGTCGCGCTCAAGCGTGCGCGGCATTTCCGCCAGGCCGCGATCGGCCAGCAGCACATGCGCCGGCTTGTGCGCCGCCAGCCGGATGGCCTCATCGAGCAACCCCTTGTAGGGGATCACCTTGCCGCCGCGCGAACCGGCATCGGCCGAGACGATCAGGCGCGGCCTGGCATCGTCGATGCGCGAAGCCAGGCTGTTGGAGGCGAAACCGCCGAACACCACCGAATGCACGGCGCCGATGCGCGCGCAAGCCAGCATGGCGAACACCGCTTCGGCAATCATCGGCATGTAGATCAGCACGCGCTCGCCGCGCGCCACGCCCAGCGACTGCATGGCGGCGGCCATGGCCATGACCTCCTGCTGCAATTCGGCGTAGGTATAGGTGCGCTCGCTGCCGGTCTCGGTGGAAATGGTGATCAATGCGGGCTGCTGCGCCCGCTGCGGAAGATGGCGGTCGACCGCGTTGTAGCAGAGATTGGTCCGGCCGCCGATGAACCAGCGCGCAAACGGCGGCTGCGAATAATCCAGCGTTTGGGAGAACGGCTGCTCCCAGTGGATGCGTTCGGCCTCCCTGGCCCAGAAGAGCTCCGGCTGCTCGATCGACTGCTGATAGAATTCCTCGTATTGCATGACGTCTCCTCATGTCTTCGAATTGGAATCTGTTATTTGCCCGCTGTTGTTTGTTGGTGTTGCGGGCATCGCGACGATGACCACAGTGTGGCATCGCAAACTTACTTGCTGCTGAATAGCATGTTGCTCATTTGCGTGCGGCCGAAGCGGACAGCGGCGCGCGGCGCCGCATCCGATACCCGCAAACAGGCATCAGGCATCAGGCATGGAGATCGGGCGGCGAACGCCGCCCGGGAAGGAAAGGCGCGCATCCGTTACCCGTTACCCGACGAATGCGCCAACCGGAGACGGACTTACCTGGCCTTGCAGTCGTTGGCGAGCTGCTGCCCGATTTTGGAATTGAGCAACATCGACTTGGACGGAATCTGGATCCACACCAGCCCTTCGCTCTTGTTCTCCAGGCGTACGGCGCCGGTCGATGTGCCGACCGGGTTCATCAGGTACGAATTGCCCTTCCACACCAGCGTGACGCCGTCGGTGACGCGGCCATCCATGCGCAGCTCCACCTTGTTGCCCAGCTCGCAGTTGAAGTTGCCGGTGACCAGTTGCGTGGCCCAGGTGGGCTGGCTGGCGGCCGGCGCCTTGATAATCTGGGGCAGCACCGGCTTGGTGTCGGTCACCGGCATTTTTTCCGAAGCGCAAGAGGCCAGCACGGCGGCGGCGGCCAATACGGAACAAGACTTGAAGACGAAGGAGAGGCGCGAAGCGTTCAATACGGTCATCGGGATATCCAGGAGATAGTCAGATCCGGATACCGCAATGCAGCGAACCGGATCGGGAATGGCAAAACTGATCCGACCGCATCTTAACAATTAATTGCAACTCGCTCGACTTCTTCGCACGCTTGTTACAAATATCCACAACGGCCGGCGACGCATGGGTCGCCGGCAGGCGCTCCTTACTTGCGCTTGGAGATGGGCACGAACTTCAGGTCTTCCGGGCCGACATAGTTGGCCGACGGGCGGATGATCTTGTTGTCGACGCGTTGCTCGATGATGTGCGCGGCCCAGCCCGAAGTGCGGGCGATCACGAACAGCGGGGTGAACATCGCGGTCGGCACGCCCATCATGTGGTAGGACACGGCCGAGAACCAGTCCAGGTTGGGGAACATCTTCTTGATGTCCCACATCACCGTTTCCAGGCGTTCGGCGATGTCGAACATCTTGGTCGAGCCGGCGTCCCTGGACAGCTTGCGCGCCACTTCCTTGATCACCTTGTTGCGCGGGTCGGAAATGGTGTAGACCGGATGGCCGAAACCGATCACCACTTCCTTGTTCTCGACGCGGCGGCGGATGTCGGCTTCGGCCTCGTCCGGGTTGTCGTAGCGCTTCTGGATCTCGAACGCCACCTCGTTGGCGCCGCCATGCTTGGGGCCGCGCAGCGCGCCGATGGCGCCGGTGATGGCCGAGTACATGTCGGAACCGGTGCCGGCGATGACGCGGCCGGTGAAGGTGGAGGCGTTGAATTCATGTTCGGCGTACAGGATCAGCGAAGTGTGCATCGCCTTTTCCCATTGCGCGGACGGCTTTTCGCCATGCAGCAGGTGCAGGAAGTGGGCGCCGATCGAATCATCGTCGGTCTCGACTTCGATGCGCTTGCCGTTGTGGCTGTAGTGGTACCAGTACAGCAGCATGGAACCCAGCGACGCCATCAGGCGGTCGGCGATGTCGCGCGCGCCGGGGGTATTGTGATCGTCCTTCTCGGGCAGCACGCAGCCCAGCGCGGAGACGCCGGTGCGCATCACGTCCATCGGGTGCGAAGCGGCGGGCAGCCATTCCAGCGCCGCCTTCACATTGGCCGGCAGGCCGCGCAGCGCCTTCAACTTGGCCTTGTAGGCGCGCAGTTCGGCCGCGGTGGGCAGCTTGCCGTGCACCAGCAGGTGGGCGATCTCTTCGAATTCGCAGCTATCGGCCACGTCCAGGATGTCGTAGCCGCGGTAATGCAGGTCGTTGCCGGTCTTGCCGACGGTGCACAGCGCGGTGTTGCCGGCCGTCACGCCGGACAGCGCCACGGATTTCTTGGGCTTGAAGGCGCCGGCTGCCGGGGTTGTCTGCTGCTCGCTCATCGTGTTCTCCTCAGGGGTATCGGTTATGTATTGCTTATGCGTTGATGGCGCCCGGCTGGCCGCGCGCCATGTGATGACGTTTTCTCTTATTTGCTCTTCTGCTGCGCGAACAGCGCATCGAGCTTCTGCTCGTAGGTGTGGTAATCGATGCGATCGTACAACTCCATGCGCGTTTGCATGGTGTCGACCACGTTCTTCTGCGTGCCGTCGCGGCGGATCGCGTTGTAGACGTTCTCGGCCGCCTTGTTCATGGCACGGAAGGCCGACAGCGGATACAGCACCAGGCCGACGTCGGCGCCCTTGAGTTCATCTACGGTAAACAGCGGGGTCGAGCCGAACTCGGTGATGTTGGCCAGGATCGGCACCTTCACCGCATTGGCGAATTTCTTGTACATCGCCAGGTCGGTGATGGCTTCCGGGAAGATCATGTCGGCGCCGGCTTCGACACAGGCCACCGCGCGCTCGATGGCCGCCTCCAGGCCTTCGACGGCCAGGGCATCGGTGCGCGCCATGATCACGAAATTGTCATCGGTCCGGGCATCGACGGCGGCCTTGATGCGATCCACCATTTCCTGCTTGCTAACGATTTCCTTGCCGGGGCGGTGGCCGCAGCGCTTGGCGCCGACCTGGTCTTCGATGTGGATGGCGGCGGCGCCGAACTTGATCATCGACTTGACGGTGCGGGCGACGTTGAAGGCCGAGGCGCCGAAACCGGTATCGACATCCACCAGCAACGGCAGGTCGCAAACGTCGGTGATGCGGCGCACATCGGTCAACACATCGTCGAGATTGGAGATGCCCAGGTCGGGCAAGCCCAGCGAGCCGGCCGCCACGCCGCCGCCGGACAGGTAGATCGCGCGAAAGCCGGCGCGCTTGGCCAGCAATGCGTGGTTGGCGTTGATCGCGCCGATGACCTGCAGCGGGGATTCTTCCTGGACGGCCTTGCGAAATGCTGCGCCTGCGGAGTGGAGAGCCATGGTGACACCTTCTGGATGGGTTGCTGGATACGCTGGACCGGGCGCCAGGCAATCGCGGCGACGTTTCAGCGGACAAACTGGCAGACTGCATTGCAACGCCCGTGCCACACCCCGGATCGAAAAGCGAACCCCGCCGACGGCCTCCTCCCGCCCCTGGTTCCAAACGAAGCAAAATCAATGACTTAGGGGATTCCTTTCCCTAGCCATAACGCGACAGAGACTTGTTTCCCATGCTTAGATCGGACAGCGAAATGGTTTCATATGTGTTACATTTTTGTTTCATGAAACACCAAATGAAACACATCATCTTCCAATGAAACGCCCTGCCTATCGCGATGCCGACCGCCCGGCCGACAAACCCGTCATCTGGACGGTATCGGTTTCCCGCCTGTCCGAGCTGTTCCGCGACATCACGCTGGAGTTCGACGAGCTGGCCGACATCGAGCCCATCCACCTGGGCTTCGACGACGCGGTGCGCCACATCCGCGAACGACTGGCGACCGAGCGCTGCGACGCGGTCATCTCGGCCGGCTCCAACGGCGCCTACCTCAAGAGCCGCCTGCCGGTACCGGTGATCGTGGCCTGCGCCAGCGGCTTCGACGTGATGCAGGCGCTGGCCCGCGCCCGCAAGCTAACGCCGCGCATCGGCCTGATCACCTATCAGGAAACCATGCCGGCGCTGGCCGAATTCCAGCAGATGTTCGGCCTGGACATCGTGCAGCGCACCTATGCCACCGAGGAAGACGCGCGCGCCCAGGTCAATGATCTCAAGGCCGCCGGCATCAAGGCCATCGTGGGCGCCGGGCTGATCACCGACCTGGCCGAGGAAGCGGGCCTGCAGGGCGTATTCATCTATTCCTCGGCCTCGGTGCGCCAGGCGTTCGAAGACGCGCTGGAACTGGCGCGCCTGACCCAGCTGGAATCCACCCGCGGGCGCAGCCTGCCGGTGGCCGATACGCTGCGCGCGCGGCATCACATCAACGACCTGCGCGGCGAGTCGCCGGCGATGGAAATCGTCCGCCAGTCGATCACACTGTTCGCGCGCTCGCCGGCCACCGTGCTGATCCAGGGCGAAACCGGCACCGGCAAGGAACTGGCGGCCCAGGCGATCCACCGCGCCCATCCGCTGATGCAGGGCAAGGTACAGGCGGCGCATCCCTTCGTGGCGGTCAATTGCGGCGCGCTGGCCGAGTCGCTGCTGGAGTCCGAGCTGTTCGGCTACGAGGAAGGCGCCTTCACCGGCTCGCGCCGCGGCGGGCGCGCCGGCCTGTTCGAAGCGGCCAACCGCGGCACGCTGCTGCTTGACGAGATCGGCGAAATGCCGCTGCCGTTGCAGACGCGCTTGCTGCGAGTGCTGGAAGAACGCGAGGTGGTGCGGGTGGGCGGCACGCGCCCCATCCCCGTGAATGTGCGCATCATCAGCGCCACCCACTGCGACCTCGATGCGCGCGTGCGGGAAGGCCGTTTCCGCGCCGACCTGTATTACCGGCTGGGCGTGTTGCGCCTGCAACTGCCGCCGCTGCGCGAACGCCGCGAAGACATCGCGGCGCTGGCCGAATGGCACCTCAAGCACGCGCTGGCGGCGCTGGATGTGCGCCCGCACGCCAACCTGCACGCCGAGATCGCGCATTGCGCGCCGCTGCTGGCCGGGTACGCATGGCCGGGCAATGTGCGCGAGCTGCGCAACATGATGGAAAGGCTGGCGCTGTTTCTCGCCGCCGAACCGCTGCAGGCATTGACGCCGGCACTGATACAAGGCGTCGCGCCTGAAATCGCCGCGGCCGGCCTCCGGCAAGCGATGCCGGCGCCATCGCCATCGTCGGCGGCGTTGCCAGAACCGGCGCTGCCGGACATCCGGACGATCCTGCAGCGCTGCGGCGGCAACCGGGCGGCGGCGGCGCGCCAACTCGGGATCAGCCGCACGACGTTGTGGCGCAAGCTGAAAGAGGCCGGCGAATCCGAGCTACCATGACGACATGGCAACGGCGCCCCGCCGGCAAACTCATCAATCAGCTCGCCGTCGCCTGGCCGTAAATTATTTACGCCGCATGGAATTTCAAACACCTTCCCAGCGCCTGATAATCGGGCGCTTGCGCTTCTTGACAGCAAGTTCGCCCGCCGCCTATGCTCGGCCGCTGTAGCGGCTAGAGCCCTCAGTCGGCACGACTTGCCAAGCCAGGCGACGGCTGTCGGCCCCTTCCTGCAAGGCCCTGTCGCTCAGGGCGCTACTGCGCATTTTCATCCACAGGCGTCATTCAAAAAAAGGGAAGAACCATGACCACAACAACCGTTTCACCGACGGCCGAACATACGCATCCGCAGGCCAGGCGCGCCATCATTTCCTCGTCCATCGGCAATGCGCTCGAATGGTTCGATATCCTGATCTACGGCGCCTTCGCGGTCGTCATCGCCAAACAGTTCTTCCCGACCGGGAACGACACCGTCTCGCTGCTGCTGACCTTCGGCACCTTCGGCGTCTCCTTCTTCATGCGTCCGCTGGGCGCGGTGGTGCTCGGCGCCTACTCCGACCGCGTCGGCCGCAAGTCGGCACTGATGCTGTCGATCATGCTCATGACCATCGGCACCGCGCTGATCGCGTTCATGCCCAACTATGAAAGCATCGGCCTCTTGGCTCCGGCCGGCATCGCGCTGGGCAAGATGATCCAGGGCTTTTCCGCCGGCGGCGAATTCGGCAGCTCGACCGCCTTCCTGGTGGAACACGCGCCGCACCGCCGCGGCTTCTTCTCCAGCTGGCAGGTCGCCAGCCAGGGCGTGAGCCTGCTGCTGGCGGCCATCTTCGGCGCCGTGCTCAACAACATGCTCACAGCCGACCAGTTGGCCTCGTGGGGCTGGCGCGTGCCGTTCGTGTTCGGCCTGCTGATCGCGCCGGCCGGCATCTACATCCGCCGCCACCTGGACGAGTCGCCCGAGTTCAAGGATTCCACCGAGAAGACCGATGCTCCGCTGCGCGACACCTTCTCCAGCCAGAAGCTGCGCCTGCTAATCGGTTCGGGCAGCGTGATCATGGCCACCGTCTCGGTCTACCTGTCGCTGTACATCCCGACTTACGCGGTCAAGCAGCTCAGCCTGCCGGCATGGTCCTCGTTCGCCGCCATGTCGGTGGCCGGCATCATCATGGCGCTGGGTTCGCCGCTGGTGGGCGCCTGGTCCGACAAGATCGGCCGCACCCCGTTCATGATCGCCAGCAGCGCGCTGTACATCGTGCTGACCTATCCGATGTTCGTGTTCCTGACCAACTCGCCGGGCTTCCTACAATTGCTGTTGCTGCAGACCGTGATCGGCGTGCTGATGACCATGTACTTCGCCGCGATGCCTGCATTGCTGGCCGATATCTTCCCGGTCGCCACGCGCGGCACCGGCATGTCGCTGGCCTATAACATCGCCGTGACCATCTTCGGCGGCTTCGCCGGCCTGATCATCACCTGGCTGATCGACTTCACCGGCAACAAGCTGTCGGTGAGCTACTTCGTGATCTTCGGCGCCGTACTGAGCCTGTTGGCCAGCCTGTCGGCGCGCCTGGTGCTGCGCCTGCGCTGACGGCCTCGCCGGGCCGGCCTGCAAATGGCTGGCCCGGCGCACCGATGGCGCCCAGGCAGCGCCAATGAAAATGGCCCGCATCGTTGGATGCGGGCCATTTCTCTTTTCGGCAACGCCGTGCGGCTCAATCGTCTTCGGCGCCGCCGATGCCCAGTTCCTGGATCTTGCGGGTGATGGTATTGCGTCCGATCCCCAGGCGCACCGCCGCGTCGTTCTTGCGGCCATGCGTGTGCTTGAGCGCGATCTTGATCAGCGCCGCCTCGAACTGGCGGCCCAGGATGTCCATCACCTCCGGCTGTTCCTGCGCCAGCATGTGCGCGGCTTCGGCTTCCAGCAGGGAAATCCAGTTGGCGTGGCTGGCTTCGGCAGGCGCCGGGTAGCCGGCCTCGCCGCCCGCCGGCTGCGGCATGGCCGCCGAGGCCGGGGCCGACAGCGTCTGCGCCGGCTGCGGCGCATGCACGCGCTCTTCCACCAGGTCCTGCGGCAGGTCCTTGATCTCCACCGTCTGGCCGGGCGCCATCACGGTGATCCAGTTGCACAGGTTTTCCAGCTGGCGCACGTTGCCGGCGAACTCCAGCTGCGACAGGAACTGCATCGCCTGCGGCGACAGGCGCTTGGCCTCCACCCCCAGTTGACGCGCGCTCTGCGTGAGGAAGTGGCGCGCCAGGATCGGAATGTCTTCGCTGCGCTCGCGCAGGCTGGGCAAGCGCAGGCGGATCACGTTCAGGCGATGGTACAAGTCTTCCCGGAACAGGCCTTCGCGCACGCGATGTTCCAGGTTCTGGTGCGTGGCCGCGATCACCCGCACATTGGCCTTCAAGGACTGATGGCCGCCGACGCGGTAGAAATGGCCGTCCGACAGCACGCGCAACAGGCGCGTCTGCAAGTCCAGCGGCATGTCGCCGATTTCATCGAGGAACAGCGTGCCGCCTTCGGCCTGCTCGAAGCGGCCGCGGCGCATCGCTTGCGCGCCGGTGAAGGCGCCGCGCTCATGGCCGAACAGTTCGGATTCCAGCAGGTCCTTGGGGATCGCCGCGGTGTTCAAGGCGACGAAGGGCTGGCTGGCGCGCGGGCTGTGCTTGTGCAATGCGCGCGCCACCAGTTCCTTGCCGGAACCGGACTCGCCGGTGATCAGCACCGTCACGTTGGATTGCGACAGGCGGCCGATGGCGCGGAACACGTCTTGCATCGCCGGCGCCTGGCCGAGGATTTCGGGGGTCTGCGCGGCCGACTGCTCGACATCGATTTCGCGCAGGCTTTCGTCGAGCGCGCGGCGGATCAGTTCGACCGCCTTGTCGACGTCGAAAGGCTTGGCCAGGTATTCGAAGGCGCCGCCCTGGAACGCCGAGACGGCCGAATCCAGGTCGGAGAATGCGGTGATGATGATGACAGGGATGCCGGGATGCTTGGCCTTGATGGTCTGCAGCAATTCAAGCCCGGACGCGCCCGGCATGCGGATATCGGAAACCAGGACCTGCGGCGTACCGCTTTGCAGGGCTTGTATGGCGTCGCGCGCGCTGGAAAAACTTTGCGTGGCGAGATTTTCTCGGGCCAGGGCCTTTTCGAGAACCCAGCGTATCGATTCGTCGTCGTCAACAATCCAGATTGGCTTCATAAATAACTTTTCCTGCGTTGGTCATGCTGTTAATGCTTCTGTAGTGCAGCGTGGCGGCACACCGCAACGACAGCCCCCGATGGCGAATTGCTTCCATCACACTGGTTTGGCGCGCTGCCTGCGGCCATTGGCTCACGGCAGCGGTATTAGTATTCTGAAATCGGTACATCCCGGCCGGCTCTCGCATTCGATCACGCCCATGTGCTGGTGAACGAAAGTCTGCGCCAGCGTCAATCCGAGCCCGCTGCCTCCCTCGCGTCCCGACACCAGCGGATAGAAAATCCTTTCCTGGATGTCGGGGGGGATGCCCGGGCCGTTATCGATGATATGCAAGTCTAGTGCCAGCCGGTATCGCACCTTGGATAGCGTCACTTGCCGGCTCACGCGCGTGCGCAAAATCAGCTCGCCGTCGCCGGCGCGGATGCGTTCGACCAGGGCTTGCGCCGCGTTGTGGACGATGTTGAGCAGCGCCTGGATAAGCTGCTCCTTGTCGCCGCGGAATTCGGGGATGGAGAGGTCGTAGTCGCGCCTGATGGTCAGGCCCTGCGGGAACTCGGCCATGATCAGGCTGCGCACGCGTTCGCACACTTCGTGGATGTTGACGTCGCCCACGATGTGCGGATGGCGGTGCGGCGCCAGCAGGCGGTCCACCAGCGTTTGCAGCCGGTCGGCTTCCTTGATGATGACCTGGGTGTATTCGCGCAATTCCTTCAGGTGGCGCTCGGGCAACTCCAGCTCCAGCAATTGCGCCGCGCCGCGGATGCCGCCCAGCGGGTTCTTGATCTCGTGCGCCAGGTTGCGGATCAGTTCCTTGTTGGCCTGGCTCTGGTCGAACATGCGCTCTTCGCGGTCCAGCTTGAGTTGCTGCACGTTCTCGCGCAGCTCGAGCAGCACCGGCATGTCCGGGTTGTCCAGCGGCGTGACGATGGTATGCACCTGCAAGGGCTCGCGGTTGGCGCGTTCCAGCACCAGGTCCAGGCGCTTGTCGGCGAACTGGTGTTCGATGGCCTGGGAGAACAGCGCGGACAGTTCCGTGCCGTTGAGGAAGAGTTCCGAGAGCTTCTGCTGCGACAAGACCTTGAACGAGCTTTCCAGCAGGTTCTCCGCCGCGGCGTTGGCGTACACGATGCCGCCCCGGGCATCCAGAATGATCACCGCCGAAGCCAGCAGGTCGAGGCCGTCAAGCGAGGAGAAATTTGTCTTCATTCGGATTATTGTTGACCCTGAAATCGTTGGTGGCGGATGGCGGCCACTTCGCCAGCGCTTGTTGCATCGCAAAGGCGGCCGTCGGGCCCTGCATTTGCCAATCCGCGCTAATGCTCTAGCAAGTTTCGGGCAAGCCCGCATGCCGCCGCATGTTGTACATCAATCCTTGAGCGCCCGCTCAAGCGCGGCGACGGCCGCCGCGCTTTGCCCGAGCGCATCCTTCAAGGCCGCGCTGCGCGCCTGGTATCGGGCGTAGTTGCGCTCGTCGCCGCGTCGCTCGGGTTGGCCGTCGTTATATTCGCGCCTGAGCGCATCCAGCCTGCTGCGCTCTGCCGCCAGGCGTTCGCGCAACACGATGCGGGAACGCTCTTCATCGGCCGGCGCCGGCGGCGACAAATCCTTCCGCCCTGTGGCAACGCCATTGCCATTGCCATTGCCATTGCCGCTAACCGCGCCCAGCGGCGCCAGCACGCCCTTGCGGCAATGCGCCGCACGCGCGTCATCGCGGTATTCGACGCCGCCGCTGCCGGTGCATACGTAGATGTCGGCAGCGTGCCCCGCCGCCGCGCCGGCCAGCAGTGCCGCCGCCCATCCCCAACCACGCCTGCTCCTCATCGCATCCTCCGGAAAACCTCTACCGCCTTGTGACAAGACGGCGCGCGCTCCGGCTGCGCATAAACAAAAAGGGGAAGCAAGCTTCCCCTTTTTTTGAAGACCCGTCTTCGATTACAGCGAGTAGTACATATCGAATTCGATCGGGTGAGTGGTCATGCGGAAGCGTTGAACTTCCTGACCCTTCAGTTCCAGATAGGCATCGATCATGCTGTCGGTGAAGACGCCGCCGCGGGTCAGGAACTCGCGGTCCTTGTCCAGGTGGTCCAGCGCTTCTTCCAGCGAGGCGCAGACGGTCGGGATCAGCTTGTCTTCTTCCGGCGGCAGGTGGTACAGGTCCTTGGTCGCGGCTTCGCCCGGGTGGATCTTGTTTTGCACGCCGTCCAGGCCTGCCATCAGCAACGCGGCGAAGCACAGGTACGGGTTGGCCAGCGGGTCCGGGAAGCGGGTTTCAATGCGGCGGCCCTTCGGGTTGGCCACGTGCGGGATACGGATCGATGCCGAACGGTTGCGGGCCGAGTAGGCCAGCTTGACCGGGGCTTCAAAGCCTGGAACCAGGCGCTTGTACGAGTTGGTGCCGGGGTTGGTGATCGCGTTGAGCGCCTTGGCGTGCTTGATGATGCCGCCGATGTAGAACAGCGCCGTTTCGGACAGGCCGGCATAGCCGTCGCCTGCGAACAGGTTCTTGCCGTCTTTCCAGATCGATTGGTGAACGTGCATGCCGGAACCGTTGTCGCCGACCAGCGGCTTGGGCATGAAGGTCGCGGTCTTGCCGTAGGTGTGGGCGACGTTCCAGACCACGTACTTCAGGTTCTGGGTCCAGTCGGCGCGCTCGACCAGGGTCGAGAACTTGGTGCCGATTTCGTTTTGACCGGCGCCGGCCACTTCGTGGTGATGCACTTCGACTGGGATGCCCAGGGATTCCAGGATCAGGCACATTTCCGAACGCATGTCCTGGAAGCTGTCGACCGGAGGAACCGGGAAGTAGCCGCCCTTGACGGTCGGACGGTGGCCGGAGTTGCCGCCTTCGATCTTGGCGCCGGTGCTCCAGGAAGCTTCTTCGGAATCGATCTTGACGAAGGAACCGGACATGTCAGCGCCCCAGCGCACGCCGTCGAAGATGAAGAATTCTGGCTCCGGGCCGAAGTAGGCGGTGTCGCCCAGGCCGGAGGACTTCAGGTAGGCTTCGGCGCGCTTGGCGATGGAACGCGGGTCGCGGTCGTAGCCCTTGCCGTCGGACGGCTCGATCACGTCACACTGCATGAACAGCGTGGTTTCTTCCATGAACGGGTCGATGTTGGCAGTGTTCGGGTCCGGGATCAACAGCATGTCGGAGGCTTCGATACCCTTCCAGCCTGCGATCGACGAACCGTCGAAAGCGTGACCGGATTCGAACTTGTCGATGTCGAAATGCGAAACAGGCACGGAAACGTGCTGTTCCTTGCCTCGGGTGTCCGCGAAACGGAAGTCAACAAACTTGACTTCGTTGTCCTTCACCATCTTCAAAACCTCTGCGGCCGTCCTTGCCATGCGAATCTCCTAAAACGAGGAAGTAGTATAAATTTGGGGGGTTGAGCCGTTTTCTGCGACTGGATCTTTGCATTTGATACAACGGTCTTGCGCCGGAACTCAGACGCGGATGATAGCAGATTCCATGCCACCGCCCTTTCAAGGGCGGCAATAATGGAATATTTTAGGGAGCAGGGGCTGGACGGCCGTTCCCTTCAGTGCATGCAACTTGAATTTATGCATTATTTTAGTGCAAATTAACTGAATTGCACCAATAAACACCATTATGGTGCATTCAATGGTCAATACGCACTTATTTAGTGCCTCCGTGTAAAGAATCGATGCAGATCGATGCATCCACTGCGCCAAAAGAATTAATCTTTTAATTTATTTATAATTTTTAGCCATTTCCAACCCCGATAGTCCAACGAGGCGCCGATGACCCAAGAACAGATCCTCACCACTGCCAGCCAGCGCGCCCAGGACGGCCAGCTTCCCTACCGCGGGGCCGTCACGCCCCGGGAAGCCTTTGCCCTGATTCAGGGCAACCCCGCCATCAAGCTGGTGGATGTACGAACCAAGGCCGAACGCGACTGGGTCGGGACGGTGCAAATCCCGGCCGGGCAACACTTGTTCGTGCAGTGGAATTTGTATCCGGAGGGCAAGCCCAATCCGCAATTCCTCGAACAGTTGCAGCAAGCCGCAGGCCCCGACGAGGTATTGCTGTTCCTGTGCCGCTCCGGAGTCCGTTCCAGGCACGCCGCCAAACTGGCCAGCGAGAACGGCTATCGCAATTGCTTCGACATCGTCGAGGGTTTTGAAGGCAACAAGGATGCGGCCGGACACCGCAAGACAGTGGAAGGATGGTGCCAGGCCGGCCTGCCCTGGGTAGGCGCCTGAGGCGCCCGTCGGCAACCGGAGTGCCGATCAGGCCGCCAGCAATGCATCCAGCTGCGCCATCCGATCAACGATGGCGGCAAAGCCGGCGGCGCCGTTGCGCGTCGCCTCCTCGATGCGTTCCAGCGTCGTGACGATCTCCTCGCGCTGCATCGTCAGCGCCGCGCCTTTCATCCGATGCGCCAGGCGCTGGACGGCTTCGACGTCGGATGCGGCATGCGCCGCGCGCATCGCCGCCAGATCCTGTAGCGAGGTCGTGCGGAACAAGGCCTCCAGATCCACCGATTGCGCATCCACCGGCGCGCTGGCGGCAGGTTCGTCGACATCGTAATCGCACCATAGCGACAGCATTTTCTTGAACTCGCCGATCGGCAGCGGCTTGCCCAGGATGCCGTCCATGCCGCTGTCCAGGCACAGCTGCACATGGGCTGCGTCAGCCTCGGCCGAGATGCCGATGAGCGGGGTGTAGCCGGCATCCGGATTGCCCTCTTCCGCCTCCCGCACCCGCCGCGCCACTTCGTAGCCGTTCATGTCCGGCATGTAGCAGTCGAGCAGCACCAGGCCGTAACGTTGCGCCTGGATGGCCGCCAGGGCGGATTTGCCATCTTCGACGCCGGCCACGCGGCAACCGAACTTGCGCAACTGCTTTTCGATCACCATGCGGCTGGTCGCCGAATCGTCGACCACCAGAATCCAAGGTCCTTTTTCGCTCATTGGTCGCTCCGTCCTTATCTCAGTCTCTTGGTCTCAGAGGTCTTCAAGCTGGTGCTGAATCTTGAACAGCTCGCTGTCGTTGCGGACCCCAAGCTTGCGAAATGCCGCCTGTTTCTGGCCACTGATGGTCTTGACGCTGCGCGCGAACTTTTCCGCTATCTGGGTCACCGTCATGCCATCCAGGCAGCAGCGCAACACCTCGCGCTCGCGCGGCGACAGCTCCGAGTTCTCGGACAGGGAATCCGATACCGCCGCCCCTTCCCGGCCGCCCTCTCCCGGTTCGGCGGAAAGCATCGACGACAATTCGGCGGCCATGTTGTTGTTCAGGTGGACACGGCCAAGGGAGACGGTGCGTATCGCCTGTATCAGTTCCGAGAGCTCCTGCGATTTGCCGACAAAACCGCGGGCCCCGGCCTTCATGGCCAGGGCGACCGTGGCCGGGTTGTAATGCGAGGAAGAGACCAGGATCTTGCTGTCGGGAAAACGCACCTTCAAGGCGCGGATCAGGTTCAGGCCGTCAATGTCGTTGGCCCCCAGGGAGTAATCGATCACCAGCAGATCGGCCGGCGTGGTGCGCAAGGCCGCCATCATTTCCTTGCTGGTCGCAAACGATCCCACAATCTGAAAATCCGGTTCTTCGGACAAGCGCCCCGCCAGCCCGTAGCGGACCACTGCGTGGTCGTCCAGCAAGGCGATGCGAACCGTCGATGCAGATGACCATGTCATCATGGATTCCTTTTTTATCTGATGGCCCCAGCAAGCGCGACGTCCCGGCCCCGCCCTTCCCATCAGCAGCGAATGCCATCCCATGCGCCGCGAACCGGATGGCCGCGGTTGATCCCGCTCCAAGTGTACCAATAGCGCGTCGCGTCAAACGGGTGAATAAGACCATGATTTCCCCGGCTTCAGGCAGGCGCCCGCCTGGCATCGCAAGCCGGCGCCTGCGCGCCGCTGCGTGCCGCGCGCAGGAAGTCGGTCACCTTCATCGGCGGCGCGATATCGCCCTGCATCAGGCGGCATCCCATGTCGCGCAAGGCCTCGGATGTTTCCTGGTCGTCCACGCCGCAGGCCACGACATCCAGCCTCAGGCGCCCCCCGATGTCGAAGATGCTGTCGAGCATGCTGCGCGACAGGCCGTGGCGCAGCAATTGCCCGATCAGGCCGCCATCGATATGGATGCCGGTGAACGGCACCTCGGACAGCATGCTGATATTGGCGCTGCCCGCCCCAAAGCCGTTGAGCGACAAGCCGAACCCCTTGATGCGCAAGCGGTTGAGCGAAGCCGACAACGGCACCGGCAGCACCGGCGCGCCGATTTCCGTGAGGACGATGGAGACCTGTTCCGGGCTCAGTTGATGCTGCCGCACGCGGTCGGCGAGATAGTCCACGATTTCCGGCGTCTGCAGCGTCTGGGCGGACGCCTTGATGCTCAACGGCAGGCAATGGCCGGAAGCCTTCAATTTTTGCTGCACTCGCAGCACATGGTTGATGGTCCGGTAAAACAACACCA
The DNA here is from genome assembly GCF_059418325.1 of Herbaspirillum sp. GW821-FHT09A12. NCBI lineage: Bacteria > Pseudomonadati > Pseudomonadota > Betaproteobacteria > Burkholderiales > Oxalobacteraceae > Herbaspirillum > Herbaspirillum sp. GW821-FHT09A12. The sequence continues at coordinate 26,742 of NZ_JBWKPR010000013.1, forward strand.
ATCCCAGCCCCTGCTGCTCGATCAGCGCCGTGAATTGCTCCGAGCGCAATTTGCGGAATCTGGGATGGTTCCAGCGCACCTCGGCCGCGGCCGCGGCCATGCGCCAACTCTCCGGCGAGATCTGCGGGCAGTACCAGACATCGAATTCGTCGACATCGCAAATGGCCCTGAGCAAATCCTCGTCGGTGATGTTGCGCAATGCATCATCGGCGCCGACGCGCCGCTGGCGCCGACGCTTGCCCAAGGCGATCGCCAAGTCGACCACATAGCACAGGGCGATATTGGACAAGGGCTTGGGCAAGGCCTCCACGGCCGCAAAGCCGGCGTTCCTGGCCAACCGGATATGCGAATCCAGCATGCCCGCGCCCAGCACGCTGACCCACACCAGCATCGGAAACTGCCGCGGCGGCCCTTCCCGGTTGCGCGCCTGCTCCACATGGCGGACGATGAATTGCGGGCCATCCATGTTGGGCATGCCGATGTCGCAGAAAATCAGGTCGACCGCATGCAGCTCCATGAGCTGGATCGCCTCCCGGCCATCGGCGGCTTCCAGCACCTTTTGCGCCCCCATGCGCCTGAGATTGCCGGCCAGGACCGCCCGTTGAAGCGGTTCATCCTCTATCACCAGAATGACTAAATCCGAGATCGATTTCATGAGGTTTCAGGTTATTCCAATGCCGTTTTGGGTCATTTCACAACCTGCGATTCTGTGCCCGCGGCACGCCGCCTCAAATAAGAATCGTCTGGAATACCCCCCGAATAATTGTGAAAACACAATGAAATCCCGTTTCGCTCTTAAGGCGAAACGAAGGGTGATATCGATATTCCCCACCTCCACCGACGGACTGATTTAGAATCGGACAGACCAATCCTCAAGTCCCCCATCGATCATGAAAAGATGGATTTTCTGCACATTCTGGACACTCGCCGTCCCGGCTGCGGCTCTGGCCGGGACGACGGCGCAATTGCGCGTCACCGGCCGCATCGTGCCCAATGCCTGCGCGCTCAAGTTCATCGGCGGCGGCGTGGTCGATTATGGCGCCATCCCCTCCGGCACGCTCTCGCCGCACGCACCGACTTTGCTGCCCGCCAAATCGGTCGGCCTGCAAGTGTCTTGCGGCATTCCCGCCAGCGTGGCGCTGCGCCTGGTCGATAACCGTCCGCTGGCGACCACCGAGGGCATGGTCAAGACCTCGGCCCGCCCCAGCATGCTGCGCGACGGGCGCTATTTCGGCTTGAAAAACGAACAAGGCTTGCGCGTCGGCGGCTATGTGCTGCGTTTCGAAGCGCGCGGCGATGCCGCCGCGCCCAACCTGCAAATGAATGCGCCGGGCAATGCCGCCAGCGGCGCCTGGACGGTGCGCACCGATGGCATGCTGCTGCAGGACACGCTCTACACCTGGGCTGCCGGCGAGCGCAGCATCCCGGCAAAGATGCAGCAGATGGGCGCCACGCTAAGCATCCAGCCCGTCATCGACAGCCGCGGCGGCGGCCTGGACGACGATATCCCCCTGGATGGATCGGCCACTTTCGAGCTGGTCTACCTCTGAAACCGCCCCGCCCCTGCCACACCTCTCCCGATACAACCATGCCAGCCATCCACCTTCGTTCCCATCCGCTGCTGCGCCTGCTGCTTTGCGCCGGGCTGGCCCATGCCGGCGGCAGCGGCGCGGCCAGCATGGCGCCGCTGGAAGTCACGGTCACGCTGACGCCGGCCGCCTGCACGCCGACGCTGTCCAACGGCGGCGTGGCCGACTATGGGAAGATGAATGCCAACATCCTGCGCCAGGGCCAGGTCACGGCGCTGCCGGCCATGAACATGACCTTTTCCATCAACTGCGACGCCGCCGCCAAATTCAGCGTCAGGGTCATCGACAACCGCAGCGCCTCGCTGGTGCCCGGCATCGTTGCCGCCGGGTCGGGCGACGGCGCGCTGGGCGACGACTACAACTTCGGCCTGGGCAACGCCGCCGGCCGCCACATCGGCGGCTACTCCATCCGCTTCATGCCCAATACCTACACCGGCGACTATCGGCCGGTGAAGTTGATGTCCTCGCCCGATGGCAACACCTGGAGCGATGCCGGCAACGGCGCCGCCTCCAAGCGGCTGCGCTTCTCATGGGGGGCGGACAACGGCGCGGTCGAGGCCTACAAGGCGGTATCGGGAGGACTGTTGGTGCAACCCTATGTCAACAAGGCGGAAAACCTGCCCTTGGGCCAGGACATCCCGCTGGACGGTTCGGCCACGCTGGAGCTGCATTACCTGTAGCGCGGCCGGGGATACGGGAAAGCGCCCGGCTCGGCACGAAACGCCTAAAACAACCATAAACCGCCTGTTGTTCCAGCGCTTGCAGCCGACCGAAATCGGCGATGATGAAAAAGACAGCTTCGTTCTCGGGGGAAACAAGATGTACGCTTTAGCCATACAACAAAAACACATGCGCGGCCTGGCATGCCTGGCGCTGTTGGCATCGGCCTGCGCCGTCTTGCCCGGCGCCCGCGCCAGCGGCATGCTGCCGGAAACATCGGTGGTCATCGTCAACGAAGCCGATGGCGAAGCCAGCATGAACGTCAAGAATACCGATGCCGCCGCCACCCTGCTCTACACCTCCATCCAGAACCTGCCGGAAGACCAGGAACCGCTGCTGGTGGTTTCCCCGCCGGTGGCCCGCGTGGAGCCCGACCAGACGCAACTGGTGCGCTTCATCCTGCAATTGAAGGAACCGCTCAAGACGCAGCGCCTCAAGCGCGTCATTTTCGAGGGCATCCCGCAAAAAGGCGCCGATGGCGGCGTCAAGGTGACCATGAACGTGCGCCAGAACCTGCCGCTGATCATCCATCCCAAGAACCTGCCCCTGAACCGCGAACCCTGGAAACTGCTGAGCTGGTCCATCAGCGGCGATTCGCTGGTGATGCGCAACGACAGCGCCTATGTGGTGCGCTTCGCCCAGTCGGTGGCGCTGCTGCCGTCCATGGCCGAAGTCGACATGAGCCGCACCTATATCTTGCCGGGAGAAAAACTCACCGGACAGATTAAGGGCAACGCGGCGGGCACGACGGCGGTCCGCCTGTCGCCGGCGACGGTGTACGGTTTCTCGGTCGACAATTTCGACGCGCCGCTGGGCAAACCCTGAGCCCTGACGGGTGGCGACCGCGGACAACGGCCTGCCTTCTTCCGGTACGCGGCAACGGCATACCGGCGGGATAGTCGCGTCGCGCCTTGCGCCATGCCGGCGGCTCTTGCTTGCGCTCGGCGGCGGCCTGGCCGCCACGCTCCCCGCCTGGGCGCAACTGCCTGCGGGGTTCGACCTGGACATGCTGCGCGAGCGCGGCATCGACCCGCAAATCGCCGAATACTTCAAGGACGCCGCCCGCTTCCGCCCCGGCATCAACATCGTCACCTTGTTCGTCAACGGACAGCCGCGCGGACGCATCGATGCACGCTTCGACGACAAGGGCGAACTCTGCTTCGACAAGAACCTGCTCAGCAAGGGCGGCCTGAAGACACCCGAGAAAACCCTGCCGACCGCCGCATCGACCGCAGCAGCAGCAGCAACAGCAGCCGGGCAATGCTACGACTTCAAGGCCGCCTATCCGCAGACCGGGATCGAGCTTCGGCCCGGCAAGGAAGAAGTCGCGCTGGTGGTGCCGACCGATGCGATGCGGCCCAATGAAAGCGATTTCTCCGGCTTCGCCACCGGCGGCAGCGCCGCCCTGCTCAACTATGACATCGTGACCTCGCGCAGCCAGTTCGGCAGCAGCTCCAGCAATTTCCTCAGCGCCAACCTGGAATACGGCTTCAACACGCGCGACTGGATCGTGCGTGGGCGCACCATGTATGCGCGGCAGGACCAGTCCTCGCAGCGCCAGCACTTGTACGCCTATGCGCAGCACACGCTGGTCGACTACAAATCCATCTTCCAGAGCGGCCAGATCAACATCTTCAATACCGCCTTCGCCGCCGGGCCCATCACCGGGCTGCAGATCGTGCCGGAGACCGCGCTGTCGTCCGGCTCGATCAATAACGTGATGGTGGAAGGCATCGCGCAGACCCAGGCGCGGGTCGAGGTGCGCCAGAACAATGCCTTGATCTACTCGACGGTGGTGCCCAGCGGCCCCTTCGCGCTGACCGACCTGCCGCTGCTCAACGGCACCAGCGACCTGGACGTCACCGTGACCGAAGCCAATGGCGCGCAACGCCGCTTCACGGTGCCGGCGGCTTCGCTGCACGGCGGCAACCTGGGCATGCAGCGCGGCTATTCCTTCGCGCTCGGCAAGCTGCGCTCGCTGGGCAACTCCACCGGCCGGCAGCCCTGGGTCGCCACCGCCGGCGGCGGCTGGCCGCTGGGGCGCAACAGCACGCTGAGCGCCGGCCTGATGGGCGCCACCGGCTACCAGGCGGCAAGCTGGGGCGCGGACACCCGCATCGGCGACAATAACCTGAGCATTCAGCAGCGGCTGTCGCGCGCGCCCCGCGAGGGCGAACACGGCACCCAGTTCACGCTCGCCAGCAGCAGCATCCTGGCTGAAAACACCTCGCTGGGCCTGTCCACCACGCAGCAGACCCTGGGCTATCGCGACCTCAGCGACACCACCATCGACCAGCAAAAGGAGCTGGCCGAGCAATTGCTGCTCACGCCGGACCAGACTCCCACCACGCAATACGCGCGCTACCGCGGCCAGTACACGGCCTCGCTCAGCTGGAGCAATACGCTCCTGGGCGGCTTCAATGTCTCCTACTCCAAGTCGACCCAGTTCTACGGGCAAAGCACCCAGCGCGTCATGGCCTCGTGGGGACGCAACTTCGAGACCATCAGCGTCAACCTGAACATCGAGCACCAGATGGGCGGCACCGGCGCGCTGGCGGGCAACGCCAATACCTTCTACCTCACCGTCAGCATCCCGCTGGGCAAGCGCAGCGTGCGCACCTACGTCAACAACAGCAGCGGCTACCAGCGCCTGGGCGCGTCGTATAACGAGCAGTTCAACGACTACGTCAACTACACCGTCGCGGCCGAACGCAACCAGCAGACCAAAGACGACGACCTGTCGACCCAGGTCTCGATGCTGCCGCGCTATGCGCAGGTCAACCTCGGCTACGCGCGCTACGGATCGGGCAGCACCGCCTACAACGGCGGGCTGCGCGGCGCGATGGTGCTGCACCAGGGCGGCCTGACGCTGTCGCCCTACGCGGTGCAGGACACTTTCGGCATCCTGCAGGTGGGCGATGTCGCCGGCGTCAAGGTCAGCACGCCCTACGGCCCCGTCTGGACCGACTGGAAGGGCCAGGCCGTGATTTCCCAGTTGCCGCCCTACGCCAGCACCCGGCTGGAAATCGCCACCAAGAGCCTGCCCCGCAACGTCGACATCAGGAATGGACTCAAGCTGCTCGACGCCGGCCGGGGTTCGGTCAGCCACATCGGCTTCGATGTGCTCAAGGTCAGGCGCATCCTGCTCAACGCCAAATCGCCGGACGGCCAACCCTTGCCCAAGGGCGCTTTCGTGCTCGACGCCGACAACCAGTTCGTGACCACCGTGGTCGACGACGGCCAGGTGTTCCTGCTCAACGGCACGCCAACCGGGCCGCTGCGCGTTACCCTGCCGGACGAGAAGAGCTGCGTGCTGCAATACAGCTTGCCATCGGCCGCCGATCCCAATATGTTCTACGAGACGGCCGATGCGGTATGCCGGCCCGACATGCACGCGCAACCGAAAGGACTTCTCCATGCGCCGGTCTGATCCCACCCTTGCGCTGGCCACGCTGGCAGCCGCCCTGCTGGCCGCGCCGGCCGCCCATGCCGCCGGCGCCGACAATTGCCAGATGCAAATCAGCAACCCCAGCGTGGACTATGGCGCCACCACCCGCGCGGAACTGCTGAAAAGACAAGTCTCGCCGCTGATGATGAGCCTGGGGCGGCAAAGCGTGACGCTCACCGCCACCTGCAGGGTGCCGACGCTGATGACGCTGTTCTTCCGCGGCAGCGCCGCCGACGCCCATGCCTACCGGCTCGGCAATGGCGGCTCGTTCACCCTGCGCGTGCTCAATGCCCGGCTGGACGGCCGCGCGGTCGGGCTGGGCAGCGTCCTGGTGCCGGGCCAGCCGCCGGAGACCCAGGCCGATAGCCTGGCGCTGTCGCCCAACACCGGCGCGGTACCCATCATCAACGATGTGCCGGTCCGGGGCAGCTCGCTGCAACTGCAAATCGACATCGATGCCGGCATCTCGACCACCGACAGCCGCATCAACGACCGCACGGTATTGCGCGGCGACGGCAGTTTCGAGCTGGTCGAGCATTGACGTCATTCCCCCGCCATCCTCCCCCCATCCCCCCTCTTCCCGCCCCATTCCTGACAACCGCATCAGCTTTGTAACGCCGTGTAACGCTGCCGGATTCTGCCAACCTTAATCGGGCACGCGGCGTTATGGAACGAGTCATGCGCTATTTCAGTCCGTCGAGCCCGCACTTCCTCCTCTGAAAGTTTCCGACAGATAAACGCTCATTATCGAGGCCCACTCATGCGCCCGTTTCGCCAAGCCCTCCGCCCGGCCATGTTGCCGGCCACCCTGCGCCAGCGCTGCCTGCTGGTGTTGCTCGCCTGCTGCACCGCATCGGCGGCCGGCGCCGACCTGTCGCCGCAAGAGCGCGCCCTGCATGTGCTCGACCGCCTGGCCTACGGACCGCGTCCGGGCGACCTGGAACAGGTCGAGAAAATGGGCGCCAAGCGCTACATCGAATTGCAACTGCATCCCGAACGCATCCCGCTGCCGCCAGACCTGCAAGCCCGGCTGGCGGCGCTGCCGGCCCTGCAGATGACGCCGGCGCAATTGTTCGTCGACTATGGCCCGCCCTCGTTCGACAAGAACGCATCGAAAGAAGAAAAACAAGCCGCCCGCCAGCGCGCCGGGCGCGAACTGACGCCGCAATTCCACCTGGCGCGCCTGCTGCAAGCCACCGAAAGCCCGCGCCAGCTGGAAGAGGTGATGACCGAATTCTGGGCCAACCACTTCAACGTCTTCGAAGGCAAGGAATGGGTGCGCTACTGGGTCGGCGACTATGAGAAAAACGCCATCCGCCCTTATGCGCTGGGCAATTTCCGCGATCTGCTGGGCGCCGTGGCGCATCATCCGGCGATGCTGTACTACCTCGACAACTGGCTTTCCAGCGGCGTCGGCACGCCGGGCGCGCGCGGCAACTTCAAGGGGCTCAATGAAAACTACGCGCGCGAGCTGATGGAGCTGCATACCCTGGGCGTGGACGGCGGCTACCGGCAGGCCGACGTCATCACACTGGCGCGCATCCTGTCCGGCTGGACCATCGACGTCAACGCCATGAAAGGCGGCGCCGCGCCCTTTTCCTTTAACGCCGCGCGCCACGATGCCGCCCCCAAGGTGTTCCTCGGCAAGCCGCTCGCGGCGCGCGGCTACCAGGAGGGCGAGGCCGCACTCGACATCCTGGCCAACCATCCGTCGACGGCGCGCTTCATCGCCACCCAGCTGGCGCAGTATTTCGTCGCCGACCAGCCCGATCCGGCACTGGTGCAGAAACTGTCGCAGACCTTCCTGGCCACGCACGGCGATATCCGCGCGGTGCTGCAAACCCTGTTCGACAGCCCGCAGTTCTGGTCGCGCGCCAATTACCAGACGCAATTCAAGACGCCCTACCAGTTCGTGGTCTCGGCCCTGCGCGCCAGCGCCACGCCGGTGGTCAACCCCAGGCCGGTCAACGGCGCGCTGGGCCAGTTCGGCATGCCGCTGTACGGCTGGCTCACGCCGGAGGGCTACAAGTATTCCCAAGAGGCCTGGCTCAATCCCGACGCGCTGCTGCGCCGGATCAATTTCGCCGGCGGCCTGGTGAACGGCAAATCGCCCATCGCCCGCGCCGATGGGGCGCCGCCGCCCGCCAATGCCGATGCCCGCCCAACCGATCCGCAACAGTTGCTGGCCACGCTGGGGCCCGCCATCGCGCCCGACAGCGCGCAAAAGATCGATGCCGCACCGCCCAACCTGCAGGCCGGGCTGATTCTGGGCAGCCCCGACTTCATGAAACGCTAAGGACCAATATGAACCGCCGCGACTTCATCCGCTATCTCGGCGCCGCAAGCGGCGGCGCCATCCTGCTGCCGGTCGGCCTGTCCGGCTGCGCCGTGGCGCCCATCGGCGACCAGCGCATCAGCCGGGCCGGGCCGGCCAAGCTCGCCTACGGTTCGCCCCAGCCGCGTGCGCACGCCGATGGCGATGGCGCGCCGCGCATGGTGGTGGTGTTCCTGCGCGGCGCCGTCGACGGCCTGAACGTGGTGGTGCCGCATGGCGACCCCGAGTACTACCGGGCCCGTCCGACCATCGCCGTGGCGCACCCCGGCCAGGCCAACGGCGCCATCGACCTGAGCGGTTACTTCGGCCTGCACCCGGCGCTGCAGCCGCTGATGCCTTACTGGGAAAGCGGCCAGTTGGCCTTCGTCCACGCCTCCGGCTCGCCGGATGCGTCGCGTTCGCACTTCGAGGCGCAGGACTACATGGAAACCGGCACGCCCGGCCAGCACAATACGCGCGACGGCTGGATGAACCGGCTGATGGGCTACCTGCCGTCGTCGGAATCGCCACTGCAGGCGCTGGCGGTGGGCGACTCCACGCCGCGCATCATGAGCGGCAGGAACGTCGTCGCCAACCTGCAGACCGGCCGCGCCGCCGCCCGCCCCAGCCTGATCGACCAGCCGCGCATGATGCAGGCCTTCGCGCCGCTGTATGCCGGCGACGACCCGATTGCCCGCGCCTACCGCGACGGCATCACCGCGCGCCGCGAACTGATGGCCGACATCAACAGCCAGGAACAGCAGATGGCCAACAACGGCGCGCCGCTGCCCGACGGCCTGTCGATCGATACCGCGCGTCTGGGCCGCCTGATGCGCAACGACCCGCGCATCCGCCTGTCCTTCCTGGCCGTGGGCGGCTGGGACACGCACATCAATCAGGGCAACGGCGCCGGCCAACTGGCGGGACGGCTGGCGCCGCTGGCCACCGGCCTGGCGACGCTGGCGCGCGAACTGGGGCCGGCGTTCAACGACACGGTAGTCGTGGTGCTGTCCGAATTCGGCCGCACCTTCCGCGAGAACGGCAATGGCGGCACCGACCACGGGCATGGCAACGCCATGTGGCTGCTGGGCGGCAATGTGCGGGGCGGCAAAATCCACGGTCAATGGCCGGGGCTGAACCAGGCGGCTCTCAACGAAGGCCGCGACCTGGCGATCACCACCGATTTCCGCGCGGTGCTGTCATCGGTGGCGGAACACCATATGCGCATCAGGGACCAGGAGCTGGAAAAAATCTTCCCGCAATATGCTGCCGGCGGGCATGGGGCGCCTAATCTGTTTATATGAATATGGGAAGCTTGACGCCCTTCCCTCCCAAAAAAAATGCCGTTCAGGTTTGCACCGAACGGCATTTTTGCTGCAACGGCCAGGGACTTACTCGGCCTCTTCGATCCACGCCGCCTGGATCGCTTCCAGGATGCGCTCGCCCGAGCGGTTCGGGTCGTCGTCGAAACCGTCCAGCTCCATCACCCAGCGATGCAGGTCGGTGAAGCGGATGGTCTTGGGATCGATATCCGGAAACTTGTCATAGAGTTCCTCGGCGATCTGCTGGGTGTCTGTCCATTTCATGTTCGGTTCCCCGGATCAATGGTTTTCGGAAGCGTGGTTGATCGTGTACTTGGGGATTTCGACGGTCAGGTCGTCCTCGCCCAGCACCACCTGGCACGACAGGCGGGAAGTCGCTTCCAGGCCCCAGGCCATGTCCAGCAAATCCTCTTCCTTGTCGGTAGGGTCATTGAGGGTATCGAAGCCTTCGCGGATCACCACATGGCAAGTGGTACAGGCGCAGGACTTTTCGCAGGCGTGCTCGATGTCGATGTCGCTGTCGAGCAGCGCGTCGCACAGGGTCTTGCCGGCCGGCGCGTCGATTACCGAGCCTTCGGGGCACAGTACCGGATGGGGGAGGATGACGATCTGGGGCATAAGATGACTTTCAGCTATTCAATGGGTTACGACACTTCGTCGAGCTTCTTGCCGGCCAGCGCGGCATGCACGCTGCGGTCCATGCGGCGCGCCGCGAATTCTTCGGTGCCATGCGCCAGCGCTTCCACCGCGGCCTTGATGGCGAGGTGGTCGCTGCCTTGGGCAGTGGCGGATACCGCGGCCAGTTGCTGCTCGATGGCGACGCGCTCCGCTTCGCTCAGCAAGGCGCTGTCGACATTGAGCGCCGACTGTGTCGCCAGCACGATGCGTTCGGCTTCGACCTGCTCTTCGCGCAGCGCGCGGCGCTGCATGTCCTCGTCGGCCGAGCTGAAGGATTCCTGCAGCATGCGCGCGATCTCGTCGTCGGCCAGGCCGTAGGACGGCTTGACGCTGATCGACGCTTCCACGCCCGAGGTGATTTCGCGCGCCGACACCGCCAGCAGGCCATCGGCATCGACCTGGTAAGTCACGCGGATACGCGCCGCGCCGGCCGCCATCGGCGGGATGCCGCGCAGCTCGAAGCGCGCCAGCGAACGGCAATCGGCCACCAGTTCGCGCTCGCCCTGCACCACGTGGATCGCCATCGCGGTCTGGCCATCCTTGAAGGTGGTGAACTCCTGCGCGCGCGCGCAGGGGATGGTGGAGTTGCGCGGGATGACCTTCTCGGCCAGGCCGCCCATGGTCTCGATGCCCAGCGACAGCGGGATCACGTCCAGCAGCAGCCAGTCGTCGCCCGGCGCGCGGTTGCCGGCCAGCAGGTTGGCCTGCACCGCCGCGCCCAGCGCCACTACCTTGTCGGGGTCGATGTTGGACAGCGGGTTGGTCTTGAAGAACTCGCCCACGGCGCGGCGGATGGTCGGCATGCGGGTGGCGCCGCCGACCAGCACCACGCCGTCGACGTCTTCCACGCTCAAGCCGGCGTCGCGCAATGCCTTGCGCATCGGCGTGATGGTCTTGGCCACCAGGTGCTGGGTCATTTCCGCGAATTGATCGGCGGTGATGGACAGGTGCACTTGCTCGCCCGACTTCAGCGCGGCGTCGATATGCACTTCGGCCTTGCTCGAGAGCAGTTCCTTGACTTCGCGCGCCTTGACCATCAGCAACCGCGTATCTTCATCCGACAGCGGCTGCAGTTGCGCCTCCTGGCTGATCCAGCAGAACAGGCGATGGTCGAAGTCGTCGCCGCCCAGGGCCGAGTCGCCGCCGGTGGCCAGCACTTCGAACACGCCGCGGGTCAGCTTGAGGATGGAGATGTCGAAGGTGCCGCCGCCCAGGTCGTAGACGGCGAAGATGCCTTCGGAATTGTTGTCCAGGCCGTAGGCGATGGCGGCGGCGGTCGGTTCGTTCAACAGCCGCAGCACGTTGATGCCGGCCAATTGCGCGGCGTCCTTGGTGGCCTGGCGCTGGGCGTCGTCGAAGTAGGCCGGCACGGTGATCACGGCGCCGACCAGGTCGTCGCCGAGCGCGTCTTCGGCGGTCTGGCGCAGCGTCGCCAGGATCTGCGCCGAGATTTCCACCGGGCTCTTCACGCCGGCCACGGTCTTGATCTGCACCATGCCCGGCGCGTCCTGGAAGTCGTACGGCATGTTCTCGGCGTGGGCGATGTCTTTCAGGCCGCGGCCCATGAAACGCTTGACCGAGACGATGGTGTTGCGCGGGTCGGTGGTCTGCGCGGCTTGCGCCCGGTAGCCGATGTTGGCGTGGCCGTTGGGCAGGTAGCGCACCACCGAAGGCAGCAGCACGCGGCCTTCGTCGTCGGCCAGCACTTCGGGGATGCTGTTGCGCACGGTAGCCACCAGCGAATTGGTGGTGCCCAGGTCGATGCCCACTGCCAGACGCCGCTGGTGCGGCGCGGTGGACATGCCCGGTTCTGAGATCTGGAGTAAGGCCATAAGGGTTGGATCGGTTCGTTATTCAGGTAAAGCCATCCGGATGCCGAGGCCGATGAAGGCGCAGCCTGCGAGGCGGTTCAGATGGACGGAAGCGGAAGCGCGGCGGCGGAAGTAAGCGCCGACCGCGCCGGAAAACAGCGCAATGGCGCTGAAGATGACAAAGGCCTGGACGATGAACACCAGCGCCAGCAGCAGCATCTGCAGCGGCACGTGGCCGGCTTCGGCATGCACGAACTGCGGCAGGAAGGCGATGAAGAACAGCGTGACCTTGGGGTTGAGCATGTTGGCCAGCACGCTTTGCCAGTAGATGCGCTTGAGCGGCACGCCCGGCGCGCCCTCTTCCGAGGCCAGCGCGATGCCGGCCGAGGCCGAGCGCAGCGTGCGGTAGCCGAGGTAGGCCAGGTAGGCCGCGCCCGCGTATTGCAGCGCGTGGTAGGCCGGCGGATACGCCTTGATCACGGCGGCGAAACCCAGCACCGCCAGCAAGGTATGGAAAATCAGTCCGGAAGAGAAGCCGGCCGCCGCCACCAGCCCGGCCTTCTTTCCTTGCGCGATGCCGCGCGTGAGTACGTAGATGTTGTCCGGCCCCGGTGCCAGGGTCAGCGTCATGGCGGCCAGCAGGAACAGGAAGATATCGGGCATGTCGTCTCCGCTCTTTCGCCTCAGCCTTCGATCAGGGCGAATGCATCGCCGATCTCGTCGCCGAACTTGTCGAGGAACATCAACTGGCGCACCAATTGCGCGGCCTGGGTGTAGTCGTCTGCATCCAGCAGCTTTTCGATGCGCGCCACCTCGGCCTTCTTTTCGGCCGTCAGCTCGCTGTTGAGCCGCTCCAGCCCGTCGATGTCCTTGCCGGCCCTGGCATCGTCCAGGGTCTCGCGCCATTCCATCTGCTGCATCAGGAAGGCCGGCGCCATCGAGGTGTTCGATTCGGTCTGCAAGTCCACGCCGTGGAGTTCGCACAGGTAGCGCGCACGGCGCAGCGGGTTCTTCAGGGTCTGGTAGGCTTCGTTGGCGCGGGTGGCCCATTGCATCGCCACGCGCTTCTCGGCGTCGCTGGCGTGCGCGAACTTGTCGGGATGCGCCTGGCCCTGCACCTGGTGATACGCCTGCTCCAGCGCCTTCATGTCGACGGCGAAGCGCTGCGGCAGCTGGAACAGGGCAAAGTGATTTTTCATGACTGGAAAAATTCGGGGCCTAAAATATAAAAGCCTGTCGGACTTCAACAGGCTTGGCACATCGACACCGCGTTAATACTGGACACTGCCGTATCGTCCGCCGCACCTGGCGGGTCACTGGCGGAATGATCGGTGCTGTCACAGGATTCGGCTAAGCACTGGCCGCAGGCGATATGGCAGGCGCTGCGGCGGGAAATAACAATTACAACAACGAATTACAACGAACGACGCCGGCGACGCCTCAGATGCGGAAACTTTCGCCGCAGCCGCACTCGTCCTTGACGTTCGGGTTCTGGAACTTGAAGCCTTCGTTCAAACCTTCGCGGGCGAAGTCCAGTTCGGTGCCGTCAATGTAGGGCAGGCTCTTGGGATCGACAAAAACGCGGATGCCATGCGACTCGAACACGCTGTCTTCCGCGATCTGTTCGTCCACATATTCCAGCTTGTACGCCAAACCGGAACAGCCGGTGGTGCGCACGCCCAGGCGCAGGCCGATGCCTTTGCCGCGGCGCTCCATGTACCGGCTGATGTGTTTTGCTGCCTTCTCTGTCAATGTGATTGCCATGATGCCTGCCTTGCTGCTGTCAAATGGTGCCCGGGCCTGAATCAATCAGGCCGCGGCTTTCTGCTCGGCGCCGTGCTTGGCCTTGTAGTCCTGCACGGCGGCCTTGATCGCGTCTTCGGCCAGGATCGAGCAGTGGATCTTCACCGGCGGCAATGCCAGTTCCTCGGCGATCTGGGTGTTCTTGATCGACAGCGCCTGGTCCAGCGTCTTGCCCTTGACCCATTCGGTCACCAGCGACGACGAAGCGATCGCCGAGCCGCAGCCGTAGGTCTTGAACTTGGCGTCCTGGATCACGCCGTCGGCGCCCACCTTGATTTGCAGCTTCATCACATCGCCGCAGGCCGGCGCGCCGACCATGCCGGTGCCAACCGTTTCGTCGCCCTTTTCAAAGGCGCCGACGTTGCGCGGGTTCTCGTAGTGGTCGAGTACTTTTTCGGAATAAGACATGTTGTTGCTCCTTGAAGATGTTTCCACCGCAACCAGTTTCCAACTCCTGATGCATGCTGGCGGCGGCTGGCAGAATCCTGGTTTAGTGTGCGGCCCACTGGATCGTGGAGATATCGATGCCGTCCTTGTACATGTCCCACAGCGGGGACAGTTCACGCAGCTTGCCGACCTTGCTCTTGATCAGGTTGACGGTGAAATCGATATCTTCCTCGGTCGTGAAACGGCCGATGGTGAAACGGATGGAGCTGTGCGCCAACTCGTCGCTGCGGCCCAGTGCGCGCAGCACGTATGACGGCTCCAGGCTGGCCGAGGTGCAGGCCGAACCGGACGACACCGCAATATCCTTGATCGCCATGATCAGCGACTCGCCTTCGACGTAGTTGAAGCTCACGTTCAGGTTGTGCGGCACGCGGTGTTCCATGTCGCCGTTGATATAGGTTTCCTCGATCTCCTGCAAGCCACGGGCCAGGCGGTCGCGCAGCGCGCGGATGCGTTGCAGCTCGCTGTCCATCTCTTCGCGGGCGATGCGGAAGGCTTCGCCCATGCCGACGATCTGGTGCGTGGCCAGCGTGCCCGAGCGCAGGCCGCGCTCATGGCCGCCGCCGTGGATCTGCGCTTCGATGCGCACGCGCGGCTTGCGGCGCACGTACAGCGCGCCGATGCCCTTGGGACCGTAGGTCTTGTGGGCCGAGAAGCTCATCAGGTCGACCTTCCAGTTTTCCAGGTCGATCTTGACCTTGCCGGTCGCCTGCGCGGCGTCGCAATGGAAGATGATGCCCTTGGAACGGCAGAATTCGCCGATTTCCGGAACCGGCTGGATCACGCCGATCTCGTTGTTGACCAGCATGACCGAGACCAGGATGGTGTCGGGCCGCACGGCGGCGGCGATCTGCTCGACCGTCACCAGGCCGTTGTCCTGCGGCTGCAGGTAGGTCGCCTCGAAGCCCTGGCGCTCCAGCTCGCGGAAAGTATCCAGCACCGCCTTGTGCTCGGTCTTGATGGTGATGAGGTGCTTGCCCTTGGTCTTGTAGAACTGTGCCGCGCCCTTGATCGCCAGGTTGTTGCTCTCGGTGGCGCCGGAGGTCCAGATGATTTCGCGCGAGTCGGCATTGACCAGCCTGGCCACTTCCTCACGCGCCTCTTCGACCGCCTTTTCCGCCGACCAGCCGTACATGTGGCTGCGCGAAGCCGGATTGCCGAACTGCTCGCGCAGGTAGGGAATCATCTTGTCGGCCACGCGCGGATCGACCGGGGTGGTCGCCGAGTAGTCCATGTAGATCGGGAAGTGGGGAGCCTTGATGGTCTCCAACAGGCTCTTTTCCAAAGGTGCGTTCATAAGTTAAAGCTCCAAATCAGGCTGCTGCTTGCGGGCGGTGCATCACCACCACGCTTTGCTTTTCGGCGGAGCGGGGCTCCGCCAACTTGTGTTCCTTCTGCTGGTCGACCAGGTCCTGCAAGGACACCGAGTCCAGGTATTCGACCATCTTCTCGTTCAGGGTCGACCACAGGTCGTGCGTCATGCAGCGCGGGCCGCCCGGATGGGTGGCGCTGTGGCAATTTTCCTTGCCGCCGCACTGCGTCGCATCCAGGGGCTCGTCCACCGCGATGATGATGTCGGCGACCGACACCTCGGCCGCCTTGCGGGCGAGGTTGTAGCCGCCGCCGGGGCCGCGCACCGACTCCACGATCTGGTGGCGGCGCAACTTGCCGAACAGCTGCTCCAGATATGATAAGGAAATTTCCTGTCGCTCGCTGATCGCGGACAGCGTGACCGGGCCGTTGCCCTGGCGCAAGGCCAGGTCAATCATCGCGGTCACGGCAAAACGGCCTTTGGTGGTCAGACGCATGAAATTCCTGCTCCAGAAACAATTGAATCCCGGTTCCCTGAATTCCCGAATATTTGACTCAAGTATATCAAACCCGAGTAATCCTGTCAGGTACTAATTGCTGCCGGGAAGCCGGCCGCCAAGGGCGGGAACAGCCCCAAACATGCGAATGCCCGCCAAGTTCACGCTTCCGGCGGGCATTTTCCTGCTATCGGGCATTAACGATCTGGTAAGATGTCCCAACTCTTTTTTCATCTGGCGCCAGCGGAACTGACAAGCCCGCGACAACGGCCCAGCCAGACATCCGCCACCGGCATTTCAACTATAACGACATGGATGCAAGCGATACCCCCAACCCGCTGCTGCGCCCGCGCCGCAAGACCCAGAGCCTGTCGCAGGAAGTGGTCGCCGCGCTCTCGCAGATGATGGAAAACGGCAGCCTCAAGCCGGGAGACAAGCTGCCCACCGAATCCGAAATCATGCAAAGCCAAGGCGTATCGCGCACCGTGGTGCGCGAAGCCATCTCGCGCCTGCAGGCCGCCGGCGCGGTCGAGACCCGCCACGGCATCGGCACCTTCGTGCTGGAACCCAAGAAGGGTTCCAACATCAATATCGACCCGGCCACCATCACCACCATGCGCGACCTGCTGGCCCTGCTGGAACTGCGCATCAGCCTGGAAACCGAAACCGCCGGCCTGGCGGCGACGCGCCGCAGCGACGAACAACTGCGCGAGATCCGCGCGGCGCTGGACGCCTTCCGCGAAAACCAGTTGTCCGGCGGCGACACCGTCGGCCCCGACTTCCGCTTTCACTTCGCCATCGCCAACGCCACCGGCAACCGCTACTTCATCGAGATCATCAGCCACCTCGGCATGGGCGTGATCCCCCGCAAGCGCATCAACACCGCCGAACTGGCGCACGACCAGCAAGCCAGCTACCTCGACCGGGTGCAACGCGAACACGAAGACATCTATGAAGCGATCGCCCGCGGCGATACCGAAGCGGCGCGCGCAGCCATGCGCAACCACCTGACCAACAGCCGCGAGCGCCTGCGCCGCGCGCAAATGGAAGCCGAATCCGGCACCGCCGGCGCCCCTGCCGCCTGAACGGCCCGGCCGGCATGGGCCACTCCCCCCGCAGCAGCAGCCCCAGCAGCACCCCCAAGCCAGCACCTAAAAAATGCTGGCTTTCTTAAAATCTATGTTGTACGATGACTGATATCCTATAGGGATACGTAGCGAAAACAAGAATAAGCAGCACCTCCATCCAATTCTGAATGCTTAACGGCGTAGCGAAACCATGTACACACCCCAAGACCTGAAAACGATCCTCTCCTCCGGCCTGCTGTCGTTCCCGCTGACCGACTTCGACGAGCAAGGCGACTTCCGCCCGAAGACCTACATCGAGCGCCTGGAATGGCTGGCCCCGTACGGCGCCAGCGCCCTGTTCGCCGCCGGCGGCACCGGGGAGTTCTTCTCGCTGGTCCCGGGCGAGTACAGCGACATCATCCGCACCGCCGTCGATACCTGCCGCGGCAAGGTGCCCATCATTGCCGGCGCCGGCGGCTCCACCCGCGCCGCCATCGCCTACGCCCAGGAAGCCGAACGCCTGGGCGCGCACGGCATCCTGCTGATGCCGCATTACCTGACCGAAGCCAGCCAGGACGGCATCGCCGCCCACGTCGAGGCGGTCTGCAAATCGGTCAAGTTCGGCGTCATCATCTATAACCGCGCGGTCTGCAAGCTCGGCGCCGAAGCCCTGCAAAAGCTGGCCGACCGCTGCCCCAACCTGATCGGCTTCAAGGACGGCGTCGGCGAGATCGAACCGATGGTGGCGATCCGCCGCAAGCTGGGCGACCGCTTCACCTACCTGGGCGGGCTGCCGACCGCGGAAATCTATGCCGCCGCCTACAAGGCGCTGGGCGTGCCGGTGTACTCGTCGGCGGTGTTCAACTTCATCCCCAAGACCGCCGTGGAGTTCTACCAGGCCATCGCCAAGGATGACCACGACACCGTCGGCCGCCTGATCGACGAGTTCTTCCTGCCCTACCTGGCGATCCGCAACCGCAAGGCCGGCTACGCCGTCTCCATCGTCAAGGCCGGCGCCAGGATCGTGGGCCACGATGCCGGCCCGGTGCGCACCCCGCTGACCGACTGCACGCCGCAAGAGCAAGAAGAACTGGCCGCGCTGATCAAGAAGCTCGGCCCGCAATAAACCAAGTATCGCAACAGCAGCCCGCCAGGCCCGGAGACAAGGCCTGGCGGCGCTGTTCCATTTGGACAAGAAGATCATGCATATCCGCCAAATCGAAGGCATGCGCGTCGCCATCGCATGCGACACCGGCAAAGACCCGTCGGCCCCCGGCAACCCCTGGAGCCGCATGGAAACCTTGCTGGTCAAGGTCACCACCGACGACGGCCTGGTCGGCTGGGGCGAAGCCTTCGGCCACAAGCTCAACCCCGTCACCATGACGGCGCTGTCGCAACTGGTCGCGCCCGCGCTGATCGGCAAACCGGCCGATGCCGCCGCCACCTTGCTGCAAGCCCAGCAAGACTTGCACGGCTTCGGGCGCACCGGCCCGGTACTCTACGCCCTCTCCGCCATCGACATCGCGCTGTGGGATATCGCCGCCCAGCGCGCCGGCCAGCCGCTGCGCGCCTTGCTGGGCCACCACCGCGATATCATCGAACGCTACGCCAGCCTGGTCAGCTACGACAACCACCCGGCCGAAGTGGCGCGCCATGTGCGCCGCGTCCACGCCATGGGCTACCGCAAGATCAAGCTGCACGAAACCACCCTGCCCGCCTTCCTCGCCGCGCGCGAAGCCTTGCCGCCGGAGGTGGACCTGATGCTGGATGTGAACTGCCCGTGGTCGCTGGCCGAAGCCGGCGAAGTGGCGCGCCAGCTCAAGGGCCGCAACATCGCCTGGCTGGAAGAACCGATCTGGCCGCCCGAGGACGTCGACTCGCTGGCGCGCGTGCGGGCGCTGGGCGACGTCCCCATCGCGGCCGGTGAAAACGTGATGGGCGTGGAAGGCTTCCGGCGCCTGTTCCAAGCCGGCGCCATCGATTACGCCCAACCCAGCGTCACCAAGATCGGCGGCATCACGGCCATGCGCGAAGTCATCGCGCTGTCGCGGCAGTTCCCGGTCAAGGTGATGCCGCACTGCTTCTACTACGGCCCCGGACTGATGGCCACCGCACAGATCGTCGCCACCCTGCCGGCAGACATCCACCTCGAAGTGCCGTTCGTGCATTTCGAACAGCGCTTGCATCCGCATCTCGACTTCAGCACGCCCGAGATGCGCCTGCCCGACACCCCGGGCCTGGGCTTCACGCCCGACCTGGCGCTGCTGGCGGCCAACACGGTCGACAGCTTCCGACTCGGCCAATAACGGCCGGGCAACCCCGTGCGCCCTGGCGCACGGCAGTATCTTCATTAAAAAAACAACATCACACCTTGGAGAAGACAACCATGAAGTACCCCTATCGCTGGAACGTCGCCGCGCTGCTGTTCTTCGCCGGCATGCTCAACTATCTCGACCGCGCCGCCCTGGCCGTGGCCGCGCCGCTGCTCAAGACCGAACTGCAGCTCGATGCCGCCCAGATGGGCATCCTCTTCAGCAGCTTTTTCGTCGGCTATGCCGGCTTTTGCTTCATCGGCGGCTATGCCTCCGACCGCTTCGGCCCCAAGCGCGTCTTCACCTTCGCCGCCGGTTTCTGGTCGCTGTTTTGCGGCGCCACCGCGGTAGTCACCAGCTTTGCCCAACTGATCGTCTTCCGCATCTTCTTCGGCATCGGCGAAGGCCCGATGGGCTCGACCACCAACAAGACCATCAACAACTGGTTCCCGCGCAAGGAAGCCGGCACCGTGGTCGGCATCACCAATGCCGGCCAGCCGCTCGGCGGCGCCCTGGCGGCTCCCGTGGTCGGGCTGATCTCGCTGGCCTTCGGCTGGCACGTGTCCTTCGTGGTGATTGCGCTATTGGGCCTGGCATGGCTGCTGGCCTGGCAATTCATCTTCCGCGACGACCCGCTGCAACACCCCAAGGTCGGCGCCCAGGAACGCGAAGTCATCGCCGAGAGCCGCAAGTTCGTCGCCACCACCAGCGACACCAACGACCGCGGCATGCTGCATTACATCAAGTCGCCCCAGGTGCTGGCCATCGCGGTGGCCTTCTTCTGCTACAACTACGTCCTGTATTTCTTCCTGTCGTGGTTCCCCAGCTATCTCACCGATTACCAGCACCTGCCGGTCAAGGAAATGAGCATCATCGGCATCATCCCCTGGCTGGGCGGCGCCGTCGGCATGATCCTCGGCGGCGTGATTTCGGACCGCATCTTCCGCCGCACCAAGAATGGCCTGTTCGCCCGCAAGAGCGTCCTGATCGCGGCGCTGGGCATCGCCGCGCTGTGCGTGGTGCTATCGACCCAGACCACCTCGATGGCGGCGGCCGTGGCCCTGATCGCGGCGGCCAACCTGTTCTTGCTGATGGCGCCCCAGGCTTGCTGGGTGCTGATCCAGGAAATCGTGCCGCCCTCGCGGGTGGGCGGCACCGGCGGTTTCGTGCACTTGCTGGCGAACCTGTCGGGCATCGTCGGCCCGGCGCTGACCGGATTCATCATCCAGTACGGCGGCGGCTACCATGCGGCCTTTTTGCTGGCCGGCGGCATTGCCGCGCTGGGCATGCTGGTGGTGATCGTCGTCATCCGCAACCAGGCCACACCGGCCCCGGCCGTGCGCACGGCCTGAGCGGTCGCCGGTTACCGGTAATCGATTACCGGTTGCCAAAACAAAAAACCTTCGTCTCGCGACGAAGGTTTTTTTATGGACATACCCGCCATCCCGGCCGGATCAGAACTCTTCCCAATCCTGGCTATCGGCCTTGACGCGGCTGCCGCCGCCGGCCGGCTGCGGTGCGGCCCCGGATAGCTTGGGGGCGCCGGCCGGCGCCGCTTTCCTTGGCGCCGCGGCCGCCGGCGTTGCAGTTGACGGCGCCGCCGGGACGCTCTTGGGTGCGCTCTTGGATGCGATCTTGGCCGCAGGCGCCGGGCGCACCGGCGCGGCCTGGTGGTCGGCATCGATCTTGAAGATGCTCACCGCGCCCACCAGGTTGGCCGCCTGCGATTGCAGCGATTGCGCCGCGGCCGCCGCCTGCTCCACCAGCGCCGCGTTCTGCTGGGTCACCTCGTCCATCTGCGCGATAGCCTGGTTGACCTGTTCGATGCCGCTGCTTTGCTCGCGGCTGGCCTCGGCGATCTCGCCGACGATGTCGGTCACGCGCCGCACGCTGTCGACCACATCGCTCATGGTCATGCCGGCCTGCTCCACCAGCTGGCTGCCGGCATCCACCTTGGACACCGAGTTGTCGATCAGGCCCTTGATCTCCTTGGCCGCCGCCGCCGAGCGCTGCGCCAGCGAACGCACTTCCGACGCCACCACCGCGAAACCGCGCCCCTGCTCGCCGGCGCGGGCCGCTTCCACCGCCGCATTCAACGCCAGGATATTGGTCTGGAAAGCGATGCCGTCGATCACGCTGATGATGTCGACGATCTTGCGCGAAGATTCATTGATGGCCTGCATGGTGTCGACCACCTGCGCCACCACCTCGCCACCTTTGCTGGCGGTGGACGAAGCCGAATGCGCCAGCTGGTTGGCCTGCATGGCGTTCTCGGCATTCTGGCGCACGGTGCCGGTGAGTTGCTCCATCGATGCCGCAGTCTCTTCCAGCGAGCTGGCCTGCTGTTCGGTGCGCGAAGACAAATCCAGGTTGCCGGCCGCGATTTCCCTGGAGCTGGTATCGATGCTTTCCGAGCTGCCACGCACGCGCGAGACGGTATTGAGCAGGCTTTGCTGCATGCTGCGGATCGCCGAGAACAGGCGGCCGATTTCGTTGTTGCTATTGATATCCACCTTGGCCGTGAGGTCGCCGTTGGCAACCTGGTCGAGCAGGTGCACTGCGCGATTGAGCGGCGCGAGCACGATGTTGCGCAACATGAAATGCACCGCCAGCACCAGCGCCAGCGCGCCGACCAGGCCCGCCGCCACCAGCCACACCACCAGCTTGTATTCCTTGTCGCGCTGGTCGGCGGCCTGGTCGTTCAATTGCATCGCCAGCGCCTGGTACTTCTCCAGCGCCGCCGAGAAGCGGCCGCCGCCCGGATTGATCTGCTTGTCGTTGAGTTCGGAATAGCCGGCGGCGTCATCCGCCCTGAGCAGGTCGCCGGCTTTCTTCAGCAAATCCGACAAGGCCTTGGCCGAGTCGATCAGTTCCGCCTTGAGCGCCGGATCCTGGCCCGGCAGGTCGGGGAGTTTGGCAAAGTCATCCATGATCTTCAAGCCGCGCTCATACGTGGTCTGCGCACTCTTGAAAGCCGACTCCCTGACGCTGGCCTCGTTCTTTTCCCTCAGGTTGGCGTAGGCGCGCGTCAACGCCGAACGCGTGCGCGTGGTGTCCTTATAGGCATCGTTCACGAGCAGGGTGCGCTCGGCGATCAGATGCACAAACTCGGTCGACTGGTTGGCCCGGCCCAAGGCAAAGATGCCGACGCCGGCGCCGACCACGATCATGCATGAAAACAGCGCCAGCGCGCCCATCAGGCTGAAGCGAACCGTTACATTCCGCATTCCCACTCTCCACTTAATTTTTTCGCAACAAGATTGATCAAGGACCTTGCGACAGAAGATAGCGCAAGCCCCCGTCCCCCAATATCACGGTCAACAGGTGAAAACGCCCTTGTTTCCCCATTAGGGCGTGTTGCGCCCCGGCCCGTCGCAGGCTAACTTTCCCCACATCGATTTTGCAATGCGAATCCGCGCTCCGACCTGTCCTGGATCAAAGCGCGTGCAGATGGCGCCGCAAATCATTGCAATAACGACATCCCGGGCGGGAGCTGGCGGCGTAAAGGCGGATGGCTCAGGGCAGGTCGATGATTTCGACCCAGTTCGGATTGTGCCCCAGCGTATAGCGGAACAAGGGCGTCAGGGCGCCGCTGGCGCGGTCGATGGCATAGCTGGTCAGCGCGTTCGACTTCTGCCCCACCGCCAGCAGGAAGCGTCCTTGCGGGTCGATGTTGAAGCCGCGCGGCTGGGTTTCGGTCGGGAGGTTGGCCAGGCGCGTCAGTTTGCCGCTGGCGGTGTCGACGCCATAGCTGGTCAGCGTGCTGGAGGTGCGTTCGCTGGCGTAGAGGAAACGGCCGTCGGGCGTGAGGTGGAGGTCAGCCGTGGCCAGTTGCTCGCTGCTCTTGAAACCGTCGGGCAAGGCCGAGTCGGTCGCCGCCAGCTTGAGCGTGCCGGCCTTGGCATCGTAGGCGTAAGTGTTGACGGTGCCGTCCAGCTCGTTGGTGGAATAGACGAAGCGCTTGTCGTTGGCGAACACGAAATGGCGCGGGCCGGCGCCGGCCTTGGTGGCCACCGCTGGCGGGTCATTCGGCGCCAGCTTGCCGGTGGCGGCATCGAAACGGAACTGCAGGATCACATCGCTGCCGAGATTGGAGGCGAACAGGAACCGGTTGTCGGGATCGACCTGGGCCGAGTGCGCATTCTTGCCGGTCGGGATCACCGCCAGCGCCGGCGCTTGCACCGCGCCATCGGCGCCGATGGCGTTGACCGAGATCTTGTGGCCGGTGTACGAGGCCGCGAACAGGAACTTGCCGTTCTTGTCGGTGGCGATGTTGGCCATGTTGTCGGCCAGCGGCGCCGTGGCCAGCGCCTTGAGCTTGCCGCTGGCCTGGTCGATCGCATAGCTGGTCACCGAATACGGCTGCCCGCGCAGCGAAGCGTACAGGAAGCGATGGTCCGGGCTGATCGCCAGCGGCATCACGGTACTGCCGGTGGCGACCTTGTCGACCAGGTTGAGGCTGCCGTCGGCGTTGAGCTGCAGCACGTAGATATCCTGGCTGTCGGCGTTGGCAACGTAGGCGATGGTGGCCGCGCCGGCCTGGGCGGCCGCCAGCGTCAGGGCCGACGCCACAATCGCGGCGGCAAGGCGGCGGGATGTGCTGGATGTGGATGAGGTTTGCTTGGACATGGCGTCTCCTTCAAGGATGCTTGTTATTGGCGTACGCAAACCTCTGCGCGCAATAGCCGCGCATGGCTTGCTGCTTTCTTCTCTGCTGCTGGATAAAAAAAGGATCCGCAAGCGGATCCCTTTTCTGGAACATCAAGTCACCGGCGCCGGGTTGAACAGGGTCAGCGCATTGTGCAGCTTCCATTGTTCGGCCCAGGTCTTCTTCTTGCCGCTGGCCACGTCCAGCATCAGCTGGAACAGCTCCCAGCCGACGTCCTCGATCGTGGCCTCGCCGCTGGCGATGCGGCCGGCATTGACGTCCATCAGGTCATGCCAGCGGCGCGCCAGGTCGTTGCGGGTGGCGACCTTGATCACCGGCACCGCCGCCAGGCCATAGGGCGTGCCGCGGCCGGTGGTGAAGATGTGCAGGTTCATGCCGGCGGCCAGCTGCAGCGTGCCGCAGATGAAGTCCGAGGCCGGCGTGGCGGCGTAGATCAGGCCCTTTTGCCTGAGCTTGTCGCCCGGCGCCAGCACGCCCGAGATCGGGCTGCTGCCGGACTTGACGATGGAGCCCATGGCCTTCTCGACAATGTTGGCCAGGCCACCCTTCTTGTTGCCGGGGGTGGTGTTGGCGCTGCGGTCGACGCCGCCTTGCTTCAAGTAATTGTCGTACCAGTCCATCTCGCGAATCATGGCTTGCGCCACTTCCTCGTTGACCGCGCGCGAGGTCAGTTGGTCGATGCCGTCGCGCACTTCGGTCACTTCCGAGAACATCACCGCGGCGCCGGCGCGCACCAGCAGGTCGGTGGCGAACCCCACGGCCGGATTGGCGGTCACGCCGGAGAAGGCGTCGCTGCCGCCGCACTGCACGCCGACCACCAGGTCGGAAGCCGGGCAGGTTTCGCGGCGGCGCTTGTCCAGCTCCACCAGGCGCGCCTCGGCCATGTGCAGGATCGAATCGATCATGGAGTTGAAACCGACGTGTTCCGCATCCTGCAGGCAGACTACGTAGGGCGCGCCCTCCTTGTGGATGGGGATCATGTTTTCCGGCAGCAGGCGGTTGGGCTGCAACTTTTCGCAGCCGAGGCTGACCACCATGGCCTGGCCGCCGAAATTCGGGTTCAAGCTGATGTTGCGCAGGGTGCGGATGGGGATGCCGGCATTGGGCGCATCGATCGCCACGCCGCAGCCGTAGGTATGCTCCAGCGCCACCACGTCTTCCACGTTCGGGTATTTGGGCAGCAGCTCGGCGCGGATGCGCTTGACCGCATGCTCGACCACGCCGGCCACGCACTGCACGGTGGTGGTGATGGCCAGCAGGTTGCGCGTGCCGACCGAACCGTCGGCGTTGCGGTAGCCCTCGAAGGTATAGCCTTCCAGCGGCGGCTGCGGCGCCGGCTTTTTGGTAGCGATGGGCAGGTTGTCCAGCTCGCGCGCCGGCGGCATGCGCACCAGCGACTCTTCGATCCAGCTGCCCTTGGGGATGTCGCGCACGGCGTAGCCGATGGCCACGTCGTAACGCACGATGGGCTCGCCCTCGGCGAGGTCGCGCAAGGCGATCTTGTGGCCCTGCGGCACGCGGTCGACCAGGGTCAGGCCGTCTGGAAAGACGGTGCCGGCCGGCAGGCCGCCGTCATTGACGACGATGGCGACATTGTCGGTGTCGTTCATCATGATGTAACGCGGGCTGGCGGCTGCGCTGGCGATGGTATCGGTAGTCATGCTGTTTCCCAATGCGACGATGCTTGCTTTTGAAGATGGAACCGCGGCCGGCATGCTGCCCGGCCGCTTGCTGCGGATCAGGCGTCTTTCAGTTCGACGCGCTTGATTTCCTTGACGATGACAAGATAGCTGATCACGGTCACCAGCGCATTGACGCCGACGAACACCAGGGCGCCGGAGAAGGAACCGGTTTCCTTGAGGATGTAACCGATCACGATCGGGGTGGTGATGCCGGCCACGTTGCCGAACATGTTGAACAGGCCGCCCGACAGGCCGACGATCTGCTTGGGCGCGGTATCGGCCACCACGGCCCAGCCCAGCGCGCCCACGCCCTTGCCGAAGAAGGCCAGCGCCATGATGCCCACCACCATCCACTGCGCTTCCACGTAGTTGCACAGGATCATGGTCATCGACAGCAGCATGCCGCCGACGATGGGGATCTTGCGCGCCCAGGTCACCGAGAAGCCGCGCTTGATCAGGCGGTCCGAGATGAGGCCGCCGACCACGCCGCCGATGAAACCGCACACCGCCGGGATCGATGCCACGAAACCGGCCTTGAGGATCGACATGCCGCGCTCCTGCACCAGGTACACCGGGAACCAGGTCAGGAAGAAATAGGTGATCACGTTGATGCAGTACTGGCCGATATACACGCCCAGCAGCATGCGGTTGGACAGCAGTTGCTTGATGTAACCACGGCCTTTGGTCGAGGGGGCCGCCACCTTCCGGTTATCCATGTCGACCAGGCCGCCGCCCTGCTCGATATGCGCGAGCTCGGCCTGGTTGATCATCGGGTGATCCTTGGGGCTGTAGATGATCCTGCTCCAGATCCCCGCCAGCACCAGGCCGAAAATGCCCATCACGGTAAACACATGGTGCCAGCTGAACGCATGGACGATCCACGCCATCAGCGGCGTAAACAGCACCGCCGCGAAGTACTGCGCGGAATTGAAGATGGCCGAAGCAGTGCCGCGCTCATTGGTCGGAAACCAGGCGGCGACGATGCGGCCGTTGGCCGGGAAGGACGGCGACTCCGCCAGCCCCACCATGAAGCGCAGCAGGAACAGCGACACCACGGCGGCGGCCGTGCCCATCCAGGTCACCCCCGCCTGCAGGATGGTGAAGACCGACCACAGGGCGATGCTCCACATGTAGATCTTCTTGGAACCGAAGCGGTCCAGCAGCCAGCCGCCCGGCAATTGCGCCAGCACGTACGCCCAGCTGAAGGCTGAAAAGATGTAGCCCATGGTCACCGGATCCAGGCTCAGTTCGGTCTTCATCGCCGAACCGGCGATCGACAACGTAGCCCGGTCGGCATAATTGACCGTGGTCACGATGAACAGCATGAACAGAATCAGATAACGAACATGGCTGGCCTTGACCGCTCCTGCGGCAGCCGCCGTGATATTGCTTTGCGCCACTTTTTTCTCCAGATCTCGTCGCGCCTTCAAGGAGTCGTTACGCCAAGTCCCGCGGCTGCCTCCCATGCATGCGGCGCCGGATCATACCGGGCAAACATGACTGGGGAAACGGACGAGGATGGGCGGGCGTCTCTCTTTAGCGTTTTGTTTTAATGAAGGGATATTAATTGTTATAAGACATCGTACAACGATCAAGGCGAGTATATCAGGAGTCCATGCTTTGGCAATAGGCTTGTGGAGATCCCCCCGTAGAAATGATCGAATGGCCCGAATGGCTTGCTGGACAGGCTCTGCGGCACTCCACGCCGCCCTTTTCCAAGGGCCTTGAAGCGCCAGGATGCATGCGTGGCAAGCCGCGTAGCCCGGACGCAAACCGACGCTTGGCCACGCGCCACCCGAAGTTGTATGACAAGATCTATGCATGGCCATCCGCATATCCAGCCGGCGGACATGCGCACTGCGCGATACCCGGCAGGAAATAAAAAAGGGAAAGGCGAACGCCCTTCCCTCAACCAAGCGTTGCAGCCACAAGGGCCGCAACCAGTTTTCTCGCCGCCTGCGCTTCAGCCGTGCGCGTATGCCTTCTTGGGCAGACCCGCGTCAAGGTGGTCGATATCGCGCTCCGGGCGCATGGCCAGCGTGGACACCGCCCCGATCAGCAGGAACACGCCCGAACCGACGAAAGGCAGGTTCCAGTTGCCGGTCATGTCGACCACCGCGCCGAACACCAGCGGCGAGATGATGGTCGCCAGCGCGGCGCCGGTATTGAGCATGCCGCTGGCGGTGCCGGCGAATTTCGGCGCCACATCCATCGGTACCGCCCAGATCGGCCCGATGGTCAGTTCCAGCATGAAGAATGCGCCCGACAGGCACCATACGACCACGTTCACGTCATGGCTCATCATCACCGGGATCAGGAAGCCGAAGGCACCCAGCAGGCTCACCGCGATCACGCCCTGGCGGGCCAGGCGCAGGTTGCCGTATTTCTTCAGCACGCGGTCGCTGATCAGGCCGCCGGTGACATCGCCCACCACGCCGGCGAAGAACACGCCGGAAGCGAAGATGGCGGACTTCTTCAGGTCCAGGTGATAAGCGTTCATGAAGAAGATCGGCACCCAGCTGAAGAACAGCGTGTTGGTCCACACCTGGCAGAAGTAGACGAAGATGGTCGGCGACATGCGGCGCAGGATCTTCTTCCACGGCGTCGCCTCGCCGTTGGCGGCGGCGGTCTTGGCGTGCTCCGGCAGCTTGGCCAGTTCGGCCTCATTGATGGACCGGTGCTCGCGCGGGTTGTCCTTGTAATAGAAGGCCCAGATGAAGATCCACACCGCGGTCAGCACGCCGACGATGACGAAGGCGGCGCGCCACGAATGCAGCGCGATCAGCACCGCCACGATCGGCGGCGCCACCGCATTGCCCAGGCGCGAGAACGAGTGCGTAATGCCCTGTACGAAACCGCGGTCCTTGCGCGTGAACCAGTTGGCGATGGCGCGCGCCTGGGCCGGCAGCGCCGCGCCCTCGCCGATGCCCAGCAGCAGGCGCGCCAGCACCAGCGAAACCAGTCCGCTGACAAAGCCGGTGGCGATCGTCGCCACTACCCAGATCGAGCCGCAGAAGATCAGCGTCTTCTTGGCGCCCAGCTTGTCGGCGAACCAGCCGCCGATGATCTGGAAGATCGCATAGGTATAACCGAAGGCCGAAAACGCCAGCCCCAGCGTGGTATTCGACAGGCCCAGCTCATCCTTGATCGGCCCGGCGGCGGCGGCCAGGTTGACGCGGTCGAGATACAGGATGAATGACATGGCGCAGAAGATCGCCAGCATGATCTTCTGTACGTGGGTCGCCTGCCCGTGGTTGATGTTGGTTTGCATGGTCTCCTCGCCTCTGTGGACGTTGTTGCAACGCCGGCCCGTTGATCGGTGCTCGGCGCCAGTTGTTAGTGGTAACTTCAGACTCGGCCTGCGGCGCGCGTGCTGCCCATCCGGCAAGCCAGCACGAAGGCATTGGCCATGGCCGTCGGCTTGGCGATGCCCTGCCCCACGATGTCGTAGGCGGTGCCGTGCGCCGGGGTGGTGATGGGAATCGGCAAGCCGCCTTCCACCGTCACGCCGACGTCGAAGCCCAGCAGCTTGGTCGCGATCTGGCCCTGGTCGTGGTACATGGTGACGATGCCGTCCAGCTTGCCGGCCTTGGCGCGCAGGAAGATGGTGTCGGCCGGGTACGGGCCTTGCGACGGGCAACCGGTGTCGGCCGCCAGCTTGATGCCGGGTTCGATGACATCGATCTCTTCGCGGCCGTAGTTGCCGTTGTCGCCGTTGTGCGGGTTGAAGCCGCACACGCCGATGCGCGGGTTCGGGTTGCCGGCGGCACGGAAGGATTCGGTCAGCATGCGGATGGCGGCAGCCACGCCTTCGGGCGTGAGGTGCGAAGACACATCCTTCAGGGGCATGTGCGAGGTCACGCGGCCGGTCCACAGCTCATCCAGGATATTCAACTCTCCGCACAGGCCGTTGTAGTCGAGCAGCTTGGCGAACCAGCGCATCTCGTCTTCCTCGTGCATGCCGCCACGGCGCATGGCGCCCTTGTTCAGCGGCGCGAAGCACAGCGCGTCGGCGCGCCCTTCGGCCACCATGCGCGCGCCCAGCGTGAGCGACTCGAGGATGAACTGGCCGTTGGCTTCGGCGGCAACCGCCGGTTCGTACTGCGTGCCCTGCTGCGCCCAGTCGACGATCTGCAACCAATCCGATGCTGGCGGCAGCGGCAGGCCGGTCGCCTGGGCCGCGCGCGCCAGCGCCGGGGTGTTGCCGATCAGGCTGATGTCGGCGCGGGCGGCTGTGGCCGGATCGGCCAGCAGGCGCAACACCAGCTCGGGGCCGATGCCGGCCGGGTCGCCGACGGTCAGTGCAATGCGCGGCTTATGTAGCTTGTGTGGCTTGCTCGGCGCGGATGCGGAAGATGGGGATGCTGCGATGGACATGCCTGCTCCTGGGTCTCGTGGTTCTCGTGTCTGTTCGGGTCGCCCTCTGCGGGGTGCATGGCGCACTCTTGCGGGACGTTGGCCGAACTATACGAGCGGCAGGCGCCGTGCTTCCATCGCTATTTCGCTGAAGCTGGTTTCGCGTTTTGCGAAACCGGACGGGAAACCTTGCCAGGCTTGACTGCCCTGACAGCAGAGGCGGCCAGCATGGCGGCCACCGCCATGCCCGAACCCGACATCGCATGCACCGGCTGATGGCACAGCACGAAACGGCGCGTGGCCCACTCCCCTTCCACCGGCACGGTCTTGAAACGGTTTGCGCCGACCAGCAGGTCGGCCACCTTGTCCGGCATCAGGCCGATGCCGATGCCCTGCGCGATCATCGCCGCCATGCTGTGGAAGCTGCGCACCATGATGCGCATGTGCAGCACCTGGCCGCTCTGTGCCGCCAGGCGTCCCAGCGACAGCGACAAGGCGGCGCCTTCGGACAAGCCGATCACCTCATGCGGCAGGATGTCTTCGAGCGCGGCGCGCCGCTTCTTCGCCAGCGGATGGCCATGCGGCACCGCCAGCACCAGGTGGTCTTCGCGGTAAGCCTGGGTCGGCAGCATGGTGCCGCCCAGGGTGCTCTCATAGATGCCGATATCGGCCACGCCGCGCGTGACCGCCTCCACTACGCCCTGGCTGTTGGCTTCCAGCAGGTCGATCTTGATGCCCGGATATTGGTCCTGGCACAGCCGGATATCCTGCGCCAGGAATTGCAGCACGGCCGAGGTACATGCCGCCAGCCGTACCACGCCCATGTTGCCCTGGCGAAAAGCGGTAGCGTCATCCTGCATGCGCGCCACCGAATGCATCATGCTGCGCACATGCGCCAGCAGCGCGCGGCCGGCGTCGGTCAGCGCCATGCCATGCGGCAGGCGTTCGAACAACGCAATGCCGAACTGCGCCTCGAACTCCTGGATGCGCCGCGAGGCCGCCGCCGGCGCCAGGAAGATACGCTCGGCAGCCTTGGTCACCGCGCCCAGCTCGGCGGTGGCTTCGAACAGGCGCAGCGTGGTCAGGTCGAAATGGAGGCGGTCGAGGGTGGCGGCAATGGCCGTGGCGGCGGATTCTGGGCTGGCGGGCATGGCTGCGGGCGATGGCGGTCAATGGCTGGAGATTGCCGCTATTCTACGCGCCGCCGCCGGCCACACGCCGGGCTGCGGTATCATGCGCGCATTCTTATATCCGCCAAACCGCAACACGCCATGAATAACACCCCTTCCCTGCAGCCGCCCGCAGCGCGCGGCGCTTCCGCCTGGCTAAAACCCGCCCTGTTCCTGCTGGTGGCAGCGGTCGGCCTGTACTACGTCAAGTGGTCGCCTTACTACCTGAAGTCCTTCATCGCCGCCGACAAGCACAGCATCGGCAGCTCCATCCTGGCCAATGCGCCGGCGTCGCCGTGGGCGGCGGCGCTGGAATATGCCGGCGTATATTTCCTGGCGATCTGGAAGGCGGCCGTGCTGGGCGTGCTGCTGGGGTCGCTGGTGCAGGTGCTGGTTCCGCGCGACTGGCTGTTGCGCATGTTCGGCCGCGCCGGCCTGGGCTCGACCCTGCGCGGCGGCCTGTTTGCGCTGCCGGGCATGATGTGCAGCTGCTGCGCCGCGCCGGTGGTGGCCGGCATGCGCCGCCAGCAAGTGTCGGTGGGCGCCGCGCTGGCGTTCTGGATCGCCAACCCGGTGTTGAATCCGGCCACGCTGGTGTTCATGGGCTTCGTGCTGGGCTGGAATTTCGCCGCGCTGCGGCTGGTCGCCGGGGTGCTGCTGGTGGTGGGGGTATCGCTGGTCGCGCAACGCATTTCACAACCGGAAGCGTTGCCGCAGGCGGCGCTGGAAGCCGTGGCGCAGACAGAGGAATCCGACCCGCGCGGCTTCCTGGCGCGCTGGGCGCAAAAGCTGTGGCAGTTGTTCTGGAGCACCGTGCCGGTCTACATCGTCGCCGTGCTGGCGCTGGGCGCGGCGCGCGTCTGGCTGTTTCCGCAGGTGGATGCGTCGATCGGCAACAGCCTGCTGTGGATTGTCGCGCTGGCGGTGATCGGCACCCTGTTCGTGATCCCTACCGCGGCCGAGATCCCCATCGTGCAATCGATGCTGGCGCTGGGCCTGGGCGTGGGCCCGGCGGTGGCGCTGCTGCTGACGCTGCCCAGCATCAGCCTGCCTTCGCTGCTGATGCTGCGCAAGTCGTTCACGCCCAAGGTGCTGGTGACGGTGACGCTGCTGACCATCCTGGTCGGCGTGGCCAGCGGCCTGATCGGAGTGCTCGTCCTTTAAGGACGGTACCGGCGCAGGAAATCCACCACTTCCGACTGGTTTCCTGCGAACTGCATGCGGGCGCGCTTGGATTCCCGCTGATAGTCGTACAGGGGATCGTAATACTCGCTCAACAGCGTTTCGATCCAGGCGCGGTGCAGGTCAACCGAGCCATCCGTTTCCTGGCGCGCCAGCGCCTGTTCCATCAGCTTGTTCAGGCGGCGGTAACGCTCGTCGCCGAGCCGCCTGGCCAGCTTGGCCAGCGCCGCCAGCAGGTGCTCGCGGTAGCGCGCAAAACCGTTCTCCGCATCCAGCGCCGCATATTCCGCGCACAGCCCAATGACGTAGTCGCGCAGGATGCGCTCGATACGCCCCTCACGACTGTCTTCCAGCCACACCAAGGGGAATTTCTGCATGCCCTGGTGCAGCGACAGCGGCAAGGCGCAGGTACCGATCAGGCGGCTCTCGTCCTCCAGCGCGAACCAGGCGTGGCCGCGCGCCTGCAGCTTCATCAGCGCGATCGCCAGGCGGTGTTCGAAGTCGATCGGCGCCGGCTGCGCGGTCGCGTGCCGGCCGAAACTGGAACCGCGATGATTGGCATGGGCTTCCAGGTCGAGCGCGTTGTCCAGCTGGGCCAGCACGTCGGTCTTGCCGCAGCCGGTCATGCCGCCGACCACCACGAAACCGGCCGTGGCCACCGCCTGCTCTACCGCCTCCATCAGGAAATGGCGCATCGCCTTGTAGCCGCCGGCCACGCGCGGATAGGCGATGCCGGCCTCGGACTTCAACCATTGCTGGGTGATGCCCGAACGCAGGCCGCCACGAAAGCAATACAGGCAGCCCTCGGGATGGGCGCGCGCGAAGTCGGCCCAGGCCTGGATGCGCGCTTCCTTGACGGCGCCGCTGACCAGTTCATGCCCCAGCTTGATGGCGGCATCCTGGCCCTGCTCCTTGTAGCGGATGCCGACCGCCTGGCGCTCGCTGTCGTTCATCAGCGGCAGGTTGAGCGCCGTCGGGAAGGCGCCCTTGCCGAACTCGACCGGGGCCCGCGCGTCCAGCATCGGCGTGTCGCCGGTGAACAGGGCGCGGCTGGGCTGGATATCCTCCATCAAACGACCTCGACCGCGTAACGCTGTCGCTCCACCAGTTCGCCGATGGGCGCCAGCTCAAGGCCCAGCGCGGCGGCCGCGGCCAGGAATTCCGGATTGGCGTCGGGCTTGACCGCCACCAGCAAACCGCCGCTGGTCTGCGGATCGCACAGGAGGTTCTTCTGGGTTTCGCCGATGGGGCCGATCTTGGCGCCATAGCTGTCGTAGTTGCGGCCGGTGCCGCCCGGCACGCAGCCTTCGGCCAGGTAATGCGCCACGCCCGGCAAGCTTGGCACGCGCGCGTAGCTGATGCGGGCCGACACGCCGCTGCCCTCGCACATCTCGACCAGGTGGCCGAGCAGGCCGAAGCCGGTGACGTCGGTCATCGCCGCCACCCCGGGCAACTTGCCGAAGCGGCTGCCGGCCTTGTTCAGCACGCACATCCAGTCGCGCGCCGCGCCCACGTCTTCGGCGCGCAGCTTGCCCTTCTTTTCGGCGGTGGTGAGGATGCCGATGCCCAGCGGCTTGGTCAGGTACAGCAGGCAGCCGGCACTGGCGGTGTCGTTGCGTTTCATGTGGCGCTTGTCGACCACGCCGGTCACGGCCAGCCCGAAGATCGGTTCGGGCGCATCGATGGAATGGCCGCCCGCCAGCGGGATGCCGGCGGCGTCGCAGGCGGCGCGGCCGCCGCGCACTACTTCGCGCGCCACTTCCGGCGCCAGTACATTGACCGGCCAGCCGAGGATGGCGATGGCCATCAGCGGGTCGCCGCCCATGGCGTAGATGTCGCTGATGGCATTGGTGGCGGCGATGCGCCCGAAGTCGAACGGATCGTCGACGATGGGCATGAAGAAATCGGTGGTGGAGACCACGCCGCGCTCGTCGTCCAGCGCATAGACGGCCGCGTCGTCGCGCGAGGCGTTGCCGACCCACAGCTTGGGATCGAGATTCTGGGCACCGCTGCCGGCGAGAATGACTTCCAGCACCTGCGGCGAGATCTTGCAGCCGCATCCGGCGCCGTGGCTGTACTGAGTGAGGCGGATGGGGTCACCCATGGCAATGTCCTGAAAGGTCGGGGGGATGCCGATTCTAGCAGCGTTTGCGGGTGCGGGCAGGCGCCGCGCACGGATGCGAACCGGGCCCCAAGCGCGCGCCGGCTGCGGGATCATTGGGTATGGTCCGGTCGGGACGAAAAACAGAAAGCCCCGCAAGACGATGGTCTTGCGGGGCTTCGAATGTCGTGGCTCCC
>NZ_JBWKPR010000013.1:61516-146479 GCF_059418325.1 Herbaspirillum sp. GW821-FHT09A12
CGACCTGGACTCGAACCAGGGACCTGCGGATTAACAGTCCGTCGCTCTACCGACTGAGCTATCAGGGAACAGCTGAGGGCGCGATTATGAACGAATTTTTCTTTCGCCGCCAGAGTGTGCAGAAGAAATTTTTTACATCATTCAACAAGCGCCGTTGCGCCGAAGTCCGGGCTTCGCCCATGCGCAACTGATGGCTTCATCCCGCCTGGAAACGTCGCCGCTCCGGATGACGGATGAATTGAAAAAGCCCCGCAGAAGACTGCGAGGCTTTTGAATTTTTTGGCTCCCCGACCTGGACTCGAACCAGGGACCTGCGGATTAACAGTCCGTCGCTCTACCGACTGAGCTATCAGGGAACAGCTGAGAAAAAGATTATGACCGGATTTTCAGTTCCTGTCAAAAACTTTTTTCAGCCGGGCCGCTTTTCCCCTATGAAACCGGGGGCAGCGGCGCCGGCAATCCCTTGTCTCAAGCTCTTGTCTCAATCCCTTGTCTCAAGCTCTTGTCTCAATCCCTTGTCTCAAGCTCTTGTCTCAAGCTCTTGCCTGCCAGACGACTCAGAGCACCTTGGCGATGGCATCCACCACTGCGTCGATGTTCTTGGTGTTGAGCGCGGCCACGCAGATGCGGCCGGTGTCGACGGCGTAGATCGAGAACTCGTTGCGCAGGCGGTCGACTTGCGCCTTGGTCAAGCCCGAGTACGAGAACATGCCGCGTTGCTTGATGACGAAATCGAAGTCATGGGCCGGGGCCTTTTCCTTCAGCTTGGCCACCAGCAGCTGGCGCATTTCACGGATGCGCACGCGCATTTCGGACAGTTCGTCTTCCCACAGCTTGCGCAGTTCGGGCGAGGCCAGCGCGGTGGCCACGACCTGGCCGCCGTGGATCGGCGGGTTGGAGTAGTTGGTACGCACCACGCGCTTCAATTGCGACAGCACGCGGGCCGCCTCTTCGGCGCTGGCCGCGGCGATCGACAGCGCGCCGACGCGCTCGCCGTACAGCGAGAACGACTTCGAGAACGAATTGGAGACGAACAGCGGGCCGCCGGCTTCGGCGAAGCGGCGCACTACCTTGCCGTCTTCTTCGATGCCGTCGCCAAAGCCCTGGTAGGCCATGTCCAGGAACGGCACCAGGCCGCGCGAAGTCACGACTTCGATGACCTGGGTCCACTGGTCGGCGGTCAGGTCGGCGCCGGTCGGGTTGTGGCAGCAGGCGTGCAACAGCACGACCGAGCCGGATTTCATGGTCTTCAGGGCATCCAGCATGCCGGCGAAGTTCACGCCGCGGGTGGCGGCGTCATAGTAAGGATAGGCATTGACCTTGAAACCGGCCATTTCGAACAGGGCGCGGTGGTTTTCCCAGCTCGGGTCGCTGATCCAGATTTCGGTGCCGGCCGGCGAGAAATGCTTCAGGAAGTCGGCGCCCAGCTTGAGCGCGCCGGTGCCGCCCAGGGCTTGCACGGTGATCGCGCGCTTTTCCGTCACCACGGCGCTGCCGGTGCCGAACACCAGCTCCTGCACGGCGCGGTCGTAGGTGGCCAGGCCGTCGATCGGCAGGTAGGTACGCGGGGCCAGCTTGGCCGCCAGTTCCGCTTCCGCCTTCTTCACGCATTCCAGCAGCGGCACCTTGCCGTTGTCGTCGTAATAGACGCCCACGCCCAGGTTGGTCTTGGCCGGGTTCTTATCGGCGTTGTAGGCTTCGGTGACGCCCAGGATGGGGTCGCGCGGCGCCATTTCGATGGCGGAAAACAGGGAGGCGGAGACAGGTGCGTTCATCGTGATAACATGAAAAGTTAGCTGCAACGGAGCGCTGCAGGAGTGGATGGATGCATGGCCTAGGCTGCCAGCCCTGCACCGATTTGCAACATCGCATTCTAGCAAATCCCGATGCCTAATCACAGATACAGGCAGGTGTAAAACCAGGCTGAATCTGCATGCCTCCATGCAGAAATGACATATCCGCCGCTGTTTCGCCTTGAAGACGGTGCCGCCGCCTGCATCTGTGATGCATTTACGCGTCCGGTATTTCCGGCCTGCAACGCCCTCTTTTCAGGCATGCAGCCGCACCGGAAGCAGGCAAACCTCAACCGAAGCGGGTTACCGACCACCATGGCTGAACTGACAACGATTACCCCCGAGCTCGACGACAGCAAGTTCGTCACCTTCCCCGATTCGCCCTACAAGCTCTACCAGGTGTTCCCGCCGGCCGGCGACCAGCCCGCCGCGATCGAGAAGCTGGTCGAAGGCGTCAACGACGGCCTGTTCTTCCAGACCCTGCTGGGCGTGACCGGCTCCGGCAAGACCTACACCATGGCCAACGCCATCGCCCGCCTGGGCCGGCCGGCCATCGTGTTCGCCCCCAACAAGACGCTGGCGGCGCAGCTCTATAGCGAGTTCCGCGAGTTCTTCCCGCACAACGCGGTGGAATACTTCGTCAGCTACTACGATTATTACCAGCCGGAAGCCTACGTGCCGCAGCGCGACCTGTTCATCGAGAAGGATTCCTCGATCAACGAGCACATCGAACAGATGCGCCTGTCCTGCACCAAGTCGCTGATGGAACGGCGCGACGTAGTGATCGTGGCGACCGTCTCGGCCATCTACGGTATCGGCAACCCCAGCGAATACCACCAGATGATCCTGACCCTGCGCGCCAGGGACAAGGTGGCCCAGCGCGACGTCATCGCGCGCCTGATCCAGATGCAGTACAAGCGCAACGAGACCGACTTCGGTCGCGGCACCTTCCGCGTGCGCGGCGACACCATCGACGTGTTCCCGGCCGAACACGCCGAGCTGGCGGTGCGCATCGAGATGTTCGACGACGAGATCGACAGCCTGCAGCTGTTCGACCCGCTCACCGGCCGGGTGCGCCAGAAGATCCCGCGCTTCACCATCTACCCCGGCTCGCACTATGTGACGCCGCGCTCGACCGTGCTGCGCGCCATCGAGACCATCAAGGACGAGCTGCGCGAGCGGCTGGAATTCTTCCGCAAGGAAAACAAGCTGATCGAGGAGCAGCGGCTGGAGCAGCGCACCCGCTTCGACCTCGAGATGATGACCGAGATCGGCTTCACCAAGGGCATCGAGAACTACTCGCGCCACCTCTCCGGCGGCCAGCCGGGCGACCCGCCGCCGACGCTGGTGGACTACCTGCCGCCGGACGCGCTGATGTTCCTGGACGAGTCGCACGTGCTGATCGGCCAGTTGAACGGCATGTACAACGGCGACCGCGCGCGCAAGGTGAACCTGGTGGACTACGGCTTCCGCCTGCCTTCGGCGCTGGATAACCGGCCGCTGAAGTTCGACGAATTCGAAAAGAAGATGCGCCAGACGGTGTTCGTCTCCGCCACCCCGGCCGACTACGAAAACGGCCGCGCCGACCAGGTGGTCGAGCAGGTGGTGCGCCCGACCGGCCTGGTCGACCCGATCATCGCCGTGCGCCCCGCCACCACCCAGGTCGACGACCTGATGCAGGAAATCACCGATCGCGTGGCCAAGGACGAGCGCGTGCTGGTGACCACGCTGACCAAGCGCATGGCCGAGCAGCTGACCGAATTCCTGTCCGACAACGGCATCAAGGTGCGCTACCTGCACAGCGACATCGACACCGTGGAACGCGTGGAAATCATCCGCGACCTGCGCCTGGGCACCTTCGATGTCCTGGTCGGCATCAACCTGCTGCGCGAGGGCCTGGACATTCCGGAAGTCTCGCTGGTGGCGATCCTGGATGCCGACAAGGAAGGCTTCCTGCGCTCCGAGCGCAGCCTGATCCAGACCATCGGCCGCGCCGCCCGCAACCTCAACGGCATGGCCATCCTGTACGGCGACAAGGTCACCGACTCGATGCACAAGGCGATCGGCGAAACCGAACGCCGCCGCGCCAGGCAGGTGGCCTTCAACGAGGCCAACGGCATCACGCCGACCGGCATCAAGAAAGAGATCCGCGAACTGATCGACGGCGTGTTCAACCCGTCCGAGGCGCGCGCCGAACTGATGGTGGCGCAAGAGCAGAAGAACTACGAAGCCATGAGCGAGAAGCAGATCAGCAAGGAGATCAAGCGCCTGGAAAAGCAGATGCAGGAGCACGCCAAGAACCTCGAGTTCGAAAAGGCGGCGGCGGCGCGCGACCAGTTGCACCTGCTCAAGCAGCAGTTGTTCGGCGCGCCGGGGAGCGATACGGCGGCGGCTTGACGCCACCGACAGCGAACCTTCGATACGCCCTTCGGGCTACTCAGTCCGAACGGCATTTCGAATGCAAGGCTTGCCGGATTGGCTACCGTTCGTCCTGAGTAGCGCCGCAGGCGCGTATCGAAGGCGCGCTGCCGAAGGCGGTATAAAATGCCGCCACTTTCCCGAACCGGCCGCCTACATCACAACAAAAGATCCATGACCGCTCCCTCCTCCGCCCTGCCCGCCGACCTGCTGGATCTGATCCAGACCGCCGATCCCTCCTGGCACGCCGCGCTGCGCGAGGGGCTGGAGGCGATCGCCCAGGCCGATCCTGCCTATCTCGGCGCGCTGGCGCAAGACCACTACCTGCCCACCGAAGGCCGTATCTTCGCCGCCTTCAGGCAGCCCATGGATCAAGTGAACTATGTGCTGGTCGGCGAAGGCCCCTACCCGCGCGCGGCCAGCGCCACCGGGGTGTGCTTCATGGATGGCGCGGTCGGTTCGCTCTGGTCGGACAAGGGCTTGTCCAAGCAGGTCAACCGCGCCACTTCCTTGCGCAATTTCATGAAGATGCTGCTGGTGGCCGACGGCGCGCTGCAAGCCGGCAATACCAGCGGCGACGCGCTGGCGGGCATTGCCGCCAAGGCGCAAGCCGATGCGCAAGGCACGATCCAGACCCTGGCCGACCTGCAAACCAACCTGGAAGCGCAAGGTTTCCTGCTGCTCAACGCCAGCCTGGTGTTCCGCGAACATGTGGCGCCGGTCAAGGATGCCCGTGCCTGGAAGCCTTTCTTCGACACCGTGCTGCGCGCCCTGGCCGAACATGCCGCGGCGCGCGGCGCCGCGCTGCCGACGCTGGTGCTGTGGGGCAAGATCGCCGAGCAGTTGCACAGCCTGCCGCTGGCCGCAGCCTTCCCGCGCGCGGTGGCGGAACATCCCTACAACCTGAGCTTCATCGAACACGGCGGCATGCAGCAATTGTTTGGCGGCATGCGCCTGCTGGCGCGGCGCGCCTGAGCGTACTGGCAACGGCGCGCCAGCCGCCGCGGTCGCGCCGGGATGTCAAAACTCTTCCCACTCGCCGCCTTCCTCCGACTTGGACTTGGGCTTGGCCGGCGCCGCAGCGACCCGAGGGGTGGCCGCCTTGGTCGAAGGCAAGGCCGCAGCAGCAGTAGCAGCAGTAGCAACCGGTTTGGCGATGGCCGGCTTCTTCGGCCCCGCCGCCGCAACCGCAGCCTGGGGTGTGACCGAACGCGCCAGCGCCGCCGCACGCGGCAAGGGGATGGCCGCGGTCGGCAGATGCCCCTCGTCCAGCTTGAATCCACCTACCACATCGGCCAGATGCGCCGCCTGCTCCTGCAACGACTGGGCGGCGGCGGCGGCCTGCTCCACCAGCGCCGCATTTTGCTGGGTGGCCTCGTCCATCTGCGTGACGGCGCGGCCTATCTCGGCGATCCCGGAACTCTGTTCCTGGCTGGCGGCGCTGATCTCGCCGACGATATCGGTCACCCGGCGCACGCTGGCCACCACTTCGGTCATGGTGCTGCCGGCCTGGTGCACCAGGGTGCTGCCGACTTCCACCTTGTGCACGGAATCGTCGATCAGCCCCTTGATTTCCTTGGCGGCGGTGGCGCTGCGCTGGGCCAGCGAACGCACTTCGGAGGCCACCACCGCGAAACCGCGCCCCTGCTCGCCGGCGCGCGCGGCTTCCACCGCGGCATTCAACGCCAGGATGTTGGTCTGGAAAGCGATGCCGTCGATCACGCTGATGATGTCCACGATCTTGCGCGAGGAGTCGTTGATCGAACTCATGGTGTCGACCACTTGCCCCACCACTTCCCCGCCCTGCACCGCCACTTCCGAGGCCGACACCGCCAGCTGGTTGGCCTGGCGCGCGTTATCGGCGTTCTGCTTGACGGTGGAGGTCAGCTCCTCCATCGCCGAAGCGGTCTCCTCCAGCGAACCGGCCTGCTGCTCGGTGCGGCCGGAAAGATCGAGGTTGCCGGAGGCGATCTCGCCGGACGATGTTTTCACCGATTCGCTGGCGCGGCGGATTTCCAGCAGGGTTTTGGAGATCTTGTCGGCAAAGCGATTGAAGGCGCCCGAGATCTGCGACAGTTCGTCGCGCCCTTGCGCATCCAGGCGGCGCGTCAGGTCGCCTTCGCCGGATGCGATGTCTTCCATCACATCGCGCACCACGCCCAGCCGGCGCAACATGCCGGTGATGGTCAGCGTCAGCAGCAGCGCCGCCACCGCGATGGCCAGCACCGCCAGCACGAGCGACATGGTCATCAGCGCGCGGATCGATTGGGTGGCCTCGACGTAATCGAGCGCCACTGCCAGCGACCAGTCGGTGCCCTCGATGGGCCGCACGAACAGCAGGTAGCGGGCGCCGCCGATGCTGACCTCATTGCCTTGGCCCATGGACGCCAGCGATTGCGCGCTCAGGCTCTGGTCGAGCGCGGATACCGGCTTGAGCGCCAGTTCCTTGTTGGGATGGGTGACGATCATGCCGTCCTTGCCGACGATGAAGGCGAAACTGTCCGGCGTGGGCTTGATGCTGGCGACATTGCGCACCACGTTGTCGAGCTGCACATCGGAGGCGACCACCGCCTGCACATTGTCCTTGCCGCCCACGGCTTCGGCAAAGGTCACCACCAGCTTGCCGGTAGTGGCATCCACATACGGCGCGGTCAGCACCGGCTTGCCGGCGTTCACCGCCTGCTGGTACCAGGGCCGGACAGTCGGGTCGTAGCCGGGCGGCATGGGATGCAGCGCCAGCATGCGCTTGTCGGGGTAACCGATGAAGGCATCGTCGAAGGCGCCCGCTTCCATCGCCGCGGCGACGATGGGCAGCACGTCGCTCTGCTTGAGCGCCTGTTTCATGGAAGCGGTGATGGTGCGCTTGTTGCGCACCCATTCGGAGATATTGGCCGCGTGGCTGTCGGTCAATCGGGCGGTCTGGGCCTGCAGCGCCGCCAGGGTATCGCGCCGCACGGTAAGGACGTTGGCGGCGCAGAGGACGATCATGGCCACCGCCACGATCAGGACACAGATCACGATCAAACGTGTGCGTAACGACGACAGCATGGTTTTCCCCTTGAATGGCGATGCAAGACAATGGAACCAATGGAACATCAGATGTTGTAGTCGACGCCTGTGCGTGGCTGTCGCAGTCATGGCTGGCGAACCATGCGGCAACGTTGCGCGATTCCCCTCGGCAACATCGGCGCGCACGGCAATCCTTCCCTGCGAATCAATATAGCAGCGGCTTATTTCAATGTCATGGCGAACCGAGGATGCGTCGCAACAACGGCGACGCGACGATGCGACGATGCGTCGCTATGGCAATACGGCAATGCGGGCAGCAGAAACGACAAACCCCGCGTCAGCGGGGTCATGGCGGGGATGTGCGTACAGCTTCAAGGGCTGCTTGCGCCTGGCATCTGCAGGTCTGGACGGGACATCGATCCTGTCCGTCCGCGGCTCCGGCCATCGGAAGATGTGGAGCCGGTCTCTTTTCTATGGTGTCGCGACTGGCCGCGTCCGACAACTTGCAGCATGTGGTTTCATGCCTGGCTTGCCGGCCTCGACGGCGCGGCGGTACTCCGGTACTTCCTGTCCTGCGCGTTTGCCTCAGATCTGCGATTGCAGCTTCCATACGGCTTGCAGGTGGCCGTTTTCCAGTTGACGCAGGCGATTTTCCAGCTCGACATGGTCTGTCACGCCGTCGAAATAGGCCGCGTCGTGCAGTTCGGAGGCATCGTTGCGCACCGGTTGCAGGGCGTGGGCGGCGATGACGCGCTGGGCGGCGAACTTGGCCAGCTCGACCAGGGCGCGCAAATTGTTAGAAAAACCGGCATCTTTTACAAATATACTAACGGTAGACATGATCTTCACTCACTGTTAAACGTTTCGGTAGTTGAAGAATAGGATCGGCCCCGGCTTTTTCAAAGCAACATTTTCCGACACCAATATAAGTTTTTCTAACATCATGCCCTCCTCCCTGCCTCCACTGAAAACCCTCAAAGTGTTCGAAGCGGCAGTCCGGACGCGGAGCCTGACGCTGGCGGCGCAGGAGCTTTTCATCACCCACAGCGCGGTCAGCCAGCAGATCAAGACCCTGGAAGAATACTTTGGCCAACCGTTGTTTTTACGCCAGTCGCGTGGCGTGGAGCCAACAGAGGCGGCGCTGGCCTTCTATGGCGAGGTCAAGGCCAGCCTGGATCGCATCGCGCTGGCGGCCGAACAATTGACGCTGGCCGGCAAGAGCCGCGTGGTGCGCCTGATCGCCGCGCCCTCGGTGGCGATGCGCTGGCTGATCCCGCGCCTGTCGCAGTTCCAGATCGACAACCCGCGCATCGAAGTGCGCGTGACCACCACCATGTCGGAGTACTTCGAAGATGTGAAGGATCCGTTCGACGTGATCCTGTGGCGCAGCCCGCTGGAGCGCAGCGGCTATGAATGCGTGCGTTTCCTGGACGATGTCTCGGCGCCGCTGGCCTCGCCGCACTTCCTGGAGCTGCATCCGATCAAGGCCCCGCGCGACCTGGTGGAAGTGTCGCTGATCCACCTCTCCAGCCGCTCGCTGGCCTGGTCGCAATGGTTGAGCAAGGCCGGCGTGGCGGTTCGCAAGAAAATGCCGGGCACCGTCTACGAGCACTTCTTCCTCAGCCTGCAGGCCGCCGCCACCGACCTAGGCGTGGCCATGGGCACGCTGGCCCTGGTCGACGACGACCTGGCGCAT
The DNA here is from genome assembly GCF_059418325.1 of Herbaspirillum sp. GW821-FHT09A12. Classification (NCBI taxonomy): domain Bacteria; kingdom Pseudomonadati; phylum Pseudomonadota; class Betaproteobacteria; order Burkholderiales; family Oxalobacteraceae; genus Herbaspirillum; species Herbaspirillum sp. GW821-FHT09A12. The sequence goes on from NZ_JBWKPR010000013.1 coordinate 70,433, forward strand.
GGGCGCCTGGTGCAACTGTTTCCGGAAGTGGTGCTGCATGGGGAGGGGTTCCACATGATGTACCGCAGCGCCGCCGATGCCAACCCGGCGCTCAAGACCTTCATCACATGGCTGATGCAGATGGGGCAGGCTTCCGCGTTCGACCCGCTGCGCACGCATCCGGCGGATTTCCCCGGCGAGCATTGAGGCCCCGGGCCCCGGCTTGCGCCAGGACCGCCGGAGCAGCATCGATCAGTCGACCGATTTCAGCACATGCACCGCGCGCGCGGCGATCAGGTCCTTGGACTTTTCGCGATAGTCGATCATGTGCGGCAGCGTGAAATGCAGGCGCAGCGCATCTTCGCTGGCCCACTTTTCCACGAAGGCGAAAGTGTCGGGCCCCAGCGGCGCCTGGTTGGGGCCGAAGCCATCCACATCGACCGTCAGGCCGTATTCGATGCAACCGGCTTCGGCGCGCACGGCGGCGAGGTTGGCGCGGGCGATCTTCAGCAGCTCTTCGCGCTTGCCGGGCTTGGCGGTGATGATGGCCACGACGGTGATGGTGCTCATGCTTGTCTTCTCCTGATTGGATTTAAATAGGGACAACAAGCATACGCGATTCAGGGCAACGTTGACCAAGCCCCCCCTCCGCGCTCAGTTCAGCCGGATCTTGTCCAGCAATTGAGCGATGTTGTAGCGCATCAGCGCCAGATAATCCGATGCCGGCCCGCCGGCCTTGGACAAGGCATCCGCATACAGCTTGCCGCCGGGCGTGACGCCCGCTTCGCGCGCGATCTGCTGCAGCAGCTTCGGATTGCTCATGTTTTCGAAGAACAAGGCCTTGATCTTCTGGGTGCGGATCTGGCGGATCAGCGCCGCCACTTCCTTCGCGCTGGGCTCGCTATCGGTGGACACGCCCTGCGCGGCCAGGAAGCGTACCTTATAATGCGCGCCGAAGTATTCGAAGGCATCGTGCGAGGTGATCACGCGGCGCTTGGCGTCAGGGATCTGCGCAAACTGCTGGATGGCCCAGCGGTCCAGCTCCTGCAGCTTGCCGACATAGGCCTCGCCGTTCTTGCGGTAAGTGTCGGCGCCGGCCGGGTCCAGCCTGGCCAGCGCGGCGGCGATGTTGCGCGTGTAGACGATCACGTTCTGCGGATCCTGCCAGGCGTGCGGGTCGTCCTTGCCATGGTGGTGCTGCGCGTCGTGGTCATTGTGGTCATGCTCATCGTGCTCATCATCGCCCACCCGCTCGCGTGCATTGATGCCGGCCGAAGCGATGACAATGCTGCCGCGGTAATTGGCCGACTGCGCCAGGCGTTCGATCCAGCCCTCGAAGCCCAGCCCGTTGACCACCACCAGCCTGGCGCGCGACACCGACTTGATGTCGTCCGGGGCCGGCTGGAACACGTGGGCGTCCTCATCCGGGCCGACCAGGGTGGTGACGGCGATACGGTCGCCGCCGACATTGGCGACGATATCGCCCAGGATGCTGAAACTGGCCACCACGGGAATACGCTCGGCGGCGCTTGCCGGCAGGCTCGCCGCCAACGCCAGCGCGGCCAGCAACACAGAAAAAGGACGAAGGAAGTTCATACGGACTCCGGGAACAAGCGAAGGAAAGATTCAGCCCCGCAGGTGCGGGCGCTTCAGCAGGCGCGGCAACCAGCCGCGCGGCGCAAACAACAGCGAGAGCGCGTACAGGACGCCGGCGCAAACGATGATCACCGGGCCGGACGGCACCGAGGCGTAATACGAAATCAGCAGCCCGGCATAGCCGGCCACGGCGGCCTGCAGCACGCTGTTGCACAGCTGGGCCGGCAAGGTGTCGTGCCACAGCCGCGCCGACACCGCCGGCAGCATCATCAGGCCGACCGCCATCAGCGTGCCCAGGGTCTGGAACGAAGCCACCAGGTTCAGCACCACCAGCATCAGGAATGCCTGCTGGTACACCTCCCCGCCGCAGCCATTGCCGCGCCCGACCGACATGAAGCCGGGGTCGAAACTCTCCAGCAGCAGGCCGCGGTAGAGGGCGGCGATCAGCAGCACGCTGGCGCTGGCGACGCCGGCGATCAGCAGCAGGCCTTCGCTGTCCACGCCCAGCACGTTGCCGAACAGGATGTGCAGCAGGTCGAGCTGGGTGCCGTGGCGCGAGATCAGGATCACGCCCAGCGCCAGCGCCACCACGTAGATGGCGGCCAGGCTGGCGTCTTCCTTGATCTCGGTATGGCGGCTGATCCAGCCGGCCACCGCCACCACCAGCACACCGGCGGCGAAGCCGCCGATCGACAGCGCCGGCAACGACAGGCCGAAGAAGATGAAGCCCACCGCCACGCCCGGCAACACCGCGTGGCTCAACGCCTCGCCGAACAGGCTCATGCGGCGCAGCGTCAGCAGCACGCCCAGCGGCGCGCTGCCCAGCGCCAGCGCGAATGCCGCCACCAGCGCGCGGCGCATGAAGGAGAATTCCTGGAAAGGTTCAATCGCGAATTGATGGAAAGCCGACCACAACGTCATTGCAGGCCGCCCTTCCCGGCCGCGCCATGCTCATGATGATGGCCGGGATGGCTGCCATGATCATGCACATGCGCGCGCGAAGAGGACAAGGACAGGGCCCGCAGGTCATCCTCCCTGACTTCGCACACCGGCGCGTATTCATCCACCGCCTCGGCCATGGCGCGGGCGCGCATCAGGTTGTCGTCGCACAGCACCTCGGCGGTGTCGCCCCAGGCCACCACGTTACGCGCCAGCAGCAGCGTCTGCGGGAAGGAGCGCCGCACCTGGTCGTAGTCGTGCAGCACCGCGATCACCGTGCGCTGCTCCGCATGCCAGGCGGCAATGATGCGCAGCAAATCGCTGGTGGTGCGGGTGTCGATGGCGTTGAACGGTTCATCCAGCAGGATCACCTCGGCGTCCTGCAGCAGGATGCGGGCGAACAACACACGCTGGAATTGCCCGACCGACAGGCTGGAAACGGCGCGGGACGAGAAACCGTCCAGCCCCACCGCCGCCAGCGCCTGGCGCGCGCGCGCCGCCATGCCGGCGTCGATGCCGCGCCAGTTGCCCTTGCCCGGCCAATAGCCCAGCAACACGCAATCCAGCACCGAAATCGGAAAGCTGCGATCGATCTCGGCCTGCTGCGGCAGGTAGGCGATACGGCGCGTATCCACATGCGTGACCACCCGGCCGCCGTTGCAGCGGACCAGGCCCAGCATGCTTTTGAGCAAGGTGCTCTTGCCGGCGCCGTTGGGCCCCACCACCGCGGTCAGCGAACCGCGGGCGAAAGCGCCGTTGACGTGATGCAGGGCAGGATGCCGCCGGTAGCTGACGGTCAGGTTTTCCAGTGAAATGACGGCAGACATGTCAACCCTCCCCCAGCGCCCACAGCACGCCCAGCCACAACAGCAGGCAGACGGGCAGCACCGCCAGCACGCGCTGCCACCAAGGGCTGGCGAGCACGCCTTGCTTCATCAACAAACGAGAAAGAACCGACACGGCAGATAACCTGACTAAATAAGCAAGAAGGATTGCAAATGGCGGCATCGCCGGAAGACGCGGAAAACGTGGCGCCAGAGCGATCGCAACCGAGTTGCAAAGAATAGGAAAGCACGAATTATAATGCAACCCTGTTGCAGAATGTAACAAGACTGAATTTTTCTGCCGCGCAGGCCCAAAATGCTGGACTCAACCGACGCCGTCCCCAAACGCTCCCCTATCAACGAAAGCCGATCCATGTCCCGACAGCCCTTCGCCTTTTCCGCTATCGCAACCTCGCTGATCGCAGCCTCACTGCTGAGCTTGCCGTCCTTCGCGGCCGACAGCGCCGACCATCATGGCAACCATCCTGCCCACGAGCACGGCGTGGGCAAGCTGGATGTGGCGCTGGAAGGCAATACCCTGACGCTGCACCTGGATACGCCGCTGATCAACCTGGTCGGCTTCGAACACGCCGCCACCTCCGCCCGCGACAAGGAAACCGTGCAGGCAATGGCCAAGGCGCTGCGCGACGCCGGCCGCATGTTCGCCACCGACGCCGCCGCGCAATGCAAACCGGCCGAGATCCAGCTTGAATCGGCCGTGCTGGCGCCCGCCCTGCTGGGTGAAAAAGCGGCATCGGGCGCCGCCCAGGCGACTGCACCCAATGACGGCCATGCCGACCTCGATGGCGACTTCACGCTAGTCTGCGCCAGCCCCGGCGCGCTCAACACGGTGGATGCCAGCGGCCTGTTGCGCGCCTTCCCCGGCTTCCAGCGCATCGACGTCCAGCTGGCCACGCCCAAGAAACAGGCCGCTTTCCAACTGGCGCCGGGCAACGCCATCATTCCCCTCAACTGATCTGGAATCAAGTCAGGCCGTTGACAGCAGGCAGGCGTATCATCGCGCCAGCCCTTCCAGGCCTTATCCGCGCCCGTTTCCCCGATACACCGCTGACATGAACCCGTCGCAACCTGCCCCGCCCGCCATCCACTTGCGCAACCTCGGCTTCACCTGGCCCGGCCAGCCGCATCCCGCACTGGCGCTGGACGAATTGCGGGTGGAGGCGCGCGAGCACATCTTCGTCAGCGGCCCCAGCGGCAGCGGCAAAAGCACATTGCTGGCCACCATCGGCGGCATCATCGCGCCGCAGGCCGGCAGCGTGGAAGTGCTGGGGCAAGCCTTGCAAGGCTTGGCCGCCGCACGGCGCGACCGTTTCCGGGTGGACCATATCGGCTTCATCTTCCAGCAATTCAACCTGCTGCCTTATCTGTCCGTCACCGACAACGTGCTGCTGCCCTGCCAGTTCTCGTCCTACCGCAAGGGCCGCGCCTTGCTGCAAGGGGGCAGCTTGCGGGAGGCGGCGCACTCGCTGCTGGCATCGCTGGACCTGGCGCCCGCATTGTGGGCGCGCCCGGTCACCCAGTTGTCGATCGGCCAGCAGCAGCGCGTGGCGGCGGCGCGCGCACTGATCGGCCGGCCCGAGATCATCGTCGCCGACGAGCCGACCTCGGCGCTGGACAGCGACCGCCAGCAAGCCTTCCTCGACCTGCTGCAGCGCGAATGCGCCCACGGCGGCGCGGCGCTGGTGTTCGTCAGCCACGACCAGCGCCTGGCTGAACGCTTCCACCGGCGCATCGCGCTGGAACAGGTCAACCGTGCCGCCAGCATCGAGGAGTCGGCATGAGGACACTGCTGCGCCTGGCCGCGAAAAGCGCATGGAACCGCCGTTTCACGCTGGGCCTGATGCTGCTGGCCATCGCCCTTTCCACCACCATGCTGCTGGGCATCGAACGCGTGCGCCATGACGTGCGCGCCGGATTCTCGCAATCGGTGTCCGGCACCGATCTGGTGGTCGGCGCACGCACCAGCCCCATCCAGCTGATGCTGTATGCGATCTTCCGCATCGGCGGCGCCACCAACAACATGGGCTGGGACAGCGCCCAGGCGCTGGCGCGCAATCCGGCCGTGGCCTGGACCATCCCGATTTCGCTGGGCGACTCGCACCGCGGTTTCCCGGTACTGGCCACCAATGACGACTACTTCCGGCACTTCCATTACGGCGCCGGGAAGGCGCTGCAACTGGCGCAGGGCCGGCCTTTCGCCGACGTGTTCGAGACCGTGCTCGGGGCCGAAGTCGCCGACCGGCTGCATTACAAACTTGGCGACCGCATCGTGCTGGCGCACGGCATCGGCAGCGCCCACCTGGCCCAGCACGCCGACAAACCCTTCGTGGTCACCGGCATCCTGGCGCGCACCGGCACGCCGGTAGACCGTACCGTGCACATCGGCCTGGACGCGATGGAAGCCATCCATCTCGACTGGGAAGGCGGCGCCCCGCTGCCCGGCCTGCACATCGCGCCGGCGCTGGTCAAGAAATTCGACCTCACCCCCAAGAGCATCACCGCCGTGCTGGTCGGCCTGAAAAGCCGTGCGCGCGTATTCGCCGTGCAGCGCGACATCGCCGACGGCGAAGGCTTCAAGGAACCGCTGATGGCCGTGCTGCCCGGCGTCGCGCTGGACCAGTTGTGGGACGTGGTCGGCATCGGCGAAAACGCGCTGCTGGTGGTGTCCGGCATGGTGGTGGTGGTCGGGCTGGCCGGGCTGGTGGCCGCCATCCTGGCCAGCCTGGGCGAGCGCCGCCGCGAGCTGGCCATCCTGCGCTCGGTCGGCGCGCGCCCCTGGGACGTCTTTATCCTGCTCTCCATCGAAGGCCTGGGCGTGATGCTGGCCGGGGTGGTGTCGGGCGTATTGCTGCTCACCGTCCTGCTGCTGGCGCTGGGGCCGACGCTGGCGGCGCAGTTCGGCATCGCGCTGCAACCTGCATGGCCGTCCGCAGGCGAATTACAATTGCTGCTCTGGACGGTTGCCGCCGGTTTCGCGGCCAGCCTGCTGCCGGGCCTGCGCGCCTACAGGCTCAGCCTGTCCGACGGCCTGACGCCAAGAATCTGAACCTGCCATCGACATGAAAACTCTCTATTGGATAGGCGGCATCGCCGCCGCCGGCTTGCTGATCGGCACCGGCGTACGCCTGGCAGCGCATTCCGGCAACGCCTCCTCGACCCCGCTTGCTGCCGCCGCGACAATAGCGCCAACCGCAGGCGCCCCGCTGGCCGGCGCGGTACCCGCCGTCACCGCACGCGCCGACGCCGGCAGCACGGTCGCCGGCGTTGCCGCCGCATCCAACGGCCAGTACCAGGTCGGCGACCACCTCCAGCAAAGCGCCAGCGTCACCGACCAGCCCTACCAAGCCTCCGGCAAGGTGGTCGGCGGCTACCGCGAGATTGCCTGGGAAAGCCTGATTCCCAAGGACTGGGATGCCATGGCGCCGTTCAAGGGCCTCAAGCTGGATCAGCTGGACGACAACGACCCGCGCGCCGACGCCGCACTGTGGAAAGCCAAGAAGTACTGGAAGGACGCGCCGGTCGACCCGTCGATGGAAGGCGCGGCGGTACGCCTGCCCGGCTTCGTCGTGTCGCTCGACCGCGAAGGCGAGGCGCTCAAGGAATTCCTGCTAGTGCCCTACTTCGGCGCCTGCATCCACGTGCCGCCGCCGCCGGCCAACCAGATCATCCACGTCAAGAGCAGCAAGGCCATCAAGAACGTGCACACCATGGATGCGGTGTGGATCAGCGGCGTGGTCAAGGTCGAGCGCTCCGACTCGTCCATGGGCGCCGCCGGCTACAGCATGACGGCCGTCAAGGTCGAGCCATATACCGCGCCCGATAACGGCTGAGCCGGTACTCCGCGCTCCCTCCGCCTTTCATTGCCACTTAGAGCGGCTCTTATTCACAGATTTTTGGTAAAACCTGTGGATATGGACACGACTTATCCCCACTGCCTGAGCAATGCAGGGAGCTTGTGCACAAGTCTCCTGTTTATCCACACATTTTGGTAGCAAGCCTGTGGAAAACCCTTGAGCAAGCGAACTAAGCCATTGATCGAGAAGGGATTTCCATTTCCGTAGCAAAGTGCGGCAAAACGGCGGCCATCGCGTCCATCCGGGCAAGATCCGGGCAAAATGACGCACCTCATCCGCTGCGGGAAAAAGATATCCACACTTTTTGGGAGTAAGCCTGTGGAAAAGATTTTGACAAGTAGCTCAAGCCATTGAAAAGAAAAGGAATTCCATTTCCCGTGCAATGTTGGGCAGGAACCGGCAATGCGAAACAGGGGGAGAAGAAACGGAGGGAGAAATACTGCGCAACGTCACCCGTTCACGACCCACGACAAGATCGTGAACAGGTGTGGACGCACCCCGCGCCGCGTGACCGGATCAGGCTTTCGCCTGCCGGGAAGGGAGGATCGCAGCTTCCAACACGTGTGCGTACTGCCGGGTTACAACGCCACTTCCGGCCTTGGCGTGAAGCTCTACAGCAGAAATCGAATTCGATGGCGGGTGCAAGACCCGCGGAAAAAAATAGCCTGCGATGCGCTCGCATCGCAGGCGAAACATCTGCAACAGGTACAGAGGAGACAGGGAGGATAGTAACGGCGGCGTATGACACCAAAATGACATCGCGCCGCGAGGAAGCCGGATTCGATTATTTTTATCGCGGCGCCGGCATGTCACGCTGCCGTAACACATAGCGGTTATCTTGCTGCTTCTAGTGCGGTACATGCAACCGATATGCATGATCGCATGGTGTGTTGGACGCTCGTCCAGCACACCCTCCCTCCGGAGGCTTGGCCTTCCGCCTTCAGCACTCCCTCCCCTCGCTTCCTGCACCCGAATTTCAGGCAATGCCTACCAGACGCCGTCGACCGCCACGGGGTTGAGCCGGATGCGCGCGACTTCACCATCGCCGCCTTGCAGCGCGAGATCGTCCGGCATCGCCTTGGGCGGCTTGCGGTACCACTCCACGCACACTTGCGACAGGTTGGTCAGCGCCTTCTTGGCCATGAACTGCTGCAGCAGCTCGCGCGTGAGCTCAAGATCGGGATGGAGGAAAAAGTCGCCCGGCGCCGCCAACGCCGTGGCCGACGCGCTCATGCGCCCGAGATCCTTCTGGAACATGCGGCGCGGCACTGGCACCGCATGGCCCGCCGCAGCGAGCAGCTCCTGAAATACCGGCGCCATGAAATCGATTGCGTAACCATCGCATTGGACCCAGGCATGGAATGCGTCATGGTTGCTGGAAACGGACTGGGCATCGTCGCCCAGCACGCCGAAGGACAGCGCGCCGCCGCTCTCCTGGTTGATCAGGTAGAACGCGGCGCCCGCAACGGGAAACGCATTGCGTTTGTAAAACTTCTTCAGCATCTGTGCCGCGGTGACGCTGAAGAAAAAACTTGCTGCGGGAATGTCCGCCTCGACGCTTTGAAGCACGGAATGCACGACGCGGAAGATACGCTGATAGTCGGCCAACGGGATCAGCGGGCGCAGGTTCTGCGCTGATGGAGATGAATTTTGCATGCGACTATTTTCTCATGGAAAAGAACGGGCAAGCCGCTGGCTGCTCCCGCGGGTGCAGCTACGCACCCACGCTGCGTGACGCGCCTTGGTACTGCCATGCAGCTTCACGACTTGCCGTTCCATCCTCAAGACACTGCTTTACTGCCACTGCTTTTACTCACCCTTGCTGCTTACTGCCGGTGCTGCCGGTGCTGCTGGCACTGCCACTGCACTTGCTGCCACTGCTGCTACAAACATCCTTGCCGCGCGCACATTCCTGTTGCTGCGTACTGCGCTTTCCCCTCACCCACTTCCCTGCTTCCCCAACCATTCTCTTGCCCGGCGCCGCGACGGCGCATCGTTCAGGCCTCTTCCTTATGCTGCCCCTGCAAAAAACAGGAGCAGTTCAGGGGATGATGCTCGGCGCAATGGCGCAGCGACCGCTCAGCGTCCATCCCGGCAAACGCCCATTCGGGATCCATGCCCGCCTCCTGATACGGCAGAACTGAAGCCGCCGCCGCTTCCGCGCCACGCTTGCCGGCGTCATCCAGCGACACTTCCAGCCGCCCCCATTCGCGGTCAGCCATGACGAACAGGTAGAGCAACACGGTGCAAAACAGCAGATAGCTGATAAACATCAAGGTAATTTCACCGGGTACGGAATCGGCGACGATCGTCATGACGGCCTCCCATCAACATGCATTCGCAAGAGGTCCATATGGCAATTCGGCATTCCCATCTCGAAATCCGGAGCTACAGACCGCGTTTCATTGATGCTCATGGTAGGCATTTCCCCCGCCGGCAACCATCGGGGAATTCCTGACGTTGCGCAGGGCGCATGGCATGCGCGCCACATCAGGAAAAACCTGAGAAACCGGGCGCGCAAAAAAGAAAACCCGCCAGGCTTGCGCGTGGCGGGTTCAAACTCAATGTCCAAGTCCAAGAGGTTATTGAGGAGACGGATTCACTATATCGAAACCGCTTCCAATCCGAAACAAAGCATTCGTCATGCGCTTATGCGCCGGCGGCATAAGCGGCGCCGGTGCGGCTTCCCTGCCGTTCAGCCCGGCTGGCCCATCAGCCAGCGCTCCACCAGCCGGGTCCAATAGGCGGCGCCGACCGGGATGTTCTCGTCGTTGAAGTCATAGTGGTCGTTATGCAGCATCGGCCGGCCCTGGCCGTTCCCTACCCGCAGGAAGCAACCGGGGCGCTGCTGCAGGAAATAGGCGAAATCCTCGCTGCCGGCGATCGGGCCGAACGGCGCGATCACGTTCTCTTCCCCCACCAGTTCCAGCGCCACCTTGCGCGCGAACTCGGTCTCGGCATCGCTGTTGACCAGCACCGGATAGCCGCGCAGGTAATCGATCTCGGCGCGCGCGCCGTAGCTGGCGGCATGCGTCTCGACCAGCGCCCGGATGCGCGTTTCCAGCAGCTCGCGCACGTCAGGCTTGAAGGAGCGCACGCTGAGCTCCATGGTCGCGTACTCCGGGATCACGTTGGACGCATTCCCGGCATGCAGCGTGCCGACGGTGATCACCGCCGTTTCCATCGGGTCGACATTGCGCGAGACCACCGTCTGCAACGCCATCACCAGGCTGGCCGCCGTCACCAGCGGATCGACCGACAGGTGCGGGCGCGCGGCGTGGCTCCCTTTCCCGACGATCCTGATCTTGACCGTATCGCACGCCGCCATGAACGGCCCGCTACGGAACATGAAGGTGCCGGTCGCCACGCCCGGATGGTTGTGGATGCCGAACACCGCGTCGCAGGGGAAACGTTCGAACAGGCGGTCTTCCAGCATTTTCTGGGCGCCGCTGTTGAAACCCGCTTCCTCGGCCGGCTGGAAGATCAGGTTCAGCGTGCCGTCGAAATTGCGCGTGCGCGCCAGCTGGCGCGCCGCCCCCAGCAGCATGGCGGTATGCCCGTCATGGCCGCAGGCATGCATGGCGCCGTGGTTGCGGCTGGCATACGCCAGCCCCGTCTGTTCGGTAATGGGCAAGGCATCCATGTCGGCCCGCAAACCGATGCTGCGCGGGCTGCTGCCGGCGCGCAGCGTGCCCACCAGGCCATTGCCGCCGATGTTGCGCGTGACCGCGTAACCCCATTCCTCCAATCGCGCGGCCACCAGCGCCGCGGTATCCGCCTCCTGGAAGGAAAGCTCGGGATGCTGGTGGATATGGCGGCGGATGCCGACGATGTCTTCCCGGATGTCGTCCAGGTCGTCGACCCGGCAATAGGCCTTGGCGGCCTTGGTGGCATTGGTGGCATTGGCGTCAGTCAATCTCGTTCTCCGGTGGGTGCTGGAATCCGCTCATATCCGCTCATGCCGCCGCGCGGCGCGCCATGACTTGCGTGCCTTGCTCTGCCAGGTCCCAGAACAGCCCTGCCATCACCTGCAGCGACTCGCGCGATACGCTGGCCAGTATATGCTCGTTGGGTGCGTGCTGCGAGCAGGCCGGATACGAGTGCGGCACCCACAGCGTCGGCAGCCCCAGCGTTTCGGAAAACACATCGTTGGGCAGCGAGCCGCCCAGGTTGGGCAACAGCGTGGGCTTCTTGCCGCTGGTCTCCTGCATCGAAGCCAGCCCCCAGCGCACCCATTCGTCGTCCGGATCGAGACGGGTGGCGGCGAACTGCACGCCCGCCAGCGTCACCGCCACGTCGTCGTAGCCATGCGCGTCGAGATGGGCGCGGATGTTGGCGATGAAGTTGCGGTCATCGCTGCCGACCACGAAACGGATCTGGCAATGCGCGCTGGCGTGGCCGGGAATGGCGTTGACCGGCGCTTCCGGATTGCCGGTCTTGAAGGCCAGCACCTCCAGCGTGTTCCAGCCGAACACGCGCTCGGCCGGCGTCATGCCGGGCTCGCCCCATTCGGCATCGACCTCGGGATCGGTGGCGCCGCCGCCGACCTTGACCTCGGCCAGCGCGTTGCGCACGCTCTGCGGCAGCGATTCCGGCAACAGGCTGGGCACGCGGATGCGGCCGCGGCCATCCACCAGGCAAGCGATGGCATTGGCCAGGCGCACGCCCGGATTGCGCAGCAAGCCGCCCCAATTGCCGGAATGGTGACCGCCGTCGCGCAGGTTGACGGTGAGGTCGAAGTTGCAGCCGCCGCGCGAGCCGAGGAACATGGTCGGCGTAGGCGCGTTCACGCGCGGCCCGTCGGAAGCGATGAAGACATCCGCCTTGAGGCGCCCGGCATATGCCTGGCACACGGCATTCAGGCCGGGCGAGCCGGTCTCCTCGCCCATCTCCAGGATCACCTTGACGTTGTAGCCCAGCTTGCCGCCGCGCGCCTTGAGGACCTCTTCCAACGCGGCCAGGTTGATCGTGTGCTGCGCCTTGTTGTCGGCGGTGCCGCGGCCATACCAGCGATCGCCGTCGACCACGATTTCCCAGGGCGACAGGCCGCTGCGCCATTGCTTGTCATAACCGCGCACGACATCGCCGTGGCCGTAGGTCAGCAGCGTGAACGCCGCCGCCTCTTCCAGGCGTTCGGCGATGAGGAACGGGCTGCCGCCAGGCAGCGGACTCTCCACCACCTCGCAGGTAAAGCCCAGGCCCTCCAGGTAGGGCGCCATCTCCAGGTTGAGATAGTCGTACAGGATGGGACGGCTGGCCGGCTCCTGGCTCTCGGTGCGGATGGCGACGCGTTTTTGCATCGTTTCCATGAAACGGCCGTCATCGAAATACGCCTCCACGCCGGCGATGGCTTGTGCTCTGCTCATGCTGCTTCTCCTCTAAGTCTGGGTCTGGTTCAATTCATTCATCCGCGCCGGCAAATCAGCCTGCCCGCTTCGGCGTCGTGCATTTCGTTCGCTTGCGATGGCGTCGTTCAGGCGGCCGCGGCCAGCTCGGGGATGCCGCGCCCCGGCTCGGGCGTGAGCGCCGACGCCAGCAGCATGCGCGTATAGGGATGCTGGGCATCGCTGAAAATTTTCTCGCGCGTCTGCAGCTCGACGATGCTGCCCTGGTTCATCACCGCCACCCGGTCTACCAGATGCTCCACCACGCCCAGGTCATGGCTGATGAACAGGTAGGTGAGCCCGAACTCGGCCTTCAGGTCCAGCAGCAGGTTCAGGATCTGCGCCTGTACCGACACGTCCAGCGCCGAGGTCGGCTCGTCGCAGATCAGGATGTCGGGCCGCAGGATCAGCGCGCGCGCGATCGCCACGCGCTGGCGCTGGCCGCCGGACAGCTGGTTCGGATACTGTCCATAGGTGCGCTCGGGCATGCCCACCAGGTCGAGGATCTGGCGCACCGCCTTCTCTTGCCCGGCGGCGTTGCCGATGCCATGCAGCTTCAGCGGCAGGCCGACGATCTGCGCCACGGTCTTGCGCGGGTTGAGCGAGGAATACGGATCCTGGAAGATCGGCTGGATATGCCGCGCATTGTCGCGGCGCCTGGTCGGGTCGACCTCCTGGCCGTTGACCAGCACATTGCCCGAGGTCGGCTCCAGCAGGCCCAGCAGCATCTTGGCCAGCGTGCTCTTGCCGCAGCCGGACTCGCCCACCAGCCCCAGCGTCTCGCCGCGATACAAGCGCAGCGACACGTCGTTGACCGCCTTCAAGGCCACCGGCGCCTTGAACATGCCGCGCTTCAATTGGTACACCTTGGATAGCGCGCACAATTCCAGCGCGATATCTCCGACGGGGGCCGGCGCTGCGGCCGGCGGCAGTTTTCCCAGATCGCCCATGTTCATGCCAGCACCTCCATCGGTTCGGTTTGCGCCAGCGCATCCGGCTTGTGGCAACGCGCGTAGTGCGGATGTCCGTCGCTGCCGCGCGCCGCCATGGCCGGCTCGGCCTCGCAGCCGGCATCGGCCAGCGTACAGCGGTTGCGAAAGGCGCAGCCGGTGACATTGCCGACCAGGCTGGGCACCACGCCGGGAATGGCCTGCAGGCGGCTGCCCGGCAGCGTCTTGCCGCGCACCGGAATGCAGTTGAGCAGGCCGCGCGTGTACGGGTGGCGCGGGTTCTCGAACAATTGGCCGACGTCGGAGGTCTCCACCACCTGTCCCGCATACATCACCGCCACGCGGTCGGCGATGCGCGAGACCACGCCGAGGTCGTGCGTAATGAAGACCACCGCCGTGCCGAACTCTTGCTGCAGTTCACGGATCATGCGCAGGATCTGCGCCTGGATGGTCACGTCCAGCGCGGTGGTCGGCTCGTCGGCGATGATCAGGTCGGGGCCGCACATGAGCGACATGGCGATCATCACGCGCTGGCGCAGGCCGCCGGACAATTGGTGCGGATACTGGCGCAGCCGGTCTTCGGCATTGGCGATGCCGGTGCGGTGCAACAGGTAGATCGCCCGCTCGCGCGCCTCGGCGCGGGTGACGCGCGGCTGTTGCAGCATCGCCTCGCACAGCTGGTTGCCCAGCGTATAGGCGGGATTGAGCGAGGTCATCGGCTCCTGGAAGATCATCGCCATGCGCTTGCCGCGCAGCTGCATCAGTTGTTTCTCGGACATGCCGTTGAGGTCGACGCCGTCGAACAGGATATGGTCGGCGCTGCACTGCGCGCGGCGCGGCAGCAAGCCCATCAGCGCCAGCGAAGTCATCGACTTGCCGCAGCCGGATTCGCCGACCAGGCACAGCATCTCGCCGCGCCGCACCTGGAAGTCGATGCCGCGCACCGCATGCAGCATGCCGTTTTCGGTGGGCAGGTCGACCTTCAGGTTTTTCACATCCAGCAATACGCTCATGGCTTTCTCCTTGACTGCGATCGGTACGGCTCAGTTGCGGCCATCGGGCGCATTGATATCGCGGATGCCGTCGCCCACCAGGTTGATGGCCAGCACCAGCACCGCCAGCGCCAGGCCGGGAATGACGATCACCCAGGGCTTGAAGAACATGTAGGACTTGCCTTCCGCGACCATCAGGCCCCACGACGGGGTAGGCGGCTGCACGCCCAGGCCGAGGAAGGAAAGAGTCGCTTCCAGCAGGATCGCGTGGGCCATCTCCAGCGTCGCCACCACGATCAACACCCCCATGATGTTGGGCAGGATCTCGCGCACCAGGATATAGGGCGTGGAAGCGCCGATGGCCTTGGCCGCGGCGATGAATTCGGCGTCGCGGATCTGCTGCGTGGCCGAGCGCGTGACCACCGCGAAACGGTCCCACAGCAACAGGCCCAGCAGGATGATCACCACCTTGAGCGAACCGCCCACCAGCGATGCCATCGCCAGCGCCACCAGCACCACCGGCATGGCCAGGCGGGTGGTGATCAGGTAGCTGATGACGGCGTCGGTGCGGCCGCCGAAGTAACCGGCCAGCACCCCCAGCGTGGTGCCGATCAGGCCCGAGATGAGCGCCGCGGCGACACCGATCATCAGCGACACGCGGGCGCCGTAGATCAGTCGCGACAGGTAATCGCGGCCCAGCTTGTCGGTGCCGAGGATGTGCTCCCAACTGCCCTGCGCGTTCCACACCGGCGGGATCAGCCGCGCCGAGACATCCTGGTTGAACGGGTCATGCGGCGCCAGGAACGGCGCGCAGATCGCCGCCAGCACGATCAGGAACAGCACCGCGGCGCCCAGCGTCAGGCCCCGATGGCCGAGGAAACGGTTGAGCTTGCGGCGCCAGGCCGGCGCCGGTTTCAGTGCGCCCTGCAGCAACGCGCCCGGCGCCAGGGTGGAGGATGTGGTCGTCATGTCGGCTCCTTGAGCGGGATCAGCAGGTTCAGCGGGTGCGGATGCGCGGATCGAGCAGCGCATTGATGATGTCGGCCAGGAAGGTCAGGCCGATGTAGAACATGGCGATGATCAGCACCACCGCCTGCACCACCGGATAGTCGTTGCGCGAGATGGCGTCCCAGGCCAGTTGGCCCAGGCCCTGCATCGAGTAGACCGATTCGATCACCACCGAACCGCCCAGCATGAAGCCCAGCTCCACCGCCGCCAGCGCCACCACCGGGATGACCGCGTTGCGCAGCGCATGCTTGAACACCACCTTGGACTTGGACAGGCCCTTGGCGCGGGCGGTGCGGATGTAGTCCGAACCCAGCACTTCCAGCATGCCGGAACGGGTCAGGCGCATCATCGCCGGCATGGCGTAGTAGCCCAATGCCACCGCCGGCAGGATGAAGTGCTGCCAGCTTTCATTGCCCGCCACCGGCAGCCAGTGCAGCGTGACGGCAAACACCAGGATCAGCGTCAGGCCGAACCAGAAACTGGGCATGGCCTGCCCCACTACCGCCACCAGCAGCGCCGCCCGGTCCAGCCAGGTGTCGCGGTAGATGGCCGCCAGCACGCCCAGCGGAATGGCCACCAGGATCGCCAGCAGCAAGGCGCTGCCGCCCAGCTTGAAGGTGATCGGCAGGCGCTCCGTGATCATCTCCATCACCGGGCCGTTGAAATAGAAGGAGTTGCCGAAGTCCAGCCGCACCGCCTTGGCCAGCCAGTCCACGTACTGCGTGGCCATCGGCCGGTCCAGGCCGAACTGCACGCGGATCTGCTCGACCTGGGCGGCGCTGGATTCGGGCCCGGCGATGGCGGTGGCCAGGTCGCCCGACATGTGCAGCAGCGAGAAACTGACGATGGACACCGTCAGCGCCACGCATAGGGCGATGGCCAGACGGCGCAGGATGAATATCAACATGGCGGCGTTCCCTGTGATGGGTGAGCGGGGCTGCGCGGCAGGCGTCGCGCGCCGGACAGTGCTTGCAAGTTGCGCGCCTGCCCGGCGCTTGCGGCTTGCCCTATGCTTATTTCCAGCTGGCCTCGTAGAACCGGGGCAGCTCGTCCGGATAGCCCTGGAACTTCAGTTGCGCGCTGTACGCGTAGAACGTCGAATACGAGAACATCGGCGCCACATAAGCTTGCTTGGAAATCAACTCCTGCGCCTTGGTGTAGTTGGCCTTGCGCACCGCCGGGTCGATCGAGGAGTCGGCGACCTGCAGGTATTGCTGCAATTGCGGGTCCTTGGTGATGTCGTCGGCGCTGCCCTTGAAGTACACGCCGGCGAAGGCCGAGGTATCGTTCATCGAGAACGAGCCCCAGGAATAGAAGCTCATCGGGGTCTTGCCGCTGCGATATTCGTTTTGCAGGGCCGCGAACTTCATGTAATGCAGGCGCGCGCGGATGCCGACCTTGTGCAGGTCGCCGATGATGGCTTCGGCCACTTCGCGTTCGCGGTAGGCGTAGATCTCGGTGTCGAAGCCGTTGGGATAGCCGGCCGCCGCCAGCAGCTCCTTGGCCTTGGCCGGGTTGTAGTCGAACTTGATGGCGGCGTTGCTATCGCAGCCGAACTGGGTGCGGAAACAGGCCGTATAGACCGGCTGGCTGCCGCCGCGCATCAGGTTGTCGGCGTAGCCCTTGCGGTTGATCGCATGGTTGACCGCCTGGCGCACGCGCAAGTCCTTGAACGGTGAATTGGGCGAGGACGAACCGGTGGTATCGAGCGTGATGAAACCGATGCGCATGGTTTCGCCGCTTTGCACCGTCAGCTTGGGATTGGTCTTGAGCGAATCGGCCTGGTCCGGCGGCACGCGCCAGATCCAGTCGATGGCGCCGGTCATCAGTTGCGCCGCGCGGGTTTCCGGATCGGGGATCACCACGAACTTGATGTTGCCGATGTTGGGCTGGCCCTGCGGGCTGTCCTTGAAGTAGTTGGCGTTCTTCACCAGGGTCACGCCCTGCCCCGGCGTCACGCCGGTGACCTTGTAGGGGCCGGTGCCGATCGGCGCCTTGGCGAAACCGTCCAGGCCGACCTTCTTGAAGTAAGCCGCCGGATAGATCGGCAGCGGGCCGGCCAGGTATTCCAGCGCCGCCGGGAACGGCGCCTTCAGGTTGATGCGCACCTTGTAGTCGCCCAGCTTGTCGGCGCTCTTGATCCAGTCGGTATTCTGGCGCGTGACCGCCTTCGACTCCGGCGACACCACATAGTTGAAGGTAAACACCACGTCGTCGGCGCTGAACTTGTCGCCGTTCTGGAATTGCACGCCCTGGCGCAGGTCCAGCACCAGCGCGGTGGGCGACTCCCATTTCCAGGCGGTGGCCAGTTGCGGCTTGTACTCGTTGGTCTTGGGGTCGCGGTAGATCAGGGTGTCCCAGATCAGGTGGGCCAGGATCACGCCTTCGCGCAGGTTGTTGTGGTACTGGCTGATGTTTTCGACTTCGCTGTCGGACGCATACACCAGTGTGTCATTGGCCTTGTTGGCCATCGCGGAAAACGATGCGGCGGCGCCTGCCGCCAGCAAGGCACATCGCGACCAGGCCAATAAAGATATCTTCATTGCGTTCATTCCAACCCCTTCGTGAAAGAGAAATGTTTGAAAAAACAGCGACGTCGAGGGCATACTAGGCCAGTCTTTATCGATGCCGCAATAAGCAAATTCCTATGCCTCCGTTGCCGAAAAGAGATGGCTCGATTTGTGCACCACAATGTATGGGCGCCCCGCAAGCCAGCATCGCAGCTGGGCTACGGCTTGCCGCGCAGATGCAGCATTTTCGGTTTCGGCGCCCTGGACGGCGGCGCACCAAAGCCGTGAAGAGCGCACCAAATAAACCATGCAAATCTTTTGGCGGCACCCTGGACGCACTTCGCCAACCGGCGTGAAAAGAGGTCAACGATGAAATCGCAGCAACTGCAAGACACCGCCCTGCGCTACTTCCTGGAAGTCGTGCGTTGCGGCTCGATCAGCGAGGCGTCGCAACGGCTCAACGTGGCCAGCTCGGCCATCAGCCGCCAGATCAGCAGCCTGGAGGAGGCGCTCGATACCGTGCTGTTCGAACGCCGGCCGCGCGGCATGGTGCTCTCGGCCGGCGGTGAAATGCTGGCCGCGCACGCGCGCAAGGTGGCGCTGGAGGCCGACCGCGTGGTGGCCGACCTGCAGGCCCTGAAGGGATTGCGCAGCGGCCGCGTGAGGCTGTCGTCGTCGGAGGGTTTCGCCATCGATTTCCTGCCGCGCCTGATCAACGCCTTCCAGAAAAAATATCCCGGCTTCGTGTTCCAGCTCTTCGTCGGCGCCCCGGCCGTGGTCTCGCGCCAGGTGCGCGAGGGCAATGCCGACATCGGCCTGACGTTCGCGCGCCTGCCGGAGCCGGAGATCAAGGTGGTGCACCGCCAGCCGGGGCCGATCTCGCTGGTGATGCGGCACGACCATCCGCTGGCGCGCTTCCGCCAGATTTCGGTATCGCAGATCCGCGCCTATCCGATGGCCCTGCCCGACCCCACCACCACGCTGCGCCAGTTGTTCGACATCGCCTGCAGCCGCCAGCATGTGGCGATCGAGCCGGTGATGACCAGCAACTACATCCAGTCGCTGCACAATTACCTGCTCGACAACGATGCGCTATCCATCACCGGCGAGGTGACGGTGCGCTACCGCATCGCCAGCGGCGAACTGACCATCCGCCCGATCCGCGACTGCCCCAACGATGGCCGTTTCGTCGAAGTGCAGACGCTGGCCGGGCGCACCCTGCCGCGCAGCGTGGAGATCTTCCTCGATTATCTGGTGGCCGACCTTGCCAAGGATCTGTAAGCGGCTTCCCGCGAGACGATGAAAAAAGCCGTGACGGAAACTTCCGTCACGGCTTTTCGATGGCGCTGCGGTTGCGACGCCAGTCGCCCGCCGGCATCATCCCGCGTCCGACCAGCCCAGCCCCAGCGCTTTCTGGATACCGACGAAACTGCGCGTCAGCGCCGCCTCGGCCTGCAGCAGGTTCTGCTGCGCGGTGATCTGCTGGCGCGTGGTGTCCAGCACCTCGATCAGGGTGCCGGCGCCTGCCGCATAGCGCTGGCGCGCCAGCGCCAGCGCATGGTCGGCCGACGCCTTGGTGCGCGCCACGGTGGCCACGCTCACGCGCCCATAGCGGAAGCGCGAGAGCGAATCCTCGGCATCGCGCAATGCCTCGAGCACGGTCTGGCGATATTTCATTTCAGCCTCATCGCGCACCCGCTCGGCCTGGGTCACGCGCGACTTGGCGCGGCCGAAGTCGAGGAAGTTCCAGCTCAGCATGGGCGCGCCGATGGCGGCGAAGTCGTCCAGCCGGGTCAGGTCCGCAGGATGCGTCCCGCCCAGGCCGATGATGCCCAGCAACTTCAGGCTGGGATACTTCGCCGCCTCGGCCTGCCCGATCTTGGCGGTGTCGGCGGCCAGCGTGCGTTCGGCGGCGCGGATATCGGGACGGCGACGCAACAGCGAGGTCGGATCGCCCACCGCCACTGCGGCCGGCGGCAAGGGTACCGGCGCCGCCGATGCCAGTTCGGCATCCAGCGCGCCGGGCTCCTGGCCCGCCAGCGTGGCAAGCTGGTTCAGGTAAGACTCTTGCTCCGCCTGCAGCGGCACCAGGTCGGCGCGGGTGCCATCGAGCTGGTTCTGCATGCGGATCAGGTCCAGGCTGGAGGCGGTGCCGCGTTCCACGCGCTGGCGGGTCAACTGCAGCATCTGCTCCTGCGCGCGGATCGATTCGTCACCCAGCGCCAGCCGCTGCTGGCGGTCGCGCAGGTTGATATAGGCATTGGCCACTTCGGCCGCCAGGCTGACCTGCACATCGGCCAGCGTGGCCTGAGCGGCTTCGGCACTGGCGCCTGCGGCCTGTATCGAACGCTGGTGGGCGCCGAACAGGTCCACCTCCCAGGTGGCGTCAAACCCCAGGCTATACAGGTTGGCGTCGGTGGATGAACCGGAAGAGCCGGACGAACCGCCAAGGCTCAGCGGCGGCAGGCGCGCATGTGCCGCCAGGGCCGATGCCCCCACGCTGGGGCGCGCATTGGCCTGCTCCAGGTTGAGCGCGGCGCGCGACTGCTGCAGGCGCGCACGCGCCGCGCCCAGGTTGGGATTGGCCTCCAGCGCGCGCTGCACCAGGCGGTTCAGGATCGGATCGTTGAGCCCTTCCCACCAGCGGTTGGACGGCATGGCCGCCGTGGATGAAGCGCCGCCGCGCACGAAATGTCCGCCCTGCGCGGCATGCGGCGCAGCGTCCGGCGGCCCGGCGTAGTCGGGCCCCAGGGCGCAGCCGGCCAGCAAGGCGGCCGCCGCCAGCGCCACCAGGCGCGGAACGCAGTGAGTGTGAAGTGTCGTTGTTTGCATGATGTCCATCAATGGGTAGTCACCGGAGCCGCATGGGTCGGCAAGGGGCGCAGGAACAAGACCAGCGGCGTCACGCACAGGATCGCCACGCCCAGCAGCCAGAACAGGTCGGCATACGTCATGGTCAGCGCCTGTGCCTGGATGGTGGCGCCGAGCAGGCGGATCGCCGTGTCCTGCCCGCCCAGCAGGTGGCCCTGGGCGGCAATGGTCGATTGCACCAGCTCGGAGTTGGCCGACAGGCTCTCTTCCAGCCGCCGGCTGTGCAGCCACAAGCGCTGGTCCTGGATCACGGCGATGCTGGCCAGCGCCAGCGAGCCGCCCAGATTGCGCGCCGCGCTGTACAAACCGGACGCATCGCCCGCCTGCGAAGGCGGCACCGAGCGGATCGCCGCCTGGTTCAGGAACAGCATGGCCAGCACCGTGCCGAGGCCGCGCATCAACTGCGAGGCGATGAAGGAGCCGCCATAGGACAAGGGGCTGAGGTCGGTCTCGATGAAAGCCGACAGCGCCAGCAGCAAGAAACCGGTGCCGACCGCCAGGCGGATATCGACGCGCCGCATCAGCATCGGCGTGAACGGCATCATCAGGATCATCGGCACGCCCGAAAGCAGCACGATCAGGCCCGACTGCAGCGAGTTGTAACCGGCGATGCCCGCCAGGAACTGCGGGATCACATAGGCGGTGCCGTACAGCGCCACGCCGACGATCATGGCCATCATCACCACCGAACCGAACTGGCGGTCGCGCAGCAGGCGCAACTGGATCACTGGATGCTTCGCCCGCACCTGGCCGATGCCCAGCAGGATGAAGCCGACCACCGAGGTCAGCGCCAGCCAGCGGATATCCGGCGAGGAGAACCATTGCTCGCGCTCGCCCTCTTCCAGCACCACGGTCAGCCCGCCCAGGCCCAGCGCCAGGCCGAGGATGCCGAGCCAGTCGGCCTCGGCCAGTTGTTCGAACTTGGGGCGCTCATAAGGAATCGCCACCAGCAGCAAGGTGATCAGCGCCGCGCCCACCGGCAGGTTGATGAAGAAGGCGTAGTGCCAGCTGACGTTCTCGGTCAGCCAGCCGCCCAGCACCGGCCCCAACACCGGCCCGAGGATGGCGGTGGCGCCGAACATGGCGTTGCCCACCGGCTGCTGCGAACGCGGCAGCCGGGTGGCAATGATGGTCATGGCGGTGGGGATCAGCGCGCCGCCGGTAAAGCCCTGGCCGATCCGGCCGACGATCATCATCGGCAAGGTAGTCGACAGGCCGCACAGCACCGAGAACAGCGTAAACAGGCTGGCCGCCGACAGCAGCAGGATGCGCAGCCCGAGCAGGCGCTCCAGCCAGGCCGACATCGGGATGATCACGATCTCCGCCACCAGGTAGGCGGTGGCGATCCAGGTGCCTTCGGTGCCGGAGGCGCCGATCTCGCCCTGGATGGTGGGCAGCGAGGAGTTGACGATGGAAATGTCCAGCGTCGCCATCAGCGCGCCCAGCGTGCCGGCCGCCACCGCCAGCCAGGCGGCGGCATCGGCCTTTTCGCCGTTGACTCCCGCGGATGCTTGGGTGGCGGCGTTCAACGCACCTCCCTGGCCGGCTTCTGGTCGACGCCGGCATTGGCTTGGCTGTTGCGCTCACGCTGTTCGCGCAACTCGTCCTTGGCGGCGATGGTGTTGACCTCCACCGTCACCGACAACCCGGCCACGAATACCTTGCGGTCCTGCGCCGAGGCATCGACAGCGATGCGCACCGGCACGCGCTGGACGATCTTGGTGAAGTTGCCGGTGGCGTTCTGCGGCGGCAGCAGCGAGAACTGCGCGCCGGTGCCGGGCGAGATGCTTTCCACATGGCCCTGGAATTCGATGCCGGGCAAGGCGTCGATCCTGATCACGGCAGGCTGGCCGATGCGCATCAGGCCGATCTGGGTTTCCTTGTAGTTGGCGGTGACATAGAAGTTGGTCGGCACCACCGTCATCATGCGCGTGCCGGCCGAAACGAACTGGCCGACGCGTACCTGCTTGTCGCCAATGCGGCCATCGACGCTGGCGCGGATTTCGGTCGCCCCGAGGTTGACGCTGGCGGCGTCATATTGGGCCTTGGCGGTCTCGCCCTGGGCCTGGGCCTGGCGCACCTGGGCCTGGAGCGAATGCACGCGCAGCCGGGCCGCATCCAGCGCGGCGCGACGGGCGGCGACGCTGGCCCTGGCCTGCGCCATCTGGTTGCGCAGCGTGGTCAGGCGTTCGCGGGTTTCGGCGCCGGATGCCGCCAGCGGCGTGTAGCGCTCGACTTCCGAGGCGGCGAAACGGGCATCCTCTTCGGCCGACGCCAGTTGCGCCTTGGCCTGGTCGATCGCCGCGCTCTGCTCGGCCAGTTGCGCCTTGGCGGCATCTTCACTGGCGGCGGCGGCATCGATCTGCGCCTTGGACTGGGCAGCCTGCGCCGAATAGTCGCGCGGGTCGATGCGCACCAGCGGCTGGCCGGCCTTCACATCCTGGTTGTCGGCCACGAACACCTGCTCGACGTAACCCGACACCTTGGGCGCCGCCGTCACGCTGTCGGCGTAGACGAAGGCATCGTTGGTGCTTTCCAGATATTTGCCGCGGAACTGGTAATAAAGGATCCAGGCCGCGACGATGACCAGCGCGATTACCATCAACGAGCGCAAGATGAACCTGGCGCGGGGACTCATGCGTTTCCTGGCCTTGCCGTTGTTTCCATTGTTGCCGTTGTCCTGCCCTGCTCCGGCTGTGCTTGTTTTGGCGTCTGTCATTTTTTTATCCTACAAATCGTGTGGCAACAGATTATTGAGCGAATTAATGAGGTACCATATAATATGGCATCCGAGAAAATCATGTCCACCACCTTTACAAACGACTACACCGAAGCCGCCGAAGCGTTGCGCGACTTCTACCTGCGCTCGCACCGCACCCTCGACAAACTGATGGCGGCGCAGGGCGCATCGTTCGCGCGCACCAAGATCATGGCCTTCATCCAGCGGAACGGAAAAGTCCGCTCCACCGACCTGGCCGACGCTTTCGGCTTCGCCCCGCGCACCATCACCGAAGCAGTCGACGGCCTGGAACGCGACGGCCTGGTCGAACGCGAGGCCGATCCGGCCGACCGCCGGGTCAAGCAAATCTCGTTGACGCCATTGGGAGAAGAAGTGCTGCGCGCCTCCGAACCGGCGCGCAAACGCTTTGGGCAACAGTTGTTCGAAGTGCTGGACAAGAAGGAAACCGCCCAGCTCGTCCGCTTGCTGGGCAAGCTCAACAGCAGGCTGGAGGGGCTGGAACAGGAATTGGCGGAAGATAGCGCCGCCGCCAAAGCGGAAGACGGCGCCCGGCGCGGGAAAAAGTAAGCGGATTGCGGTGGAGGAGGCGGCCGCAATCGCGTGAGGTGGGCAACAGGCCGAATCTGCTGACGGGAGATGCGCTCAACGCCGCCGGATCCTGGCTTTCATCAGGACGACGGCGCTTGCCGTTTGCACAGCAAGGTCAGCGCCCCATCATTTCAGCGATCCGCAAACGCATCGGTAGCCCGGATCAGCTTATCCAGTATCCCCGGTTCGCTGTAGGCATGCCCGGCGCTGCCCACCAGATGCAGTTGCGCATCCGGCCAGGCCTTGGCCAGGTCCCATGCCGAGCGGGCCGGCGTCGCCAGGTCATAGCGCCCCTGCACGATCACCCCCGGTATCCCCTTCAGGCGCGAGGCATTGGCCAGCAACTGCCCTTCTTCCATGAAGCCGCGGTTGACGAAGTAATGGTTCTCGATGCGCGCAAAGGCCAGCGCGAACAAGGCGTCGTTGAAGGAATCGATCATCTTCTCGTCCGCCACCAGCGTGATGGTGCTGGCCTCCCAACGGCTCCAGGCACGCGCCGCCTCCAGCTTGGCGGCCTCGTCGGCGCCGGTCAGGCGCTTGCGGTAGGCGCTCACCAGGTCGCCGCGCTCGGCCTCGGGAATGGGCGCGAGGAATTCATCCCAGCGATCCGGCGCCATCCATGACGCGCCTTCCTGGTAATACCAGTCCAGCTCGGCCTTGCGCAGCAGGAAGATGCCGCGCAACACCAGTTCCGTGACGCGTTCGGGATGGGTCTGGGCATAGGCCAGCGCCAGCGTGCTGCCCCAGGAGCCGCCGAACACTTGCCACTTCTCGATCTTGAGCAGCTCGCGCAGGCGCTCGATATCGGCCACCAGGTCCCAGGTGGTATTGGCTTCCAGGTTGGCATGCGGCAGCGAGCGTCCGCAACCGCGCTGGTCGAACAGCACGATGCGGTATTTCTCCGGGTTGAACAGGCGCCGATGCGACGGGCCGCTGCCGCCGCCGGGGCCGCCATGCAGGAACACCACCGGCTTGCCGCGCGGGTTGCCGCACACCTCCCAATACACGCGATGGCCATCGCCCACCTCCAGCAAGCCCTTGTCGTAAGGTTCGATGGGCGGATAGAACGTGCGCAGTTGCGATGCGGATAATGGGGCAGAGGTAGCGGCAGATGTCATCGGTGAAATCCTCGTGGATGGGGCGCAAGTAAATAAACGCATCTCACGCCTATTTATGAAATGAGTTCTAGTATAGGACCTGTCCGCGAATCGTTCACTCGACCACCAGTTCGTAACTGTTCTTGACTTCATTGAGCACGAAGAAGGAACGCAACTGGCGCACGCCCGGCAGGCGCAGCAGCGTGTTGGCATGCAGCCGGTTGAAGGCTTGCAGGTCTTTCACGCGCAGCTTGATCCAGTAATCGAATTCGCCGGCCAGCAACAGGCACTCCTGCACGGCCGCGATATCGCGCACCGCCTTTTCGAACTCGGCGAAGCTTTCCGGCGTCGAGCGGTCCAGCACCACGCCCACCGTCACCAGCACCGGCAAGCCCAGCTTTTCCGGATCGAGGATGGCGCGCACGTCCTTCACGTAGCCCTCGTCCATCAGGCGCTTGGTGTGGTTCCAGCAGGCGGTGGCGCTCATGCCGACCTTCTTGGCCAGTTCGGCGTTGGCGATGCGGCCGTCCTTCTGCAGCGCCTTGAGGATGCGCTTGTCCATGCGGTCGAGTGACATGATGAAAATTCCTTTAAAAACGATTTTTACGGATATTTATTTCGACATATAAAAATCTGTCGCTTTAACAATCCGAATAATGGCATAAATTCGGAAACACCATTTAAAACCGCAGGCGTAAAGTTGATCCCGTCGATTCGACGTGAATCGCACCGATTTCCCACCGACCCGAACCTGACGGAGCACCCTATGCTGGCACTCGACAAACTGTTCCCGCGCAAGACGCTGGGCTTCTTCCCCTCCCCCCTCCATAAACTGGAGCGCCTGTCCGCGATGCTCGACACCGAGATCTGGGCCAAGCGCGACGACGTCTCCTCCGGTCTGGCCTTTGGCGGCAACAAGATCCGCAAGCTGGAATGGCTGGTGGCCGACGCCCTGGCCAAGGGCTGCGACACGCTGGTTTCGATCGGCAACATCCAGTCCAACCACACGCGCCAGGTGTGCGCCGCCGCGGCCGCGGTCGGCATGAAGTCCTACACCGTGCAGGAAACCTGGCTGGAATGGGATGACCCGGTCTACGACAAGGTCGGCAACATCCTCCTGACCCGCATCATGGGCGGCAACCCGATCATGGGCGGCTACGGTTACTCGACCACGGAAAAAGACACCTGGGCCCGTGCACTGGAAGAAGTGCGCGCCAAGGGCGGCAAGCCCTACCCGATCCCGGCAGGCGCTTCGGACCACCCGCTGGGCGGCCTGGGCTACGCCAACTTCGCCGATGAAGTGGCGATGCAGGAGCAGCAGTTGGGCATCTTCTTCGACAACATCGTGGTGGCGACCTGTACCGGTTCCACCCAAGCCGGCATGGTGGTCGGCTTCGCCGCGCAGGAAAAGCGCCGCCGCGTGATCGGCATCGACACCGCCGACGACGAGGCGATGACCCGCCGCGCGGTCACCAAGATCGCCAACGACACCTGCGAACTGATCGCCTCCAAGGGCGGCAAGAAGGTGGTGTTGAAAGACGCCGACATCGAGATCATTCCCGACTACAGCGGCCCGGCCTACGGCCTGCCAAGCGAGCAAACCATCGCCGCCATCCGCACCGCCGCCGAAATGGAAGCGATGCTGACCGACCCGGTGTATGAAGGCAAATCCATCGACGGCCTGATCGACATGGCCAAGAAGGGCCACTTCAAGGGCCAGCGCGTGCTGTACGCCCACCTCGGCGGCGCCCCGGCGCTCAACGCCTATTACAAGGCCTTCGAAGATCCGGAGAACCTGACCAAGCTGGCGCGCGAAGCGCGTTACAAGGAATAAAAACAGCGGCCCCGTTTTACGGGGCCGCTGTTTTATTCTTCCGCAAACAAATATGCTTGTTAATCTTTGTGCATGATCGCTAAATCGAGAAGTTCGATTAAATAAGCATATCGGAGCGAGAACTTATTCATGATCACTGCTCCAATAGCAATTCCGGCAAAGAACGCCGCAATGTAGAGAAGAAGATTATCAAAGTTGGTATCTATCAGTGGAATCCCGCTATCCATTACGAGTTTTTCTTTTGAGTACAAAGCATTAAGGGTTGACCATCCCAAGCCTGCGAGAGAAAAAATCGCAACCTTCTCGCTCCCTCCAAGAAAGAAACCTATACGGTTTTTGATCCGCTCTCGTTTCACTTCAAGAAGTTTTTTCGCGGCCAGAAGACTACTTTTCTCATGCTTCACTAGTTCTTGAACATGAATCAAATCCTGTTCGATTTCTTTTCGAAACCGCTCAGCTTCTTCCTTTTTTACTGTTACCAACGACACAACGCTCGACAAAATCATCACGAGCAACGAGAAAATTGGCATTGCAATTGCAATTATCCCAAATACATATACACACCCAAGCAATATTTCATCAGGAATCTCAATTTTTGCCATCTTGAGTACGGCCAAAAAAACTAACAAAAATAGACCCACTGCTCCACCAATCAACAGTCCCCAATTAAGCTTGTCACTTCCTCTTTGAAACTTTGATTTTGTATCGCTCGGCTTCGCTGCTTGCATCGGAGACAAAAGATCTATTACTGCGAGAATTATCTGTTTTTCAAATTTCATATTTTTCCTGTTTTTTACAATCACTCTGCTCCATTACGGCGTTCATGAGTATCTGCATCAGAGACACACCTATGTATCGGTATAGAGCCCGGATACTTGAAAAAGACAAGTGCGCGCCTCGACTATTGCTCACCGCTTGATCGGTATCAAAACCCTTTGCTCACTTCACGCGTACCTTTCGGGCATCGTCAACCGTCAGGTAAAAGCCCGTGAAAAAACTCGTGACCATCGCCGCAGCAGCCGCGGCCTTCGCTTCTTCCTTTGCCGCTCCCGCCGCCTTTGCGCAGGAAGCGCAAAGCCCCTGGCTGGTGCGCCTGCGCGCCGTCAATATCAGCCCCGACAACAAATCCGACCCGGTCGCCGGCGTGACCGCCCAATCGGACCAGTTGAGCGTCAGCTCCAAGACCATCCCCGAAATCGACATCAGCTACTTCTTCACCCCGCACATCGCGGCCGAGCTGATCCTGACCTATCCGCAGAAACATGACGTGCGCCTCTCCGGCCAGAACATCGGCAGCTTCAAGCAATTGCCGCCGACCCTGCTGCTGCAATACCACTTCACGCCGGAGTCGCGCTTCTCGCCTTATGTCGGCGCCGGCCTCAACTACACCCGCATTTCCAACGTGAACGTGCTGGGCGGCGCGGCCGAGCTGGACAACCACAGCATCGGCGGCGTCCTGCAGGCCGGCCTGGACATCAAGATCGATCGGCACTGGTTGATCAACTTCGATCTCAAGAAAATCCAGATCCGCAGCGACGTGAAGGTCGGCGGCGCCAAGCTCAGCACCGTCAAGATCGATCCTTGGCTGTTCGGCGTCGGCGTCGGCTATCGCTTCTGACCTGCCCCACCGTCCCTTAAGCAAGAAGAGCTTCCATCACGATGCCGACAACTTCGCATAGCACGCCGGTGGCGCCCGGCGCACCGATGCCGCACCGCAAGGTCATCCGTTCCTGGGTGATCCCGATCAGCCGGCGCAGCACCGCCATTGCGCTCTGGCTGTCGGCCATCGATTACTGCCTGTTCGGCCTGGGGCTGGCAGCCATCGTCTGGATGCCGTGGATGATCGGCAAGATCCTGCTGGGCATGGCGACCGGTTTCATCATCGGCCGCCTGTTCATCCTCGGCCACGATGCCTGCCACCAGAGCTTCACCCCCAACCGGACACTCAATACCTGGCTGGGCCGCATCCTGTTCATGCCCTCGCTGACGCCTTACAGCCTGTGGGCGATCGGCCATAACGTGGTGCACCACGGCTATACCAACCTGAAGGGTTTCGACTTCGTCTGGCAACCGCGCACCATCGAGGAATTCCGCGCCCTGCCGCGCTGGCGCCGGCAACTGGAGCGCATCTACCGCAGCGGCTGGGCGCCCGGCCTGTACTACCTGGTGGATATGTGGTGGAAGCGCATGTACTTCCCCTCGAAGCGGCAGATGCCCACCCGCCGCGCCGAATTCATGTGGGACGGCGTGCTGGTCAGCCTGGCGGCGGCGGCGTGGATCGCCGGACTGGCCTGGGCGGCGCAGGCGACCGGCCAGTCGTTCTGGGGCCTGTTCATTGCCGGCTTCGCCATTCCCATCCTGTTCTGGAAGGCGATGATCGGCTTCGTGGTCTATGTGCACCACACGCATACCTCGGTGGCGTGGTACCAGGACAAGATCACCTGGGCCGCGGCCCAGCCCTTCGTCTCCACCACCGTGCATCTGACCTTCGGCCGCCGCTGGGGTACGCTGCTGCATCACATCATGGAACACACCGCGCACCACGTAGACATGAGCGTGCCGTTGTACCGCCTGAAGCAGGCGCAGAAGAAACTGGAAACCATGCTGCCCGGCCGCATCGTGATCCAGAAGTTCTCGTGGCGCTGGTATTTCGACACCGCGCGCCGCTGCAAGCTGTACGACTTCAATCGCCTGTGCTGGACCGATTTCCGCGGCCGCCCCACCAGCAAGCCGCTGCCGCTGCCCGAAATGCCCGCGGCAGTCACTGCGGCAAACGAAACCTGAACAATATCTGCAGCTTGACCTTCAACAATAAGACGGCCGCATGGAAGGGCAGTCGCGGATCCCCGGTAACTCTGCGATGCCGCCCAATCCCCCCATCAAGACCGCCCCTCTCCCTTTTTTATCGCGCACCGCCGCGCCGGCCCATCTCGCCCATCACTTTTCCCGATTACTTGCCGCTTGTTTGATCTGGCGCAAGCAATGCCGTCTGATTCGGCAATGGCGCCGCTTCGCGCCTGTCGCGCAGACTTAAAATGGGGGCCATCAAAGATCGCAACATGTCCGCCGGGAACATCGTATGAACCAGTCTTGCCACTCCGCCCTGACCGCCGCGCGCGAAGCCGCCAGCAATTCATCCTTGCGCAGCTGCGCCGCCTGCGGCATGCACCAGTTGTGCCTGCCGATGGGCCTGGACGAGTCCGACATGAAGCGCCTGGACAAGATCATCGGCCGCCGCAAGGTGGCGCGCGACGACTTCCTGTACCGCATCGGCGACCGCTTCACGGCGCTGTACGCGGTGCGCGTGGGCCACTTCAAGACCTACCAGGAAAACCTCGACGGCGACCGCCAGATCACCGGCTTCCAGATGCCCGGCGAACTGCTGGGCATGGATGCCATCGGCACCGAACGCCACCAGTGCGACGCCGTGGCCCTGCAAGACAGCGAAGTGTGCGAGATCCCGTTTGCGCGCCTGGAACAGTTGTTCGGCCAGATCCCGCGCCTGCTGCGCCATTTCCACCGCATCATGAGCCATGAGATCACCAGCGAGCAGAACGTCATCATGCTGCTGGGGAATATGCGCGCCGAACAGCGCTTCGCCGCCTTCCTGGTCAACCTGTCTTCACGCTACGCGGCGCGCGGCTATTCGCCGACCCGCTTCCAGTTGCGCATGACGCGCCAGGATGTGGGCAACTACCTGGGCCTGACCATCGAAAGCATCAGCCGCCTGATCTCCAGGTTCCGCAAGCAGGGCTTGCTGGCGGTGGAACAGCGCGATGTGGAAGTGGTGGACCTGGCGGCACTGAAGAAGCTGGCCGCCGGCGTGGACGCCTGCCTGCCGCCCGGCGCCCGCGCGACGGCCTGAATCTCCCCCGCCTTGCCGCCGATCGTCACGCCGGATGGCGCGGCGGCTCAGAGCGTCTGCGAATAACGCCGCGGCGCGGCTTGCTCGCGCTCCTGCGCCAGGTAGCGGTCAAACACCATGCAGATGTTGCGGATCAGCAGGCGGCCCTTGGGCTCGACCGTGATCCATTCCGGCTCGATCCGGAGCAGGCCGTCCGCCTCCAGCGCCTGCAGCTTCTCGATCTCGGCCGCGAAGTATTCGCGGAAGACGATCGGATAGGCGATCTCCAGCGAGCTGATCGACAGCTCGAAGTTGCACATCAGGCGCTGGATGATCAGGCGCCGCAGCACGTCGTCCATGCCGAGCCGGATGCCGCGGGCAATCGGCAGCGTGGCGTTTTCCAGGTGCGCGTAGTAGCCGTCCAGGGTCTTCTCGTTCTGGCTGTAGCTGCCGCCCACGGCGCTGATGGCCGACACGCCGCAAGCCACCAAGTCGCTTTCCGAATGGGTTGAATATCCCTGGAAATTGCGGTGCAGGCGGCCCTGGCGCTGGGCCACCGCAAGGTCGTCGGTAGGCTTGGCGAAATGGTCCATGCCGATGTAGACGTAACCGGCCGCGCCCAGCTGGCGGATGCACAGCGACAGCATGTCGAGCTTGCTGTCGGCAGTGGGCAGATCGTCTTCGCAAATCTGCCTTTGCGTCTTGAACAACTGCGGCATGTGGGCGTAGTTGTAGACGGCAATGCGGTCGGGGCTGGCCGCGACCACCTTGGCCAGCGTGCGCGACATCGACATCACATTCTGCTTCGGCAAGCCGTAGATCAGGTCGATGCTGATCGAGCGGAAACCGGCCGCGCGCGCGGCGCGGATGATTTCCAGCGTCTGCTCCTCGGACTGCACGCGGTTGACGGCGCGCTGCACCTCGGGGTCGAAATCCTGCACGCCCAGGCTGATGCGGTTGAAGCCCTGCGCGCGCAGCGACTGCACGCGTTCGACCGACACGGTGCGCGGGTCGATCTCGATGGAGTATTCACCCACATTGTCCGGCGCCAGCGTGAAGCTCTTGCGGATATGCGCCATCAGGTCGCCCATCTGCCCGTCCGACAAATAGGTCGGCGTGCCGCCGCCGAAATGCAGCTGCTCGACCTGGTTCATGCCGGAGAACAGCGAGCCCTGCATGCCGATCTCGCGCTTGAGGTAACTCAGGTAGAGCGCGGCCTTGGCGCGGTTCCTGGTGACGATCTTGTTGCAGGCGCAGTAGTAGCAGATGGTGTCGCAGAACGGGATGTGCAGGTACAGCGACAGCGCGCGCCAGGCGCCCATGCTGCGGCGATCGGCGACGGCGTGCAGGTAGTCGGCGACGGCGAAGTCGCCGGAGAAGCGGTCGGCGGTCGGATAGGAGGTGTAGCGCGGGCCGCGCTGGTCCAGCTTGCGCAGCAGGCTCTTGTTCATGCCTGCCAGGCTGGCGGAATCGGGCGTCAATGACGGATGGGCGACTTGCATGGGCGGCTCCTGGCCAGCCGCCCGGGCGCATGGCCGGCAGGATGCGCGACAGGCGCAATACACCGCGAGCCGCTGCATCGGGCGAACAGGGATTGATTGGAAATTGCAGGATAGGCGCGCAGGGCAATGGGCGCCTTGATATGCATCAACATGGCCGCTGGCCGCACGCGTCCATGGTCCGCGCCGAACTAATGCCGCCCCCTCTTTGGGCGCTCCTGCAATGCGTGAGATGGGCGCGGTATGGTAAAGTAGCGCCCTTCACATCCCGTGCCGCGTGCGCGGGATTTTCGTCCATGGGTTCCCTAACCCCATTCATCAAAAAGGTCCATATGACAACTATCGATCTGCGCCGGCACACGGCCGTGCTGGCCTGGCTTTCGCTATTCCATCTGCTGGTGATTACTTCCAGCAATTATCTGGTGCAGTTGCCGGTGTCGGTCTTCGGCTTGCATACCACCTGGGGTGCGTTCAGCTTTCCGTTCATCTTCCTGGCGACCGACCTGACGGTGCGCTTCTTCGGCGCGCCGCTGGCCCGGCGCATCATCCTGGCGGTGATGTTGCCGGCGTTGTTCGTTTCCTATGTGGTGTCGGCGCTGTTCTATATGGGCCAATGGCAAGGCTTCGGGACGCTGGCGCATTTCAACCTGTTCGTGGCGCGCATCGCGCTGGCCAGTTTCATGGCTTATGCATTGGGCCAGATCCTTGACGTGCAGGTGTTCAACCGCCTGCGCGCCAGCCGGCGCTGGTGGCTGGCGCCCTCGGTGTCCATGCTGTTCGGCAATGCCAGCGACACGCTGGCCTTCTTCTCGATCGCCTTCTGGCGCAGCAGCGACGCCTTCATGGCCGCGCATTGGGTGGAAATCGCGGTGGTCGACTACTGCGTCAAGATCGCCATCAGCCTGCTCTTTTTCCTGCCGGCGTATGGCGCGCTGCTGTCCATGCTCAAGAACTGGATGGCGCGGCCGCTGGCGGCCGATCCGGCCTGATGCCATCCCCGTTGTTAAATGACGGCGGGCTTGCTTACCGGCCTGCAATATTTCCCGCCAGACGGTAAACTTGCGGCTTCGCGCGGCGATTCCCGCTGCGCTTTCCTTCCTCCCTGGAATCCGTATGAACTGGCCCTTGTTCGCCCTCGCCATCGCCGCCTTCGGCATTGGCACCACTGAATTCGTCATCATGGGCCTGCTGCCCGACGTCGCAAGCGACCTTGGCGTCTCGGCGCCGGCGGCCGGCATGCTGGTGTCCGGCTATGCGCTGGGAGTGGCCGCCGGCGCCCCGATCCTGGCCATCGTGACAGCCAAGTGGCCGCGCAAGCAGGCGCTGGTCGGGCTGATGAGCTTGTTCATCCTTGGCAATATCCTGTGCGCGATCGCGCCCAGCTACGGTTTCCTGATGGTGGCGCGGGTCGTCACGGCGTTCTGCCACGCGGCGTTCTTCGGCATCGGTTCGGTGGTGGCGGCCGAGCTGGTCGCGCCCGACAAGCGCGCCCAGGCGGTGGCGCTGATGTTCACCGGGCTGACGGTGGCCAATATCCTCGGCGTTCCCCTCGGTACGGCGTTCGGCCACGCGGCCGGCTGGCGCTCCACCTTCGGCGCGGTGACCGGCATCGGCGTGCTGGCGGCGATCCTGCTGTGGACCCTGCTGCCGAAAAAGATCGCCATGCAAAGCGGCAACATCTTCCAGGAGTTCCGTTCCATCATGGCCACGCAGGTGCAGCTCTCGCTGCTGACCTCGACGCTGGCCTCGATCAGCATGTTCAGCGTGATCACCTATATCGCCTACATCCTGCTGGACGTGACCGGTTTCACCGTGCAACAGGAAAGCTGGGTGTTGCTGCTGTTCGGCGCCGGCATCACGGTCGGCGGCCTGGTCGGCGGCAAGCTGGCGGACTGGAAACTGATGCCGGTGATGTGCGTGATCTTCCTGTGCATCGCCATCGTGCTGGGCTTGTTCTCCTGGACCAGCCACTACAAGTGGCCGACCTTGGTGACCATGTTCGCCTGGGGCGCATTCGCTTTCGCGGTGGTGCCGGCGGCGCAGGTGCGGGTGCTCGATACCGCGCGCGGCGCCCCCAATCTGGCCTCGACCCTGAACCAGGGCGCGTTCAACCTCGGCAATGCCACCGGCGCCTGGCTGGGCGGCGTGGCGATTTCGATCGGCTTGCCGCTGACCGACTTGCCGCTGATCGGCTCGGCCGTGGCCTTGCTGGGCCTGGCCACCGTGGCGTTGTCGGCATCGCTGGATAAACGTCCCAAGCTGGCCGCCTGAGGCCGGCCAACCGGAATGAAAAAGGCGCTTGCCCTTGAGGGGGCAAGCGCCTTTGCTTTGAGGGCGTTGGTAAAACTCAGGCCGCGCTCAGGTTGGCCGAGGCCAGGTAGTTGTCGAAGAAGCTTTCGCAACGCGCCAACTGCTCCAGCGTGACGAATTCATTGGGCTTGTGGGCCTGGACGATGTCGCCCGGGCCGCAGATCACGGCCGGCATGCCGGCTTCGCCGAACAGGCCGCCTTCGGTGCCGAAGCCGACCTTGCGCGCGCGTTCGTTGCCGAGGATGCGCAGCGCGGCGGCGACGATCGGATCGTCGGCCGCGGTGCTCATGCCGGGGTATGCGGTCAGGGTCTCGAACTCGATGCGGCCCTGGGCGCCGTCAATGGCCATCTGCGGCATGATTTCCTGTTGCGCATACGACTTCACTTCCTCGAACACCTGCTGCGGATCGACGCCCGGCAAGAAGCGGTGTTCGAACACGAACTCGGCCTTGTCGGGAATGATGTTGGGCGCGTTGCCGCCATTGGACAGGGTGGTGACGATGGAGGAATACGGCACATCGAAGTCGTAGTCCCTGGCTTCCGAATCGCGCACGCGCATGGCGATCTCGCGGATCTTCAGCTGCATCATCGCGGCGAAGTCGATGCTGTTGATGCCCAGGTGCGGACACGAAGAGTGCGCCGCATGACCATGCACCGAGCAGCGATAGGAGCGCTTGCCCTTGTGCGCGATCACGGCCTGCATCGAGGTCGGCTCGCCGATGATGACGCCGGTGGGCCGGATGTCGTTGCGCTTCAGGTCGGCCAGCAATTCGCGTACGCCCAGGCAGCCGACTTCCTCATCGTACGAGAACGAGAAATGCAGCGGCGTGTGCAAGCGGCCCTGGTCGAGCGCCGGCAAGCGCGCCAGGCAGACGGCGATGAAGCCCTTCATGTCGCAGGCGCCGCGGCCGAACAGCTTGCCGTCGGCGACGTGGGCGACGAAGGGATCGGTGTCCCAGTTCTGCCCCTTGACCGGCACCACGTCGGTATGGCCGGAAAATACGGTGCCGAATGTGGACTTGCCCTCCGCTGCGCCCGCGATGGTCGCAAACAGGTTGGCTTTGCGCCTTTCGGCATCGTAGGTCAGACGGGTCCTGGCGCCGTGGCGTTCGAGGTAATCGCGAACCCATTCGATCAATCCGAGGTTGGATTCGCGGCTGATGGTGTTGAAACCGATGAGGGTCTTGAGGATGTCCAGCGTTTGCTTCGTCGGCTCCGACGTTGCTGTTTTGAGATGTGCGTTCATGATGATGTTTGCCTGTTCAATTCCGGAATCCTCGCCGCCTGTGACGAAGACAGATTCCGCCAACTCAGCAGCAAGCCCCGTGCCACGACACGGCCGGCGCGGCGCCGGGACTTGCCGGGCCAGATTTCCCTGGCGGCCTGGTGGTCGGCGGTCGGTACCCGTACCGCCTGCTATCGGAAGCGCGGCGCGCATGCGCGATCCGCACGCGCGGTACGCACGATTTACACAACACAAGCGACATTACACCTCATTTCCCGCGGCGACGCTCGGCCCTTCCGAAAAAAGCCTCGCAAACAGCTATGCCATGCGCGCCGGGCAAGCTCGGCAATGGCGCCCCCTTGATTAACAAAAACACACACGAATTGACACACTGCGAAATTATGTAAGGATTTTTAGAACAAATCCGATTTGCTTCCGGTCAATGCTCATGGCACGCGCCATCAATCATGCGAGCAGAGAGGAACCGACCGTGAGAAATGCATCCATCGACGTGCTGAAAGTATCGCTGGCGCTGATGGTAGTGGCGCTGCACTGCTACATCTTCCGCGAGCTCAGCCAGGCCGGCTCCTACTATCTCTACAATGGCTTCCTGCGCGTGGCGGTACCGATGTTCTTCATCCTCAACGGCTATTTCATGCCCAAGACCGGGTCCTTGAAGGACAACGCGCAGTGGTTCAAGCGCGTGCTCCTGCTCTACCTGTTCTGGATGGCGGTATATTCGCCGCTCTATGTGCCGCAGGCGAGCGGCTATGCCTTCCCGCTCAACCTGGCCTATCTCGCCGGCGAAATCGTGTTCGGCCACTGGCACCTGTGGTACCTGTCGGCGCTGATCATGGCGGGAGCGATCGTCATCGGCATCCGCGAACGCGGCAGCCAATTCGCGCTGGGCCTGGCGCTGGCGCTGTATGCGGCGGGCTGCGTGATCCAGTATGTCGCCCACTACGCGTACAACGGCGCCCTGTCCTACGCGCTGTACCGCAATGTGCTGTTCTTCGGGCTGCCTTTCGTCATCATCGGCTACCATTACGATGCCATCGCCGGCTACCTGGAGCGCCACGCCAACGCCATCCTGGCGCTGGGCCTGGGCCTGATGTTCATCGAAATATCGTTGGCCTGGTTCCACGCCGAGAACCGCCGCGGCTTCGACATGTACGCCGGCCTGCTGCTGGTGTGCCCGGCCTTCTTCGCCAAGGTCAGGCAGGCCAGGCCATTCCAGAGCGCGTGGCCGCTCGGCAAGATCTCCTCGGCGCTGTACCTGCTGCATCCGGGGTGCATGGTGATCGGCAGCAAACTGGGCATCCCGGACGGCACGCGCATGTTCATCTTCGCCGTGACGCTGAGCCTGGCGCTGACCTTGCCGTTCCTTTACCTGTCGCGCGGCAAGCGCTTTGGATTTGTCTTGTAGCGGCCATTGCCCGGGCCAAAAACAAAGGCGGGATTCCGTTCAAACCGGAACCCCGCCCTTCTGATCCATGCCATCCGTGCCGATGCCTTGGCGCCGGAGGGCGTGGGCATTCACTTCTCGCGCGAATTGATGTGCAAATCGAATTCCCGCTGCGCCGTTTCCAGATTCTTCAACGCAGTCTGCCAAGGCTCGTAATCGGCCATGGTCAACCAGGGCCCTGCGGGATTCTGCTTCCATTGCTCCAGCTTGGCGACCATCTGCTCATACTCGTTGAGCTGGGTTTCCAGCAAAACCTCGATGTGCGCCTTGAGTTCGTCGGCGCGTTCAATCCACGGATCCGGTGTTTCCATTGATGCCTCCATAAAGATGCGGGCCATGTTAACACGGCATCGGCCGTTTTCACGAAAGCGCCGCCGGCAAGAGTGGACGCTCAGGCGACGCCTAGCGCCATGCCCATCCAGCGTTCGCCACCGACAATGTTCTCCGGGAGGTACACGGCCACCAGCAAGGCTGCTGCAGCCGCCCCCTGCAGCATGAAAGACAGCTTCTTGCGCAGATAGGCGCCATACCAGACCATTGCCTGGACATATTTGCCGTGCCCGCGATGAAAGGTGGCGCATTGATGCATCTGCTTGTAGGTTCTCGGCGCGTCCAACGGAACATCCGCCCAGCCCGAACGCTTTTGGTAGTGCAGGAACATGTCTTGCGCGCAGCCGTGCGACCAGTTGTGCCAGGGTTTCAGCGGGCCGCCAAAATGCAGCATCACGGCGTCGTCCGAAATGCGCAATTTCTGGCGGCATGCGCGCAGGCTGCTCAACAGCGAGAACATCACGTTCCACTTGGGATGCAGCTTCATCACACGATGTTCGGCGACTTTGTTCAGGGCATCCTGGTCGGGATAATCGAGCGCGTATTCGCCGCTGCCGATCAGTTCGATGGCGCGCTCGGTGATGCGCGCCCGGTTCCAGTTGGCGACATCG
This sequence comes from Herbaspirillum sp. GW821-FHT09A12, assembly GCF_059418325.1. Classification (NCBI taxonomy): domain Bacteria; kingdom Pseudomonadati; phylum Pseudomonadota; class Betaproteobacteria; order Burkholderiales; family Oxalobacteraceae; genus Herbaspirillum; species Herbaspirillum sp. GW821-FHT09A12. Next base: position 108,904 of record NZ_JBWKPR010000013.1, read on the forward strand.
ATCAGCAGCAGGCCGGAATTGAAATAGAAATCCCCTTCCAGCGCCATCGCGCCGATGCGCCGTTGGGCAATGGTAAGAACATCGGCCGCCGCCGCGGCGACGCTTTCGCCGAGATCCAGCGCCGCCAACTCGGCCAGGCTGCCCCGGCACAGGATGTCGGAGTCGACATACAAGACCCGGTCGGTGGTTCCGCTGAGCACACCGGGCATCAGGATGCGGGTGAATATCGCGTTGGAATAGCTTCCGCGAGGATTATGCCGATAACGAGCGAAAACGCCTTCATCGAGCACATGCACATGCATGGGAACGCCGCGCGCCTGCGACATGCGCGCCAGGCGGTCGCGGCTCTGTTCGCTGCAGCCGAAGGTGAATACGTGGAAGACCAGATCGAGGTCGGGATTATTGTCGAGAATGGAAGCGATGCAGACCCCGGCCCCCCGGAAGAAATTCTCATCCACCCCAAATGCGACATGCAATGTCGGGCGCTCGCAGTTCATGATGGCCTCTTTTATTTATCTTATTTATCTATACAGCCCCTCCACCGGGGGCGTCCCCCCAATGGGACGGGCGAATCTTACACTCCAGAGGTGACCTGATTGTTACAGCACAGGAAAAATGCTCGCTTATTTTAAGCCCTGTAATTTCATTAAAACAGGCCATTACGGCATGGATTGGAAAAAGAACTTGTATTTGAAAAGGATGTGATGCCTGAGCGAAAGATTAACGATCGCCCGGACTCATCCCTACTTCCAAGTAGGGAGAAAAAGGGAGAAATGCCGGATGGAAGCCCGGGCTTGGAAAATCGTCGGGAGCGGAGCGGGAGGAATGGCGGCTGGAAACGCAAAAGCCGTTGAATGCATGAACATTCAACGGCTTTTTCGATTTGGTTGCGGGGGCAGGATTTGAACCTACGACCTTCGGGTTATGAGCCCGACGAGCTGCCAGACTGCTCCACCCCGCGTCTGAAGAAAAAGATTATATGACACTTCCAAATGGAATGCAAACATTCTCTGCCATCTTTTTACAGTGATACACTTCTACCCGCACATGCCACTGCCTGCGCGCAACTATGTCAGTGCCGCGGCGCCGGCTGATGGAGTGAGACGCGCATGCATGCCGATAACAACCAAATCAAGCCACGACGATCCTCTTCTATGAAATTCTGCTCCGAATGCGGTCAGCCCGTGTCGCTGCAAATTCCCCAGGACGACACGCGCCAGCGTTTCGTCTGCGGCAGCTGCGGCACGATCCATTACCAGAATCCCAAGATGGTAGTGGGCTCGCTGCCCGTATGGGAACAAGACGGCCAGCTCAAGATATTGCTCTGCAAGCGCGCCATCGAGCCGCGCCTGGGCTACTGGACGCTGCCGGCGGGCTTCATGGAGAACGATGAGACCACCGAGGATGCGGCCGTGCGCGAAACCGAGGAGGAAGCCGGCGCGCGCATCAAGCTGCATGAGCTGTTCTCGCTGGTCAATGTGCCGCATGTGCACCAGGTGCACCTGTTCTACCGCGCCACCCTGCTCGACCTGGATTACCAGGCCGGCATCGAGAGCCTGGAGGTCGCACTGTATACAGAGGAGCAGATTCCCTGGGAAGATATTGCTTTCCCGACGGTGGAATTCACGCTGCGCGCTTTCTTCGCGGATCGGAAGAAGCTGCGTACCGGTGACGGCGGCTTCACGCTGCACACCGAAGACATCCGACGCCGCATGATCTGATCCGCCGAGAGTTCGCGGATGATCGCCTGGCTCAACATCGACACCCCCTTCCCCGACGTCTCGCGCGCGCTCAAAGATCCCGCCGGGCTGCTCGCGGCGGGCGCCGACCTGTCGCCGCCGCGCTTGCTGGAAGCCTACCGCCAGGGCATCTTTCCCTGGTTCTCGGACGGCCAGCCCATACTCTGGTGGAGCACCGATCCGCGCATGGTCCTGCGCCCGTCGCAATTCGTGGTCTCGGACAGCCTCAGGAAAACCCTGCGCCGCATCGAACGCAGCCGCCATGGCGATGGCTTGTGGCAAATCACGTTCGATACGGCCTTCGAAGAAGTCATGCGCGGCTGCGCCGAGCCGCGCCGGCATGAGCAAGGCACCTGGATCTCGCCGGAAATCATCGAAGGCTATACCGGCCTGCACCGGGCCGGCTATGCCCATTCGTCGGAAGTGCGGCTCAATGGCGAACTGGTCGGCGGCGCTTATGGCGTGTCGATCGGAAAGATGTTTTACGGCGAATCGATGTTCGCCCGCGTCAGCGATGCCTCCAAGGTGGCGCTGGCGCACCTGGTGCTGTTCCTGCGCAGCCATGGCGTGGAAATGATCGACTGCCAGCAGGAAACCGCCCACCTGGCTTCGCTCGGGGCCAGCCCCATCGCGCGCGACGATTTCCTGCGCCACTTGCGCGCGGCCATCCGCGAGCCGCAAATTATCCGCTGGCAGCCGCTGAACCTGCTGGAAACCGGCATTCCGTCCGCAGAGCGTCCCTGAGAACCTGTTCCCGGACAGGTCCCAAGCTAGCAAGACATCATCCAAATAGTGTAAATTAGTGCCATGGCTCACTGCCCGGTGGCCGTCGCTCTCCTGCCGCCGGGTTTCCGTACGACAGGACAGGACGCACATGACGCATCTCAAAGACTTGCCGTTCTCCACGCTGCAGTTCTATGCGACCGCGCCCTATCCGTGCAGCTATCTCGACCACCAGCAAGCCCGTTCGCAAGTGGCCACACCCTCCCACCTGATCAATGCGGATGTGTATTCCGAGCTGGTCAAGACCGGGTTTCGCCGCAGCGGCATCTTCACCTACCGCCCTTATTGTGACGGCTGCAACGCCTGCACCCCGGTGCGCATCCGCGCCGCCGAGTTCGTGCGCAACCGCAGCCAGCGCCGCGCCTGGGAGCGCAACCGGCACCTGGTGGCGCTGGTGACGAACCTGACCTACGCGCATGAGCACTACGAACTGTACTTGCGCTACCAGTCGGTGCGCCACGCCGGAGGCGGCATGGACCAGGACAGCCGCGACCAGTACGCGCAGTTCCTCCTGCAAAGCAAGGTCAACACGCGCCTGGTCGAGTTCCGCGAGCCCGACGGCGTGCTGCGCATGGTCAGCATCATCGATGTGCTCAACGACGGCCTGTCGTCGGTCTATACCTTCTTCGATCCGGACATGCCGGGCGCTTCCTTCGGCACCTACAACATCCTGTGGCAGATCGAACAGGCGCGCCAGCTGGACATGCCTTATGTCTATCTCGGCTACTGGATCAAGGAAAGCCCGAAAATGGCCTACAAGACCAACTTCCAGCCGCTGGAAGCGCTGCACAAGGGCGAGTGGGCGCCGCTGGAAGGTTGACGGCAATACCACACCCGGCGCCGCCAAATGGCGGAAACCCTGTTCCGGCAAGTTAAAATAGCGGCACTTTTTTTCACCGCCATCCGCCATCCGCCATTTCCATCGTGTCCGACAAATTCCTCTACGCGCTCGCGCGGCCGCTGCTGTTTTCCCTCGCACCCGAGACCGCCCACCACCTGACGCTGCCGGCGTTGCGTTGCGCCGCGCATTACAGCCTGACCGACCTCATCGCCAAGCCGGCCCGCGACCCGCGCACCGTGATGGGCATTGAATTCCCCAACCCGGTCGGCATGGCCGCCGGGCTGGACAAGGATGGCGCCTACATCGACGGCCTGGCCGCGCTGGGCTTCGGCTTCATCGAAGTCGGCACGGTCACGCCGCGCGCGCAGCCGGGCAACCCGCTGCCGCGCATGTTCCGCCTGCCGGCGGCCGGCGCGGTGATCAACCGCATGGGTTTCAACAACGGCGGCGTCGACGCCTTCGTGGCCAACGTCCAGGCCTCGCGCTTCTACCAGGAAAAACAGGGCGTGCTCGGCCTGAACATCGGCAAGAATGCCGACACGCCGATCGAGCGCGCCGCCGAGGACTACGTGCATTGCCTGGAAAAAGTCTATCCCTACGCCAGTTATGTGACGGTCAACATCTCTTCCCCCAATACCAAGAACCTGCGCCAGTTGCAGGGCGCCTCCGAGCTGGATGCGCTGCTGTCGCAACTGAAGTCGGCGCAGCGCCGCCTGGCCGACCGCCACGGCCGTTATGTGCCGGTAGCCCTGAAGATTGCGCCGGACATGGATGCCGAACAGGTCAAGAACGTGGCCGACGCGCTGCTGCGGCACCAGATCGACGGCGTCATCGGCACCAACACCACCATCACGCGCGACGCCGTCAACGGCATGCCGCACGGCGATGAAGCCGGCGGCCTGTCGGGCAAGCCGGTGTTCGCCTTGTCCAACCATGTGATCCGCGGCCTGAAGGCCGAACTGGGCGACGCCCTGCCGATCATCGGCGTGGGCGGCATTTTCAATGGCGCCGATGCGCGCGCCAAGATCGATGCCGGCGCCTCGCTGGTACAGCTCTATACCGGCCTGATCTACCGGGGTCCGGCGCTGGTGCGCGAATGCGCCGAGGCGCTGCGCGCGCCGGTTGTCACGGCGGCAGCGCATCACTGACCCGCTCCCTACTTTTCCGGCACGAAAAAAAACAGCAGGCGCAAACCTGCTGTTTTGCATTTCGGGACGCGAAGATATCAGTCCTTGGACGCCTCGCGCTTGAGATTGAAAATCCGCCGCGCATTCGCGTCGGATTCGGATTTCTTCTCAAAATCGGTCTTCTCGCAACCGGCCAGCACCACGCCGACCATCAGCGTCAACAGCATGACAACAACACGCATGATATTCCCCTGAAAATTCGGATGAAGCAGTCTCGAATACCTGCCGGGAATCACGCAAACTCTGTGCATCGAGCCCCGGCAGGCGCCATTTTATGCTCAAACAGTCTCTTGCGGATGCCGGCGCCGGCAAATCGCCCGGCTCCAACCTCCCGCCTGGGGTTGGGCCGCGGCGTCTCGGGTGCCGTCCATCAGAATGATGGTGCGGCGTGATGGTGCGATGTGATGGTGCGGCGCCATGGCCGGTTTTATAATGGACAGCTTGGGACGGCCGCGCCGTCCGCCTGCCCCGACACCATGTCCGCCAACACGATCTCCATCAACCAGCAGATGGCCCACTTCGAAGGCCGCGACAGCGTCTGGCTGTTCGGCTACGGCTCCATCATCTTCAAGGCCGATTTCCCCTTCATAGAACGGCGTCCCGCCCACATCCTCGGCTGGGCGCGCCGCTTCTGGCAGGGTTCGCACGACCATCGCGGCACCGTCGAGGCGCCGGGCCGGGTGGTCACGCTGGTGCCGCAAGCCGATGCGATCTGCTCCGGCATGGCCTACCTGATCACCCCAGGCGTCTTCGCCCATCTCGACCACCGCGAAAAGAACGGCTACCTGCGGCTGGTGACGGACATCCACTTTGGCGACACGGAAAAAGCCGAAGGCCTGATCTACATCGCTTCAGAAGAAAACGCCGCCTTCGCCGGCCCCGCCAGCGAGAAGGAAATCGCGCGCCAGATCTTCCGTGCAGCCGGCCCCAGCGGGCGCAACAGCGAATACCTGCTGCTGCTGGCGCAGGCGCTGCGCGAACTGGGCAGCGACGACGCCCATGTCTTCGAGATAGAAAAGCACCTGCTGCAACTGGAACGGGAGGCGGCGGCGCAGCACCAGACCGCAGGCGGCAACCGGGCCTGACGTGCTATCGTTGCCGGCTCCAGCAGAAACACCATCAAAAACACAAGGATGAGGAACATGATCAAAGCGCTCGCAGCATGTGCAACCGTGATCGCCCTGGCGGGGTGCGCGTCTCCGGTCGAACGAACCGCCAGCGGGGACATTCCGCCGTCGCGCGTCTATATCAAAAGCATGACGCAGCAGGAAAGCGGGCTGAACCGGATCGAGTTCACCCGCGACAGCGGCATGCTCAACAATGAAATGCTGGAGCTGGCGATCAACGACGTGGTGCTGGCGCAGATCACCGGCGGCGAACACCTGTCGATCTGGCTCAAGCCGGGCAGTTACGTATTCAGCGTCAAACCGGTCCATACCCTCAACTCGCCCGGCTATACCGACCAGAACAAGATCACGCTGGCGGTGAAGAACGGCGCCGCCTACACCATCCGCATTGCCTCCGATATACGCGGCCTGAAGATGAGCCTGGCCGGGCAATAACTCCCCCTGCGGCCCCAATGCTGGCATGTCGCGCGGATGAAACACCGCGCGACGATGTCTTTTCCCCGGCACATCGCTGCACGCGCGCTTCCTTTACGCCACGGCTTGGCCGCAAGCCATTGATCTCAAAAGGTTTTCAGATATCCGGGGCTGATCCGCACAGGGCCCGGTCCAGTTATTCAAGAAATCGATAACTGATATTGGGATTCAAAATTGGCTGCTTTTCGATGGAACACATATATTGCAACGCAACAGATCAACTTTTTTGCGGAGCTCATCATGAACATCGTTATCGACTTCCTGCCCTACACCCTGCTGATCGGCGCAATGGTCGCCCGCTACCTGATTTCGGTCAAGTAATCAGCTTCCCCGGTTGGCCGGCTCTCCTTGTCCCCAAGGAGATGGGGAGTAAAAACGGCAACTCTGAAAAAGCGGTAATTGTCGCATTGCAATGCGGACAAGCCGCTTTTTTCTTTTTCATCCGCCAATCTGTTTCTCTCCATATCTTGCCTTCTTATCATTGATATTGATAACAAGGTTTCTTTTCCTTCAGGCAATCTTGCTTGCCGTTCCGGCAAGGCTGGCGTCGACCGGAAATGACAAGATGGCATGCCGCCAGGCGCGCGCCGCCTTCCCCTGCATCTTGCAAAAGCCTGACGGGCCATTACACTCGCAGGTTTGCAAACCGGAACGAAAGAATACGCATGATGCGTCTTGCCTCCACTGTCGCTGCCATCACGCTGCTGCTGGCGCTGGGCGGCTGCGCCTGCGCGCCGGGCTTCGTCGGATTCGACAGCCGTTGCGCCTTCAGCAATGTCCCCAGCGGACAGCCCTGAAGCTGATGCATGGGCGTGAAAGCGCCCGAAAGCCTCTTTACATGGGTAATTTCCGGTTAATTTCCGAACCCGTGCCCACCCGTCATCCTTGCTTCACGCATCCCTCGGCAATTGCGCCAGCCATTGGCGCAGATCGTTTTTGACCTGGTTCCGGATTTCCGGCGCCTCATTGAATATCTCGTGGTAGGCCGTGCCGTACCAATGCATGGTCTTGCGGCCGGCCGGCAAGGCATCGAAAAAGTCACGGCTGCCGCGCGCAGCAACAAACGCATCGTCGCCCGCCACCTGCATCAGCACCGGCTGCTCGAACTGGCCGGCCGCGCGCACGGCCTGCTGCATGGCATCCAGCATGAAATTGAGCATGCGCGGCGCGATCTTGCCGTGGTTGAGCGGGTCGCGCCGATAGGCCGCGACTTGTTCGGGATCGTGTGAAATACGGCTGGCAGGCAATGCTGTCGGCAACGAATAGCCCGGCGCCACGCGGCTCGATAGCGCCAGCAACACTTTCTGCCAACCCTGCATATCCAGCGCCAATGCCGGCGATGACAACGCCAGCGCCCGCACCGGGCTGAACCCGCCGGTGGCGAAACGCGCCGCCACCAGGCCGCCCATGCTATGGCCGAACAGGATCGGCATGCACTGCGTGCGGCGCGCAAAGTCGTCGAAGCCGAGCTTGAGGTCTTGCAGCAGATCGTCCGGTCGCGCCAGACTGCCCTGGCGTCCCCCGGAATTGCCGTGGCCGCGATGGTCGCACACGCGCACCGACATCCCGGACTCGTTGAACAACTGCGCCAGCTCCGCATAACGTCCGCCATGCTCCCCCAGCCCGTGCACCATTTGCACCGCCGCCGCCGCGCCGGGCAACAGCCAGTCGCGGCAAAACAGGCGGGTGCCGTCGGCGGCGTCCAACCAATGCTCCTGGGGTAACAACGGCGCTGCCTGTCGCATGTTCATGCTGTCTCCCAAATGTCAGGGTTCGCGCCGCTCGTCGTAACTGCTGCGCGCCCGCCATATCTCCCGAAGCCGCCGGCTCTGGCGCAAGGCCAGTTGGAGCGATGCCGCCCACGACAAGGGACGCGGATGCACCACCGCCCGCAGCGCGCGCGAGTAATCGAGCACCAGCCCCGGCGTCCAGGCCATGGTCTGGGCGCGCTTGTGGATCTGGCTGGCCACCCAGATCTCCGGGGTGAACATCATCCTGACCGCATTGAACCAGTGCCGGTCGCGCGCACCGATGACGCCCTCCAGCGCGGCCTCCAATGCATGCGCCACGGTGCTGGAACAATTGCGGTAGGTCAGGTTGTAGATTTCCTTCTGGCGATAGCGGCTCCAGAAGCCATCCAGCCGCTGGCGGCTGTAGTCGCGAAAGACGATCTTCTCGGTCGACTCGCACCATGACGCGGCTTCGCTCGGGTAGTCGCTCAGGTAACGCCCCTTGACGTCGTTATCGACGGTGGCGCGCAACAGGCGGGCGAACTGGTCGGGCGAGCGGTCGATCTCTTCGGCCGGATACAGGCTGATGTACAGGTCGGGCGACACTTCCAGCGCGGCATGGCCGGTGGAGATCACGCCATTGGTGTCGACCGCGGCGATGTAGCGGTCGATCACCGGCTGGCGCCGCGCCGGCCCTTTGGCGCTGCCGGTGGGCGTCCATACGTGCACCGTCATGGAAGGCCGATCGCCATCTTGATCTGGCGGCAAAATTTCCCCTTCCCCGCTCTGCCGGCCGGGGCTTGTTTCCCTGGCCGCCGGCGCTTTCCATCCCTTGCCCAGCGCGCCGCCGCCGGCTTGCAGCATCGGCTTCATCGCTTCGTCGCCGCGATACAGGCCGGCATCGAATGGACGTCCATCCGTGCTATTGCGCTGGGCCAGCATATCGACCGAAACGCGCTGCGGCAGCATGCGCGTGCGCAGCGCCAGCCAGATCATGTTCCAGCCGCCGAAGATCAGGCCCAGTGCCAGGCAGAACGGCACCGTGCCCTTGTAGTGGGTGGGATAAGGCTGGAAAAAGATGATGGCGAGAATGATCTGCACGCCGCCGCCGGCAACCGCCGCGCGCCAGCGCGGGAAACGCACCACCAATGCCGATGTGATCTGCAGCCCGCCGCCGATGGCAAAGGCGGTGCCGAACAGCATGGCCAGCGCCATGTTATTGGCGTGGTACGGCGTAATGATGAGCAGCGCGATCAGCAGGAAAATCCCGCCCTTGACGTAACGCAGGGTTTTCTGCGCGCCGATGCCGCTGTTGGCGACCCAGAGGGTCGCCAGGCTTTCCAGCAACAGCAGGTAGCCGAACAGGGACAATGGAAAATTGAGCACGCCGTCCAGGGCATCGATCATCAGCGAAACGCCGATGGCGCCCCAGGCCAGGCCGACGATTGCCAGCACATGCCAATTGCGGCGGATGAAATCCGCCCCCAGCAACAACAAGACAAGACGTATCACTCTGTTCCCCGGGGCATTCGCCCTTCCCTTTGAGATGACCAGATTTTGCGGTGTTCCGTGCGGCAAGGCAACCCGCCTCCCTTTTCTTCGCCGCGGCAATGCTAGATCAAAACATTGAGATGGCCGACAATGAAACGACTTTCGCCTCCCGACTGCCGCCACTAATGCCTTTTTCCGTCCTGCTTTCCGCCATCGCCAGCGCCCTGCTGCTTCCGCCTGTCAACTCGCTCCTGCTCTGCGCGACGGGCTTCTTGCTGCGCCGGCGCATGCGCAAAGCCGGCAATCTGCTGATCTTTCTGGGCGTGGCCATGTTGCTGGTGCTGAGCACGCGCGCCGGCGCCATGCTGCTGGTGCGGCCGCTGGAGGGCCAATACCCGCCGCTGGCGGCGGCCGGCGATGCGCAAGCCATTGTCATCCTGGGCGCCGGGCGCCTGGGTAACGCGCCGGAATACGGGAATGACGACGAAGCCAGCACGATGGGCATGAAACGCCTGCAATACGGCGCCTATCTGCAGCGCAAGACCGGATTGCCCATCCTGGTCACCAGCGGCAATCCCGACGGCTCCGCCCAGAGCGAAGCCGTACTCATGGCGCGCACCCTGCGCCGCGATCTCGGCGCCGAGGCGCGCTGGCAAGAACAGCGCTCCAACACCACCTACGACAATGCGACCATGTCGGCCGCGCTGCTCAAGGCCGCCAGTGTCGAACGCATCTTGCTGGTCACCGACGCCATCCACATGCCGCGCTCGGTGCGCGCCTTTTCCGGCGCCGGGCTCAAGGTCACGCCGGCCCCGACCGTCTTCACCAGCGCGGCAAGCCCGCGGCTCACCGACTATTTCCCTGCCGCATCGAACCTGCAGCTATCCAGCTACGCCATGCGCGAATGGATAGGGCAAGCCTGGTACCGGGCCCGCCATTGAGCCTGCGCGGGCTTTTCCATGGGGTAGCGCTGCATGAAGGAATGCAGGAGGAATACGGGAGGAATGTGGAAGGAATGTACATATCAGAAGATTTTTGAGACTTTTCCCATATAACTGCGAGGCCGGTATCGGGAGAATGGCTACATCGCGCAACCCATTGCGCTTACCGACAAGCCGAACCGATGATCAAACGCCTCCTGAACATGCTGACCCTGGTTGCCGCCGCAAACGCAGCAAGCCTGTCGCATGCGGCGCCGTCGGTGGAGCTGAAGGTCACCGGCGTGATCCGCCCGGCGGCCTGCACCCCGACCCTGGCCGCCGATGGCGTGGTCAACTATGGCAACATTTCGGCCGGCGCCTTGCGCCACGGCCAAACCACCGCCCTGCCGGCCCGCCAGATCGCCCTGACCGTGAGCTGCAACGCCGCCGCCAAGATCGCCCTGACCGTCGTCGACAACCGCGCCTCCTCCCGCGTGGCCGGCATTACCGACAGCATCCAGGCCGGCAACGCATACAACTTCGGCCTGGGCGCCGTGGCCGGCAAGAAGGTCGGCGGCTACGTACTTTCCTTCGAAAATGGCACCACCGCGGACGGCCGCAGCGTCACCAGCATCGTCTCCACCGACAATGGCAACAACTGGAATGCCGGCAGCGGCTACATCCAGCACGAAGGCCAGTATTTCTCCTTCACCGGCAACGGTGCGCAACCGGCCGCGCAAAAGGTGCTGTCGACCCAGATCAGCGTGTACCCGGTACTGAACAAGGCCGAAGAACTGCCGCTGAACCAGGACATACCGCTGGACGGCTCGGCCACCATCGAAGTGAAATACCTGTAAGAACCTGTTCCAGATCTTGCCGGGCTTGCCGGCCGCGCAAGGCAATGGCGCGCATGATTGCCATATCGCCAAACAATTTCCCTTCTTCTTATATTTTTTCCCCGCACCTTTGATACGTCCAACAGTCCAACGAATATTCGTCATAGAATAATCAGGAACGTGCAACGTAATCGGTTTGTACCTGCTTTGCTGGCGCCACACTGAATTTCAGGACATGCCAACAGGGAGGATCGCACTCTGAAAAGGAAGCAGCCATGGACCAATCGCCGAAAAACATCTCCGCCTTGATGTGCGAACTCAGCGTGGCCTTGGCCGAGCTGTCGGAAAAGATGAGCAACCTTGCCGTCACGCTGGAAAACCATTACCTGGAATCCAACGCCCCCGAGCCCGCCGCCATGCTGGAAGCGGCGCGCGAAACCATTGAGAAAGCGCGCAGCGGCTAAACGCCGGCGCTTTATCGTCCTTCCTGATACCAGCCGGCTACGCCGTATCCATCCAGAAATCCCCGCCACGCGCAGCCAGACGGCTGATAATGAAATCCGCCACCACCTGTACCCGCACCAGGTCGCGCGCATCGGCATGCGTAAGCAACCAATAAGAGCGCGTGAGGCTGATCTCACCCGGCAAGACCCTGACCAGCCCCGGCTCCCGCCGCGCCAGAAAACATGGCAACACCCCCAGGCCGACGCCCGCGGCCACCGCCTGTACCTGGCTGATCACGTTGGAAATCCGGATGTGCGGCGCCAGTGAGGCCGAAATTTCCCCCAGATAATCCAGCTCGGAAGACCACATCAGGTCTTCGATATAGCCGACCCAGCGATGCTGCTCCAGTTGGCGGCGCCCGGTGAGCTCGCCATGTTCGGCCAGATAGCTGTGCGCGGCATAGACGCCCAGCTCATAGTCGTTCAGGCGGCGCGCGATCAACCGGCCCTTTTCGGGCCGCGTCATGCTCACCGCGATATCGGCCTCCCGCTTGGAAAGGCTGAACATGCGCGGATTGGCCACCAGCTCCACCTCCAGCTCGGGATGCAGGCGCGCCAGTTCCTTCAGCTCAGGCGCCAGGAAATAGGTGCCCCATGCTTCCGGCGTACCGATGCGCACCGACCCGGTCAGGCCCTGGGCCGCATCGTCCTGGCGCGAGCGGATGCGGATCGCCAGGTTTTCCATGGCCTCGGCATCCGGCACCAGGCGCTCGCCTTCGGCGGTCAATGCATAACCGGCCGCACGGCGGTCGAACAGCGTGGCCCCGATCGCCTGCTCCAGCCCGGCAATGCGCCGGCTCAGCGTGGAATGGTCCACCCCCAGCTTGCGCGCCGCCACCGTCAGGCGCCCCGCGCGCACCACCGCGAGAAAGGCTTGCAAGTCGTCCCAGTCGAATTTCCTCATCGTTGAGCCCTGTTGGATATGTGATTTATCGCACGACAAATGTGCAAATTTCGACATTTACGCGTGAAAATCCCAATGCTACTCTTTTCGCTACAACGATGGCCGGATAGCGACAAACGGATAACGGCAAACGCACCGGCCCCGCAGGCCTTACACATCAAACATCAACGCGAGGAGACGACATGGCAACGATGTTCAATCAACTGAAAGCGCTGGCCGAACAAGGCAAGCCGGTGCGGGTGGGCCTGATCGGGGCCGGCAAGTTCGGATCGATGTTCCTGTCGCAGGTGCCGCGCACGCCGGGCGTGCACCTGCTGGGCATTGCCGACCTGTCGCCGCAGCGCGCGCAGCAATCGCTGCAGCGGGTCGGCTGGAAAGCCGAACAATATGCCGCGCGTTCGTGGGACGAGGCGTTGCGGCACGGCAGCACCTTCGTGCAGGATGACGCCGAGGCGCTGATTTCACGGCCCGAGCTGGACATCGTGATCGACGCCACCGGCAACCCGGCCGCCGGCATCCGCCACACGCTGCTGTGCTGCCAACACAAGAAGCACATCATCATGGTCAACGTCGAGGCCGATGCGTTGGCCGGCCCGCTGCTGGCGCGGCGCGCGGCCGAAGCCGGCATCATCTACTCGATGGCCTACGGCGACCAGCCGGCGCTGATCGCCGAGATGGTGGACTGGGCGCGCACCTCCGGTTTCGAGGTGGTCTGCGCCGGCAAGGGCACCAAGTACCTGCCGGTCTATCACCAGTCCACCCCGGACACGGTGTGGGGCCACTACGGCTTCAGCGAAGCACAGGTGGCCGGCGGCGACTTCAACCCGCAGATGTTCAACTCCTTCCTCGACGGCACCAAATCGGCGCTGGAGATGGCCGCCGTCTCCAACGCCTGCGGCCTGCGCCCGGCCGATGCCGGCCTGGCCTTCCCGCCCTGCGGCGTGGACGACCTGCCGACCGTGCTGCGTCCGCAAGCGGCCGGCGGCATCCTGCAGCACTCGGGCACGGTGGAAGTGGTTTCCTCGCTGGAACGCGACGGCCGTCCGGTATTCCGCGACCTGCGCTGGGGCGTCTACGTTACCTTCGAAGCGCCCACCGACTACGTGCGCGACTGCTTCGCCCAATACGGCCTGAAGACCGACGCCAGCGGCCGCTTCGCTTCCATGTACAAACCCTATCACCTGATCGGCCTGGAGCTGGGCTATTCGGTCGCCAGCATCGCGGTGCGCGGCCAGCCGACCGGCGACACGCGGGGATTCGCGGGCGACACGGTAGCCGTCGCCAAGCGCGACCTCAAGCCGGGCGAAAAACTCGATGGCGAAGGCGGCTACATGGTCTACGGCAAGCTGATGCCGGCCGCCGCCTCGCTCAACCGCGAGGCGCTGCCCATCGGGCTGGCGCATGGCATCGTGCTGCAGCGGCCGGTGGCCGCCGGCCAGACGGTGAGCTGGGCGGACGTGGCCATCGATGCTTCGCGCGAGGCGATCCGGGTGCGGCGCGAGATGGAAGATATCTTCCGCAAGGAAATGGGACTGGGCGAACCGCGCAAGGAAAAGGCGGCCTGACCCACGACCGTCGTCCTGACGCAAGTCAGGACCCGGCGTCACCGATCAGAAGTCGTACTTCAACTCCGCAAACGCCGTCCGCTGCGGGAACGGATGGAACAGGAAATAATCCCGGTTGGTCAGGTTATCCACGCCGAGCGCGCCGCTCCAATGCCGGTCGAAGCGATAGCGCACGCGCGCGTCGAACACGGTGTAGCCGTCGAAGCCCTGGTAGGTGTGACTGTTGACGTCGGTGTTGTCCACCGTGGCATACACGCGTGCGCTGTAACGGCCGGCCAGGGTGTAACTCCAGCGGTCGTCCGGCTTGTAGGTCGCCACCAGCGTCGCCCGCCATTGCGGCACATAGGGTGTGCGCTTGCCCACCGAAGTGGCGCCGGCGACGGTCGGCACGTAACCGCTGTTGGCCAGGATGCGCGCATCCACATAGGTCACGCTGCCGTTCAATGACAAGCCGCGCAGCATCAGGTCGTTCCGCTCGAAGGCGGCCTCGATGCCGCGCTGGCGCGTCTTGTCGACGTTCTGCGTGAACGACACCACGTTATTGCCCAGCGTCGACGACTGCGAAATCAGCGCATCCGACACCCGTTCCTCGAACAGCGAAACGCGCCACTTGCCGCGCCCTTCGGCCAGCGCGCGCTCGATGGCCAGTTCGGTCGACCACACTTTCTCCGGTTTCAGGTAGGGATTGGCTTGCAGGTAGACGCCGCCGGCCAGCACGTTCTGGTACAGCTCGCCTACGGTCGGGAAGCGCAAGGCGCGGCCGGTCGACAGCGTGGCCAGCCAATCATCGTTGACGGCCCAGGCCAGCGAGGCCTTGGGCGACACCCCGTCCTGCCTGACCTGCGGCTGGTTCACCGGAAAACCGGCGCCGCCGGTGGTGGAAAAGTTATAGCCATCGAACGCACGCCACCACTCGTAGCGCGCACCCAGCGTGGCCTTGAGTGCCGGCGCCAGGCGCCAGACATCTTGCGCCCACAGCGCCGAGGTCTCGGTCTTGCCGCGTGAGTCCGACGCCAGCGCACCGTTGCCGCCGGCGATCCAGTCCGCGGTGTTCCAGGTCGGCGTGGCCAGCGTGTAGCGGTCGTAATGCGCGCCGAAGCTGACCGTGTGCGTGCCGCGCTGTCCGGCGCCGTCTTCCGGCCGCCAGATCCCCTTGGCGTCGAGCGTGCTCCAGCCGGTGCCGCTGGCGTCGGCGATGGTGCCCGCGCCGCCGCCCTGCCCGGCCGGGAAGGCCGCAGTCGAAGTGCGCGTCAGGTCGCGCGATGCCGACATGCTGCTGGCCGCGACTTGCCAGTCCCACGCGCCGCCGCTCTTGCTGCGCAACTCCAGGCCCTGCATCCACTGCTGCTGGTCCACGCTGTTGCTGGAAAAGCCGCTGCCATAGGCCGGCGCGCCGGACGCATTCTTGAGGAAGGTTTGCGGGTTGGCATTGGCCTGGTTTTGCCACAGGCCCAGCGTGTAAGTAGCCGTGAGCGTGGGCGTGAAGTCATAGGAAAGCTTCAGCCGCGCGGCATCCTGCACGGTATGCGTCAGGTTGCCGGCGCCCAGCACGTAGATCGGCTTGCCGGTGCGGTCCTGCGCCGCCACCGCGCCGCTAGTGCCGGCCGGGATGGCGCCGGAGGTGATATAGGTCACCGGCGGCGAAAAACTGTCCAGGTGGTTGGCGGAGAAGCGCCATGCCAGCGCGCCGCTGCGGTTGCCCAGCGAGACGTTGTACTCCTGCGCCCGGTAGGTGCCGCCATTGCCGTACTGGCTGAAATCCTGCTGCGAATACAGCGCCTTGACGCTGGCCTCGAACTGCTGCGGCATGCGCGTGGTGATCTCGGTCACCGCGCCGTAGGAATTGCCGGGGTATTCGGCCGCGAACGGGCCGTACATGACATCGATGCGTTCGATCTCTTCCGGCGCCACCATGAACCAGCGCGGCGAACCGTTGCCGTTGTTGTTGTTCACCAGCGCCGAGAGCAGGATGCCGTCGGCGTACACCAGGCTGCGCGCACTGGCATTCACGCCGGTGGTGCGCGTGGCCAGCGGCGCCTGGGTGTCGCCGATGTAGCGCTTGCGCACCGAGAGGCTGGGCAGATACTTCAATGCATCGGCAGTGTCGGTGACGTTGATGCTGTCGGCGGCCGTCGCGGCCGTGACGCTGGCGCTGGTCTGCGGCAGTTGCTTGCGCTCGGGCACCGAGGCGGCCTCGCGCACTTCGATGACGGGCAAGGCATCGGCGCCCTGGGGTGCAGTATCGGCCGGCACAGCCTGCGCGGCCTGCGCCAGCGCGGCGCCGCTCCAGGCGGAGAGCAAGGCCAGCATCAGCGGGCGCGGTTTGAAGCGGATGGATGACGGGATGGATGACGAATGGACGACTGGTAGTTGGCTCATGGCGAACGGCGAAAATACGGTGGGCGGGATTGCGCGTGCAATCCCGCCTTGATGGTCGGCTGAAAGAATCAGGAGAAAGAAGGGAGGAAGGATCAGGCAGTCGGCGGCGCGCGCGACCGGGCATTGATCCAGGCGAACAGCCGGGATGGCTCCAGATGGAACAGGCGCGGCAGGAAGTACAACGGTTGCAGCACCACGGCGGCAAGCGCCGCCGGCCGGACCGGATAAGGCAACTCGGCTTGCAGCAGGCAATAAGGGCATGCCGCCATCGACTTCAGCGGGGCCGGCGCGTCCTTGCCATCGGCGGCGGAAGAGGCACTGCAGATTTCCTGCAAGAAGGCCCGCTGGCCATCGGCCATCGCCGCGGCCAGACGCGATACGGTCGGCAACAGCGCGACGGCCAGCATCAGCACGATCGCGCTCCATACGGCAGGCGCCGAGAGCAGCATGTATGCGCGCCGATGATTGTGTTCGTTCCCCATCGCGCGAATCTAGCATGGCCGCCACGGCATGCGCGGAAGCCCGTTGGGCAGCGCCTGCCGGCCTCTTCACAGCTGTGAAGAAAAGCCCTTTCGACACAAGCACTTAGCCACTCCGGCCGGGATGAAAAAAGGGCTGCGGCATATTGCCGCAGCCCTGAAAAACAACAAAGAAACAACAGAGAGAAGAAGCGATTTGAAACCATATCGCCGCGTGCGGCCTTGATCCGTATCAAGCGCCCGATGCGCACCGGATCACAACAGCCACAGCCCCGCCAGCACCGGCGCCGCATACGCCAGCCAGCGCGAAAAAACCGGAACGCGTGCCGGCGCATACGTCAGCGACAACACCTGCAGCACGCCCGCCATGGTCAGGAAACCGATGCAGCCGACCGGCCCGATGGTCCAGCCCAGCATCGCCACCGCCACCGCGCAAGTCAGGACGATGCCCAGCGTGCCCAGCCAGCGCAGGCGCCTGCGCTGCGCGGCGTCGGGTTCGGCGCCGCGGCCGTGAATATCCGCGTAATGGCGGTCCATCGCCATGGACAAGGCGCTCCAGGCGCAATAACCGAGCACCATCGCCAGCGCAACACCGAAGGGATTCATGCCGCCTCCTTGAGCTTGCCCGGCTCGGCCTTGGCGCCGGTGGCAGCCGCCTTGGCCTGTTTCTTTTCGCGCCGGTTGAGCGCGCGCACCGCCAGCGCCAGCGCGCTGCCCAGCAGCAGCACGGTAATGTCGAAACCGGCTACCGGCCACGGCCCGCGCCCCAGCAACAGCGTTACGCCCAGATGGGAGTGCGTGGTGAAAACGTTGAGGATGGGTATGCCGATGAACATCGCCGCCGCCACCGACAACTGGAAGCGCCACATGCCCATCGTCGGGCGGATCTGCGCCAGCACGGCGGCAGCGGCCCAGGCCGCGAAGAAGCAGGTGATCTCCATCTGCGGCCGCTGCGGCAAGCCCACCGGCAGCAGGCGGTTGGCCCAGAAATAGGCGGCGAAGGCGATCGGCAAACCGGCGATGGCACCGATGTTGAGCGCGTCGACCAGGCGCAGCCCGAACGTGCGGCGCGCGCCCTGCGCCAGGGCCTTGGCCTGCTTCTGGCGCGTCTTGACCGCCCACAGCAACGCGCCGCTGGCGACCATCACGCAGCCCGACAAGCCGCACAGGAAGAACAGCACGCGCAGCCACGGGTCGGCGAAATGCGCTATATGCAAACCGTACAGCGCGCCGCGCGTGACCGCCGCGGCGCTGGGGTCGTCGCCCATGGCCGAGACCGGCGCACCGGTGACGCCGTTGAATAGCATGCCCGGCTGCAGGTAAGACAGGGTGTGCGTTTTCTGGCGGGTGACGACGATGGTGGCGTTGGCGTCGCCCGGATTGTTGACCACGATAGTGGCCAGCGACGCGCCGTTCCAATGCCGGCTGGCCTGCTCGACGATCGGCGCCATCGCTGCCAGCGGCGCAGGCACGCCGGCCGGCTTGGCGCGCCCGGCGCCGACCGGGAAGACTTCTTCCAAGAAAGCGGCTTCGCCCCCCTTGTCCCGATAAGCGGCCTGAGCGCCCCACGGCATGATCATGAACATCAGCGTGACCAGCCCGGTATAGGTGATCATCAGGTGGAACGGCAAGGCCAGCACGGCAGTGGCATTGTGCGCGTCCAGCCAGGAGCGCTGCCCCTTGCCCGGACGGAAGGTGAAGAAATCCTTGAAGATGCGCTTGTGCGTGATGACGCCGCTGATGATCGCCACCAGCATGAACATCGCGCAGACACTGACGATCCAGCGCGCCCAGATAGCCGGCATGTAGTGCAGGTCGAAATGCAGGCGGTAGAGGAACTCGCCGCCACGGGTCTCGCGCACGGCGGCCATCTTCTGGCCGCTGGCGGGATCGAGGGTCTCGCTCTTGAAGCGGCTGCGCGATGCGCCCTGGGCGCCATCCTTGGGCGGCGGGCTGATCCAGCCTGCCTGCATGGCGCGGCTGCGTTCGGACGGCAGGCTGATGAACCAGCGCTCGGCTTGCGGCGCCTCTTGCTCCAAATACGCCACCGCATGCTGCAAGGCCACCGCCGGCGCCACTTGTTCGCCGGCGCCGGCATGCAGTTCCGGCTTCATCCAGAACGTGATCTCGTCCTTGAAATAACTGGCGGTGCCGCCGGCGAACACCAGCAGCAATACCCAGCACACCAACAAGCCGCTCCAGGTGTGCAGCCATGCCATCGACTGGCGAAAACCTTCCCTCATGACGCGCTCCGGCCCAGCCAATACGCCGCCGCCAGCGCCAGCGTGGGTAAGCCCAGGCCGATCCAGGCGCGCCAGGCATCGCGCGCGGCGAACACCCAGATCACGGCGCAGGCATGGATGGCGAATGACAGCATGGTGACCGTCATCACGGCATCGGCCCGCGCCATCGGCAGCCATACGGCCAGCGATGCAGTGCACAAGCCGGCCAGCGCGTAACCGCCGCAGATGGCGGCGGCTACGCGCGAAAGAACGGCCAGGCGGTACAGCATCGTCGGGCCGGATTGCGTCGTTGATTTCATGGTGTTCGCTTGCTTGCCGCGATGACTTGATTACTTGTTGGGCTTAGCCGCGGGGCCGGCCGGCAGCGCCTTGATGCCCTTGGGCTGCACCAACGACAGCGTGGTCACGAAGCTGGCCGTATCGAAGGCCTTGCCGTCGCGCTCGCCGCTCACCTTGTCGGTATGGTGCACCTCAGCCACGTAGGCGCCTTGCCACGGCATGTCGAAATGCACCAGCCCCTGTTCGTTCGAATAGGCTTCCTTCATCCAGCCCGATTGCACCACCAGGCCGACCTTGGCCTTGGGCAGCGGCGCGTTCTTGTAGGTCACCTTGAATTCGCCCGGCTTGCCGGTGGGCAGCAGGTCCAGCGTCAGGCGCGGCTCCTGCGCTGCGTTGGACGTTACCAGGCGCGCCGCCGGGGTCCACGCGGTGAGGGTCGGCGTGCCGCCGCCACGCTTGTTCTCGAACACCGGGTAGTGCGCTTCTTCGGCCACGATGGACTCGCCGCTGCCGGCCCTGGCCGACAACGCGAAGGCATTGGACTGCTTGCTCAACGCCAGCGTACGGTCGCCGTTGGAACCGATCAGCACCGCGCTCGGGCTCACGAACTTGTCGAGCAGGCCGGGCGAGGCTTCACGCAGGTTTTCGCCGAACTCGCCGAAGTAGAGCTGCGCGCCCTTGGCGTCCTGCTGCAGCCATATCTGGTGCGCAGATGCCGGCACTGCCAGCACGAGGGTGGAAAGCAGGCTCGATACGATTGCCAGACGCTTCATGAACTTATTCCTTTCGAAGTTTGCGATGTTGGTTTTCTGGTCACACTCTGGATGAGGTTCAGCCAGGGAAACGGCACACGCATGCGACGGGCATGAATGCCCGTACGTACGGATGCCGTTTCGTTTGGCGCGAATCGGACGGCCTCAGGAGGCGCTTCTGCTGGAAGGGATGTTCTGTGCGGGCTAGGCTGCCGATATGTTGACGGCGGCCATGACTGGCGATGCTGCGAGGGCGGATGGATGCGGAAAATGCCTTGTATCAGCCTTGTATCGGCCTTGCATCGCATCCGGTTGATATGACTGGCCCTCGCCTGCACGGTTGTCGAACTGCCGACCGTTTCCCGATGGCTGGCGTTCCTGCACCGCTGCCGGCATGCGCCGATGGCCGGGCGAAACGCTCTGTTTTTCACTTTAATACTCACTCTCTTATTTTGAGAATGATTATCATTATATTGTCTACCTGTACTTCGGACAAGGAAAACGGCGATCTCGCCTCCTGAACGCCCGCGCCGACGCGACCGCGTCCCAAACAAGGTATGATCGCTACCCGGTTTGCCCGCCCTGCCGAACGCGAGTCGGCGGACAGAAACGGCAACCAGCCCATTCCAGACCAAGGAGAGCGCATCCCCATGCTTCGCCGCAACCCATCCGGCCACCGGCCCCAAGTCCACGAATCCGCCTACGTCGACCAGACCGCCATCCTGTGCGGCAAGGTGATCGTCCATGAGAACGTCTTCATCGGCCCCTATGCCGTGATCCGCGCCGACGAGGTCGACGCCAACGGCGAAATGGAACCCATCGTCATCGGCGCCCACTCCAATATCCAGGACGGCGTGGTGATCCACTCCAAGTCCGGCGCCGCGGTCACCATCGGCGAGCGCACTTCCATCGCCCACCGCGCCATCGTGCACGGCCCCTGCACCGTCGGCGACGAAGCCTTCATCGGCTTCAACAGCGTGCTGTTCAATTGCAGCATCGGCAAAGGCTGCGTGGTGCGCCACAACGCCGTGGTCGACGGCTGCGACCTGCCGCCGGGTTTCTATGTCCCGTCGACCGAACGCATCGGCCCCAAGACCGACCTCTCGACCATCGCCCGCGTCTCGGTGGCCGCCTCCGAATTCTCGGAAGACGTGGCCCGCACCAACAACGAGCTGGTGCAGGGGTACAAGAAACTGCAGAACGAGTTCTGAGCCATGCCTGCCTTGCAGACCTCCTTGCAAACGTCCCGCCTGACCTTGCGCCCGGCGGGACTGCAAGATGCTACTGCACTGCTGGACTATCGGTTGCGCAACCGCCAGCGACTGCAGGTCTGGGAACCGGAACGCGCCCCGGCCTACTTTACCCTTGCTGCTGCCGAAGCCCAGTTGGATGAACAAACCGCTCAGATTCATGAAGGCTCGGCACTGCATCTACTGTTTTCTCTCCAACACCAGCCGGCGGCCATCGCCGGCATCTGCAGTTTCACCAACATCATCCGCGGTCCCTTCCAAGCCTGCCATCTCGGCTTCTCCATCGATGCGGCGAGCGAAGGGCAAGGTCTCATGCACGAAGCGCTTGCATGCGCATTGACAATTGCTTTCGACGAGCTATGCCTGCACCGGGTGATGGCTAATCATCACCCGGAAAACCTGCGCAGCGCACGGCTTCTGACAAAGCTTGGCTTCGAACGCGAAGGACTGGCGCGCGCCTACCTGCATATCAATGGCGCATGGGCGGATCATGTCTTGACCTCCCTGGTCAATGATCGTTATATCCATACGACACCGGCCCAATAAAAAATCCGGCCTTGGCGGCCGGATTTCTCATTGTTTGCGGACAACGCCGAATCAGCTGCCGCGATACGTCGAATACGCCCAGGGCGACACCACCAGCGGCACGTGGTAGTTCTGCGCCGGATCGGCGATACCGAAGGCGATTACCACCTCGTCGACAAACCGCGGCGATGGCACTTCCACGCCTTGCGCAGCGAAATAGTCGCCGGCGGCGAACACCAGCTCATACTTGCCGGCGCGCACCTCGTCGCCGGCCAGCAGCGGCTCGTCGCAACGGCCGTCGCTGTTGGTGACGGCATTCTTGAGCAGGCGCTTGTTGCCGCCTTCGACCGCATACAGCGCCAGCCTCACGCCGACGCCCGGCTTGCCTTTGGTGATGTCCAGCACGTGCGTGCTCAGTTTGCCCATGGTGTTTTCCTTTCCCTTGTTCGTTGTTCGTTGCGTGGCGCTTGCGCGGTCCGCTGCCGATGGCATGCGATGACGGCAAATGATATACCGCAGCCTTTCAAGTCCATATACGAGCCACCTTATACCACCCATCCAATCTGCGGACATAATGCCTTACCCGTGCCATCCGCCCCAAACAGGTGCACGCGCAATCGCCGCAAATACAGCAGAAAACCAAGACGAGGCAGGAGACATGAAAGACCCCAACTATCCCCGCGACCTGGCCGGCTACGGCCGCCAGGTGCCGCATGCGCACTGGCCGGGCGGCGCGCGCATCGCCGTGCAGTTCGTGCTGAACTATGAAGAAGGCGCGGAAAACTGCGTACTCGACGGCGATGCCGGCTCCGAGACCTTCCTCTCCGAGATCATCGGCGCGCAAAGCTTCACGGCGCGCCACATGAGCATGGAATCGATCTATGAATACGGTTCGCGCGCGGGACTATGGCGCCTGCTGCGCCTGTTCGAGGAACGCCGCCTGCCGCTGACCGTATTCGGCGTGGCGCGCGCCTTGCAGCGCAACCGCGAGGCCACTGCCGCCTTCCTCGAACTGGGCCATGAGATTGCCTGCCACGGCCTGCGCTGGATCAGCTACCAGAATGTCGACGAAGCCACCGAACGTCGCCATCTCGCCGAAGCGGCGCAGATCATCCGCGAACTGACCGGCGCGCCGCCGCTGGGCTGGTACACCGGACGCGACTCGCCCAACACGCGCCGCCTGGTGGCCGAGCACGGCGGCTTCGCCTACGACGCCGACAGCTATGCGGACGACCTGCCTTACTGGGAAGAGGTCACCCTTTCCGATGGATCGGGCGCGCCGCAACTGATCGTGCCCTACACGCTGGACACCAACGACATGCGCTTCGCCGCGCCGCAGGGCTTCAACTCCGGCACGCAGTTCTTCGATTACCTGAAGGACGCCTTCGACACGCTGTACCGCGAAGGCGATCCGAACGGGCTGGACCGTCCCAAGATGCTGTCGGTCGGCCTGCATTGCCGGCTGGCCGGACGCCCGGGGCGCGCCGCATCGCTGGCGCGCTTGCTCGACTACATTGGCGGCCACGACAAGGTCTGGGTCACGCGCCGCATCGATATCGCCCAACACTGGCGCCAGACCCACCCATACGCCCCTGCCGCTTCCAACCGAAGCTGAAGACCGGGCATTGGCCGGCCTACCCTGCGCCGGCCATCCACCGTATCCCGTCTGATCCGCCTGACCCGCCTGCACCGCCTGTTTTGCGCAGGCACAGGATGCCTGCATCCCGCACGTCCGTTTTTTGCCTGACCGCCGTGGCGGAACCACGGAACTGCGCACTCAAACAACAACGCGCAGCCACAATCAAACAATGGAGGAGACACCATGCAACAAACATCCCGGCGTATTCACGGCGCCATTGCCGCCGGCCTGCTGGCGGCATCCGGCGCGGCTGCCGCGGCCGACTGGTCCGACAATTCGATCGGCTACCGCTACGGCACGCGTTTCGCCGAGCCTTACAACACGCAAGACATCAGCAAGAACATCGTCAACTTCACCCACGCCAGCGGCTACAAATACGGCACCAACTTCCTCAACGTCGACCTGCTGATGTCCGACAGCAAGGACGACAACGCGCAGGAAGCCTACATCACCTACCGCCATACGCTGGACATCGGCAAGATCGCGGGCCGCGACCTGTCCTTCGGCCCGGCACGCGGCGTCGGCTTCACGCTCGGCTTCGACTGGAACACCAAGAACGATAACAGCTACGCCTCCAAGAAGCGCATGTGGGTGGTCGGCCCCACCCTGATGATGGACGTGCCGGGCTTTCTCAACATCAGCCTCCTGGCGCTGTTCGAAAGCAACCAGCCCAAGGGCATCTCCAGCCGCTACAGCTATGACACGCACCCGATGCTGAACCTGGCCTGGGGCATTCCCTTCGGTACGTCGGGCTTCGCCTTCGAAGGCTACCTGAACTACATCGCGGCCAAGGGCAAGAACGAATTCGGCGGCCCGACTTCGCCCGAACTGAACTTCGACGGCCAGATCATGTACGACCTCGGCAATACCATGGGCATGGACAAGAACACCTTGCGCGTCGGCCTGGAATACCAGTACTGGCGCAACAAGTTCGGCAACCCGTCCAACGTGCCGGGCTCGCTGGCCAAGACGCCGATGGTGCGCGCCGAATACCATTTCTGAACGGCGCCGCCACCTCGCTGGCAGGCATGCCCCGGTGGAATGCCGTTACATAAGAAAAAAGCGCCGCTCCGGATGACTTCGGAGCGGCGCTTTTTCTGGTTCTGCGAATATGTCGCGCCAAAATGGCAGCGATCACGCTTCGTTGCACTGCATTGCCCCTTGCGGGGCCATTTCCTTTCTTGCCGCCGCCCGGATCAGAAGCGGATGTTGGCGCTCAGCACCGCCGAGCGGCCGGGGCCCATGTGCGCATAGTGCGTGGTGAAAGCCTGGTCGTAATACAGCTTGTCGGTCAGGTTCTGCACGTTCAGTTGCAGGGTCACATTCTTGTCCACGACATAGGTGGCCATGGCATCGTAACGGACGTAGGACGGCACGAACAGGCTGTTGGCCGGATTGCCGAATACGCGCGAGACGTAAAACGCGCCGCCGCCGATGGTCAGCTTGGGCAAGACCTGATAGGTCGTCCACAGGCTGGCGCTGTCCTTGGGCGTGTTGGGGAACTGGTTGCCGTTGTTGACCGAGTTGGCCGCCAGCGGCCCGTTGTCGACCAGCTTGGCATCCAGGTGCGTATAGCCGCCGAACACGGTCCACTTGCGGGTCAGGTTGCCCGAGATCCCCAGTTCGAAGCCGTTCACGCGCTGGGTGCCGGCCACGGCCTGGGTGGTCGCATCCACCGCCACGCGCGCATTGTTCTTCTCGATGCGGAACACCGCGCCGGTCAGCGACAGCTGCTTGTTCAACAGGTCCCACTTGGCGCCGACTTCGGCGGTCTTGGTGCGCTCGGCCGGCAGCGCCTGGTTGGCGGCTGACAGGTTGTCGCCACCATCGCCCACGCTGGCGCCCGACGGGGTCGAAGCGGTACCGTAGGAGACATAGACGCTGGCCTCAGGCGTGATCTTGTAGACCAGGCCGGCCGTGTAATTGCGGAAGCTGTCGTTGTTGGAGAAATTGTTGGCGCCGGTGTTCTGCACCGAGTGGGTCGAATAGTTGTCCCAGCGCAGGCCCAGGTTCAGGAACAATTGCCTGGTCAGCTCCATCGTGTCGAAACCGTACAGCGACTTGGTGATCACGGTCGTGTTGGTGACCGTCGGCGAACGGGTCACGGTACCGTAGAAAGGGTCGCCCGAATTGGAACGGTAAAGGCTGGTGCAAGCATAGCTGGACAACAGCGAAGCATTGCAGACACGCCCGGAAATCGGCACTCCGCTGGCGCTGGTCTGCGTCACCACATAGCTGCCGATATTGGTTTCTTCATGGGTCAGTTCAAGGCCGGTCGCAAATTTGTGCTTGAACGGGCCGGTCTCGAACTCGCCAGTCAGGTCGGTCTGGTTGGTGATGGTCGTGGTATCCGAGATGCGGGTCTTGGGCGAACGGTACACATAGCCGTTGACGACGTTGCCGGCGCTGTCGTCCGGGTTGGTGACGATGTAATCCTGGCTGCTCTTGCCATAGCGGGTGGTATTGCGCAGCGACAGTTGCTTACTGAAGTCATGCTGGAACTGCACCGTGCCGATGTCGGTCTGGGTGTTGCGGAAGTCCAGCGCGGTGCGGCCGTAGAACTGGCGGCCCACGTTGACCGGGCCATCCGGGTTGGCCTTGCTGCGCGCCGCCCCGCTGTTGCGGTACGGCGTGCTGTAGTCGGGCATGTCGTCCGATTGCAGGTGGTAGTAGCTCAGCGTGACCGAGGTCGGGCCTTCCAGGCCGAACTTGATCGATGGCGCGACACCCCAGCGGCTGACGTCGACCGCGCTCGGGCGCCCCGGCACGCCGCTGTCGTAGTACAGCGCGTTGAGGCGGAAGGCCAGGTTGTCGCCCAACAGCATATTGCTGTCGAGCGTGGTGCGCTTGTAGCTGTCGGTGCCCAGGCCGACGTTGACTTCATTGAACGCTTCCTTCTTCGGCAGCTTGGACACCAGGTTGATGCTGCCGCCCGGGCCGCCGCGGCCGCCCGCGGTACTGTCCGAACCGCGCGTGACTTCGATCGATTCGATGTTGAACATGTCGCGCGTCTGCGCGCCGGTGTCGCGCACGCCGTCGATGTAGGTCGCGCTTTGCGCGTCGAAACCGCGGATCAGCGGACGATCGCCCAGCGGGGTGCCGCCTTCGCCGGCCGAGAAGGTAATGCCCGGCGTGGTGCGCAGCGCTTCCACCAGCGAGGTCGAACCGGTCTGGCTGATGATTTCGGAGGGGATGACGGTGATCGACTTGGGCGTATCGAGCAGTGGCGCGGTCGACTTCACCGAAGAGGTCTTATCCACCTTCACAGTGCTGGCCGCATTGTCGGTCACCACCACTTCGGGCAAGCTGGCATCTTGGGATGAGTCCTTGGCGGCGCTGGTTTGCGCCATGCCAGGAGTGCTGATCGCAGCGAACAGGGTCGCGACGACGGGAGTGAACCGGCGGTCCATATTTTTCCTTTTTTATTGGTGAAGACTGATGCGGCGAAGGCCATGACATGGCATTCGCCGCTTCCCCGAGGGTGATAAGGGCTGGCGGTTCGTGCGGAACGAGTGGCTGGCGGAATTACGGCAACGTGGGATGCCGCCTGAATCGGGATGCTTGATGAACATCAAGCGGCAACCTGTTAATTATTGTTAAGCAGAATTATAAATGACAATCGTTTTCATTATCATTAAAATCTCTTGAAAACTTTTTACATTGTTGCGCCGACACCATAACTGGCCACGTCCGCATCGCGCATAACAGATCCCGGATCCAGATCCGCCGAAAGAACAACATGCTGGTTCGCATTCCAGAAGTACTCGACCAAAACGAACTCAAGATCCTGCGGGACAAGCTCGAATCCGCCGGCCCCGCCTGGGTGGATGGCCGCGTTACCGCCGGCTACCAGGGTGCGCCGGTCAAGTTCAACCAACAGATCGACGAGCGCTCGGAAGTGGCCCGCCAATGCCAGCAAATCGTGCTGGCGGCGGTCGAAGGCCACTCCACCTTCATCAGCGCCGCCTTGCCCAATGCCGTCTACCCGCCCATGTTCAACCGCTATGGCGAAGGGATGACCTTTGGCGAGCACATCGACGGCAGCATCCGCATCCTGCCCGACGGCCGCAAGCTGCGTACCGACCTGTCCGCCACCTTGTTCCTGAGCGAGCCCGATGAGTACGACGGCGGCGAGCTGGAAATCCACGACACCTACGGCCTGCATCGCGCCAAGTTCGCGGCCGGCGATATGGTGCTCTACCCCGCCACCAGCCTGCATCGCGTCACGCCGATCACGCGCGGCATACGCCTTGCCTGCTTTTTCTGGACGCAAAGCCTGGTGCGCGACGATACCCGGCGCGCCCTGCTGTTCGACCTGGACAATGCCATCCAGAAACTTAATGCCACCGACGCCGACGAAACGGCGCGACGTACGCTGATCGGCGTGTACCACAACCTGATCCGCCAGTGGAGCGCCACATGACCGGCCACCCCGCCCCACCGCGCAGCCGTGCGGAACTGGATGCCGTGACGGCGCAACAATGGCAGGCCCTGTTTGCAGGCCCGGCGGACGCACTGGCGCACTGGCTGCAAGCCGCCGCCGCATTGGAAGACCCGCAAGCGCAAGCCATGCTCGGGCAACTGCTGCTGGATGGCCGGGGCATTGCGCAAGATGCCGCGCGCGCCTTCGACTGCTTCGCGCGGGCTGCGGACCAGGGCCTGCCGATCGCGATGAACATGCGCGCCCGCTGCCTCGAACATGGCTGGGGCATCGCGCCGGATCCGCTGCAAGCCTCCCACTGGTACCTGCAGGCGGCGCAAGCCGGCCTCGACTGGGGCATGTACAACTACGCCAACTTCCTCTCCAGCGGCCGCGTGCTGGAGCAAGACCACGCGCTGGCGCTGGAGTGGTACCGCAAGGCGGCCGCCTTGGGCCATGCCAAGTCGCTCAACCTGGTGGGACGCTATTACGAAGATGGCCTCGTGGTCGAAGCGGACCGCGCCACCGCGTTCAAGTACTACCGCGCATCGGCCGAGGGCGGCGACTTCCGCGGCCAATACAGCTATGCCTGCATGCTGGCCGAGCGCGGCCGCATCGACGATGGCCACTTCTGGCTGGAGAAGATTCCCGACACCGCCACCGCCGCTTTCATGAAAAAGATCGGCAACGAACTGCAGCTTTCCGGCCATCCGGGCTTTCGCCGGATGGGCGACCGCATGCTGCAGTTGGCGGCATCGCGCTGAAACCGCCGCACGATCCAAACGCAAAAATGCCCGGATTAATCCGGGCATTTTTCATCGCAGCAAGATCATCGCAGCGAAATAATCACAGCTAAATACAACGCCTCACACGAACTGCCCGATGGCAGCCACCACCGCATCGCGCACCGAACCGCTCACCACAAAACCGTGCGCGGCCTGGATGTCGTTGTGGAACCAGCGGTCGCCTTCCAGGCAGGCCGGGATCTGGCGGCGAATCTCGTCGTATGCCGCCTGCGTGCCCTGCCCCAGCGTGAAGCCCTTGAGCAAGCCCTCGGTCATCGTCAACGCCTGCGCCGCCAGCAGCATTTCCACGCCGACGATGTATTGCGTGTTCTGCACC
Organism: Herbaspirillum sp. GW821-FHT09A12; assembly: GCF_059418325.1. NCBI lineage: Bacteria > Pseudomonadati > Pseudomonadota > Betaproteobacteria > Burkholderiales > Oxalobacteraceae > Herbaspirillum > Herbaspirillum sp. GW821-FHT09A12. The sequence continues at coordinate 138,092 of NZ_JBWKPR010000013.1, forward strand.
ACCGTCAGCGCCTTGCGCGCGCACCAGGTCGAGTTGGAGATGTGGTCTTCGCTGTTGCCCTTGGACGGGATGCTGTCCACGCTGCCCGGCATCGACAGCGTGCGGTTTTCCATCACCAGCGAACTGAGCGAGCACTGCACCACCGGATAACCGGTATTCACGCCGCGCACGCCGCTCATCAGGTTGCGCGGCAGGCCCCACGACAGCGTCGGGTCGATCAGGCGCGCCACCCGGCGTTCGCAGATGCTGCCCAGGTCGGTGATGGCCATCGCCAGCAAGTCCATCGCCTGCGCCAGGTACTGGCCGTGGAAGTTGCCGCCGGAGATGATCTCGAAGCCTTCGCCCTCTTCCTTGCTGAAGATCAGCGGGTTGTCGGTGGCGGAGTTGGTTTCCTTCTCGATGATGGTGTCGATGTAGTCCAATGCGTCGAACACCGGGCCGTACACCTGCGGCGCGCAGCGCAGCGAGTACACATCCTGGATGCGGGCGGTGTAGGGGATGTCGGTGCGGCGCAATTCGTCCGGCAACTGCACCGCGCGCGCCTCGTGGGTGGTGCGGGTCGAGCCCTTCAACAGCGTGCGCACCACCTGGGCGGTCTTGATCTGGCCGGTGTGCGGACGCGCCTGCTGGATGCGCGGATCGAAGGCGGCCATCTCGGCGCGCATCGCCTCCAGCGTCAGGCCCAGCGACAGGCAGGCGTCGGTCAGCAGGTGGCGGGCGTCGTGCGCGGCCAGGATCGCTACTGCCAGCGAGGCGGTGCAGCCGTTGATCAGGGCCGAGGCATCCTTGGCCTTGAGGTCGAATTGCACCGGGCCGATGTCGGCCTTGGCGATCGCTTCCGGCGCGCGCATGCGCTGGCCCTGGTACATCACTTCGGCTTCGTCGAAACCGGCGATGGCGGCGGCCAGGTAGGCCAGCGGCGCCAGGTCGCCGGAGGCGCCCACCGAGCCCTTCTGCGGCATGATCGGGTGGATGCCGGCGTTGATGAAGGCCAGCAGGCGGTCCACCACTTCCACCCGCGGGGCCGAGTAGTTGGAGGCGAAGGCGTTGGCGCGCAGCAGCATGGTGGCGCGGCTGACTTCCTCGGAGAACGGCTCGCCGATGCCGGCGCTGTGGGCGCGGATCAACTGGGTCTGGAACAGCTCGATGTGCTCGACCTTGATGCGGGTGTCCTTCAGCAGGCCCACGCCGGTGTTGAAGCTGTACATCATCGGCGCCTCGTCGTGCATCCAGGTGCTTTCGATGTAGTCGCGGCTTTGCTTCAAGGCCGTGCGCGACGAGTCCGCCAGCGCTACCTTCAGGTGCGGCGCGCGCGCCACGCGGATGACTTGCTCAGCGCTCAGGGTGAAGCCGTCGATGGTGATGGTGTTCATGGGTTTTCCTTGTTCTCTTGGCTTACTTGGCGCCGGCCTGGAACCAGGCGGCGATTTCGGAGCGTTCCTCGTCGGTCATCTGCGTCATGTTGGCCAGCGGCATGTCCTTGGTCTGCACCGCGCGCTGGAACACCTTGGCGGCGTGCTGGCGGATCAGCTCGGGCGTCTGCAGCATCATGCCGGCCGGCGCAGTGGCAAACCCGGCCTGGGTCGGCTTGTCGGAGTGGCAGCTCGCGCAGCGTTGGGTGATGATGGCCTGGATCTTGGCGAAGTCGGGCGCGGCCGGCGCCGCTGCCGCCACTGCGGCAACCGATCCATCGGCGGCAGGCACGGCAGCCGCAGCGGCCACCGGCACTATCGGCGCCACCGGACGCGGTGCGATCGCCACTGCCACGGCCAGCAGCAGGGCCACGCCGGCAAGCGGATAAGCGATCGATACCCGGCCCTTGTGGCGCAGGTTGAAGAAGTGGCGGATCAGCACGCCGGCCGCCATGATGGCCGCCAGCACTAGCCAGCTATACGCGTGCGTATAGGTCATCGCGTAGTGGTTGCTGATCATGATGAACAGGATCGGCAGCGTGAAGTAGTTGTTGTGCACGCTGCGCTGCTTGCCTCGGCGGCCGTGGATCGGGTCGGGCGACTTGCCTTCCTTCATCGCCTCCACCAGCTTGCGCTGGCCGGGGATGATCACCATCAGCACGTTGCCCACCATGATGGTGCCGATCATGGCGCCGACGTGGATATAGGCGGCGCGACCCGACAGCAGGTGCGTCAACATGTAGGCCACGGCCACGATGAAGACGAACATCACCAGCCCCAGCAAGCCTTCCTTCTTGCCCAGCGGCGACTTGCACAGCAGGTCGTAGACGATCCAGCCCGCCACCAGGGTGCCGATGCCCACGCCCACGGCTTCCAGGCCGGAGAGGTTGGCGACCGACTTGTCGACCATCATCGCCGAGGCGTTGAAGTAGTAGACGATGAACAGCATGGCGATGCCGGTGATCCAGGTGGCATATGCCTCCCACTTGAACCAGTGCAGTTCTTGCGGCAGTTCGGCCGGCGCCACCAGGTATTTCTGCGGGTTGTAGAAACCGCCGCCGTGCACCGCCCACAGCTCGCCGGACACGCCTTTCTTCTCCAGCTCGCTGCCCGGCTTGGGCGGGCGGATGGAGTTGTCCAGCCAGACGAAATAAAATGAAGCGCCGATCCAGGCGATGCCGGTGATCAGGTGCAGCCAGCGCACCAGCAGGTTGGCCCATTCGATGCCGTACGATACCAATAATGCTTCCATGTCTTCCCCAACTCAGGATTCCCGTCCGCCACCGCAGGCACTCCGGACAGGCGAGGCATTGCCTCAGTAAAGGGCCGTCATGAAAACTCGTCCGCCTGGCTGCAGGATGGCTGGCGCAACGGCAACAGTGCCGCGCGGCAATGCAATTCTGAGTGGATGAGAGCTTCCCGCGCGGCGGGAATATCTGGCGCGGCGGCTTGCGGCCCCGTACCGGTCTCCTGCCGTCGCTGCCGCTACGACCCGATGGCTTCATGTCGCGCCATCTGTTCTTGATTACCTGCCGTCCCCCGCTGCGTACCATCGCGCCCTTATGAGTCGACGATTTCCGTGGCATGGGCCGGCTGCACAGAAGATAAACGCCGCCGGGCCCTCCACACATCGCTCACAACGTATATTTGACATACGCATGTCCATATACAAAAATGACTCGTAAATGTGGGACGCTTGCGGTCGTGCGCAATTCATTCCATTAACCAAATTCTTGCCGCCCATGCCTTCCAGCTTGGGCAGCAAGCAAAAAAGGCCGCAGAGACCGGCCGGCGCACGAAGGCGAACCAGATTGGCCATGGCATGGTGCTTGCATCCTGTCCGGCTCCGCGCTTCGCACCGCTACCGGGAACCCGCACAACATTGACGACATAAACCAGGACGCCCGCGATCCCGATCGCGGGCGTCCACAGAGTGAACGAAAAACCGTCACCTGCCCTTTTGCGCGATAACCACGCGCTTGAACGAAGACCCCGGAGACATCCCCATGTCCAGGCTGCCAGACCATCTCGACATCCACCTCATCCGCATCCTTTACCTGCTGTTGTGCGAGAAAAACGTTTCACGCGTGGCCCTGAAACTGAACCAGCCGCAACCGTCGATCTCGGCCTCGCTGCGCAAGCTGCGCGAACTGACCGGCGACCCGCTGCTGGTGCGCGGCGCGCGCGGCATGGTGCCGACCCAGCACGGCGAAAGCCTGCTGAAGCCGGCCAAGCGCATCCTGGACGAGACCGAACGCCTGTTCGTGCCCAAGACCGCCTTCGTGCCGCAGGACGAGGAACGCACCTTCCACATCGCCGCGCCGGACTACATGAACACGCCTTTCTTCACCGAAGTGATCGCGCGGCTGCGGCGCGAGTCGCCCAGGAGCCACATCGTGATCCACGCGCTCGGCCCCGAGACCGATTACGTGCGCCTGCTGTCGGACGGCGAGCTGGACCTGGTGATCGCCAACTGGGACGAGCCGCCACCGCACCTGCACCTGTCGAAACTGTTCGACGACCCCATCGTATGCCTGATGCGCGCCGATTGCGCCTACGCCAAGCGCACCGCGCGCGACGCCATGAGCATCGAGGATTATCTCTCGCTGCCGCATGCCGCGCCCTCGCAGATCCTGCCGGGTTACCACGGCACCATCGATACTTTCCTGGAAAAGCAGAATTTGCGCCGCAATGTGGTGGTGGAATCGGCGCATTTCCGTATGCTGCCCTACATGGTGGCGCAAACCGATCTGGTGCTGACCGCCGGCCAGCAGTTCGCCAGCTTCTACGAGAAGCTGCTTTCCCTGAAAAGTTACACGGTGCCGGTGAAGTTCCCGCCGCTGCGCTTCTATCAGTTGTGGCACGAGCGCGTGCACCAGGCCACCGAGCACAAGTGGCTGCGCGCCCAGGTCAGCGCCGCGGCCAAGATGGTGGTTGGGGCGGCGCCTCACTGAAAGACGGCTTGCGGCAGGTCGGCTCTATGTCCATGCCGCATATATCGACGGCCCGCCAGGCAGTATGCAGTACCCTATATATCGGGTCCGTGGGATTGCTTTAGTATCCTGAGCACCAGGCCTGTATCCGAACACATGAACGGAGCAAGGAACTGACCACGGAACCCCATTTCAAGCGACAAGGCACGCCCTGCCAGGCGCGGTCACATGTCAGGTTCCGATACAAAAATCAAACCAGGAGACAGCCATGCAAACCCCAAGCCATCCGGTGGATGAACGCCTACCCGTATTCAAGCTGTTCGCACTGGGCATGCAGCACGTGCTGGTGATGTACGCCGGCGCCATCGCCGTGCCGCTGATCATCGGCGGCGCCTTGAACCTTCCCAAATCCGAAATCGCCTTCCTGATCAGCGCCGACCTGTTCTGCTGCGGGCTGGTCACCATCATCCAAAGCGCCGGCATCTGGAAATTCGGCATCAGGATGCCGGTCATGATGGGAGTAACCTTCGCCGCCGTCGGCCCGATGGTGGCGATGGCCAACAACCCCTCGCTGACCATCCTGCACATCTATGGCGCCGTGATTGCCTCCGGCGTTTTCTGCATCCTGGCTTCGCCTTACATGAGCAAGCTGATGCGCTACTTCCCGCCGGTGGTGACCGGCACCGTGATCACCGTGATCGGCATCTCGCTCATGGGCGTGGGCATCAACTGGGCCGCCGGCGGCCAGCCGGTGATCGGCCAGCTGGTGGACGGCGTGTTCGTGAAGGTCCCCAACCCCGACTACGGCTCGCCGCTGTCGCTGTCGATCGCCGCCATCGTGCTGGTGTCGATCCTGCTGATCACCAAATACACCAAAGGCTTCATCTCCAACATCTCGGTGCTCATGGGCATGGTGATAGGCTTCGCGATCGCCTTCGCGCTGGGCAAGATCAGCTTCGACGGACTGGACGAAACCGACTGGTTCGCCTTCATCAGGCCCTTCCACTACGGCATGCCGCAGTTCGACATCGCCTCCATCATCAGCATGTGCCTGGTCATGATCGTGACCATGATCGAATCGACCGGCATGTTCATGGCGCTGGGCGACATCGTCGGCAAGAAGATCGACGACAAGACGCTGGCGCGCGGCCTGCGCGTGGATGGCCTGGGCACCGTTATCGGCGGCATGTTCAACACCTTTCCCTACACCTCGTTCTCGCAAAACGTCGGCCTGGTGGGCGTGACCGGCATCCGCAGCCGCTTCGTCTGCGTGGCCGCCGGCGTGATCCTGCTCGCCTTCGGCCTGTTCCCCAAGATGGCGCACGTGGCGGCCTCGATCCCGCAGTTCGTGCTGGGCGGCGCCGGCATCGTGATGTTCGGCATGGTGGCGGCGACCGGCATCAAGATCCTCTCCAGGGTCGACTTCCACGGCAACCGCAACAACCTGTTCATCGTCGCCATCAGCATCGGCGTGGGCATGATCCCCATCGTCGCCCCGACCTTCTTCGACAAGATGCCGGCCTTCCTCGGCACGATTTTCCACAGCGGCATCCTGCTGGCCTCGGCCATGGCGGTGATCCTGAACCTGTTCTTCAACGGCCGCGGCACGGAAGAAGACGTGGCGCGCTATGCGGTCGCCGCGGCGCAAAGCTCGGACCATTGAGAAAACGCGGATGAAATGGCGATGCCGTTCAGTTAAGTGCTGAACGGCATTCGTGTTTGCGGAGTTCAGGCGCCGTCCGGCGGAAAATGGGAGGTTATATCCGCCGCGTGATAAGCGAAATCGCATACGGCCCAGATGAAACCGTTGATGCCATCCGGGCCAAGATGTTTTAAAGTCTAGGCTACCGCTCAAAACCGTCCGCATGGCGGCTTTGGACGACATCCAGGCGCAACAATCGCGGCCGACAATCGCAAAAAACAGATACCGGCGACCGCAACGCTGCAACACCGCAACACCGAACAACTGAAGAGACCGGGGCCAATCCGCCCGGCAAACACATGACGACCACACTGGAACAACTCAACAACGCCGAGGCCTCCGCCTTCATCGCCGCCCTGCACGGCATCTATGAGCATTCGCCCTGGATTCCCGAGCGCGCGGCCGCGCAGCGACCGTTCCGCAACCTGACCGCCCTGAAGCTGGCGTTGCAGAAGGTGGTCGCCGACGCCGGCCGCGCCGAGCAACTGGGCCTGATCCGCGCCCACCCGGAACTGGCCGGCAAAGCCGCCATCGCCGGCGAACTGACCGCCGAATCGACCGGCGAGCAGGCCCGGGCCGGGCTCAACATGTGCTCGCCGGAAGAATTCGCCACGCTGCAAAAGCTCAACGCCGACTACAACGCCAGGTTCGGCTTCCCCTTCATCCTGGCGGTCAAGGGCCCGACCGGCGCCGGCCTGACGCGCCAGCAAATCATCGCCACCTTCACCCGCCGCCTGCGCAACCAGCCGGAAGACGAACTGCGCGAAGCGCTGCGCCAGATCGGCCGCATCGCCGAGATGCGCCTCAACGACCTGGCCGGCCACAAGCCGGCGCTGGGCGCCACGGTGATGCAATGGGCCGAGGAGATCGGCGCCCTGTCGGAAGACGAAGGCGCGCTGACCTGCACCTACCTGACCGACACCCACCGCCGCACCGCCGACCAGATCGCGCACTGGATGCGCGAAGCCGGCATGCACGTACACATCGACGCGGTCGGCAACGTGGTCGGCCGCTACCTCTCCGCCGACCCGCAGGCCAAGACCCTGCTGACCGGCTCGCACTACGACACCGTGCGCAACGGCGGCAAGTACGACGGCCGCGAAGGCATCCTGCTGGCCATCGCCGCCGTCAAGCACATGAACGAACGCGGCGAGACCCTGCCCTTCCACTTCGAAGTGATCGGCTTCTCGGAAGAAGAAGGCGTGCGCTTCAAGAGCACCTTCCTCGGCAGCAACGCCGTCACCGGCCAGTTCGACCTGAACCTGCTGGACCTGCAAGACCGCGACGGCATCACCATGCGCGACGCCATCACCCAGGCCGGCCACGACATCGCCGCCATCCCGCAGATCGCACGCGATCCCTCCGACATCCTGGGCTACGTGGAAGTGCACATCGAACAAGGCCCGGTGCTGCTCAACCGCGACCTGCCGGTAGGCATCGTCACCTCCATCGCCGGCAGCTCGCGCTACCTGGTCGACCTCAAGGGCGTAGCCAGCCATGCCGGCACCACGCCGATGAACATGCGCAAGGACGCCGGCGCCGCCGCCGCCGAGATCATCCTCTACGTCGAACAACGTTGCTCGCAAGACCAGCACGCCTCGCTGGTCGGCACGGTCGGCCAGCTGCAGGTCCCGCGCGGCTCCACCAACGTCATCCCCGGCGCCTGCCAGCTCTCGCTCGACATCCGCGCCGCCCGCGACGACGTGCGCCTGGCCGCGGTCGCCGACATCCTGGCCAAGATCAACGAAATCTGCGAACGCCGCAGCGTCGACGCCAAGATCGAAGAAACCGTCTCCGCCCCCGCCGCCCCCTGCGCCCCCTGGCTGATGCAGCAACTGGCCGCCGCCACCGAACGCGCCGGCATCCCCCCGTTCGAACTGGCCTCCGGCGCCGGGCACGACGCCATGGCGATCGCCAGGATGACCGATGTCTGCATGCTGTTCACCCGCTGCGGCAACGGCGGCATCAGCCACAACCCGCTGGAAACCATGACGGCGGACGATGCGGAAGTGTCCGGACAGATCCTGTTGGATTTCTTGCGTAGTTTCAAGGCGAAGGCTTGAATGCAGAAGAAGGCTTCGATACGCCGCTACGCGGCTACTCAGCCCGAACGGAGTAGGTGAATCATTAACGACACTGCGTCCTGGCGAAAGTCAGGACGACGCGTAGAAGCGATAGCGATCAAAAACACCGATGCCGCAGGCGAGCAGCAAGCACCGCGAGGCCGAAGGCGAGCCGGCTACGCATTCCCCTTGTGGGCCAGCTGCCGGAGTGCGGTAAAAAATGGATCAGCGAGGCAGTCGGAGCGCAGCGACTCTGCCTCGCCCATTTTTTACCGCAC
>NZ_JBWKPR010000014.1:0-127997 GCF_059418325.1 Herbaspirillum sp. GW821-FHT09A12
TTGCAGCTCCAACTGAACCTGCAAGCGCATACGGCCGCTCACCACCTCGAAACTGCCATCATCCTTGCGTCGTGCGGTAATCATCTATTTTCCGATCACAAGACAATCTGCGCAAAAAAGGTGATGTTCAGCGACTTATCGCTGACGGTGTGGCTCGCACCAGCTGCCTTGTACGTGCGCGCCTCAGAAGCCATTACAGCCTTTGCCACACCATTTTTCGAAATGAAACTGGCACGATCAGCTTTACTGTAGAAGCTCAGTAGTTGCCGTTCAGTGGTGTCGGCGGCTATAGCTGTTGTACGAATTGCGTAGAACATTTTCGTTTTCTCCGGTTAAATCAGGCACCCATACGGCGCTCTGCTGCGATTTCGGCACTGAGATAGCGTTCGACATGTGAGGTTTCCGCAAGCTCGCGCATATAGCGCACGAAACCACGCTTCTCGCCGAAGCTCATGTTCTTGACATCAGCCACGCGCACCTTGCCAGAGCCGTCGCATTCGGTGCAGGCCACGTCGTAGTCGCCGCGAATGTAGCGATCAGCAGCGGTGGTGCCGTCGCGGTCATCGTAGTCTTCCTGCATATCGGCCCACTCCTGGGACGTGAAGCCGTTCGAGAATGCCGGGTGATCGACGGCGCCGTTGCCGCCGCAGCACTCGCAAATTGCCCACTTGGTGCGCTTGAAGCCGAAGGCCGAAGCTGCCAGCATGATTTTTTGCATGATGATTTCCCTATCAGTCGAATTCGCACTCTTCCCATTGGTGACGCGGCGCAAGTTCTTGGCCGACCGAGTTGAACTCTGTACCGCAACGATGGCAGTCGCTATCGTTGAATAGCACAAGCTCATGGCGATTCCCGCAACGGCAACGTACCGATCCTGCATCAATCACGCGACCTGTCTCCGCATCTTGCTTCGGCATTGAAATCCAATTCGGCATGCTCATTCACCTCATATTTGGCGACGCGAAGTGCTGCGCCCATGAACATCATTATAAACGTCTAGACGTGTAATGCAAGAGCTATTTTGACTTTTTTTTTAGGGCTGTATGCCGCCAACAATTCCGCGTGTGTCGAGCGGTACCGCGCTAATGCATTGCTGACCGATTGAGGCGACAACCCCTCCCGTTTTGCAGCGTCTCCGGGCGTTTGTCCGTCCAGGATGACCGCTCGGACAGCACTAGCAACACGTTCCTGGGAACGCAGCAATTTGGCCACCAGGTCAAACTGTTCTGGCGTCATCAAATCACCCCCGCAACAATCGCACCCAAACGCACTGGATCTTGGTCGATTAGGTTTTTCGTGGCCTTCAGAGATCCGTGGCCAAGCAGCTCGTTAATGTGTTTCAGGTCATACCCTTTTTGGTGAAGCCGTACCGCGAAGGTGCGGCGGCCGGACATGGCGCTCGCCCCCTCAATGCCCGACTGTTGATGCAGCTTACGGAAAAGTTGACTCAAGGAATCGCAGGAGTAGCTGATTGCTCCAGTGGCGGTCTTGCGTTCGACGCGCTTGTACGGAGCTCCGTCACCGGTGAGGAATATTGGACTCGACGGATCAAGGCCCCTATATGCCCCCTTGCGAGTTGTCACACCTTGCCCAAGCCGAACCCGCAGCGCCAGGTATTTGTCGATGGAATCGGTGACTTTGGAATTCGACCACCAAAGGGGGCGCTCCTTGCCGTTGTAGGCGACATCTGGCGGAACGCATGACTTCTCACGAATGGTTCCGTCTGGCGTCAGATAGTGCTCGATCCTCATCGTGGCCACCTCGGTGAGCATCATGCCCGTGCCGTAGATCACATGAAGCAGCGCGACGTTTCGCTCCGGACTTTCTCCCGAAACGGCGGTCACTTTCAGCAGATGTTTGAGGCGCGAGTCTTCAATAAATGGGGCTTTAGCCATTCTCTATTAATTCCGTATTTGGATTTATTCAGAGGTTACGACATCGAGAATAGCGACAAAGCGTCCGAAGCGCAAGGCCGCTGGCCAGGTTCTCGGAAAAGTCCGGCCAGATGGCCAATTAAGTGGCGAGCGCGACACGCGCATCCGTCATTCCTTGAACCAACATCGCAAAGACATGCTTCTCTTGCGAGTCTGGATCTGGCACGCCTTCGTCGGCCAGCAGGTCCTTTTCGATCTTCTCTTTGTGCTTGAGCAACGTCAGGACCTGTTCGTCCACGGTACCAGGAACTACCGGAATGGAGACGGTGACCTGCCGGCGCTGCCCATTGCGATAGGCGCGGTCCTCGGCTTGGCGCTTGGCAGCATCGGTCCACGGCAACGAAGCGAAATAGACATAGTTGGCCGTCGTCAGATTCAGGCCGACGCCGGCGGCCTTTGTGGTGCCGATGAAAACGCCGACAGCGGGATCATCCATGAACGCGTCGACGGCCTTCTGCTTTTTCGTTGGCGAGCCTTCGCCGGTGTAGCCGACGGCCTGAATACCTGCCTTCGCGAATTCGTCGACCAGGAAGTCGACCGAATCCACGTATTCGCAGAAGATGATGGCCTTGTCGCCATCCGTCAAGGATCGAACCGAGTCGATCAGCCACGAGGCCTTGCATGTCTCCAGCAAGCGCCGCAGGCGGCCGATCTTGACCAGCGCCACCTCGCTATCGTCGTTAAGCACCTTCCGGTACCGCGCCATCTCGTCGACGCCCAGCTGCACGTATTGGATCTCATGCACCTTGCCCTTAAGCGTCTTCAGCACGTCCTTGCGCCGGCGCAGCATCCATTCCGAAACACGCTGCGCCAGAACCTTGCGCAGCTCCGGTTTGCCGGCGAATTCGCCCAAGAAGTCGGCCAGCGGCACCTCTCCAATCGGGTGACCAGATAGTCGCAGCAGCGAATGCAGCTCACTCTCGCGGTTCAGGATGGGTGTGGCGGTCAGCAGGAAGCGGCGATCAATGTGCTTGGCCAGCAAGAACGCGTTGCGCGTTCTGGTGGAGTCCGGCTCCTTCAGATAATGAGCTTCGTCGCAGAGCATTACCCGGAAGCGGGCCAGCTTATCGTTGATCGCCTGCACTACCGCGCCCAGACGTTCATAGTTGACGACGAGCCATTCCGCATCTGCCCAGACCTGCCCGTCTCCGGCGATCGCAACCCGTGCCCCTGGCTGCACTGCGTGGATCTCTCGCTGCCAGTTGATGCGCAGGTTGGCCGGACATACCACAAGAACAGCACCAGGCCCAGATATTAGGTGCGCTGCCACAACAGCCTGCCGCGACTTCCCGAGCCCCATGTCGTCAGCCAAAAGTGCGCTGGTGCTACCAAGAAGATGCCTTACGCCTGCTGATTGATAGTCGTAGAGCCCATAATCTGCCGCGGCGCGCTGCAGCTGCGCCTCATTGACCCAGAGCTTCTTCAATGGCGTGGCCACCACCGTCAAGATGGAGTTCTCGCCAGCCGTATCCCTGGCCACGGGCTCTGGAATCATGCCGCCCACACTCAAGGCGGGCCGATCTCCATCGGCCGATGTCGCCAGCTGCTCCAGGACAATCTCGGTCTCATGCACATAGACATGCTCCCGCTTGACCCCGGCTCGGCTCTCAAACGCCTCAAGGATGTCGTCGAGCCCCTTATTCAGACGCCAGGCGTTTTTCCCCCGAAGAAAAATACCTTCCAGAGCTTGCATGGCGGCGAGCAGAACGCGGTCCAGCTTGAACAAGCAGGCGAATCCGCCGTTCTTGACGGGGAACAGCTGCACATCGAGGCCGGCCACGAACAGATCTGGATCCGGCGCGGAAAGCGCCGTGCGCAGCTTCTGCGCCATGGCCGTCACGTCGAGCGTCGATTCCTTCGGGAGACTGGCGGCCAGGCCGGCGGCGAACGCGCCGTTGATTCGCTCGCGATCGAACACCCACATCCGGCCGGCTTGCGACCACTGGCCCTCCTTCTCCTTAAAGAAGGCATTTGCCCACGGAGAAAAGAGCGTGGAAAAGCCAACACGAAAGCCATCCGAGCGCACAGCCTTAATGAGTTCCGTCGATCCCTTCTTGTAGGCGGCCAGCTTCATATTGACAAGGAAAGGCCCAGAGACTCCAGGCGTTGCAGCCTATCAGACCTCAGTTTTCCAGCTTCGAACATCTGCCGTTGAAATTTTGCCCAGCGACCCAGAATAAACGCATCTATCGCTCCTTCTGGCCAGCGATATGCATCTGGAATCCGACAATGACCGTATTTCTCCCTAAATTCCTTTGCGTACTGAAAAGCCTTTTCCCAGGCCTCGTCCTGGACAGATAGTTCCATCCCGGTAGAGAACAGCAACTCGCGTCTGCCCTCAGCTAATTTACCGAGGCGACCAAGTCTCCGCTGCTCAGTGAGCCACGCTCCAAGTCGATATCCAGTTGGGTCGTCTTCCGGCCACGTATTGGCCTGTGGGACTCGGGAATGGCCATATTTCTCACGATATTCCCGAAGACACTTCAAGCCTATGCCCCACATATAATCTGCGACCGACCATACGAATCCGGCATCATCAAGAAGGCGTCGCCTCTCTTTCGAAAGAGTTCCCCTCTTCGCTCGCTTTCGTTGATCGCTGACCCATTTCCCCAGCAGAATTCCCTTATCCTGTCCTTCAGGCCACGAAACGTCGGAGGGCACATTCATATGCCCATATTTCGTCGCAAATTCGCCTAGCGCCTCAAAGCCCAGGCTCCATGGATCCACCGCTGGGGATAGCTCCCGCAGGATTCTGGGTCGAAGAGCTTTGTGAAGTTTTGCCAAATATTCTCTGCTGACCGAACCGCCAATGTAAATTTTTTGCCTTGAATTGTCGCGGCTAGAAACTGCCGCTGATTTGTTGCAGCCGTATTCATTTAAGTAGAGATCCAGCTCATCATCGTGGCTACGCAGCGAGGAGATAATCTCCCAAACCTTCTGGAATTCACTGCTTTCTAACGTCTCTTCCGGGCTCTCTCCGTCCGCGACAAAAACTGGCACAACAATTGTGCCGAGATCTTTGCCCTGAGAACTACGCAGCACCCTGCCTACAGCCTGGATGATATCGATTGGGCTCCGTCGAGGATCATTAAAAACAATGCCATCGACGCTGGGAACATCAACGCCTTCAGCCAAGCATCTGGCATTTGTAAGGACATGCATTTTCCCTGAATCTGTGGTGGCCAGCTTTGTCAGCTTCTGCTTACGAACACCCGCCTCCATTGCGCCAGATACGATGTCTGCCACGAGCTCGCCCGTAGGCCACCCTAACTGCACGGATACCGATGCTAGGTCGGAAGCAAAACGGTTCGCGCGACTTACATAGCTGTGAAAGCTAAGTACCTTCCGCAAACCAAACATTTTCATAGTCTTCAGCAAGGCAACCTGCTTCGCCCGCATCTGCCTATCATCCTCTGAAATGGCAGGCTCTGAAATCTCATCTAGGGAGTCACTAATAAGATATATAGCGACTTGATAATCCGCGAGCAGTTTTCTTTTGATCGCTCTGCCGAAATGCAAGCAATGGAACCTATCTCCAAAAGCGGCGATATCGTTCATATCTCGCCCGTTCGCCATATGACCATAAATCTTAGGTGTGGCAGTTAAAAACAGGCGCTTATTGGCGCGGATTGAGCAACGATCTAAAATTATTCCAAAGAAGCTCCCGACCTCTGTCACGCATCGATGCGCTTCATCAGCAACCGCTAGATCAAAGGACGGCACTTTCGCAAATCGCTGTGCTTCTGCAATCAGCTGAGATGAATGATAGGTACAAAAGACCACTCGACGGCCTTCTTCCCTCATGAACTCAGCAATACGGACGGCACTCGAAGTCACTTCATGGCCCGATTGGACCAAATCCGCGCGCAAGTAATCCACCCCGTCATCGCTTTCCGGTTGACCGACTGTAACGTCAGAACAAACGAACAACGACTCAAAGCCCTCACCTTCGGAACTTGACGATCGCCACTCGGATGCAAATTGGTCCAGCAGACTTAGTGACGGCACCAATACCAAACTCAGCTTGGCAGGCAGACGCTCTGATACCCAAAGTGCGACAAGAGTCTTACCGGTTCCACACGCCATTATCAACTGCCCACGATCGGCAGTCTGGAATCCTTTGAGTACATCAGCGAGCGCCTCTTCCTGATGTAGCTTGGGTTTACGCGAACATTTAGTCTTCATCGAACACCAAATTTACACAATAAGATGCTCATATAGTATAACGAAAGTAATAGCTATGCTCCTTTATTCGATTAATAGCACGTTGCAGGCTGCTTCGGTTTGTAGTGCCCGCACATCTTCCATCCGGCGGCGCACTTCGACGCGGCGACGTTGCACTGCCGCATGATCTTCTTTCGACATCGGAGCCGCATTCATGAGTTGCCTCAAGTTCGCGACCTGGGTGTCACCTTGCTCGCCATAGCGAGCAACTCTCATTTCACAGCGCATACGCGACCTTATCACCCCAAGATTGGAAACAAAACACTCACCAGCATAGCCACCAGCGTCACCACCAGGATGACCGCGATCCCAATAAAGAGCGCCTTTCCAGCTGGCGATAGACACTCAAACGCGGTCAACTGTGACTCCATAGAAGAGCATGGACCGCAGCTTCAACTCCAGCGGCACCACGTTTTCAAGTGTTTCCTTCAATCGCTCACGCCGGAAAGTGAAGTACAGGCCGCAACTGGCATCAAAGTATCGGATGCTGTCGGCATCCAGTTCGAACGGCTTGGTGAGCCGAAAACGGCCGTTCTGGCGTACACCCCGGCGGCCACCGCTCTCCGACAAGCCTCCAAGCTGATGCAACCATTCGCGACAGCCAGCGAAATCACCGATCGGACTCCGATGCGCTGAAAGCGCTTGCTCAGGCCGCTCACAGCGAATTCGGTCACCAAATCGCCTTTCACCAGCGCCAGGTAATCGACTGCGCCATGCCTCTCGACCAATTCCTGCATTCCCGTTCCCATAAAATCACCTCACCTCGCCGCCAAAGGACAGCATTGACCGTCAATACGCGCGCGGCAGCGCGCGTGCCTCGTCCCACAATCGACGCCACTCGGCGGCGTACTTGCCTGCCAGCGCCGGCACACCGTGGAGCAGCAACGCATTCTCAGCGTTCTTTTCCGCGCGCCCGGTGTAGTTGAAGCTGCCAAGCTGCAGGCCTTCGCCATCCAGCACCATGAACTTGTGATGAAAAATCGGATAGTTGGCATTCAGGCGAACTGGCACGCCCGCATTCGCCAGGTACGTGGCGGCCGAGTAGCGCTGCTGGTTCTCCTCAGCATCAACGACAACATAGACATCGACGCCCCGCTTGCGCGCGTCGATGAGGGCGGCCGAAATAGACTTGCTGGTGAACACATACCCCGCCACCAAGATCTGCTTCTTAGCCGCCCCAATGCCCTTGAGCACGACATCCAAAGCGCCCCGCGCTGGAGAAAATCCGGCGTCGAACGATGCACCCGGTCCGAGGGCCTGCGCCGCCCAAACTTGGCCCATCCCCGATACCGCCATCACCACCACGAGAACAAAATTGCGCATCACGCCATCACCTTTACTTTACGGCACCCAAATTGGCCCCTGTGGTCCGAACAATCCTTCTTTGACATCCAAATTGGCCTACTCCCGACAGACCCGCGTTCTACCGACAAAATGAACCTTACGACACCCAAATTGGGGTTCAGGCTTTCCGTCCAACATTCAACAACAACACACGCCCAAATAAAGATGAACACGCCGCCCAAATCCCCCTTATCGACCACACACCACCCTGCTCTGTCGGACAAAACTGGTAGATGAGGAACAGATCACCTGCCCGGGCGTTGAATACCCTTTTTTATTGAAATCCGAATCCTGGGATATGACCTACAAAATTCAAAGATCGAAAACAGAATGAGATACCCGCGCCCGACACCCTCTGCCTTGCCAGCCACATAAAAGAGTCGGACAGCGCAGTACCGAAGCCAGATCCGACTCGTGAAGAACCAACGCTTTACTTTCGGCAAAATTCCCATCAGCCATCCACCTTTGATCGTTCGGCACATCGATCATGCGCCCCCCACCACGTCTCAATGATGCCCCAGACACCACCAACGGCGGCCAAGATGAGCGCAGTCCAGGCTGCCCGCATCCAACCACCCACATATCCTGTTTCCGGTACCAAACGAGCGCTAAATTCCGACGCCACCACGTAGGCTCCTGCAGGCACCAGGAAGAGCATCGTCAGCATGGCTTTCCGGAACAACGTTCTTGGCCACGCGATGTAGCGGTTCTGTGTCCCCGATTCCATTCCGTCCGCTCCCAAGCTACCCAGCGTTCAATACCAGAAGCACACGCCCGGCATCCTCCCCTCGCGTGAACTCGAAAGGGCGCGGTTCGCCCACAAAGTACCCCTGCGCATAGTGCACACCCAAAGATCGGAGATTCGCCATCTTTTCCTTGCTGTCAACGTGCTCAGCGATCACACGGCCTCCATGCCCGGCTACCAGCTCACACAGCTGCACGATCACGTCGCCATTCCCTTCCAAGTCTGCGATCATCTTGCCGTCGAGCTTAAGGAATTCCGGCCGCAACTTCTCGATGAGGGCCACGGTGAAATGCCCAGCTCCGAAATCGTCGATAGCGATTCGGCCACCAAGCAGCCGCACGGCCTCCGCAAACAGCATCACCTGGCGAGCATTCTGGATCTCCGTCGTCTCTGTTACCTCAAAGATGATCCTGTCCACCAGGTGCATGTTCTGGAAGATCAATCCCAGTGCTTCGCTGCACGACTCTTCAATTGTGCGGACCGACACGTTCACCGCGATCACCAAGCCGGAATGCTGCGTCAAAAGCTTGAAGCAGTGTTCCAAGATCGCCAGATCGATCAGGAACACAAAGCCGTATTCCTCGCCCATCTCGATCAGGCGAACATGGCCACCACTGGCCCCTTTCGTTCTCGCAAGGGCCTCGTAATGGGACACGATGCCGGTAGACACCTCCACGATCGGCATGAATACCGGACTGACGACTTTCTGCATATTGGTCTCCCTTGTTGGCGCGCGCACGAATGCGCCGTGACCCGAAGCCGACCTCAGATCGGTACTTGGCTCCAGTCAATGGGGGCCTTGAGGAACGCGTCAGTCCTGTTCTTGAGAACCCACGCGACGCGGCGCACGTGGATGCGCGCCCAGGCCGCTGCCTTGCGCACCTGGTCCGCATCGCCGAAGGCGACACCGTCAGCCAGCGCCTTGTTCAGCGCAACCACCATCTCCATCGGCGTGTAGCTCGCGATCGAGCCGCCGAATTGTTCCTGGAGCGCCAGGAACAGGACGCTATGTTGCGTAACGAAAGTGTCGAAGGTACCCAACAATCGCGGGCTCTCTTCACGCAGCACCAGCTCGTAAGCAGCGCCGCCCTCTGTCAGATTGGCGACGGACACCTGTCGGCCGCCCAGATCTATTCGGTGCGTCTGTATGATCTTGCGGCCGAGATTGTTCATGTTGAAGGCCAGATCATCGACCTCCACGAACGCGCCTTGCGGAAATGCGACTGCCTTCTCAACCAACGCCGGCGGGAAGTTGAATTTGTTCTCGATCACGGTACTCATGGGTGCTCCTGAATCTAGTTGTTAAACCGCCGATTAGGGACGGCGCGGCACGCTGACGGAAGCGTCGGCCTCAGCTGCACGCTGTACGATGGCACGCGCCTGGGCTTCCTTGAGCATGGACTTGGCGAAGGTGCTGTCGGCCACGCCGGCCAGACCTTGGCGGAGTTCCTCCTGCAGCTGCATCGCAGGATTCTTTGCCGCTTGCGTTTCCACTCGAGCCAGGCGTTCAAACGCACTGCTCAGCTCATTGAAACTGCGAGCAACGCCGTCGGCCATCTCGGCCATACCGGGGTCCAGCGCCGTCATCTCGCTGATGGAGTTGGCAGAGTGAATTTGCGCAATCGCCATGCCGTGGCCGACAGCGTCACGTACCTTCTGGAGGATGCGCTTGATCTCCAGGCGATAGAAGTTAGCTGCCGCCTCCAGGTAGAGCGGCACGCTGAAGCCTGTTGCCCCGCCGGCGCGCGCGCGGTACTCACGGTTCATTTCAGCTGCCAGCTGATCGCGCTTGCCGTACTGGTCACTGCCGCTCAGGACGGGAGCGCATATCTTGAAGACATCGCCAGCAATGCCATTCTCGATCTGGCGCAGCACCACACGGTCCAGGCTGTTGGGGACTGCCGCCATCTGGCGCAGGTCATCAATCAGCAGCGAGTTTGCGAATTTGGAACTCATTTACTACCCCTTTTTATGCAGTTTATTCGGCAACTTGTTCGGTGTGTTTGCATCCGGGATAACCGGAGCAGCCAAGGAATGCGCCCTTAGCGGACTTGCGCTGCAACATCTGCGAGCCGCATTTCGGGCAGTTCTTGCCCGCGGGTGTCGCCGGCGCACGAGGCTCCCCTGACGACGTTTTCTTCTTCGCGCCAGGCGGATCGGGAATCAAGAGATCCTTGGAGTTGATGGTGCCGATAGTCTTCAGGATCATCTGCGATTGCATGGCCATGAACTGATCCAGCGTCATCTTCCCTTCTTCAACACCACCCAGTGCCGTCTCCCACAGCGCCGTCATGTCCGGCCTCCCCAGCTCTGGCGGCAAGGCGGCGATCAAGCCGCGGCCAGCAGCCGTCGAGATGATCTGCGTCTCCTTCGACGCTTTCCCACCGCGCTTTTCGGGAAGCCTGCATTCGACCAGGCCAGTCTCTTCGAGCTTCGGGACAAACGTATGGCGGGTCGCTGGTGTACCCAGGCCGCATGCCCCCTCCTCGTCCCCGGCCTTTTTGTCTGCCAGCATCTTCATGAAGATGCCCTTGATGCGCTCATCCTTGACGTACTTGTGGATGTTGATCATCGCGTCCAGCAGCGTTGCGTCGGTGAAGTGGTCCGGCGGTGTGGTCTTCTTGGGTTCGATGGACAAGCCGTTGCAGAGAACGGCCTCGCCCTTCGTCATGGCCGGGAGCGCAATGGTGTCATCACCTTGCTTCGCGTCGTCTTCGGACGCAGCTGCGCCATAGATCACTTTCCAGCCTGGCGACAGCGTTGTCGAGCCGGTAGCAGTGAACAACTGGCCGGAAATGTCGATCGTTGCTTTCACTGCGCGGTAACGCCGCGGCGGCATGAACTGCGCGAGGTACCGGCGACAGATTTCGTCGTAGAGATCGCGCTCGATCTTCGAAAGACCGCTGAGGTCTGCCTTGGTGGTTGTAGTCGGGATGATGGCGTGGTGGGCAGTGACCTTTTCGTCGTTCCAAGCCCGGGACTTCCGCTTCTGATCCACAAGATTCGTCACGCTGGGCTCAAATTTCATGTTGTGCGTCACCGCAGCAATAACCTGCCCCGCGTCGCCGAACTGGCCTTCAGGCAGGAATTGGCAGTCCGATCGCGGATAGGTCGTCAGGCTGTGCGTCTCGTACAACGCTTGGAGGGCCTTCAGAACATCGTCCGACCTATACCCGAATCGCTTCGACGCCAGGATCTGCAGCTTGTCGACCGAGAACGGTAGCGGCGCACCTTCCTGTTTCTCGTCGTCGTCGTACTCGGCCACGTGGCCGGTCTTGCCTTTCACCGCCGCGTTGAGCTGGTCGGCGATACGCCGGTCCAGAAGCCGACCTTCTGCGTCGAGACCTGCCTGTCCATCGTGAGGCTTCCACTTGCCCAGGAATTCGCCACCGGCCACCTTCAGCCTTGCTACCAGCTGGAAGTAGTCGACCGGCTTGAAGTTCGCGATCTCCTCGTCTCGTGCGACGATCAGCCCCAGAAGAGGCGTCTGCACTCGGCCGATCGGAATGTGAGTCCCACCGTAGCCGCTACGTTTCGCTTGCAATGTCACCGCACGCGTGAAATTCATCCCACAAAGCCAATCGGATCTGCTGCGCCCGAGCGCCCGGCGCATCAGTCCTTGGAAGTCCGCGTTATCGCGCTCGTCGCGCAGCCCGTTGCTGACGGTGACGGTATCAAAGCCACTGATCAGCACTCGCCTCACGGGCTTTGCGTTACCCAGCTCAAGCAAAATCTCATCGATCAGCAGCTGGCCCTCGGCATCCGGATCCCCCGCGTTCACCACGACGCTGGCCTCTTTGACCAGCCGCTTGATGGTCTTGAAGAGACCAGCCTTATCCGATACCAGCTCAAGCTTCCAGGCCGGCCATCCTTCGGTGCCCGGGTTCAGCGGCAGATGCTCGTCAACCCAGCTGAACTTGCCATTCGCGCCCTTCTTGGCACCTGGAAACTTGGCACCGATGTAGTAATCGGGGCTGACTTGCTCGAAGATATGGCCGGCGGCCCAACATACTGCCCAGTCAGCACCTTGGACAAAGTCCACCCCGGAGTCGACCTTCGGCGAACGCTTCGCCAGTTCGCCGGCGATCGCTTTGCCGAGCTTGGGCTTTTCGGCCACATAGACTTTCATGACTTTCATTAGATGATCGCCTTTATGCCACTCGCGCGGTAAAAATAAACGCCATCTTTCCGACGATAGTCGGAATGATTGACGTTTGTTGTCTTATGCATGCAGAAGAGCGAATGTTCTGTCTGTTATGATCGGCCCTGTCTCGGGTCGACAGGTGGAATGCATGGACGTAGAACTGAAGGAACTGGTCAAGGCTGCAAAGGAATTCGCGCGCGGAAAGAACAAGGGTCTTTCGAGCCGAATTCGCGGCCGTATGGACGAAATGAAGCCGGCGCTGACCATTTTGGTCAACGAACGCCTCAGCCTCACCGACATCCAGGAATTCATTCGCGCCAACACGGGATTGAAAATCGGCATCACCACCCTGAAACAGTATTTCCGGGAAACGTTCAACTACCCCCCGACCAGAACTGGCCGGGGCGATGACGATCGCAGCGCGAATTGACCTGGTTCTGCTCATGCCGGATCCGCAGCGTCAGGCACGGGCCGCATCCCCGATGCCGATACCAGAAGCGCGGCCATAGCGCTCGTCACATCCACATCCTCCGCCAACTGCAGGTCACCCGCCGGCAAGCCAAACACGAATCGCTCGGCTTGCTCACGAATCACCTGGCCACGAGCATCGAGAGACCAGGCGATGATCGTTACGGACACGGTTTCCGCGCCGCGACTATCCGCCTGAAACTCCACATCGCCATCGACGCCGGCGTCCCGCCCTTCGTTAATCACGAATAAACGGACATAGGGAAGCTCCGCGCCCAAGCGCGCGGGCAGATGCACCGCGTCTTTGAACTGTTGAAATGCACTCATGTTGCCTCCCTATCGACCAACGCCGATTCTACTATTGTTAGGTTTTTCGGCGCAACTTTCGTTAGTGTATATTTTCTCTTTTAATTCGTTAATCGCGTCACGATAAGACGCTTCAATGTAGAACGAGACACCACGCCGATAGAGATTAGATGCCACTTTCTCAACATTCTCACGAGGGAACTTGGCTGTCATCCCGCTCCGCGTGCCAGCGAACGGACCGGTCCACTTCACCAGTTCCTCGTCGCTGAAATACTGCCCACCCCGGGATTTGCTGCCGGGCACCTCAAGGACTGCACGGCCGTCTTGCACGTACAGCTTCAGGTCACGCCCTTCGTCATAGGTCACGTTGGTGGAAGTCGTCAGCTCAAGATCCGTGAATTTCGAAAGCGCCAAATCGCACATACGCGCTGTTTCCACGCGAACGGGCAGACTTTTCAGATCGTCCATGTCGACGCCGCGCGCGAGCAGAACGCCGCGGTGACGGAAGCCGGTCTCATCGGTGTAGATCACGCTGCTGCCCAAGCTATTCGTCGCCGCGATCTGTGCCGCCTTGAAGAGATTCCCGTCCAGAATCATCCGCCGGCTGACAACGACACCCGACGGCGCTGAATCGAACTTGACCATGAGCTCGCGATACATTGTTCCTTGTGGCATCAACCTGAACTGCGCGTCCGACTGCAGGCTGTAGAGCGTGCGTTCGACGACACCCTGGCGGCCAGGCACCGCGAAGCCAAGCTCATAGGCTCCCAAAAGGTGAATGTGTTTGGGGTTCTCCGGAACCGTCACAGAGACGACCACGCCAAATACGGTCGCATCCTCATTGTCAGAAAAGCGCGCGACCGCGCCAACATAGAGCCCGTTCAATGCTTCATCGAGAGAATGCAGACGCTGGAGCATCTTCTGCACCGCGTTCGGTTTCTTCGCTGCCAGTGCGTCGTCCACCGATGCAAACTCCTTTCCCTTGACCGACGCAAGGAAACGACCACGATTCGACGCAAGGTAGCCCTTCAGCGCGAGGAAAAAGTCCTTGTTCTCCCGACCCTCTTCGTTGATCTTGAAACCCTGGACCTGCTCAGCTCCGATGTTCACTCGTTGCATTACTTCTGCCGAACGCATCGGGTCGACTTTGGTCTCGTACTCGATGGTCCGCGCGAAGACAGGCCGGTTGAATGAGGATTCGGAATTGGGATCTCCGCTCTCAT
The DNA here is from genome assembly GCF_059418325.1 of Herbaspirillum sp. GW821-FHT09A12. Lineage (NCBI taxonomy): Bacteria > Pseudomonadati > Pseudomonadota > Betaproteobacteria > Burkholderiales > Oxalobacteraceae > Herbaspirillum > Herbaspirillum sp. GW821-FHT09A12. Next base: position 14,389 of record NZ_JBWKPR010000014.1, read on the forward strand.
AAACAACACGGCTGATCTCTTTCGCACGCACATCGAGCTCGCGGGAGCGAAGCGGGTTCACGCCCTTGGCATCGAGCTCCTTGATGACCCTGTGATACTCATTGGTCAGCGCCTCGTAGATCTGCTCCTGCTCCACCACACGAAGCATCACCAACCTACTTGTGAGCTTATTGATGAAGTACGACTCCTGCCGATCATCTTCGTTGTCCATGTCGATATCCAGCCTTCGCGCGATTGCCGGGTTCGCCTCCAGGAAGCGATATGCGACCTCATCACCAATCGAGTTGATGAAGTCTGGTACCGTCTTATCGAGAGCGGCGTTGTCTTGATTGGCGGTGGTATTGGCGGACAGCTTGCGCAGTTTCGCGTTTTGCATGGCGATCGGCCGCGCTTCGCCGATCAGCCCAGACGCCAACGTCTCGATCTCGGGGGATGATGTCTGCCCTTTACGATTTACCCGGCCTGCGAACTGAACGCGTCGGTTCACATCGGCCGCCGTCTGCAGTTCGATCATCACGCGTTGTCGCTGGTCGGGGAATTTCTCACTGGCATGCAGGCTGATACCGGTGCTGCCAGCCCCCGTCAGCAACAGCGCGTCAGAATTTCCCGTCACAAAGTCTTTCACGATCTGTGCTTTGGGGCGCTCCATGACCGGTACCGCCACGACCGTTCCATCTCGTTCATGCACCTGCAGCTTGCGGCCGGACAGCTCGTCGCAGGTGAACCCCGCATCTAGGATCCTCTGCCGAATGTCGTCCAGCGGAGATACCGGCAAATCGGGGAACGCATTGATCAAATCCGCGATCGCTGCAACCGTGTCCATGGCTTCGGACGAGGTGATTGGAACCTTGGTGACCGTGCCATACCGACCGGTTTCACAGAAGTAGGTCAACCGATTCAACATGCGATGCAGGACATCTCGGAATGTCATGCTGTTACCCAACTCGACCTCACCACGCAGCAAGCCGCCGATGCTATTGCCGTCAACGCTGTCATCCGGATCCAGAACATCGGGACGCTCGCCCAGCGCCAAGTCATTCAAGAGCGATTCCATCGTGTTCTCCAACACGATGACAGGCTTGCGCCCCTGCTCCAAATGCATGATTGCGCGTTCCGCCGCAAGATCCACCTTAATTGCCATCATGAACTGCCGATAGATCGCGAACAGCCGCGAGCCGAAATTGGGATTGATCGCCCCCATGCGATTTCCCTTGCGCTCTGCTTCAGGGATAGAGCCCAGCAACTTCTTGATTTCCCTGTTGCGTTCGTTGACCAGCTGGCTGATGTCGCCGGCCAGAAAGTTCATGAGCTCCAGGATCTCGGCGAGCCGGTCCGACAGCTCTCGGTTCCGCTGCTCACGCTCGGCATCGACCACGGTGCGGAATGTGAGATTGCTGAGGTCGTGCTCACGGCGCACGAAGACGCCGTCGCCGGCCAGCATCCCGGACAGCACCTCCTGCAGGACCTCGCCCCCGGTAGCCAACGTCTCAGGCAGCGCCCCCATATCAACGGTGTTGGGGAATAACTTGGAATACAGCATGACGTTTCGCCCGGCCTTCATCGACGTGGCGGAGGAGTAGACGACATAGGACGCCTGCTCAATTGCGAGGCCGATGTTGCTGCCCGTGTTGGACTCGCCTGCAGCGTTGTGTGCTTCATCAAGGAGGAGCGCGCTCCCCTGGGCGATGTCGCTGATCCAGCGCGCTTTAGCGGAGGTGGCCCGATCACGATTGAACTGCGAATAGGTACCCAGCACTAGGTTGTATCCTTCGGGAATCCCGCCGGCGGCCAGAGCGCGGTCGACCACCGGCTTCGGCGTGGCAGGAATCAACTTGCGGCCAGATATCGGGTCATACACGGAGACGCCCTCGTTGACGATCAACGGATGGAAGAGATCTTCCGATCCGATATCGCAGATGTCTCGCCAAAGATCCGTAAAGAGCGTCGGTGTCTCGGTCAAGAACACGGTCTTCAGCTGATTCAGCGCCGCGTACCGAGCGAGAGATGCCATCACACGCCCTTTGCCGAGGCCAGTCTGATCGGCTTCAAGAAAGCCCCGCTCCCTCCGTACCGAGTTGATCGCGAGGGCCACCGCATCGACCTGTTCCGGGGACAGATATTGACTCAACTCGGACACGGACCATCCCAGTTCGCCGGCAACAAATCCATCGATGTCGCCTGACTCTTCCACCACTGCCGTCAGCGCCATTCGTGTCGGCGTCGCCAGGTTGCGCGGAATCATCGCCGTCGCTTCGCTCGCACGGCTAAATGCCGCATACGGCGACTGGTAGGAATTTTCGTCCTGATCCGCTGTGTTCGCCTGACCTGCCGGCACTGCCTCCGCAACGTCAGGGGAGGTAGCCGCGGGCACCACGGTCACCTCCGGTGCCGCCCCATACTTCATGCGCATGCTGGTCGACCAGTCAAACAGCTGCTCGTGGTCGCGCAGGACCTCCAACTGGTCAGGGATCTGGGTCGTGCTACCCCCTTTCTTGCCCACCACCAGGATACGAACCGGATAGCCCGCACCTTGCTTGCTGAATAGCCTGCCATCGACCTCCACGGCGTCCACCTGGTAATGGTCGGCAATCCAGTTGAAAAGATATCTGGAGCCACCGGACACCTGCCCGGCCTTGCCGGGGAGGTAGCTATCGGCACCAATGATGAAAACGCCCAGGCCGTCTTCGGAGCGGGCCAGCAATGATCTCATCAAGATGAGATGGTCGATCCGCGTGATCTTCAGGCCCTGCAGGGTCCGTCCGACATTCAGACCTCCGAACGGAGGATTAGCCAGAATCACGTCGTATGGCTTGTTGTCGTTGAGCTCGCGTAGATCCATCGTTGTGGCGTCTCCTGCTGCCAAGGTCGCGTCCGGCCGTGCGCGCGCAACGTTGCCCAACCGCGCCTTGTCCAGATCACAGCCAACGATGTTCGAATTGACCATCGAGAAGACGAGAGAACCGTTGCCGATGGTCGGATCCAGCACATCGAGCCCGCCGGCGTCGCCGACAATCCGCTGCACCGCGACGCTCATGGTGATGGGCGTCGAATACTGCTGTAGCGTGACCGAGTCGGACGTGCGCGCGGTGAAGGCCGGCTGTCCTTCCTCAAGCTTCTGCGCAAGCAGAAATGCACCTCTATCGAGCTCCTGACCGGCGTGCTTTTGCATGTAGCGCACCAGGGCCGCCTCGATCGCTTCCTGCGCTTCGCGGAAGCGCGGCGACGTAGTCACATCTGCTTCCGGCAACTCCATCACCACCGACGTGAAACGCTTCAAATCTTCGGCCCTCATCACCTTGCCGCCTGCAATTTCTCCGACGAAGCCCTCTGCACACAAGGCAAGATCTTCGGCACTGCGGGCATATAAGAAGAGGGCAGCTGCGACACCTACACCTTCACGAACGACATGGCCATCGCCGTCCTTCACAAATCGGCCGTCTTCGCCCTGGTACACCGTTTGCCCATGATGGTTTATGCCAAGCGGCTTGGCAGTCATCACGGCGTTTTTAATGCTGACGGTGCTGGCGCGCTCACCAGGTGCATCTGCCCCGCCGGCGGCCGGCCCATCACGCATGATTCGGGTCACCTTGTTCATCGGGACTTGAACAGGGACCGCGCCGGGGAATGCACTTTGGATCACTGGCAGCGTGAATTTCAGGTCGTCGCGCACGAGCAAATCGGAAGGGGTACGGTAGAAGCCCATTGCAGACAACGCACGGTCCTGCTCTGCGGACAAGGTCTCATTTGTCACCAAGACCAGGCGCACCACCGAGGACGGGAACTTGACCGCAACCAACTTCGTCTCTGGGTCGGCTGACTTCAGATCAATCCAGCTGACCTGGCTTTGCTTGCGCTTCACGCCCTGCACTACTTCACTCATCATTGGTCTCACTCTTCTGATTCACAAAAAAACAGCCGCCCGTGTGGGCGGCTGTTGGTGTTGTCCTACGTCGCCGGCGAATTACGGGCGATGCCCTGCGGCTTCTTCGGGCTCTTCTGCTTCATGCATTGCTTGTTCAAACTGGCCTTCCAACGCACTGAAATCCGGTGCTGGTCCAGCGTCATCGGCTGTCGTGGCCACCGGTTTCGGTTGCGCATTTGGCGTAATGAGATTGCTATTGAGCTGAGTTGCCAGGAACGTGCCTGCCTTCTCCGCCAAAATGTTGAATGGCGAAAAGCCGCTGATGCTTTCGTCGCGCGCGATACCGGGCAGGAATACCTCGGCGTAGCCGGCCGGATCCGTGCCGAAGATCATCTCGTAGCGCTGGGTGAGTCCTTTTTTCACATCGCTGATCAGCTTGAACGCGGCGTTGTCGTCCTTGTTCGGATCGCCCGCGAATGTCATCCGGTAACCAGGAATGGATTCGAACGTCAAACTGCCGTCCGCCAGCCCTGCGAAGAGATCTTCGTTGGCAACGCCCTTGAAGATATTGTTCTTGAACAGATCTTCGAGAGCCTTTTCGACATCAGGCACATACTCGTCATCGTCTTTTTTGAATTGCACGTACACAGCACGCGTCAGTACATCTTCGCCATCGCTGATACGTAACAGAGCGAGTGCCATGGTGCCGCGTGACAGTTGCGACCCCAGTACCGACTTCAGCGAATCTTTGTCCGTCACCGCGACAGCAACCGATGGCTCGATCGTATCGATCGTCACGCGCGGTTTCTCGCTTGCCGGCAAGGACGCCAATTTCGCCACGGCCCAAGCAGCCGGGAATTCTTTATCGAAGGTCCCGTGCTCGTTCTTCACCTTGGCAATCACCTTCTTAGCGTTCACCGAGAGAGTGATACGCTCGGGTTCGCCAGCCGCCTGATTGACGTTCTTGAACGACACGCGGGGGGCCGTTGCCATGACATCTTCCAGCCACGAGCGGTCCTCGTGCTCTCTGACGAGTTTCCCGTCTTGGGCCGATGCGAGGGTGTTCAGCCAGCGGGCGCTCAGAATGCGATTGTTACCATCCATTTCGTCTTGCACCAGGTAGCAACCCTCCAGGGTCAACTGAGTACCCTCTGCGGCGTCGGCCGTCGCCAGCGCCGACTTGCCGTTACCCTTCACAAAATTGGTGAGCGCCCGCCCGGCACTATCGCCGCGGAAGCGCACGGTAACCAGTTCATCTTTTTTGATCACAGCGTTCTTGCTCACGACCAAGCCGGTCAGTTCCAGGTTGTCGTTCGCTTCACCGACCTTCTTTGCGCTCATCACGCTGAGAACTACGCCGAACGCGTTGTAGGTCTGTTGGCCGCCATTGGCCTTGCTGTTTTCCTGCATTTTTTTCAAGATGGCCATCTCTGCTCCTTGTTGATGATGGATTTATAAACGGGGATTTGCTTACAGCGCCATCCGGCGCGCGGGCTCGGCGTCGAACTGCTTGATGTGCTCCAGGTAATTCTCGATCGACTCGCACGGGTGGAGCACCAGCTGCGCGCGCGTCGCTGTTACATACTGCAAATTGACCTCCTCGATCTCTTCGCGCGATGCGCGTTCGGGATCGAAGAGCTTTCCTTCGTCGTCCAGCAACTCCATGAAGTCGTCGGCCATGCGCACACGCGGCATCTCCAGGCCCTTGGCGCGATGGCCGGTGGTGAGGATGATTCGCTTCTCGTATGCGGCAGGATTGTTCGAGACCACCGGCGGCAGGGCGCTTTTTTCGATGCGCTCCAGCAGACTGGGGATCTCGCCGGCGTACTTGGTCACAACTTTCAGCCGCGACTTCACCTCGCGGTCGTTGATCAGCTCTGCGTACTCGGTCAGCTCGTCGATGCCAGCGAACGAGCGGATGAAAGCGTCCTTGACCTGGCCGCCGATGGACAGGTTGTAGACATCGAGGATCTGGTCGAAGCGGTAGCCCTTGATATCGCCGACGAACGAGAACGGCTCGTTGTTCATCAGGCAGGTCACGGCCCGGTTGAAGAGCGCGACGTTCCCACGGCTGATGTAGGCATAGCCTTCCTTCGCTGCCAGCGGGCGGATCTTGCCGGGCGCGCCCAGACCGCGCAGGCGCATGGTTTCATTCTTAGCCTGAAGGATGTAGTTCGCGAGCTCGGCGACCTCTGGCCCGAAGCGGTATGAGCCTGTGAGTTCGAGACTGTGGTCTGCCTGGATCAATTCCATGGCGTTCGTGGCTCCGCGGAAGCCGTAGATCGCCTGGTTGCGATCGCCCACATAGACCTTCTTGGCATCCTGAATTTCCACGATGCCCTGGGTGACTGGATTGGTATCCTGTGCTTCGTCGAACAGGATGCGGTCAAACGGCAGACGACGGTTCGACAATTGATACAGCTTCAGGTAGCCGTCGTGCAGCATGGGCACGGGGGACTTCAGGTCCTGCATGTGCTTCCAGATCTGCTCTGCGTCGGCCAGAATCGCCTTTTCGTCGAAATGCTTCACTTCGACCGGTGCTTTCCCGATGGATACGTGTTTCATCGCGAAAGCAGGATCCTTGGACACGATAAAATTCTTCACCGTCTCGATCACCCGACCGCCGTACAGGTTGCCGGCGGCCATGGGAATGGACGCCATGGAGCGCTCCAGGTACTTTTGCACGTGGAACGGCTTCAGATCTGGAGCGAGCTTGTTAGGGGTATTGCTGTAGTGGCGACCGAATGCGCCGAAGGCCAGCGAGTGGGCCGTCTTGCAGGTGACGTTCTCGGGAAATTTCGCCGCAGCCTCGATCTGGATCGCCTTGTTGAAGCAGACGTAAATGATCCGTTCTTTCACACGGTGCTGAGAGACGCCGACCAGCGTCGATGTCTTTCCGCAACCGGCACCGGCGGTCACTTTGACAACCTGACCATCGCTTTCGATTACCGCAGCCTGTTCGGCGTTAAACTTGGGCGAGCTCATAAAATTGACTTTCGTTGTATTATCTTTGGCCAAGATTACCAAACAAAAGCAATGTTATGCAACTCACCGTCGCAAAAAAAAGAACACTCCTCGGAGTGTTCTTGTTTTTTTTATATCTAATTGTGACGATCAGCTCGATGCCAGTTCATTAGCCAACCAACCGGGAGGCTCGATGCGCGATCGACGCTGGGTAGACCAATACTGACGCGCGCACACCCGAACCTGGTCACGCGGGTACAGCGTTCCTTTCGGCGATTTGTACCCTTCCAAACGATGTTGCTTTTCCCACTTCCCAAGCGTCGTCGTACTTACACCGGCCTCATCCGCCGCCTCACCTAGCATCAACCAATTCGGACTATGTGCTCGCTCTCGATAGATCCGGGCGGCATCGACCACATCTGCGGGGACATCTTTCGCAACCCTTAGCCTCGCCATCATAGGATCTGTCAAATACACCCGCTCCTTATTCCAGGACGTGGCAATCACTCGAACGGTGCCGTCCTCTATACGGTCCTTTACCCAACGAACTGGCATGCCTACAGCAGCTGCAGCTTCCTCGATCGTAAAGCCTTGCGCGGATTGCTTTCGCTTAATCGCCGCCTGGACGGTTACCAGAGGGATTCCCTCCTCCTTTCGCCAATCAAGTCCAGAAAGTAAGCTGTGCAGCTGAGTGATCGTCACACCAACGCGCTGCGCTGCTTCTGCCTCCGAGAAGCCATTCTCCCTACGGAAGTTAGCGCATTGCTCACGCAAGACATAGCCAGGCATTGAACTATTTGCACCTGGTTTGGACTCGAACTTTCCATCCGCGATCAGGTTTAGCAGCTGTTCTTGTGATAGCCCATATTGCTCCTGCGCGGCCGGTAGAGAGATCCAAGAACGGACATGGTCACCAGTCGGAAGACGACGAGCTTTCCAACGTGTGGCGTCAGTCTTCGTGACGCGAAGTTGTCCCTCTCCATCTTCTGCAGCAATCAAAGTCCCATTGCGGATCGCCAGGGCAACGAGATCCGCTTCACATCCCACATGTGCAGCGACCTCATCGATCAACAAGCCAGGTGACCAATGCATGGTAAGGTGCCGCTTCTCGCCATGCGCCAGAGGCGGGTATTGCAAACTGTACGCCTCAAATGTCTCAGGCACGCCAGCTGCCCCCCAGATCTTGGAGCAAGTTTGGCACTCCTTTGGATGGCGGCGAGTTTGCCAGAGCCGATACGTTACCTTCAGGTTATCGGGGTTCGGCTTTGCGTGCCACGGCATAGACTTACCTGCGTGGCGATCCGCAACCAGGCGCTCCGCCACCTCTTGTTGCACATACCAGGTGCCGAACTGAGTGCTGGCAGATTTCCTGCCACCAAAGGGAAAGCAACGCACTGCAGTCGGGACGTATCCTTGCCTTGCATACTCGCTCAACTTATCCGACCGGATGCCTAGCTGCTCTCGAATCGATGACAGTTGCACGTAGCCCGGCGGCGGCAAGAATGGCTTACGCTTTGACTTCCATAGCTCCCAGTCTTTATACGGAATCAAATGCCGGTGGCCAACGCGACGCGTCGACAACTCGCCCTTCCGGATTGCTTCCCGCACCGGTGCAGTGCCAAATTCCTTCTTCGCCTGGGCGATTGTCACCCCGCCAAGCAAATCGCCCATCTGCAGTCCAGTGCGGCTAATCGCGCCCTGCACGGCATTCTCATTCCGGCAGGCATTAGGGTCGTTCGTTACCTTGATTAGCCGCGATGTGAGCACTGCCGCTAGACTTCTTTTTGGCATCGTGCCAACTAAGCTCGCCAACAGTGCCAATTCATTTTCCTGCCAAAGGTACCCTGTCTTGAACTTTCGCGGAGCCGGCCAATCGTCATCACCTGGTGCGCGGCCGTGCCAGAGCGAAAAAAGTTCTGGGAATCCCATTGCCTTCTCCCGCGGCCTACATCCCAAAGCTCGGACACGCGCGATTTCGTCTTCAGACTTGCCAAGCAATGATGCCAGGTCATACGCGCTCGCCCGGAAGCCGTAGGCCAACACAAACTCCTCCCAAGGATGCAGCGGATTGGACATCACGGGCGCAGCTCCAGCTCGTCATCGAGCGCCTGCTTACCCGACAGGACCTTCTGTGCAGGCAACCCGACAACTGCCGCGAGAAAATTGATTACCGGGTCCGTTAGCCTATCGAGGCGTTCGGTTGGGATCTCGCGCATCGCAGCATCCCATTGGCTGAATGTCCCGGGAAGCAAGGGGCGCGTCGGCTTGCTCCTGGGCGCAACCTTCGCCAGCGCTTTGGCCATCGGCATGACCACTTTCTCAACGCCCTTTCGTGAGAAGCAAAAGAATTCGTGAGGCAACAGAGCGTTGATATCGCCGTAGCGGATCTGGGATGCACGAAACTGCTGGGCCACGGATGACCAAGCAATGGGATCTTCCAATCTGCCGACCAGGGTAAGATTCTTGTTAACAAAGAGAGACCTGTGGATCGAGCCGTTGAATTTGTGTACGGTAATGTACATATCCAGGGCGCGCTTACGGCCGCGCTCAGCAAACTCGTTGATGATGGCCGATGCCTCACCGATTGCACCGGCCTTCTTTTTGCCACTCGAAAATAACTGCCCCTCGTCGACCACGACAAAGATCGGCTTACGGAATGCGTCAGCCGCTTTCAAAAGCTCCAAGCCGTATGGGATGAATTCCTCGGCCGTTGGCGCGGATACCACGACGATCGGTTTATCGCGGGCTTCTAAGCGCGCAAACAAATCGCCTGGCCCAGCAACGGCTGCACCGTAAAGCGACTCAAGTTCGCCTTCAGGGTCGATCAACACAGCGATCCATCCCTGCTCAGACAGCTGCTCGGCCATCGTCAACCCGGCGTTGGTCTTACCCTGGCCACGCGGGCCCATGCCAACGGCAAGCAGCCCAGTAGTCTCGTATTCGGCCAGATCAATCGGCTCGCCACCCAACAGAAGCATTGCCGTGCGCATTTCGGCGCGGGTGACGACTTCGTATCCCTTTTTTGGATAGCTAGACTGTGTCATCGCGTTCCCTTTCTTGCGTTCAGAACGATGTCTTTCAATTGAAGCGCCTGACGAGCGTTCAACGAAAAGACGACTGCGAAATCGTTGATCAACTGCTCATCAATCATCGCCAGGATGCCATCGCGAGAGGCACGCGCGAGAAGCTTGCGCAAGCTCGCCCAATCGGTCGCGTCAGTTTGCGGTTCCGCCAGCTGGCCGATTTGCTCGCGCAACTGCTCCATGGTGTATAGCGCCGCGCTCGATCCTAAGTCTCCGGTCAAGCGGTCGTTGAGCAGGGCCAGCAACTGCACAGCCGGTAGATAGCCGTGCATCTTTTTGATCATGGCTTTTTCCGCGTCCGTAAAGCTGCGCGGCGCGCCCAAGCCAGGCTCAACAGGAGCGCGTACATTTTCCTGAACCGCAAGTAAATGCCGCGCCTCACGACGATTCACACAGAACGAACAGACACCGGCGGCGATATCGTCTCCCTCCTCTGCCTTCAGTACGCAACTGCATGCAAGGCACTTGGGGCGCGTCGATGCCGCGTCCGGCGACTTCGCCGTGATCGGATCACTCCCAAAACGCTGGGGATCGAATACGTTCATCGTTCAACCTCCGTTGACAGGCACTGGATTCCTTGCATGCGATCACCTATAGCGTTTAATTAAACATCAGTATAGCGTTTAATTAAACGCTGTCAAATGTTTCCGCAAAAAAAATGCCGGCAGTGCCGGCGAAATTGGGGAGGGGAATTTTTAATTTTGGTTGTTCAAGCAGCCCGGCGACCTTGGCCGTCGTTGTTGGCCACGAAGAACAGCAAACGGCCGCCACCTTCCAGATCCATGCCGTTGCTGTCATCTTCAGGAGCACTGCGCTGCGCGCTGCCGCCGTGGGTGTCAGCGATCCACTGAGCGGCATCCGCCGGCGTGACGCCGAACTCGCGGGCCATCAGGGACACGTCACCCCAGCTGACCGTTTCTTCGACCTGGTTGTAGATCGCATCGAACTCGTAGGAGGTCAGATCCTTGTCGACCAGGTTCGCCCAGCGTTGAGCGCTGGTCATGATAGTGTGGGTCTCACTGTCATCGCGCCACGACGCGCCCTTGACGATCTCCGGTGAGATGCGCAGCTTCTTGAACACGCCCTTGGTCACGTTGACCACCACGCGCACGCCTTGTCCCGAGATCAGATAGTAGGCGTTCGTTCGCTTGTCCATCCACGAAGCATTCGGCGGCTGGACCGCCGTAATGCTGCAGTTCGCCAGCAGCTTCGACAACGCGGTGAGCGCGCCATATGCCGCCTTGCTGCTGCCGAATGCACCATCATGGATGGACCAGAAGTGCACGCGGCTGCTGTCCAGACGAATGCCATTGTCCACCACCAGCCCCAGCTGGCGCATCAGACTGATCACCGACTGGGCGCGCAGGTTATCTTTCTTGCCGGCCAGCCAGGAGCGCAAATTCTGCGCTGGCACGTTGCACACCCGAGCCATCAGGTCGACATCGAAGTTCAGCAGGCCCGAGAGCAGCATCACCAGCTCGTTGGCCTTCAGGCGTTTGGTCGCGTTCATGGTTGGTCTTTCTGCTTTTTCAGCCAAATTCAAATTCAACACTGCCTTATAGGCAGATCCGGATCACCCCATCAGGGTGACTAAGCTGCTCTGCACCATTTTCTCGTCATGGGTCATCCACAACGACTGGATTTGCGCGTCCCCGGCACGATCCAAGGTCACCACCTGTACCTGGTCGCCGAGATGTCCCAGCAAGCTGCGCACCTCATCGCTCTTCCCTGCTGGCAAACTCGCGAAAATCAGGATGTTCGCCGCCACCTGCGTCACCACATACGAGCCGTAGCCACTACCCAGCTCGAAAATGATGGCGCGATCAAAACCGTTCACCGCCAGCAGACGACACATGCCCGGCACCAGATCAGTGTCGACCTGCCACTTGTGCAGCCCTGGCGTCATCAATCCATTCGGCAGGACGCCGAGGTCAAACAGGACGCCAAGGATCTTGTCCATCGAGACATTGCGCACCTGGCCTCCGGAAGTCACAAACGCGGACAGATTGCTTCGCTGTGTGCCATGCTCCTGCGCGAGGTGCTGCAAGGTGACCTTCTTCGCCTGCCTCAAATACCCCATCCACGAAGCCAACTGGGCATGCGTGTCGGGGTTGATCGCGTTGACTTTCATTTGACTATAATATCCCATTATCGAAGAATTTTTAACACTCAGCGCACATTTTGCGCATATTCCCCACAGCGCAAAGCGGAGCAATCGTGCAGCCAAGGCTTACTATCGAACTCGTCCCCTCAACCTGCTGGTACAGCAACGTCCGGTCAAATGTCCGGCCGCAAACCTGGGATCAGCTGCAGCGTGAATATTTCTCGGCCGCGCGCCACCGTTGCGAGATCTGCGGCGGCCGCGGGCCCCACCACCCAGTAGAGTTGCACGAGATCTGGGCATACGATGACAACCGCTGCATCCAACGCCTATCTCATCTGGCGACCCTCTGCCCCCGGTGCCACGAGGTCAAGCACATCGGATTGGCGATCGCCAACCAGAACGCTCAGTCGGCTATCCAGTGGCTCGCCCACGTCAATCAGTGGTCCGATCACCAGGCCATCGCCTACGTCCTGCAGTGCGTCGAAGAGCATAAAATTCGCTCTCAATTTGACTGGACTCTGGATCTTCAACTTCTCCACTCGAAGCACCGGATCCAGCTGACGAGATCCGGCGTCGAGGCAGGCCTCTAGGCCAGCTCGTTCGCCTTATTATTTCAGCGGGGGTGGAGCTAACGCGCGCATCTTCTCCACGTTGGCACGGCCAGCGCGCTCAAGATCGGCGATCGCGCGATCCGAAATGATCTTCATCCGCGCCACATAGGCGTCATCGCCTTCATTCGGATAGCGATCGAACAGCGCCATGACCTTGGGATCAGCCTTCATCGGGGGGGCCACCGATGCCTCCGGCGGCGTTGCCGGCTGATAGAGGGGCATAGCGGGACGCGGCACTTGCATCTGGTTTGCAGTTGCTGGCACGGCCGGGGACGGTGCCGCCGCCGGCGCTGGCGTAGCAGGAACGGTGTTGAATATCCCTGCAGCTTGCGCGCCACCCATGAACAGGAGGAATGCCGCGGCCGCAAAAATGGTCTTGATCATGCTGCCACCTTCTTCAATGTGAGTTCATGTTCCTTCAGGAGATCATCGATCAGCCCGATGATTACCCCTTCCTCGTTCCCGTCGCCGATTAGGCCACTGTCTTCTGCCTTTTTCTTGCGACGCTCCAGTTCGTCAGTGATCGTGCCCCCCGGGTACAAGCGTGCAAGCAGGCGACGCGCAGCCACCGGGCCGATCTTGCGATACAGAGCGTCGCGCACATAGGTATCTTCGTTCGTGGTCGAAAATGCCCAGAGCTTGATGCCGCCGATTGTGTTGTTGAGCACATGTACTGCGTCACCGCGCTTGGTCGAGAACATCGCAACGAATGTCGAACCTTGGGGCCCAGGCGGCCGGATGAGGTGTCGCACAGCGTACTCGGAGGTGTCGCTCAGGCCGAACATCTTCCGCATGGTCGTCGCATTCTTTTCGTTCTGCTTCGACATGACGATCTTCACGGTGGCGAACTCCAACATCGCGTCATCGAAATCTTCCACCGACTGCGAGATCAAAGTCACTTTCACGCCGCGCTTACCGCCCTCGCGTTCGTCTTCAACGATCTGCTGGCGGACGGCCTTGCTGTTCTTCGTGCGATGCAGCTCATCGAAGTGAAGGTGCTTCTTGTCCTGGCGGATCTCGTTGATGCGCTTCTCGTGATAGCCACGCGTGTTGGCCGGGAACAGGGGCAAGTCGTCTTCGTGCAAATAGAAATTCTTCGCACACACATAACGAGCCAGCATGTAGCACACGTTGGTCTGCTGGTCGGCCGCCGCCGACCCACTCTTGGCCACTTCATCGAGGTCGATCGACACGACACGCACCTCACCCAAGTCGAAGCGGGTCGGCTTACCCAAAATTGGATAGCTGCGGATCGCTTCCGAAATCATACGGGTGAAGGCCGACAGCAGCGGCTCACCGTCTGGCGTGCGCTTCTCGCCGTATAGATCAGTGAAGTGCGGCTCACGACTGATTGCAGCGAGATCCGAAATCAATGGCACCGCAAATCGTTGAGCGAGCGAGGCCTCATGGATCGCGCCGGCGTCGAACAGCATGTCGACGATTTCCCACCAGCTGGTGCTCCGGTCAATAGGCAGGCCAAGGCGCGCGATCGCTGCATCTACCGCGGCTGCGCCATCAGCGTGCGGACTATATGGCTTCGGATTCTTGCCATCGGAATAATATTTGTAGGCTTCATGGATCGCCAGCTTTGCAATCCCGACCATGCCGTCCGCCGGCGCGGCCTCGCCAAGCGGCGTGACCAATAAGGTCACGAAATTCACAAGGAACGCCTCTTCATACGGAAGCAAATACCTGCAGCCCAACTGCGTGTCGCCGGGATTGGTGGCGAACTCGTCGGTCATGCGCATGCGGATGCTTGCGACGAGATGACGCTGATTTTCAGGAAGAGCATGCTGAAGCAGCGAGATGAGACCGGAGCTACCTTTGCCCACATCAACGATACCAATCAGTGGCAGACGGACGATACCTGGCGACAGGCACAGGCCGAGATTGACCTGGTTTCCGTTGACGGTCTTGCCCGAGCGCGGCTCCGCGACCTCGATAGTGATCCAGCTGGACTGCACGGGCGAGTTGGGCTGGTACGGCCAGAGTTTTCCGTCAGGGGTGCGATAGAGCACCGCGCCGCCGTCGCTGAACCACGGTGACGCCGGACGGTAAAGAGGCAGCATAGGCGTTACGTCGCTCAGAATGGCGCACGACTTCGTTGCGACACTCTTCAGGGAAAGAGCCAAGCTACTGGAGATGAAGCCTTGATAAGTGTCCCCGGAGATCTCATGGATCTCAGCGCCACCCCAGCCTTGCACAGCGCGAGCCAACCGGGACGCACGCCCTGCAAGCAGCTTGTCATCGCCCTTCGGAGCCCACGTCGCAAAATCGATGCGGAACTTCACATCGAGCTCGTCCTGCGTCTTCTTGAGTTCATTAATTTCGCTTACTGCATGCTTGATAAGTCCATTGTCGGAATTGGTGAATCCGATGATTGCAGTGATCATCTTCTTGAAGCTTAGAACGCCGAGCCCACCGGACTCCACCAGGAACGTCATCCGCCACGGCATGCGCGTCTCAACCACACGAGTAAAGAGGGACTGGAATGGGCGAATCTCGGCAGGTTGCAGGTGCACGTACATCGGCGCATATATCCTGTCTCCGACCTCAACAGTTTTCAGGCTCTTCACACGACCAGATCTCGGAATCAGCTGACGATCCAGCCGTGGCCACAGCGCGTGAGAAACGTCGCTTTTGTCCCTCGACGGCGCTCTAACGGGGATCTTGTCGCCGGGTAGCCGCGGCTCCCAGTCATCTGCCGTGAAATCGGGATCTACCGACATCCGCATTTCGCGACCGGCTTCGTGGACCTCCAGCAGCTCGGCGGCCAAGCGCGCGTCACGGAGATCGCCAAGCATTGCTGAAACATACGAACTATGGCGGGTGCGCAGCGATGCAATCGCAGCGAAGAGGTTGGGAGCATCCTTCATTCGCGGCAAGGGGTTCGCCGTCACCAATTCGAGCTTGGCCTTTGCGTCGCGCTTCAGCTCAGCCGAAGTGATGGCAACTGGCAAGGTCAACAAGGTAATGAACACCTTTTCGTTGGCGCAGAACTTGGACAGGTGGCGAATATCTTCCTCGAACAGGTCGTCGAGATCCAGGTTGAGGCGCTTCGCGGTCGCCATGCATGGATCCAGCGCCGCACGGATATCACGCTCGGCCGAATCAGGATCGGCGCAGAAATACACATGGACCACATGACCGCCAGAGCTCAAGTAGGCCTTCAGGCTCTTGCCGATTTTGCTATCCGAATCAGCGAACTCCTCTTCGCCAATCATCCGGTACGAACCATGGAGACGGATGACGGATAAGAGGGTTCCATCCCTCATGGCAAACGTGTGTGCGTCGTCGGGTGCCTCGACATCGCAGTAGTCTGCCCCAGCTTGCTTGACGGCGGTGCTCAGAGAGTTCACGAGCATCTCCAGTCCGTCTACCAACCATTCGGCTACGGCCATCACTGTTCCTTATAAAAATTGCTTTGCGCGGAAGTGGCGTTCAATTTTCCGTCCGTGCTCGATAAACATTTCCGACGCCGGCGCACGAAGTTTCGGCGGCAAGTTCGTATTGAAAAATTCCTTGACAGTCGCCAAGTCGGCCATCGCCTGCTTTAAAGCACTCTCCGTTGTAGGCATGATGTTCAACCGGTCCATCGCCATGATCACGTTCATATGACGCGCATCACGCAATGCTATCTCGATAAGGAGAGCGGAGTCTGCATCAATCATGGGCTTGCAGCTCCTCTTGCACGTTGATGTCGCTCACCAAGGAGGGCGGCGCGATCAGACCCACCGCGGACGCGATTTCGTATGCATCACGGTAGTTGTGTTTCGGGATCAAGGTGGTGATCGCCCCGGCTCCATAGCGCCGAATCACGATGCCCGCGCGGTGCAACTGGAGGCCATAAGTGAACATGACGAATCTATCAATTGCGGTCAGCCACGCGGCGCGGGGAGACACGGCCCGCGCATCGTTAGCCTTCGGCTCCAGCTTGTAGCAGTTCTCGCGGGCGAGACCCAGCCAATGGTTCGTCGCAATGACCTCGGCCGTTGGTGTCATGGACTGCATCGCAGTGAAGGCTGGAAGCTTGCATTCGGCAGGCATATCCTCGTATCCACCGAACAGAAAGAGTGCGCTGATTTCCACCCGTGCATATTTGGACAGCAATAGCAATTCTGGCTGTGTTACCCAGGATCGATTGCTGCCAGCCTTGGCACCATTGGCGAATGCGATCACGTTGACATAATCCGGATGGATGTCAGACACCACAACACGCGCCAGCGCCGGGCGCGCATGGTTGACCACCCACTCAATACGCTGCGCTACTGGCGGGAGCTTGCCTTCCTCGATGAAATCCACCTGGTGTGACGGAATGACCGCCGAGAGCATCTCGCGCGCGTAGCCAACTGCTGGTGCCGCAAAATTGACCACTGCAGTTTCCTCACGGTTGTAGTGAGGCGTGACGCAGTAGGTGTAATACTGATGCGCGGCAGACAGGGCGCTATCTACCTCGCCGTTGATGTGCGGATCCTTATCTGGCAACATGCGGCAACGCAGTTCGTCTGCCAGGTTATCGTGCATCGGAACTGAGCGAGCATAGTCGATATCATAGGCATCGCCGGCGAAACGCATTACCCGATCAAAGATCGAGCTCAGCGCCTCGGTGATAGTTTTCTCGGTGTAGCTGCTTCGTAGAAATCCCCAAGCCCGACAGATCTCCTGCTGTCCATCCTGCAGCCAAGAGTTCAAGTACGTTGTGCGCTTGATGTAGGAGGTCTTATGAAGGTTCGACTCGAACATTGCCTGGAATGACAAATTCGACCACCACAAGGTGGCATTGTCGAGGCCCCCTACGGATGAGATTCGGACGGCTTCGCCGCCGGCCACGGCCGCCCATCCTCCCATATTGGGATCGTCCGCATCAAAACGGACACACCCGAATTGCTTGATACCCATATTCAGTCCAGCGCGCCCGCTACGCGAGCCCACGACGCAAGATCAAGGGTGCTGAACGCAGCGCCGTGTATGTTCCAGGACTTGGCTCGCTCAATGAAATAATCCGGTTCCGGCAGGTAGCGCGCGCCGATGAGTAGCTCACCACGTTGTGCGTAGTCTTCGTCGCTCATGTCTGCGAGAAGGCGGCTGACAACAAACGGACTCGACAGATCCGGGCGCACAACTTCCCCGAGCGAATTCTGCTCAATCTGGCGTGCACGATCGAGCAGACGCATGTAGATCGTGTGAGGGTGAATACCTTCCAACTGTGGCATACCGTCGGCATCCGCGACTTGCATGGCCATGCCGTAGAACATCGCTTGCAATAGGTTGTTGAGCTCTGCCTGGGTGAGTTCAGGGAGGAAAATAATCTTCCCGGTAGCATCTGGCCACTTCCTGGACAGGAGATCCAGGTGCAGCGAGCAGTGGCACAGTTCGCATGCCGGCACCAAGTTCTCGTTGCCGGCATTGGTGTGATCGCCATCAAGGTGACTCAGCTCATAGTCCTCAGACGATCCAAACTTGAAATCGCAATAGAAGCAACGCCGCCCGAATCTGCCTTGCGCCATGACTGCCTTACGCGTCTGCTCGGCGGACTTGTCTTTGCGAGACGTGTGTCCAACAAGCGGCGCACGTCGAACGTCACGGTTGACAGACAGCAGGAGTTCGGACGGCATTCCAGGTCCTTAGTTGGTGATAGTGACGCGGGTGCGATTTCCTTGGCCCTCACCCCACATCGTGTCGCCCGTGGTGGTGATCAGGCTGGCGATGTAAAACAGGCAACCGCCAACGACCAGGTAGATGATGCCCGTCGAGATCTTCGCGCCCTGGCCTTCGGTCTTGTTGTACTTGATGAAGGTGAAGCCAGCCAGACCGATGAAGATCAGTCCGCACAGGGCGAAGAAGCCCTGCACCGCCAGGCCGATTGCGTTAAACGAATTGGCGGCATTGGTTGCAACCTTGCCGGCATCGGCGGCGTAAGCGCCATTGCTGAAGACGGTGACAGATGCCATCGCCAAGACCACAAAAGCGATCTTGCGGATCGCGCTCATCTTTGCCATTTTTCTTACCCCTTGAAGTAAATAGTTAAATCACGTTTCCAAAGCCAAGCGTCGACGAAATGACGTTGACCGATCCCACAAAGTTGATCAGACATACACCGGCGACCAACCTAATTGCAGCCTTTTTGAACACTTCATCCGAGCCGCTCTGCCCGGATCCCAACTTGCGCATGCTGATCCATGCTCTCGCGTAAGTGATGTAGCCATATAGGCGCAAACACGAGACCAGAACCTTCCCAAGTAGCTTCGTCTGATCAGGCATATTGGAACTCCCGGTATAGCTCAGGAGGCTGCCGACAGAGGTCCCGCCTCCGTAAATTGTTTCCAGCGCCGTGTCCACGCTAGAAGCAAAGTTAATAAGTGCCACCCCTGTGATCAAATACATCACCGGTGTGGCCCAAGTTATTCCGCCTGGCTGCGAGCCATGTTTGCCGAGCTCAACAAACTTGAAGAGTGAAAGGCCGGCGAGAATAAGCCCGGTGAGGCTGACGAATCCGTTGAGAAAGAGCTCGAACCCCGGGAAGGAATTCAAGAACGTACCCAACATCGTGCTGGCGTCAATCATCCTGCGCTCACCGTGCGACGTTGCCATTGGTGAAGGTCACCTTGCCGCTCTCGGCATCAATGGTGTCAACGACGCCGAGTCCCTTCACCTCCTCTCCCTTCCCGACAGTGATGCTCTCGCCGGCTTTCGTTTGGAACCATGCGCGATCATCGAGCACGGCCTTCAGCTGCACGTCACTGCGAACGCTTTGAGACTTCGGCTCATCGGACGAGGCACGCTTCGCAGACGGATTCTGTTGGCGCGCCGGCGTAGGCTTTGGCTGCGCTGGCGCTGTGGTTTGTTTCTTCGGCTCGGAGTGAGGGGTTGCATTCTGCTGCGCCTGTGCGGGCAACTTATCGAGCCTTGTCCCCAAAGCGGCAATGGCCTGTTCCATACGATCCATACGCGCCTTGACCGCCTCCATATCCGACGGGGTAACCTGCGGTCCCGGCAACGGTGCCTGAGTTTGAGCGGACACTTGCGCTGTGCCCGGCGCTGCAGATGCATTCTGGCCCGCTGCGTTTGCGTCCACCCCGGCGGCGGGGATTTGCGGATTGGTAGTCCCCTGCCCGGGCTGTCCTGCACCGACTGGCTGATACTGCCCGGAAGCATCCGGCCGCGGCGTGGAGCCTGGAGCGGCACTACTGTATTGCGCCTGAGCGGTGCGACCCGCCGGAGTAGCCACCGGAGCGTTTGCTTGCGGCTGCACGTCGACGATCATTTCTGAGTCCACACCACCGCTTCGATTGAAGAACGGACTGAGGATCTTCCAGCCGAAAAATCCGACGAAGAGCAGCACTGCTATGCCACCTGCGCCAAAGATGATCCAGCTTCCCTTTTTTTTCTTTGGCATTTCGTCGTCTTCAGGATCGTGCCGCTCCCCGAAAGAGCTCTGCGAGAGCTGTTCTTCACCCAGCACGTCATCATGATTAATGCCCGATGTCATTTTTTTCCTTCCTTTATTTCAGGGTTACGTCGGCCATAAAGAGAATGCCGATACCGATGTTGTTTGCGACCTCGATCGTTGCCGGTCTGTTGAAGACATTCCCCATGTTGGTGGAAAGCTGCTTCCCGACATTACCGACCCCTGCGAGCAGGAGCTGCTTACTCGAATATGGGTCGGTCTGTACGATCGCGCCCGAGTTGGTGGCGACCAGTTGCTGGCTTTGGCCGCCCTTTATCAGTGCGTCGCCGTATCCACCCAGGAACGCCGACGCAAAGAGGCTGCCGTAGCGCAGCAAGTAGTGGTTGTCCACCTTGCTGGCGATCGCCGTGCGGGCGGTCTCAGGGTCAATAGCCCACGCATCGATCGCGATGCTATTGGTCTGACCTGGAATACTCGCTGTCGTAAAGTGAATACCTGTCTTTTGGGCGTTGTTGCTGCCGACCTCCGCTTTCCCTAATAGCGTGGCCCCAGCCAAAGCACCCGATACAACTTTTGCTGTGACTGGACCTCCCTCGTCTGTATTGACGCCTGTGGTCAGCTGACCGTAATCCGGTGGATCGCCAGCCTTGATGGCGACACGACCCGCAGTTGCGATCTGTGCAGTCGCAGCGCCACCCGCTACCCCGGGCACATTGCCGGGTTGCCCCGGCAATGTGCCGGCTGCAGCCAGCGTTGTCTGAGCGGTGCCCATGGCGGTTGGCTGCGTGACAGGTATGTTGGTGTGCACCTTGGGCTCCCACGCTGAAATCAGCTTGCTGATCTGACTCTGCTGTTTGGCCTGAATAGCAGCGACCTGGTCCTTTCGCTGTTGAGCAGCTTGTTGTCGCGCTTGCGCTTCCGCAGCTTCCTCAGCGGCTTTACGTTGCTGCTCAGCTGCCGCGTCTTGCGCCGATTGTTGCTGGCTCCCAACGGGTTTCTTGTCGTTGCTCTCGCTAGCTACTTGTTCGCGGATAACCGGTACGGCACTCTCACCCGATGCCCTCGCTTTCTGGGCGTTATCTGCGTTCTCCTGCGCGAGCAATTTATCGTAGACGGGTGTTGAACCTTGCCCTGCGTTTTGCCCGGCCGGTGCATTGCGGTTCTGTGCGGCCACATCGGGGACGGCAGCTACGGTACTGGCTGCGTTCCCCGCGGCTTTCGAAGCCCGGTTCGAAAATGTCAGATAGCCAATGATCACGGCGACCACGATCACCGCCAGCCCGCCAAAATAGCGGATCCGAACGCTTCCGTCGGACAGCTGATCTTTGATATTTGCCCACTTGCTCATTTTTAGTATCCGCTCAGGTTGATCTGGACCGCCCCGCCATTTCGCAAGCCAACGATGACCGGCGTGCGAGCGATCTGGTAGACAGTCGTCCCATCCGCACTACGCTGCATTTCCATCCAGGCCGGCGAGAGAAGCGTGATGCTAGTGCGGACGTAGAAGTTGGATTTGTAATCCCAGGCTTGGACATCGGCGCTGGACGTGAGCAGCTGCTTTGCACCTTCGGGCGCGACTCCTTCCAGGAGTCCGATAAGTACATTCGAGACCTGACTAGGTAACGTGCCCGCGGCTCCCGCTCGCGGCGCTCCCGAGTGAGCGCCCTTAACTTGAACGTCGACCCGGTAATCGACCTCACGCTGACCGCTGAGAACTGTCAACGATATCGGAGTGGCGACTTTGTCGACCGTCACTGAGATGTTGCCAGAGGCATACGACGTGACGGGGGACAGCCCCACTTTGTTGGAACCGTCTTTCGGTGCCGTCACAGTGAAGGCAGCCGCTCCACCAGGATTCACGTCCAGGACTTTAAGGGGATTGCCGGCCTGGTCGAGAAAGAGAATGTCTGTCGTGTAGTTTGCGAACAGCCTTACTACAGGCGGCGTTTCGCCTGGCATCAGGCTGACGCTTACGCGGCTGTAAACCGGCTTAGGAGTGAATCTTGCCGGCGCAGCAGCAGCTCGTTCAGCATCGTCGACGATCTTCCGGAGGCTTTTGATCTGGGCGGGTGTCAACGGTGACGCCTCCGAAGCGGCATTTGTAAATGCTTCTTCGGACGGCGGGGGCAACTTGGGCAAATTAGGGATTTGCGTCCCTGTCGGCGGAATCTTTTCTTGCGATGCCGGATTCGTGACCTGGGTCTTGTTGCCAGCAGCAGCTGCAGTCGCTGTCTGAGCAGTGGCTGGCGTGATCGCACTCGTGAGCGTTGCGCTCGTGGCGATCAGCATTCCTGCGATTTGCGTCGGTCGGATGATCATTTGTCATCTCCAACCCATTGCGCGATGCCGACACCATCTTCGCTGTCAACTGTAGACACGCGAGTGACGGTCATCTCAACCAAAGTATTCTGAGCAAGCACCGTGCGTCCAGCACCGCCACCTTGGTAATTCACAAGCACTGGTTGCTGAATGATCCAGGTATAAACGCCGCCACGTTTCCCCTTCTTGACAATGACCCCTGGGCCATTCGGTACGGCGACAGCAAGCAACCGCTGGTTGCGGACCCGATCCAGCGAACCCGCGCGCACCAGAGCCGATTCAAATTGCTCCCAACCGGCGTCAGTGAAGCAAGCCTTCGC
The DNA here is from genome assembly GCF_059418325.1 of Herbaspirillum sp. GW821-FHT09A12. NCBI lineage: Bacteria > Pseudomonadati > Pseudomonadota > Betaproteobacteria > Burkholderiales > Oxalobacteraceae > Herbaspirillum > Herbaspirillum sp. GW821-FHT09A12. The sequence goes on from NZ_JBWKPR010000014.1 coordinate 37,060, forward strand.
GCGCGTGAATTGCTCCCGGTATTCGGCGAAGTTGTAGGTATTGGCCTTGCTTGCGCAGCGACGGGCCCAATCCAAAACCTGTTCATCGGTACGGAAGGGTTCGCCCAGCGGATACATCCGTGTCATGGTGCCGTCTCTGGCAACGGAAAAATACTCCCTCTCAACGCGTTGGTTTTTCACCCAAATAAACGCACCTACGAGGATCGCATTGGCGACGATCGAGGCCAGCAACGTGACGAGTACCAAACCAAAATATTTCCGATAGAAGCCCATGCGGCTCAGGTTGAGCACACTTTGTTGTTGCCGTTCCTCTGATACTGATGCCATGTCGCCGCCTTGACTTTCGTTGCATTATATCGCGGCACAATACGCAAAAATACAATCAGTGTCAAATTCTGATGGGTTCCACTTCTATGATAGTCAAACAATTATTGCGCAATCGATCCTGTAGTCCACTACCCTGCGGCCGAGGGCTAGAGGATGGAATCCATGCCCATATCCATTCACCTATGCCTAAAGGTGAATGGATATGGGGCAAAGGTGAAAACTTATGGGGCGAGAAGTGAAAGCCTATGGGGAGGGAAGGTGAACGTTTATGGGATCAAAGGTGAACGTTTATGGGGCCTGTTTGGCCCCATAGGTATTCACTTTCGGCCCCATGTCCTTTCACCTTTCCCCATAGGCTTTCACCTAACCTTCGTGAAAGCCTTTTAATTTCACGGTTTTTGCGAACGTAAACAGTTGTTGTATTGTTTTATAAAAAACAGACAAACAAGACATTTTAGTTTAGGCTTATGCACAGGCACAGACCAACGTCCGTTTGCGGCGCTACGCGCCTTGTTGTCTGTCTGTTTTTTTATTTGAAACTGACTTTCATTGTATTATCGCGGAATACGTCGGCCACAAACGAGAGAGGTTCGCATGTCGGTAACATCCTTGCAGACACTTCCTAAGGAAGTAGTTTTGAAACACGTAGGGGCCATCCATATCAAGAATGATGGTTCCTATCTGCAACGGAAAGTTTACGATGTTCTCCTCTATAACGCCTTCGACGAACTGAAAGATTTGACCATTTTAAGTCATTCAATTCTGGTCAAAGAATTAATCCGGCTTGTCGGTTTCAATAGCAAAAACATCGAATATCTTCGCCAATGTCTGAAGACGATGGTCACCCGCCCTGTCGAATGGAACATCATCGATGATGACGGCCGGTCCGAATGGGGCGTTAGTGGTGCACTTGCTGGAGCCAAGATTAAAGACGGAATCTGTACTTACTCCTATAGTCCTGAGCTCCGCGAAAAATTGGCAATACCAAAAGTTTTCGCCGCGATTGATCTTGCAATTAACCGCAAATTCGATTCGGGTATAGCTCACGCGCTGTATCAAAACATAGTGCGTTTTCGTGGTGTTTCCCAGACTCCTTTTTTCCCACTCCCACTTCTTAAAGACTTGATTGGCGTTAGTGGTAACGCTTCCTACGACGACTACAAAATATTCAATCGCGCTGTCATCAAACCAGCTATTCAAGAGATCAATCGGGTATCCGATATCAAGGTCACACCAGAGCCGAAACGCAAGCTACGTAGTGTGTTGGAACTCAAATTTCATATCGAGCCGAAAGTGCTTGGTGCGGAAAATGTTCAGCTCCTGGAGGAACACAATGTCGTCGACGTTCAGCCTGATCAAGCGCCAGTGACAGAGGGGCAATCAGATGATATCTCGGGTCGCTTGCAAGCTTATTATCTCCTCACGGAGAGACAAGCCACTACTGTGCTCGCTAACTTCCCGATCGAACGGGTGATCCAAGCGATGCAGTATGTCGAGCATCAGTACAGACGTGGTCGAATTAAAAATATTGCTCCATATTTTCTCAAGGTCGTCAAAGATGCGGACTTACACAGTGGTCAATCAGCATTTGATCTCGAAGCTGTAGCCGCAAAAGAAGAAAAGGAAGCCGCTGCAGCTGAGGTCGCTAAGCAACAAGACCTATGGGACCAGTTTGCTGAAGCTCGCCGCCTGGCGATCGATAGCTTTGTTGCCGGCCTGGATGAAGGTCAGCACGTGGAGTTGATTGAAGCCTTCAGCAAAGATCTGGGAAGCAAAAACAAGCTGGTGTACAGCAAGTTCGTGAACAGCGGCAAAAGTCTGAAGAACAAGATGGTTGCGGCCGAGTTCTCCAGGTACGTGGAAGAACATATGGTCTCCCGCAAGTTGATCTTGGCCAGTGAACAAGCGTATATCCAATTCGCGGCTTCGCAGGCTGAATAACTGAGCTGAATGGTCTTGCAGTATTTTCGAAGGGCGCTTTTAGCGCCCTTTTTCTTTGCCCGCCCCTAGATTTCTGTCGATTTACGACAATAAGGTTCTAAAGAGATTAAAAACTCTTTGCATATGTTTTAGGTTTTCTATAAATTACGTATAAACCTCGAACAACAACCACAGGAGTTGGTATGCAAGTGCTGAAGAATCTGACGCCGATCGATAGCTCCCTGTCGATCCATGACTTGTCGAACTTGGCCAAGAATGCTGGCCGCGTGCTGGACCACGTGCGCGAAGCGATGCTTGAACCTGATCCCGCCAAGCTGCCTCCGACTTTCTCTGCTACCCAGATTTCTAATCTGTGCGGCTTTGAAAAATCGAAGTTCCACTATCTCGCCGGCAAGCACGATCTGCCGAAGGGGACGAAAAAAGGTAACGGTCACAGTTTGGAGTTTTCGCTGACTGAGGTGTATCAGTGGGTCGACACGTTAGGCGGACGCGAGAAACGACCAGAGGGAGTCCTTGGTGCAATTTTAGCTGCATGTAACTACAAGGGCGGGGTTTCTAAAACGGGCACGATTGTGTCCCTAGCGCAAGCGACCACGCTTTTTGCCCGCCGCTGTTTGATCGTTGATCTTGATCCGCAAGGGACCACCACGCAGTTAATGGGTGTGAATCCCGATACAAAAGTAGATGAAGAGCAAACGTTGATGCCATATATTTATGGCGATCAGCCGAACTTGGATTACGCTATTCAGAAGACCTACTGGGACAATCTTGATCTCATCCCTGCCTCTTCTGCTCTGTTCGGCGCAGAATTCGTTTTGCCGGCGCGCCGATTCGAGAACGCAGATTATCCGTTCTGGGATATCCTCCGGGCCGGTCTGGAACCTTTGCGCGAAAAGTATGACTGCATCTTTCTCGATACCAGCCCCTCATTGAGCTACCTCACGATTAACGCCCTGATTGCTTCAACTCGGCTGGTTATGCCCTGCCCGCCTGAAGCTCTGGATTTCGCGTCTTCCACGCAATTCTGGAAAATATTCTCGGACCTCGCTTCTCACCTTCCTGGTGTGGCCGAGACAAAGCGCTATGACTCCGTCTCCATTTTGCTGACAAAGGTGAAGTCGGATCCGCTGGTACCGGTGGTTCGCGAGTGGTTTAACCTCGCATATGCGCCGCACGTTTTGCCAATGGAAATCCCCGAGTCGACTGCAGCTCGATCTTCGTCGACGCAGATGAAGACCATCTATGATCTCAGCAAGCCTGATGGCAGCGTGGAAGCATATAACCGTTTCAAGGATCCGCTGGATAAGCTGGCGAATTATATAGATAACGAAATCACCAAGAAGTGGAGGGATCAGAAATGAGTAAGGCAAGTGAACGTTTTGCCAGCCTGACTAACAAGGTCAAGCAGGACATGGAAAAGCCCGTTGTTGGTGCAGAGGCTGGAACTCCATCATCGCCCTTGGCGGCAACCACAGGGCCCGGGAAGTTCATGGCGAATACATTTAGCCGCGAAGCTGCCGACCGAGCACGTGCTGAGGCGGAGAAGGACCGCGACGCAGCTCTTCTGGCGCTGGAGGAGCTCCGGAAGAGCAAGAGCGGGATCATCAAGCTCGATGACATCGTGTTTGTGGAGGGGCGCCGACGGACGCTGACCGAAGAGCAATACGCAGAGCTCAAGAGTAATCTGGAGCACAACCGCCTGATTAATCCGGTGACAGTGCGCAAGCTCCCGAATGGTAAGTATGAGCTGATCGCTGGTCACAATCGCGTTGCCATCTACAAGGAGCTGGGCCGCGACGAGATCATGGCAAGCGTGCTGGAGCTCGCCGACGATGAGGCTGTCGCTGGAGCGTTCTATTCGAACTTGTTGTCCCCGTCTCTGACGCATTACCAGCAATACAAGGGCTATATCGAGCTTCAGCAATTTACCGGCAAGACTCAGGCCGAAATGGCAAAAGAGTCGGGCCTGAGTGAATCCCACATTTCCAATATTCTCGCCTTCGATGATTTGCCGGCAGAGTCTAAGAAGCTGCTTGATGAGAAGCCCTGGATCATGGGATCTGACCTCGCTGCTAATTTGCGCAAGGCCATTAAAAGCGGTAAATCTGAAAAGGTCATTGTGGCTGTTCAAGCACTTTACGATGACGAATCGCTGACCGAGAAGCAAGCCTTGGCGATGGTGGCGGATGCACCTGCCGCAAAGCCGGTAAGCAAGCCAGCAAAGGCGATCAAGGTTGGGCAGCGCACCTTCGGCAACATCACTTCGCGAAACGGCGTCATCGCGCTGAAGCTGTATAAAGAGTTTGCCACCGATGCTGAAGCGACAAAGTGGGCAGATCGTATTGAGGAATTTGTCAAAAGCAAGATCGCCGCTGGCGAGCTCTAAGGCCGAAAAATCTTCATACTGTGAAGTCCAATTAAATCAATGACTTACAAATATCCTGGTTCCGCTGGCATGTATTCGGATAGGTTAGGGCAGCGGGATAGGGATTTCTCTTAATTAACCTGTATGTTAATTCCATGGTAAAGAGCTTCTCCCCAGATCAGTTTCGTGCTGTGCTGAGAGCCAAGGGCTGGTCCAACAAGGCCTTGGCGACATACTGGGGGATGTCAGTGGTGCACATTAGTCGGTTAATCGGGAATGAAGAACGCCCCATTTATTGGAACGATGCAGTCTCCGGGCTTCCCCGCTTTGGTCGCTTGAGTGCAGATCTGGTGGCTCGCAAGGGCAAGGTTGATGCGTTACTCGTGAAGACGCCTTTGCCAAAAAAGCCTGGTCCGCGTCCCCGTACAGTCCAGCACGATTTGGCAGAAGAGGTAGTGGCACCCGTCGAGGCCTTTGGTGGCGACTATCGATACCGGGGATATTTGACCGTGGGTGCCATTGTGGTCGCAACACAAGATATTGGTGACATGGCAGAGGAGGGCGGCCGAGGTATCGTGTTTGCGGTCGAGGATGTGAAAATCGGCGAGAAATACGGGGTCATTTTTGAGGGTGGTAGCTTCGACTGGTTCTTGGCCCACCACATCGATGTTTGCCTCGCGAGCATTGGATTGGATTCCCCCTGTACCGAATACGTTTACCGATCCGATCGTACTCTCAAGTCGGATTTTGATGCTGGCGTCTTCGAGTTCTGGTGATCGGCCTTAGTATCAGCGCCCATAGCTTTTCACCTTAGAGTCACATTGACCGAAATCCGTAAGCAGATAAAGGTATTCGTCAGCAAAAATCAGGGTCACATTGACACCAAGTTTCCCCATATCCATTCACCTTTGCGTCAATGTGACTCTGTTGTCGTGAGATTCATGCGATTCACGCCGATTGGCTGCCAGCTGATCGACGCGCCGAGCGGTGATGCGGATCCGGCGGAAATGGTAGGTGAGCTCTACCAGGCGTATCGGGCTAATACATGCCCAGAATTACACGCCTCAACCGGCGGAGCGAGCAACGCGGCAGTCTTGCTGCGTATAGCCCAGCACCACAGGTAGGCATGGCCTCGAAATGAGGAAAGGTGAAAGCCTATGGGGGGGGGCATGTCGCCCAAAGGTGAATGGATATGGGGCTACTTCTGGGAAGGTGTGCGCGATGTGCCTGGTACAAAGGTCCTGGCGCGGGGCTTCACCCGGGCAACCTCGGCGGCGAGAGGCTTGATCTTGACGGCCGAGTCCCCGGAGACTGCGCGACCGTAGTGGGAGCCTGCCGTGGCATCGCTGCCGTGCCCCATCATCGCGGCCACATCGGCTTTAGAATGCCCCGAACTCTTGGCGTTGGCTGACCACTGGTGACGGAGAGAATAGAGTGTTGGGTACTGCTTACGCTTGCCGAAGCATCGCCGGGCCGCGTATTTCATGTAGTCGCCAACATGCAGCTGCAGTTCAGCAAACGTCACTTGGCTGCGGTATCCCTCCACCATAGCGACCATTTCATGCAAAGCCGCCAAATCCCCCGGGTCGACGGCCCCGATGTCCAAGGTGCGCTCTTCACCGTGCCCGCGGCCGTTTGTGGCCTTTGCGTTCTGAACAATCAACAATGTTCCCTTGCCAGCACCAGTGATGGTCGCGTGTTCCCATTCGCTCGGCCTTAATCCAGCTATGCGTGTGGCCTGGAGCCAGGTCAGTAGGGTGCGCGCGTACTTATGTGTGCCGACGTGTAGCTCCAAATATGTGATCAGCTTTTCGTAGTCTGCGCGCCGAATCCCCTTTTGCTTGCGTGACGAGGTCTGGGTGCCGTATTTCAAGGCTCCCTCTGACGTGGCCGCATTAAGGGTGCGTAGCGCGACCTGAAGATCCTCCGTGATCACTTTCTCCTTTGTCTGGGCCAGCTGCGACTCTAAGTCCTGTCTCAGAGCGCATTTGTACTGTTTCCAGGTATTCCGAGAGATTGTGGGCTTACGGCTGATTAGGTGCTCAACGACGGTAGTTGCGGGCACCGTATACGGGGATGCGTGGCCATGAGCATGGGCAGCTTGGGAGCGGACCGTCTTTGCTTTTATGGCGTATTGTCTATTCGTTTTCGGAAGTCGAGTTGGAATCATAAATTTTATTGGGCTCCCTACGTTACTTGGAATCGCAAACCTCTCCAAGTAACGTATCACATGCCTATTTGGCGCGCTAGAGTGATCGTCCGATACCTGATGACTTTAGTCGGAAAACGAAGTTGTCATTTTTGCCATCAGATTGGGGAAAGGTGGCTCCCTGGATCAGAGCTATCCCGAGTCACATTGACGCGTGGGCCGAGCACGACCGCCGCAAGCTTTCAAAGTGGAGTCACATTGACTTTTATTAGCTCGAAATCACGATTAGTGGGGTAGAAGAGCAGAGTCACGGTGACTCATAGGCCGAATATACAACAACTAAAGTTGCGATTTGGAGTCACGTTGTCTCTGTTTAATCAGTAGGCCGGACCGCCTAAAAGCATTGCTGCATCTAGCATTGCCGGAGAATCGCGACCTGAGCTACCCATTTAGAGAGCCTCTAGCGGCATGTGGACAGCGAAGCCTTTTATTGTTACATTCGCTTAACTTTGGTTGTGTTATGTTTTTGAATGTTATTAACAACAGGCGGCGAACTATGAAGATTCTGGCCTTGTCCCCTCTGCTGCTGTCCATGGTGCTCGTCGGTTGCGCGACCAGCTCGTCGAAGGGCTCCGACGGCGAGGACAAAGACGCTGCAGTTCAGCTGCTGGTGAAGTCAGCGCAGAACATCTCGTCATCTCTGACCCTGCTGTCGGAGGCAGAGCAATTCGAGAAGATGAAGCAGAACCCGAACCAGCCACGGATCTACAAACAGATCGCCGGCATGGAGCAAATGGTGACCATGCCCTGGCATGGGACCTTGGAGCAGGCCGTCAGCAAGCTGGCAAGTTACTCGGGCTTCGAAGTCAAATTCATGGGCAAGCCGCCCGTTACTCCGATCCTGATTCAGATCGGCGCGAATCCAGCGACTGTCAGCGACCATATGCGTAACCTGGGCATCCAGGCGGGCAATCGTGCCGACGTGATCATCGATCCGGCCCAGAAGATCGTCGAAGTGAGGTATTTGAATGGCGGCGTATAAGACCGCCGGCGCGGCGCTGTTCGCCGCGGCGTTGTCGCTGCCGGCATCATGCTGGGCAGCGGGAGGCGTGCCTCCGGACCTGACCAGTGTGCTGTCCGGAAGCAGCGAGGCGGCGAAAGCAAGTGCCGCTACTCAAGCCATCCCGGAGATCCGTTTGCGCGCGATCACCAACGAGGTCTTGAAGTACGCCGTGCAAAGTGGCATGGCACGCAGGAATTACGAGATTGTCAAAATGCTCACTGAGCAAAAGGGCAAGCTCGACGACATCTACAACTTCGGCGCGATGATGCTCGACAAGAATGTTGTACCGCCAGTGTTGTCTGAAGCACAAAATAGTATCAACCAGCCGGACGCCGACACGATTCGTGTGGCGGACGCCAGCTACAAGATCGAGCGCCAGGCGCGCTTTGCCACCGTCCCTCCGACGTGGCGTGACTACCTCACCATCAAAGATTTTAACTACGACGTGGCACTGCCCGACAGCGTCTTGAATCCGCAAAACTCGGACGAAAAGCGACTGTGGGAAAAGCTGATCAAGGAAGGTTGGAAAGTCGGCGAGCAACAGGCCGACCAGATCTTCCGCCAGTCGCTCTCGTTGCTGGAGCGCGATTACAAGGGCATGGTGCTCTATCGCACGCTTTTGGCACGAGGGATGATCGGCCGACCATATGTAGCCGAGGCAAATCTGGGGATCACGGGGGACGGCAACGGCATGAGCATCAATGACCGCGTCCTTCGTATCACGGCCAAGCCGCAGTTGGAGGTCAACTCCGCCGCTTGGAAGCCCATCGTGGTGCCGAAATGAGCGAGGCAACTGTGCAGTCCTTCGATCGTGCCAACGGCTACCGCATTGCCGGCGAGCCGCATCGCTTCAATCATGCCGAACTCGATCGCATGCTGAAGCACGTCAACGACATTGGTGCGTCCGACATCTATTTCAAAACGGGCCGTCCGGTGGTGGCGCGTCTGCACGGCCGCTTGGTTCGATTGACATCTCGCCACCTGGAGCACGCCGAGGTGGTTGCGATCACGTGCGACATGTACGGCGGCGCGAACGCGGACCTCCAGCTGCGCACTGCAAAGCCGATTGACCAGGCTTATGTGCTGAAGCTGGGGCGTGATCAAAAGATCAGGTTTCGCTGGTGCGCGACTGGGGTGCTTGTCGATGGCAATTTCGGAATCGCGATCGTCATGCGGAAACTGGACGGTATGCCCCGTAAGCTGGATAGGAGCGAGTTCGACGCCAAACTGATCGAGGCGCTGTTCCCTCAAGATGGCCTGGTCCTGGTGACGGGCGAAACAGGCGCAGGGAAGAGCACGCTCTTGTCGTCCCTTATCCGCGAGATGATGGAGGATCCAGAGTCCGATCGTCACATCATCGAGTTCGCGGCACCAATCGAATATGTGTACGAAAAGATTGACGCTCCAGCCAGCGAGGTTGATCAGTCAGCGGTGCCCGATCATCTCGGCTCCTTCGCGGCCGGCATCATCAACTCGCTTCGACGTGACCCGGACGTAACCGTGGTTGGCGAATCGCGAGATGCGGAAACAATCAAAGCGTGCATTCTCGCATCGCAAACTGGCTGTGCCGTGTATTCCACCATCCACGCCAACAGCAATGCAGCCACGTTCCTGCGAATCGTCCAGTCTCTGCCTGTCGAGGAGATGCACTCGATCATGGGGAGCGTCATTGACCAGATCCGCGTCATCGTCTCGCAACGCCTCTTACCGTCCCTGGACGGGAAGCGCGTCGCGGTTCGCGAGTACCTCGTCTTCACCAACGAAATGCGTCGCCAGCTGCTGGGCGTGGCATCCACCAATCTGATGCTGCTGCCTCTGCACGTCGCAAAGCTGGTCGAGCAGCACGGCAAGTCGATGCTGAAGCACGCGCAGGAATTGGCCGACGCCGGCCGCATCAGTCAATCTCAGGTCGAGCTGATTCGTCGCACACAAGAAGTACAACGTGAACTGCTGGATGGGCCCGCCACGGCAATTGGAGAAAACAATGGCGCATAAAAACGTTTGGCGGAACACAGCGCTGTCGGCCCGCTTCTTCATGTTTGAAGCGTACTCGGTCTTGCCGTTCGTGGTTTTCCTCGCGCACATCACCTGGTGGACGTTTGGCTTGGCGACCGCCACCTTCCTGCTCTTCGTCGCGTTGGAACGCTTTGGCATCACCGTCGTCGTGGCCCTGCGTCTGCTGAGAAGCTTCATCGCCGGCCCGATTCGCTACGGTGTCGCGTGGCGGCACAAGAGCAAAGATAAATACTGAAAGGACCACTGAGCATGAGCAGCGATATCAAAGAAGGCAACGGCGAGAACATCATCTACGTGGGTGTTGACGACGGCTTCCGCCAAACCAAAATCGTCACATCGACGGGTTTCAAATTGGCGGTGCCGAGCCTGGCCCGTGCCGGTTTCAGCCTGACAACCATCGGCGGCGCACAAGACGCCGGCGAAGGCGGCTACGAAACGGAGGGCCGCCAGTTCACCGTGGCCAGCGAGATCGAGGGAGAAGACACCCGCTTCGATGACTACGCGTTGAGCGATATCAATCGCGTGCTGGTGAACCACGTTCTGCAGCGGGCGGGCCTGGGGGGAAAGGCAATTGGCCTGGCGACGGGGCTTCCGTTCCAGTCGTTCTTTCTGCCAGGTGGCAGCGAGGCCAATCAAGAGTTGATCTCGAAAAAGATCAGCAATCTTGCGATCGGCGTGACGCCACTCGACGGTAATACCCCGATCAAACTGGAGCTGCAGCAGGTCACGGCTCAAGGCCTCGCGGCCTACATCGACTATATGACTGCTGACGACGGCAATCTGCGTGAAGGCGTCGATCCGGCCGCCGATATCGCTATTGTCGATATCGGCGGTCGCACAACCGATACCGTGACGATCTATGGCGGCGGCAAGCTCGATCACGTGAAGTCGGGCACCGGCAACATCGGCATCAGCAACGTCTATGACCACATCGAGAACGAGATCAAGCGCCGTTTCAACGTGGCGAGCATCAGGCTCGCCACGTTGGAGCAGGTCGCCAGGCACAAGACCATCCGTCTGCGGGGAACGCCGCATGATGTGACCGATATCGTGGCAGCTGCCACTGCCGAAGTATTCCAGCAGATCCTGCGCGAGGTGAAGCGCCGCATCGGCGATGCGGCGGAGATGAGCGCAGTGCTGCTGGTCGGTGGTGGTGCCGCCCTCATGCATGACTTGCTGAAGAGCGAATACCCGCACTGCCAAGTGCCGCCGGAGCCGGAGTTCGCCAACGCACGGGGCATGCTCAAGTACGTGCAATTTATGCGGGACTGAGGCGATGGGGCAGGCACAGTCACGCAAGAAAGAAGGCGCGACCTGGGAACGCTTTGGGCGTCGATTCGTCGTGCGCCTGTCGCTCAAGCGCCCGGAAGAAAAGGCGGTGCTCGATGAATACGACCGGCGTACCGAGCTGCTGGGCCGCAAGGACATGGATTACCTAAAAGCGTGTGTCATTGCAGGTCACAAGATTCTTTCAAATAAAGGATTTGATGCGCAAGAGATTGCGTTATCAAATAATGAAAGTAATAATACGCCGGCAGAACAATTAATTACTCCGGTGCCAGAAGCACGTGCCTGGAAGAGCGCGCCGAAAAAGCTGGAGGGTGCGCCGGCGCAGCCGCTACCTCCCAGTGCAGATGCAGGGTCAGGGGTGGCGAAACGGACCGAAACGCCTGAGCCGTTGCCCCCTCAAGAGGGGGCAGCCAAGCCGATTTCAGCAAGGGCGTTGCTCGGTGGGTTGATGAAGCATGGATAAGTGTGGGCAGAAAATTATGATCAAGAAAATCTACTTGTTGGCACTGCTCCTGTGGCCGGGCCTCACCTTCGCCGGCTTTGCCGTTGTCGAAGAAGCGCCGAAGTCGGCCACACCGCCGGCGGCGGCGAAAGGATCCGGCCCAGCTGCCAACGTTGCCGCCACGTCTCAAGACAAATTCCTGTCGACGATCGAGCTTGTTGCGGTCAACTACGTGGGATCGCCTGACAAGGAGATTGAAACGCGCAACGGCTTCGGGCGCGATGTGCGCCTGGTCGACGCGTACAAACAGATTGTGCCGGCCGGATGGAGTGTCCTCTTTTCCGACAGTCTGGCGGGGAAACTCGATAAGCGCATGGTGACCTGGCGCGGTGGCCGACGCTGGGTCGAGATCCTGGACATCGTGTCCAACGACCAAAACCTCTCCGTCGACGTGATCTGGGCGCGTAAGCAGATCGTCGTTCAGGAACGCCGCGTGACAACTTCGTCAGTCACCCGGGCAGCGCCGCCACCGACACCCGTATGGATCGGTCGCAGTGGTGCCACGCTGCGCGAGACCGTTGCTGAATGGGCTCAGAAAGCTGGTTGGGAAATGCGCTGGCTGCAAGACGATCTTGACTACCGCCTCCCTGGCCGACTCACCTACGAGGGAACGTTCGAGAACGCCATCATCAGCATCTTCCGGACCTACGAAGATGCGGATCGCCCGATGCATGCCGACGGCAATCCCAAACAGAAGCTGCTCCTGATCAGAGAGAGGAAGAAGTAAGCCATGGAGAACATCCGTACCGTATTTGCGGCGGCGATCTTGCTGCTGGTGGCTGGCTGCGGAAGCATCCAGAACGTCAATGACACGATGCAGCGCGGTGACGACACTGCGTCGCAAGGCCGCCAGCTGGCAGAAGCCATGCGCCAGCAGAAGGCAGCGGCCCCGCGCCCCGCAGTCGTGTTCAGTGACGAGCAGCTGGTCGACCTGCGCCCGATGCCTATCGCCAAGCAGCGGCGCAGCGCCGATTCGCTTAACTGCAACGGCATGTCGACGGTCACCTACGCGCCGGCGACATCAATCGATATTCTGGAGTTCGGCCAGCAGATCACCAAACTCTGCGGGTTCTCCGTGCGTGTCACTGCTGATGCGCTTGCCGCCGTGAGCGGGCAGATCAACACGACCGGCATGGGAGGCGCTGCAGGATCGAATACCCAAGGTCAGTTTCCCGCTCCTGGTCAACCGCTGCCGAACTTGCCGGCGCTGCCCGGCAACGTGCAGGGCTCTGGGGCGCGGGGCATCGGCGCACAAGGCTTCGGAGGTATGTCGTCCAACTATGCCAATGGCCTGATCAACAATCTCCGCTGGGACAATAAGCCGGTTGAGGGTCTGTTCGACGTGGTGACCTCGCGTCTGGGCCTGAGCTGGAAGAAAGTTGATGGTGTCGTGACCATCTTCTATCTGGATACTCGCACTTTCCACATCTACGCGGTACCAGGCGGTGCGGACACCACATCCGTTGTGCAGTCGGGCACCACTACCGCGGCCGGTGTGTCTGGCGGGATCTCCGGTTCGACTGGCGGCGCAGGCGGTGGTGTCTCCGGTTCGTCTGGTAGCACTCAAACGACGACGGTGACCAATAAAACAGCGATCACGGACGACATCATCGCCAACATCAAATCGATGCTGACGCCGAACGTGGGCCGTATCTCGGAACCGCCGAAGAGCTCGGCTAATTCAGGTGGCGGTTTTTCGACCGGTGCGGTGACGATCACCGACACCCCAGAGGTTCTGGACCGCGTCGCCATCTACCTGAAGAGTGAGAACGAAAATATCACCAAGCAGGTTTTGTTGAACGTCAAAGTCCTGTCGGTCACGTTGACCGACAAGGACAGCCTGGGCATCGACTGGACGCTCGTCTACAAGTCGGTGAGCGGATACGGATTGGGTCTGAAGAATCAGTTTACCGGAGACACCAACGCCGTGAGCGGTACCGTCAGCATTCTCGATAACGCTACCGGCGGTGCCGGCCGCTTCGCCGGATCCAGCCTGATCGTTCAGGCGCTGGCGCAGCAAGGCCGCGTGTCGACCGTTACGTCGCCGTCCGTTACGACGCTGAACCTGCAGCCAGTGCCCGTGCAGGTGGCGCGTCAAACCAGCTACCTAGCGAGTGTGCAGACGACGAGCACTGCCCAAGTGGGTTCGACGACCTCGCTGACGCCCGGCACCGTGACGACTGGCTTCAACATGAATCTGCTGCCCGTGGTCATGCCCGACAGCAATCTACTGCTTCAATACTCGATCAATCTCAGCGCTCTGCAGCGACTGCGTCAGGTGAGCAGCGGTGGCAACACCATCGAGATCCCGGAGGTCGACAATCGCATCTTCTCGCAGAAGGTGCGTCTGAAGTCGGGTGAAACCCTTGTGCTGTCGGGATTCGAGCAGTCGATCGATAACGGCAATCGTCAAGGTATCGGCAAAGCAGACTTCTGGCTGTTGGGTGGAGGTGTTGGCACCGACAACCGCCGCGACGTGATTGTCGTGCTGATTACTCCTGTGATCCAGGACTAGGCGATGGAAGAAAGCATCCTTCGGGCGGGATCTGCAGCGGCGGCCACGATCACCCAGGTCAATGGGAAGCAATTCGTCTCTGGTTTGTTCTGGCAGCCGCTGTCGCGCCCCCGCGCGTTCATGAAAGAAGCGCGCGAGATTGGCAAGCGTGAAAAGATGGATATCGTTGCGATCCGTCGCGGGACGATTATGCAGGCCGGGTTCGTCGCAAAGAATCAAGGCGTCATGAAGGGGATGTACAGTATGGCCGCGGCATTGGCCGGCGTGCTGGGCCGGTCGTGGATCGGCGTGTTTCAGCTGACCGCCGACACATATGCGATGGTTGCTGTTCAAGATGGAGCCATCCTGCCTGGTTGTGACCTTGTCGGATCTAAGCAGGCCATTTACGACAAGATGCTCGCCACTTATAGCCTGTTCCCGAAACAATGGGACAAGGTCTACTGTCCGACAGACTTCAACTACGGTGGCGAGGAACTCGCCATTGACAAGGTTCTTACCGCCAACGTTTTGCAGAAGGCATACCGCCTCAAGCAGCTGACGTTAGGTATGACGACACGTGAGCTGGTGATCGCGGTCGTTTTTCTGGCATTACTTCTGGGCGGCGCTGTCAGCTATTACCAATGGCGAAAGCACGTCGCCAAGCTTGCCGTTGCAGAGAAAATTCGGCGTGATCAGGCTCGTCAGCAGGAGTTGGCGCGCCTGAATGCCAGTTCGAAGAAGCCGCAGGCAGAGGTGGCTTTGGATCATCCCTGGTCCAAGCTGGCTACGCCGGAAGAATTTTCCCGAGGCTGTACCGGCGCTGTAGATGCTATGCCGCTGGTGATTGAGGGTTGGGCCTTCGACGCAGCGACCTGCAATGGCAAGAGCGCAGTCTCGACCTACAAGCGTGGTGAGAACGCGACCGTATCGCAGTTTGTCGACGCTGTGCGTAAGCGCTACGGCACTGAGCCGGCCATCTTCTCCAACGGGGACGCTGGCCTGGTTACGGTCGATGTGAAGCTGCAGTCCGGCGGCGACGAACCACTGGAGCCGGCGGATCTGCGTTTGGCGAGGGTGACTTCGCATCTCCAATCTGTGCGCATCAAGCTGGAGATCAAGGAAACGAAGGTCACCGTGTCGCAGCCGGCGACGCTGCCCGGGCAAGAAGCTAACACGCCGCAGGCTCCGATGACCAATCCGTGGCGGAAGTTCGGCTTCTCATTTCAGACCGAATTCCCGCCAAGACAAACCTGGTTCGGCTTCGATGGCCGCGGCGTGCGCCTGACCGAGATCAAGACCACGATCAAAGATCCTGAATCGAACCCGTCCCTCAGCTGGGACACAGTAGGAGAACTCTATGCGCAATAAGGCGATTTTCACCATGCTGGTGGGCGTCCTGGTGTCCGGTGTGGCTATGGCAGAGGCAACCGTTGGCGACCTGTCCCAAATTCAGGGAGACACGATCATTCTCCGTGCGAAGGCCAACCGCGCGGCCGCGCAACAGGACCTGGACGCAAAGGCGCGTGGAGGCCTTCCGAGTTACGCTGGGGCGGATAGCGAGGCCCCAGTTGTGAAGGCCGTGTATGGCGCTGGCAAGCAGCTGTATGCGACGTTCCTGTATGGGTCTGGGGTGGTGATGGACGCAAAGGCTGGTGACACCATCCTGGGTGGGTTCAAGGTCGTCTCGGTCGCAGTCGAGAAGGTGGAGTTAAGCAAGGATGGAATGAAGGTGCAGGTCGGCTACTCCGCCAGTGCTCCAACTCGCGCGCCGGTCGCTCAAGGCGCACAAGGAGCTCAGCCAACCTTGTTCGCACCGCCGCCAACGGCCCGCCCGCAGTAATTCGCCTGGTAAATCATCTCATGGGATCGATGACCGAAATGGATCGTGCAACTGTACCTGCTGCCTCCCGGGCACTGAAGGTTCTGACCGGCGACGGAGGGCGATTTGAGGTGCCTCCGAACATGCGTGAAATGCTTTGCTTTACGGATGAAGGCACGTTGTACCTCTCGCAGTCGCACGAGACCAATCTTCATGTGCTCGGTTTTCGCGAGCGCCTGACCAGAAATTCGATTCCTTTTCGGGTGGAGCTCACGTCGCTCAGCTCGATTAAGGAGCTGTATGCAACAAATTCGGGAGGCGGAAACGCCAATGGTTCGCTCTCGAAGAACGTCTCGGTACGCGGTGCTGACGTGGCGACCCACCGCCAGACAGAAGTCGTCCGGCTCTTCAAAGACGCCGTGGAGCTGGGCGCGAGTGACATCCACTTCATCGTGGACGACAAGCGATGCCTTGTGCGATTCCGGATCAATGGTGATCTGGAGACACAGAAAGAGCTGTTGGCTCAGGACGGCAAGGACCTGTGCGGCACCATCTACCAGTCTATGTGCGATGTGGCGGACTCCACGTATAACCCGTACAAATCACAGGACGCGCGGGTCAAGCGCGACTTCCTGAAGCAATGCGGACTGTTCGGCGCTCGTGTTGCGACCCGGCCGACGGACAGAGGCAATCTGATGGTGCTTCGACTCCTTTACGACAATAGCCGAGGCAATAAGTTGACGCTGGAAAATGCCGGCTATCTGCCAGAGCAGAGAGCGCAGATTCGCCGCATGCGTCAGCGTACCACCGGCATCAACGTCTTTTCCGGACCTACCGGATCCGGCAAGTCGACTACGCTTGAACGTGTCTTGTCCGAGCTGCTCGCAGCCTTCGACAACAAGATCCACCTGCTGACGATCGAGGATCCTCCGGAATACGCAATTGCTGGCGCGATTCAGACGCCGATGATGTGCGACAAAGACGACGACGAGGCTATCTCTCGTGAATGGGCACGATCAATCTCGAATTCGCTTCGCCTGGATCCCGATGTGATGATGGTTGGTGAAATGCGTGACCTGGCGTCTGCAGTCGCCGCCTTCCGCGCGGCAATGACCGGCCACGGCGTGTGGACGACTCTGCACGCCAATGATGTGATGTCGATTCTTGAGCGTCTGCGCGACATCGGTGTCGAGGTCAGTCTTCTCACCGATCCAGCACTCATTACGGGCCTGATCAACCAGTGGCTGGTCCGCAAGATCTGTCCCGAATGCGCGAAGGATTATGTGGCGAATCGCCACACGGTGCCGGAAGACCTTGCTGATCGAATCGACCACTTTTGCGATCCATCCAAAGTGCGCTTGAAAGGTGATGGCTGCAAGGAGTGCAAGGGCACTGGGATCAGCGGACGAACGGTTATCGCTGAAGTCGTCGTTCCAACGATGGGCCTGATGACTGTCTTCAAGCAGCATGGCAAGTCCGAGGCCCGGTCGTACTGGGTAAAGCATATGCACGGCATCACAAAGAACCGCCATCTGATCCAGCGAATCAACGAGGGTCTGGTCGATCCGGCGCACGGTGAGCGCGATGTATGTGCCCTGGATGAAGACATCATCACACTTGGAGATGGAAATGACGGCTGATGGCTTGCTCGAATGGGTGGATGACAAGTTCATCCAGATCCAGTTCGGCGCTGGCGCACGTATCGAATTCTATGAGGAGCTGTCGATTCTGCTGGAAAATCGCGTGCTTCTTAGCGATGCGCTCAAGGAGATGTACACCATTGCGAGTAAGGAGGGTGCGAACCCGCGCGTGCCGCGTGCTGTGGTCATCTACGAATGCATGCTGGCTGTGGGTGAAGGCTATCCGCTATCGCATGCATTGCGAAAGTGGGCGACTTATCAGGAGGTTTCGCTCATCGAGGCCGGCGAGCGGTCGGACAATCTCATCGAGGCCTTTCAGGATGCAATCAAAATCATCACGGCCAAGCAGCAAATTCTCGGCGCTGCGCTAAGCGCAACGATCTACCCGACGATTCTTATCGGCCTGCTTTTCTTTCTGCTGAAACTGATCTCCACCTCGTTGATCCCGAAACTGGCGAAATCGACGAAGCCAGAAACTTGGGAGGGGGCGGCGCAGCTGCTCTACCAGATTTCATTGTTCGTCACGAAATACGGAACCGCTGCGGCCGTGATCCTGGTCACGCTGATTATTCTGATCGCGATTTCTATGCCCTATCTGCGTGGCCCGGTGAGGATCCAACTGGACAGATTGCCCCCGTGGTCGATCTATCGGATGCTGCACGGCGCAACATTCCTGCTCAATGTTGCAGTCATGATCCGGGCGGGCATCAAGCTGCAGGAGGCGCTTGAGATGTTGGCGGCCCATGCAAATCCATGGTTAAAAGAGCGAATTGAAACAGCGTTATATGGCACCCGGATTGGTGGAAATCTGGGGGTTGCGCTGTACAAAGCTGGATACCAATTCCCAGACCAGCGTGCTGTCGAGTTCCTGATGATCTTGGCGAGCCGTGACGGATTCGATGAAGCCATCAGTCGCTTCGGTGATCGTTGGTTGACCAAGAGCATCAAGAACGTGCAGCGGTTTTCCCGTTTGGCCCTCGGCTCAGGCGTGGTTCTGGTGGGGCTGATGATGCTCCTGATTGTGTCCGGAATGGGCGATATCCAGAACGCAATTCAAATATCCCGGTGACTCACATCATCATTGACAACAAACGGAGTAGAAATGGAAAACATCAATTTGCCCCAGCAGCAGACCTCTCTCTTTAACCACGATTCCCGTCAGAAGCAGCGTGGTATCACAGCGCTGGAGGCGATCGTGGTGATCATCGTTGGCGTTGTGGTATTGGGACTTGCAGCCGCCGCCATCGACCGCCTGTTTGGGAGCAACGACGTAGCGGAAGAGACGAGCAACATCAATTTGCTCAACGTGAATACCAAGCAGCTGAAGACTATCTCTGGCTACGGGGCCGCCAACACAAATCTGACGTCTCAGTTGATAGCAACCAAAGGTATCCCGTCGAACATGACGGTCACCGGCGGCCAGATCTACAACACGTGGGGCGGTACCGTGAACGTGACCTCGAACGGCCCCACCTTTGCTATCTCTTATGGAAGCGTGCCGCAAGATGCATGCATCACGCTCGCGGTGAAGGTGAACCGGGGCGCGTTCGGCAGCGTGCGCGTGAACAGTGGCACGCCGGTAACGGGCGAATACACCTCCGACCAGGCCGCTACGGACTGCGCCAGCACGCCGACCAACTCGGTGACCTATACCACCCTGCGTTAACGGAAAAGGGTAGCTGTCACATGAGCGATGCGCTGCAGGAGATCAATGGTGTTGAATTCGTTGATCTCTATCTTGGAAAGGACTATTCCGACATCAAAGGTCTGGCTGGGACGCACGAGGCGCGCGTCCCAGCCCCTGAAGAATTGAGGGCAGCATTTACAGCACTACGCGAAAAATGTCTTGAGATGTACCAAGGTCATGGCGATCCAGAATTTGCATTGACCATTGGTGCGACGGTTTTTCGGATTACGCAGTACAGCGACGTGAACGCGGAAAGCGTCTTCATTGTCCGGCGCTCTTCGGCGCAGTTGAGACCGTTTGCGTCGCTAGGATTCTCGGCGGCGGTGATGCGGCATCTGCTGAGCAAAGAGCTGAGCGGCCTTGTCCTGGTGGCCGGTGACATGGCAACGGGCAAGACTTCAACGGCAGCGTCTCTCCTAGTATCGCGGTTGGAGGTGCACGGCGGGGTGGCGATGGCGATCGAGGATCCACCGGAGACCTTGCTGAATGGAGTGCACGGCGGAGGCCGATGCATTCAGGTGCCGGCGTCCAGAAAATCGGGCGGCTATAAGGAGCACATGACGCGAGGAATGCGTTCTGGGGTCAACTTCATGCTGATCGGTGAGATTCGGGATGAGGACACAGCCGTCGAAGTCGTGAAGGCCGGCATCAATGGGAACTTGATCGTGGCGACGCAGCACGGTGGAAGCGTTGAACAGGCGATTGAGCGCTTGCACGCCATGTGTTCAGGAAAGCTGGCCAACGCATACGAGATCCTGGCGCAAGGCCTGGCCGCGGTCATTTGGCAGGATCTCGAAAAGGTTGGCAACGTAAGCCGGCTGGTGTTCAAGACCCTCATCTTTGACGATCCCGCTATTCGCACTCGCGTAGCGAAGGGCGAGATCGTGAAATTGGCGCAGGACGTTCTCAACCAGGCCAATCGAACAGCCTGGGGGAATTCAAGTGGAGCATTTAAGTCATGAAACTTCGTTCTCGTCGCTTACAGCGCGGTATCACCGCCCTTGAAGCCATCGTGGTGCTGATCGTCGCGGTCAGCGCGATGGGCATGGCCGGTAGCTACCTTAACGACTATGCGGACCGCCAGGTCGATCAGAGCGCCGCCGATCACAACGAGCGCGTCGTCGACGCCGGCGGCAAGTACATCAAAGACAACTACGCCGCGCTGACTGCGGCGTCGAGCGCGTCCTCACCGGCGATCATCACCGTGCCGATGCTCAAGTCGACGGGGTACTTGTCCACGTCCACGACGGACCTGAGCCCATTCGGCCAGAGCTACTCGATCGCCGTACTGCAGCCGCTGCCGAACAAGCTGGAGACCCTGGTGTTGACCATCGGCGGGGAGACGATCTCTGAGTCGAGCCTGCGGCGGATTGCGCAGTCGCAAGGTGCCCGCGGCGGCTATGTTTCGGCGACGAACCCGGCCATGGCGATCGGCAGCTACGCCGGATGGCAAATGGCGCTGGCTTCTTACGGCATTTCGCCCGGGGCCGGCCACCTGGCCACGTCACTCTTTTTTGAAGACGGCGCGCTGGTAAGCGACTACCTCTATCGAAACGCCGTGGCTGGACATCCTGAGCTCAACAGGATGAACACCGCTATCGATATGAATGGCAACAATCTCAATAATGCTGGCACCGTCAACGCGGTGACGGTGACCGCAACCGGCAATATTACCGCCGGCGGCAACATTACCGCCGCTGGCGAGACCTATACCGGTGGCAATTTCAGGACCAAGGGAGACGGGGGCTGGTACAGCGAAAAATGGAATGGCGGCTGGTACATGAGCGATTCCTCCTGGATCCGGAGCTACGCGGATAAAAACGTCTATACCGGTGGTCAAGTCCAGGCAGGCACCGTTCGATCCAATGGATTGTTGTCATCAGGTACAGATTTGCAGCTGGACGGAATCGCCGTAGAGAACACGGCTTGCCCCCAAATCGGGCGGCAAAGCCGCGACAGTGCTGGTTTGCCACTTTCTTGCCAATCCGATAGCAAATGGCACCGCGTCAGTCCGGCGTTGAAAATGGCCGGAATCGGCGTTCCAGCTGGGGGATGCTTCGACACCGGCAGCTACGTACCCGCATTTATAGCCGTTAATCTCGCGTTCTACGCCGAGTTAGTTTCCAATGGTGGGATCGGACCAGGCGTGCGGTTATACGTTGACGGAGTCATGCAAGATCAATCGGGATTCGACACTGCGACAGATCACGAATATGGACTGAGCGCACTCCGCGCTACAGTATCGCCAGGCTACCACTGCTACAGCTTCATCTACACCAACACCAATGACGCCGTCGGTAGCGCTGCGATCATCAGCTACCATTGATCAGGCTTTGCCATCAAGTGGCGGCACTTTAGCTTGTCGCGGTACCTCATCGAAAGTAAAAATGCTCTATGCGGGGATACCGGCGAGTGGCTATTTCTCGCTCCTGGATTACCTCCCGGCCGCTGACCAAGCGACTGCGTCCGGTGTGAATGTGATAGTCCGAATCACCACTGGTGAGCATTTATCCTCCCAGTTGTACACAACCAATACTTGCAAATGCGCCAGTATTGTCGGACGAACTTGTGCCTGACACGATCCACGTGCCGCTTCCCCCATCTCGATAGACCTGAATATTCTCGCCGCCGCCTGCCCACTTGCCGCCGACGTGGCTAATCGCGCAGAACCACTGGTTGTAAGAGAGTCCGGTCCCATACGTACCGTAGCCGTTGTACCAGTCGAACCATGCGTAGTTTTTGATGCCGGCGGAGCTTGCTTTCCAGAGCAATCCGCCGCCACTTGATTGGCAAGCCTATATTCCTTTGTCATCTGCCAGAGCAAATAGCGAACGCTAGAGCCCCTTGCCCACCTGAGGGGGCGCCATTATTAGGCATCGAGCACGCAAGGTACCCTGGCAGGGACGCCCAGATTGAAGGAGTATTGGAACCGTCACACTGTCCACCTGACCAAATTAATGACGTCCCTTGAGGGCACTCAACACTAGACGCGGCAAGATAAGTCGAAGAGTTCTTCGCATACCACGGGGACCATACCGGACTTTGAATCACTACCAAGTTGTTGCTTAAGGCGCCTCGCGTCCATTTGCCATCGGATTGGCAAGGTGGTCAGTTGCCGCAAGTGGCTACAGCGACCAAACATCTTTAGAGTTTTAAGCAGCTCCTGGTAATAACACCATTACCTGTGTTGAACCCAAAACTCCAATAACCATTCGGACACGAAGTGGCAGGATCATACCCTTGGCACGGCCAATACGATCCTCCTGCATGCCATCCACACATCGTGCCCGACAATACTGGTTCACCTGGTCGAGTCCATGAAATGCCATTGCTAGTGGATTGGCAAGGCGGTCAATCCAGGCATCCAGCGGCACAACTAATGTCATGAGGAACTGATGGATCGGCAGTGAGCGAAAGCACCCAGTCCCCCCCCGGTGCTCCATTAACACTGCAAGTATTTGACTGCTCAGCAAAATCATTCTGCACTGATTGTAGGGCGCAGAACTGATGCCGGCCCAGGGGAGCTAACAACCAACCTTTTCCTGTTAGGCCGTATGTGCCGCCATTGCGGATCCCACTTTTCCAGAGAAATCCGCCGCCACTTGTTGGTTGGCAAAGAGGTCGGGCGCTAAATGCCACCTTCCTTTGCGACTCATCAAAAAATTAAGTCGCAACAGCAATTTCGGCCACATCGTCCTCGATCGATACCGGATTCACCATCACGAGATCTTCATCAGACACGTCCTCCAAATACTGGTCAGGTAATGGGGGCTTTTTGCCCTGCATGCGCAAGGTGCACAGTCTTCGAAGGAGCGCATCACTTGCAAGTGCCGCGGCTTCCTCCTCAGATCTCGCTCGAACCTGGAGATTGTCAAAATCTAAGATCCTCACCAGAAATGCCTCGGCTTCTCGCTTGACTGCTGCTGGGTAAGGAACAAGCAGCTGGGAGAGAGCCTGTTGTTGCCTGTTGACCGGCCCATCAATCTTCCTGACCAGTTTGCTGATCTGGTGGTGGGTGTAGCGCTTGAGCATGGAAAGGCTTTTGTGGCCGCTAATTGCCGAGATCTCAAGCAAATCGAACGAACCCATCTCCGCGAGTCGTGATATCGCCTCGTGGCGTAGGTCATGGAAGTGAAGATCTTCGATCGCCAGCGCCGTGGTCATGTACCGCCAGGTGCTCTTGATGCCGGCACTGGTGTAGCTGAAGACAGCTCCCTTCGTCTGAACGCCAAGACGCAGCAGCGCATCGCGCGCTCGCAAGCTCAGAGGTACATCGCGCGCTGTTCCGTTCTTTGTCTGAGGCAGGTGCGCGATACGCGTGCGCAGATTGATGTTTTCCCATCTCAACTTAAGGATCTCTCCTTGGCGCATGGCAGTCTCAATCGCGATTGTCACGATCACCTGCAGCTCCGGATTGGGGTGAGCATGTGCATAGCGCATGATCAGTCGTTCTTCCCTCGCGGAGAGACGGCGGATACGTGCAGGCGCAACCTTTGGTTTGCGGACGTTAGAGGTGGGATTGGATTTGCAGTATCCCCATTCGATCCTGCAGATGTCGAAGACACTGGACAGGAGAGACATCTCTAATCGGACAGTGGAGGTAGAAAGCAGTTTGCCTGTCTTCGCATTGACTGTCGCAAGGCGTGCATCGCGATAGGTAGCAATATCGACGCTGGTAATGTCATCGACGTTCATCTCGCCGAGGGATGACCTGGCCAATTGCTCTAGTCTGAATTTTTCAGAAGCATAGCTTCGTTTGAGGATGGATACTTCGCGACGGTAGCGCTCAAGTGCTTTGGTCAGTGTGACTTTTCTCATGCTTAGACTTCCCCATGTTGTCTTCGAATTTGCGGGAAAGCTGAGTCAGTGAAATGCCGAGTGCAGACGAGATAGCTAGGATGCTATCGAAGGATGGCGACATCTTGCCGTTTTCAATGCGGGTCAGAAATGTGCGGTCGACTCCTGCCTCTAACGCGACATCTTCTTGGCTCATACGTCGCCCCAAGCGGAGCTCGCGAATCGTAAGGCCTAAGATAAATGCTGCATGTGGGTTTTTCTTCATACTCTCCCTTGAGAGGGAGGTATTTTCAATGTGCTTATAGTCAACAGTCAGTCGCTTATACGCACATATAAGGCCATAATGACTTAGCTAGCACCACGAAGGGATTGCCAGTTCAGATATTCGGCTTTTGGGACGCAACTGAGCCCTGCAGTTCCTCTTCGAACGTATCGATCAACTGGGAAAGGGGGAGATTCATTCCCTGCGCGATCTCGACGCACGATGTGAGCGTCGGCGACCGCTGGCCGAGCTCCAGCATCGAGATGTACGTGCGATCTAGTCCACACGCGTTGGCAAGCTCATTTTGCGTGAGCTTTTGCTTTTTCCTAAGTCGTCTCAAAGCGCTGCCGAATGCTTTGGCGATAGGGTTATTTGTCAAATAATTGCCTCAATACCACAAAATAATGTGAGATTGTCAGCGCTCAGGGACTATTTGTCGTCCGACTTTTGTCGGAATTTCATTGACTATCGGCAGTTGAAGGGCTTAGTCTTCCATATATTGGAAGTAACAAACACAGGAGCGAGTCATGTCCAGCGATCTGCTTGGCGGGATGGCAGTCAACAAGTTCTGGGAAAACAGGCAAGGTAACCAGCCGGGGAATTCGATCCCGGCTTGGCGCAACTACGCCGCCGAACTTGAGAGCCGGCTGCACGCCGCTGAAGAGAACCAGATGTTCCGCGACGTTGCACGAGAGGCGACCGACATCGTGCTGGAAGCAGCGCTGGCGGCGCTGCGCGCAAAAGACCCGTCGTCGCCGCTGCTCGATAAGGGCCTGCGCGAGCAGATGCGCCGCCGTCACATCGCAGACACCTTGGCCACCAAGGGGTATCAATTCGATGTCGTCAAGGGTGAGCTGGTCGGGAAGAGCCGCTGAACGTGCCCCAGGCCAAGCTTAAAGCCGCCAGCTGGCGGCTTTTTCTTTGCCTTGACCCCGTTTAATTAAACGCTATAATCCTAAACTAGAGAACTACTCGGACGGGACCAACTGCTCGAATGACGAAAATTACCACTCAAGAACAGGCTGCCATTGCTGAACCGGCGATGGGTGCCAGCCGCGGTAAGAAAAAGAATATCTACGACAACACCAGCTCGCGCCGGCAGGGCGCTCACCTGGATAAGCTCGCGAGCGGTGGTGGAAAACCTGTGCGCGTGGACACGAACGGAGACGATCTTAAGCTCATGCACCAGCTGATCGCGGTCGGCTATGCACCGAGCAACGCGGAGGTGTACCGCCGCGCGATGAGAGAAGCGCACAAGCGCGCTGGCAAGAAGATACAGCAGCTGCCAGCCGCGCCAGAAGAGAAGAGATAGCAACAAAAAACCCGGCCGAAGCCGGGTTTTTACTTTGTGCGCCCAGCATGGGCGCACTCCTGCGGGTGCAAGTCCCGCCCTAAGCTGGTCACAGCGAATGAAGTGAAGCGCAACTGCATGAGGGCGACCGAATGTGGGGAGGAAGCGTGGAGCGTAAATCGTGAGCCGATGAACAAGAATCGTATAGAAGGCGCTGCCGAGCAGGGTGAGCGGGCAAAGAACCGTGAAACTCTCGTGACCAAGGTGAAGCGGCGTAGATGCGGCGGTTGTGCGATGAAGGAGTGCGTTCTTACCTGGGGAGGCCTCGCCTTATGCCTGAAAGGGCGACGGAGTTGATCCGGAGCGAGGAGTCAGCAGAGGCCATAGTAGCTGCGGGAATGAGGGCGAAGGGCCGAACGAGTAGGAGGGCCGAAGGCCGTGGTGTTCGGAGGTGCAATGCATCAGAAGCCTGCGCAAGCGGGGCGTAACGCGGGAGGGCGAGGTGAAGCCGCGCCGGAAGCGTTGCGTGATGAAGCACGGACGGTACGCGACGACACCGGAGGTCCGGGGCGAGAAGGTCTGCTTGCGCAGGCGCTCTCGAGAGCGAATCTGGTGATGGCGTGGAAACGCGTTAAAGCCAATCGCGGCAGTGCTGGGGTGGATGGAAAGTCGATTGCAGAGACGGCGGAAGATCTCAAGGTGTATTGGCCTCGGATACGGGAAGCGTTACTGGATGGCAGCTACCGGCCAGAACTGGTAAGGCGAGTCCAGATTCCGAAACCCGGAGGCGGGGTACGTGAGTTGGGGATACCGACGGTGACGGATCGACTGATCCAGCAAGCCCTGCTGCAAGTGCTGCAGCCCATCATTGATCCGAGCTTCTCCGAACACAGTTACGGATTCCGACCGGGACGGCGTGCGGGTGACGCGGTGCTGATGGCACAGCGGCATGTGCAGGCTGGTTACCGTGTGGTAGTGGATGTGGACTTGGAGAAGTTCTTTGATCGGGTCAATCACGACATTCTGATGAGCAGGCTATCGAGGTGGATTGTGGACAAAGCCGTTTTGCGGCTGGTTCGCCGCTATCTGGAGGCTGGCATCATGGATGGCGGCGTGGTCACCGAGCGATACGAAGGCACACCACAAGGTGGGCCGCTGTCGCCGCTGTTGGCCAATGTGCTGCTAGACGAAGTGGATCGGGCGTTGGAGAAGCGTGGACACCGGTTCGTGCGCTATGCCGACGACTGCAACGTGTACGTACGCAGTCTGAGGTCGGGTGTACGGGTGCTGGATGGTCTACGCAAGCTCTACGGCCGGCTCCAGCTGAAGGTCAACGAAGCCAAGACGGCCGTGGCGCGGGCGAGCGGTCGGAAGTTCCTGGGTTATGCCCTATGGAAAAGCCGGGACGACCGAATCAAATGCGCAGTGGCCGGAAAGGCGCTGGAGAGCTTTAAACAGCGTATCCGGGAGCTGACGCGCCGCTCGTGCGGGCGGAGCCTGTCCGAGGTTGCGGAACGATTGCGAGCGTATGTGCCGGGTTGGAAGGCCTACTTCCAACTGGCGCAGACGCCACGGGTGTTCCGGGAGCTCGACGAATGGATCAGACACCGGTTGCGCGCCTTGCAGCTCAAACACTGGCGTCGAGGGACGACAATGTACCGGGAGTTGAGAGCGCTGGGCGCCTCGGAGGCCGATGCCCGCAAGGTGGCGGCCAACAACCGTCGCTGGTGGCGCAACAGCTACCGGCGACTGAACCGAGCCATGCCTATTGCTTACTTCGACCGACTTGGCGTCCCCCGGCTCGGCTAACCTCAACTACTCGAACCGCCCGGTGCGGACCCGCATGCCGGGTGGTGTGGGAGGGGATCGGCTAGCTTCCTAGCCGCCCCTATCCCGATCTCCTCCATCAGCCGAAAAGATCCTTGTTGGAAGGTGTTTTCTTCGGGAAGGGCGAGTGAGGCGGCATATCCTCACCGTGCTTCTTGCCCAAGCTGCCCAAACCGCCCGCAGCGCCGTGCTTCACTTCCTTGACACCGCCCACCATGATTTGATGACTCTCGTCGCCGGCACGCTCGGCACCAGGAAGTCCGCCGGCGGCGTGACCCAGCCAACGCATGATGTTATCCGGGATGAAGTGGATGAGCGAGAACACGATGTGGACCACCGTGGTCATCAGTGTGGCGTAGATGCCGATGAAGGCCAGGAAGGACACGATACCAGTCATTGAATCCGCCTGAACGCCGGCGACGACGGTCATGAAGCCACCGTTGATCAGGCCGGTGACCGGTTGGGTGAGTAGCATGGATCCGATCAGGCCGAACAGCATGAGGCTCGGACGCATGACCAAGGACAGAATCATCATCCAGCCAGGTCCCGCCTTGCCGACCGCGTCGTCGCCATCCGGATGGACGTGGGCAACAGCAAACAAGGGGCCGGCGATCACCGATTCCAGCACCAGGACAAACCAGTTGACCACGGAGGTCATCCAAGTGATGAATGGAACCATCGGAATGTAGGTGCTCAGGACCACGCCGAAAAAGAACAGCGCGAGCGTCAGAAATGTCGCGATGCCCGACAGGAATTGCAGGACCGAGCCGACATCGAAAGCCAGTCCGACCGTACCCTTCGCGATGACCGAGTTGGCTACGCCAGCCGCGCCGGCCATCGCCGCAAGACATCCTTCACCAATGCCTACGATGGTGTCGCCGAATGACTTCATCTGGCTCATGTGATTCAGGTTGGAGCCGGCAATCTCCTGCGTCATTTGATTGATGCCGCCCATGAAGGGGGCTGACAGCAGCTTGCGCACATACTCCCAAGCACCTTCCCCGGCTTGTGGCAGTCGCACGTCGGTTTCGGTGTAGTACACCTGGCGCACGCTGTCGGACCGATGCTTGGCGTATTCGTCGGCGACTGCCATTGCGTCTTTGTAGGTCTGGAGGACCTCCTGTGTTTCCTTGTCGTTGATCGCGATAGGATCCGATGTCGGAAGGCCATTCAGCGTAGATTGCATCACATCGTTCATTTTCACGATGTGGTTGTACCAGGTACCGGCGTAGATCCAGCCGCCATCTTTGGCCGCAGCCAGAAAGTCGGATCGCGCCCGATCGTTCGTCTGGTTGACTGCGTTTTTGGCGGCCGTGCGTAGCGCGTTTTCGTAGTTGTTGGCGGCGGTATCGATTGCGCCGGCGGTGGGCTTGTCACCAGTCACGATTTGATTGGCGACAGGTTGCAGCTCCTTGATCATTGCCTGAAGCGCCGCGGCGTGCGCAGCCAGAATTGGCTCCTTCAGGATCTTGGTGTTGCTGTTTCCCTCGGAGGCCTCATAAGACTGCTTCCAAGATACGCCACCGCACACGTTCTTGTTGATGTAGCTGTTGTCGTTAGCATTCCAGGTGTACTTGGTGACGCTGTAAGTCGCATTCGAGAAGTTCTTCGCCGTCGTGTACATGGCCACCGGCGGGGCCAGATCGAACACGTCGTAGTTGAGCAGCTCGCCAGAATTCATCATGACCTGCTGCGATGTTGCGGGCTCGATGCGCGTTGACCGCCCGGACTCGGTGTATTGCTTATTCATCGCTGCGGCGCAGACCTCGAATCGCAGAATGTTTGCTGCCAGAGGCCTGGAGTCTGGAATCATGGGGCGAGAGATCATGTTGTCCCGGCTCATTTGCTCGATCGCGGCGTTCCACATTTTGTCGGCTATACCGACGCCCTGCAGGGCGAGCCATAGGATGCCGATCTGGATCAGCGAAAAGCCAGAGCTGAGTGGTAGAAGCAGCGCCGTTCCACCAACCGTGCGCAGGGGGATCCAGATCGATGACATTTTCCTGCCGAGCAGCTCGCCGTCGTGCGCCGAGTCGACCGTTCCCTTGACGGTCGTGTAGCCGACGAAGAGCATGCCGAGAAACAGCACGGCTGTATTGAAGATTGCCATCATGGATCCGAGCACCGTATCAGTCGGTGCGGCTGAAGCCTTGCCCCCTGATGAGATGAGACCGACGATATCGCCGAACACTTCACGCAGAAAATCGACCGACGTGTCGCCGGCTGGCGGGGTGAATTGATTCAGGGAGACTCCGGCCGTGTCTGCCCAGGCCGGCATGCTTATGATGGCTATGAGCAGGGCGAGTGTGAACTTCTTCATTGGTGAGCCTCCTCAGCTCCGATTGCGTGGTTGACCTGGTGCGGCGGGAGATGCAGGCATGTGTAAATCGGCGTGCTGGGCGTCGGCCACATTCAGCTTTTGAACCAGCTTGTCAGCCATCCCCTTCCAACTCGGAGGCGCGATTTGCGGCGCACCCGAAGATGCTGAATCAGCAACTTCCGCCGACTTATCTATCACCACGTTTGCTGTCTTATCTGCGCCTGAAATCCCCTGTCGCAGCTGACGAACGATCTTCAACATGTTATTTCCCGCTATTGACCTGCAATTAAATATGCACAATACTTGAGGAATATAACATAATGAAAGTCAGCATCATATTATGCTTAGCCTCTCAACGGAATCGGTGAAAGAGCATTGGCACAAGCTCAATCCGGAGCTTGCTGAGCTGTTTGAGCGTATCGAGAAGACCGAGGACTGGGTTCTTGATAACAATCCGGATATCGCTGACCGTTTGGCCAGCTTTGGACTGACGTTGTCGGATCCTGCGGCGACGGCGCGCCTGGCCGATGCCGACAAGAATCAGCTGCTGTTCTTCCTCGTTTACATCAGCAGTAGCAAGGCGTTCCGCGTCATTCAGTGGATGGACGAGACCCACGACGGCATGGGGTCAAGGACGCTGCAAGCTCTGCTTGCGCAGAATGGCCTTGGCGTCTTCTCAAATATCGCGGATCCGCTTCTTGCGGGCACGATGCTGCAGCGTCTCCATGTCATCCAAAACACCCCCTACTTCCAGCGACTGCTGGCTCCAGAGACGCTCGACAGCATCGTTCGAGCGATTCAACTGTATCGTGAAGAAAGAGAAAGCCATGCAACGTAAATATGCTGCGCTCATCGCCCTTGTCGTCGCGCTGGCTCATCACAACCTCGTCTATGCGCTGGATGCTCAATCGGTCCAGGCGTACTGCGACGACGTGAAAAAGGCAGCACTGAACGCGCAGACTAAATACATAGAAACGTATAAACCGGCGGTAGATCCCGGAAAGGTCTTTGAAGATGCAACGACAGATTGTCTTGACTTTGTTATGAATTTCCAACTGGGCATACCAAGCCCATGGGATGCGGTAATCGCGGTGGCGAAGAAGGCATTGGCGCGAGCCTGCGCAGCAGCACGCGGTCAATTCGACAAGGCAGTCAATGATGCGGTCCAGTCAGTTAACAGCCAAGCATCACAGATTCCTGGTGTGTCAGTTGGTACCAGCACTACCACCGGCGGTGGCAATGGGGTCGGCGTTACCGGTAGCGTCAAAGGTGATGGTGGTGCAACGATCCAGAATTCGGTGGACAAGGGCGTGGACAAGATTTTTAACAAATTCTGACTTGGTGATCATGAAATCGATACGAAAAACTCTCGCTGCATTCATACTTTTGGTAGCAGTGATGTTCGTAAATGCCCCATCGGCAAACGCTTGCTGCGGTGATGGCGCTATCGCGTCAGCTGGTGCTATTACTGCCGGAGGTACAGTAGCCGCGGCCATAGGCGCGGCTACCACCGCTGTAGTGGGGTGGATCGAAAGACTGAATTATTCGATAGAAAGCGGGTTCGCAAAGCTAAATGGAGAACTTGCGAAGCAGGGAGCACAGCAGAAGATAGTCGAACAGGGTGCAATTGCGGCGCAATCTCAACTGCATATGGAGAAAGCTCGCGCCGACGCAGCTATGAAATTCGAGGTTTCTCCCCGAGTTTGCTTTGAAACCGCAGGAGGGGCGGCCGGGGGACTTGCCTCAGGAGAAACCCAGGCAAATCTAAATGACCTAAATCGCAATAGCGCTCAGCGCACTCTGTTCACGCCAAATACCACGGCGGCAATCTCCAAACTTTACGATGATCACACCAGCAAATACTGTTCGCCTCAAGACGTGCAGCTTGGTCGGTGCTCATCTGCGGCAGATCCTGTAATGCAAAATGCTGACGTGAGAGCTGACGCTATGCTGAACTCAACTAGTTATTCGTCGGGTCAATTGGAAGCTGCTCAATCCTTGGTCAACAATTTGACGAATCCAATCCCTACACAAAATATCCCCAAAAATTGGGAAAAAACCGCTCAGGGAAAGGCGTTTGTAGCAGGCCAATACATTGAACAGGCAAGAGCATCTGTAGCAACCAATGCTTTGAACAATGCGATTGCTATTCGTACGCCAATCCAAGGTCTAGGCACAGCCGCAATGCTCAATAAGGCGGATGTTTCAGAGTTAGACCTGATGGAAAGCCAAGTCCGCGGCCGTTTTGAGTCTCCAACGTGGTACTCCATGATCGCTGGTTTTTCTCTAGAAAATCTTGTGCGCGAATTGAACAAAATGCAGGCGCTGAGATTGTGGATGGATCTCAAGGCTTTCAAGCAGCAAGAACGCATGGAAATGATGCTTGCTACGCAGCTCGCCATGGATGTCAAACGAGATGCTGACTCTCGACTCACACAGGCGAGATCGATCGCAGCTAAAGCGGGGCAATAATGGGCAGACTATTTCGAACTCATCTGCTCGCGCTCTTGCTGTGTCTGGGTTATCCGGGAAAGGCGTCCGCCTGGGAGTGCTGTGATCCATGGGGAGCGGTCGGTATGGCGGCCTTTGTGACGGCGGGTCAAACCGTCGTGACCAGCATTACAGCATCTGCTTCCGTTTTGCTACTGCGATTACAGCTTCTGTCGATGTCCTTAGACGCTAATTTCAGCCGTGTGACAGGCGAACAGGCCAAGTTAGGTGTCTCGCAAAAGACGATTCGCCAAGGTTCTATCGCTGCGGCTTCACAACTTTATACTCAGAGCCGGGTTGCTGAGGCTGCGGAAAATGCAGTCCCGCCTGCGGGACTAGCTGTAACTGTAACTAACTCGCTTTTGTTGTCTGAACAACGCAATGTGGTTCGCCAAAAGATTGCTTCTGCTGATGCGACGTTCGCAAATTCCCTGTATTCCAGTAAGGCGACTGACATGAGCATTATCTGGGCTAGACATAAGCCCTACTGTTCTGCAGGTGATGTGGCAACGGGTAGGTGTGAAAGCGCTGCGTCCCCCACAATGCAAAACGCAGACTTAACGATCAACACCATCATGACCCCTGGTGAAGGGCAGTACGAAACGCTCTCGGATGAGGAGCGAGACGCTGCTATCGCATTCGTTCAACACGTCGTCAATCCCATTCCAACGGTACGCGCGGTGCAGAAAAGCATGACGCCGCAGGACAAAGCACTGGATGCACGCATGCTGGCTGACCAGGCTGCGCTCTCTCTGGCTGCTCACAGCTTCAATGCCGCTATCGCACATCGGACAAGGAAGCATCAGCAATGAATAGCCTCTATCGACTCGTCTGCATAGTGCTTCTCGCGATCTGCTGCCAGGTACAGGCTGCGCCGGCGGAATCAAAGGCAGCGCCAGCAGTTGATTATTCCTCCGTCTTCAGACAGGCGGCGTCGACGTACCAATTCAAGATTAATGAGCGGCAAGCTGTCACTCAAATGGATCAGATGCTGGTTCAACAGTACGCGGCCGGTCGCATTGCGACAGAGAAGGATGCGTACCTGAAGACGCTGTTCTACCAGGCAGCGACGCTGCTGATGAATGGTCACCCCATCGCCGGCGGTACGGTTGTGGCGATTGCGCGTCAGCAGCCGGCATTCCGAACCAGCGCCGCAGGTCGGGGCATGGCCGACTTTGTCGACGCCATGTTGTCTGGTGACGAAGACGAAGGCGACGAACTCGCTGAATTCGCAGAGCGGACCAAGAAGGCACAGGCTCTGCTCAAGTCGGTCCGTCCAGCCCTTCAGCTCGCGGCGCAGCTGCGTGTGATCGGCGAGATCTACCACGACGACGTGGCGGTTCGTGCCGGCGAAATTGCACTGAAGCAGTTGCGCGTCACGCCGACAGAGGAAAAGATCATCAACAGCGCGCGTGCGGTTAAGTAGGCCATGAAGAAGCTATTTCTAGCGGTTTCGCTGGGCCTGGCCATCCTTGCGCCCGACGCGATGGCCTGCCTGACGATCCCATCCCCGTCGAACACTATCACCAGTCTGTATGGCTGGCGATACCACCCGGTCTTTAAACGCTGGCGTTTGCACCGAGGCGCGGACTTTCGTGCGTCGATGAGCACGCCACTGGTGGCCGCCCAAAATGGTGTGATTCAGGTGTCTAGCTCTTCCAGCGGTGGTAACGAGCTCAGGATCATCGGTGACGATGGCACGGTGACGCGCTATCTCCACTTGACTAGAGCGACGGTCGATCCGGGGGCGCGTGTGAGCGCCGGTCAGCAAATTGCTTTGTCAGGAAATACTGGACATGCATCGGCTGCGCCACACTTGCACTTCGAGGTCTACCGAAAGGGAGGCGGTGATGTCAACCCAGAACCTCTTCTGTGTGGCGGTGTGAGCCGCAAGCAAGGCGCGGACATGGTGGATGGATTTCCGATCAAAGCATGCAATCCAGACGGCGGCCAGTGCGATGGCGGAAGCTCTGCACCGCCGGCGGGCACCGCACCAGGCGCGCCGTCATCGCCCTCAACTGGATCTCCAGTTACAGCTGCACCAGGTGATCAAATTCCTCCACCTGCTCCCAAAGTGGAACAGTTTGACGACATGTCCACCTCCGAGATTTTCTCGGCAGAGGTCGCTAAGCGTTTTGCTAACCCTGATTGGTACAAAGACCAGGCGGAGCGCTCGACGGTGCCGCTGGTGATTGAGTACCTCCACATGAAAGCGCTGGAGGCCTACATGAATCTGCATGTGCGGCAGATTAAGGACCGCGTGGAAGCTATGTTTGCGACAAGGCTTGCCCGACAAAATCGCCAGGAAATGGAGTTACGCCTGGACCGGCAGCGTGAAGCTGCGGCAAAAGCGAATTAGCAATGGCTCTGCCGACTTTATTTACTGTGGCGGAGCCGCCGGTCGGCTTCCGAGTCGACCACCTCTTCGACATGATCCAGCTCACTTCGTCGGTGAAGCTGGGACGCAAGGCTGACGAAAAAGCTGCCGCGCAGGCGGCGCTGGATCAGTTTGCCGGATTTGCGCCAGAGAAGGCAAACGCGGTGATCGGAGTGTCGCTGTCGACATGTGTGTCGACAGGGGCAGATGGCGCCTTGACCTTGTATCTCACCTATATCGGCACGCCCGCCGTTGTGACGGAAGGTGGCACGACAGCCGGGAAGTGAATTGCCTGTACCAGTGTCACGTTACTTGCGCTCTATCAGCAGGTGACTTTTGCCCCGGCCGCGCCCCACGGTCGGGGCTTTTTTTATCCTGCGGCGTAGACGACGCTTCCTTCGGGGATGCCAGCTGGGAGGGCAATGCCTGAGTTGCCTGACAGTGGATTGATAAGCATGCCTCCACGGTTGATGCCAACAAGGATCGAATTATTCGTAGCCTTAGTGATTTCGTAGGCCAGGCCGGGGGTGGCGGACGAATAGAAGACATAGCCTTTGCCGCCAACGACGACATTGCTAACAGCAGGCATGTGGTTAAACCAGCTTGGCAGACCGAGTGCCGAGTCCGATACGGTCCCGCTGGCCGTTGGATTGTTGGCCGCGTAGGAGACCACTGCATTGCGGTAGACCCTCATGTTCCCGTTGATCGCAGCCGCTTCATTTCGGTCGGAGGCCGTTTCGGAGGCGCGGTTGGATTGGGCCATGAGAGAGGTCACCAAGATCATGACGGCCACGAGAAGAGGGATGATGGGCATGTTGCAGTTTCAGTAACTTTAGTCAGATTTCGCCGAAAAGTGCAGGTGTCACGGGCATTCTCAAAAGGCTACCACGTAGAGCAACATCAAGAAAGATAAATAAGATAAACTAACGAAAGTCAACTTTAAAACGTCTACGAGGAGCTGGAGATGGGCTTACTGAAGAAGCTGCAGGGCGAGAACGGTGCAACCGACGATCACTCCGATCCGGATGGTATGGACCACCTCCCGCCCGAAGATCACGCTGCCGCCACAGCTGCTGCCACAGCACACGCTGGGCAAGCGTCCGCAAAGGGGGCTACGCCGATACGCCTGGTTAAAAAGGCCCTCCCGCCGGAACTGGCCGAGTTGCAAGACCTCTTGCAAGCGCACGACTGGGAACACAGCAATGCGGATGACGCAACGCGCCGCGCAGCTGGCCGCGTCGAATGGACGATCATCGAGGCGCACATTCTGCGTGCAGTGAAGGCCGGCTATACGAAGGAGGTCGAATCTATGTGGGGGCAATTTGCCCCCGCCGGCAAGTCGCTCGCGGAAGCCATGGGCCGATACGGGGAGGAGTTCAAGGCGCTGGCGGCACAGGGCCAGGCCGCCAACGGGCAGCACCGCGGCTACGCGCAGTCACACGGCGCTTCGGCTTCGTCTGCCCCGGAGCATGAGCGGACGCACCAGTTTTCCGCCGGTCCAGCGATGGCGGGCGTAGCCTCCGCCGGAGCCGGTGTGTCTCCATTTCTCAATACGCTGGATCCCAACACCATCGATGTGGACGCTCGGGAGATACCGCGAGAGCCGTTCTCCGATGGTTTTCGCAAACCGGAATGGGCCAAGCGCGCTGAGCCTACCCCTCAAGCGCCGGAGTCGACGCCACAACAAGCCGAACAGCAGCAGGCAGCTGCAGGCACCGCCGTGGCTGGTGGAAGTGACTTGCTGTCGAAGATGCTGTCTGCCCCCTTCGCTGCCGGCAGCCTGGTGCTGAATTCCCTCCGCTCGGCGGGCCAGCAGGCAAAATCGTTCTACGTCAAGAGCAAGATCAACGGCCACGCCATTCTTGGCCAGCAGCTGGACGCGAAGACCACGGAGATCGGTGCCCTCACTGCGTCGTTGAAAAAAGCAGGAATGGGTGCGTTGATCGACGAGATGCGCCTCACCGGCCGGCCAGCGAAGGAGATCTTCTCCAACATGATCAACGGCGAGCATTCCGGCATTCTGGAGCGCTTTGAGAAGCTCATGGCAAAGCCTGGCTTTGCCGCCGATTTCACCAAGCTCCAAGCGGCCTTGGCGGATTTCAGCGAGAAAGCGACACGCTACGCCAAGTCCGGCGTGGATCTGGACGTGGATTTCTCGGACCTGCTCGACCGGAACCTGCAGAAGGTCTCTGAATTCACCGAGGGTTTTTTCTCGAAGAAGGAGGATGGTGTCATCGAGAACCTTCAGGAAATCGCGCAGCAGGTCGCCGATCGCGTGGCTGAGATCGCAAACAACATCATGCGCCGTTTCGCCCATCAATAACGTTCACCTAACCTACTTGGAGCAAGATGGCCCCGATCAATTTCGAACAGCTGATTGCACGCCTCGACGCGTGCGTTGGCCTCATCAACGATGCCCTCAAGAAGGAAGTGCCGCCGGCGTCGGAAGTCACGCTCAACAGGCTCCGCGAACAGGGCGCGATCTACGCGGCCTTCGTCACGGACTGCAGCGCCAATCGCATCGATTGGCGGATGAAACCTTCCAGCGAGAACCTCAAGCTCGTCGATGCGTTCTGCGCCCTCGTCGAATCAGAATTGAACAACGTGGAGAAACCATGAAGGACACCTCGAACCTTGACAAACAGGCACAGAGCCTGTTTTCCAAATTCTGCTCTGGCCTGGCGCAGATCGATCTGCGCACTGCAGTCGCCGTGCCCGCGATCATTGGTGTGGTGGCCACGATGTACGGCTTGGGCCTGGAGGTCCACGGCCAAAGTCAGCTGCTGCAGGAAGGTGGGCTGCAGGCCGTGCAGGCGTACAAGGCTGCCATGCAGGCGGCACCCGTTGACTCGCTCCTGGAGTATTCGAAACTGGCATTCGAAGGGAAACTGCCGTCGTTCGGCGGCAATGCTCAGGGCATCGGAGTCACAGTCTCCTATCTCGGGCCCGTCATTGCGGCCGGAGCAGTTACCCTGGCACGCGGCTTCGGCAAGGTGAAGGACTTTCTGTCTGAAAAGTTCTGGCAGGCGAACGCCCGCCAGCTCGAAGACGACATGTATGGCGCGCCTGGTCGTGTGATCTCGGCGTTGAACAATCGCACTCTGGACGCAAGCCATAAACTGCGTGGCGTTCCGCTGTTGGCCATTGCCTTGGGCCAAAACGACCTCAAGCTCGCAAAGGCGCTCATCGATGCTGGCGCGGACGTGAATGCATATGCGGATCGACCGGCGGTGGAGCGAGGCATGGCCCCGATCCACTTTGCGCGGTCGCCGGCGGCGGTGGACTTGTTGTCACGGGCTGGGGCAAACATTGACGCTCCCTACAAGCATGTCGACCATGCCTACGGGATGCGCGGCGAGACTGCGCTTCACTCGGCGGCACTCGACGCCTCTGGCAAAGGGCTGGCCCTGGCCGAAGCGCTGTTGCGCGCGGGCGCAGATCCGGCGAAGCCGTTCTCCGCGAAGGAATACCAGTACGACAGGCAGTCGCTGGTGCCGGTCACGGATCGAGTCACCCGTGCGGGCAAGTCTATCGAACAGCTTATCGCCGTCACAGAACTCCGATTCGCCGGCAGCATGCCACCTACTTCCACGGCGTTTGGCGGCAGTATCGCTCTGCAAGCAATGGACGCGAAGCGTGGCGTAGCGTTTCACGTCCCGTCACGCACCAAGGGGATCGATGGACAAGAGCTCGACAACGAACCCACTTCGGGTCTGCGCATCTGATGGGGCGAGATCTCGTCATCATCGAGGCTCCTGGAAAGCTTCGGACCATGTACCGGATCCTCGCCGAGGTCGGCTTGGACGCCGACCTGGTGGCGACCATTGGTCATTTCCTGGAGAACCCTGCAGATCTACGAGATCTCGCCATCGGGCGGCGTGACGGCGAATACATCGAATATCGTCGCCAACCAGTCAGGCCGGACTCCTTCGCTTGCCTGCGCGACCATCTCGTCCGCTGCAAGGGGAGGATCCTCATTGCCACGGATGCTGACCAGGAAGGGGAGGTCATCGCTGCAGATGTAGCCAGGCTGGTTGGAAACATGGGTCTTCGCAACGAGGTGCTCCGACTGAAGTTTAACGGCCTGGATGCTGAGTCGGTGCGGGTGGGGTTGGAGCAGATGGTGGCCGCAGACATTCGGCACGCCGCCGGCGGCACCGCCCGGCGGTTGACCGATCGGATCATCGGTGGATGTCACTCGAATTTCGAGCGCGGGCTTCCCGTTGGCCGGGTCCAGAGCGCGCTCCTCGGACTATGCACGGAAGGTATGCAGCACGCCGAGGTGAGGCTTGAGATGCCGGCGTGTGATGGTGGAAAGCCATTCATTGGCACCATGCCTGTCTCTGGCAAGCGCTCGCCGGCGGAGATGCTGGCGGCATTACGTGAAAGCCCCTTGCCGCCGGCGGCCGTCGCCACGTCAGGAGCGCGTACCGTCGGACTTCCGCTCAATTTCGCCGACGCGCTGGGAGCGTTCAATGGCGAGCTGGGCTTATCTATTTCACGTGGCGCTGAGCTCCTGCAGGAGCTGTACGAGGCAGGGGAGATATCCTACCCGCGCACGAAATCCCGAGGTTTTACTGGTGCTGGCGCACAAGCAATCGACCGGCTCGCAAAGACGAAGGGCTTGCTGGCCTTCAAGAAGGGCCTGCTGTTGCCAGTGGCCGAGACATCGGAGGCGCATGAGGCAATCCGACCACTCAATGAGAAGTTGCTGCGTAGGCTGGACCTGGGCAAGCCATTCAAACTCCACGCATCAATGGCAGAGGCGGCCATTGCGCTGATCGCAAGAAAGGCATGCGAGGGTGGCATCACAATGCAAGTCGACAAGCCAGACCTGTCCGGTGCACCTGCTTGGGCTCAGCATTGCGAGTGGGAGCGCATTTCGCGTAAGCCCGTGCTCCCATGGGCTGCAGTACGGCAGGCGGACGTTGTCCTGCTGGACCAGGACAATGTGTTGGTACAAAGCATGGCCGCCGCCGGAGTTGGCAGGCCCAGCACTTGGGCAGGCCATGCGCAGAAATTTCTGTCTCGCCGTTATGTGGACGAGCAATTCCAGCTCACCGCAAAGGGCATGGAGGTACTTGCGCATGCTCCTGCAGCGCTTCGAGACGTGGTTACGTCCCGAGCAATCGAAGAGATATTTGAATCGGGCAAGACCGATATTTCCGAGTTGGTTGATGCGGCGCTCAGCGCGGCGCACGCCGGCGACCAATTCCAAATTACCCAGATTGTCGAGCGGCTGGAGAGGATCGCAGATGAACATGAAGAAGATCGCCCGCGCATGCGGCCAGCATTTTGAATCGGTCCGCGTTGCTGCCGCAGCGCGCAGAAGGTGGCTGATCTTCGCGGCGGCCGGCATCGGGCTCGTCACAGCAATGGCACTGCTCATTCCCAAGTGGATCGATTTCACCGGGCCGATTACGTCGCCGGAGATGGAAGCGCTCGCGCGGTTCGTGCAACGGACTAACTCGCTCGTGGTGCGCCAGGCCTTCGACGACGCGCGCCGCGGCGGGGAGATCTCGGTGAAGAAGGCTGAAGCGATCATCGACCTGGCGAAGGCGCAGCAGCCGGCATATGGCCTTGCCAGTGATAGATAGTTGTCATTTTTATTTGATTATCTTTTCACCAAATAACAAAGCGCTTTACAGTTTTTATCGCGTATTGTTAGAATGCCCCTAGAGGCTGACTTTCATTATCTTATATGCGTAGTTAGTCGAAAGTAAATCAAATGTCTACCGACATCAAGATGACCGAATATACCGACTTCGAGGGGATCATGATTCATCTCGCCACCGAACGTGGATGGGAGTTCAAGTTCACCGACGAGGTAATCCCGGTCGCAACGATTTTTAACGAAGCGACGTATGCCCCCGCTTTGCTTACCCTGGTGAAAGATGAGTTCGAGGCCCGCCAGATTGGCGGAGATCTGGGCTTTTCGCTGGTTGGCGAAAGCAATTCCCTTTTCGGTGCCAAGGTGCAGCTTACCGCCGCCGGCCGCAATTTCGAGGCGCAGCTGTGGCGCATTCTGGGCAGCACCAGGATGATCGAATCCTTGCCGAAGGACGGCCCTTATATCTCTCTTGACTCCCTTCAGTTCGTGCTTGGTGACGCCTTCGCGCATCACGTGAGCGAGAGCTCCATCCAGGAGGCATACTGATGGCCCAGTTGCGCCGATTACAGAGCTCTAAAAGCCCGGAGCCGCCCGTAGCAGCTGCGCCTGCGCCAGCGTCTGACGCCGGCGGATCTGCGAGCATGCTCGACGAGATGGAGGCATTGCTGACGTCAGGATCTGCGGGCTCCGAGGTAGAGTCCGCGCCGGCAGTCCAGTCGGTCGCGCAGGTTCCTGCTCAATCCCCTGCGCCAGCGCTTACCCAACCGCTGCCGGCGGCGGCCGAAGTGCCGAAAGAGGCCGCGCCCCAAACGGCTGGTGTCAGGCCCGCCCAAGACTATCTGAATGTCCTGCAGGCGCTCGCGCCGGTATTCAAGGCCGCATCGATCTACCCGGGGCATGAGGCCTCCCCACAGCAACTTGCGGCAGCGGTGCAGCTAATGTCGCGCGTGTCGGTCGATCTGGCAGGGTTCATTTCCAGCCAGGCTGACGCATTGGAGGTGGATTCTGGATGGTCGCGCAAGGTGTTGCACGGTTTCACAGCCCAGCTGGTGTCGAGCCAGTGGGTCACCAGCGTGATCTCGAAAGGCGGCGTCATGAAAGGACAGTTACCGTCAATGAGCATCGAGCAGTTCATTCCGGCTATCAACGCTGTACTGACGCTGCCTGTCGACGTGGCCGAGCGCGCATCGGCCGTGGTGTCGTCTCAGGCCTCTATTCAGGTTGCACTCATAGCAGGCATCACGCCGATCGCCATCGAGGTGGAGCGCTACGCGACCATTATCAATACGCGGCTGCCTCTGCAAGGTGGCGATCGCGTCAATGAGGCCGCGATCATCAACGAGCTGGCTCAGTTTGTAGCTGAGCAGTCGGCGCAGCATCTGGACCGTGTCGTTGCTGACGGTACCGTGCTCAGCGATGACGATCGCCAGGTCATTTTTCACACGCTGATTCAGCATTCATCGGAAGTGGTGTTGGCGTCTTGGGAGTATTGCCGCGGCGAGATCCTCGGAGTGATCAAGGAGGCCGAAAGTGCGGAAGACGCTGCCAAGATCTTCGAGAGCAGCGCCATTTCGCACGGTTTCCCCTTGGAGCAGCTGAAGACCCGCGCAGCGCAGGCTCTGAAGCGGTTGACGGGCGCGTCTCAATATGCGCTGACCATGATGCGCCAGGCGGCGCCGAAGGTGAGCTGACGTGGCAACGAATCAGAAAAGAGGGATTCTGCGAGCTACAGGCCGCGCTGCGAAGGCAGTCGGCCGTGCCTACGTGTGGTCAATCGCCGGGAACTGGGACGAACGCAAGAAGGAGATGGCCCGTTTGCGGGCCGGCATCGCTCGCTTGCTCAACGGGAAGTACCGTGTCGAGACGTTCGATGAAGCCGTTGCTCGCCGGGGCGTGAGCGAGGCTGATTTGCAGCGCCAGGCGCGAGAGCTGAGCGCGCTGGGCATGCTCTATGGAATGGTCTCCCTTCTGGCGGTTCTATTTGCCTGTGGTGCCGGACTGACGCCCCATCCTTGGAATCACATTGTCACGGCCGCAGGCGTGTTCGTCGTTGCGTTCTCCAAGTTTCTGGGCACACGCTTCCGCGTTGCCCAGATTGAGCGCCGTCAGCTCTTCTCGTTCAAAGACTGGTTGACTCGGCGTCACGTCGAGAAAGAGGCAAAGTGATGGACCTACCCGTCACCCCCCCGGCGATCTATCGGGAGGCATGCATTCAGAATGCAGCAGCCCAGTATCAGGCGCATCCGAATCTCATTCGTGCTGTGATCGCAACCGAAGGCGGCACGACGGGCAAGGTCACGTTCAATAAGAACGGCACGTATGACATGGGGCTGATGGCGATCAACAGCGTGCACCTGCCCGAGCTCGCCCGATACAACATCACTGCAGTGATGCTTACCAATGATGAGTGCCTGAACATCATGATCGGTACTTACTATCTCCAGAGCAATATCATCGCGGCCGGCAACTTGTGGCGTGGGACCGGGAACTACCACTCCAAGACGCCAGACAAAAACGCTGCATATCAGCAACGGGTCTGGAGCCGCCTGAAGGTCATCCAGGGGGGCGCGCCATGAAGTCTTCTGGAGGCAACAATCACACCAGTGACAATGAATTGCTCTGGATCTTGGGCGGGCTGTTTGCGATCTCGATCGCTGCCTGGGTGTTTGGCCACGAAAAGATTGCGGCCTTTGTGATGAAGGTTCGCCAGTTCGAGTTACATCTCATGGTATTCG
This sequence comes from Herbaspirillum sp. GW821-FHT09A12, assembly GCF_059418325.1. Classification (NCBI taxonomy): domain Bacteria; kingdom Pseudomonadati; phylum Pseudomonadota; class Betaproteobacteria; order Burkholderiales; family Oxalobacteraceae; genus Herbaspirillum; species Herbaspirillum sp. GW821-FHT09A12. The sequence continues at coordinate 80,063 of NZ_JBWKPR010000014.1, forward strand.
ACCAAGAAGGGCGTGCGATGTTGGCGGCCTGGCTGCAGACTCGCCATCCTGCGGACGCGACTGCAGGCGAGCTGTGGCGGTCGGGGGCTGTCGCTGCGCAGACGCTGCGATGGGGTGTCTTCGCCTTGATCACCATCCTGTTCGCCTATCTGGCTTTTCGATCCCCCGATCGAAATGGCCGGTACTCACGCACCTATACCGTCGCCAGCTTGGCAAAGCAGGAGGCAGAGATCTGGCCGGTGCTCAAACCAGTATTGGGTATGAACCTGATTGATATTCCTCTGGACGATCCGGTCAATGGCATGAGGCAGCTGCCTAGGGACTACGCACGTCGCCTCGGCATTCTCGTGAACCTGAGTTCTATTGGGGCCGACGCCGATGTCTCCAACGTGGAACCGCTGGACAATCGATCTGCGCTGCGTCTTGATCGCGCGCGCAAGGTATTTGCCGCGCAGTTGGGTCAGCAATGGCCAGGAGTGCAGGGAATACGCGGTTATGAGCGTGCACTGTTCGCAGCCTTTGCGGCACAGATCAACAATGACAATGCGCTTGCGATCGCCATTATCAACGATCTGGCAGTTTCTTATCTCCGCGCAAGAACACAAAAGGACGCCAAGCTGATCAATTCACTGCGCGCACAGAAGGCACTTCACCAGTATGGCAACAGCGAATCGGTGCGGCGCATCGTGAATAGCCATGCATACACGCGCACGGTCCTGCGTTCGATGCTTCATGGCGCGCGTACATGCGGTGTACTGCCTTCGGCGTGGTTCCGGTGGGTAAAGACCGTCGATCGAATCACCTGGTATGCGCTCAATGACCTCGGCCTCGAAGTCGCCAGTGTCGAAGCAGCTGGAATCCGCGCACAGTGGGACGCAGAGCTGCTCGCTAAATTGCCAATCCAAGATCCCCTAATCGAACCAGCCATTGAGGGCTTGCGGACTTACCTCGGAGAGACACTAGATGAAGAAATTGAACATGATTAAGTGGATTGTTGTTCTTCCGGCCTGCGCTTATCGCTTGGTTGCCGCCCGGTTTCAGCCGCGAATGCAAGTCAAAGTGACCCGCAAGAACTTGCTGGTCTACTTCCCAACCGCCACTACTCAGGGGCTGCACGTCATCCCTCGTCCAGGCCAGCAAGAAATGGTTCGGTTCTCCGTCAAGAGCTCGGACTCCAGCCACCAGCTGGCGATGATCGTGGGCAACGGCTCGGAGACCATTCTTGCGGATTTTGAGGATAAATCTCAGGCCAACAGCGCTCTCAAGCGCCTCAACGGCGTACTGACCTCCAACGTCTTTTCGCGCTGGGCAGGTCGGCTTCTGGCGCTTTGGGTCGTCTGGTTCATCGCAACGAGTGCCACCAGTGCAACTTCTCCAGCTCAGACCGGCGAGCAGAAGGCCCCGGCTGAATTCATTCCGCCGGCGGCACCACAAGCCCAAGCCTACCCATCGGCACCAGTCAACGCGCCGCCGCCTTCGTCGGGTAGCTTGGCCGATCAGATCTACGCAAAGGCGATGGAAGCACAAGCGCAGGCGCAGCAGCAAAACACTCCGCCACGGGTGGTCGACAACACTGATGGGCTCGATGCGTTTGGCTTGGACGCCGGTGGTTCTAACTCCGGTCCGGGTTGTAATCCGAAGCTGGCTTTCACGGTCCCCGACCCTGTGGCCGCGAAGTAACGCAGGAAACCGATAATGGCACTTCATGGCATTGAAAAGCACCATGAGCTTCGCAGGTCGCGCATCCTGCGCGATACGCGTCCATTCATGGAGCAAGTATTCGAGACGATGGGCTCGCTGCAGGCCATCGTCATCGTTTACGTATGCCTGGTCTTCTGCCTGGTCTTCTTCTCACCGACCTTCGAGATCATTCTGCTTTTGGCGGCAGCCTACGCATTCGTTCCCATGCAGCGCAAGAATGATATTCCGCTACGTATACGTAAGTCGCTTGGCGAAGTAGACGGAAACGACATTCACCCTGGCACGCGCAAGCCAAGGGTTGCCCGTGGCATTGGTCATTTGGGAAATCGTCTCTCGGACAATGCGGAGATTTGGGCAGACGGAGACCTCTTGAAGACTCACGTCTTTGAGGTTGGGTCGACGGGCGCAGGCAAGACCGAAGCTCTCATTTCGTTATCTGACAATGCTCTGAATTGGGTGTCTGGATATTTCTATGGCGATGGAAAAGGAGACGTAAGTTGCTTTGCCAAGCACTTTTCTCTATGCCGCGCAAAGGGCCGTGAAGACGACGTGTTCGTCATCAACTACATGACTGGTAATGTCGATACCACGAAGAAGAGAGCGGACAAACTATCGAATTCATACAATCCACAAACCGTAGGGAATGCTGAGAGCAATATTCAGCTTCTGGTTGGCTTAATGGATGCCTCCGATGGCAAGGGCGACATGTGGAAGGGGCGTGCGATCACCTTCATCAGCTCTTACATGCCAGCACTCGTGGAACTCCGTGACAAAGGCCTGGTGATGTTGTACATCGGCTTGGTCAGGGCAACAATGCCATTCAACAAGTATCTGGAGTTGATGGCAAATCCGAATATCTCGCAACGATCCCGGGAGATGATGCAAGCCTATCTTGCGGACGTGCCAGGTTATAAGCGGGACAAAAACGAAAATCAGAGCGCTACGTTCCTAGAGCAGTATGGCTATCAGCAGATGCAGTTCACACGTATCTTGAGCTCACTTGCCGATACTTACGGTCACATCTATAACACGCCACAAGGTGAAGTCAACCTACGCGACGTGGTGACCAACCGCCGAATCCTCCTGGTCCTACTGCCGGCGTTAGAGAAATCCCGTCCCGAACTTGGCAATCTTGGCAAGATCATCGTGGCTGGCATGAAAGGCATGATGGGCTCCAGCTTGGGCAGCAAGCTGGAGGGAAGCAAGCTCGAATTGCTCGACTCGCGCGCGACGAACGCACCAGCGCCATATTTGGCGATCTTCGATGAGTTCGGCTATTACATGCCCGAAGACGCCGCTCTCATGTGGGCTCAAGCTCGCTCACTTAATTTTTCCCTGGTCGCAGCAGGTCAAGATCTACAGGCGTTCTACCGAACCTCGAAAGAGGAGACGCTGGCAATCATATCGAACAGCAACATAAAAATGGTCGGGAAGCTGGAAGATCCCACGGATACGTTTGAGCTCTTCGAAAAACTAGCTGGCGAGGCGTATGTCTCGGTGGTTGACGGCTATGAACAGAACATGAGTGGTATGGGGGGATTCCGTGGCGCTCAGACTGCCAAGATTGATCGGGTAGCACGGATCGAATTGCAGGACCTGCAGCGCCAGGTAGAGGGTGAGCTCCACATCTTCGTCAAGGGCGAGATCATCCGCGCGCGGGCGTATTACGCCGATCCAAAGCTGGCAAAGCAGTACCGTCTCAATCACTTCTTGAAGGTCCCTCGTCCGGATGCAGATGTAGTGGCGCGCCTGAAGATCAATACCAGAGCCTTGCTGGAGACACTCAGAAGCGCCCCCCTGGGTAAGCAGCGACCCACGGACGGATACTTCGCTTACGCGGGTAATATGCACAGTGACGCCACTTATGCCAAGTATCTGAGCGGGAAGCTGGGCGTCGAGCGTGGCATTACGCTATTGATGAAATTCGACGATTCGGCGGTTGCCCCCTTGCATTCGGATGATGAAGTGGACAGCGCCGGCGGCGGCCTTGCGAGTGCCGCTGCTCCGACAGTCGGATTGGCCCAACCTACGCCAGCGCCGGCACCAGTTGCGGCAACTGACACGGCAGCTGCAGGGGGCAGTCTCGCGGCGGCACCAGTCGCGCCTGACGCGGTTGCATTCGATGGCGGACAGTTGGAGTCGGTGAATGTGTTTGCGTCGCGGCCGCGTCCCGAATTCTCCGTGGACGTGATGGCTCTTGCAGCTGCAGCACTTCCAATTTTAGAGACGATATTTGAAGAAAAGTTGGTCGCCCCGGTACCGGTGCACGCCGGTGAAGTAGACGATGGGCAGCTGGCCGCCGCCGATACCCAGGTGAAGCTCAACGCGATCGTGCTGGGTATGGGTGGGGCACCAGCTGACGCGCAGAGTAGTGCCGCGGCGATCGTCAAGGCTGCGACCGATGGTACCGAATATCCGACACCGCCAAAGCCCACGCGGGATGGCAAGGATGAAGAGATGGAAGAGGTGCTTGGGAATCTCGAAGCACTGATCGGTGGGCGGTGATGACTATTGAATTGAACCTGCGCCGCCGCGCGTTCCTGAAGAGGTCCATTCAGACTGGCATCGTTGCGATGGGGGCGTTCTCGTATGCGAATCCACTGCTGGCGAAAACAGGGCTCCTACTGCCGCAATACTACGCCGGCGACAGCGAGGCCGCTGCTTTCTGGGCGCGGCCTCGGGTTCTGAACCTCTATCGGCCCGTGACCGGCGAACACAGGAAGGTGTGCTATTGGAGGGATGGAGCCGTCGATATGCAAGGCTATCGCGAGGCATGCCACATGCTGCGCGATGTGCGGGCCGGCCTTACTGTTGCGATGGATATCCGGCTGTTGAACCTTATGCGCGGAGAACAGGGGTGGCTGGAGGCAGCGTTTGGTTATGTCGAGCCCTACCAGATCAACAGTGGATACCGTGGTGACAAGACCAACGGCGCGACAGAAGGGGCCCTTCGCGATTCATTCCACACCAAAGCGATGGCTTCGGATGGTCTCTTCCCGGGACTGCCGATCGAGTATCAAGGCCAACTAATCGCAGCCTTTAGAGGAGGTGGAGTCGGCTTTTACATCAACAAGCAGAAGTTCATTCATCAAGACGTTGGGAGGGTTAGATTTTGGGTAAAGTAATCTGCAAATTATTTGCAGTCGCGCTGGGGATTGTCGCAATGTCTGCATCGGCAGCACCTTCGCCGACACCTGCTGAGCAGCGACTGATGTCGAGCGGGGCTCGCATTGTTCAGGCCTTCGATTCCGTGTCAGGCCTGAAAGCGATCGTCGCTGACAACGGCAAGGAGAAGCGGCTCTTTTACGTGACTCCTGACGGCAACAGTCTGATTGTCGGCAACGTGTTCGACGCGCACGGCGTGAACGTGACCACGGCCGACACTGACCGCGCCGGCATCATCACGTCGACGGCCCAGGCGTCTCCTGCATCGGATGCCCAGTTGCAGGATATCTGGGAGCGTGCGGAGAAGCTGCGCTGGATCCCCGAAGGAAATTCCAAGCGCGTCATCTATGTTTTCTTCGACCCGAACTGCCCCTATTGCAAGCGCCTGTGGAGCAGCCTGCGGACCGCAGTGGAGAAAAACCAAGTGCAGGTCAGATGGATTCCTGTTGCGATTCTTCGGGACGATAGCAAGGCGCTTGCGGCAGCCGTCTATGAAGCGAAGCGGCCTTCCGAAGCTTTGCAGCAGATGGCGAATCACCAACTGCAGCCTGTGCGTATAAGCGACGAAGTGAATAAGAACTTGGCATTCAATCTGCTGTTGCTGCGCGACACGGGTTACACTGGCGTTCCTACGATTTTGTATCGTCGTGGAGCGAAAGTCGTGTCGACAATGGGGCTGCCGACAGACCAACAACTCGCTGCTTTGCTTAATTGACTTTTTGTATAACAGTCGGCCAAGGTAAATTCGCTGCGGTTGACTTTTGGGGGCAATACTTCTTGACGCATCATGTGCGCTCACGTGGGGATCAAGAGGGGGATAGTCTTCCGATTGCATGGACGTGACAATGGAAAACGCAAAACAAATATTTGACAGCCTGATTCAAACGACGATTTCTACCGCGCTGTTGGCCGACGCCATCGAGCTCTACGCTGACAAGGAAATCGCTGATGCGGATGAGCGCGATGAGTTCCTGGAGAAGTACGGTGACGAGCGCTATGTGCCGATTATTCGTAAAGCAGTGCTCGACGTGGTTGTCGCAGTAGTCGCGGCACACAAGACAGCTGACGATGCGGCCTATGCATTGGTCCTGAGCATGCTGGACCTCGAAGAGCAAGACGACGTGGTGCGCAACATGAAGTTGGCCATGCTGCAGAAGATGGTCGATGACTCCGCTGGCGACATGGCAGAAGAAGAGGAAAAGCGCTTCCGCATTCGCATGGCCCTCGTTGAAAAGCAGATCGGCTGAACAGCTGATTGTGTAAGAGCCAGGAAGGGCGTTTCGCGGCGTCTTCCCTGGCTTATTCAAGCACCGCCAGGATTGGTTTTTCTTCCCAGCTAGTGATCCGGTAATTCCGGCCTTTCTCGGTCGCCTCCAGCATCGCGCGAGGCGCTGAGTCGAGACGCGCCCTGCGTCTTCGTGTGCACCTTTCCTTCCCACTGCTGCTTACTCTGCGCAGCACGTCACTCTATTCCTGCGGAATTTTTTTCGTCGGCGGTCGCATATTCCGACTATTGTTACTACTGTTTTATCAATATGTGCATTTATACTATAACAAAAGTAATTTTTGCCATGGAATGGAGAAGAGTATGTCGAATGTTGAAGCCAATACCATGCAGGCCACCCAGCTCGAAGCTGACGGCCTGGATTGGAAGGAAGTGAAGGAATTGGGCCTGGAGCCTGCGCCGGCCGACATGGAGGAAGATGACAGCGAAGCGGCGGAGGCGTAGCCATGGCCGTCATCAGACGACTGGTCATGCCTGGCGCGGCTAGTATGCCACCTGCTGTATTTCCTGAGCCGCGGCAGAATCCCAAAGAGGCTGCTGAGAGCAAGGCCATGCCCCGCCGGCGTTCAACCGCAAAAGGCAAATTCACGCCGCGGGATCTCTACCAGGAGGTCACCGACAGCATCATCGAGGCGATCGAGAACGGTACCGCGCCATGGATGTCGCCGTGGGATGGCAGGGGGCGTTGGCCACAGAATGGCACCACAGGGAAGCCATACCATGGGATCAACGTCCTGATGCTGGCCGAGAAGGGCATGCAGGACCCTAGGTGGTGTACCTTCAAGCAGGCGAAGGAAAAGGGCTGGAACGTACGTAAAGGAGAGCATGGGACCCAGATCTTCTTCTACAAGATGCACGAACGCGAGACCGGTGAGGTGAACGCGGAAACGCAGCAACCTGAGGTGAAGCGGATCCCGATGCTGAAGTGTTTCACGGTCTTCAACTTTAGCCAAATCGAGGGGGCGCCGGAGTACGACTGGTCCATTGAGCGCAAGGCCAATGTCGACGACGAGACGATCCAAATCTGCGAGGAGATCATCGACGCCACCGGGGCAGATGTCGTCCACGGCAGCCGGCGCGCCGCATATTCCCCGTCCGAGGATCGCATCTATATGCCAGACCGGGATTCGTTCAAGTCAGATTCGCTCTATTACGCCACGCACATGCACGAACTGGGCCACTGGACCGGGGCGGCCAACCGCCTGGCCCGAGAGTTCGGAAAAACTCGTGAGAGCGTGGAGTATGCCCGTGAAGAGCTGCGTGCGGAAATTGCCAGCTCGATGCTCTCTATGCAGTTGGGGTTGCCATCGAATATCGAAGGGCATGCGACCTACGTCGAGCACTACTTGAAAATCCTGCGAGACGACAAGCGCGAGATCTTCCGCGCTGCCAAGGACGCAGAGAAGATCTCGCGATATGTGCTTAGCTTCCATCCAGACTTCGCCGAAGAGTTCAAGGAGGAGCATCGAGAGCAGATGGCAGCAGCTGTCGCTGCCGGCGCTCCCGAGGAAATTTTCGACGCATCGGACTTCGATTTCGAGCCTGAAGACGTGATGACCATCGGCATGCGGCCGTAAGGAGCGATGATGAACCAGGTCAACGACATGCAAGAACTCGCGCGAATCTTCCTCACTACTACCGGGGGCTGCGGAGGCTTCGAGTGGGGAGATACGGCCGGCCCGGAGGGCGGATATGGGCGTGAGAAGCTGCAGCGTTGCATAGATGCAGGACTTGCGACGCGCACAGGCCGTGATGTGCCAAATCAGCTTGGAGGGAGTTGGCCGGAGGTTTCGGTCACTGCTGCAGGCGCGCTCGCGATCGTAAAGTCCGGGATGCTGCGCAAGGGCGGTTATTTGATTCCTGGGCGCGCTGTTGCCACCGCTGACGGCAGTCACGGGGAGGTTGAGTTCGACGCGCTGACAGGAGCTGTCCTAGGGCCTATCTATGGCGATGACGACTCGATGGCCCCGATGCGCATTGACGTAGCTGAATGGAGTGAGACCTACCCTGGCGAGGACATCGCTGATGCCACGCACGACATCCTTGATCTTGGCTATATGACCTTCGGTGGTACCATTGAAAAAGCAGAGGAAGAGTGGCGCGCGGAATTTCGAGTGCCGCCTGGCGAGCGTCGGCGAATCATGTAGAGGTATCTCTTCAAAAAGAAACGGAGATGATGGCGTGAGCCTCATCTCCGTTTTCATTTTCGTTGAAATGGATCTATCCGATCCGAGTGACGCAACTGACGCGCTTCGCTTGTCTGCTGGCCATCGCCGGTACGGCCATGGTCCAGCCCATTCCCAGTCATTGGGAATAGAATTTATCTGCGGAAATCGTGTCGTAATGCATCTTTTGCTTCTTCCGCTGCATCACGCACCTGGCTGATCGTTATCGCGTCAGCATTTGCGCCACTTTGCACTTCATTTGGCTTAAAATCCGCGACTTGCTGTATCAGGGACTTTAGGGCAAAAGAGAGCGTATTTTCCATTCTTGGCCTCTGTAATCGTAACTTCCGTTGGTTTATAGTGTAGCATTTTGGAGAATGCGATTAAAGTATTTAATCAACCAAATGGGAATAAGACTGCGGGTGTGAAAACATGCCACAAGCAATAACGCCGGAACACTTTGCTAAGTGGCTCGACAGCTACTTTCTGCACCCATATTCTCCGAAAACGAGACGTGTTTATTTGTCGGTTGTAGCAGGTTTCTTGAGGTTCAAAGAGGTCCAAAACATCCGAAACTTTACAGAATTTAACTCGGCGTGGTTGCGCCGATTCATCGGTTGGAATCCGGAGACTGGTGAGCATTATTCGGTTACCTATCAAACACTGCGTGCATCCGCTCTTAACGTCTTCTGGTTGTGCCTGCACGAGCGCGGCGAGGTGTTCGACAATCCGGTCGAAGGCTTAGTTCGGGAGCGGCGCGCTGAGAAAAGCAAAGGGTTCGGTCCTACTGGCGGTGCGGTGCCCAAACGGCTTCCGGTGGTGCTGAGTTGGGATGACCAGGTGAAGTTGCTCCGGACGGTATCAGGTTCGACGAGCTCCACGGCGGTGCGTGATCTTGCTTTGATCGCATTGATCTTAGCCACAGGGCTGCGGTGCGATGAGCTGTGCACCCTGCGTCTTCGTGACGTAGATCTGGCCGCGTTGAGATTGCGGGTAATCGGAAAGGGCAATAAAGAGCGCCTGGTAATGTTTGACCACGATGAAGCCGTTCGTGGCCTAGTCGAGCTGTGGCTGCATGAGCGGTCTAGCATTCTCGCCTGGAACAATTCTGAATCGGATCTGCTCTTCATTTCACGCACCTGCCGCCGGCTTTCCGGCGCGCTCGTGTACCAACAAGTTTCAAAGTACATTAAGGATGCCGGCGTCGGCACCAATCTGAGCCAAAGGGGGCCTCACGTTTTACGGCATACCGCTACCAGTATTATGTTCGCCAAGCATGTTCCAGTCTTGCAGATCATGCATAACCTCGGTCATACAGACTTGGCGACCACCCAAATTTATGCGCACCTGCTCACGCCAAATGAGGGCGTGGCCAAGCAGGAAATTTAACTTTCGTTGTGTTATGCAACGCATAATTAGTATAATGGTTTTCACATGGACGATCGTCACGATGTCTTCATCGTCGGCCTGAACATCACCAAGCACGAGGCCTATTTCGCCTGCCGCCGTGACAAGGTGATTGTTCGGGCCGCGCAAGGTGTCTATTTCAAGGATGGGAAAGAACCCGAAGACCTGTTCAACGAATACGGTATCCGGCTCGCGAATTATTTTTTCCAGAAGGTGGCGTTGACCCACTCCACCGCCTGGTACAAACGCCCGAAGGATGGGCGCATTTTCGTCGGAGGCGAGTACCCGTACAAAAAGGTTGTCGCGCCCTATGCCGGCGATTTCAAGGTCATACAAAGCCTGGTGAATCCGCAGCTGGACGACCCCCGAATGTATGAGATGGTTCGTTTCGAAGATGGCTTCGGTCCTGACGCGGCTTTTGAGATGCCCTGCGCAACGCCCGAGATGACTTTGATTCATCTCATGGATGCCACTAAGCAGAACGTGGAGAAGCATCTTCCGGACGTTGAGATGGAGAAGATCGTTGCCCAGCTATTGGAAAAGTACAATGGCAAGGCGGCGATGCTGACGCAGCTGGAAGAAATTGCAGTTGCCGCTAACAAGCAAAACGAGTTCGATCGTCTGTTGAAGCACTTTTTCTTGAAAAGGCGAAGTTGACGATGAGGTAAAAATGCCAGCCTGGGTAGATCTGTCCGACCACGATGCGGTCTTGAATGTGCAGCAGACCGCTCTAGGAAAACAGCTTATCCTGCGGACGCTGTCCCAGACCCCCCTCCCCTCCTCGGTGATCTCCTTGGGATTTAAGCAGAATGGAGATCACTATCAGCGCGAAAGTCTGCGCTTCACTCTCCAAGAGATCCAGCAACACTTCTCCCAGGCTCGATCGCGCGACTTCGAACTGAGCGAGATCTTATGGCAGCCTCAAGCACACGACGTGCCGCCTGCTGCAATTGATCCTGCAGGGCCGGTTGCTCCGCCGTCGACGCCGCGGCATCTGGAAGGCGAAGGCCTCGACGATGAGGTGGAGCCCGAACCCAACGACGTGGAGTCGATAACATTTGAGTCGCGAAGAAAGGCTGGGTCGCGGACCGCCGCCCGCGCGACGATTCGCTCAATGCGTGTGGGCGAGCGCTGGTATAGCGCAGTGTCGATCGACCATCATCAGGGCAACATGGCTGGCCGACATGGACCGCTGTCGACGTATGGACACCCTTTTTCTAGCCGGGCCGGCGCAGTCTTTGCTGCCGGCCAGGAGATCATTCACCATGCCAACACTATCGTCACCCAGTACGACAGCATGGTTACCGATAAGCAGCGCGATGTTGCCCGAGAGATGGGTGAATGGGTTCATCAACAGATCATGCCCGCGCATGCAGTGGCACCAGTGGTCGACGGGCTCTATGCTGGCATGTACCAGGCCCGGGCCATCGAAGGTGAATTCGCTGGTTCGGTGGGCATCGGTGACACTGAAGCCAATGCTCTCGCCAGGCTGCGAGAGCGCCTCCTCGATCGCTACATTGACGACAACCAGGAGTGGCGTCATGTTGGGGAAAACCTGCGTGGCCAACGTGTGGGGGAAAATTCGGTCGGCGTCCGAGCATACGCGGTCAATGGAAGGATGAATGCGGAAACGCTCCAGCTGATCGATGGCGTGCCGCGGCTTCTCCTCGACAAGCGTGGAGTGGAGTTCGTCACCAAAGAAGAGCTGGCGACGCTGCGCGCGCCGGCGGAAATCGAATCCACAGTTGCTGATGCTTCGACGGAGGCATCAGTTATGTCGGCAGGGGTGCAGATCGGCGAAGTGGTTGCAGGTGCCGAGGTGCACCTGGTTGTCGACGACGTTCCAGTTTCCCTCTTCCGACGCAAATTAGGTAAGTATGAGCCCCGCAGCGAGCGCCGGAACGAGACGTGTACATACGCGCGCGCACTGATCGAGGGCCAATGGCGCAGCCTCGGAGAGCCGTGGGAGCAGGCCAGGCCTAGCAATGCTGAATTGCGGGGTGCCATCCAGTTCGCTCGCGCGAACGCGGACCAGTTCGATGGCGACGCCATGCTGCGAGCTATCGCAAGTGAGGTTGATGCGGAGAACGATGGTCTCATTGACCAGAAGTTCAGGCGAGATCCGCCCTCAACAGACCAGTTCGCGCTTCAACGCGTCGACGAGCTGTCCTACGAGATCCGCTTTCGAGACCCCGCGTTGCCGTTTGCCGTCATGCTGGAATTCCACAGCCCGGGTGTATACGTCCCGACGCTGTATCGTGGCGGTACTGGCTCTCAACTTTCGCTGGCGAACGCCGCGTGCTGGGCGGTGAGCCAGTTGAATGTCATGAAACGGCATTATCAGCAGGCACGGACCCAAATAGCTCCACACCATCTGACAATCGCTTGCTCGAAGGCGAGCTTCGAGCAGATCATAGGTGTCCGCCGCAGCGATGATGCTACAGCCGCGCACCTGGTCCAGCTGTTCCCGGAGGGAGCCGGCTTAGAAGAGTCGGTGGTCTACCGGCACGGCGACGAACTGGCCTTGCCGGCAGACATCACCGTCACATGGACCGGCGATGCCTCCGTGCTGGTGACCTTCGGTGACGGCCCACCCGTCGGCGTCGAGCTGGTGGCCATCGACGGCCGCGCCAGTGATGTGAAGTTCGCGCTCGGCACAGCGATGTCGCACATCAAAGGTGAACGTCTATGGGCAGCAATCAAGGCTGAGCGAACAGACGGCGGCGCACAATTGGAGGCGATCTCCGTCGGGTATGCGAATTTCCTGCAGGAGCGCTTCCCCACCTTACATAGCAGCCGCCCAAGCTCGAATCACCGAAACTTTGCATTGGCGATCGAGGACAAGAAGATCGATTTCTTGATATCGGTGCTGGCGCGGCCGGCTGGCCAGAACGATATGTCCAAGCAGTTCTTCTCCAAGGTGACCGGCGTGGTGTTTCCTAAGACGGCAGCAGGCTGCAAGGCCGCTTTGTATGCATGGGCCGGGTATTCTCCAGCTGACGCCCAGCAGCGTGAAGCATCCCTGCAGGTGGAGAGAAAGGAACGATATGAGAAAGAGGACGCGCGCCGGCAGCTCGATCATGCAACGAGCATCCTAGCGAACACACGCGTCAGCCTGGCCGGACAGGAGATGTCCGCGAAGGCCTTCATCGACAAGATCGTAGAGGATGGATTCGATAGCCTGGAGACGGCCCGGCATGGCGCTGTCGATCGCTATCGCCTGGTGAACCGCAGCGAGGGACGCCTCTATCCGATCAAAGGTAGCATGGTCGACTACGCGCGCCATATACTGGCCGTGAGGGCTTCTCTCATACCGCAGCTCGGGCACGATGCAGAGGATGAGCCGATGCCAAGCCTGAAGCCGGCGTAATTCAACGAACACCATCATCTATAGGACCGTGATGCCCCAAAATTTGATTGCTCTTCGTACAGAGCTGTTCTCGACGGACGAGTTCTGTGCCGCCGTTTTGAAGTATGCCTCCGTCGACCTCGATACCAAAGTTTTTCTGAGCGTTAGCCAGCGCTATAGCGAGGCGAAGGAACTCCCGACGCACAGCATTGAGCGCCATCAGCTGCTGCAGAATTCGCCAGTGTTGCTCGCCGCCGTGGTCATTATCCTGCCGGCGGTTCGCGAGACACTTAACCTGGTTCTGGATGCTGCAGGCGTCACCATGCGGCGGCCACAGCGCGCTGCAGAGGTTGGCCACCTCCTGAAGGAGCTGTTGGCGTCTGGAAGGAAGAATGTCGGCTTCGGGAAGAAGCCGATCGAGGCGACGGAGGGACTCAGCGCCGGCGATGCAGCGCGCATATTGCTGAACAATGAGTTTGTGGGATTGGACAAGGACAGTGTGCATGCACTACTCGCGCTGCTGGAGCCCTGTTCTGAGTTTAAGCTGCCTGCGTTCTAACGCAAATGAGAAAGGGGACCGTAGGTCCCCTTTTTTCTGCTTGCAGTTGGCCGGCTTACATCACCTTCTCGCCATTCCCGATCGCCTTCACCACACCCTTCTTATTGAAGCGAATTTGCATGTTGTTCTCTTTCATGGTGCCGCCGAACAGCGCCGCGAAGGGAATCAACGCAGAGCCCTTGACGTTCACGTTCTGATACATCCATACCTGCTCGCCACCCTCTTCTGTATTCACGTAACTGGGCTTGCCCAGCAGCGTTTCCACGTCCTTGGTCGTCGATTTTCCGATCTGGACTTGGGATACCTTGTCCTGGTCCGTGATCGAGGAATTGCCGTAGTTGCTGGCGCAGCCGGACAGGCTTGCAACGACAGCCACAGCACACAGCAGACTCTTGGTGTTGATGCGCATGATGAATCCTTTTCGAATTATTGGTTACTTGCTGTTGATGAGTTTCTTGAGCGGCTCCCCGGCCTTGAATTTGACGACATTGGTGGTGGGAATGTCGACGGGAGCTCCCGTACTCGGATTGCGGCCGGCGCGCGCTGCACGCACGTCGACCTTGAAGCTTCCGAATCCGACGAACGTGAAGTGCCCTTGCGACCGTAGAGCGCTGGTGATGCCGTCGAATACGGTGTCCACGATACGATCGGCGTCTGCCTTCGGGATCTTGTGCTTGGCCGAAATTAGCCCACTCAATGCCGCCTTACTCATTGCTGTTGCCCCCTTTAATTTTTCGATGACCGCAAATCTTTACATCTGTAATGCGTGTTGAATATTACTTCACGGCACTATATGTGCCAATCGCCCCTTGAATCGCATCTATTGCCGCCGGCGACGTTTTGAGTAACTTTTCGATGTCCTGCGCTCGGCATCCTCCGAATTTCAGCACTTCCTCTAATGCACCGTAGCGATTGCCCGTGTTGTCACTATAGCGGTCTGCCAACGCGCTCAAGGCCAATAATGCAGCAGAAATCAGCAGAGATTGTTGTTTTGAGCGGTTCGGCGCAATATTTTGAATTTTGAACAGTAAGGCCATCATTTCATAGTCTCTTGCGCTCTCACCCTCAAGGTTGCAGGAGATTTTCAAATTTTCTTCTTGCATCGCCATATTTCTCCAAAATGATGTTCGGTGTGACATTTTGCGGAAGCATAGCATTGGTGCGTCAATTTTTCCTCAAAATTTCAAAAACTCCGATAAATCTACCTACTTCATTGTGTAAATAAGATTGCGTGAAAGCAGACCCGGTAGGTCAGGAAGAGCCTCATGACAGCCAAATACATTGTGTAAATTCCATATTTACACAATTTAATCGGATGATAGTCTAACGAAAGTTGACACTCGCACTTATATCCTATTAAATAGAGTCACGATACCACAACGAAAGTTAAAGTCAGAACGGCTGAAAATCTAACTGATAGCGACTGAGAGTGTGTTTTCAGAGTTTTAGCGTGTGAATGCCAGTTTTATATACAAATTGAGCATTGCCCCTCAAAATCTCTTGAAAGTGACGAAATTATGCAAGGATTCACTTTATCGCGCCTCTCTGGCGTTTGGTCGAGCAATAAAGACTTCGTTCGCTATCTGAATAGTGAAATCCTCAAACATGGGACAAAAGAGGGAAAAGTCTACGGATTGAAGAAATCCGATCTCAATCCGGCCGATTACATCCGCCAGACCTGCAATATCCAATCGCGCCGCGATCTTGACACCGACAGCGCGGCAGCGGACCGCTTCAAGGCCGATATCAGAGCCCCCTTTATGGCATGGAGTGCTAAGCGCACTGTCGGGGGCCATCAATGACACTCACGAGCATCGAATGGGCCGATCGGGTATGGAACCCGACATCCGGGTGCGTGAAAGTATCCCAAGGCTGCAAGAACTGCTACGCCGATCGCGAATGGAACATTCGCCACCGGCACAACCCGCACCACATCGCCTACGGTCGCGACTTCAACGACGTGCAGATCCATCCCGCGCGCCTTTCGGCACCGTTCTCCTGGCGCAGGCCTGTGCGGATCTTCGTCGACTCCATCAGCGACCTCTTCCAGGACGAGATCCCCTTGGAGTTCGTCGCGGCAGTCTTCGGAACCATTACACTCGCTCCGGAGCACACCTTTCAGATCTTGACAAAGCGGCCGCAGAGAATGCGGGCCTTCTTCGAGTGGCTTGCACACGAAGGCCGGCGGACGAGCCCAGCTGCGGTCTGCGTCATGCAACTGCTCCGGCATGCGGTGGCGTTGCCAAAGCATGTTGCTCCACGCCTGGACTTGCACGCCATCGACGCCATGGCATGGCCGCTGCCCAACGTCTGGCTCGGCATCTCTGCTGAAAATCAAAATGCACTCGACACACGCTTGTCGGAGCTTCTCGCTACTCCCGCCGCCGTCCACTGGATCAGCGCGGAGCCGTTGCTCTCGGCTCTTACCGTGCCCGCGCCGGTACCTGGCCAGCCAGGCGTGAACTGGATCGTCGCCGGCGGCGAGTCTGGGCCCAAAGCGCGCTTTGCGCATCCAGACTGGCTTCGCCAGCTACGCGACTTCAGCGTTCAGCACCGCATCCCATTCAACCTCAAACAGCTGGGGGAATTCGTCGTGCCCGAAGACGGGGCCGAGGCTTGCCGTGTCTGCGGCTGCACCTGGCACAACGCCTGCCCGGGAAGCTGCTGGTGGGTGGAGCCAGGCTTGTGCAGCTCCTGCGTCGGCAAGGAGCCCACCAGCACCGACCGCCCAGTGAAGCCAGTGCGCGTCGGCCGCCGAAAGGCTGGCCGCCTTCTCGACGGGGTCCTCTGGGATCAGTACCCGGACTCCACATCCAACGACCTCAGTTGAAGCGATCAAGAAATGATAGCGATGCAAACCAAAATCGAATTCACGCACTTCCATTTCTGCTGTGGCCTGGGCGGTGGAAAGAAGGGCTTCAACATGTCCCAGCCGCGTGCGGCCGGGTTAAGCGGCAGCTGGCGCTGCATTGGCGGGGTCGATAGCGATCCCGCTGCCATCAAAGACTTCGACGCCGCCGGCCCGGGTCGACCGGGCACTGTAATGGACCTCTTCACCAGGGACCAGTACATCGCCTTCCACGGCGTTCAGCCACCCGATGGCTGGAGAGAAGCCACGCCGGCAGACATCCGTCGTGCAGCGGGGAATGAGCGCCCGAACGCAGCATTCATCAGTTCGCCCTGCCAAGGCGGCTCAGGTCTTCTATCCGAGGAACTCAGCAAAACTCCGAAGTACCTCGCTTGCAACGAGCTGACCTTGCGCTGCGTCTGGCTGATGTGCGAAGCCTGGGCCGATGATCCAGTCGAACTGATCATTTTCGAGAACGTGCCTCGTCTCACCTCTCGCGCGCGGCACCTTCTCGACCAGATCAATCAGCTGCTTGCAGTCTACGGATACGCGGTCGCAGAAACAACGCACGATTGCGGCGAACTGGGCGAGCTCGCAGAAAGCCGCAAGCGGTTCTTGCTTGTCGCACGCCACATGGAAAAGGTGCCACCGTTCCTCTACCAACCTGAGAAGAAGCGCTTGCGCGCGGTCGGCGAGGTCCTGGAACGTATGCCCCCACCGGGCGACATGCGCGGGGGACCCATGCATAGAATCCCGAATCTCCAATGGAAAACATGGGTACGCCTTGCCTTCGTTGAAGCCGGCGGCGACTGGCGCACGCTGAATAAACTCGCTGTCGATAATGGTCACCTGAGCGACTACCTGATCCTTCCGGAACGTCATCGCGACTACCTGGGCGTCAACCGCTGGTCAGAAAGTATCGGCACCATTTCAGGCCGCGGCACACCTACCACGGGCGCATATTCGATCGCCGATCCACGCGCCTACTCTCCTGTGCCAGGCGTCGATCGCTATGCTATTGCCCCCACTGAAAAGTGCGCGCATGAAGGTGCTATCTCCGTACATGACCCCCGCACGATGCATCGTAAGGCCGGCGACGCCTACCTGACAGGCGGCCACTACGGAGTGGTGCGCTGGAGCGGACAAACCGGTGCGGTGAGCGCATCAGCAGGATACGACAACGGTCGCTGGTCAGTAGCCGACCCCCGCTTTGATCTCGACGGTCTGCTCCCGGCCCCAGGCCAAAAGACCATCGCGCAGATTCGCGCTCTCGACGGCACCTGGCACCGCCCGTTCACCACTCTGGAGCTGGGGGCGATTCAATCCCTTATCGATCCCGAGGAACATTGGTCCGATGACCCCCAGATCCAGGCAGAGATCAATTCGAAAAAGCGTGGCGATCTTCTGGCTGGCCTCGTTCTCCATGGCCAAAGCGACAGTGCACACCGTAAACGCATCGGCAATGCAGTTCCCCCAAAGGCGGCCAAATCGATCGCCGACGTGATGGGCGTCACGCTGCTGCTTGCGCGCGCGGGCGAGACGTTCGTACTCAGCAGCATGCCGGTCTGGGTCCAGCCAGTTGCGATCGCGATTTCCATGTCGCAGAGGGCGGTCCCATGAGCACGAGTTCTATGCAGCGTGCCGTTGGAGGCTTAGTGCGCGTCGGCACAGCATCGACCGCGAGCGCACGTGAGCAGGAGCTCACAGCAGCGCTCCAGCAGCTTCTCGATGGTGCCGACGACCCTGAACTCCGAGATCTCGTACTGCGCGTCTGCCGGCGCGCACTTCCGCAACCGACTGCAGCTGCAGCGCAAAACAAAAAGGCCAAGAAATGAGCATCAAGCACGTGATTTCGGTTTCTGGCGGCAAGGACAGTGCCGCAACGCTACTGCTCGCCCTGGAGCGATTTGGCCCAGCAAACGTCGTACCGATTTTTTGCGATACGGGCAATGAGCACGAGGCTGTCTATGAATACCTGGCCTATCTGGAAATGGCGCTGGACATCAAGATCCATCGCCTGAAGGCCACCTTCGGAAACGAGATTCACAACAAGCGCATGTTCATTGCGCGCGACGTTCGCCATCGCCGCGAATACGACACCAAACCAGTCTTCGAGGCCGACGGAAAAACGCCTGTATGGAAGCGCGATGGGCGCGGCAATGTCGTTACGCGGACCGTCCGCCGCAAAGGCCAGACCATCACTGAGCCGGTCCAGAAAACGTACAAAGTCGGTGGTGGCCGCCGCGTCCGGTGGACGAATAAGGCGAAGCGCCGTGCACTCGAAATTCTCCAACCAACGGGCATCCCGTTTCTTGACCTCTGTCTCTGGAAAGGCCTCTTCCCCTCCCGCAAGGCCCAATTCTGCACAGAACAATTGAAACGTGATCCGGCCGTGAGCTTCCAGCTCGACCTCATCGACGAGGGCCATACCGTGGTCAGTTGGCAGGGCGTCCGACGTGACGAATCGCTGGAGCGCAACAACGCGGCTAAGTTCGAGGTCCTTGGCCCCAAACTATTCGCATACCGTCCGCTGGTCGAATGGAGCGCCGACGATGTCTTCGCTTACTGTCGCGTCCGTTCGATCCAGCCGAACCCTTTGTATAAGCTCGGCATGCGGAGAGTAGGCTGCATGCCTTGCATCAACGTGAACAAGGCCGAGCTGAAGGAAATCGGCGCTCGTTTTGTGCACCACATTGAACGTGTGTGGACTTGGGAGCAGCTGGTTGGCCAAGCATCTAAGCGGCAAGCAGCGAGCTTCATTCCCGCGCCCGGAAAGGATATTAAGAACATGCGCGCTTACGCGCAGGAGAACGATATCTGGCACGCGGTGATGTGGTCCCGCACGACACGTGGTGGCCGTCAGTTCTCGCTACTCGATGGAATCGAAGAGCCGAAAGAATGCTCCTCGGCATATGGGCTATGCGGATGAAAGCGCGCCTCTTCAATGGTGTCTGCGACGCCTTCTGGAACCGCGTGTCAGCAATGCTGGCCGCGAGGCCGGCGCTGATCGACTGGATTCTCACCATCGGCCAGAAAACGCCTTATGAGCACCTGGACGGCTACATGATGCGCTGGTGGCTCCTCCCGCCCGCAGCAAAAATTGGAAGCGCCGGCTATTGGCAAGTCGCGAATCAGCTGCGTCGGCTCCGCAAGAATGCCCGGCTGCACTTGCTGTTGCGAGGGGATAGCGAAAGCCATCACCACAATCATCCGTGGGAATTCCGCACCCTGGTACTGCGCGGCTGGTATGTGAATGAAGTCACCCTGCCCGACGGTACCACCAAGTGCAAGGTGATCTATGCAGGCCAATCGTACCGGATGGGCGTCGGTGAGTTCCACCGAATCGCTGCCGTATCACCAGGTGGGGCCCTGACGTTGGTGTTCTACGCGACCAAACGCACTGGCCGCTGGTGGGGCTTCCTCGTCGATGGCGAGGTCATCCACTGGCGCACTTACCTTGGCCTCGGAACGCCAGAGGAGACACTGGAATGATGAAGAACATTGCTCAGCTGGATCTCTTCTCGCAGATCACCTCCGCCTACGTCGACGCGCCAAGTGGCACGCTGTCGAACGCTGATCTCTATGCGATCGTGGCTGCACGCGCTGAGATCAGCGACGCCGAGCTCCACGCGAAGCGCCATCTTGGCGAGAACGGCCCGCTGTTCAAGCCGGCAACTCGCAGAATTCGCTGGTACCAACAGACGCTCAAGCAGCTGAAGGTCATCGAGCGTGTACCGGGCGAGCGCGGGATTTGGCGCTTGACCGAACCCGCCGGCCGAGATCTCGACCGGGCTCTCCCGGATGTGAAGCTGGTTGCGTTCAGCACAGATCTGGGCGTCGCCGTCTGGGCACGGGGTGAGAGCGTTATTCCACACCTGCAGGAGAAGATCACGCTCTACTTCTCCTCGACTCCATATCCACTCCGCACGCCACGTGCTTACGGCAATCCGGACGAAAGCGCCTTCGTTGATTTCGCCTGCAAAGCAATTGAACCGGTCGTCGCAAACCTGGTGCCCGGCGGCAGCATCGTGCTCAACCTGAGCAACGACATCTTCATGTCGAAGTCGCCGGCGCGCTCTACGTATTTGGAGGAATTGGTCCTTGCGTTGCGAAAGCGGCTTGGACTTTGGCTCATGGAAAGGCTTCCGTGGGTGAACTACAGCAAGCCGCCCGGCCCGACGTACTGGGCATGCGTTCAGCGAGTGCAACTCACGTCGGCATACGAGCCGATCTACTGGTTCACGAACGATCCAGCGCGTGTCATCGCGGACAACAGGAGGGTTCTGCAGGCGCATTCTGAGCGGCATATGGCGTTGATGCAGGCCGGGGGAGCACAGCGCACTGCCGTCTATGGCGATGGGGCGTACCGACTCAGGCCGGAGTCGTTTGGGCGTGTAACGGACGGCAAGATCCCGAGAAATGTCATTGAGCGCGGCCACAACTGCGCCGACACTCGCGCATATCGGGAACACGCCAAGCGCCTCGGTCTGCCCATTCATGGTGCGATGCAGCCTACCGATATTCCGGAGTTCTTCATCAAACTTTTGACCAGGCCTGGCGACCTGGTCGTGGACTCGTTCGGAGGAACGATCAGGACCGGCCTCGCCGCCGAACGACTCGGCCGCCGGTGGCTGGTCACCGAATGGATGTTGCAGTACATCCGTGGCGCGGCCGAACTCTTCCGAGATGCCAATGGCTTCACGATGCATCCAGGCCTGATGTCTGTTGGGAGCCATTGATGAGCGCCATTGAGAAGCAAGGTGGTCCAAGTTCGGACATGGCTACTGTGGTCGCCGCTCTGAAAACGATCCGTCTGAGCAAAGCCGGTGGCTCCGAAGAAGAGATCTGTGTGGAGATCGCCAACGCGTTTTTCCGCGTCGGCGTTCCGTTTCGTCGCGAATTCAATCTGGGCTCGCGATCACGCGCCGATTTCTGGATCCAGGGGATTGTCGTAGAGGTCAAGAAGGAGCGCCCATCTCGCGTCGCCCTACTCCAGCAAGTGGCGCGGTATGCGTCGATCGAGCATGTCCTTGGCGTGGTCGTCGTATTGGAGCGCAGCGTTCCCTTGCCGCAGCAGCTGCACGACAAGCCTATCGCCTGCATCAGCTTGAATGCTTCGTGGGGGATCGCGCTGTGAATGTCCCTTTGCCTCAATACCTGCATCGGCCAATGCCCGCAGCGCACACCTTCGGCCAGCTGCGCAAGATCTCTGACCAAGGTCTCCCAGTTCATAGGTCTCATGGGCGATGTCCCCGAGAGCGCAGAAGATCAAGCGCTGTCCGCCCAAGCCTCGACGCAGCACATGAAGAACGTGCTGGCGAAGCTCAGGGCACGTGCCTGATGTCACTTCACATCAAGTAGTTCAACTCAACTTCAAATAGGAGCACTAAATGGCATCGGTCAACAAAGTCATCATCGTCGGTCACCTGGGGCGCGATCCCGAAGTCCGCTACATGCCCAACGGCGAAGCCGTGGCCAACATCAGCGTGGCCACCACCGAAAGCTGGAAGGACAAGAACAGCGGCGAAAAGAAAGAGCTCACCGAGTGGCACCGCATCACCTTCTATCGCAAGCTGGCCGAGATCGTCGGCCAGTACCTGAAGAAGGGGTCGCAGATCTACATCGAGGGCCGCCTGATCACCCGCAAGTGGACCGACAAGGACAACATCGAGCGCTACACCACGGAAATCATCGCCGACACCATGCAGATGCTGGGCTCCAAGCAGCAGTCGGACAACGATCGCCCGCCTGCATCGCGCGGCAGCGCCGGCGGCGCGCAGCCCTCGCCGAATTTCTCGGACATGGACGATGACATTCCCTTCGTCGCGAAGGCCCTGACACTGGACATGGACCCGGTGCAGCGCCGCATGGCCAAGTACCAGTAAGCGCGCCCGCTCGACCGCTCCGGCACCTGCCGGGGCGATCCTCCCTTTTCAATTCGCCAAGGAATCAAAATGTGGTTCAAGAACCTGCAGATCTACCGCATGCCCGCCCCGTGGCCCGTATCGGCCGAGCAGCTGGCCGGGCATCTCTCCGCACAACAGTTCACCGCGTGCACCAGCGCTGAAATGCAGTCTCAAGGCTGGGTACCGCCGCGGCCGAATGGTGACCTGGTTCACACCGTGAATCGCCAGTACCTGCTGCGGCTGGACACCGAAAAGAAGCTGCTGCCGGCGTCGGTGATCAACCAGGTCGCCAAGGCACGTGCGGCGGAGCTGGAAGAGCAACAAGGTTTCGCCTGCGGCCGCAAGCAGATGAAGGAACTGAAGGAGCAAGTCACCGACGAGCTGCTGCCGCGCGCGTTCAGCATCCTGCGCAGCACATTCGTCTGGATCGATCCCGTCAATGGCTGGCTGGTGGTCGACGCGGCATCGCCGGCAAAAGCAGAGGAAGTGCTGAAGCTGCTGTTCAAGGCCATACCCAAATTCCCGCTCGAAAGCCTGCGCACGCAGATCTCGCCGGTCGCGGCTATGACCGACTGGGTGGTCTCCGACGAGGCCCCACAGAGCTTCACCGTCGACCAGGATACCGAACTGCGTTCGACTGCTGAAAGCAAGGCCACCGTGCGTTACGTGCGCCACACGCTCGAAGCAAATGATCTACGCCGGCACGTCGAGACCGGCAAGCAATGCACTCGCCTGGCGCTCACCTGGGCTGACAAGGTGTCGTTCGTTCTGACCGAAAACCTCACCATCAAGCGCATCGCCCCGCTGGACGTGCTCAAGGAAGACACCGACGCCACCGGCAAGAACGACGACGAACGCTTCGATGGCGACTTCATGCTGATGACCGGCGAGCTCGCCAAGATGTTGGCCGCCGTGGTCGACGCGCTGGGTGGCGCATTGACGGAGTCTGAACAACAGCCCAAGGCCGCATGAGCGGCTCTCCATAGGACAAGAACATGCCCCGCAACACATCAATCCGCCCGGACACCGCCGGCGTCGCGACGCCGGCGAACATCACTGGCTATAACGGTGACATGGCGCGCAGCGCTGACGCTGCCATCACCGCATTCAACCACTTCCTGGCGGCCGAGCCGGCGTGGCGGCTGGCCGGCTATGCCACCACTAGCCAGCTCCTGCCGCAGCTGCTGGGCGGCATGCGCCACTTTGCCGACCGCAACCAACTCAGTTGGGGGCACGAGCTTTTCGAGGCAATGGAGAATTACCGGATCGAGGCCTACGACACGCTGGATACGTCGCCCAAGAATCCCTTCGCCAGCAACGGCACCGCCATGCTCGCTGATGACCCAGACCAGCTCAACGGCATCCGGGCTGCCGCAGCTGCTGTCGCGGTCACCGCAAGCGCCGCTACCGACACCGGTGACGCAGACCTCGCGTTCCGCGATCTCCTCTGCAACGCGCGCCATTGGTGCGATCGCCACAGTGTCGTCTGGGAACATGCTCTGGCACAAGCAATGGAGGCGTATGGCATCCAGGTGGGGCTACCAGGCATGCCCGCCCAGCCTGCCGCGTATCTCCTCGCCCGCGGCTTCACCGAGATCGACACCGGCGGCGGCAACACCGCCTGGTCCCGCACCGTCCCTCATGGTGACAGCGCCTGGGAAATCATGGTCACCGCCGCAGACGAGCTCACCAGCGACATCCAGGTCGGCGACGCGATCGACGTGGGCCTCTACGAGCTGGAGAACTTCGGTACCGACGACGAAGAGCGCGCGTCCCACACCACGTTCTATGACGCCGTCAGCTATGACGACCTCCCGGCCAAGCTGGGCGACTGCCTTGCCGAGATCTCTCACATGCCCACCGAAGCTCGCCGGCTGGGGATGTGACACCTGCTGCCCACTCCGTCAAACTGAAAGGAATTGTCATGCCACAGCCTCATGCTCTTCTCGATCACACCATTGCAGTCCTGCAGCTGAAGAACGATGCGCGGTTGGCCAAGCTGCTCGGCCTCGGCGCGCCAGCGATCAGCAAAATGCGCGCCGGCATCGCCATCAAAGCCCTGCGTTTCCTGGCCGGCGACTTCCGGCAGCACACCGCGCGCCCGGACACGCCGCTGGCGTCGCCAGAGGAGATCCAGCAGGTCCTGGCCGCCGTGGGCGTCGCAGAGACACCTCCGCCCGAAGTCATCGAGCTCCCCGAAGGGCTGACAACCAGCTTTGAAGTCGATGGACAGGTGGGCGTGCCTGGTCAGAAGACCTGGTTGCTTCGCGACCTGCAGTCGGGCCGTCGCTATCGCGTGACACCGAAGACCGCTGCGCGCTGGAAGATGCGTACCCGCCGTGACGGCCTCACCCACAGCATCATTCTCGCCATGGGGCCCAGCGGATCCATCGCGATGCATCTGGGTAGTGGCGAGGTCTACCGTACTGGTGCGCCGCCGGCGCGGCTCCGTTGACGGCAAAAGCTGCCAGGCATCGCTTGCCTGGCAGCAAATTCTCACAAAAGCAGAGCTATAATCGACCTCTCGCCTAACTATCGTTATCTTAAAAATATGATTTTTCGTAAGAAATCTCTCACTGCCGCCATCGAGCGTGATGTTCACGACTACGTCCGCTCGCTCCACCCGGTCCAATACGTCGGCTTCCGCCTGGCCTCGTTCCTGTCTCGGGTCTTCATGGTCTGTGCCTTCGGCCTGATTCTGGCCATGGGCGTGATCAGCGCATTCCTCTCGCGCGAGATACCTGCGGACAGCGCCGAAATGCAGCAGCTGACCCAGCAGATGTCGCAGTACATCTTCGGCACGATAGTGGCCCTGGTCTTCTTCGAGATCCTGGGGCAGGGCTTCTACAGCCAGCTGATGGCCGCGGTCTCCAAGATCAAGCTCACCCTGAAGACCGACTGAGCTTCGACAATGAGCCAGCTGTTTGCGCCCTTCTTCGCCCACCCCGGACTCTTCCTCGCGTCGATCGCTTGGTTTGGCCTGGTCGCCGGCAGCTTTCTCAACGTTGTGATCCACCGCGTGCCCGTCATGCTGGAGCGGGAGTTGGAAGTGACGCCAGATGATGCTCGACCAGCATTCAACCTCTGGATCCCACGCTCACGCTGCCCGCACTGCGGCCACCAGATCCGCGCGATCGAAAACATCCCGGTCATCAGCTACCTGGTGTTGCGCGGCCGGTGCAGCAGCTGCAGCGCCAAGATCTCGGTCCGCTATCCTCTGATCGAGACTGGCACCGCGCTCCTCTCCGTCGTCATTGCCTATCAACTAGGACCCACGCCGCAGACAGCGGGCATGCTGCTGGTCGCCTGGTGGCTGATCGCCCTGGCCGGCATCGATCACGACACCCAGATGTTGCCAGACATGCTCACTTTGCCGTTGCTGTGGCTAGGCCTAGCATTCAACTTGGGCGATGTCTTCGTGCCCTTGAAAAGCGCAGTCGTCGGCGCGATCGCTGGCTACGGCGCGCTCTGGACCTTGTTCTGGGCCATGAAGCTGGCCACGGGCCGCGAAACCCTCGGATATGGCGACTTCAAGCTCGTTGCCGCACTCGGTGCATGGTTCGGCTGGCAGATCTTGCCGGGGATCCTCTTGCTGGCCGCGCTGCTGGCGCTGGCCGGCCAGCTTCCCAAACTGCTGCGCGGCCACTGTACCGCCGATGTTTTCCCGTTTGGTCCCTCGATCGCCGGCGCTGCCGTCCTAGCTGTTTTGGGTGGTAACGCGCTGGCCAGCGTGCCGTTCTGGCGGATGGTCA
Source organism: Herbaspirillum sp. GW821-FHT09A12 (assembly GCF_059418325.1). NCBI lineage: Bacteria > Pseudomonadati > Pseudomonadota > Betaproteobacteria > Burkholderiales > Oxalobacteraceae > Herbaspirillum > Herbaspirillum sp. GW821-FHT09A12. The sequence continues at coordinate 106,200 of NZ_JBWKPR010000014.1, forward strand.
CGTTCCATTGACGGGACAGAACGCCCCATCCTCGTTCACCTCACTGTCTTGTTACCGTGGAGTCGAAAGAGGTGAGCAGAGAGGCTGCTCAGAATCGCCGGCACCTCCGGCATCACAGGGAGAAAGATGGCTGGCCCGGATTCATACCACGATCCATTGCGTGAACTAAGCGCCTGTAGGCCTTCGCGTCAGCTTCGAATTGGCTAAGCAGCCCAAGGACGTGGCCACATGCGTAGACGATCAAGACCACCTCACCTTGCTGCTTCATTTTCTCTTCTATACCAGGGCCGCTTTCGTGCTTAGTCAGCTCAAGAAGGCGATCCAATTTCCCGCGCACGCGCGGTGAGTCGATATTGTGCGCAAGGACATTACGCAGCTCGTTGATCGCTACGATCATGTCCCACTCGCCCAGGTTATTCTTCCGGAGACAGAGAGATCTCGCCAGCGACACCTTCTTATCGAAGGAGAGCTTCGCGTCGAGGAAATGCTCCGGGTGAAACAGGTGCAGCGCGATCGTCCTGGTTAACACCTCCTCAATGAGCAAGTGGCCTTTAATCGTGATCAGCGTAATGTCGTCCACCTTACTCATCACTTCCTGGAAGCGCGTGATGCTCTGGTCCAGCTCAAGACTATTTTCTGCTGCCATGTCAGGCAGATCCCCCATATTTTTTCACCTTTAGTCTGCGGGAACTGCCGTCCCTCAACGGCAGCTCCACAGCATCTACTATGGACGCAACGATTGCGACTGATCGTCGTCAGCTGCTTCGGGCGCAGGGATGTTGCTGTACTCGCGCGCAACCTTCAGCACGTCGGCCAAGTTGAGCCGCACGGTGCTGATGGCACCGACATATCCCTGCAGTGCCTCCTCGGCACGTTCACGGATCTCGTCTTCGGTCACGCGCAGATTCCAGATCAAGCTCTGAATATCGCCCATGTCCGGCCCTGACAGACGCGCGATCTTGCTCACGATCAGGTCGACGGGGCTGAGCACATACATCTCGATGTTTGCGGTGTCGACCGGCACGGCAACAGCGTCCTCCAGGTAGTCCTCGTGCATCAGCGCGAACGTGCTGTTGTAGGCGGAGTCCAAGTAAAGCATGTTGCCCTGCTCGGTTTCCACGATCAGATCTTCGGGGACGATGAAGCGCTTCGAAAATTCGGCATCCACATCGGTAGTGACACGGGCCCCCGTATAGAGATGCGTTGCCATACCGCCGGCGATGTACATACGCAGCGGCTCTTTCAATTGCAGGCTCTTGTCGAGTCGCTTCACGAGCTCGATCAAGCCTTCGGCCAGGTCTGTCTGTGTGTTGAATTTGATTGGCGCTACCATGTGCGGACTTTGGTTAGTTGACGATCCAATAGGTTGCGGAAGCGCGGTAGATCCTTCACAAGGCCGGCCCGCACCACCTCGGGATATGATTTCTTAAACGCACCAGGATGCTCTTGGAAGAACTTTCGAGAAGCATGGTCAAGACGCAAGGCTTCTTTCGGATGGCGCGTCTTCACCAGCTGAGCGACAAGGCGAAAAACGTCGGCCTCGTCGGCGCTTGTGGGCGAGACCGACTGCTGCGATGCAGTGACGCAGCGCTGCAGTAGCACGTTCTCTTTTTCACGGGTCCACATAGCGAGATCTCCTGCTTTTCAAAAACTTGCACCGGTCCAACACCCTGCTGTTTCCATTCTGGAACAGCCGACGCCGCAGAGCAACAAAAACTAGCATTTCGCCGTACCGACAGCTTACCACTTCATTCTAGCGTTTAATTAAACGTCGTCAACGGACTGTGGCACCTATCCCACGAAGAGTTGATCGCAATCCGCGCATTTGATGTGCAGCCCGGGCTTACCCCAAACATTCGCAAAGCAACCAGCACAGGAATATTTCACCCGATTGCTCTTCCCCCCCTCTCTTATTTCAAAAATCGACCCGGCGGCAGCCGTTCCATCCAATGCAGCGCTCTCCGCCCCCAGAGTCGACAGATCTCCATCGTCCTCACTGTCGCCGCGATCCTCCTCATTGTTTGGCGGGCTTAGCACTGCCGCTGAATATCCCTGCAGGCTCAGCGCCGGCAGCGCCGCGATACCCGAGGGCGCGATCGGGAAGCGATCGAGCCACGATACCGCGAAGCCCGACTCGAAAAGCTCTTTCGTGGCCAGCTCGAAGCGACCACCAGGCTCTGGGTAGTCGTCCATCTTCTGACCGACCTTGCGGCCACCAGGCCGGCCGGTATCCGACGGGATGAGGCCGATGCTGCACATTTTGTCCGCCCATTCTTGGTTGTGATACCCGGTCCGACTGGGCGTACCGAAGTGAAACTGCCAACCATGAGCCGATTCGTGGACCAAGGTCTGCATGATGACGATCATCGGGAACGTCGCGAAATACTCAGGGTTGAGAGCGATCTCGTCCGCCCGAGTGCCATCCCGACGCACGAAGCGATCACGCGAAAAGTAGCCCATGGTGCGCTTTTCGCGCTGAAGAGTGATCATGCACGGCCGCAACTGGCCGCCGAACAGCCTTTCGTTATAGAAGTCGTATGCCTGCTGTAGCTCGGCATAAGCTTCCTCTGTTGGCCTTTTCGTACTCGTCATACAATTGACTTTTTATTAATGTTTTGCACATTACAGAAAACGAGAGCAAAAAAAGGCGGGCGTATGCCCGCCGGCGATTAACCGTGCGCTGGATTGTGCAGCCGTTCCGCCTCTGCCAGGGCAATCCAATCCCGGGTGAACTGCATGGACTTCTCCAGCTCTTTGAGCGAGTCGTCGGCCTTTTGAATTGCCACATCGAGCCACGCCTGCGAACTGGCCGACTTCAACATCATCAGGGTTTTCAGATGAGCGGCCGTTTTAGCCTTCATCGCATCCTGATCGCCCAGCCACACCTTCAGCGCCTCCGCACTCGCCTCGTTCTGTGTCATACCAACTCCTTGCTGAATGTTTAGAAATGTTTGCGGACGATACCACCAGCTGGCGGCCTGCTCAGCGCGCGTAGTTCTCGAACCGGCTGTGCGCGCCGACGAAGGTCAAACGCACCACGCCAGCCGGGCCGTTACGCTGTTTACCAATGATGATCTCCGCCGTGCCCTTGTCGGGCGAATCCGGATTGTAGACCTCATCCCGGTAGATGAAGAAGATCATATCCGCATCCTGCTCGATCGAGCCAGACTCCCGCAGATCGGCCATGAGCGGGCGTTTGTTCTGCCTGCTTTCCACCGAGCGATTCAGCTGAGAAAGCGCGATGACAGGACAACCGAGTTCCTTGCCCAGAAGCTTGAGTGCGCGCGTGATCTCGCTGATCTCGCCGGCGCGGTTCTCCTGATTGTTCTGCCCTTCACGCGAGCCGCTCATCAGCTGCAGATAGTCCACGATGATCAGGCCCAGCCCACCGAGCTTGCGCGACTCACGCCGCGCGCGGGCGCGAAGCTCCACCGGCGTAAGCAGCGCCGTTTCGTCGATGAAGATGCTCGCATCGTTCAACTTGCCAATCGCATGCGTCAGCCGCGGCCAATCGTTGTCATCAAGCCGGCCCGTCCGGAGCCGCTGCTGGTCGATTCGGCCGACGGAACCGAGAATGCGCTTTGCCAGCTGCGCACCACCCATCTCCATCGAATAGACGAGAACCGGCTTGCCAGTCTCCAGAGCTGCGTTCTCCCCGATGTTGATAGCCAACGTCGTCTTACCCATCGCCGGCCGCCCCGCGATGATGACGAGATCGCCCGGCTGAAGGCCTGTCGTCATTCGATCAAGATCCACAAAGCCAGTCGTGAGCCCCGTCAGACCATCCTGAACGTCGCGGTTGTACAGTTCGTCGATCTCTTCAACCACCTGCGTCAACAGGGGCTGCAGCGGCAACGCGCCTTCCATCTTTCGCGACCGAGACTCAGCGATCGCCAAGATCTTGGCCTCTGCAGCGTCAAGAATTTCACGCTCGTCGCGTCCAGCGGGGCGATGTGCCTCGTCAGAGATCTCGTTTGCAACGACGATCAGACGCCGCAGCAGGCCACGGTTGCGCACGATCTCGGCGTAGCGGTGAATATTGCCCGCAGATGGCGTGTTCTGAGCCATCGCGTTCAGGTATGTTAGACCACCCACCGCTTCGTCCTTGCCCAGCACCTTCAGCTGATCGTGCACCGTGATCACGTCGGCCGGCATCGCTTTCTCAACGAGAGAGACGATCACCTCAAAAATAATGCGATGATCGTACCGATAGAAGTCTGCACTGCTGATTACGTCAGCGATCCTATCCCATGCATTGTTGTCGATCAGCAGGCCGCCAAGCACAGACTGCTCGGCCTCGATCGAATGCGGAGGGACCCGCAGAGAGTCCAGCTCGGAATCAGGTGGTATATTCATACTACATCAGCCCTTCGCCGCGATAACGATCGCCATCGCAATAGCAATCGCCTTCTCGATGACTTCGGCCTGGCCGCTAACACTCATGGATTCCTTGAGCGCATGCAGATTGTCGCGAGTCGTTGTACTCACAGGCACATTGATGTAGCCACCTGGATCAGACAGAAATCCAGGCACATTTTGCCCACGCTTTCTATAATACTGTGTCACCGTAGGCGGCACTGTGACACGCGCTTTGTCAGCCTTTGCGTAACGCGGCATTACAACTCCTAAGTTAATTTTCGATGTGAAGTAAAGCCGAGTATAGCGTTTAATTAAACGCTGTCAACATAAACAAATCGTCGTCAGCAAAAAGCCGGCGCATGGCCGGCCCCAAGTTCTTCTGTCATCTGCATCATTTTTCCTTGACCTATTTGGTGTTGTCTACGACGAGGCGAAGACGTGGTCCACGTTCACTTTCTAGTTTTGGTAACAAGCGCCCCACAAGCCGATTGTCTGCATCTAGTATCACCTTCCCATGCATTGCTACGCGATCAAGCGCTTCTCGCAATTCCAAGTCGTCCACGCCGATAGTGGGCATGTACCAAAAGGCCGACAACTTGTGGTGAGCGAGCACATTCTCGGCCTTTTCAAGTTCCTTCCTACCAATCGGTCTACCTACCAGTGTTTTTATCAAGCCAGCAATCTGCATGAGGCAGAAAATCGTCAATGCTCCGGCAAAAAACCAAGCTTGCTCATGGGCTTCAAAATTACCCATCATTTCTTAGAGCCCCTATCCATGTAGTTCTCCCGTATGTTTACAGCCGGACGATACGGCGTATGTGGGCAAAAGTGCTGGCGATGCGCTCGTCCGACACGAACCCGATGATCGGCAACATTCGCCCGCGGACTCGTATTTCCATCACCGTGACCCACTGTTGATAGCGCGGCGGCACGGTCGCCGCGCGCCCCGTCTCAATGGCTGAAAGACATCGGTGAATGATGTTGGCCTTAACGTCTTTAGGGCAATCGGTGGAGAACTTGAACTTTATCGAGCCTTGAGTAGCGCGAAACATGGCAATTTTCCTTTACCCGCGTGCGCGATTTATCGCGGCAGCGGCCAGATCCTCAATGTTCGCCTGTGCGTCCTCGCTCAAGGCAACTAACCTGCCTTCCACTTCATGGACGTGTACGGTTTCACCGCTACCAGCCACCACCATTTCAGCCTTGCCTTGCAGCTCCAACTGAACCTGCAAGCGCATACGGCCGCTCACCACCTCGAAACTGCCATCATCCTTGCGTCGTGCGGCAATCATCTATTTTCCGTTCTATTTCTTAGTGTGCCGATTAACTGCCTCGAAAACTCGCAGTTCGGTACTACGTTTCCGCCAGTCGAGACGTGTCGGAATGACGACTAATTGCTCTTCTTCATCGTCTTTCAATACGACAGGCCGGTCACCACGGAGCACAACTCCGCCCTTGAGTTCGCGACGTGGCTTAAACCAATTAAAGAGTCTCTTAAACATTGATTTTTCCTAACTTCAATTCCTAGCGACGCGACTCATTCTTCTCTGGAGCGATTGGACTCGGCTCAACGACGATGTCGATCTCGCGCCATTCACCATTCTCACTGTCGACAACGTCTTGATACCATTGCTGTAGCACAGTCGGCTTGCTGTTTTGAAGAATCCTTTTCGCCTCGAACATGCTCACTCCATGCTCATCGCGATACGTCTGAACTGCCGCTGCAGTCACTGCATTGCTCCTCGCGAGCCAACGCAGACGGAAGGTCGGCTGCAACGATACGGACTTGCTCATCGGTCGATTTCCTATCCATTTTCGGAGACGACATGTTTCGCGTTGCTGTGTGCCGGCCACCACAGAAAAAATGTTAAAAAGACGCCCAACACAGAACACACTATCAACAAAAGAATGAGTTCATTGTGTGCATCTTTCTCCGCATTTGAGTACATCCAAGCTGCATCGATAGCGACCTTTGATACCTCTGGACGCACCGATGCAGTGATTAAGGCATTCGATGAGACCATACTTGATAACTGAGCGTCTTCCCATCGATTGAACAGATACAAAGCCAAGAACGGTGTTAAACACATTAAAGTCAACAAACACTTTAGGCTTCGCGGCAAACGGAAAAGAGTTTCGAATTTCATGGACAACCTTTCGTTGAACGGGCTTCCAGTCAGCCCCGTGAGTTTAATTTCCGGATTCGGGCCGGTACCGGGCGTGCGCGCCATTTCCCTCCCTATTAGATATCTGCTCGCCAATGCTTCACAGTTTTTCCTTGATGGGTTAGTGGTGGTCTTTGTCGCGCCTTTTCACAATATTACCTGGAGCGCCAGTGTCATACTGGAGCAACGATATGTGCGAGAGTATTTCGTACCAAAACCACGCCCAACGTCTCCGCTTAATGTCAGCGATACCGCCATCGGGGGCATCAGCCCAAAATTGCCAGAAGCGGCGCTCTGAAATGCCGATGTGGAGCTTTTGCAGTCCAAGCCCAATTGCCTGCACAACCAACCAGAGACCAGCCAGACTACCAATTGTCGTTCTCTCACCATTTAGCAGATCCATTCCAACCATACCCCACGCAGCACAAAATACAACTGCATACATCCACGGGAACTTATTCATGGCGTTTTCCGATCTAATTTAGAGGAATGATGTGTACCACACGCCCAGGGTATTTTTGAGACATGATCCGCTGTGCATCAACACGGTTCTTCGCTTCTACCATATCTGTTTTCATCACATCATTTGATCGAAGCTCCCTGCCATCGCTCGACACGCGCTTGCCATCCATGTAGTCCCGATAGTCGGCTCCCTTGCCTTCAAGCACGACATGGACATTGAATGTTTTCTTTGTCATTCCCGGTTTTTCCGTTCTATTCCACTTTGGGCATCAGGACCGAAATGCCAACGGACTCGCCGCGTTTAGCACGAGCCACGATATCGTCAAGCATCAAGTCGTCCACTTCATCAACCAGCGCCGGCGGCACACCCAATGCTTCCAGCGAGTCAGCAGGCCCAGCAACCACTTCGAACCCTTTGCCGTCCCCTTCGGTCGTCTTGCAGACGACGAACTTACCGTCATCATCGAGCAGCGTCTGAAACTGACCATCCATGCTCACAAAGTAACCTGGTGCATCTGCACGATGCTCCCATTGAACGCCTGACATATCCCATTCTCCTTTCTTGGCCTGCACCAGCTGACCTCTCTCATGACCACTGGCCCGTCAATGCGGGCCGTAGGCAGTTCTGTCATTCACCTGGCGTCGGTGCCGATTTTTCCGATCTATTTGAGGTGGATCACGCCATTATCGACATAGGCGCTACGAACAACGTTCGCGCTCACCAGCTCGCGACAAACACGTTCTACCTCTTCCGTCCAGCCAGGAATGACGCCTTCAATCCCACACAGGCGCTGCAAATCGTGGGTGGTGATGGTTGATGGAAGCTGCCTGCTACCGGCATATTGATAAAGCTTGTTCGCAGTTGGGGTCATTCCTGCAGCGATTTTCAAGTCCACTTTCATTATGATTTTTCCGAGATATTAGGCGGGTTGATAGTGGCATTCCGTTGAAAGGACCGTGCGGCCATCGTCTAGGTGGAAGATAGCCTTGAACGGTTCTTCCAGATCGTCTCTCAACACCACCCCTTCAAATTGGCGCGAGTCATCGTGACGAAACCAGACCTTGACGCGTTTCCCCACCAGGTCACTTTGTCTAGGAAACGTGCTTGCCGTGATATTTGCGTGAATTCCCATCTTCGTACCTTCCTGGCCAGCACCATACCGGCCTTCTTACTGCCACTGGCCCGTCGAGGCGGGCCGTGGGTGGATCTGTGGCGCACCTGGTCGTCGGCAGTGCTGGCGTTTTACCTTATCCCGCGATCAAGGTCGCTTTCACATGGTCACTTGCGGCCTCGAAGCCGTCCTGAAGAACTCCAAACTATACGGCCGGTAAGTCCAACTACCTTTGGTCGGAGCCTAGCAAGAACATCTGATGAAGCTACGCCCAGATCCACCGAGTCGGGTACGACAATTTGGCACGATTCGACAACCGGAGCTGAACCGGCGCTAACTACCTTCTCTCCGCAATGTGGGCAAAAGTTCATCGTGCGATTTTTCCTTCCTATTTCACGAAAAACCGATCATAGATGTATAGGATGGCAGGAATTAGCACGACGTATGCGATGACTTGCGCTACCGTAAAAGACTTACCCAAGTAAAGCTGGTACAAGCCGAGGGGAACCCAGGCGAACACGCAGCGAAGTAAAAAGAGCCATCCAATAATGCTCTTTGCCTCATCTTCCAATTTCTTCAATTCGTCGTCTGTCATTTTTTCTTTTCCGGCCAGGGCCGGTTTTTCCTATTCACACAGAGTCAATTCGTTTTCAGCAGCCCGAATCCATCCGGACTTGTGCCCGTCCTGACTCAGCCAATACGGCCTTTCGGTAACGATGTGATCGCCAGGCATGACCATCTCCTCGATGTACCATTCTCCTGAGAGTCCAACAACCCTCACCTTGGAGCCGATCCCGAACGCCTGCTGATCCATGCTTTTTCCTTGGTCAGTGAAGGGTTGCAGCTGGGCGTGCCGCCATTTTCTGTCCGACGCCGACGAGTGACGCATAGAATTCCTCTCTGCCGACAAAGTGATTCCGCATTGCTACCGCCAGGGCTTCCAACCGTACGCTTGGTGCATGACTCACCTTTTCGAAGGCATGCGCAAATTGAGGAATCATTCGCGCATCAAAGGCGACAAACGAGCCGTCTGGTAACTCCGCGCTGTAAATGTGCCCCAAACACTTCCAGCCAGCCTCGATTACCGATCCAAAGACAACGGTGCTACCGTCACCAAAAATTAGCGTCGTCAGGTTCCCCGGCTTGTAGGATTCGTGCAAGATGCTCATTGTTTTCCTGGTTCAGTTGAGGTACTTGGCCGCTTCGGCGGTCAGGGTGATTTGAGCATGCACATCACCGGGAACAAAGCCGCTAACAAGCCCTTTTTCTTGCAAGCTGGCGAGGGCATTTTCTGCCGTCTGCACGGACAAGTCATTGCGCTGGCAAATCTCGGCTACGGTCAATGTTTTCATGGAAGTTTTTCCTCGATACCTTTCAGAGAACTATGCTCTCAATCCATGCTGGTTTCGTTTCGCCAGGCAAGGCATCCAGTGGCTGCTCTCTCCGCCATGCGAAGCGGTGCACTCTCAAAATTTCTTGGGCAATCGACAGGCCATCTTGGGGGTTGATGTGGAGCCGTGCGCGCAATGGCTCAGAATGATCGTCTCCGATTGACGTCAAGTTCAGCACCACGCTGATGTCACGGTAACCTGGCGCGGTGCCGGTCGTTACCAATTCCGCAGATAGATCAGCTTCGTCTTCTGCATCGCTCTGCACCCGGATCTCGTCCAACTTTGCCAGACGCCGCCGTTCCGCCTCTGCATATGCTTCTTGTTCGGACTGCACATGCAGCTGATTGGCAGCGGCCGGGATCAGTCGCGCCCATTCCGGGCCAATGCGTTCGATTGCTCCGGCTAGCGTATAACCCATCTTCGCAAGCCAATCTGGCCGGTCGAGCACTAGCGCAGCTGCAACTGCTTCACCGACCGACAGCAGCGAAGGCGAATTAGCGAGAGACGCTTCGCGTGCCTTTCGAATGATTAGTTCAAGATCTGAATTACCAATCGTTACCATGCTTTTTCCTCTGTGTTAGGTGGCTTTGCCGCACCGAATAGATTTTGTAAGCCAGCCGTATTCGTTTGCACCGATACTCTTGGCCAATTCCAAATTGCAAATCTGGTCTTGATACGAAGCCGTCACATTTGCCGAGTCTCCGGACACAAGCGGTTCATCATTTACTCGGACGGGATTAACGCCATACGCTTTGCCTACATACTCTGCCGCCATGAATCTCGCGGCGAGCGACGATCCAGGGACGGCGTGTTCACCGCAAGCGGCCAAGACTGCAACAAGGGCGAGAATCAGCGGGAGTTGTTTCATTGTCTTTTTTTCCTCTCTGGCCGGCGCCAGCGGTTTCCTTTACTTCGTCAGTTTGATGAGAACGGCGCGAATCCGAGACTCTTCAGCGACTTTTCCAGCTCGGCCACAGTCACCCCGCCAACCAGGTGCGCGGTGCCTTGTGTAGTCACAAGTCGCTCTTGCGCATCAAGACAGAGGTAGTTATACGCAGTCTCAGTCTGGCGTACCGGCAGAAAGTCGGCCCGGATTATTTCTACTGCGGCTCCGGCCGGAATGTGTTTGATGTCGATTACATCCACGATTTTCCCTTCCTGTTCAGACCGGATCATTCGGCAGCCACATCAATGCGCCGTCTTGGTTGTTGCCGAGGGCTGATGTCCAGGTCTTGCCATCCTCGTCGATCGCAACACAACCAGGTCTCCAGCTTTCTGGATTGCGAAGTTCATTCACCCAGCCTTGCACCTCACCGTTGAATATGACAACGACGCCCCCTGCGAAGCCTTTCTGCTCTCGATAGCTGCGAGCAGCGGCAAAATCATCAACGGAAACTGTCTTCACTTTGACTCCTTTTCCTTGTTGACCAGCGCCTGGCGATCGCCGCCGGCGCCGGCGGTTTCCTTTTCAATCGGGACGTGGTGGAGTCGGCACTTCTTTCTCTGCCCACTCTGCGAATTCTGTTTTACCCATGCTGGCCAACATCACGTAACTTTCCGGCGGATTTTTTCCAACTTCATTTCGGAAAGAGACCGAATATTCGTCGATTGCAAAAATCGTTCTGTGGCTTCCGTTACCACGCCTGTAGTCGATTTTGCCGAAATATGTTTTACCGACGCTGATGTCTCTCAATTCCATCTTTCTTCTCTCTCTTCCTGGCACCTGGCGATCGCCGCCGGCGCCGGCATTTTCCTAGCGCTTCTTAAGACACATCCGACTTCAAGAGCTTCGTTTCTGATTTAGATGCTCTTACTACCATCCAGCCGCAAAAAACGGTCACCAGCCCAAACACAGAAACACAGTCGTATGCCTGTTTCGTCACGGACAGAATCGTCATCGATAGAAATAATATTCCAGCTACAAGACCCAAAATAATTGCGATACTGTTTTTCATTGTTTTTCCTTTACTTCAGATACCAGAATGCAGCGAATGCAATCAAGCCCAACACCGGGACGAATTTGAGTATCAAAGCGCTTTTATTCGGATCACGTGAATCTTCTGCTAGGCACGGCGCTTTTACTCGGACTCCACTGGCAACGCGCTTTGCATGATTCGCGTTTGCCTCATCAAGATTGTAAAAACGATCACAGAGCCACTTTCTGGAAACCTTCGAGTACGTCCACACAACGTATACAGGACGTGCGGCATTGGCAGTGGTATTCATTTTGTTGGCTTCCTTTGAGGATTGGTACCGCTCCCACCCCGGCTAGGCTCACTTACTGCTTCTATTGTTTGTAGTTGGGATTCAAGAGCCGTCTTTCTCCCAATTCGGCGCTTTCGTTGTCAGCCTGATCGGTTATTTCTCGGAGATCTGACTAGCTTTCAGTTTTTTGCACTTCCCCAAAGCCTTAATTAGGCAATACCCTACGAAAAGATATGCATATGGTACGAGTGCCACGGCCGAAATTAGTGCAAAGAAACCAGTTAATTGAACGAATTGCTTAGATCCGCCAAAGTATGGGCCGACTATGTAAACGACGGAACAACTTAAACACAGCAGGACAACTGGCATCAATGCTTTATTGACCTTATCTCTATCCATAGCCTTTTTCCTTTGTAGCTGAATCACTTCTCTTCAGACAGCCAGATAATTTCCATCGCCTCTTCTCCAGCAAGCGAAGGTTTAATCTCAAACTCTTCGCCCCATTGTGAGCCGACATCGCGAATGAAAATGAAGCCCGCGGCCTCTAATTCCTGGACTGCATTGGATAATTTCTTGCGGCGAATTTCAGAAGCTTCAATACACTCCGCCAGCAGTCGTCTTGCCTGACCACTCATCGACCGCAGCTGAGCGGCTGATGCCTGCGCTGCTTCCTCTGTTTCATGGCCAAGCAGAATCATGGCGGTTACTTTTCCGATCTATCCGACGAATCCCAGTGAGCCTTCACCCGCCCACAGATTCACTGCAATTTGACGAACCACTGCCAGATGCTTTTCATCCTCTCGGACTTCTAGTAGTGCGTTGATGAATGAGCGCTTGGCAATTTCGCTCACAAAATCCGACGCGTTGTACCCTGCCTTGAGAAAATCCTGATATTTCTCAGCACCGAGCAAATGAGCGACGGCGTCGTTGAATTGTTGGCGAGTTACATTCATCGGTTTTTCTGAGATGTTAGGCGGGTTGATAGTGGCATTCCGTTGAAAGTACCGTGCGGCCATCGTCTAGGTGGAAGATAGCCTTGAACGGTTCTTCCAGATCGTCTCTCAACACCACCCCTTCAAATTGGCGCGAGTCATCGTGATGAAAACAGACCTTAACGCGTTTCCCCACCAGGTCACTTTGTCTAGGAAAAGTGCTTGCCGTGATATTTGCGTGAATTCCCATCTTCGTACCTTCCTGGCCAGCACCATACCGGCCTTCTTACTGCCACTGGCCCGTCGAGGCGGGCCGTGGGTGGATCTGTGGCGCACCTGGTCGTCGGTGCAGTTTTTCCTTCACCTCTGCTGAAAGCGGATTTCGAACTCGATGGCCGCCCCAGAGCGCCCTGCGCATCGTGTTGCGAACATTTGCCGCGTGGTCGGGCGACCTTCTGGGTCCAGCCACCAGAGTTCGCCCCCAGCCGTCTCAAGCAATCGGATCGCATTGCCGTTGTAGGTATCTTCAAATTCGGCCAATGACGCTTGAGCCGAGTTGGGATCGATGAAAGAGAGTTCAGCCATCATCCCCGCCGCCAACTCCTGGCGATTTTCAGAAATCCAATTCACGGCAGTTTCAGCCCATGCTCTCGCTGCTTCACGTTGCCGTTGCTTTTCTTCGGCATATTCAGCCTTGGCCTCTTCGAGCCTGGCCTGCGCTGCCAGCACTGCAGGCGATGGCACTACCAGTTGCTTGAGCACCATCCGACCGTTGCCCGCGCGAACCAGCACTTGATTCTCTTCCATCACTTTTCCTCTCTAGCCAGCGCTTGGCGATCGCCGCCGGCGCCGGCGTTTTCCTTTCTTATCCCGCGTTGTCGGCGTGGAGCCGAATCGCCTCGGCAATCGCAATTTTGGCAGCGGATATCGATTCGAAACCGCACGCGATGTTTTCTTTCACCTGCATCGGGTCGGGGAGATCACTTAGATTCCACACCCAGCCATCTAGCAAAGCCGTACACGCGGATCCGACATGGCCCGGTTGCCTTTTAATAGTGGCGACCCGATGGCCGTCAATCATGCCCGCCCACGTCTGAAGACCCGTACGACCAGGGGCGATCCATTCAACCTTCGCGCTCGGTGTGATGTGCGGATTCGGTTCACGCCAGCGGCCCAATGTCGTCATGTCGCTTTGCCTCGCGCTCAGCTTGGTTCGCAAATCTCGGCCGTGGCCTGCGTCAATGCGGCATTGGCTTCCTCGACCAGCGAAGCGAGCATACCTGCCCCAATTTCGCCAGCCACAGGGTTAAGCAGCGATACCCGTTCAGCCAGGCGCATCAGCGGATCGAATGCATTGCAAGCACAAGCGATAAATTCGGCGTTTGCCTTCGCTTTCGGCGTCATAGTCTTTATGCCGGCACCACCTTCCGGCGCTCTGCAAGTCGCAATGACGCGAAGAGAACCCTTCTTTTCGCCTCCTGCGTAGATCTGATAGCCATACTTGTTGGCCATCGGAACAACACGATAAGGCGTCTTTGTCGGTTGCATGCTATCCCCTGATTAGATGCCCTGAACTGCTGCCGTGGTCAATGGACCGATATACATCCCTGTCAGCTCATAGACTCGCGTATCTCCCGGCTTTACGCACATAAACCCGCCGCCGTTGTTAAACACCCGCACTGAGCATCCTTCGCCACTCCCCGGGACATGCCAGTAGTGGCCCGTTTCTTTGACTTCATGACCGTTCATGATCTTCATTGAAGTTTTTCCTATTCCACGGCATGGATAGTCGGTTGCGAAGCAAAAACTTCCCTCTGCATGATTTCCAACACAATTACCTTGCCGAGATTCCCAATACCCTTGGCGAATTCCACTGCCTCGCTAAATGCCTTTTCCCTTGGTCCGTCAATGTACTTTTCCGGAATCCCATCCAGCCAAACACCAAAGTAGGACGGCTCATCCCCCTCCGGCCACTTTATCTCATCGCTCATAGCTTTCCTTCCCGGCAAGCACCATACTGGCATCCTCATTGGCCATTCAAAATACCCACTCGATGTTCCCTTACCGGTTTCCCGAACCAGCTGAAGCGTTACACGAATGGACTGGAAGATCCCGCAATGCTGCCTAGCCCACCTCCGGAACGTGGTGTGAGATGTCAGCCGACATGTACCTAACATCTGCACCAGCCCTCAGCCATTCAACCACGACATGTGCTGCACGATCCCGATTATCAGGATGATCGGCGATACGTTCGATACAGATTCCGGACGCTCGTTCGAGTGCGACAAACGCCATTTGAGAGTTCGCGGGAATGCCCCTAGTAAGTGTTTTCATATACTTGAATATCTTTCTCGGCTAGCGCCGTATTCCTCTCCCGGCCTGGCCGGTTTTTCCTATTCACCTTGTCGCACATCGTCATGCTGCGTTTGAATCAACACCACCGGCCCCATTGGCAGAGATCCGCCCTGTCGGAGACCTACAATCGCATGAGAATAGTCCAGGCGCACCGGATGATGCCCAGGCATCTTTTTCAGTTCATCAATCAACTCGCCGACAGTCATATCTTTGCCTTTTCCGTTCTAACGCTGATCTGACCGCAGGCCGGTTTGCGACGCCACAAAGCGAAGAGTCGCCTCGCGGAGTACAGCATCTTCTGCTTGCTCAAGAGACGAAATCTCATCGATACCGACCTCTGTCTGGAGACGGGCCGCCAGAGCGTGCAATAGGCCTTCTTTGAGCATCCCCGTGTCCTGCCAGGCGATTATGGCCTGAGCGCATTCGGCCAGCTCTGCCGCAGGAAGAGCCTTGACGATGGAGCGTACGGTTGGTCGAGTCAGTAAATCCACAATAGTTTTCCGATCACTTTCTATTGGAAACAATTACCGTGCATTTTCGCCATTGATAAGCAACGCATCCGTTAGCGCTATCGACGGTCTTTCTCCCAAATAGCCTTGCAAACAGAACGACTAATCGCGACGGTTTATGCCCGGCCGGGTATGCGACAGAGAATGGCATGATTTTTCCTCGGAGTCAGCTGCCTTCAGGTGCAAATGGAAATCTGGTCATGTAAGACCGAGCTGCAGATCCCGCGATAGGAAATGCAAGCATATGTTCTAACGCTTCTCTTTCGGCGCTTCCTTCCGCGAATTTCATCGCAATCGTTCGAAGCGCGTCAACTTCATGAGAGAGAACAGGCCGGCGATCTTTCGCCGCTAATTCGTTAATACGCTTCCACTCCACCATGAATGGTTCGATCCGCGCCCGCTGATCAACATCGAGCGCGTCGAGCGGTGTAGCGACAGGAAATGCAAGAAACGGCAGATTCTGAGTATTCATAAGATTCATTCTTCCTATGGCTCGACAATGTCAAACTTTTCGAGGAACTCTTTTTCGCTATATACCCGAAGTAGAGGATCTCCTGGCATGTCCACCACGAAATCTCCAGGTCTCACGGTAAATGCCTCACTCATTGAATTGACCGGGCTGACGTTCACTTGTGCGTCACCGAATCTGTTGATCGTGACCCAGGGGCTATCGCCATCCTTGAACCATTGAACAGCTTTTCCCTCAACTGGTTTGGATCGAATTTTAAGTGCCATGTTTTTCCTTTGTGTCAGCAGATGGAGTTCAGCAAAAAAGACAATCCGGATAAAAGTGCAGCGGCGCAGCTCCAAAGCGGCAGCCATATCTGCATGCATCGCAAGCGTGCTCACTGGGGCAGTAGGCTTCCCGGTTTCTTTGTCGATGCCGGGTAGACCTGAACGCGACGCCTTGTACCAATAGACTGACGCAATAAAGGCTGATGCGGCCGCGAGGATATTCACAAGGGTTAGAAGAACTTTCATTCCGATTTTTCCTTTACTTGCCCACCACGCGAGCGGCGTGCTTTCGAATTCGACTAGCTGCGCGTGCAGGCGTGTCGCCAACATCTTTCCATATCGGGTACCACAGTGATGCAGGTTTGCTTTGATTGGTTTGCCATTTCGTTTTCCGAGTTATTTGGTTGTTGCGAGAGCTTTTATTTCGTTCGCCGTGTTCGCTAGGTCATGCAGCGTGGAACAGTTCCCGCACTTGATGAACACGGCGGGCTCCAGATGTCCATCGAGATCGTGGCCAACCGGATCAATTCGATACGTCCACATCTCATTGCAGCCGCAGTTCCCGCAAATCAGGTGGAGCCTAGCATGTGCCATGACGGTTTTTTCCTCTCTGGCCAGCGCCTGGCGATCGCCGCCGGCGCCGGCGTTATTCCTTTCAGTTGGCAGCAAGACCGTGCTTGCGCATCAAGACACTGATTGCCGTACGAATTGAACCGGTCAGATAATCGAGAAGATGTTCTGCTTCTTCGTGAGTAATTTCATCAAACGCAGCAGCCTTCGTGATGCCGTAGTGACTTGCCACTGCCGACAATACTTCGCCGCGGGTCTTAGCATCAGTTGCAGAAAGAAACTGCTTGTTAATTGCTTGGTTCGTCACGATGCATCCCTCACTGAATCAATTGAACATGATTCATTATACCGTTTATATAAACGATGTCAAACTTTTTCCACGACCCTTTTGTACGCGTCATCGATGGCTTTGCGAATGGCCGCCGCGTTTGATGTCCCATACTCCGCCTGGCCATATCCTGCGCCAATCAACGCTTCGAGCTTCCGAAGGTGATCGCCACTCAGATCCACCGGTAAGCGCTTACCCTGGATCTCGGCCAGCCGGTCCAGGTGCGCTGACTGGCGCCGTGTGCTGGTCTTGTCGTACGGATCCTTCTTCGCTTGTGTCATCGGTACTGTTGCCTCTATCTTCATCTGGCTACCGGCCAGTGCGGGCCACGTGTGCGGCGTTTTTCTAGACGACTGGTTGACCCGCGAGCATGTCCGAGAACGTCACAGGAAGCTCTCCATAATGGCCATCCGCCGCACCGTAACCTTTGTGTGCATTCTGCACCTCGCGCAGATGCTCAAGCCAGCGGCAGCCATTCTGTACTGAGAACATATTCCATCGCTGGAATCATGTCGCTATCTCCTGCTTCGGACGATTCCCGTACATCATCCAAGTGAAGCGCGACCGGTGCCAAGGCGGCCCATACGCCCTTGTTGTATCGATCATCCCAAGATTGAAACGCGAAGCCGTGCTTGGCTACCAGTGCATTGATTCGATCAAACATGTTTTTTCCTCGGGCTTTAGTGAGTTGGGGTGGCCGGCTGCTTCATCGTGCGGACCAGCTGATAGATCCATTTCGCACCGTAGTCGATGGAACCCATCGCGTAGCGTTCTGCTGCAGCCACTTCCTCGATGGTCGGTGCGCGCAAGCCCAGCTTCTGTGCCTGGTATGTGCATTCACGAAACACGGTTTCCCGTTCTGCCCTCACCCATTCTTCCACCTCGCGGCCTTTGCGCCTTGTGGCTTCAGCCTGGAATGCCAAGTAGATGCTCTTGGCCGGCTCATGGCACGGCTCAAACGGGTCATACGCTGTCTTCATGCGCTTCCTTCACTTCTGAGTCATTACGGCGTGCATGTCGATCATGTTCAAATAATCGCGCCGCGCAATTGAGTCGTCACCATCAGCGAGCGATCTTTGCCACTGCTGGATTGTGATTGGGTAAAAACCTGTCACCGTATAGAACGACTCTTGCAACAGAACAGCCCAGCGAATCCCGTCTTTCGGAACAATGAAAATACTTTGGGTACCAATGGGTGCACCAGCGTTGCGAATATGCCCCTGCAATACTTCAAGCATCTTCTCGTTTTTAACTGGATCATTCGCCGCAGGGAAAACGCATGGGATACGCCGATACTCAAGTTTGTCCAGCGTGAGGCCGCGTGACTTCAATACTGTCAATGCATCTGATTCTTCCGCGTCCGTGAGCGTTTCATCAATGTAGAAAGCCAACATACTTTTTCCTCGTTCAGAAGCGGCACTTCCGCGCCTTCCAGCGTTTATCAGCGTCTGTCGGGATCTCGATAGCCACGATGTCTTCACGTTCGTTGAGAATCTTACGTAGCTTTTCGTTTGCAACACAGCGAACTGCGATCCCCGGCTTGCTCGACCACTGTTCTTTTCCATTCAGCAGCCGCGAGTGGAACAAGTAGCTCGTGCCGACATGGTTCGCCCATTTCTTGGCTACGAAATAGCACGCACCCTCAACAAGATCGGCTGCTGGTACTTCCTTAATCCATGAAGTCACGGTATTTTTTCCTATCCTTTTGAGATGTAATCGGCTTTCTGTTGCCAGCGATCTTTTGCGTTCGATTCCGACGAACCTGTAGCATCAAAGTGATTGCCGCGAAATTCACCCCACGCACGCCAAGTCGTTCGACCATCTTTAGCAACCCAAATATCGACTACCTCGTCATCGACTCGTACAGTTGTTTGCTTCGCCGCGCTCATGTTTTCCTTTCAAGCGGCCACGGCCTGAGTACGGTTCAGCAATTCCGCAATCTTGTCGGCGCTGACCGTTGCCAAGGTCTCGGAACACTGGTCGCAGCCGAGGAAGAAGACACACGACACGTCACGAGTATTCAGCCTGCCTTGCTGGACACCTGACCGATTGGTGATGGAGGTCTCCCAGGTCAGGTGCTTGCTACCGCATTCTGGGCATTCGGTAATGTTGGACGCTTTGAGGTTCACGATTTTTCCTTGATCAATTGGAAGAGGGAATCAGATCACGCCCACGTTCGAGACGATTACATAGAATGTCACGAGCAATCCGCTAACTAGCCCTACCCATACGCCCGCGTTTCTCGCACCCAATAAAAAGAGTCCGGCTGAAATAACCAACACTGCGATTGCTGCTATAACCATATATTTTTCCTTTCTGTTCATTCGGCACTGTGCCGCCCCAGCCACTGTAGCTGCTTACCAATCGCCATCCCCTCCATGGGAACGCTGACCTGGTATCCGGCATCAAGTGTTTGAACAAGATTCTTTCGATAGTGACCACCAGCGAGCATGACGAAGTGAACTGCGCAGCGCTTGGCTGGCCATTTCTCCGCCAGCTGCCGCGCCACCCCATCTGCCCACCTCACGCGCTCAACCGATGTCATGCCATTCAGAGTCAGGTCGTATGGCTCGATCACTTGATCTGCTAGGACAAGACCGTATTTTGCGGACAAGATCGCGAATTCGTCACAATGCATTTCAGCGTACTTCTTCGATTTCTGGAAAAGTGCGCTTCGATATAGCTGAGATGCGGGTGCAGCCTCATTAAGCTTGGCCGCACAACAGGCGATCAGACCTACCTTCATGCCTTCCCCGTTCCCATCACTGGGCCTTTTGCGAAATGCGCCCAGCTGGACGGGTGCGCGACGCTGCCATCAGCATAGAGCCATTGCTCACCATCGAAATAGCCAGGCCAGACTGGTTCATTGCAGTTTTCGTCGAAGAGCTGCACCGTCAAGTCGCTATCAGGCAGAGAACTGGCCGGGTGCCAGGTGATCGTTTCTTCGAAGTCCGCTGGCGGCACAGCGGGGTTCGCCTGACGCTTACACAGACACCGAATGATCGCCGCCACCTGGTCGTTTACTTCGCTCGCAACGCCAGCTTGTTCAAGCACCATCAGCACTTGTTCTTCTTCAGCGTAGATGACAGGATCTTCCGCAACTGGAGAAGCGGCAGCGCCACGTCGGATATCATAAGTCCCCATGATTTTCCTATGCGGCCAGGTTGAAGGTGCGCGGCTTGGAAAAGCCCCGCTCGCGCAGAACATCGACGGCCACCTGATCCTGATCTTTATTCCAGACATCAGCAACCAGGCAGACCGAAACCATCCCTCGAACTTCTGCGTGTGCCGCCGAATATTCCATGCCATCCGGCGTATCGCCGGCGCCATCATTGGCCGCGATCCAGAAAATTGCGTCTTTGTACGAAGCCATTGTTTTTCCTTTAGGTTCTGGCTAAACCCAACGCCACCAGCGCCTCGGCATCAGTGCAGCCAAACGCTTTGCGATATATATCCACAGCCAATGTCACTTTGTCGCTGTCAATGGCCAGTCGGCAAGCTGCCATGACCTGTTCTTTTGTCAAATATCTCTGTACATGCTGCTTAGAGTGTTCGTGATCGTGGTTCTTTGCCATTTCTGTCTTTTCCTCGAGGTGAGCTGCCTTCAGGTGCAAATGGAAATCTGGTCATGTAAGACCGAGCTGCAGATCCCGCGATAGGAAATGCAAGCATATGTTCTAACGCTTCTCTTTCGGCGCTTCCTTCCGCGAATTTCATCGCAATCGTTCGAAGCGCGTCAACTTCATGAGAGAGAACAGGCCGGCGATCTTTCGCCGCTAATTCGTTAATACGCTTCCACTCCACCATGAATGGTTCGATCCGCGCCCGCTGATCAACATCGAGCGCGTCGAGCGGTGTAGCGACAGGAAATGCAAGAAACGGCAGATTCTGAGTATTCATAAGATTCATTTTTCCTTTACTTGCCCACCACGCGAGCGGCGTGCTTTCGAATTCGACTAGCTGCGCGTGCAGGCGTGTCGCCAACATCTTTCCATATCGGGTGCCACCAGGCGATCACATCGGCTGCCGCCGTGGTAGTTGGGGCCGCAATTACTACTTCCAATTCTGCCTTCACGGCCGCCCACCAGGTCGTTCCTTCACCGGCGCCGGCCGACTTGTCGATTGCGCCCTGGTAGATCTGCATGGCTTGATCAAGCGTCAGCGGCATGTTTTTCCTGGATCTATTTATGACGGCAGCTTGCGCAGTTGCACGGGACGATTCTGCGCAACACGGACAAGGTATCCGCGACTGACGGTTCAATAATCGTGTGGCAGATGTCGTCACACACTCGCCAGCCATCGCGCAAGGAAATATCGTATGCAAATCCACTTTCAGTGGTGTACCCGCCGCCGGCTCTCACCTCTTGAATTTTTTCAGCATTCTTGTCGCAATACAACTTCAAGGTCTTGGGTACTTTGCCCTCATATTTCACAATCTGCATGATGGTTTTCCTTTACCCGCGTGCGCGATTTATCGCGGCAGCGGCCAGATCCTCGACGTTCGCCTGTGCGTCCTCGCTCAAGGCAACTAACCTGCCATCCACTTCATGGACGTGTACGGTTTCACCGCTACCAGCCACCACCATTTCAGCCTTGCCTTGCAGCTCCAACTGAACCTGCAAGCGCATACGGCCGCTCACCACCTCGAAACTGCCATCATCCTTGCGTCGTGCGG
>NZ_JBWKPR010000015.1:0-87407 GCF_059418325.1 Herbaspirillum sp. GW821-FHT09A12
GTGAAAGTAGGTCATCGTCAGGCTTGTTACTCCGCAATAGCCTCTCCATCTCTGATGGGGAGGCTTTTTGCTTTGCGCTTTGCACTTTGCGATTCGCGATTTGAGTTTTAGCGTTAAGAATTTGGATTCGACTGCCTCTGCAGGCGAACTTCATCACACGCTTCCCCCCCGCTCGCGCGCCAACTCCTGCAACACATCCCTGACAGATCCATTCGTATTCCGCATGTGCCGCATGCAGTGCGATAAAACCCTTTCAAATTACCCTGTAAGCATCCACTCGCAATTGTCTTGATGCCGCCAATAGGGCGCAACAGTCCTTCAGTTTGCGGAGACGGGCATTTGCAGAATAATTGACCCATCCCGGGATGAATGCGGCTTCTGTCTTTGCTCACACACAATCCGGTGCCGCCAACCGCCGCTGAAATCGTTCATAGATGAACTCGCGCACTTGCCGGCCAGAGTAGGTTGTGGATGTCATCAAAGCGCGCAAAAAAAGCCGGCAAAGCCGGCTTTTTAGCACTGCGAATTTTCGCTGCCGATCTTAGAACTTGTACGCCACACGCGCCACGGCGAAGTTCACGCCGCCGTTAGGTTGCTTGATGCCGCCGTTCGAGAAGTGCTGCAAGCGGATGCCCAGGTCCAGGCCGTTGGTGAACACATAGCCGGCGCCGATGTGGTCGCCGAACTGGAAGGCCGTCGACAGGACCTTGTCGTTGTTGCGATACAGCTTGGAGAACAGGTGGACGCCGATGCCGGCTTCGCCATAGAAGCCCTTGCCGTCATCGCGCTGGAAGCGGAGCACCGGGGTCAGGCCGAGATCGATCAGGTTGCCGCTGTCATTCGTGTTGTTATAGTGGTTCATGCGCCAGTTGGCCAGCGACAGATCCCAGTAGCCACCGATATGCGTGCCGTTCGACTGCCAGAAATTCCAGTTCGGGCCCCAGTTCCACTGGGCGCCGAGGCGAACCAGCTGGGTGTTGTTGCCGGTGCCGTATTCCAGCGACATGCCGTCGATGGCGTAGCTCGGTGCTTGGACAGCGATGGAGGCGATGCCGACGAATGCAAGTTTGGCGACCAGGCTCTTCAATTTAGTCATAGATATTCTTTCGACGCGTAAATAGTATTGATGGATGTCGGTGTCAGACGAAATCTGGTGCGGATACTGTATCCGCGATAACGCAGTATTTTCTCACAATCATCGGAAATGCATACTCGCGTGTCTGATTTTGGCCTCGTTCGCGTCTGGTCTTCAGCGGCACAAAGGAAAAAGAGCGGCGCCATCGGGCGGGCGCCGCGTTTCAGTCCTGTATCCATCCCCGCGAGCATCCCACCGCCTTATGCCAGCGCATCAGGAGTTCATCGCGCAAACCGGCCGCCATTGCCGGTTCAAACAGGCGCTCGACTTGCCACATGGCGGAAATCTCTTCCTGGGAATGCCAAAACCCGGTGGCCAGCCCGGCCAGGTAAGCGGCGCCCAGCGCGGTCGTTTCCGTGACTTGCGGACGCACCACCGGCACGCCCAGCATGTCCGCCTGGAATTGCATCAGCAAGTCATTGCGTGCGCCGCCGCCGTCTACTCGCAGTTCCTTGAGCGGGATGGCGGCATCCTTTTGCATTGCTTCCAATACATCGGCGGTCTGGTAAGCGATGCTTTCCAGCGCGGCGCGGGCCAGATGCGCCTTGGTCGAGCCGCGCGTGAGGCCGCTGATGCTGCCGCGCGCGTAAGGATCCCAATACGGCGTGCCGAGTCCGGTAAAGGCCGGCACGAAATACACGCCGCCATTGTCCGGCGCCTGTGCTGCCAGCGCCTCGACATCGGAGGATTTTTCGATCACGCCCAGGCCATCGCGCAGCCACTGCACCACCGCACCCGCGACAAAGACACTGCCCTCAAGCATGTACGAGGTCCGGGGCGGGGCGCCATCTTTTGCCGCCAGGGTCCAGCCGATGGTCGTGAGCAACTTGTTCTTCGACACGGCGGCTTGCGCGCCGGTCTGCATCAGCATGAAACAGCCGGTGCCGTAGGTATTCTTGACCATGCCTTCACGCAGGCAGGCCTGCCCGAACGTGGCGGCCTGCTGGTCGCCGGCGATGCCGGTAATCGGCAGGGCGCTCCCGAACCATTCGGCTTTGGCCTGCGCCGCGACGCCGCTGCTGGCCACCACGCGCGGCAACATGGAGCGCGGCACTTGCAGCACCGCCATGAGTTCATCGTCCCATTCGCAGCGGTGGATGTCGAACAGCAGGCTGCGCGAGGCATTGCTGCTGTCGGTAACATGTTCCCCGCTGAGCTTGTAGACCAGCCAGGAATCGACGGTGCCGAACGCCAGCTCGCCGCGCTCGGCGCGCGCGCGGGCATCCGGCACGTTCTCCAGGATCCAGTTCAGCTTGGTGCCGGCGAAATACGCGTCCAGCACCAGGCCGGTCTTGCGGGCGAACAGTTCTTCCTTGCCTTCGCCGCGCAGCCGGTCGCACAGGCCGGCGGTGCGGCGATCCTGCCACACGATGGCCGGGCAGACCGGTTCGCCGCTCTTGCGATCCCACACCACGGTGGTCTCGCGCTGGTTGGTGATGCCGATGGCGTCAATGTCGCCGGCTTTCACATGATTGTTCTTGAGCACGGCCTGGGCGACTTCAAGCTGCGAGCGCCAGATGTCGTTGGCGTCATGCTCTACCCATCCGGATTGCGGGTAATGCTGCGCAAACTCTTTTTGCTCGATGGCGGCGATGCGGCCCTGGCGGTCAAACAGAATGGCGCGCGAACTGGTGGTGCCCTGGTCGAGTGCGAGCAGGTAACGGCTCATGGGGCTCATGGGGCTCATGGGGCTCATGGCATAGTCTCCCGATGCTGGTCTTTTTGTCATCCGGCGTGCCGGGAAAATCAGGGCCGGTAACTGTATTCCAGGCGCCCCGGCACATCCACGCGCAGCGACAGCACGCATCCCGACAGCGGATATTGCTGCAATTCGCTATCGCTGCGGCCATTACGCCCGGTCGTGATGTACAGCGTGCGCAGGTCGGCGCCGCCGAAGGCCACCATGGTCGGGCAGCGTGCCGGCAAGCGGATCTCGCGCAGGATCTCGCCTTGCGGCGACAGCCGCAGCACGCGTCCGCCCTCGAACATGGCGCACCAGTAGGCGCCTTCGCTATCCACCGCGGCGCCGTCGGGGCGGCCGCCATAATCGGGCGAACTCTTGTCGGCATCGAACTGGCGCAGCAGGCGGCAGTTGCCGGCCGTGCCCGTGGCCAGGTCATAGTCGTAGACGTTGATGCGGTGCGCCGGCGTGTTCGAGTGGTACAGCAGGCGCTGGTCGGGGCTGAACGCCACGCCGTTGGAGGTAGTCACCGGATGGTGGGCATCGCGCAGGCCGTTGCGTTCGAAACAGTACAGTGTGCCGGCTTCGCGATCGCGCGGTTCGTAGATGGTGCCGCACCAGAAACGGCCGGCGGCATCGCAGCGGCCATCGTTGAAGCGGATGCGGGCGGTGTCGTAAGGCGCCGCCAGCAGCGGCGACAGCGCGCCGGTCTGCGTATTGAGGTGCGCCATGCCGGAACGCAGCGCCACCACCAGGCCCTCCTGGGCATGCTTGACGATGGCGCCGGGTTCTTGCGGCATCGGCCAGGATGTATGCTGCCGGCTTTCGATCTGCAGGCGATGCACCGCCTTGCCGGGAATGTCGATCCAGTACAGCGCCGCCTCTTCGGCATGCCACAACGGCGATTCGCCCAGCAGCATCGGTTGGTCAAAGGCAGCCGTGATCTGTTCGGATGGCGGGGATATGTCGGTCATGGGAAGGGAAAGGATGACGGAAAGACACATTATGCGCCGCAGCCGCCGATTCACAAACCTGTGCCGCAAGCTGCCTCAGCAATGAAAAACGGCATGTGTCGAAACACATGCCGTTTTCTTTTGGCAGGCATTCAGGCCGGGCAGGCCCGCTCCTGCGATGCCGATGCACAGATCGATGCCGCGATCAGTTCGACCAGCCGCCGTCGATCATGTGGATCGAGCCGGTGGTGAAGTTCGACTCGTCCGAGGCCAGGTACAGCGCCAGCGCGGCGACTTCCTCGGCCTTGCCGACGCGGCCCATCGGTTGGCGGGCGACGAAGGCCGCGCGCACCTCGGCTTCGCTCTTGCCGGTTTCCTTGGCCTGGGCGGAGATGCGCTGGTTCAGCGACGGCGATTCGATGGTGCCCGGGCAGATCGCGTTGCAGCGTACGCCCTGCGCCACGAAGTCAGCCGCGACCGACTTGGTCAGGCCGACCACCGCCGCCTTGGAGGCGCCGTAGGCGAAGCGATTGGCCACGCCCTTGACGCTGGAAGCGGCCGAGGCGATGTTGACGATCGAGCCGGCCTTCTTGGCCAGCATGCCCGGCAGCACCGCACGGATGGTGTGGAACATCGCCTTGGCGTTCAGGTTGAAGGAAAAGTCCCAGGCCTTGTCGTCGCATTCCAGGATGTTGCCGGCGGCGACGTAGCCCGCGCAGTTGAACAGCACGTCGATGGTGCCGATGTCGGCTACCAGTTGCTTGATGGCGGCGTCGTCGGTTACGTCCAGCAGGCGGGTTTCGACGCCGGCGATGCCGGCCAGTTCGTCGAGGTGAGGCTTGCTGATGTCGGTGGCGATCACGCGCGCGCCTTCCTTGGCGAACAATTCGGTCGAGGCGCGGCCGATGCCTTGTGCGGCGGCAGTGATCAGAACGGTCTTGCCGGCGAGGCGTCCAGTGGATGAGGCCATGTTGATTCCTTTAGATGAGTTGTCGTTTTGCCAGATTCTTGAGCAGCGCGGTCAGGCCGAAAGTCCAGGGCGCCGTCTTGTCGCTGAAATTCACGGTGTTGACCAGCGCGCCCAGCCTGGGCGTGGCGATCGTCACGATGTCGGCGACCTGGTGCGTGAAGCCCTGGCCCGGACCGAAACGGTCCTGGGTCGGCGCGAACATGGTGCCCAGGAACAGTACCAGACCATCCGGATACTGGTGGTTGGGCCCGATCGCATGTTCCACCAGTTGCAGCGGATCGCGGCTGATCATCGACATCGAGCTGCTGCCCTTGAGCGTGAAGCCTTCCGTACCGTCGACCCGCATTGTAAGTTCGGCGCGGCGCACGTCGTCAATTGAAAAGTTTGCGTCGAACAGACGAATAAAAGGCCCGACCGAGCAAGAGGCGTTGTTGTCCTTGGCCTTGCCCAGCAGCAGCGCGCTGCGGCCCTCGAAATCGCGCAGGTTGACGTCGTTGCCCAGCGTGGCGCCGACCACCTTGCCGCGGCTGTTGACGGCCAGCACGATTTCGGGCTCGGGGTTGTTCCAGGCCGATTTCGGATGGATGCCGACTTCATCGCCCAGGCCGACCGACGACAGCGGCTGGGCCTTGGTGAAGATCTCGGCGTCGGGGCCGATGCCCACTTCCAGGTATTGCGACCACACGCCCTGTTCCAGCAGCACCTCTTTCAGCTTGGCCGCTTCCGGCGAACCCGGCACCACGCTGGAGAGGTTGTCGCCGATCACGGCGGTGATCGCCTTGCGTACCGACTCCGCACGGCCGGCATCGCCGCGCGCCTGTTCCTCGATCACGCGTTCCAGCATGCTGGCCACGAAGGTCACGCCGCTGGCTTTGACCGCCTGCAGGTCGATCGGCGCCAGCAGCCAGGGCTTGGCCGTGTCGCGCTTGGCAATGTCGGCGTTATCCAGCAGTTCCTGCAGCGAAGCCAGGCGCGCCAGGCCGGTCGCGGCCTTCACCGCTGCGGCCGGATCGTCCAGTTCCAGCAACTGGCTGGAGGTGGCGGCAAGCTTGCTCAGGTCGTACACGCCATCGGCATCGACCTTGACCAGCACCGGGCCGACATCCGGCTGCCAGACGCGCCCGATCAGCGTCGCTTGCGCGTGGTCTTCAGGCAGGTGCGCCTGGATAGTGAATGCATGTGCCATATTCTTGACTCCTAGGTTATTGAGGCCGCATGAAGCTGGCCATACTTGGCTTGTTGGCGTCACCGCTGGCAAAACACCCTCATGCATGAAAGCCAGGGGATGCTTTGCCGGCGGCGCCGTATCTGACGGCGAACGCCGGAGGGCGCAAACAACACTGCCGTTGGCAGCGACGCCAACGGCAGCAGGGGGATGCAGCTCAGGTGTACACGCCGATATGCCAGGGGACGAACTCATCCTGTCCGTATCCGTGCAATTCGCTCTTGGTCTTCTTGCCGGATGCGGTATCGAGGATCATCTGGAAGAAGCGTGCGCCGATCTCCTGCGGCGTCGCGATGCCGTCCGCGATCTCGCCGCAATTGATATCCATGTCTTCTTCCTGGCGTTGCCACAGCGCCGTGTTGGTCGCCAGTTTCAGCGACGGCGACGGTGCGCAGCCATAGGCCGAACCGCGGCCGGTGGTGAAGCAGATCATGTTGGCGCCGCCGGCGACCTGGCCGGTGGCCGAGATCGGGTCGTAACCCGGCGTGTCCATGAACACAAAGCCCTTGGCGGTGACGGTCTCGGCGTACTTGTAGACATCCACCAGGTTGGTGGTGCCGCCCTTGGCCACCGCGCCCAGCGACTTTTCCAGGATGGTGGTCAGCCCGCCCGCCTTGTTGCCGGCCGAAGGATTGTTGTTCATCTCGGCATCGTTCTTGCGGCAGTATTCCTCCCACCAGTCGATGCGCGCCAGCAGCTTCTGGCCCACCTCCGACGACACCGCGCGGCGCGTCAGCAAGTGTTCGGCGCCATAGATTTCCGGCGTTTCCGACAGGATCGCGGTGCCGCCGTTTTGCACCAGCAAGTCGACCGCCGCACCCAGCGCCGGGTTGGCGGTGATGCCCGAGTAGCCGTCCGAGCCGCCGCATTGCAGGCCCAGCGTCAGGTGCTTGGCCGACACCGGTTCGCGCTTGATGTCATTGGCCTTGGGCAGCATCTTCTTGATCTTCTCGATACCCAGCGCCACCGTCTTGGCGGTGCCGCCGGTGCTCTGGATCGTGAAGGTATGGAAGTATTCGCCTTCCTTCAGGTCATGGCTTTCCATCAGGCCCGAGATCTGGTTGGTCTCGCAGCCCAGGCCCACCACCAGCACGGCGGCGAAGTTGGGATGCTTGGCGTAGCCGGCCAGGGTGCGGCGCAGGATCTGCAGCGGTTCGCCCAGCGAGTCCACCGCGCAGCCCAGGCCGTGGGTCAGCGCCACCACGCCGTCGACATTGGGGAAAGCGGCCAGCGCTTCCGGATGGATGTCGCGGCGGAAATGGTCGGCGATGGCGCGCGCGGCCGTGGCCGAGCAGTTCACCGAGGTCAGCACGCCGATGTAGTTGCGCGTGGCCACGCGACCGTCCGGGCGCACGATGCCCATGAAGGTCGCCGGCTGTGCGACGAAGTCGACCGGTTTGACGTCGGCGCCGAAATGGTGCTCGCGGGAGAATTCCGCCATCGCCAGATTGTGCGTGTGCACGTGCTGGCCTGGCTCGATGGCTTGGCTGGCGGTGCCGATGATCTGGCCATAGCGCTTGACCGGCTCGCCGGCCGCGATGGCGCGGGTCGCCATCTTGTGGCCGGCAGGGATCAGGCCGACGACCTTGAGGCCGCCTTCCTCTTCCAGCACGGTGCCGGAAATGAGCTGCCGGCGCGCAATGACGACATCATCGACCGGATTCAATCGAATGATGGGAGAAATAGGTTTCATGATGATCTCGGTGAGAGCGTTTCAAACAATCCGCGTCCGGCAGAATCGCCGGCGCGGATTTCAGGATTACTTCGCGGCGAACTGCGACAGGTCGGGCATCGGGCTGCCTACCCATTGCTGGTAGATGCCGGCCAGCTTGCCGTTCTTCAGGTTCACGCCGATCCAGTCGTTGAGCCACTTTTCCAGCGCCGGCTCGTTCTTGCGGATGCCGATGGCGTAAGGGATGTCCTTGATCACGAACTTGGTTTCGATGTTCTTGGACGGGTTCTGCTTGGATACGGCCGAGGCCAGCGAGTTGGGCGTGCAGAAAGCATCCACCTGGCCCGAGACGATGGCGGCGGTCACCGTGGCGTCGTCATCGAAGCGCACGATAGTCGCGCCCTTGGGAGCGATCGGGGTCAGCAGCGAATCCTGCATGTTGCCGCGCACCACGGCCACGCGCTTGCCGACCAGGTCATTCAGGCCCTTGATGTTCTCGCCCTTGGGCGCGGCCACCACGAACTGCGAGGCGCCGTACGGTTGCGAGAACGACACCACCTTCTGGCGTTCCGGCGTGATCGAGAACGATGCGATCACCATGTCGGCCTTGCCGGTCATCAGGAAGGGGATGCGGTTGGGGCCGGTGACCTGCACGATTTCCAGTTCCACGCCCAGGTCCTTGGCCAGGGCGCGCGCGGTCTCCACGTCCGAACCCTGCGGCTCCAGCTTGGCGCTGGTCATGCCGAACGGGGGCGCGCCCAGGTCGATGGCGATCAGCACTTTCTTGCGGGCCTTGATGTCGGCCAGCGCATCGGCGTGCGCGACCTGTGCGAAGCAGGCGATGCCCAGCACCACGGCGGCGGCTTTTTTGGTGAAGTTCAAAAGGTTTTTCATTGATGTCTCCTGAGATGAAAGGTACTGCTTGGGTACGTCGTCTTGATGATGCGACTGATGTGTTACAGATCGCTGGATACGAATTTCTGCAGCTCGGCGGTCTTGGGATTGGAAAACAGCTCATCCGGCGGACCCACTTCCCACACCTTGCCCTGGTGCATGAACACCAGCACGTCGGCCAGCTTGCGGGCGAAGGCCATTTCGTGCGTGACCAGCACCATGGTCATGCCCTGCTTGGCCAGGTCTTCCATGACCTTGAGCACTTCCGAGGTCAGTTCCGGATCCAGCGCCGAGGTCACTTCATCGAACAGCATCAGTTCCGGCGCCATCGCCAGCGAACGGGCGATCGCCACGCGTTGCTGCTGGCCGCCGGAGAGCTGCTCGGGATAGGCTTCCTTCTTGTTTTCCAGTCCGACCAGTTGCAATACGTTCTGCGCGATCTTCCTGGCTTCGTCGGAAGACATCTTCTTGATGGTGGTGAGCGCCAGCGTGATGTTGCGCTCCACCGTCAGGTGCGGGAACAGGTTGTAGCTCTGGAACACGATGCCGACCTGCTTGCGCAGTTCGCGCAGGTTGAGCTTGTCGGGATGGTGGATGTCGTGGCCGCAGACGTTGATGTCGCCGGCATCGACCTTCTCCAGGCCGTTGAGGCAGCGCAGCAGGGTGCTCTTGCCCGAGCCGCTGCGGCCGATAATGGCCACCATCTGGCCCTTCTGCACATCCAGCGAGACGCCGTTCAACACCTTGTTGGTGCCGAAGCTCTTGTGCAGGTCCTTGATCTTAACGATTGCTGACATTCAATTTCCTTTCGAAATGCTTGGAGAGCGCCGACAGCGGATAGCAGAGGCAGAAGTAGATCAGCGCCACACAACCGAACACGGTGAAGGGCTGGAAGGTCGAGTTGTTGATGATCTGGCCGGCGCGCGCGAGGTCGACGAAACCGATCACCGAGGCCAGCGAGGTGTTCTTCACGATCTGCACCATGAAGCCCACGGTCGGCGGGATGGCGATCTTCGTCGCCTGCGGCAGGATCACCTTGGTCAACTGCTCGAAGCGGTTGAAGCCCAGGCATTCCGACGCTTCCCACTGGGTCTTGGGCACCGCCTGGATGCAGCCGCGCCAGATTTCCCCGAGGAAGGCCGCGCAGTAGATCGCGAACGAAATGCCGGCCGCCACCAGCGGCGTGAGCTTGAAGCCGGCGATGGCCAGGCCGAAGTAGGCCACGAACAGGATCACCAGCAGCGGGATGCCCTGCACGATCTGGATGTACCAGCTGGCGATGGTGCGCAGCGCCTTGTTGGGCGAGACGCGCCACAGCGCGATCACGATGCCGGCGACGCCGCCGAACACGAAGGCCACCAGCGACAGCACCACGGTCCAGACGGCCGCCTGCAGCAGGTATTCAACGTGTAGAAAACTGAATGAGTTCACGTTGTCTCCTTGAAATAGTTCATAACACGCTCACAGGTTGGTGCCGAGCTTGCGCTTGCGGACGAACGCGACCTGGCTGATCAGCCAGAATGCCGCACGGAACAGGAAGGACAGCGCCAGGTAGGCCACCGCGATCACCACATACACTTCGAAGCTGCGGAAGGTTTCCGACTGCACCAGGTTGGCGGTGGCGGTCAGTTCTTCGGCGGAGATCTGCGAGGTGATGGACGATGCCAGCATCAGCAGGATGAACTGGCTGGTCAGCGACGGGTAGACGCGCTCCACCGCCGGCAGCAGCACCACATGCCAGTAGACATGCAGCTTGGACATGCCCAGGCATTCGGCCGCCTCGATCTGGCCGGGATGGATCGAGTTGATGCCGGCGCGCATGATCTCGGTGGTGTAGGCGCCGACGTTGAGCGTGAGTGCGATCACGGCGGCGGTTTCGGCGGTCAGCTTCCAGCCGATGCTGGCCAGGCCGAAGAACACCAGGAACACCTGCACCAGCAGCGGCGTATTGCGGATGATCTCCACGTAAGCCTTCACCAGGCCATGCAGCAGCGGGTTCTTGCTCCGGTAGGCGATCGCGCACAATGTGCCGACCACGAAGCCGAGCACGATGGACAGGGCGGAGAGC
Organism: Herbaspirillum sp. GW821-FHT09A12; assembly: GCF_059418325.1. Classification (NCBI taxonomy): domain Bacteria; kingdom Pseudomonadati; phylum Pseudomonadota; class Betaproteobacteria; order Burkholderiales; family Oxalobacteraceae; genus Herbaspirillum; species Herbaspirillum sp. GW821-FHT09A12. Next base: position 10,599 of record NZ_JBWKPR010000015.1, read on the forward strand.
TGGATCGTCAGCCAGGCGCCGTACAGCAGGCGGTCCCAGTTGGCGAACACACTCATGAAATCAAATGTGTAATTCATTGATACTCCGGTGGAACGGGGCGGGTGGCAGGATTACGTATGGCGGCGGCAGATGTGCGCCGTTCCCGGCCGGGAGTGATGGGGTGTTGACATGAAGTGGTCTCCTTTCTTGTTACCTGAGGTCTGACGCCTGGCGTGCCGCCGGTTGCACAGAAGGATCCGGCTACCGGTGGGCGGGCTCTTGTCGGCCTGTGTGCCAGGGTGGCTTGTTACTGCTTGCTGCATGCGCCTTGCGGCGATCTTTCACCGACGGTTCCTGCAAGCCTTACAAGGCCTTGGCGCCGCCGATGCCGAATGTCGTTGCGGCCATTTCAATGCCATTGACCAGCGGCTCGCCGAAGTCGGGAATGCTGATCTCGAAGCTGTCGCCCATCTGCGTGCGCACGCCGGAGGCGAACGAGAGGTTGGCCGCGCCCATGTAATGCACATGCACGTCGCCGGCGCGCAGAAACTGGTTGTACTTGAAGTGGTGGTACTCCAGGTTCTCGATGTCGTGGCACATGTTGTCCTGGCCGGTCAGGAATTCCTGTTCCCAGATCACGCGGCCATTGCGGCGGATGCGGGTCATCCCGACCAGGTGCGCAGGCGGCATGCCCACCCGCAGTTCCGGCCCGAAGGAGCAATGGCGCAGTTTCGAATGCGCCTGGTACAGGTAATTCCTGCGCTCCATCACGTGATCGGAAAATTCATTGCCGATGGCAAATCCCAGGCGCCGCGGGCAGCCTTCGTCGTCGATCACGTACAGGCCGACCAGCTCGGGCTCCTCACCGGCATCCAGCGCAAAGTCGGGGCTGGGGAAGGGATGGCCGGGGGCGACCACGATGTCGCCGTCGCCCTTGTAAAACCACTCCGACTGCACGCCGACCCGGCCCTTGCCCGGGCGGCCGCCTTCCAGGCCCCATTCGAACATGCGCATGATGTCGGTCTTGGCCATGTCTTCGCCGTCGATCGTGCGGTGCATCTTGTCACGCGTGGAGGCGCTGCTCAGGTGCGTGACGCCGGCGCCGGAGACCAGGCAATGGGCCGGGTCTTCATGGTCCAGCGGCGCCAGGATGCGTCGCTCTTGCAGGATGGCGGCGTAGTCTTCCTGCCGGTTCCCATTGAGCAGCTGGGCCTGGCGTTCCAGGCCATTGCCGTTGCGCACGGCCAGCAACGCCAGCTCGCGCATGGTGGCGACCTGCGACAGCGCCTGGATAGTCGTCCCGTTGACGATACCGACACGGCGCGCACCTTCGCGATCCGAAAATTGAATCAGCCTCACCTTGTCTCCGATGGTCATTCTTGTTGCTTGAACAGCGCGATTCCCATGTCGTATCCCGTTACGCTGCAGTGCACGATAGGCGCCAGGGCAATCGGATGTCAGTGATTCGCACTTGGCGGGAATTTCTGCTCCGCCAGATCAATTTCGCAAAAGTCTCCTGCTTTTTTCACGCATCGCTTTGGCTGGACGATAGATGCGCTAGCATTGTGGTTTTTCGCAGCACCGAATATAAGAGGCTTACAAAACGATGTCTAATGAGCTTAATTCATCGGGTGATAACCAACTCAAGACGGCCGGGGGGGAATTGCCCTCGGTCGGTTCCATTGTCAGCCGCCTGCGTTTCCGGCAGGTCGCCTTGCTGACGGCGCTCGATGAGCAGGGCTCGCTGCACAAGGCGGCCGAAGTGATGCACATGACGCAGCCGGCTGCCACCAAGGCCTTGCATGAAATGGAAGATGCCCTGGGCGTCACCCTGTTCGACCGCTCGCCGCGCGGCATCGAGGCCACCGAACTGGGGCGCTGCGTGATCCGCTATGCGCGCCTGATCCAAAGCGACGTCGCCAACCTGCGCGACGAACTGCAGAACATGATCAGCGGCCGCGGCGGCCGCCTGTCCATCGGCACCATCATGGGCGCGGCGCCCTTCGTCACGCGCGCGCTGTCGCGCCTGCGCGAGATCCAGCCGGACGTTTCCATCGAAATCACCGAAGACACCAGCGCGCGCCAGTTGCTGTTGCTCGACCAGGGACGCATCGACCTGATGATCGGGCGCTCCTCGGTCAGTTCCCAGCCGAACCTGTACAACTATGAAATGCTGCGCGGCGAGCCCATGTGCATCGTCAGCGGCATCGATCATCCGCTGGCCACCGCGCACAAGGTGCGCTTGCAGGAGCTGTCGGACGCCTCCTGGATTTTGTATTCGAGCAATATGCCCATGCGCATCTGGATCGAGCACGAGTTCAAGCTGGATGGCCTGAAAGTCCCGGGCAATGTGATCGAGACGGCATCGCCCTTCGTCACGGTGACCTTGCTGGCGCAGTCCAGCATGGTGGCCGTCATGCCGCTGGACATCGCCCATTTCTTCGCCGCCAAGCAGATGCTGTGCATCTTGCCGGTCGGGCTGAAAACCCGGATCGAACATTACGGCATCGTCACGCGAAAAAATACGACCTTGTCTTCGTTATCGAAGATGTTCATCCAGATCTTGCGCCAGCAGAATTGAGGATGCTGTCGGGCCGGGCACGGCTTCGCGTATGATGTGGTGCGATTTCCCCCCTGCCTGTTCACCGCGCCCGCACGACGAGGGCCGTGGGTGTCACGCAGTTTCCGTTATTGCGGCCGACTAGGCCGGCTCTTCTGGTTGTTTCCATGACATTGCGTTGCTTGCGGTTCTGGCTTTCCCCGGCTGTTGGGCGGCTTCTTCCAGGCTTGCGCCCTTTTCCCCGTTTTCGCCATCCGTGGCGGATCGCGGCATTGACCATCGCCGCACTGGCGCTGGCAGGCTGCGCCGGGCAAAAGCAGGCGCCGTTGTCGCCTGAGGCGGCGGCCAAGCAGGCGCGGCTGGACCGGGCCCTGGCGCTGTTCTCCGCCAATGCGCCGGGAGGACTGCCGGCGGAATGGGAGCCGCTGGCGTTGGCGCGCAGGAAGAAGAGTACCGACTACCAGTTGGTCGAAGATGCCGGCCGCACGGTGCTGCGCGCCTATGCCGACAAGGCATCGTCCGGACTGCGCCACCAGGTCAATATCGACATCGACAAGAAACCCTGGCTGTCATGGAACTGGAAGACCGCGGCCCTGATCCCCAGCGCCGACAATACCCAGCGCGAGACCGAGGATTCGCCGGTGCGCATCGTGCTGGCGTTCGATGGCGACCACGACAAGCTGTCGCTGATGGACACCATCCTGTTCGACACGGCCAAGCTGCTGACCGGCCATGAGCTGCCCTATGCCACGCTGATGTACATCTGGGAAAACAAGGCGCCCGTGGGCAGCGTGATCGCCAATACCCGTACCGGGCGCATCCAGATGCTGGTGGTCGAAAGCGGCACGGTCAATGTCGGGCAATGGGTGGAATACAAGCGCAATGTGGCGGAGGACTACGAGAAGGCGTTCGGCGAAAAGCCGGGACGGCTGATTGGCGTGGGCGTGCTCACCGATACCGATAACACCGGGCAAAAGGTGGAAGCCTGGTATGGCGACATCAGGCTGATGCGCGAGGTTGACGCCGGCTCGTGAGCAGGCTCCAGGCAAACCAGGCCTGCCGGACGTGCGCCGGCAGGCCTGGTTTGTCTTCATTGCATTATTCCATCACACGCCGCGCCACCATGCGGCGACATGGCCCCAGAATCCCTTCGGCCCTTCGGTGAATAGCCAGGGCTTCTGCGCCTTCAGACGCTCGATCATCTCCTGCTCCGCCTTTTCCGATACATTGCCGTAGGCGCGTCCCAGCCGCAGCAGGCTGCGCAGCGCGCCCAGCTTTTCGCGCGCCACCGCGCCGGAGGCATGTTCGATGGCGATGTGCGTCTCGCGCAGTTCCTGCACCAATGCGTGCGCCAGTTGCGAAGCCGGGGTTTTCAGCTTTTCCTGCACCACGGTGATGCTGGTCACCGAATTCTTGATTTGCGCGGCCAGGATATCGATCTGCGATTCGTCGCCCTTGGCTTGCTTGACGATGGACGCGGCCCAGGCCTTGGAGGCGGCCAGCAGGTCGTCCGTGCTCCAGTCATGGCGTACCGCGATGTAAAAGCCGTAGTTCGACGCCTGCGAGATCAGGATCTCCACCACATCAGGGAAATCCTTGTCCAGCGCGCGCTTGGCCCAGGCGTACTGGCCCGAGAGCATCAGGTGCTGTACGCCGTCCTCGGTCAGGAAATGGGGGTTTTCCGAGACCTTGGCCAGCAAGAAACCGTCGAATGTCGGGGAAACGAAGCCCGAATCGACTTTCGTCGACAGCCGGACAAAGTTCTTGTAATCGCGTTGCAGCGATTCGTATGCCTCATCCTTGAGGTTGAGTTTGATCTGTTTCATTGCCCTTCCCCGAGCGTGTTTGATGTTGTCGCGCCGGCATCGCAGGCTGCCGGCCGGTAGTTGTCATTGCTTCACGTCCTGTGCGAAGCGGCAACCGTGAACAATGATTATCGGCCAAATCGAAGGAAAACTTTATGTTGGGAAATTCCCGTTCGCTTTCCGGGCACGCCACCCGCCTGGCGCCGTCCGGCGGCGTCCTGTTGCGAGAGGCCCCCTCAATAGGGCCGCAGGCCGTAACGGCGGCGCGTATCTTCGTTGGGGAACAGGACATCCCGGTAGCTCGACCAGGCGGCGTCGGCCTTGATCTCGGTATGTATTTCGCAGCCCGGGCAAAGCTTGGCATAGACCGCCGCGGCGGTTTCCCCGAGACCGTTGGGATCGATCACATAAATATAGTTGAGTTGTTCCAGGTTATGGATGACGGTGCCGGCATAAATGCTGCGCGTCTTGCGGCCGATGGCCGCCACCAGCGCTTCCGAGATGGCGTTGAGCCGGCCGGCGTCGCCCGGCTCGGGCAAGCCGTCCGGGCGGCTCGAACGGTAACCCACGCCGGTGACGATTACATACGGATAGCCGGAAACCGGCGCCACCCTGCGCAACCCCATGTCCAGCCGGACGCTGTCGGGTTTGCCGTCGCGCTCGGAGAGATAGCTCCACCATTCGGCGTTGTCGGCAGTCTGCGCGCGTAGTGCGCCGGCGGCGAGCAGTGCCAGCATGGCCATCGCGAGTTTGTTCATCGGGGCGCCTGGCCAGTCATCGCGCGGCCAGCAGGGCGAGCAAGGCCAGCAGGGCCGGCAAGGCCTGGACATACAGGATGGAGCGTTTCGCAGTGAGCCCGCCGTAGATGCCGGCGACCAGTACGCAGGTGACGAAAAACAACTGCACCGGACGTTCGCCCGCGGCGACTCCCCACAACAGGCCGGCGGCCAGGAAGCCGTTGTACAGGCCCTGGTTGGCGGCCAGCACCCGCGAAGCCTCGGCGGCTTGTTGCGACTGGCCGAACGTCTTCAGGCCGATGGGTTTGGTCCACAGGAACATCTCCAGCACCAGGATCCAGACATGCTCGATGGCGATCAGGATGAGCAGGGCAGTGGCGAGCGTTTGCAAGGGGTTCTCCTTTTTTCGTGATGGGGGCTGTTGCGATCATGCCCGAAAGCGCCAGCCTCGCCAATGTTGATGCCTTGCCGGCACGGCTGTCGCATCGCCGCCACCCCCGGCTTGGCAGAGTTGCGCCGTTGCGGATAGAATGCGGCCACGGGCGCGGCAGGGCGCCCATTCCCGCGAAAGCCGATGCACCTGCCGTCTGCGGAAGTACCTCTTGGAACCTGCTCAGGTTCTTGAACACAGACGTTGAACCTTGATAGTCGTGGCGGGAGACGACGCTTGAAAGGAACAAACGTAATGTGGTCTACCCAATTTCCCCACGCCATAAATATCGCCGAACCCGGTTTCGGCAACAGCCTCGCCAACGGCGATTTCCTGCGCCGCTATGCCAAGCGGCTGCTGCGCGCGGTACATTCCGAGCGCAGCAGCGAGGCATTGCCCGTCCTGCGCCGCATTGTCGCCATGCAGGTGACGCCGGAAATTTCCGTGGCCGAACTCCACCCCTTGCGCCGCAGCCTGCAACTCAAGCACGTGCTGCATACGCTGGCGCGCGAAGTCGGTTTTGCCAGCTGGGAGCTGTGCGCGCGCCAGGTCGACGCACGGCCGCCTGCGCTGCTGGACCGCTATCGTTTTGAACTTGGCATGTTCCGCGATTTCGAGACCAACTGGTTCCCCGACATGGCTGCCGCGCAAGGCTGGCAGCGCGAACATGGCGGTTACCTGATCGCCTACGGCACACAGGCGGTGGCGATCCTGGCGCATTGAGATTGCCCGTCATGCCGCAATGAAAAACGGCGCCGATTGAAAAGGAATATATTTGAAATCCCGCTGATGAAGAGCGGGCCTTCAATCCTCACAAATCGGAACTGGAAAAATGACAACTTCATATACAGCTTCAAATGCCGTACCACTCGGTGCTACCCCGACAGTCAATGGGATCGTTCAGAAGTTTATAGTTGGCACGACCAATCTGGCGGATGCAACTTTCGCTCCGGATGGTTATGCCGCAGCACCGATTTTTGGGTTGGGCGGCCAGGCGTTGCAGGGTAATGAACTGGTAGCTAACAGCGTGGCGACATTGGTCTCTTATGTTGGCCCACTGTTGAATTCTGGGGCGTTGTGTTGGATTCTGTTGGATTGCCCTGGCGGTACTCAGCAAGTGGCGATGGCGACGGCGAGCCAACAGGCGGTCAACTTAGGTCAGTTGAATGTGTCGAAAAATTTTGGTTTTGAAAAAATCACGGCAAGCGGGAACTTCATCACACCTGTTAGCGTTACTACATCGACGGTTTTTAAAATTACCCTAGTAGGTGCAGGCGGTGGCGGCGCTTCAGCATTGGTTGCCAATGGTGTCTCCGGTGGTGGCGGTGCGGGAGCAGCGGCGACATTTTATTTAAGTGGACTGTCTGCTAACACAGCATATGCGGTAGTAATTGGAGCGGCGGGAAGCGCTGGCGGTTCGGGAGCAAGCGGCGGAGATGGCGGAACCACTCAAATTACTATCGCAGGCACCGTATATTCGGCAGGAGGAGGTAGCGGCGGGGTTGGAGCAACGACAGCCGTTGGCGCTCAGGTTACAAATGTACAAGGGGTGCTATCGACAAGTGTGATAGCACTTCCCAATGTCACGTATTACCAGACATCTGGGACCGCTGGCACTACCATATCCGGCAGTTATGCCGGTAGTAACGGTGGTGGCTTACCTTACGGTACCGCTGGTATTGGTGGTTATAGCGGGAATGGGAATGGTGGCGTAGGAATCGGTTTCGGAGTGGGGGGCGGTGGCGGCGTCGCTAGCGGGGCTGGCGGCGCTGGCGCACAGGGATTATTTATCGCCGAATGGATTGCGTAAATTTGATATTTACTTGATTCCAGAATGAGACCAAGTCCGCCACGTTGAACTGTCCAGTAAAGCTGGATGGTCATGTAGGCCGGTTACGGGCTTGAGGGCTGGGTTCTGTATTGAACAGGACTTCAGCCCTTTTTACCTAGAACGCATCTCACTCCTATTTATGAAATGAGTTCTAGTGGTATTGAGTATTCTGCTTATAAGTGCGCCTGCAGGAATTTTTCCGCCAGCCGCACCCAGTAGGTGGCGCCGATGGGCAGCAGGTCGTCGTTGAAGTCGTAGCTGGGGTTGTGCAGGTTGCACGGGCCCAGCCCATGGCCGTGGTCGCGGTGGCCGCCATCGCCGTTGCCGAGGAAGACGTAGCAGCCCGGCTTGTGCTGCAGCATGAAGGCGAAGTCCTCGGCGCCCATGGTCGGCTCGGTGCGCGCATCGACATGGTCGGCGCCGAATTGCTCGGTCAGCACCCCGACTGCGAAGGCGGTTTCCTTCGCATGGTTGATCAGCGGCGGATAGTTGCGCTTGAAGCCGAATTCCACGGTGGCGTCGAACGCGGCCGCGGTGTGTTCGGCGATTTCCCGCATACGGCGCTCGATCATGTCCAGCACCGGCGTGCTGAAGGTGCGCACGGTGCCGATCATGGTGGCCGTGTCGGGGATCACGTTGGTGGCGCTGCCGCTATGGATCTGGGTGATCGAGACGACCGCCGGATCGTTCGGATTGGCGTTGCGCGAGACGATGGTCTGCCAGCTCTGGGCGATCTGCACCGCCGTCATGACCGGATCGATCGCCTTGTGCGGCTGGGCCGCGTGGGAACCCTTGCCCTTGACGGTGACTTCGAACTCGTTGCTGGAAGCCATCTGCGGCCCCGGCGTCACGCCGAAATGGCCGGCCGGGATGCCGGGCCAGTTGTGCATGCCGAACACGGCGTCCATCGGGTATTGCTCGAACAGGCCGTCCTGGATCATGCGCTCGGCGCCGCGGCCGCCTTCTTCGGCCGGCTGGAAGATCACGTACACGGTGCCGTCGAAATTGCGATGCTGCGCCAGGTAATGCGCCGCGCCCAGCAGCATGGTGGTGTGGCCGTCATGGCCGCAGGCGTGCATCTTGCCCTCGTTCTTCGAGGCGTGCGCGAAGGTGTTGAGCTCGGGCATGGGCAGCGCGTCCATGTCGGCGCGCAGGCCGATGGCGCGCGGGCTGTCGCCATGGCGGATGATGCCGACCACGCCGGTCACGCCCAGGCCGCGTACCACCGGAATGCCCCATTCGGCCAGCTTTTGCGCAACTACCTCGGCGGTGCGCACTTCCTCATAGCCGAGCTCGGGGTGGGCGTGGATGTCGCGGCGAATTGCTTGCAGTTCGGCGTGGAAGCGGACGATGGGATCGATGAGTTTCATGATGGCTTGGCGGCCGCGGATGGCTGGGCGTTTGCTGAATAAAAAGCTATCTTAATCCGGTGGCCGCCGGGTTGCGGCGCGGCGGTTCGGGCCTGCGCAATTTTGTTCAATACAGGCTGGCGCGGTTTGCCTAGCATGCGTTGCTCCATCATTGCCATGATCCGCGTGCATCCATGTTGACTTCCGAATTCTTCTTGCTGGCCTCGGCCCATTTCCTGGCGCTGGCCAGTCCCGGCCCCGACTTCCTGCTGCTGGTGCGCAATTCCTTGCGCCACGGGCGGCGCAACGGTATCGGCGCCAGCCTGGGCATCGCCCTGGCCAATGGTTTGTACATCGCGCTGGCGCTGGCCGGATTCAGCCTGTTGCAGCAGAGCCCGGCGTTGCTGAGCGTCATGAAATGGGCGGCCAGCGTCTATCTCGCATGGCTGGGATGGCTGTTCATGCAATCCAGCCTGAAGCCGCAGGCATTGGCCGGCACGCAGCCTGCGGCGTTACGCAGCCATTCCGGATTCGTTGCCGGCATGGGCGCGGGTTTTTTGTCGGCGGCCTTGAATCCGAAGAACGGCATCTTCTATTTCGGCCTGTTCACGCTGATCGTGGGGGCGCAGACCGGGTTCGGGCTGAAGCTTCTTTACGGCGTGTGGATGTTCGCCGCGGTGTTCGTGTGGGATGCGGCGCTGGTGTGCGCGGTATCGCAGCGCCGGGCGATGGCATGGCTGGCGCGCAGTTTGCCGATGGTCGAGCGCGGGGCCGGCCTGTTGCTGATGGTGGCGGCCGCGGCGTTGGCCTTATCGCGGGTCTGAAGGAGTTCAGCGCTTTTGATACTGCGCCGGCGTGGCCGCCACACGCGACTTGAACGCGCGGTGGAAGTGGCTCTGGTCGGCGAAGCCGGTGTCGTAGGCGGCGTCGGCGGCACTGGCGCCTTGCTTGAGCAAGGCGCGCGCCTGGTTGATTTTCATGTCCAGCTGCAGCGCATGCGGGGTCAGGCCGTAGCGGCGGCGGAACAGCCGGATCAACTGGTAGCGGCCGGTGCCGGCGACTTGCGCCAGGGTGTCGATGTCGACCCGTTCGCGGCAGTGCTCCAACAGGTAATCGTGGGCCTGCTGCAGGCCATCGGGATTGCCGGTTTCCTCCGCGGGCGGTTCGCTGCCGGCTTCGGCGCACAGCAGCATCAGCTCGTGCAGGCAGGTGATGACTTCCGCTTCCTTGGCCGCACCGTCATTGCCGTCGAGCGCCGCCGTCATGCGGTCGAGCAGTTGCGCCGCTTGCGGCGAGCGGATCACCTGCGACTCCATTGCGGCCAGCAGGCGGCATGTATCCGGCGATTCCGCCAGCAAGTCGCGCAACCAGGCCGCGTCGAGATGGAACATGCGGTAGCTCCAGCGTTGCAGGTCTTCCGGGTTGCAGCTATGCACGTCGCCCGCGCGCACCAGCACCACGTCGCCGGGAACGATAGGCATGCTGCGCCCGGCCAGCGCGAAGGTGCTGCGGCCGGCGTCGACGATGCCGATCGAGAAAGTCGGATGCGTATGCGGCGCATAGCAGGACAGGCTGCCGGTGGCGCGCCGCCCTTCCAGGAAGGGCAGGGCGGGGTCGCGCCAGAAATGGAGAGAGGTCGGCATCGTTGTGGGCAGTCAGCGTTCGGAAAGTGCATTTTAAGATAAAGTATCCGCTTTGCCGCAGCCAGGGTTGCGGCCCATCCTTTTAGCCGATCTGCCATGTCCACCACGATAGTCCGCGCCGCCTGCCCGCATGATTGCCCCGATACCTGCGCCTTGCTGGTGACCGTGAAAGACGGCGTCGCCACCGAAGTGCGCGGCGACCCCGCGCATCCACCGACTTCCGGCGTGCTGTGCACCAAGGTCGCGCGCTACACCGAGCGCACCTATCACAAGGACCGCTTGCTGCATCCGCTGCGCCGCGTGGGCCGCAAGGGCGAAGGCAAATTCGAGCGCATCAGTTGGGATGAGGCGATCGCGACCATCGCCGACCGCCTGGGCGCCATCGCGCTGCGCGATCCGCAGGCGATCTTGCCCTATAGCTATGCCGGCACCATGGGCCTGGTGCAGGGCGAGTCGATGGCGGGGCGTTTCTTCAACCGCCTGGGCGCTTCGCAACTGGAGCGCACCATCTGCGCCTCGGCCGGCGGCGCCGGCTATCGCTATACCGTCGGCGCGCGCATCGGCACCGACCTGGAACAGGTTGACCATGCCAAGCTGATCCTGATCTGGGGCGGCAACCCGATTGCCTCCAACCTGCATTTCTGGACCCGGGTGCAGGCCGCCAAGCGCAACGGCGCGCGCATCATCGCCATCGATCCCTACCGTTCGCTGACGGCCGAGAAATGCCACCAGCACATCGCCTTGCTGCCGGGCACCGATGCCGCGCTGGCGCTGGGCATGATGCATGTGCTGGCCGCCGAAGGCCTGCTGGACCACGACTATATCGCCCGCCACACGCTGGGCTTCGAACAACTGAAGGAACGCGTCGCCGAATGGACGCCGCAGCGCACCGCCGAGGTGTGCGGCATCAGCGTTGAGGAAGTGCAAGGCCTGGCGCGCGAATACGGCCGCGTGGCGCTGGCCGGCGAAGGCGCGATGATCCGCGCCAATTACGGCTTGCAGCGCGTGCGCGGCGGCGGCATGGCGGCGCGCAACATCGCCTGCCTGCCGGCGCTGGTGGGGGCGTGGCGCCATCCGGCCGGCGGCATCCAGATGTCGACCTCGGATTCCTTCCCCAGGGACAATGCCGCGCTGTCGCGCCCCGACCTGGCGACCCGCCACGGCGCGCCGGCCCGTACGATCAACATGAGCACCATCGGCGACGAATTGCTGAAACCGGCCTCGCCCGCGTTCGGCCCGCAGATCGCAGCCGTGGTCGTCTACAACGCCAACCCGGTCGCGGTGGCGCCGGAGTCGGCCAAGGTGGCGGCAGGTTTCGCGCGGGAGGATTTGTTTACCGTGGTGCTGGAGCATTTCCAGACCGATACCGCCGACTACGCCGACATCGTGCTGCCGGCCACCACCCAGCTGGAACACGTGGATGTGCACAGCGCCTACGGTCACGTCTACATGATGGCCAACAACGCCGCCATCGCGCCGCTGGGCGAGGCCAAGCCGAACACCGAGATCTTCCGGCTGCTGGCCGCGGCCATGGGTTTTGAGGAGGATTGCTTCAAGGATAGCGATGACGCGATCGCCGCCTCCGCCTTCCGCCGTGACCATCCGCGCAGCGCCGGTTACGACTGGGACGGGTTGAAGGAAAAAGGCTGGCAGCGCTTGGCCATGCCGGCCGCGCCGTTCGCCGAAGGCGGTTTCGCCACGCCCTCGGGCAAGTGCGAGTTCTATTCGGAACAGATGAAGGCGGCCGGGCTCGATCCGCTGCCGGCCTACACCCCGCCTTACGAATCGGTGGCCAGCAACCCGCAATTGGGGGCGAAATACCCGTTGGCGATGATTTCGCCGCCGGCGCGCAATTTCCTCAATTCGTCCTTCGTCAACGTGCAGAGCCTGCGCGACACCGAAGGCGAACCGCATCTCGACATGCATCCGGCCGATGCCGCCGCGCGCGGCATCGCCGACGGCGACATGGTACGCATCTTCAACGACCGCGGCAGCATGCAGGCGCGTGTGCGCGTGACCGACAAGGCGCGCCTGGGCCTGGTGGTCGGCTTGTCGATCTGGTGGAAGAAGTTCGCCGCCGACGGCAAGAACGCCAACGAAGTCACCAGCCAGCGCCTGACAGATATGGGTAACGCGCCGACTTTCTACGATGTGCTGGTGCAGGTTGAAAGGATGGCCGGGGATGCGGCCGCCGCAGCTTGAGCCCTTGCGCATGAAATGGCGCGCGCTGCGGGTGGCGACGCTGGCTGCGGTTGCCGTATCGGCGGCCGGTTGCACCTCGATCTCCTATTACGCGCAGGCGGCCCACGGCCAGTTTTCTTTGCTGGCCCAGGCCAAGCCGTTCGACGACTGGATCGCCGACCCGAACGCCAAACCGGGCCTGAAGGCCAAATTGCAGACCGTCCGCGAGATCCGGCGTTTCGCCGTCGATCAACTGGGGTTGCCAGACAACGGCAGCTACAAGACCTATGCCCAGCTGGACCGCCCCTTCGTGCTGTGGAACGTGGTGGCGGCGCCCGAGCTGTCGCTCAAGGCCCATCAGTGGTGTTTCCCCGTCGCCGGTTGCGTCGACTATCGGGGCTATTACAGCCAGCAGGCGGCGCAGGCGTATGGCGCGCAGTTGCAGCAGCAGGGCTATGACGTGCAGGTGGTGGGCGTGCCGGCGTACTCGACGCTGGGCTGGTTCAACGACCCGGTGATCTCCACCTTCATCAATTATCCCGACGGCGAGCTGGCGCGCCTGATCTTCCACGAGCTGGCGCACCAGACCGTCTACGCGCGCGACGATACGTCGTTCAACGAAGGTTTCGCCGTGGCGGTCGAAGAAATCGGCGTCGAGCGCTGGCTGGCGGCCAGGCATGACGACCAGCTGATCGAGGCTTACCGCCGCTTCGATGCGCGCAAGCAGGATTTCCTGGCCTTGCTGGACAAATACCGCGACAAGCTCGAAGCCAACTACGACAGCGATGCGCCGGACGATGCCAAGCGCGAACGCAAGCAGCAGATCTTCGACCAACTGCGCGCGGAGTATGCGCAGATGAAGGCGCAGCGCTGGGACGGCTATGCCGGTTACGACCGCTGGTTCGCCATGCCGTTGTCCAATGCGCACCTGGCGCTGGTCGGCGCGTACCACGACCTGGTGCCGGCATTCAAGGCGCTGTTCGCGCATAGCAGCGGTTTCCCTGACTTTTATGCGAAGGTGAAACAACTGGCGGAGATGGACAAGGCCGCGCGCCACATCGCCCTGGGCGATCCGCTGCCGACGGGAGAGCCGGGCCGGCAGCGGGATCGCAAGACCGAGCGCGCACCGCTGTGATTGGGCAGACGGGGTGTTTCCGCCAGGCATGCAAGGGTGCACGGACATGGCGCCCAAGGGTATGATGCAAAAGCGAGAGGGTTTGTCCGAAAAGCAAGACGGCCGAATACGAGCCATGCCGGGGAGGGGGTGAAGTTTTACGTAAAAAACCTCCTAAACTACTTGCCCAAGCGGCCAATGCTGGATAGCATCTGCACTAAATAAAAAAACACTCGTGCTTTTTTTGCTGTGCGCGCCAAGGCAATGATGCCCGATCAACGCTCAGCCCAGCGCAAGTTCTGACCGGAGACAGAGGTAACAACATGGAAAAATTCTGGCTTGCTTCCTACCCTGCGGGCGTGCCTGCCGAGATCGACCCGGGCCGCTATGGCTCGTTGGTGCAGATGATCGACGAGGCCTTCGCCAAGTATGCCGAGCGCAACGCCTACGTCTGCATGGGCAAGTACCTGAGCTATGCCGAACTGGATCGCCTGTCGCGCCTGCTGGGCGCCTGGCTGCAAGACCTGGGCCTGGAAAAGGGCGCGCGCGTGGCGATCATGATGCCCAACGTGCTGCAATACCCGATCGCGATCGCCGCCATCCTGCGCGCCGGCTATACCGTGGTCAACGTCAATCCGCTCTACACCGCGCGCGAACTGGAGCACCAGTTGAAGGACTCGGGCGCCGAAGCCATCTTCGTGCTGGAAAACTTCGCCGGCACCTTGCAGAAGGTGCTGGAGAAAACCCGGATCAAGCACATCGTGGTCGCCAGCATGGGCGAGTTGCTGGGCACCTTGAAGGGCGCCATCGTGAACCTGGTGGTGCGCCATGTGAAGAAGATGGTGCCGGCCTGGTCCCTGCCGCACGCCATCACCTTCAGCCAGGCGCTGCAACAGGCTGCCGGCAAGCAATTGCGGCCGGTGACGCTGGGGCATGAGGACATCGCCTTCCTGCAATATACCGGCGGCACCACCGGCGTGGCCAAGGGTGCGGTGCTGACCCATCGCAACCTGGTGGCCAACGTGCTGCAGGCAGAAGAGTGGCTGAACCCGGCGCTCAAGTCCGGCAAGCCGATCGACCAGCTGGTGTTCGTCTGCGCGCTGCCGCTGTACCACATCTTCGCGCTGACGGTCTGCAACATGCTGGGCACACGCGAGGGCGCGCTGAACCTGCTGATCCCCAATCCGCGCGACATCCCCGGTTTCGTCAAGGAGCTGGCCAAGTACAAGGTCAACACCTTCCCGGCGGTCAATACGCTGTACAACGCGCTGTTGAACAACGCCGAATTCGCCAAGCTGGATTTTTCGGGCTACCGTTGTTGCGTGGGCGGCGGCATGGCGGTGCAAAAGGGCGTGGCCGACAAGTGGAAGAAGCTGACCGGCTGTCCCATCATCGAAGGCTACGGCCTGTCGGAAACCTCGCCCATCGCCAGCGCCAATCCCTGCACCATCGACGAATACACCGGCACCATCGGCCTGCCGCTGCCGGCGACCGACATCGCCATCCTGGATGACAACGGCAAGCCGGTGGCGCTGGGCCAGCCGGGCGAGATCGCCATCCGCGGCCCGCAGGTGATGGCCGGCTACTGGCAGCGTCCGGACGAGACCGCCCTGGTCATGACCGACGACGGTTTCTTCAAGACCGGCGACATCGGCGTGATGGACGAGCGCGGCTACACCAAGATTGTGGACCGCAAGAAGGACATGATCCTGGTGTCCGGTTTCAACGTCTATCCGAACGAGATCGAAGGCGTGGTGGCGCTGCATCCGGGCGTGCTGGAGTGCGCCTGCGTGGGCGTGCCGGATGAGCACACCGGCGAGGCGGTCAAGCTGTTCGTGGTGCGCAAGGACAAGTCGCTCACCGTCGAGCAACTGATGGCCTATTGCAAGGAACAGTTCACCGGCTACAAGAAACCCAAGCACATCGAGTTCCGCGACGAGCTGCCCAAGACCAATGTCGGCAAGATCCTGCGCCGCGAGCTGCGCGACGAGAAAAAGAAATCGCAGGAAGAAAAGAAGGCTGCCTGATAGCGTATTCAGGTGTCAGGCAACAAGCGCCGCTGTGAAGAGATTCGCAGCGGCGCTTTTGTTTTGCCGCCATCCCGGCACGGCGTGAACGGCGGGATGGCGGACGAGGGGTTCAGGTTGGTTCGCAGGCGCGCAATGCATCGATGAACGCCTTGGCATTGGCCCCGACTTCCTGCGCGCTCATGCCGGGTTTGTACAGCGCGGAGCCCAAACCGAAGGCAGTGGCGCCGGCCTGCATGAAGGTCGGCAGGTTGTCCGGCGTGATCCCGCCTACCGGCGCCAGCACCACGCTGGCAGGCACCACCGCACGCCAGGCCTTGACCACCGCCGGGCCCAACTGCTCGGCCGGGAACATCTTGAGGATGTCGGCGCCGGCGGCCAGCGCGGCGAAGGCTTCGGTGACCGTGGCCACGCCCGGCGCGCTGGCCAGGCCGGCATCGGTGGCGGCGCGGATCACGGCCGGGTCGCTGTGCGGCATCACGATCAACTGGCCGCCGGCATCCGCTACCTGTTGCACCTGGGCCGGCGACATCACGGTGCCGGCGCCGACCACGCAGTCGACCGGCAGCGCGCTGCGCAGGATGCGGATGCTTTCCAGCGGTTCAGGCGAGTTCAGGGGGACTTCGATGATGCGGAACCCGGCATCGTAGATGGCGCGGCCGACCGCCTCCACCTCGTCGGGGCGTACCCCGCGCAGGATGGCGATGAGCCGGCATTTCTTCATGGCTTCTTTGAACATGGCGTCTTTCGCTTGGTGTCTTTGGTTTTGGTCCACGCTGCAGTGGACGAGATAGATGGCCGGCGCGCTCAGTCCTGGCGCACCAGCCCCGCTTGCACGGCGATTTTCCACAGGCCGCGTTCGGTCGCCTGCGCCGACACGTCGACCCTGGTGTAACCGTAAATGGCCAGCGCCCGCTGGTAACGCTCGCACAGCTTGCCGTCGCCGATCAGGACGATGCGCGGGTTGCCTGCCAGCCTGGCCGCTGCCCGGCTGTCGCGCAACGCCGCGATCTCGTGCCCGATCAGCAAGCCGGAGAGATAGTCGGCCTGGGCCGCGCCGTCCAGCGCGCCGGTCAGGCCCAGCGTGCGCGTGCTGAAGATGGTCGACAGCACGCCATTGATGCCGGCGCTGTCGGTGGCGACCCGCACGCCGCGTTCGAAGGCCGGCAGATTGAAATCCGCGCCGCGTTGCATGGTGCGGCCCAGGATGGTGTGCGAGGAAAGGGCCGCATACGCCTCGCCGGTCATGAAGGTATCGAAGTGCATGAAGCGTTCGCCGGCGATGCGCACCCATTTGGAATGCGTGCCGGGCAGGCCGATCAGCAGTTCCTCGTCGGCGCCGTTCTCCAGCGCCCCGGCCACCTGCGTTTCTTCGCCGCGCATCACATTGGGCAACGCGCCGCGCTCGATCAGGCCGGGCACGATGTGCAGCACGGCGCCGCCGCGGGTGGGGACCGCGGTCAGGCCGGCGCCGATGTCGGCGACCTGCAGCGGCACGTCGAGATAGGCGGCTTCGCGCCAGCCCTGGGCGCTGCCGACCATGCCGGCGGCCAGCACGGGAGTGGCGGGCGCATCGCGCAGCCAGTCGCCGCAAGCCTCGCTGAACGCCTGTTCGAAACCGGCCTGCGAATCGGCCTGCAAACCGGCGGCCGAGGCCTCGACCACCGGCAGGTTCATGATGCCCCAGGGCAGCGCGCGCTTGTCCAGCACCGCGCCGCCGCTGCCCAGCCGATAGGCGCGCAGCGAGGAGGTGCCCCAGTCGAGCGCAATCAGTGTGGTGGAGTCCGCCATCGCCGTTTTCAGTTCGGCACCGGCGTGAGCACCGGCTTGCCGGCGAAATGCGCTTGCAGGTTATGGAAGGCGAGGTCGGCCATGGCGGTACGCGTGACCAGCGTGCCGCTGGCCATGTGCGGGGTCAGCACCACGTTCTCCAGCGCCGCCAGTTCGGCCGGGATGTTGGGTTCGTTTTCGAACACGTCGAGGCCGGCGCCGGCGATCTTGCCCTCCTTGAGCGCCCGGGTCAGCGCCGCCTCGTCGACCACCGAGCCGCGCGCGACGTTGATCAGGAAACCTTTGGGGCCCAGCGCTTCCAGCACCTCGGCATTGACCAGGGCGCGCGTGCCGGCGCCGCCAGGGGTGATCATGACCAGGAAGTCGACTGCCGCCGCCAGCGACTTGATGTCGCCGTAGTAGGTGTAAGGCACATCCTTTTGCGAGCGGTTGTGGTACGAAATATCCATGTCGAAGCCGGCCGCGCGCCGGGCGATCGCTTCGCCGATACGGCCCAGGCCGACGATGCCCAGCCTGGCGCCGCTGACCTTGGTGGTGAAGGGGAACGGCCCGTTTTTCCATTCGCCGCCGCGGGCGAAGCGGTCGGCGCGCACTACGTTGCGGGCCGCGGCCAGCATCAGGGCGATGGCCATGTCGGCGACATCGTCGGTGAGCACGTCGGGCGTGTGCGTGACATGGATGCCGCGTTCGCGCGCGGCCGGCACGTCGACGCCGTCATAGCCGACGCCGAATACCGAGACGATCTCCAGCGCCGGGAAGCGCGCCATGAATTCGCGCGGCACCTTGGCTTCACCGTTGGCGGCGATGGCGCGGATGGCCGGGGCGATCTGGCTGAGCTTCTCTTCGCTCAGGCCATCGAGCAGGTTGTGGCAATTGAAATTGTCGTGCAGCAGTTGCATCAGGTGTTGCGGCAGGCGTGCCACGATCAGGACATCGGGACGGGAAGGCATGGATGGGGACATGGTGAAGATTCGTGGAGCGATAGATGAGGGGATCGTAACAATACAAACTAAGCGCAGCCCGCGTGCTGAATTCTTTTCAACATTGCGGTCGCGCGGGTTGCGTTGGCAGCGTCAAATTGACAGCATCAAATGGCCTGCCAGCCGCCGCCCAGGTCCTGCATGGTGTTGAGCTCGCCGATATCGTCGTCCGGCCCCAGCGGCGGCAGTGCGCGCGGCTTGCGGCTTTCATCGGTGGCGACATAGGTGAGCGTGGCTTCGGTGACCTTGACGATTTCGGTTTGCAGGCGGTTGCGCTCGGCATACACCTCGACGTTGACGGTGATGGAGGTGTTGCCTACCTTGACGATGTCGGCGTAGAAGGAGAGCAGGTCGCCCACGAACACCGGATTCTTGAACAGGAAGGAATTGACGGCGATGGTGGCCACGCGGCCATTGGCGCGGCGCGTGGCGGGCAGCGAGCCGGCCACGTCGACCTGGGCCATGATCCAGCCGCCGAAGACGTCGCCGTACACGTTGGCGTCGGCCGGCATGGGCATGACGCGCAGTTGCGGGAATTTCCCGGCAGGCAGTTGAGTACGGAGCGGTGTGGTCATTGCTTCTCCCTTGAAAGCGTGAAGTCCGGCGAGATTCCGAATAGGTTCTTATAATCCCAGCTTGCTCGCCCGGATGACGGCGGGGCGCGCCGAAGGCGTCCTCACTTGTCAAACAGGCACGTAAAGCATATATGAATCGTTCGTGGATCATGTTCGCGCCAATGGCGCGAGCACCATAGTTTATCGGATGTTGCCTCGCCGCAGCGGGCTTTGCCGCCGTTAGCGGCATGTTTCGCGGCTGTGCGCAATATCGCCGCCAGCCATTTTCCAGCCATCTCATGCGCCGTTATCCGAATACCTCCTCCCCGCAAACCGCCGCCGTGCCGCGCCAACGCAGCGACTGGGCCATCGTCAAGACGCTGTTGCCCTATCTGTGGACCTACAAGTGGCGCGTCATGCTGGCGCTGGCTTTCCTGGTGGGCGCCAAGGTGGCCAATGTGGGCGTGCCGCTGATCCTGAAGAAACTGGTCGACCAGATGAGCGCCACAGTTGCGCATCCGCAAGCCTTGCTGGTGCTGCCACTGGGTTTGCTGGCCGCTTATGGCGCGCTGCGGCTGGCGACCTCGGTCTTCACCGAGCTGCGCGAACTGATGTTTGCGCGCGTGACCCAGCGCGCGGTGCGCACGATTGCCTTGCAGGTGTTCCAGCACCTGCACGCGTTGTCGCTGCGCTTTCACCTGAATCGCCAGACCGGCGGCATGACGCGCGACATCGAACGCGGCACGCGCGGCGTCTCCACCCTGGTGTCGTACACGCTGTTTTCGATCCTGCCCACGGTCATCGAGATCCTGCTGGTGCTGGCTTACCTGGTGCTGCATTACGACATCTGGTTTTCCATCATCACGGCCGGCGCGCTGGGGCTGTATATCCTGTTTACCATCACGGTGACCGAGTGGCGCACGCATTTCCGCCGCACGATGAACGAACTGGACTCGCGCGCCAACACCCGCGCCATCGATTCGCTGCTCAACTACGAGACGGTCAAGTATTTCGGCAATGAGAGTTTTGAGGCGCGCCGCTATGACGAAGGCCTGCAGCGCTATGAGCGCGCCGCGGTCAAGTCCCAGAGTTCGCTGTCGCTGCTCAACACCGGGCAGTCGGCCATCATCGCCATCGCGGTCACGCTGATCCTGTGGCGCGCCACGGCGGGCGTGATCGACGGCACCATGACGCTGGGCGACATGGTGCTGGTCAATGCCTTCATGATCCAGCTCTACATCCCGCTCAATTTCCTGGGCGTGCTGTATCGCGAGATCAAGCAGAGCCTGGCGGACATGGAGCGCCTGTTCTCGCTGCTGGAAGAAAACCGCGAAGTGGCCGACAGCGCCGCCGCCGCGCCGCTCAAGGCGCAAGGCGCGGCATTGCGTTTCGAGCATGTCGATTTCAGCTACGAGAGCAAGCGCCAGATCCTGTTCGATGTCGACTTCACCGTGCCGGCCGGCACCACGACCGCGGTGGTCGGCCACAGCGGTTCGGGCAAGTCGACGCTGTCGCGGTTGCTGTACCGTTTCTACGATGTCGATCGCGGCGCCATCCGTATCGACGGGCAGGACCTGCGCGAGGTGACCCAGGCTTCGCTGCGCCAGGCCATCGGCATCGTGCCGCAGGATACGGTGCTGTTCAACGACACCATCGAATACAACATCGCCTACGGCAAGCCGGGCGCCAGCCGCGAGCAGATCGTGGCGGCCGCCAGGGCGGCTTACATCCACGAGTTCATCGAATCGCTGCCGGACGGTTACGCCACCATGGTGGGCGAGCGCGGCTTGAAATTGTCGGGCGGCGAAAAGCAGCGGGTGGCGATCGCCCGCACGCTGCTCAAGGATCCGGCTATCCTGATCTTCGACGAAGCGACATCGGCGCTGGATTCGCGCGCCGAGCAGGCGATCCAGCAGCAACTGGCGGAGATCGCGCGCGAGCGCACCACGCTGGTCATCGCCCACCGCCTGTCGACCATCGTGGATGCCCATCAGATCCTGGTGCTGGACCACGGCCGCATCGTCGAGCGCGGTACGCACTCGGGGCTGTTGCTGGCCAACGGCCTGTACGCCCAGATGTGGCTGCGCCAGCAGGCCGGCGCCGATGACGAGGGCGGATCGCCGGCGCCCGGGATGGAGGCCGGCGGCGAGGCGGCCGCAGCCGCCGGACCGGACGGCGAGCCGACAGTGCTGATGCCCGCGGCCAGCCGGTGAGAGGCGGTTCCCGGTTCTTTGGCTAAGGGTTATCCGCTGCAGCGTTCGCTTGCGCGGCGACTGGCGCGGCGGCACAATTCGTCCATTCGCATGAATTCTTAAAAGAACGAGAAGTGGGCGGGCAATGGAAAGCAAATGGCTTGAAGATTTCGTCTCCCTGGCTGAAACCCGCAGTTTCAGCCGTTCCGCCGATTTGCGGCATGTCACGCAGCCGGCTTTCTCGCGCCGCATCCAGTCGCTGGAGGCCTGGCTGGGCGCCGACCTGATTGACCGGACTTCCTATCCGACCCGGTTGACCGCGGCCGGCGAGGTGTTCTACGAGCAGGCGGTGGAGATGCTGGGGCAGATCAACAATACCCGCGCCCTGCTGCGCGGCAAGCGGCCGACGGCCCAGACCACCATCGATTTTGCGGTGCCGCATACGCTCTCGCTGACTTACATGCCCAAGTGGCTCAGTTCGCTGGAATCCGGCTTCGGCTCCATCAACACGCGCCTGATCGCGCTGAACGTGCACGATGCGGTGATGACCATCGTCGAGGGCGGTTGCGACCTGCTGCTGTGCTATCACCATCCGCGCCAGCCGGTACAGCTCGACGCCAGCCGTTACGACATGCTGACCATGGGAACCGAGACGCTGCGCCCGTATTCGCGCTGCGACCGCAACGGCATGCCCGATTACCTGTTCCCTGGCACCTCCAAGGCGCCGGTGCCGTTCCTGTCATACACCAGCAATGCCTATCTGGGCCGGATGGTGGAGCTGATGATGTCGGATGTGAAGCGCCCGCTGCACCTGCTCAAGCACTATGAGACCGATATGTCGGAAAGCCTCAAGATGATGGCGCTGGAGGGCCATGGCGTGGCCTTCCTGCCGGAGTCTTCGGTGGTGCGCGAGGTGCGCAACCGCCAGTTGGCGCGCACCGATGGGCCGGCCGGCGAGTGGGAGGTGGAGATGGAGATCCGCCTGTACCGCGAACGGCCCACCGCGCAGCGCGTCGGCAAGGCGCTGGTGGCGCGTCTGTGGGAATACCTGGTGGAGCAGGATACGGCGCGGGCCGAGCGTCAGAAGGGGGCCGCGGCCGGCTCCGGGAGGGCGGCGTCGAAGGCTGCCCGCCATGCCGAAAAGCGCGAATCCTGAGCCTGGCGCGGGCCGGCCCGGGGCGGCCGGTCAAGGGCCGCGAAAACCGCCCGGCGAGGGCGTACATATCCCGCAATCCCGCCACCACAAGGGGTATTCGTTGGTTATGCATCCTGTGCATAGTTGCATGCTCACAAAGCATTAGCCTTGCTTTGTCCGGCTGGCTACGATTGCGTCGCTGATTCGGACGGAGAAGATTTCAGGCGCTTGCGCACTGCGAGCGCGGCCGGTCAGGATGCCCGCGCCATCGGCTGCAATGCCAGAGGGCGCGCGACGTATCTTGATCGTTGGCCGCGGCGGAGTACTATGCTCGGCAGGTCTCGATTTCTTTGCAGCGTCTTGAACAGCACGGCAAACAAAAGGAGCGATTGCATCATGTCGAACGTACCTAACCACGAAGTGCCTTCCTACCTCGTCCCGCACGGCATCGGCCCGTGGGGCGTCTATCTCGAACAGATCGACCGCGTGACGCCCTACCTGGGGTCGCTGGCGCGCTGGGTGGAAACCCTCAAGCGCCCCAAGCGCATGCTGATCGTCGACGTCCCCATCGAGCGCGACGACGGCACCATCGCCCACTTCGAGGGGTATCGTGTCCAGCACAATACTTCGCGCGGCCCGGGCAAGGGCGGCGTGCGTTTCCACCAGGACGTGACGCTGTCGGAAGTGATGGCGCTGTCGGCCTGGATGACCGTCAAGAACGCGGCGGTAAACGTTCCCTACGGCGGCGCCAAGGGCGGCATCCGCGTCGATCCGCGGACGCTCTCGCGCGGCGAGCTGCAGCGCGTCACCCGCCGCTACACCAGCGAAATCGGCATCATCATCGGCCCCAACAAGGACATTCCGGCGCCGGACGTGAACACCGATTCGCAGATCATGGCGTGGATGATGGATACCTACTCCATGAACCAGGGCAGCACCTCTTCGGGTGTGGTCACCGGCAAGCCGATCTCGCTGGGCGGCAGCCTGGGACGGCATGAGGCGACCGGCCGCGGCGTGTTCGTGGTGGGCTGCGAAGCGGCCGCCAAGCGCAGCCTCGACATCAAGGACGCCAAGGTTGCGGTGCAAGGTTTCGGCAACGTCGGCGGCATCGCCGCACGCCTGTTCGCGGAAGCCGGCGCCAAGGTGGTGGCGGTTCAGGACCATGTGACGACGGTGTTCAACGCCGGCGGCCTGGATGTCGTCGCGCTGCAGACCTATGTCGCGCAGAACGGCAGCGTGAAGGGATTTGCCGGCGCCGACGAGATTGCCGAGCGCGCCCAATTCTGGTCGGTGGACTGCGACATTCTGGTGCCTGCTGCACTGGAACAGCAAATCACCGAAGCCAATGCCAACAACATCAAGGCCAAGATCATCCTGGAAGGCGCCAACGGCCCGACCACGCCGGCGGCCGACGATATCCTGCGCGACAAGGGCGTGCTGATCGTGCCCGACGTGATCGCCAATGCTGGCGGCGTGACGGTGAGCTACTTCGAATGGGTGCAGGATTTCTCCAGCTTCTTCTGGACCGAGGACGAGATCAATCTGCGCCTGACCCGCATCATGCGCGAAGCCTTCGCCGCGGTGTGGCAACTGGCCGACGAGAAGAAGGTTTCACTGCGCACCGCGGCGTTCATCGTGGCTTGCACACGCGTGCTGCAGGCGCGTGAAATGCGAGGTTTGTACCCGTAATAGGGCTTTATTCACGGCATGGGCAGCCAAGGCGACAGCATAAGATCGTCGGTTGCGGAAAAGCGGTAAGGGAGGAGACGTGGTTCGTGTGCGCGTGCGCACCGGCGGCGCTGATGTCGTGCGGTGCGTGAAACTGGCAATGGCGGTGCTGGCATGCTTGTGCCTGGCGCCGTTGCTTGCGCACGCCGAAAACACGCTGGACAAGATCCGGCGCACCAACACGATGGTGATCGCTTTTCCGGTCGACCATTTCCCTTTCGCCGAGGCCGGCAGCGACGGCCGGGTGGCCGGCTATTCCATCGAGATTTGCCGGAAGATCGCGGACGCCGTACGACGCGAAGCCAGGCTGCCCCAGATGCAGCTCAAGTTCCTGCCGGTCGATATCGATGGCCGTTTCGAGGCCATCGCCAGCGGCGCCGCCGACATCGAGTGCGGCTCGACTACCAATAACGCTTCGCGCAGAAGCCGTTTCGATTTCACCGTTCCCCACTTTTATACGACCACGCGCATGATGGTGCGCAAGGACTCGGGCATCCGCTCGTGGCTCGACATGCGCGGCAAGCGCGTGGTGACGCTGCGCGGCAGTTCCATCCTGCCCTATGTAAAGGCGCGCGACGCCGCGGGCGTGCTCGATATGCGCTGGCTTGAGGCGGGCAACGATGAGGAAGCCGTGACGATGGTGCTGGACGGGCGCGCCGACGCCTATGCCGACGACGACGTGTTGCTGTATTCATACCGCACCGAAATAAAGACGCCGGAAGCCTTGGAGATCGTCGGCGAGGCATTGTCGGTCGATCCCTATGCGATGATGATGCGCAAGGGCGATGCCGCCTTCAAGGCGCTGGTCGATCGCGAGATGGCGCGCATGATTTTCGATGGCGAGATCCAGGGCATGTATTACCGCTGGTTCATGCAGCCGGCGGGAGCGCGCAAGCAGGCGCTGGGGCTGCCGATGGGGTATGTGCTGCGCGATTCGTTTCGCTTCCCTTCGGACAAGATCGCAAAATAGTTTTCTGGCATGGATATTGCTGACGGTAAGAAGCTATCGCGGCGGTTTTGGCGGGGGATCGGCAACGATGCCGCGAAAGCATAGCCGGCCGGGCCGGATGCTCATGTAAGATGTGCTGGCTGTCTGTCGGGGGAATCGGCCGCTGCGATGCGGCAGGCGATGGACGCTTCACCGGGAATGGAATATTGGCGCGCTGCGGGCGATTGGCTTGGGTATCTGTCGTAAAATGCCGCCGCCGCATGTCGCGCATCTGGATCACTGCTATGGGTTGCGTGCCGCCATCGGTTGGCGGCAGCGGCTGCAAGCGGATGAAAGAAAGCCTGCAAAGATATGGCTTAACAATAAAAAAGAGGCATGGCAACAGGACCGCTAAGCCTTGCTCCATGGACTGCTCAGGCTGTTTTTGGAAGAGGGCTTTTGGTACACTACGTAAAAATTTTTCCAGGAGGTCACACAATGAAGTTATTGAAGCTAGCAGGGGTGTTGGTCGGCGCAAGCGTTCTGATGGGTTCTGTCCATGCGGAAGAGTTCACCGGCCGGATGAAGAAGATCAAAGATACCGGCACCCTGACACTGGGCGTGCGCGATTCCTCGATCCCGTTCTCCTATCTCGATGACAAGCAGTCCTACCAGGGCTACTCGATCGACCTGTGCCTGAAGGCCGCTACCGCGATCCAGAAGAAGCTGGGCCTGACGTCGCTCAACATCAAGATGGTTCCGGTGACGTCGGCGACCCGTATTCCGCTGATCGCCAACGGCACCACCGACATCTCGTGCGACTCTGCGACCAACAACATGGAACGCCAGAAGCAGGTGTCCTTCTCGGTGACCGAATTCGTGACCGCCAACAAGTTCCTGTCGAAGAAGGCCGCCAACCTGAAGACCCTGGACGACCTGAAGGGCAAGACCGTCGTCTCGACCTCGGGCACTTCGAACCTGAAGCAGATCACTACCCTGAACGCAGAGCGTAACCTGGGCATGAACATCCTGGCCGCCAAGGATCACGCCGAAGCCTTCCTGATGGTGGAAACCGGCCGTGCCGCGGCGTTCGTGATGGACGACATCCTGTTGTCCTCGCTGGCTGCCAACTCCAAGGCGCCGGGCGACTACCAGGTTTCTTCGGAAGCCCTGTCGGTCGAGCCCTATGGCCTGATCCTGCCGAAGGACGACGTCGCCTTCAAGAAGGTGGTCGACGATGCCCTGACCGTGGTCTACAAGGGTGACGAGATCAAGAAGATCTATGCCAAGTGGTTCCAGTCGCCGATTCCGCCCAAGGGCGTGAACCTGAACGTGCCGATGAGCCCGCAGCTGCAAGCTGTGCTGGCCAAGCCGACCGATTCGGGCGAACCGGCCGCGTATGCAGCCGTTCCGGAAGCGCAGAAGCAATCTTCTTCCAAGAAGTAATCGGCTGATTGCCTTTGGCAATGAGTGATGAAACGGGGCGACCCGTTTTATCCCAAGACGAATCAATCCGTCTTGACGAAACGGGGGCCTGGTCCCCCGTTTTGTTTAACCGGCCGGCAAAGGCGGTTGCCGCGGTGCAATTGCTTTTATCCACAGCGGCCGGTGACTGACCGGAATATCCATGGCGCGGCATTTGCCTGGTGATCGCGCCTGACAGACTGACTCGAAACAGAGACGAGGCCACTTATGCATTACAACTGGAACTGGGGAATCTTCTGGGAGATGTCTCCCGACGGCATTCCCTATATCGATACGCTGATGGCGGGCCTGAAATGGACCCTCGCGACAGCGATATCCGCCTGGATCATGGCGCTGGTCCTCGGCACCATCGCCGGCACCATCCGCACAACAACAAAACCATGGGCGGTTCGCCTCGCCAACGGTTACGTGGAACTGTTCCGCAACATTCCCCTGCTGGTACAGATGTTCCTCTGGTATTTCGTGATGCCGGAACTGATGCCCAGTGGCATCGGCAACTGGCTCAAGGGCCTGCCCGACGCATCCTTCGTCACCGCCACCCTGGCGCTGGGATTCTTTACCTCTGCTCGTGTCGCGGTGCAGGTCACGACCGGCATCCAGGCGCTGCCGCGCGGCCAGCGCATGGCCGGCCAGGCGCTCGGCCTGACGCCGGTGCAGACCTACCGCTACGTGCTGCTGCCGATGGCGTTTCGCATTATCATCCCGGCGCTGACCAACGAGTTCGCCGCGATCATCAAGAACAGCTCGGTGGCGTTGACCATCGGCCTGATCGAACTGACCGCCGCCACCTACTCGATGCGCGAGTTCACCTTCCAGACCTTCGAGGCGCTGACCGGTGCAACCATCATCTATATCGTCATTTCCGCCATTGCGCTGCTGTTGGCGCGCCTGTTGGAAAAGGTAACGGCTGTCCCTGGCTATATCTCCAGCGGTAGCACCAGTGCGGGAGGGCATTAATCCATGTTCAGCAATTTCGACTTCGACGTCATCGAGCGTTCCTGGGTCTACCTGTTCACCACGGGCCTGAAATTCACGCTTGTCCTGACCTTCTCGGCCATGCTGGGCGGCATCATCCTCGGCACGCTGCTGGCGATGATGCGCCTGTCCAGCAACAAGCCGCTGTCGTTCATCGCCACCACCTACGTCAACCTGATCCGTTCGATCCCGCTGGTGCTGGTGATCTTCTGGTTCTACTTCCTGGTGCCGTTCATCGGGGCGTGGATCATCGGCGCGTCCGAGCCTATCCGGGTGGGCGCATTCCAGTCGGCGCTGATCACCTTCATCCTGTTCGAGGCTGCCTATTACTGCGAAATCATGCGCTCGGGCATCCAGTCGATTCCGCGCGGCCAGGTGTTCGCCGGCTACGCGATCGGCATGAACTACTGGCAGATGATGGGCAACGTGGTGCTGCCGCAGGCGTTCCGCAACATGACGCCGATCCTGTTGACCCAGACCATCGTCCTGTTCCAGGACGTGTCGCTGGTGTACGTGCTGGGTTCGGTGCCGGACTTCGTCACCAGCGCTTCCAAGATCGCGCAGCGCGATGGACGCCTGGTGGAAATGTACCTGTTCGTGGCGGTGGTGTACTTCATCCTGAGCTTTGGCCTGTCGCAACTGGTCAAGCGCTTCCAGAGCAAGATCGCCATCATCCGTTAAGCCCCATGACGGCGGCTGGCGCAGATGACGCGCCGGCCGCCCAACGCATCCAGAAATCCAGGAGAAACAAATGATTGAACTCAACAACGTCAGCAAGTGGTACGGCAGCTTCCAGGTCCTGACCGATTGCACGACTTCGGTGAAAAAGGGCGACGTGGTGGTGGTGTGCGGCCCGTCCGGTTCGGGCAAGTCGACGCTGATCAAGACCGTCAACGGCCTGGAGCCGTTCCAGAAGGGCGACATCACCGTGGACGGCATCTCGGTGGGCGACCCCAAGACCAACCTGTCCAAGCTGCGCGCGCGCATCGGCATGGTGTTCCAGAACTTCGAACTGTTCCCGCACCTGTCCATTCGCGAGAACCTGACCATCGGCCAGGTCAAGGTGCTGGGTCGCAGCAAGGACGAGGCGACCGAGAAGGGCCTGAAGTATCTCGACCGCGTGGGCCTGTTGGCGCACAAGGACAAATTCCCCGGCCAACTGTCCGGCGGCCAGCAGCAGCGCGTGGCGATTGCCCGCGCGCTGTCGATGGACCCGATCGCCATGCTGTTCGACGAGCCGACCTCGGCGCTCGACCCGGAAATGATCAATGAAGTGCTGGATGTCATGGTCGGCCTGGCCCAGGAAGGCATGACCATGATGGTCGTGACCCACGAAATGGGGTTCGCCCGCAAGGTCGCCAACCGCGTCGTGTTCATGGACAAGGGCCTAGTGGTGGAAGATTGCGCCAAGGATGAGTTCTTCGCCTCGCCGCGTTCGGAACGGGCGCGCGATTTCCTGGCCAAGATCATCACCCACTGATCCAATCCCGGCGGCGTCCTTGGGCGCCTCCGAAGGAGAGAAGGCCGCATCGGCGACGATGCGGCCTTTCTTTTGTCCGGCATCAAACCGGCGTGCGCCGGGCCGGCCGGGGCTTGACGGCTACGGTAGAATATCGCTCTTGATGGTGAAGCCCCGGCCCGCGCGGCCGGACGCGGCCATGGGATGCCCGCCATCCGCCAATTCCAGACCAGAAAGAACATCGAATGAGCAACCAACTGACCATCACCCGCCCGGACGACTGGCACCTGCACCTGCGCGACGGCGCCACCCTGAAGGACGTGTTGCCGCACACCGCGCGCCAGTTCGCGCGCGCCATCGTCATGCCCAACCTGAAGCCGCCGGTCACCACCACCGAACAGGCCGCGGCCTACCGCGAGCGCATCCTGGCGGCATTGCCCGAGGGGATGCAGTTCGAGCCGCTGATGGTGCTCTACCTGACCGACAATACCCCGCCCGACGAGATCCGCCGCGCCAAGGACAGCGGCTTCGTCAAGGCCGTCAAGCTGTACCCGGCCGGCGCCACCACCAACTCGGACGCCGGCGTGACCGACCTCGGCAAGTGCTACAAGACGCTGGAAGTGCTGCAGGAGCTGGACATGCCGTTCCTGGTCCACGGCGAAGTCACCGATCCGGCGATCGACCTGTTCGACCGCGAAGCGGTGTTCATCGAGCGCATCATGAAGCCCTTGCGCCAGGCCATGCCCGAGCTGAAAGTGGTGTTCGAGCACATCACCACCAAGGAAGCGGCCGACTACGTGCTGGCCGGCGAGGGCCCGACCGCGGCCACCATCACCGCGCACCACTTGCTGTTCAACCGCAACGAGATCTTCAAGGGCGGCATCCGCCCGCATTACTACTGCCTGCCGGTATTGAAGCGCGAGACCCACCGCCAGGCGCTGGTGGCCGCGGCTATTTCCGGCAACGACAAGTTCTTCCTCGGCACCGACTCGGCGCCGCACGCCAAGGGCCTCAAGGAGCACGCCTGCGGCTGTGCCGGCTGCTACACCGCGCTGCACGCGCTGGAGCTGTACGCGCAAGCCTTCGACCAGGCCGGCGCGCTGGACAAGTTCGAGGCCTTCGCCAGCTTCAACGGCCCGGCCTTCTACGGCTTGCCGCGCAACCAGGGCACGGTCACCCTCAAGCGCGACAGCTGGACCATCCCGGCCGAATTGCCGATGGGCGATACCACCGTGGTGCCGCTGTCGGCCGGCGAGCAGATCAACTGGAAGATGGCCTGAGCCACCAATAGGAAGGGTACGCATGCAATTCGTCGACCGACTGATTACCGATCTGGATAAAGCGCTGCGCGTGGTCAGCGGCGTGGTCTCCGAAAGCCGGCCCAATCCCGGGCGCGGCCTGGCCGATGGCGTGATGGACGAGGCCGAGAAGCGGCATGCGGCCGGCCTGATGCGGGTCAACCATGTCGGCGAGGTCTGCGCCCAGGCGCTGTACGACGCGCAGGGACGGTTGGCCCAGAAGCGCGAGATCAAGCAGGCCTTCGAGCATGCCGGCATCGAAGAGGAGGATCACCTGGCCTGGACCGCCGAACGCCTGCGCGAGCTGGGTTCGCGCACCAGCCTGTTGAATCCCGTCTGGTATGCCGGTTCCTACGTGCTGGGCACCATCGCGGCCCGCGTGGGCGATGCGCGCAACCTCGGCTTTGTGGCCGAGACCGAGCGCCAGGTCGAGCTGCATTTGCTGAGCCACCTGGAAAAGCTGCCGGCGCAGGACAACAAGTCGCGCGCCATCGTCGAGCAGATGCGCATCGATGAGGTCGAACATGGCCAGGCCGCGAAGGAGCTGGGCGCGGCCGAGATGCCTGCGCCCATCAAGGGGCTGATGAAGGCGATGTCGAAAGTGATGACGGGCGTGGCTTACTACGTCTGAGCCGCCCCGGATGTAAAAAA
The DNA here is from genome assembly GCF_059418325.1 of Herbaspirillum sp. GW821-FHT09A12. Taxonomy (NCBI): domain Bacteria; kingdom Pseudomonadati; phylum Pseudomonadota; class Betaproteobacteria; order Burkholderiales; family Oxalobacteraceae; genus Herbaspirillum; species Herbaspirillum sp. GW821-FHT09A12. Next base: position 41,431 of record NZ_JBWKPR010000015.1, read on the forward strand.
CGCCGCACCGGCGCAAGCCGTGCGGCGTTTTTTTTTTGCCGTGATCCTTGCTTACTGCTGCTGGCCCAGCGCCGGCACCGCTTCGGCGAGGTCGTCGATGATCTCGAAGGAGTGGGTCAGTTCGGCGGTCTTTTCCAGCATGATCGAGGCCGAGCAGTATTTCTCGTGGGACAGCTTGATGGCGCGCTCGACCACGTTGGGCTTGAGGTTGCGGCCGCGCACGGTGAAGTGGAAGTGGATCTTGGTGAACACTTTCGGATCGGTTTCGGCGCGCTCGGACTTGAGCGTGACGTCGCAGCCGCGCACATCCTGGCCGCTCTTGCGCAGGATCACCACCACGTCATAAGCGGTGCAGCCGCCGGTGCCGGCCAGCACCACTTCCATCGGGCGCGGGGCCAGGTTGCGGCCGCCGCCATCGGGCGCGCCGTCCATGGTGACCAGATGTCCCGAGCCTGTTTCCGCCGTAAAGGTCATGCCGGACAATCCGGTCCAGCGCACTGTGCATTCCATCGTGTAGTCCAAATTGGTTGAAAGAGCTGCGTATTGTAGCTTTTGGCGGCCGGGGCCGCTGCTGCGGCGATGCGCAGGCGCGCAGTTGCGCCGGGGTATGTCATTTTGCGATGCGGTGGAATTGCCTGTTTGTCATGGTTCTTCAAGTACTGTCGAGTCGTGTAAACCCAACAACGGCGTGCCTTTTAAGGGATTTCGAAAAAATATTCGAACGTATATTGCAATGCACAATTCGCTTTGCTATATTGGTTTCAACGGATGTATTTGCAGCACGTAACGATGTCTCCTCCACCCTCCTCATTGGTGTGGATTAAACCCGGAACCACTGTTTCCGGGTTTTTTTTATCCATTTTTCCGCGATCCCGGCCGCACCTGTCGGCAAACTTGCCTGTTTGCCATCGGAACAGGCGCGTTCGCCGCTTGTTGCTACCCCGGCGCGGCGAAATGCGACAAAAGCCGTCAAACCTTTTGACGCTAAGTCATTGAAAAGGCTATAATTCTCGGCTTTCCCATGCGCTCGGGAAGATAAAAGGATGAGTCCGCAAGGCGTGAAGGCCTGTCTAGATACATCTAGTACGGCCGGCACGGACGAACGGAACCGCCACTTTGAGCGTTATTTTTTCATTTAGGAAGTCAAACATGAAGACCTTTTCCGCTAAAGCCCATGAGGTTCAGCGTGAGTGGTTCGTGATTGACGCGACGGACTTGATCCTCGGACGTGTTGCCAGCGAAGTGGCACTCCGACTGCGCGGCAAACACAAACCGGAATTTACCCCCCACGTCGACACCGGCGATTTCATCGTCGTGATCAACGCTGGCAAGTTGCGCGTCACCGGCACCAAGGCGACTGAAAAGACGTATTTCCGTCACAGCGGCTATCCGGGCGGCATCTACGAAACCAACTTCCTGAAGATGCAGCAGCGTTTCCCCGGCCGTGCGCTGGAGAAGGCTGTCAAGGGCATGCTGCCCAAGGGCCCGCTGGGCTATGCCATGATCAAGAAGCTGAAGGTGTACGCAGATGGCAACCATCCGCACTCCGCCCAGCAACCGAAACCCCTCGCGCTCTAAGGAACAGACATGATCGGTAACTACAATTACGGAACCGGCCGTCGCAAGAGTGCTGTGGCTCGTGTTTTCATCAAGGCCGGCTCTGGCAATATCGTCGTCAACGGCAAGCCCGCCGCTGAATACTTCTCCCGCGAAACCGGCCTGATGGTGATCCGTCAGCCGCTGGAACTGACCGGCAACGTCGAGCGTTTTGACATCATGGTCAACGTGCACGGCGGCGGCGAGTCCGGCCAGGCCGGCGCAGTGCGCCACGGCATCACCCGCGCCCTGATCGACTACGACGCCGGCCTGAAGCCAGCCCTGTCGAACGCAGGCTACGTCACCCGTGACGCGCGTGAAGTCGAACGTAAGAAGGTTGGTCTGCGCAAGGCACGTCGCGCAAAGCAATTCTCGAAGCGTTAATCGTTTCTCGCATCACAGAAAGCCGCCGGCATGTTTGCTGGCGGCTTTTTGCTTTTTACGGTGTCGGAACGCTGCTGTGCTGCGCGCCACTGCGCTGTGCCGGGCGGCGCAGCGCTTCCCGCATGGCGGGATTTTTGAAGATTGCCGGTGAAATAACTTCCTCAACAGAAATCAGCGGGAAATATTCTCCTGCTAGAATGAAAAAGTTTGAGAAACTTTGCTTCTGCGAAGCTTTCTGTTCGCTTTTTTTCGCAAGGACAAGACATGATCAAGGTAGGTATCGTCGGCGGAACCGGTTACACCGGCGTCGAATTGCTGCGTATTTTCGCGAGCCACCCGCAAGCCAGCGTGCAGGCCGTGACCTCGCGCAAGGAAGACGGCATGCCGGTGGCGGAAATGTATCCGTCCCTGCGCGGCCGCGTGGACGTGGCATTTTCCTCGCCGGACAAGGCCCGCTTGACCGACTGCGACGTGGTCTTCTTCGCCACCCCGCACGGCGTGGCCATGGCCCAGGCGCCTGAGCTGGTGGCCGCGGGCGTGAAGGTGATCGACCTCGCCGCCGATTTCCGCCTGCAGGATGTCGCCGCCTTTGAAAAATGGTACAAGCTGCCGCACAGCTGCACCGAGCTGTTGAAGGAAGCCGCCTACGGCTTGCCGGAACTGAACCGCGAACAGATCCGCCGCGCGCGCGTGGTGGGCAATCCGGGTTGCTATCCGACCACCATGCAATTGGGTTTCGCGCCGCTGTTGAAGGCCGGCGTGATCGATGCCTCGCACCTGATCGCCGACTGCAAGTCCGGCGTGTCCGGCGCGGGACGCAAGGCCGAGCTGTCGCTGCTGTTCTCGGAAGCCTCTGACAACTTCAAGGCCTACGGCGTATCCGGCCATCGCCATTCGCCGGAAACCATCGAACGCCTCTCCAAATTGACCAGCGAAAAGGTCGGCCTGCTGTTCACGCCGCACCTGGTGCCGATGATCCGCGGCATGCATTCCACGCTGTACGCGCGCTTGACCAGGGATATCGACAACGCCGCGCTGCAGGCCTTGTTCGAAGAGGCATACAAGAACGAGCCTTTCGTCGACGTGATGCCGTTCGGTTCGCATCCGGAAACCCGCACCACGCGCGCGTCCAACATGCTGCGCCTGGCGGTGCATCGTCCGGACAACGGCGACACCGTGGTGGTGCTGGTGGTGCAGGACAACCTGGTCAAGGGCGCCTCGGGCCAGGCGGTGCAGTGCATGAACCTGATGTTCGGCCTGGAAGAAACCAGCGGCCTGCTACAAGTCCCTGTCCTGCCGTGAAGTACAAGCTATGGCAACGGCGCCTGACGATTTCCGCGCCGAAGATGACCATCAAGCGCCATCTGCCGTGGCCGCTGCAGGCCCTGTTGTGGGCGATCGTGCTGGGTGGCGGGGCGGCGTTGGCGGTATGGGCTTATGAACTGGGGCGCAACAACCTGCCCGGGATCCAGAGCGACGACAGCGAGCAGGTATCGACGCTCTCCGGGCAGGTCAAGAAGCTGTCGGCGGAAAACGATCGGCTGCAGACCGCCTCGAACGCGTCGCAGAACGAGCTGAAGATCGCCCAGGCCGCCCAGGCGCAACTGGCGAACCAGGTGAAGAACCTGGAAGCGGAAAACAACCGCCAGAAAGAGGATCTTGCCTTTTTCGACAGCCTGTTGCCGACCAACCTCGGCGCGCCGGGGATCACCATCCAGCGCTTCAAGGCCGAGCTGGCCGGGCCTAGCCAATTGCGTTACCGGATCCTGGTCATGCAAGGCGGGGGCGGTACCCAGCAATTTGCCGGGAATTTACAGCTCAGTATCACGATTTGGCAGGCGGGCAAGAGTGCTATTATCAATTTCCCGGAATCCAATTCGACCGATCTTGCGCGTTACAGGCTCGCATTCAAGTATTACCAGCGGGTTGAAGGCGTGTTGAATGTGCCGGAGGGAGCGACCATTAAAGCGGTTGCAGTTCGTGTTCTCGACCGCGGCCAGGTGCGCGCCCAGCAGTCGGTAGACCTGTGAGGTGATTTCATGTTCGGACGCAAGACCAAAAGCACGATCGACAGCCTGATCGGCATGTCGACCAGCATCAAGGGCGAGATCGGCTTCAAGGGCGGCCTGCGCATCGACGGCCATATCAATGGCAACATCAGCGGCGAGAGCGGCCAATCCAGCGTGCTGGTGATTTCCGAGCATGCCAAGGTGGTCGGCGAGGTGCGCGCCGCGCACCTGATCGTCAATGGCGAGATCGTCGGCGACGTCTACTCGACCGACCTGCTTGAATTGCAGCCCAAAGCCCGCATTACCGGCAATGTCTATTACAAGGCGCTGGAAATGCATGGCGGCGCGCTGGTTTCCGGCAAGCTCAGCCATGACCAGGCGGAAGAAACGCCGCTGCTGAAGCTGGCCGCGTCGTCCGAAGCATGAAAATCCGCAAGGGCTTATAATGAATCATTGTCCGCCCAAGCCAAGCAGGAGCCCAACATGAATGCCGTAGCCGAACTGCAACAAACCGATATCCCGACCCCGATCAACTTCAGCGACAGCGCTGCCGCCAAGGTGGCCCAACTGATCGAAGAAGAGGGCAACCCTGACCTGAAACTGCGCGTATTCGTGCAGGGCGGCGGCTGCTCCGGTTTCCAGTATGGTTTCACCTTCGATGAGATCGTCAACGAAGATGACACCACCATGTCCAAGAACGGCGTGCAGCTGCTGATCGACTCGATGAGCTACCAGTACCTGGTCGGCGCCGAGATCGACTACAAGGACGACCTGGAAGGCGCGCAGTTCGTGATCAAGAACCCGAATGCCACGACCACTTGCGGTTGCGGCTCGTCGTTCTCGGCCTGATCCAGGGGAAAAGTTTCACCGGATACAAGGCTTTACCGAATAAAAAAGGACGCTTCGGCGTCCTTTTTTATTGTCGGAAAGAAAAGGCTGCGGCATGCGCCGGCAGCCTTTGAGTGTCAGCCCAGTTCCGCAAATGCCTTGGAAGCGGCCGCGATGGTGGCGTCGATCACCGCATCGTCGTGCTGCGCGGAGACGAAGCCGGCTTCGAAGGCCGATGGCGCGAAGTAGACCCCGGCGTCCAGCATCTGGTGGAAGAAGCGGTTGAAGCTTTCCTTGTCGCCCTTCATCACTTCGGCGTAGCTGTCCGGTATCGCTGCCGCGAAATACAAACCGAACATGCCGCCGATGGCGTCGGCGGCGAAGGTGACGCCGGCTTGCCTGGCGGCCGCCGTCAGGCCCTCGGCCAGCTTTTTGGTCTGCAGGCCCAGCCTGGCGTAGAAGCCCGGCTGCTGGATGATCTTCAGCGTGGCCATGCCGGCCGCCACCGTCACCGGATTGCCCGAGAGCGTGCCGGCCTGGTACACGCCGCCCAGCGGCGCCAGGTGCCGCATGATGTCGGCGCGGCCGCCGAAGGCCGCCACCGGCAGGCCGCCGCCGATCACCTTGCCCAGCGCGGTCAGGTCGGGGGTGATGCCGTTGAGTTCCTGGGCCCCGCCCAGCGCCACGCGAAAGCCCGACATTACTTCGTCGAAAATCAGGATGGCGCCGTACTCGGTGCACAGACGGCGCATCGCCTGCAGGAATTCGTCGCTGGCGCGCACCAGGTTCATGTTGCCGGCCACCGGTTCCACGATCACGCAGGCGATCTCGTTGCCGGCGGTCTTGAAGGCGTCTTCCAGTTGCGCGGTGTTGTTGTAGTCCAGCACCAGCGTGTGCTTGGCGAAATCTTCCGGCACGCCGGCCGAAGTCGGGTTGCCGAAGGTCAGCAAGCCGCTGCCGGCCTTGACCAGCAGCGAGTCGCCGTGGCCGTGGTAGCAGCCTTCGAACTTCACGATCTTGTCGCGCTTGGTGGCGCCGCGCGCCAGGCGCAGCGCGCTCATGGTGGCTTCGGTGCCGCTCGACACCAGGCGGATCTGCTCGATCGACGGCACCAGCTTGATGATTTCTTCGGCCATCTCGATTTCGGCCTCGGTCGGCGCGCCGAAGGACAGGCCGCGCGCGGCCGCATCGGTCACCGCCTTGACCACCTCGGGATGGGCGTGGCCGACGATGGCCGGGCCCCAGGAGCCGATGTAGTCGATGTAGCGGCGGCCTTCGGCATCCCAGAAATAGGGGCCGTCGGCGCGTTCGATGAAGCGCGGCGTGCCGCCCACCGAACGGAAGGCGCGCACCGGGGAATTGACGCCGCCCGGCGTGGTTTTCTGGGCGCGGGCGAACAGGGATTCATTACTGGACTTGGACATATTCCTTACCGATTCAAATACTCAAATTCTCAACTGCACATCTGCAAATACGTTAGCCGGGGTGGCCGGGATCTTCCGCCTCGCGCGCCCAGAAATAGCGATCCGGCACCAGCTTGCCCATGCCGAAGCGTTGCGCGTTGGCCAGCGCGGCCAGGGTGAACTCCTGGGCTTCGGTGACCGCCTCGGGGATTTCCAGGCCGTTGGCCAGCATCGCCGCAATCGCGGCCGAGAGCGTGGAGCCGGCGCCGGTGAAGGAGCCCGGCAGGCGTTGCCAGGCGTCCTGGCGCACCAGGCCTGACTCGTCGAAGAGGGTGTTGCCGATCTCTTGCAGATCGGTCTGGGTGTTGGTGACGAACAGGTATTCGCAACCCATTTCGATGATGCGCATGGCATCGAGCATCAGCGTTTCGCCGGGCACGGGCTCGCGCCAAGTCTCGGCCAGCCGCGCCAGTTCGGCCGCCGAGGCCAGCATTAGCGTGGTCTGCGGCACCAGCAGCTCGCGGATGGCGATCAGGCGCTCTTCCTCCTCTTCCAGATTGGACAGGCAAGAGATGAAGGGATCGAGGATCAAGGGCACGTCGGGGTAATCCGAGACGATCTCGGCAATCGCCGAGATGTTCTCGATGCTGCCCACGGCGCCGACCTTGAAGGCGGCCACCGGCATGTCTTCGAGGATGACGCGCGCCTGGTCCGCCACCCAGTCGACTTCGATGATCTGCGCGTCTTCCACGCGGGCGGTATCCCCGATAAGCAGTGCGGTCACGACCGACAGGCCATGGCAGCCCATGGCCGCAAAGGTGGCGAGGTCGGCCTGGATGCCTGTGGCGCCGACCGGATCGGCGGCGCCGAAGGTCAGGATAAGAGGGGAGGTTTGGTTTTGCACGTCGAGTAGATTAAGATAGCGTGTTTAGAACTCGTTTCATCAAGCTTTCGCAGAGCGGCTGTTTGACTTTTTCATGGCTGCCGTTGCGCGGCTTGCCGGGGTTTCCCGATGAAGCGGGTTTCAAGCATTTTACTTGAATTGATTTGAGGGATAGTCAGCCGTGACAGATAGCCAAAGCAGCCAAAGCAGCCAAACCGAATTCAAAACCTGGATGTGCCTGATCTGTGGTTGGATCTACGACGAGGAAGCCGGCTTGCCGGAAGAGGGGATCGCTCCCGGTACCCGCTGGGAGGAGGTCCCCATCAATTGGACCTGTCCCGAGTGCGGCGCGCGCAAGGAAGATTTCGAAATGGTCGAAATCTAAATTTTTTTCCTCTACCATGCGGCGGCCTGTTTTTATCCGCCAGCCGCCGCACGCATTCCCTTGTTTTCCTCTCTTCGTTTCCTCTTTCCGCGGGCTTGATCCGGATCAAGCCGCAGCGCATTTTCCGGGGCAGCCGTCGACGATTTTCCTGCCGGTAATCGTTGTCCGTCACCGGAATGATCATTTTTCGCATCAAACTTGTTTTTATGGAAACTTAATTTACTGGAAGGCATCATTCCAGTGTTTTCAATAAAGCTGTGAAGTTGCTGCTGTTTCGGTGCTAGATGGGCTGGGCATTTGCTAAAGTGGCCCGATAAGCTGCAACGATTTGTGGAAGAGAGACATGGCGCCCCCGCTCCAGCCCGCGAAGAAAATCCTGATTGCCGACGATAATCCGGCCGTGCGCGGCACGGCCGGGCAGGTGCTGGCCGCCGCCGGTTACCAGGTATTGCCGGCCGCCGACGGGATCGAGGCGCTGGCCATGCTGGAGCGGGAGGCGCCCGATATGCTCATGTGCGGCGTGGCCCTGGCGCGCCTGGATGGCCTGAGCGCCTGCATGCTGATTCGCCGCAATGAGCGGCATGCCAACTTGCCCATCGTCATGCTGTCCGCCGCGGCCGGGCTGTTCGACCAGGCGCGTTGCGCCATGGCCGGGGCGGATGGTTATCTGGCCAAGCCGTTTTCCGAAGAAGGATTGCTGCAAATCGTCAGGGCGCATGTCGACGGCGTCGACGGCGCCTGACCTGGGTTTGTCATTTCGGAACAATGGGGGAAGCATGAGAATAAAAAAGGTACTCGTGGTCGATGATTCGCCGACCGACCGATACGTGTTGGCCAATATTCTCGAAAAGAACGGCTTTTCCGTTGCCACGGCCGAGAGCGGCGAAGATGCCCTGCAAAAGATTCGCGAAGACAAGCCGCAACTGGTGTTGCTGGACGTTGTCATGCCCGGGAAGAACGGCTACCAGGTCACGCGCCAGATCGCGCGCGACCCCAGCCTGAAGGATCTGCCGATCGTGATGTGCAGCGTCAAGGCCCAGGAAACTGACCGCATCTGGGCGCTGTGCCAGGGGGCTTGCGATTACATCGTCAAGCCGGTCGACCCGGATGAGCTATTGGCGAAGATCGGCGCCATCGAATGAGCATGGGGCAAGACCATACCCGTTCCGACGCAGACGGCGCGCACGGGCTGCCGGCGGCGGCCGACGACGCCCCGCCGGCGCCGGGCGCCGGCAAGAAGGGCGGCGGGCTGCAGGCCTTCCAGGCTTCGTTGCTGGCCCGCATGGAAGCGGCCAGCAGCGAGGAATTGCTGGCCCGTCGCCTGGCCGTGACGATCGGGCGGACCCATTGCCTGATCCGCCTGGCCGACGCCGGCGAAATCCTGCCGTTGTCCGGCCTGCCCGCGCCGATGCGGGTTCCCTTGACGCAGCCCTGGTACCTCGGCCTGGTCAATCTCCGCGGCAATCTGGTCGGCATTGTCGATCTTGCCGTGTTGAGCGGATACGAAGCCCAGCCGCGCGAGCGCGATAGCCGCATACTGGTGTTTTCTCCTGCGCTGGCGCCCAACTGCGGTTTGCTGCTGTCATCGGTGCTGGGCTTGCGGCACATCTCGGAAATGACACAAATATCGAATAATCACGATGTAGAAAACGAATTAATTGGAGTTATTGGGCGTTATAAAGACAAGGCCGGAACCGAGTGGAATGAAATCGGCCTGGCGACGCTGCTGAAAGAGGCCGCTTTCTTGCATATCGGCCGGTAGTACGGCGAGGGGCCGGCGGCGCACTGCCGCGGCAAGGGGTATGCCGATCTGACATTACAAAGGAGCACCAGTCATGGCACTGAGTTTGCCGCGTCTGCGAAAAAAGCAAAGACATGCAGCCGAGAAGGAGCAGGGGAGTCCCGCCGCGTTACCATCGCGCCTGACCCGGCTGCCCTTCATCAACCGTTTCTCGCTGCGCAGGCAGACCCGCATCCTGCTGGGCATTCTCGCCTTGTCGCTGGCCAGCACCTTCTTTTTCCTGTGGCAAGGCTCGCGCAACTACATCCATGCGACCTTCCAGACGCACATCGCCTCCGACCTGGTGATGCATTCGCAGCGCATCGGCAAGGCCGTGCCGAATGCCATCCAGGGCAACAAGGAGGCCTTCTCCCAGCTTGCCGAAAGCCGTAACGAATTCAACCGGGACCTGGGCCTGCTGACGGCCGGCGGTTCTTACCAGGGTTACCGGATCAGCCTTCCCGATGCCGCGATGAAGCCGGTGCTGGGCGATGTGCAAAAGATTTGGGAGCATACCAACCGCGCTTCCGAAACCATTCTCCGGCTGGAAAAGGAGTTGACCGGTTTCGGCGTCACCCTCAAGCGCCTCAACCTCTTGCTGCCGACCATGCTCGACTTGAGCGAGCAGATTTCCATGCTGCAGTCGCAAGGCTCCGCCAGCCCGCGCGAGATGACCGCGGCCGGGCAACTGGTGCTGCTGACGCTGCGCCTGGGGCGCAGCGCCAACGAGTTCCTAACCTCGGAAGGGGTCAATCCCGAAACTGCCTTCCTGCTCGGCAAGGACGTCAATACCTTCCACGACATCATCGACGGCTTCCTGAACGGCAGCGAGCTGCTGCGGCTCAAGCCGGTGTCCGACCCGGAGATGCGCGACAAGCTGGTGGAACTGGAACGGGTCTTCGGCGAATACCAGCCGCAGGTGGCCGACATCCTGGGCAACCTGCAGAATTTCATCGCCGCCAAGCAATCCGAGCAACTGGTGTTCCTGGAGAACGAGCTGCTCAAGAAGCACCTGACCGTATTGCAGACCGACTACCGCATCGTCCAGGAGTCGCGCGGCTGGACCTTCTGGGCCATGCTGGGGGCCACGGTGTGCGCCCTGATCAGCGCCATCGGCATCGCGCTGGTGCAGCTGCAAAACAGCCGCAACAATGCCGCCGATGCCGAAGCGCGGCGCCAGGAAGCCGAAGCGCAACGCCTGCATGCGCAACAGCAGGAAGAAAAGGCCATGCGCACCAACGTCGCCAACCAGGCGGCCATCCTGCGCCTGATGAATGAATTGCAGAAGGTCGCCGACGGCGACCTGACGGTGCACACCACCGTGTCCGAAGACATCACCGGCGCCATCGCCGACTCGGTCAACTACACCGTGGAGGCGCTGCGCGGCCTGGTGGGGCAGGTCACGCAGATGGCATCGAAGGTGGCGGCATCCTCCGACCATGTGCGCAGCACCACCACCGAACTGGCCAGCGCGGCCCGCATGCAGGCGCGGCGCATCCAGGAAACCGGGCACTCCATGCTGGAGATGTCGATGCAGATCACCGACGTCTCGGTGTCCGCCAGCGAGTCGGCCGATGTGGCGCGCCATTCGGTGGTGGTGGCCGAGCGCGGGGCCAAGGCGGTGGAGGATGCGGTCAAGGCGATGAACGAGATCCGCGAACAGATCCAGGAAACCTCCAAGCGCATCAAGCGGCTGGGCGAGTCTTCGCAGGTGATCGGCGAGATCACCGAACTGATTTCCGACATCACCGAACAGACCAACGTGCTGGCGCTCAATGCCGCCATCCAGGCGGCATCGGCAGGCGAAGCCGGGCGCGGTTTCTCGGTGGTGGCCGAAGAGGTGCAGCGCCTGGCCGAGCGCTCCAGCGCCGCCACGCGCGAAATCGGCGCCCTGGTGCGCATGATCCAGACCGATACCCACGACGCCGTGGCGGCGATGGAAAAATCCACCGCCGGCGTGGTGGAGGGGGCGGTGCTGTCGGATGCCGCCGGCGCCGCGCTGTCGGATATCCGCAGCGTTTCCAACCAGCTGGCCGAACTGATCCAGGGCATGTCGCTGTCGACCGAGCAGCAGGCGATCTCGGCCAATGGCGTGGCGCAGAATATCCAGAGCATCCTCACCGAAAACGAAATCATCGAGCAGAGCCGCGAGCAGGTGACCACCTTGTATCACGAGCTGTGGGACGCGGCCCGCGAGCTTGAAAGCTCGGTGTCGCGCTTCCGCGTGACGGTGTCCTGATCTTTGCCTGCCGCAATCTCATCGATGGATGCCGCCATTGCCATCTCCGCCACCCCGGCCGCAAGGCCGCAGCCGCGCGCGCAAATCTCGGACAACCTGAGGATGCTGGAGGCGGCGCTGCATGAGGCGCTCGACCAACTGCTGGCCAGCCTGAACGGCGCCGCAAGCGAAGCGCCGCCGGCGCAGCGGGCCGCGCTGGCGGCGGCCGGATTGTCCGAGCTGACGCAGGTGCTCGCCCTGGCCGGGGCCGATGCCGCGGCGCGGCTGATGACCATGGCGCATGATCATCTGTTGCGCTGTGCCGGACCAGATCCGTCCGTCTGGCCTCCCGCCGATAGTGCCGCCATCGCGCAGGCGCTGTGGAGCCTGCACGATTATCTCGATGCCTTGCACCACAAGGGCGGCAGCAGCGACATCTGCGACTGGTCGCTGTTGACGGCCAGCCGGCGCTTGCAGCCGGCGCATGGCGCTGCCGTTGCAGCCGCGGCCGCTGTCGAGGCCGTCGTCCCCGGCAGCGCCGGGGAACGCAGCGCGGCCTTTGCGCAGGCCTTGGGCGAACTCGAGGCCGACCGCGGTTTGGATGCGGCCCTGGCTGCTGTGCTGGCGCTGGAGGCCGCCTTGTCCGGTATGCCCGAACTGGCGCCGGCGCAGGCCTTCATTGGTCGTATCGCCGCCGGTATCCAGCCGCTGGATGCGCACGCGCTGTCGGTGCTGTCGGGGGGGGGGGGGGGGGGGGGGGCCTTGCTGGCCGCCAACCCCGCCGACCCCGCCGACCCCGCCGACCCCGCCGACCCCGCCGACCCCGCCGACCCCGCCGACCCCGCCGACCCCTCCGGCAGCGCCCTACACACCGCCTTTGTCTTGCGCCGCATCGCCTTCCTGCAGGCGATGGCGGATGAACAGGCGCGGCATCAGCCGCGCCCGGGCGACGCGTCGCAGCAGATGCTCAGGCTGATGCTGCTGGCTGCCGAATTGCTGGGCGCGTGGGACCGTTGCGTCGGCATTGGCGCCGCCGCCGGCCGCATCGACGCCGTCTGGCAATGGTGCGAAATCGTATTGCGCGCCGTCACGGTCAGCCGCAGGATCTGGCCGCGCCTGCGGGCGCCCGGCATGTCGGGTTTTCTGGACGCGCTGAGCCGCTTGGCGCTGGAGCTGGGGATGTCGCAGCGGGCCGATGGCCGCGACCGCGAGGTGAGCAGTTGCCTGATCTTCTTCGACGAATGCCTGCGCCGCCGTCTGTACGGCGAGGAAGACTTCCACGGGCAGGTCGATTGCATCGTCGACCATCTTGCCATGCTCGCCCACGGGGAGGTCGAGCCAGAGCCTTTCCCCTGGTTCTCGCGTGAATTGCGCGCGGACATGGCGCGTCGCATGGTCGGCGTGGTGGAGCGGAAAATGCAAGACAAGCTCGCCGGCATCGAACAAGCGCTGGAGGCGTTGTGGTCGCCGCTGAGCCCAGGTTCAGCGGCGGCGGCCTCGGTGGCGGACATCGGCCTCGGCTTTGCCAGGATCGAGGGGCTGGCGGCGCAATTGCGATCGCTTGAGATACGCGAACTGGCCCGGACGCTGCGTATCCAGGCGGCGACCCGCTTGCCCGACACCTTGCGCTTGTCGGACGCCGATGAGGATTGGCAGGCGCGGCGGCGCGGCGATGCCTTGCGCGCGACGATGGTGCGCGACATTGCCCGCCTGGGACAATTGCTCGAGCAGGCCTGCAGGTCCCCCTTCAACCGCTGGGACCAGCGCCAGGATCAGGCGTCGGCGGCCGCCGCCGCCGATCCGGCGCTGGTGGCCGACATCCGGCGCGTACTCGACCAGGACGGCGGCATGCCTTTGTCGTCCGATTCGGCGACGGCGCCTGTCTCGGGCCATTTCGAGCAGGATGTCCCCGGCGAGTGGCAGCCGCAGGAGCGCGACCCGGAGATGATGGACGTATTCCTGACCGAGGCGCGCCAGATGCTCGGCAGTTTGCGCGAGGATTTGCCCCGGCTCGAAGGCGGGCTCGCCGATCCGGAATTGCTGGCCAGCGTGCGCCGTTGCTTCCATACCTTCAAGGGCAGCGGACGCATGGTCGGATTGGCGGCGCTTGCCGATGCCGCGCATGCGGTGGAGAGCCTGCTCAATGCCTGCCTTGCCGAGGCGCGCGCGACCGGGCATGCCGCGCTGGCACAGCCGGTGCTGACGTTCCTGGAAAACAGCCGCCTGCTGCTGGAGGAGTGGATCGGGGATCTCGCCGCGCAAGGCGGCTCGTGCCGCACGGCGCCGTCGCTGGCGGCCGCGGCCCTGGCGTTGCGCAATGGCGTGACGGCAGCGTGGCCGCAGGGGCGCGCAAACCAGGCCGCTCCCGCTCAGGCCGTCCCCGCCGCGCGGCAAGCGCGCTTCGATACGGTGGCCGATGCCCCGCCGGCTGCCGCCCCTGTCGTTGCCCGACCGGATGGCCGACCGTCCGCTGCAACGAATGCGGTCAATGTCACCAATGTCACCAATGTCGCCAACGCCGCCAACGCCGCCAACGCCGCCAACGCCGCCAACGCCGCCAACGCCGCCAACGCCGCCAACGCCGATCCCCAGTTGCGCGACATTTATCTGAACGAGGCCCGCCAGTTGTTCAAGACCCTGCGCCAGCATGGCAGCAGCTGGCGCGCCAAGGCAAACAGCGGCCTGATTGCGCCGGCGCCGCCGCTGTTCATGCGCGCCATCCATACCTTGCGCGGTTGCAGCGCCACGGCCGGGTTTGCCGGCATGCAGCAGTTGGCCGGTTTGCTGGATGACTTGCTGGAACAGGTCAAGGCCGCTGCGACCGGGCTCGACGGCAACCAGCTGACGACGGTGGAGCGCGCCGTCGACGCCATGGACGCCATGCAGGAGCAATACCGGCAGGGCGCCCTGCCGCCGGCGCCGGCGCAGGAGAGCGAGGCATTGTCGGCACTCTTGCAGCAAGTGCGCCAGCCGCGCGCGAACGCAGGTGCCGCGGGGGGAGCGGAGGCAGTAGAGGCAGTGGCGGTAGCGCAGGTAGCGCTGCCTTTGCCGGCCGCGGCGCCGGACGCGCGCCCGATTGACCACGAGGCCGGCGAGTTGCGCGACGAAATCGACCACGACCTGCTGCCGGTCTTCCTGGAAGAGGGCCAGGATCTGCTGGCCGCGGTGGGGGAGGGATTGCACCGCTTCCAGCGCGACGCCTCCGATCGCGCGGCCATCGCCGAATTGCAGCGGCCGTTGCATACCGTCAAGGGCAGCGCGCGCATGGCCGGCGCCTTGCGCCTGGGGCAACTGATGCATGAACTGGAGAGCGGCGTGCAGCGCATGCTGCGCCAGCAAGACGGGGCGGATGCCGTGGCCGGCTTGCTGGCGCTATACGACCAGGCGCTCACGCAGTTCGAGGCCTTGGAGCAACTGGGCGCGCTGGGCGCCGTCGATGGCGCATCCGCGCCGTTGCAGCGCCTGTCCGAGAGCGAACGCAAGCTGGCTTCGCCGCTGGTGCGCATCAAGGTCAGCGCGCTCGACAAGTTGCTCAACCAGGTCGGTGAAGTCTCGATCGCGCGCTCGCAGCTGGAGAATGAGGTCGATGCGCTGCACAAGAGCGCGCGGGAACTGGCGGAGAACATCGCCAAGCTGTCGGCCCAGTTGCGCGATGTGGAGATTCAGGCCGAGATCCAGATGGCCGCTTCCCATCATGCCAGCGGCGAGAGCGTGCGCTTCGACCCGCTGGAGCTCGACCGCTTTACCTACTTGCAGGAACTCACGCGCATGATGGCCGAGAATGTCAACGACGCGGCCTCACTGCAAAAACAGCTGATCGATTCCGCCGGCAAGACGCAGGAAGGCTTGCGGCGCCAGGGGCGCCTCACGCGCGAGTTGCAGCAGGAGCTGATGTACACCCGCATGGTCAAGTTCAAGAGCCTGGAGCAGCGCTTGCAGCATCTGGTGCGGCAGTTGGGCAATGAAACCGGCAAGGCGCTGGCGCTGGACATCGGCGGCGGCGACGTGGAACTGGACCGCGGCATCCTGGAACGGATGATCGGGCCCTTCGAGCACTTGCTGCGCAATGCCGCCGTGCATGGCATCGAAGCCGGCGCCGAGCGCGCCGCGGCAGGCAAGCAAGCGGCCGGCCGGCTCAGCGTGCAGGCCGCGCAGGAGGGCAGCGAAGCCATTATCCGCATCGCCGACGACGGCCGCGGCCTCGACCTGGCCGCGATTCGCCGCAAGGCCGCGGCGCAGGGGCTGATCGGCGCAGATGCCGCGCTGGGCGACGCGCGGGTGAGCGAACTGATCTTCGAACCCGGCTTTACCACCGCATCGGAAGTGTCGGCCCTGGCCGGACGCGGCGTGGGCATGGATGTCGTGCGCTCCGAAGTGACGGCGCTGGGCGGGCGCGTCACGGTGGAGTCGCGGGCCGGCGCGGGCACCCATTTCACGATCCATTTGCCGTTGTCGCTGGCCGTCAAGCAGGTCTGCCTGTTGCGGCAGGGCGACCAGACCTACGCGATTCCATCGATGCTGGTCGACAAGGTGGTGCAACTGCGCGGCAAGGAGATGCGGCAGGCGCTGGACGCGGAGGCCCTGGCCGAAGGCGGGCGCATGGTGGCGCTGCATCCGCTGGACCGGCTGCTCGACGAGCCGCGGGCAGAAGGCCGCTTGCCGCAGGCGTCGAGCTATGTCTTGTTCGTCAAGGGCGGCAACGACCTGGTGGCGATTCTGGTGGACCAGGTGCTGGGCAACCGGGAGGTGGTTGCCAAGCCGCTTGGGCCGCAGCTCGACACCCTGGTCGGCGTGGTCGGCGCCACCGTGCTGGGCAACGGCGAGATCGCCCTGATCATCAATCCATTGCTGCTGGCGCGCCGCACCGGAGTCCGCCGGCTGGCAAGTCGCCAGGTCGACGCCGCGCCGCGCGCCGAACAGAAGATGGTGATGGTGGTCGACGACTCGCTCACGGTGCGCAAGGTGATGCAGCGCCTGCTGGCGCGCGAAGGTTACGCGGTGGCCACGGCCACCGACGGCTATGATGCCATCGGCCAGTTGCACGACCTGACGCCGGACATCTTCCTGGTCGATATCGAGATGCCGCGCATGGACGGCTATACCCTGGTGCGCCACCTGCGCGACAACGAGTCCACGCGCGACAAGCCCATCATCATGATCACTTCCCGCACCGGCGCCAAGCACCGCGAGCGCGCGATGGAGCTGGGGGTCAACCATTACATGGGCAAGCCGTATCAGGATGACAAACTGCTGGCGCTGATCAGGCATTTCACCGGCGATGCCGGCGCCCGGGACGAAGACGACTTCCGCGACGTCTTGTATTGAGCGCGCTTTAGCGTGGTTTAGCGCGGATTGCCGGTACGCTTGCACCCGCGCCGCATCGTCCAGCGAATGCCGATGCTGCAGACGAGGCCGAGCAGGCCGAGAAACAATAACAGGTCGTCAAGCACAATGGGTCCTTGGGAAAGGGCCCGCATGGCGCGGGCATTGCGAATGCTTGCACTGTATGCGCCCGGCGCCGCACGCGCCAATATCAAATGGGGCGGGGCGCCATCTCAAAACGATATGGAGACTCAGGGAGGAGACATGATTTCATTTCGGCAGCTCAGGTACTTCGTCGAAATCGTCGAAGCCGGCGGCTATACGCGCGCGGCGGAACGCCTGTTCATCGCGCAATCGGCGCTGAGCCGGCAGATCAAGGAGTTGGAGGGCGACCTCGACGTGGTGCTGCTGCGGCGCGACGCCAAGCAGTTCGAGCTGACCGATGCCGGGCAGGATTTCTACGAGCGCAGCCGCAAGATCCTGCTCGATATCGACCGCGCCGTGGCCCAGGCGCGCACCATCGGCAAGGGCGAGCATGGCGCGTTGCGCCTGCTGCATTCCAGTTCGGTGCCGTTGTCGGCGCCGCTGGGACCGACCTTGAACGAAGTGCTCAAGGCCTTTCCCGGCATTTCACTGGAGATATCGCAGGCGCCGTCCGAATACCAGGCGCGCGAAATCGATGAAGGCAGTGCCGACATCGGCCTGGCGCGCCTGCCCATCCTGCGCAAGCATCCCAACCTGGAAAGCACGGTGCTGTACCGCGAGCGGCTGGTGGCGGCGGTGCCGGCCACGCACCGGCTGGCGCGGCGCGACCAGGTGGAAATCGCCGAACTGCGCGAGGAGCATTTCGTCTCGGTGCCGCACCGCGATCGCGGCGGCCTGAGTTATCTGGTGGCCGAGCGCTGCATCGCGCACGGTTTCTATCCGCGCGTGGCGCGCGCGACTTCGCGCAAGAACTCGCTCCTGAGCCTGGTCAATGCCGGCTTCGGCATCGCCGTGGTGCCGCAGAGCATGGCCAGCATTTCGCTGGCGGCGGGCGTGAGCTTTCCGGCAATGAAGGATGCCGATTTCTATTCGGAGGTGGCGTTGCTGTGGCGGCGCGATGCGCCAGCCATGGTGAACCAGTTCGTGCAAGCCTTCATCGAGGGCCTGAGGGCGGCGGGCTTGCCGGCGCCGGACGGGGACTGAACCGAGTCCGGCGCGCGCGGCAGGGAAGCGTCTCAGGCGCCGGTCGCGACCGGGCGCCTGGCGTCCGCACTCCATTCGCTCCATGAGCCCGGATACAGGCGGGCGCCGCCCAGCCCGGCCACTTCCAGCGCCAGCAGGTTATGGCAGGCTGTCACGCCGGAGCCGCACTGCATCACCGCGGCATGCGGATCGCCGATCACCGACAGCCATTCCTCGCGCAACCGGACGGCGTCCTTGAAGCTGCCATCGGCCTGCAGGTTGTCCTTGAAGAAACGGTTCCTGGCGCCCGGGATGTGGCCGCCGACCGCGTCCATGGTTTCGTTCTCGCCGCGGAAGCGGTCCGGCGCGCGCGCATCCACTACCTGCAGCGTTTGCGATTGCAGATTCTCCACCAGCGCCTGCGCATCCACCGTCTTGACGATCGAGGTCAGGTCCTGGACGTTGCCGTGCGCGGCCGGCGGCGGCACTTCCGCCGTCAACGGCTCGCCGATGGCCTGCCAGGTGGGCAGGCCGCCGTCCAGCACCGCCACGTCGCTGTGGCCGATCCAGCGCAAGAGCCACCACAGCCGCGCGGCGAACATGCCGCCGTGGGCGTCGTAGGCCACCACCTGGGTGTCGTTGTTGATGCCCAGCGCGCGCATCGCCTCGACGAAACGCTGGCGGTCCGGCAGCGGATGGCGGCCATGGAAACGGCCCGCCGCGTCGGTCTTGGGGCCGGACAGGATATCGTCCAGATGGACGAAGCGCGCCTGGGCGATGTGGCCGGCGGCATAGGCGTCGCGCCCGGCGTTCGGATTGGCCAGGTCGTGGCGGCAATCGACGATCGCCAGGTTCAGGTATTGCGCGCGCGACTTCAGTTCGGCGGCGCTGATCAGGGTGCTGTAGGTCATGCGGTCTCTCCTGGTTCTCGGATGCGGATAATCGGGGTTCACACTTCGGTCGCGATCGGGTCGACCTTGGGCACGTTCTTGGCGGTGGTCTGGTTGCTGCGCTGGTTACGGTAAGTGGCGACGATGCCGCTGGCCAGGATGATGGCCACGCCGGTCCAGCCGACCCAGCCCGGCGCGTCGTTCCAGATGACCACCCCGAACAGGCTGGCAAACACGATGCCGGTATATTGCAGGTTGGCCGTCAGGAGCGTATTGCCCAGGCGGTAGGCGCGCGTCATGGCGATCTGCGCCAGCGTCGCCGTCAGGCCGATGGTGAACACCAGCAGCGCGCCGGTGGCCGAATGCGCGTGCAACAGCGGGATCTTGCCGGCAAACAGGTTGCCCGCCAGCCCGGCCACCACGCCGGTCAACGAGAAGTAGAACACCACGCGGTATTCGGGTTCCCCCAGCAGGCCCAGCTTGCGCACCTGCAGGTAGACCAGCGCCGAGAGCACGCCGGACGCCAGCGCCACCGCGCCGCCCAGCAACTGGTTGGCGTCGAGCGATGGGCGCATCAGCAGCGCCACGCCGACGAAACTCATCAGCACGGTGCCGGCCAGGCCCCATTCGAACTTCTTGGAACCCTTCCACCAGTTGGCGGCGAACAGCATGGCCGCGATCCAGATCGACGACATGTAGTTGAGCGTGGTGGCGGTGGCGACCGGCAGCAGGCTGAATGAATAGAACCACATCCACAGCGAGATCACGCCGACGCCGCCGCGGATCAGGTGATCCTTGGGAAAGGGCGTGCGGAAGGTGCCGCCGCGCACGAACACGATGCAGCAGATCACGGCCACGCCCACCAGTCCGCGGCACAGCACGATTTCAGCGGTGGTGTAGTAGTCGCCGGCCAGCTTGACGCACACCCCCATGATGGAAAACAGGAAAGAAGCGACGAGCATCCAGAGCGATTGCATGGCGATGATGGTGTGTTGGTGGGGGGAGGGGTTTTTTACGGTATTGGGGTGCGATGCGAGGCGGCCGGTTCAGGGACTGCCGTCCCGCTCCCGCAAAAACAAAATCGGCAGCGCCGGACGAGTCCGATGCTGCCGATCCGATACTGCGACTGCCATCAGGGTTGGCGTTTTGGCAAGCATGGCGGGGTAGTTGCGACAGTAAGGTTCGGTCTTGCCAGATCCCTGCCGCTGCGCCTGCATGTGCCGTCTCCCCTGGAGCCCGCGTCATGCGCGGGCATGTCTGTCTATCTGTCTATTCTTGCGCGCCTGCCGGCACCTCGAGCTGGGTGCGGTACCACTCATGGAAGTGCTGCATGCCGTCTTCCATCGGCGACTGGTAGGGGCCGACTTCGCTGGTGCCGCGATCCATCAGTATACGACGGCCCGCATCCATGCGCAGGGCGATCTCGTCGTCCTCGATGCAGGTCTCCATGTAGGCGGCGCGTTCGGCTTGCACCATCTCGCGTTCGAACAGGGCGATTTCTTCCGGATAGTAGAACTCGACCACGTTGGTGGTCTTCTGCGGGCCGTCGGGCCACAGCGTCGACACCACCAGCACATGCGGATACCACTCGACCATGATGTTGGGATAGAGCGTGAGCCAGATCGCGCCGTACTTGGGCGGCGCGCCGTTGCCGAACTTGAGCAGCTTTTCCTGCCACTTGGCGTAGGTCGGCGAGCCGGACTTGGCCAGGCCGTGGTTCACCCCCACGGTCTGCACGCTGTAGTCGCGGCCGAATTCCCAGGTCAGGTCGTCGCAGCTGACGAAGTTGCCCAGGCCCGGATGGAAGGGCTCGACGTGGTAATCCTCAAGGTAGACCTCGATGAAGGTCTTCCAGTTGTAGTCGCACTGGTGGACTTCGGTGTGGTCGTACAGGTAGCCCGAGAAATCCAGGTCGCGGGCCACGCCGAGCTGGTTCAACTGCTGCGACACATTGGCGCCGTTGGCCTCGAACAGCAGGCCGTTCCAGTTCTGCAGCGGCGTCTTGGACAGGTTCAGGCAGGGCGTTTCGCCAAAATGCGGGGCCCCGATCAGCTCGCCCTTGAGGTCATAGGTCCAGCGGTGCAGCGGGCACACGATATTGCGCGCATTGCCGCGGCCGTCCAGCATCTTGGCCTGACGGTGGCGGCATACGTTGGACACCAGCTCGATGCCATGCGCATTGCGCACCAGCATGCGGCCTTCGTTTTCCCAGGGCAACGTGGCGTAGTCGCCGGTCTCCGGCACCATCAGCTCATGGCCGACGTAGCGTGGTCCTTGCTGGAATAAGGTGTGGAGTTCCCGCTGATGAAGCGGCTCGTCGAAGTAGACGTTGACTGGAAGTTGCGCGTTTGATCGCGCCAATTTGGCAAAAGTAGCAAGATCGGACATTTCCGCCCCCAAATTAATTTGCACCAACCTAAGGAAGAAAATCCGCAAAAACCTGTGTTCAAATAATATGAAGAGGAAATTTTGGACAGAACCGGGGATTATACCTCAAAACCCCCGTAAGGTTCCTGGTTTTGAGGTCATTTAGACAGCATTTTGGCTGAATTTACGCCGCTGGGCCTTAGTGTTGCTGCAAGTCTTAAACTGAATTGATTTTGGAATCGGCGGTTTGTTCTAAAATAGCAGGTTAGATTTTCAAATGGGTCGATATGCCAAGAACCTCAGCCACTGCCGCCGTCAATGCGCCCGCCTCCTTTGAGCAAGCCATGCAAGAGCTGGAACAG
Organism: Herbaspirillum sp. GW821-FHT09A12; assembly: GCF_059418325.1. Classification (NCBI taxonomy): domain Bacteria; kingdom Pseudomonadati; phylum Pseudomonadota; class Betaproteobacteria; order Burkholderiales; family Oxalobacteraceae; genus Herbaspirillum; species Herbaspirillum sp. GW821-FHT09A12. The sequence goes on from NZ_JBWKPR010000015.1 coordinate 63,025, forward strand.
CTCGTGGCGCAGATGGAAGCCGGTGAACTGCCGCTGGAAGCTTCGGTGGCCGCCTACAAGCGCGGCTCGGAGCTGGTGAAGTTCTGCGCGGCCCAACTGGACAAGGTCGACAGCCAGGTCAAGGTGCTCGAAGGCGAGATGCTCAAGCCGTTCAGCGCCGACCCCGGCGCCGGGGAGGACGATTGATGACCGCACGCCTGGGAGCTTCCCTGTCTTTCCTCGAATGGATGCAGCAAGTGCAGGCCGGCATGGAAAACGTGCTCGAGCGCTTCCTGCCGCCGCTGTCGGTGGTGCCGGCGCGCCTGCATGAGGCGATGCGCTATACCGCGCTGGACGGCGGCAAGCGCGTGCGCCCGCTGCTGGTGTATGCCGCCGGCGACGTGTTCGATACGCCGCTGCCGCTGCTGGAGCGCGCCGCCGCCGCGGTCGAGATGATCCACGTCTACTCGCTGGTGCATGACGACATGCCCTGCATGGACGACGATGCCCTGCGCCGCGGCAAGCCCACCGTCCACGTCCGGTACGATGACGCCACCGCGCTGCTGGTGGGCGATGCCTTGCAGGCGCAAGCCTTCGGCACGCTGTCGGCGCCGCTGGAGGCCGAGCTGGACGCCGCCGACGCCGGCATGCCGGCGCGCCAGCTGCGCATGCTGAACCTGCTGGCGCAGGCCGCCGGTTCGGTCGGCATGTGCGGCGGCCAGGCGATCGACCTGGCCAGCGTCGGCATGACGCTGTCGCTGTCGGAGCTGGAACAGATGCATCGCCTGAAGACCGGCGCCCTGCTGCGCGCGGCGGTGCTGCTGGGCGCGCTGGGCGGCAAGGCGCTGACGGCCGAGGAGAGCGCGGCGCTGGACGACTATGCGCGCGCCATCGGCCTGGCGTTCCAGGTGGTCGACGACATTCTCGACGCTACCGCCGACTCGGCCACGCTGGGCAAGACCGCCGGCAAGGACGCGGCCGACAACAAGCCGACCTATGTCTCGATCCTCGGCCTGGGCGAATCGCAGGCGCTGGCCGAAAAGCTGCGCGGCAACGCGCACCAGGCGCTGGCGCCGTTCGGCGACAAGGCGCGCCGCCTGCGCGAACTGGCCGACCTGATCGTGCAACGAAAGGCATGAGGCGACGTCCGCCTTGCATCCTCACATTTTTGCGGACGTCTTCTTCAGACCCCATCAAACGGTAACAACAGTATGCTGCTTAATACCATCAACGTCCCGGCCGACCTGCGCCGCCTGTCCCGCCCCCAACTCAAGCCGCTGGCCGAGGAGTTGCGCGGCTTCGTGCTGGATTCCGTCTCCAAGACCGGCGGCCACCTGTCGTCCAACCTGGGCACCGTGGAGCTGACTATCGCGCTGCACTACGTCTTCAATACGCCGGAAGACCGCATCGTGTGGGACGTCGGCCACCAGACCTATCCGCACAAGATCCTCACCGGCCGCCGCGACCGCATGTCGACGCTGCGCCAGCAGGACGGCATCTCCGGTTTCCCGCGCCGCGCGGAAAGCGAATACGACACCTTCGGCACGGCGCACTCGTCGACCTCGATCTCGGCGGCGCTGGGCATGGCCATGGCCGCGAAGGCGCAAGGCTCGGACCGCCACGCCATCGCCGTCATCGGCGACGGCGCGATGACCGCCGGCATGGCCTTCGAGGCGCTCAACAACGCCGGCGTCCACGACGACATCAACCTGCTGGTGATCCTCAACGACAACGACATGTCGATCTCGCCGCCGGTGGGCGCGCTGAACCGCTACCTGGCGCGCCTGATGTCGGGCAAGTTCTACGCCCGCGCGCGCGACGTGGGCAAGTCGGTGCTGCCGGCGCCGGTGCTGGAGCTGGCCAAGCGGCTGGAAGAACATGCCAAGGGCATGATCGTCCCGGCCACCATGTTCGAGGAATTCGGCTTCAACTACATCGGCCCCATCGACGGTCACGACCTCGACTCGCTGATCCCCACGCTGCAGAACCTGAAGAACCTCAAGGGCCCGCAGTTCCTGCACGTGGTCACCAGGAAGGGCCAGGGCTACAAGCTGGCCGAGGCCGACCCGGTGCTGTACCACGGCCCCGGCAAGTTCAATCCCACCGAAGGCATCAAGCCCAGCGCCGGCGGCAAGCTGACCTATACCCAGGTGTTCGGCGACTGGCTGTGCGACATGGCGGCGGCCGACGACAAGCTGGTCGGCATCACCCCGGCCATGCGCGAAGGCTCGGGCATGGTGGGCTTCGAAAAGAAATTCCCCGAACGCTATTACGACGTCGGCATCGCCGAGCAGCACGCGGTGACCTTCGCCGCGGGCATGGCCTGCGAGGGCATGAAGCCGGTGGTGGCGATCTACTCGACCTTCCTGCAGCGCGCCTACGACCAGTTGATCCACGACGTGGCGCTGCAGAACCTGGATGTCACCTTCGCGCTGGATCGCGCCGGCCTGGTCGGCGCCGACGGCGCCACGCATGCCGGCAACTACGACCTGGCCTTCCTGCGCTGTATCCCGAACATGGTGGTGATGGCCGCCGCCGACGAGAATGAGTGCCGCCAGATGCTGTCCACCGCTTACCAATACAACGGCCCGGCGGCGGTGCGCTATCCGCGCGGCGCGGGCATCGGGGCAACAGTGCAAAAGAACCTGGAGGTGCTGCCCCTGGGCCGCGGCGAAGTCCGCCGCGACGGCCGCGGCATCGCGATCCTGGCGTTCGGCAGTATGCTGGCCCCGGCCCTGGGCGCGGGCGACAAGATCAACGCCACGGTCGCCAACATGCGCTTCATCAAGCCGCTGGACGTGGAACTGGTCAAGCAACTGGCCGCAACCCATGATGCGCTGGTGACGGTGGAAGAGGGCTGCATCATGGGCGGCGCCGGCGCCGCCGTGTCGGAGGCGCTGGCCGCCGCCGGCATCACCAAGCCGGTGCTGCACCTGGGCTTGCCCGACCGTTTCGTCGACCATGGCGATGCGGGCCAACTGCTGGCCCAATGCGGACTGGATGCGGGCGGCATCGCCCAGTCCATCGTGCAGCGTTTCGGCAAGGACCAGCCGCGGCTGGTAGTCAGCAACGGCTGAGTGCGATCCCTGCACTGAATGAAAACGCCCCGCAGATGCGGGGCGTTTTCATTGCACAAGCCTTTTCAGCGCTCGCGATCTTTTTCCCACAATACATCCTGTCCGCCGGCGGCGCGGTTCAACACGCGCGCCAGCACAAAGCACAGGTCGGACAGGCGGTTCAGGTATTGCCGCGCCGGGGCGTTGACGGTGCCGGCTTCGGCCTTGTCCAGCAGCACCACGCTACGCTCGGCGCGGCGGCAGACGGTGCGGCAGACGTGCGCCAATGCCGCGCCGCGCGAGCCGCCGGGCAGGATGAATTCCTTGAGCGGCGGCAAGGCGCCGTTGTACTGTTCCAGCAGCGCATCCAGCCGCGCCAGATGAGCGTCGGCCAGCACCGTATAGCCGGGGATGCACAGTTCGCCGCCGAGGTCGAACAGGTCGTGCTGGATGGACAGCAGCGCCTGGCGTACATCGTCCGGCAAGTCCTCGCACAGCAGCAGGCCCAGTTGCGAATTGAGTTCGTCCACATCGCCCAGCGCCTGGATGCGCAGGCTGTCCTTGCCGACGCGGCTGCCGTCGCCCAGTCCAGTGCTGCCGTCGTCGCCGGTGCGGGTGGCGATTTTCGAGAGGCGGTTGCCCATGTCATTTCTCCCTGTGTGAAGTTGCGCGAGCTTAAGCTGCGCGCGGCGCTTGCGCAAGGCCGGCACGGCATCTTGCCTTGCCTGGCCGGCAAGCAAAAAACGATAAAGAATTCACTTGATTTGGCGGGCGGGCCGAAACGGCATTGGCGATTTGCCGAATCACTTTGCCGCAAGAGAGTAAAATTCATCAGTTGAATCAGTGGTAAGGCCAATTGGCCGGCAAGGGATGCCGGCTAGCGCTACCGCAGTTGCAAATCCAATAAAAGAAATAACAGAGACACCGAGAGAGAGACATGAATCACATCGTTGACGCCCAGAAACTCAAGAAACCCGTTCCCCAGGCCTTGCTGGATGAACTGCAGACCCTCTTCGGCAGCCGCCTGTCGACTTCCATGGCCATGCGCGAACACCATGGCCGCGATGAATCCTCGTACGATCCGATGCTGCCCGATGCGGTGGTGTTCGCGCATACCACCGCGGAAGTCGCCGCCTTCGTCAAGCTGTGCAGCCGCTACGCAACCCCGATCATTCCCTATGGCGCCGGCACCTCGCTGGAAGGCCACATCCTGGCGCTGCAAGGCGGCATCACCATCGACCTGTCGCAGATGAACCGCGTGCTGGCGATCAACCCGGAAGACCTGACCGCCACCGTGCAGGCCGGCGTGACCCGCAAGCAACTGAACCAGGAAATCAAGGACACCGGCCTGTTCTTCCCGATCGACCCGGGCGCCGACGCCTCGCTGGGCGGCATGGCCTCGACCCGCGCCTCCGGCACCAACGCCGTGCGCTACGGCACGATGAAGGAAAACACGCTGACCCTGACGGTAGTCACCGCCGACGGCAACATCATCAAGACCGGCACCCGCGCCAAGAAATCCTCGGCCGGCTACGACCTGACCCGCGTGTATGTGGGCAGCGAAGGCACGCTGGGCATCATCACCGAAGTCACGGTGCGCCTGTATCCGCAGCCGGAAGCGATCTCGGCCGCGATCTGTTCCTTCCCCAGCGTGGCCGACGCCGTCAACACCGTGATCCAGACCATCCAGGTCGGGGTGCCGCTGGCGCGCGTGGAGCTGCTCGACGAGAACGGCGTCAAGGCCATCAACGCCCATGACAAGCTGAGCCTGCCGGTCAATCCGCTGCTGCTGTTCGAATTCCACGGCAGCGAAAACGGCGTCAAGGAACAGGCCGAGGTGGTGCAGGACATCGCCAACGACAACAACGCCACCGGCTTCGAATGGGCCACCCGTCCCGAAGACCGCACCCGCCTGTGGACGGCGCGCCATAACGCCTATTTTGCGCTGCTGCAGCTGCGCCCGGGCGCGCGCGCCATCTCCACCGACTGCTGCGTGCCGATCTCGCGCCTGGCCGAATGCGTGCTGGAAACCAAGGCCGACTGCGAGGCGCAAGGCCTGATCCACGCCATCATCGGCCACGTCGGCGACGGCAATTTCCACGTGCAGATGATGGTCGACCCCAACGACCCGGCCGACATTGCCAAGGCCGAAGGCGTCAACCAACGCATGGTGGCGCGCGCCATTGCCATGGACGGCACCTGCACCGGCGAGCACGGCGTGGGCTTGCACAAGATGGACTTCCTGGTGCAGGAGCATGGCAACGGCGCGATTGACGTGATGCGCGCGATCAAGCATGCGCTGGACCCCAAGAACATCATGAACCCCGGCAAGATCCTGCGCTGGGAGCAGTAAGCAACGCGATGCCGGCGGCCTGCCGCCGGCATCTGTCAGGTTTGTCTTCACCCGTCGGCAGCAGTCCGTTTTTCAGCACGATCAGCACGAAAGAATCCATGGCCACCCGCCTTCCACCCGTCCACGCCTTGTCCGCATTCGAAGCGGCAGCCCGGCATAACTCCTTCGCCATCGCCGCGGAAGAGCTCTGCATCACTCCTTCGGCGCTGTCGCACCGCATTCGCCTGCTGGAAGAGTTTGTCGGCGAACGCCTGTTCTACCGCGATGGCCGCTCCATCGGCTTGTCCGAATTCGGCCGCCGTTACCTGGATGTGGTGCGTTCGGCGCTGCGCACGCTGACCGATTTCCCGATGCCGCACCGCAACGCCGCGGTGCAACCCAAGATCAAGGTGATGCTGCCGCCGACCTTCGCGCGCCACCTGCTGATGCCGCGCATCGTCGACTTCACCCAGCGCCATCCGGAGATCGTGGTCGAGCTGTACCTGTCGGTGCCGCTGTACGACCTGTCGCTGTCGGAAAGCGACGTCGAGATCCGTTTCGGCGCCGGCAACTATCCCAACATCGTCACCGAAAAGCTGTTCGAAGAACCGGCCTTCGCGGTCGCCAGCCCGAACTACCTCAAGACCCTGCCGCCGATGAAAACGCCGGCCGACCTGCAGCACGCCAACCTGCTGCGCTCGGCGCTGGAACCCTGGCAGCCGTGGTTCGAGGCGGCCGGCCTGAAGGACTGGAGCGAGCCGTCTTCCGGCCTGCGCGTGGACGACCTGGGCCTGTTGCTGGAAGCGGTGCGCCACGGCTACGGCATCGGCCTGACCCGCCAGCACTTCGCCGAAGAATTGCTGGCGCGCGGCGAGATCGTCGAACTGTTCGACGTGCGCCTGCGCACGCCGCCGCATGCCTACTACGTGGTCTACGAGCGCTCGGCGCGCGAGCGCCCCGAGGTCGACGCCTTCATCAACTGGATGCAGAACGCGTTCAAGAATATCTGACCTGCCTGTCGGCGCGGATTGCCCCGCTGAAAATAATTCATTCCCGCCAAAAATTCTTTTCAGTGCGCGCCGCAGCAACAATCCGGCTTGGCGCCAGCGAAATTCGTTACACTTGGAGCCTTGATAAAGGTTCGCGCCGCCGCCTGGAAAGCGGCATCGGCGCGGGCAAGAACAAGCGAGACAGCAGGCGTTGTGCAGCCGGCAGGCGGATACGCCGTTGCACTCCGGCAGCCTCCGGGCCGTCGCCGTTGGACGATCTCGACGATGCCAACGATGCCCTGCGGTTCCCCTAGCCCCAAGCCGAGGTCCAGCATGAATGCTCCCGCCAACCCATCCTTCGCGCCCGCCCGCCAGAGCGAAGTCGTCGACGCCCTGCGCCGCGCCGTGCCCGCGCACTGCGTGCTGGCCGATGAGGAAGACACCCGTCCCTACGAATGCGATGGCCTGGCCGCCTACCGGCAATTGCCGATGGTGGTCGTGCTGCCCGAGAACGAGGCGCAGGTGGTGGCCGTCATGAAGGTTTGCCATGACCTGCGGGTGCAGATCGTGCCGCGCGGCGCCGGCACCGGCTTGTCCGGCGGCGCCATGCCGATCGCCGATGGCGTGGTGCTGTCGACCGCCAAGCTGAACAAGATCCTGAAGATGGACAAGTATTCGCGCACCGCCGTGGTCCAGCCCGGCGTGCGCAACCTGGCCATTTCCGAAGCGGCCGCGCCGCACGGCTTGTACTACGCGCCCGATCCATCCTCGCAGATCGCCTGCACCATCGGCGGCAACGTTGCCGAGAACTCCGGCGGCGTGCACTGCCTGAAGTACGGCTTGACGGTGCACAACGTGCTGCGCGTGCGCATGGTGACCATCGAGGGCGACGTGGTGGAATTGGGCAGTGGTGCGCTGGATGCGCCGGGCCTCGACCTGCTGGCGGTGTTCATCGGTTCCGAGGGCATGCTGGGCGTGGTCACCGAAGTGACCGTCAAGCTGGTGCCCAAGCCGCAGGCCGCGCGCGTGATCATGGCGTCCTTCGACGATGTGGTGAAGGGCGGCAACGCGGTGGCCAACGTGATCGCCGCCGGCATCATCCCGGCCGGCCTGGAGATGATGGACAAGACCAGCTCGCGCATGGTTGAGCCCTTCGTCAAGGCCGGCTACGATGTCGATGCCGAAGCCATCCTGCTGTGCGAGTCGGACGGCACGCAGGAAGAAGTGGAAGAAGAGATCGGCCGCATGACCGAGGTGTTGAATGCCAGCGGCGCTACCGCCATTGCGGTGTCGCAGTCGGAGGCCGAGCGCCTGCGCTTCTGGTCCGGCCGCAAGAACGCCTTTCCCGCCGCCGGCCGCATCTCGCCCGACTACTACTGCATGGACGGCACCATCCCGCGCAAGAAGCTGGCGCAGGTGCTGCTGGGCATCGCCGAGATGGAAAAGAAATACGGCCTGCGCTGCGCCAACGTGTTCCACGCCGGCGACGGCAATTTGCATCCGCTGATCCTGTTCGATGCCAACATCGCCGATGAATTCCACCGCGCCGAACTGTTCGGCGCCGAGATCCTGGAGCTGTGCGTGGAAGTGGGCGGCACCATCACCGGCGAGCATGGCGTGGGCATCGAGAAGATCAACTCCATGTGCGTGCAGTTCGCGCCGGCCGAGCGCGAGGCCTTTTTCAAGGTCAAGCGCGCCTTCGATACCGCCTTCCTGCTCAACCCCGACAAGGCCATCCCGACCCTGCACCGCTGCGCCGAGTACGGCAAGATGCATGTGCAGCGCGGCCAGCTGAGCCACCCCGATTTGCCGAGATTCTGAGATGAGCGAGCAACAACATATGCATGCGGTGCTGGACACCTTCCGCCAGCGCATCGCGCAGGGCCAGCCCTTGCAGATCCGCGGCGGCGGCACCAAGGACTGGTACGGCCAGGCGCCGCGAGGCGAGGTGCTCGATACGCGCGCCTACAGCGGCATCATCGACTACGAGCCGACCGAACTGGTGATCACCGCGCGCTGCGGCACTCCCCTGGCCGAGATCGACGCCGCGCTGGAACAGAACAAGCAGATGCTGGCCTTCGAGCCGCCGCGCTTCGGCGGCGCGGCCACCGTGGGCGGCATGGTGGCCGCCGGCCTGTCCGGCCCGGCGCGCGGTTCGGCCGGCGCCGTGCGCGACTTCGTGCTGGGTGCGGTGCTGATGGATGCGCAAGGCGAGCAGCTGCACTTCGGCGGCCAGGTGATGAAGAACGTCGCCGGTTATGACGTCTCGCGCCTGCTGGCCGGTTCGCTCGGCACCCTGGGCCTGATCCTGCAGGTCTCGCTCAAGGTATTGCCCAAGCCTTTCGCCAGCAGCACGCGCGTGTTCGAGATCAACCAGGAGGGCGCGCTGCGCCTGCTGAACCAGTGGGGCGGCCAACCGCTGCCGCTGGCCGCCAGCGCCTGGAGCAACAACGTGCTGACCATTCGCCTGGCCGGCGCCCAGGCCGCGGTCGATGCGGCCGTCAAGAAACTGGGCGGCAGCGAGCTTTCCAACGGCGACGACTTGTGGCGCGACCTGCGCGAGCAGACGCATGCCTACTTCGCCGACCCGGATGCGCCGCTGTGGCGCCTGTCGCTGCCCTCGGTGGCGCCGCCGGTCGATCTGCCCGGCGCGCAGCTGCTGGAGTGGGGCGGCGCGCAGCGCTGGCTGCGTCCGCAAGGCCCGCTGGATGCGGTGGCCATCCGCGCCGCGGCGTTGGCCGCAGGCGGCAGCGCCAGCCTGCATCGCGGCGGCGACAAGGCGATCGGCGTGTTCCATCCGCTGCAGCCGGCAGTGGAGAAGATCCATCGCAACCTCAAAGCACAATTTGACCCGGCCGGCATCTTCAATCCCGGCCGCATGTACGCGGGCCTGTAAGCCGAAAGCCAACAGACAATCATGCAAACCAACTTAGCCGATTTCATCCGCCACACCCCCGAAGGCCAGGAAGCCGACAGCATCCTGCGCAGCTGCGTGCATTGCGGCTTCTGTACCGCCACCTGCCCGACCTACCAGTTGCTGGGCGACGAGCTGGACGGCCCGCGCGGGCGCATCTACCTGATCAAGCAGGTGCTCGAAGGCAAGCCGGCCACGGCTGCCACGCAATCGCACCTGGACCGCTGCCTGACCTGCCGCAACTGCGAATCGACCTGCCCGTCCGGCGTGCAGTACGGCCGCCTGGTCGATATCGGCCGCAAGGTGGTGGAGCAGCAGGTGCCGCGCCCGTTGTCGCAGCGCGTGATGCGCACCGCGCTGAAGGAGCTGGTGCCGCGCAAATGGATCTTCCGTCCGGCGATGAAAGCCGGGCAAATGGTGCGCCCGCTGTTGCCCAAGGCATTGCAGAACAAGGTGCCGGCGCCGCAGGACGCCGGCGTGTGGCCCGCGCGTTCGCATGCGCGCCAGATGCTGCTGCTGGACGGCTGCGTGCAGCCGTCGATGTCGCCCAACATCAACAGCGCCACCGCGCGCGTGCTGGATGCGCTCGGCGTGCAATTGTTCGTGCCGCCCAAGACCGGCTGCTGCGGCGCCATCCGTTTCCACATGAACGACCAGGACGGCGGGCTGGACGACATGCGCCGCAATATCGACGCCTGGTGGCCCTATGTGGAAGGAAAGGACGGCATCAAGGCCGAGGCCATCGTGATGAACGCCTCCGGCTGCGGCGTCACCGTGAAGGAATACGGCCACCTGCTGCAGCATGACCATGCCTATGCCGAAAAGGCGCGCCGCATCTCGCACATGACGCGCGACATCAGCGAAATCCTGCCCGACTTCGAAGTGCAACTGCAGGAGAAGCTCAAGGATTACGCCGGCCGCCGCGTGGCCTACCATCCACCGTGCACGCTGCAGCACGGCCAGAAGATCCGCGGCAAGGTTGAGGCTATCCTGCGCGCGGCCGGCGTGGACGTGCAGTTATGCGCCGACAGCCATTTGTGCTGCGGTTCGGCCGGCACCTATTCGCTGCTGCAGCCGGAGCTGTCCTACCAGCTGCGCGACAACAAGCTCAAGAACCTGGCCGCCACCGATCCGGACATGATCGTGACCGGCAACATCGGTTGCGTGACGCACCTGCAGTCCGGCACGCAAACGCCGGTGCGGCACTGGATCGAGTTGCTCGACGCGGCCTTGCTGGAACGCGCCTGAGCGGCCATCCCGGCCGTACTTCCCAAGCCCCGCGATGCGGGGCTTTTTTATGGTCAAAATGACCACGCCTTGCACATTTTTGAGGCATTTTGGCGATCCCGGCTTGACGGACGGCCCCATAAATCAATAAGCTTCGTGCTTTTTATCGCTTGCCGGGAAAAAGTATTGACTATTTCTCATCGAAAGCCGACGCGATCCACGACAATCCGGAGCGCACCCGCCTGACAGCGGGCGGCGCAAGCAGCCACAATCAGCCACAAGAAACAAGCAACAAAAGCCCCTCATCGCTCCCGGCGCCAGGCTGTTTGGCCCGCCAGCGCTTTTGGGCTGGAGACCATCTTGAAAAAACGCATCCCACCCGCCGCCTACATCTTCATCGCCATGCTCCTTGGCATCCTGGTCGGCTACCTGATCTTCACCCACTACGGCAAGGCCGAAGCCAAGGAATTGTCCGGCTACATCTCGATCGCCTCCGACATGTTCCTGCGCCTGATCAAGATGGTGATCGCGCCGCTGGTGTTTTCCACGCTGGTGGTCGGCATCGCCCACATGGGCGACGCCAAGTCGGTGGGCCGCATCTTCGGCAAATCGCTGGCCTGGTTCATGCTGGCCTCGCTGGTGTCGCTGGCGCTGGGCATGGTCATGGCCAACCTGCTGCAGCCGGGCGCCGGCGTGTCGTTGCCGCCGCCCGACGCGGCCGGCGCCGGCCTGGCGACCGGCCAGTTCACCGTCAAGGAATTCTTCAACCACCTGGTGCCCAAGTCGGTGGCCGAGGCCATGGCGCAAAACGAGATCCTGCAGATCGTGGTGTTCTCGATGTTCTTCGGCGTCGCGCTGGCGGCGCTGGGCGAGCGCGGCAAGAACCTGCTGGCGGTGGTGGACGACCTGTCGCACGCCATGCTCAAGATCACCGGCTATGTGATGAAAATGGCGCCGGTCGCGGTGTTCGCGGCCATGGCCGCCACCGTCGCGGTCAATGGCCTGGACATCCTGGTCAGTTTCGCGGTCTTCATGCGCGACTTCTATTTCTCGCTGGTGCTGCTGTGGGCATTGCTGATCGCCGCCGGCTTCGTGTTCCTGAAAAAACGCATCTTCCATCTGCTGGCGCTGATCAAGGAAGCCTTCCTGCTGGCATTCGCCACGGCCAGTTCCGAGGCCGCCTATCCCAAGCTGCTCGATGCGCTGGACCGCTTCGGCGTCAAGCGCAAGATTTCCAGTTTCGTGATGCCGATGGGGTACTCGTTCAACCTCGACGGCTCGATGATCTACTGCACCTTCGCCACGCTGTTCATCGCCCAGGCCTACGGCATCCACATGCCGCTGTCCACCCAGATCACCATGATGCTGGTGCTGATGCTGACCTCCAAGGGCATCGCCGGCGTGCCGCGCGCCTCGCTGGTGGTGATCGCCGCCACGCTGCACCAGTTCAACATCCCGGAAGCGGGCCTGCTGGTGATCCTGGGGATCGACACCTTCCTCGACATGGGGCGTTCAGCCACCAACGCGGTGGGCAACTCGATCGCTTCGGCCGTGGTTGCCAAGTGGGAAGGCGGCTTGCTGAGCGAGGAAGAAGCGCGCGCCGCCGAGCAGGAGATCGAGCGGGAAGCGGAACTCAAGCTGCACGCCTGAACGAAAAAACAGAGGCCAAATGGAGCGGACCGGGTGACCGGTCCGCTCTTTCTTTTTGCGCAATCGCGCGCGGGAAAGGGGGCAGGCCGCAATGGCCATGCGTCCCATGATGCGGGACGCGTGCTTGTTTTTATTTCTTTCGACATGCTAGAATCCGCGTCGTACAAACTTCGGAGTTCCTCCTGTGGACAGTTCTTATCGTCGATCCCTGATCGGCCAACCACAGCCAAGGTAGTCGCGCATCGTCTTTCGCCGCTACCTTGCCTGCATGGCGGGTAGCAGCACCAGGCAGCCGGTTCACGGCCGCCGGTCTTCTTCTCCCTCCTCCTCATTTTTTGATTGTCGCGTGTTGCCTGCTGCCTGTTGGCAGCGGCATCGTTCCGGTCTTGCGCATTTACGCTGCGGCCGGCTGTCGACGTGCGCGGCAATAGCGCCGTGGCCGACCCGCATCTGAAATCACGCGGACTTGCGGTCACCTTTTTCGTCACTCTTCGGGAGAAAAGATGGATCCAGAACCAGAGCCAGAACCAGAGCCGCTCAGGCCCTTAGCCAGCATCAGCTGGACATTCACTTTCAACACCATATTCCGGTCCAGGGCCGGAGGCATGCCTTCGGCCGATTGAGACCGCGGCTCCTCCGGTGCGAACGGCCGGCCAGGAGCTTCCCATGTTTCAATTCATCCCGTTTCTCCGTCCTTGCGCCTTGCAGGTGCAACAATTCATCGCATCCCCCCGCCTGCGCGGCGCCGGAGGAAAGTGGCTCATCGCCTCGCTGGTTGGCGCGATGCTGTCGTCCAACGCACACGCAGGCCGTCCGATGGTCACCGACGATGCCGCCGTGATCGATGAGGGGGCCTGTCAGCTTGAGGCCTGGACCGAACATTCCTCCGGTTCCAATACCGCATGGCTCAATCCGAGCTGCAATCCCTTCGGTTCCACCGAATTCGCGCTCGGCGCGGCGTACCAGCAAGACCGCCAGGACAGCGCCGGCAACAGCGCGCTGCTCGGCTGGCAAGTCAAGCACCTGCTGCGCGCCTACGACGACCAGCGCGCCGGTTTCGCGGTGGCGATGGGCGGGCAACAGGCGCGCAGCGGCAACGCCGGCGAGATCTTCGTCAAAGGCATCGCGACCCTGCCGCTGACGGGGGAGGACCTGCTGGCGCACATGAATCTCGGCACGCTGCGCCAGCGTGAAGACGGGCTGCGCAGCTACCACGGCACCTGGGGTGTCGCGCTGGACGCCAGGGTTCTTCCCCGCACCCGCGCATCGCTCGAGACCTATGGCATGACAGGCGGCGGCAGCGACACCCGCAGGAACTGGCAACTGGGCGTGAGCCATGCGCTGATCCCGGAGCGTCTCCAGCTCGACGCCAGCGTGGGCAGTCCTTTCGGGCAATGGTCCGGGCACAAGGTCTTCACCGTGGGTCTGGTCTTCGCCATGCCCGGGGTCTTGCGCTGATGCGCATGCTGCCCGGCAGACAAACAGCCAATGAGCCAATCAGCCAATCAGACAAGGAGAAATCATGAACCGTGACGACCTGCAAACATCCCTCCGCGCAATCCTCAATTCATTTGATGGAGAGGCATTTTCCGCCATCGTACGAAATTCGCTGTCAGCCGACGTGGTCGATGCGCTGGACCGGTTCACCACCGGGCAAACCAGCGCCATGCTGATGATCCTGGAACCGGGCCTGCGCGCTTCCCTGTTTGCCCACTTCCCGGCGGTACGCCAGGATCTGTTGTTGCAAGCGTTGCCGCGTGAAGCGGTGGTCGACCTGTTCGAGCGGATGCCTTCCGATGACCGGGCCGACATGTTCAAGCGCCTCGGCGAGGATGCCCGCCAGCGGCTGCTTCCGGCGCTGGCCAAGGTAGAGCGCGACGACATCCTCAAGTTTGCCGCCTTTCCCGAGGACAGCGTCGGTTCGGTGATGACATCGGACTACGCCACGCTCAATGCCGGCATGAGCGTGGCGCAGGCGCTGGTCGCGCTGCGTTCCAGCGCGCCCGACAAGGAGACGATCTACGAGATATATGTGCTCAGCGCGGACCGCCGCCTGCTCGGCACCGTGTCGCTGCGCGACCTGGTGCTGGCCGAACCGACTGCCGATGTCGGCGACCTGATGCGCGTCGACCCGGCCTTCGCCCGTTTGCAATGGCCGCGCGAGCAGGCGGTGGAACTGATTCGCCACTACGATCTGCTGGCGCTGCCGGTGGTTTCCGGCGACAAGACCATGGTCGGCATCGTTACTGTCGATGATGCGATGGATATCCAGAACGACCGTGAAGCGTCGCAACTGGCGCGCTTCGGAGGCACTGCCGGGCGCAATAGTCCCGACCTGGATATCCTGGCGACGCCGTTCAGAAAGATCGTCGGCGTGCGCGTGTTCTGGCTGTCGATCCTGACGCTGTTTGGCATGGCGATCAGCAACTTCGTCGCCGCGCAGGAAGAGATGCTGACGCAGGTCGTCATCCTTGCGGCGTTCCTTGCGCCCATCATCGACATGGGCGGCAATACCGGCAGCCAGTCGGCCACGTTGGTGATCCGCTCCATGACCCTGGGCGAAGTGACGCTGCGCTGGCGCGACATCTGGCGCGTCATCAGGCGCGAACTGCCCATCGCCGGAGTGCTGGGGCTGATCATTGCGGTGCTGGAACTGATCCTGGCGCACTTCAGCAAGGATGTCGGCGTCGACATCCTGCTGGTGGTCGGGCTCAGCATGTTTGTCTGCACCGCAGCGGGCGGCGTGATCGGCGCGCTGCTGCCGTTCCTGGCGCGCCGCATCGGCACCGATCCGGCCACGCTGAGTTCGCCGCTGATCACGTCCATCATGGACATCATCGGGGTGATGATCTACTTCGGATTCGCCTACGTGTTCCTTGGCAATCAACTGGCTTCCAGCGCATGAGCGCCGGCAGTCGCTGCTGCCGCGACATGCGGCGACCGCGCCCGCCGTGGCTGGCTGACAGGTTGCGGCGGGCGTGACGGCGTTCGCGGAGTGGCGGCGGAGGGTCAGGCCGGCAGGGCTTCGCGCACCTTGGCCGGAATCCATTCCTGCAGCGTGATCTCGATGGTGATGAACGAGAGATTGGCGCCGCGCAGGAAACGGCCGGCGAAGATCTTGCCGTCGGTGTCGGCCACCACGCCTTGCAGCGGATTGGGGTTGGACTTGCCGTCCGAGAAACCGATCTCGCCGAAGACGTTGAGGATCTCGACGCCGGGGCCGTTGATTTCCATCACGCGCAGGCCGCCGGCGGTGGCGTATTGCAACTGGGCGTCAACCAGGCTGCCGATGGCGCCGCGCACGATGGCGGTTTTCATGCCGTGCTGGCGGCATAAGGCTTCCACGCTCTCGGTCAGGTCCTGGTTGGGTTTGAGGCGGGCCATCACCAGCTTGCCCAAGGTTCCTTCTTCTACCTGGATGTTGTCGTCTGTCTCGGTTGTCGTTGTATTTAGGTTCGTCATCATGATTCCATGGGTGTCGGATGCAATAGACTGAAGTGCGTCTCTTCATCGCTGTTGACGACAAAGGCGCCTTGGGAAAACAAGCACATGCGGATGATGAGCGGATCGTCGCCCACTTCCACAGTATCAAGCAAAAGATGGCCGCCATGAATGACGCCATCGCCATCGATGAAGCCCGAATGGCAGTGCAATAATACCTTTCCTTCCTGGTTTTGGCCCACCGTGATGGCGCCGGTCACAAAGGTGATCGCGCCTTCCAGTACATGCGGCGGGCCGTAGTCATATGGGCGGTTCTGGTCCCGGGTGTTCTCGATGCGGTGGTAATGCAGGCTGCGCGCGGTGCCGCCGCACATGCGGCCGACGCCGCCGCGCTGGCCGTAGCGCGCCAATACCTTGCGCAACGCCTCGCCGACCCTGGTGCCGGGCGCCAGCGTGATGCGCAGTTCCTCGGCCGGGTTGGCCTCCAGGTCCAGCGTGCGCGGATAGCTCTGCTGGCCTGCGTGCAGGAACTTGCGGACCTCGACAAATCCCGGATGGCCGTCAGCGGGTTTGTTGGAGAGTTTCATAAGCGATAGTCACCTTTCTCCTCAAGCAATGCCTTGATCTGTTTCTTGACGATCTTCCCATAGCCCGACTTCGGCATGGTCTCCCAGAACACGAAGCGCCGCGGCCACTTGTACTTGCCGATGCGCTCTTCCAGATGCGCCAGCAGCGCCTCTGGCCCCACTTGCTGCCCGGCCTTGGGCACGATCACGGCCAGGCCGCTCTCGCCCCACTTGGGATCGGGCACGCCCAGCACCGCCACCTCGGACACCGCCGGATGGGTCAGCAGCGCCTCCTCGATCTCGCGCGGATAGACGTTGGAGCCGCCGGAGATGTACATGTCGGACGAACGGCCGGTGATGTAGAGGAAGCCGTCCTTGTCCACATGGCCGAGGTCGCCGGTGTGGAACCAGTCGTGCTTGAAGGCCTTGGCGTTGGCGTCCGGGTTGTTGTGGTAGCCCATGAACACGGCCGGGCCGCGCACGCAGATCTCGCCGGTCTCGAAAGGCTTGAGCTTGTTGCCGGCGTCGTCCAGGATGGCGATTTCCATGCCGGTGCGCGGCATGCCGCAGGTGCCCACGCGCGCCTGCGGATGGGCGTCGTCCTCGTGGTGCATGTAGGGCGGCAGGAAGGTGATGTTGCCGG
The DNA here is from genome assembly GCF_059418325.1 of Herbaspirillum sp. GW821-FHT09A12. Lineage (NCBI taxonomy): Bacteria > Pseudomonadati > Pseudomonadota > Betaproteobacteria > Burkholderiales > Oxalobacteraceae > Herbaspirillum > Herbaspirillum sp. GW821-FHT09A12. Next base: position 79,822 of record NZ_JBWKPR010000015.1, read on the forward strand.
TCACTTCGCCCAGGCCGTAGTACTGCACCAGCACCTTGCCCAGCTTCTTGAGCGCATACACCTGGTCGGCGCGGTACATCGGCGCGCCGGCGTAGATGACATGCCTGAGCGAGGAGTGGTCGTAGCGGTCGACCGATTCGTCTTCCACCAGGATCTTGACGATGGTGGGCACGGTGAACAGGTTGTCGACCTTGTATTTCTCGACCAGTTGCCAGGCTTCCTCGACCACCAGTCGCTCCGACGACAGCAGGATGCTGGCCGCGCCGCGTGCGGTATTGATCACGGCATGGATGCCGGCGCCATGCGACAGGGGCGCGACCACCAGCGAGCGCGATTCATGGTTCAGGCCCGGCATCAGGTCGGCCAGGTGGTTGGTGACCACGAAGGCCATCTGCCCGTGCGCCAGCATGCCGGCCTTGGGGTGGCCGGTGGTGCCGGAGGTATAGAAGAACCACAGCGGATCCTCGTACTCGACCTCGACTTCGTCGAAGGCCTGTTGGCCGGCGTCGGCGACCAGCGTCTCGAAATCCAGTTCGCCCGGACGCGGATCGGCCAGCGCGATCACGTGTTCCAGCACCGGCGAGACCGCCTTGACCGCATCCACGTAGTTGGCGAAGCCCTGGTCATAGAGCATCACCGAGGCGCCGCTGGACTGGCCGAGGTAGGCCGCTTCGGGAGGCGTGATGCGGAAGTTGGTCGGCACCCAGACCACGCCCAGCTTGAAAGCGGCCCAGGCGCTTTCGAAGATCTGCTGGTTGTTGCGCGAATGGACCAGCATCTTGTCACCCTTCTTCACGCCGCGCTTGGCCAGCGCGTGCGCCAAGGCGTCGACGCGGTCATTGATCTGCTTCCAGGTGATGATTTTGTCTTCGCCATTGACGCCGCCGCGGCTCAGGATCAGGCCGGGCTGGTCGGGAAAGCGGCGCGCCACGTCCGATAGCAGGCGGCCCAGGTTCATGACTTTCTTTAACATCGTCTCACTCGTTCTAATTGAAATTGGCGTTGCTTTTTTTAGTTCGCTGCTGCGCTCTTGCGGATGCTGCCTGCCGCCTGCGGATGCAAGCGGCAGGGAAGTACGGAAGGAAACGGGTCAGTGGATGCGTTCCAGGATGCTGACGTAGTTGGCCACTGCCGCGCCGCCCATGTTGAATACGCCGGCGTATCGGGCGTTGGCGATCTGCATGTCGCCGGCGTCGTGCGCGGCCTGCATGGCCGCCATCACGTGCATCGACACGCCGGTGGCGCCGACCGGGTGGCCCTTGGATTTCAGGCCGCCGGAAGGGTTGACCGGCAGCTTGCCGTCCTTGGCGGTGACGCCGTCGAGGATCACGCGCGCGCCTTGGCCGTGCGGCGCCAGGCCCATCGCTTCGTATTCCAGCAGTTCGGCCACGGTGAAGCAGTCATGCGTTTCCACCAGCGACAGGTCGTTCAGCGACAGGCGCGCATTGCCCAGCGCCTGCTTCCAGGCCAGCTCGGCCGCTTCGAAGCGGGTGGCGTCGCGGCGCGACAGCGGCAGGTAGTCGTTGACGTGCACCGCGGCGCGGAACTGCACCGCGCGCGGCATAGTCTTGGCGGCATCGGCCGCGCTGATCACCATGGCGGCGGCGCCGTCGGAGATGAGCGAGCAGTCGGTGCGCTTCAACGGGCCGGCCACGAACGGGTTCTTCTCCGACACGTTGCGGCAGAAGTCGAAACCGAAATCCTTGCGCATGTGGGCGTAAGGATTGGACATGCCGTTCTTGTGGTTCTTGGCGGCGATCGCGGCCAGCGCGTCGGACTGGTCGCCGAAGCGGTCGAAGTAGCTCTGCGCGATCTTGCCGAACACGCCGGCGAAACCGCCGGGGATGCCGGCCTCTTCCTTGGCGTAGCAAGCCTTGAGCAGCACCTCGCCCACCTGTGCCGTGGCCAGTTCGGTCATTTTCTCGAAGCCGATCACCAGCACGTGCTTGGACTCGCCGGCCTTGATCGATTGCAGGCCCGAGTGGATCGCCGCCGAGCCGGTGGCGCAGGCGTTCTCCAGCCGCACGGCCGGCTTGAAGCGCAGTTGCGGCAGGCTGTTGAAGACCAGCGAGGCAGGGAAGTCCTGGTACAGGAAGCCGGCATTGAAGGTGCCGACGTGGACGGAATCGATATCTTCCGGTTGCAGGCCGGCGTGCTCGATGGCGGCCTTGGCGACCTGGCCGATCAGCACTTCGGGATCGATGCCGTCGAGCTTGCCGAATTGGGAATGATGCCAGCCGGTAATGCAGGGTGCGGATGCAGAAGCAGTCATTTTATTTGTCCTTGTAAGACGTGGTCGGTACGGTTGATGTGGACGCAATATGCAAAATCGATGCCACACATCCGGACTGTTATTCGAGGGCCTTGTGGGCTTCGGCCCGGATGGCGGGTTGGCCTGCGCGCGGGCCGGCCGAACCAAGATAGCACGACTGCGCAGCCGGTGAATTTGCTGCGATGCGCAAAGAAAATGTAGCGGAAATCGCATGGAACAACTGTCCGCGATGCGACAGTTGTTCGACAAAAATGCGACATGTGTCGCATCAATTCCCATCAAATAAATTGTTGCCGAGGGCGCGCCCGCCCTTGTCCTTTCGCGCCGTTATCGCAGAGAATACAGGCGCAATGCCGATCACAGGGAGGAGACGCCCGCGCTGCCGAGGAAGGATTGGCGGCTTGGCATTCAAATTGCTCTGTTGACGCCAAGCAGTGCTGGCAACAAGGAAACCGTTTGCATGTCGGCATCCGGGTTCCGGTTCATATAAAACTACAAACAGGAGATAAACAGATGGGAAACCCCACTGGCAAGATCACGCGCCGTTCTTTTCTGAAGACCGCCTCGGTTGCCTCGGCCGCCGCCGCGACCGGCCTGTACGGTACCTCCGCGCATGCCGCCGAATTCACCTTCAAGTACGCCAACAACCTTCCGGTGTCGCACCCGATGAACACGCGCGCCAAGGAAATGGCCGCCAAGATCGCGGAGCAATCCAAGGGCCGCATCGATTTGCAGATCTATCCCAACAACCAGTTGGGCACCGACACCGACATGCTGTCGCAGGTGCGCGCCGGCGCGATCGATTTCTTCACGCTGTCGCCGCTGATCCTGGGCACCCTGGTGCCGGCCGCGCAGATTTCCGGCATCGGCTTCGCCTTCAAGGACTACAACCAGGTATGGGCCGCCATGGACGGCGAACTGGGCGCGCACGTGCGCAAGCAGATCGAAGCCAAGTCGACCCTGTTCGCCTTTGAAAAGATCTGGGACAACGGCTACCGCCAGATCACCAACAGCACCCGCCCGATCAAGAGCGCCGACGACCTCAAGGGCATGAAGCTGCGCGTGCCGCCGAGCCCGCTGTGGACCTCGATGTTCCGCGCCGTGGAATCGGCGCCGACTTCCATCAACTTCGCCGAAGTGTATTCCGCGCTGCAGACCAGGATCGTCGAAGGCCAGGAAAACCCGCTGGCGATCATCTCCACCGCCAAGCTGTACGAAGTGCAGAAGTACTGTTCCATCACCAACCACATGTGGGACGGTTTCTGGTTCCTGGGCAACAAGAAGTCCTTCGAGCGCTTGCCCAAGGACCTGCAGGAAATCGTGGCCCGCAACGTCAACGAAGCCGGCTTGAACCAGCGCGTCGACGTCAAGAAGCTCAACGACTCGCTGGTCGGCGAGATGAAGGGCAAGGGCCTGGCCTTCAACGATACCGATAACGATTCGTTCCGCGCCAAGCTGCGCAGCGCGGGCTTCTACGCCGAATGGCACAAGAAGTTCGGCGATGAGCCCTGGGCATTGCTGGAAAAGTACACCGGCAAGCTGGCCTGAACCGAATCCGCTGGAACTGCTGGAGGTTGACGATGGAAGCTGCAATGACTTACCGCGAGCCGGTGAACATGAACCCGGCCGCGCGCGCCCTGGTGGCGATCAACCGCATGGTGATGCATGTGGTGGGCGCCGTCGCGGCGGCGCTGGTGGTGGCCGAGACGGTGGTGCTGTTGACCGGCGTCATTTACCGCTACGCGCTGCACGATCCGCTGATATGGTCGGATGAACTGGCCTCGATCCTGTTCATCTGGCTGTCGATGCTGGGGGCCGTCCTGGCGCTGAACCGGGGTGAGCACATGCGGCTGACCGCCGTCATCAACAAGTGTTCGGAAAAGGGCCGCGTCTGGCTGGAGACAGTCGCGGCCCTGGTGGTCTGCATTTTCGTGCTGATGGTGATCCACCCCGCGGTGGATCATGCGGTCGAACAGATGGCGATCACCACGCCGGCGCTGGAAATCCCCGATGGCCTGCGCGCCGGCGCCTTGCCGGTGGGCGCGATCCTGATGCTGCTGGCGGCGATCTCGCGCATGGCCTCGATGACCACCTTCCGGCTGTTGCTGTCGGCGCTGGCGGTAGTGGCCGTGATCGCCGGTGGCCTGTTCCTGGCCAAGCCGCTCCTGCTGGGCATGGGCAACTACAACCTGATCGTCTTCTTCGTGCTGCTGATCGGCGTCTGCGTGATTGGCGGCATTCCCATCGCCTTCGCCTTCGGCACCGCCACCATGGCTTACCTGGCGCTGGCCACCACCGCGCCGCTGATGATCGTGGTCAGCCGCATGGATGAGGGCATGTCCAGCCTGATCCTGCTGTCGGTGCCGCTGTTCGTGCTGCTCGGTTCGCTATTGGAAATGTCGGGGCTGGCCAAGACGCTCATCGATTTCATGGCCTCGCTGCTGGGCCACGTGCGCGGCGGCCTGCAATATGTGCTGCTGGGGGCGATGTTCCTGGTGTCGGGCATCTCAGGCTCGAAGGCGGCCGATATGGCGGCCATCGCGCCGGCATTGTTCCCCGAGATGAAAAAGCGCGGCTCCAAGCCGGAAGAGCTGGTGGCCTTGCTGTCGTCGTCCGGCGCGATGACCGAGACCATCCCCCCCAGCCTGGTGCTCATTACCATCGGCGCGGTGTGCAGCGTGTCGATCACGGCGCTGTTCATCGGCGGCCTGATGCCGGCGGCCATCGCCACCATCGCCATTGCCGTGGTGTGCTGGATGCGCGCGCGCCGCGAACCGATGCCGGACGTCAAGCGTGCGCCGATGTCGCTGATCATGAAGACCCTGATCGCCGCGATCCCGGCCCTGGCGCTGCCGATGCTGATCCGCGTGGCGGTGATCGAAGGCGTGGCCACCGCGACTGAAGTGGCGACGATCGGCGTGGCCTATACCATCGTGGTCGGCCTGGTCATGCATATGTTCAAGGGGCACCTGGACTTCAAGCGCCTCTACCCGATCCTGATCGAGTCGGCGGCCTTGTCCGGCGCCATCCTGCTGATCATCGGCATGGCCACCTCGATGGCCTGGGCGCTGACGCAGTCCGGTTTCTCGGCCAAGCTGGTGTCGCTGATGCAAGGCGTGCCGGGCGGCGGCGCGGGCTTCCTGCTGATCACCATCGTCATCTTCATCGTGCTGGGCAGCCTGCTGGAAGGCATTCCCGCCATCGTGCTGTTCGGCCCGCTGCTGTTCCCGGTGGCGCGTTCGCTGGGCGTGCATGACGTGCACTACGCCATGGTGGTGATCCTGGCCATGGGCATCGGCCTGTTCGCACCGCCCTTCGGCGTCGGCTTCTATGCCGCCTGCGCGATCGGCAAGGTTTCGCCGGACGGCGTGTTCAACCGCGTGTGGGGCTACCTGGCCGCACTGGTGGTGGCGTTGCTGGTGGTGGCCTTCGTGCCGTGGATTTCCATCGGCTTCCTCTGATCCCCGGCCAAGTCACCCGAGACCGATCATCGACAAGGTAACGACTTAAAAACGGCGGCCCCAGCTCTTCTTCGGGGCCGCCCCAATTCACGGAGACAACATGAACCAAAGCGATAGCGGCGCCCGCGTGGCGCTCGTGACGGGCGGAGCCATGGGCATCGGCGCCGCGATTTGCCGGCAACTTGCAGCCAAGGGCTATACCGTCCTGGTGTCGGACATCAACCTGGAGGCCGCCGGCAAGACTGCCGCCGCCTTGGTCGAGGCGGGCCACAAGGCGGCGCCGCTGCAGATGGACGTGGGCAACCCGGAGTCGATCGCCAAGGCCTTCGCCGCCGTCGAGAAGGATTACGGCCGTTGCGACGTGCTGGTCAATAACGCCGGCATCGCCAAGACCTATCCCTTCCTCGATTTCCCCATCGACAACTGGGTGCAGACCATGAACATCAACGTCACCGGCGTGCTGGTGGCGGGGCAACTGGCGGCGCGCCTGATGCTGAAGAACAAGTGGGGCCGCATCGTCAACATCTCGTCGATCTCGGGCATCCGCGCCGGCGCCGGACGCACTGCCTACGGCACCTCGAAATCGGCGGTGATCGGCCTGACGCGCCAGATGGCCATCGAGCTGGCCGAGCATGGCATCACCGTCAACAGCGTGGCGCCGGGGCCGGTCGACACCCCCATGACGCAGGCCATCCACTCGGAAGAGACGCGCCAGAGCTACTACCGGCTGGTGCCGATGCGCCGCTACGGCAGCACCGACGAGATCGCCGCCGCCGTGACCTTCCTGGCCGGCGACGAGTCGTCCTACATCACCGGCCATGTGATCCCGGTCGACGGCGGCTTCGTCGCCGGCGGCGTGCTCAGCATCTGACAACGAATACGAAGGAGAAGGCATGAACAAGCAAATGGAAGACAAGGTCATCATCGTCACCGGCGCCGGTTCGGTGGGCGAGGGCTGGGGCAACGGCAAGGCCGCCGCGGCGCTGTATGCGCGCGAAGGCGGCAAGGTGCTGGCGGTGGACCGCAGCATCGACGCCGCCAAACAGACCCAGGAGATCATCCGCGGCGAAGGCGGGGTGTGCGAGGTGCTCGCCGCCGATGTCTCGAAGTCGGCGGACGTGAAGGCGATTGCCGATGCGGCCATGGATTACTTCGGCCGGGTCGACGTGCTGCATAACAATGTCGGCATCGCCGAGACCGGCGGCCCGGTGGAAACCAGCGAAGAGAGCTGGAACCGCCTGGTGGCGGTCAACCAGACCAGCCTGTTCCTGACTCACAAGTTCGTGCTGCCGATCATGGAGAAGCAGAAGAAGGGCGCCATCGTCAACATCTCGTCGCTGGCGGCTTTACGCTGGATCGGCTTTCCCTATCTTGGCTATACGGCGACCAAGGCGGCGATCCTGGCTTTCACCAAGAACGTGGCGATGCAGTATGCGCCGGTGGGGATTCGCGCCAATTGCGTGTTGCCGGGGTTGATGGATACGCCGATGATTCGCGAGCCGTTGAAGGCTTCCTATGGCGGTGATATCGAGGCGATGCGGGCCAAGCGGCATGCGCAGTGTCCGATGGGGTTCATGGGGGATGCCTGGGATGTGGCGCATGCTTCCTTGTTTTTGGCTTCTGATAATGCGCGCTATATCACGGGGTTGGATTTGATTGTGGATGGTGGGTTGTCGTTGAAGTGCACTTGATGTTGTTTGTTGCTGGGTAGTCTGTAGTCTGGTCTTGCTTCGTGCGGATGGACTGGCTTGATGCTTTTCTTTCTCCGGTCGGAGGGGAGCGCCGGGGGCGGCCCGGCAGCCGCTCACTTTCTTTGGCCCGCTGTATAGACCTGAGACATAGGTAACACGTGT
>NZ_JBWKPR010000016.1:0-84110 GCF_059418325.1 Herbaspirillum sp. GW821-FHT09A12
CTCCAGAAGACGCGCTGGCCGCGTTGCCCGGTGAGGCTGGTGGCCCACCACCAGCCTCACCGCGCGCCTTGCCACCCCGCCTTCTGGAGGCAACGCATCTCGCAAATTAAATGTTAACAGGCCCTAATGCTTGATGGTTATCCCGGGGCCGCTTCGTTGCGGCGATAGACTTTCAGCAACTGGTCTTCGTCGCCGTCGCGGCGACCTTCCCAGAACGGCGTCCAGTTGCCTTCCGGCAGCGGCGCCAGGCCTGGGGTCTGCAGAATCACCCAGTTGCATCGGGTCTTGTTGATGCCATCGATCGGCTGATGCAGGATGCCGGTGTAGTAGTACAGCATGGGCGCTTCGGATTCGCCGAGGTTTTCGCTGGCCATGCAGTCGCTGGCAGCCCAGGCGGAGGCAATCTTCTCGTCCAGGTCGTCGTATACATATTCGTAGCTCTTGCCGTAATCGCCCCATGGCAGCAGCAGGGTATAGGTCACGCCCCACATCAGCGTGATGCCGGCGAACCAACTGAAGGCGCCGCGCCATTTCCCGGTCAGCTTGATTTTGTCCAGCCCCCATAGCCAGCCGAGCGTCATGGCGATCGCCGCTGTCACCGCCAGCGGCTGGAACGGCGTGATGAAGCCCAGCGGCAGCCACCTGCCGAAATAGGCGATCCAATGGTGGTATTCAAGCGGCAAGGTGGAGACCACATAAGTGGCCCAGACCACGCTGGCGACAAAGCCGAAAAAGAGGCGGGAAAACCAATCCCATACGAGATGAAACCAGTCCGGCAGGCGCGGTATCGCAGTGGTGCCGAGCATGATCAGGGGCAGCAGCACCGGCAGCAGGTAGAGCTGGCGGGCGGTGGCGGAACTTTGCAGCACGGCGATGCTGATGGCGGCGAACGACAGCGGCAGCGCCACGCGCGGGGAGAGGGTATTGCGCCAGCCGCCAACGGCCAGGGCCAGTATCGCGAGCACCGAACCCGGCAGGGCGAACCCGGTCAGTGCCCGCAGGATGACGGCCTGGTCGTTGTCGGAACCCAGTTTGGCGACCGAGAAGCCGAAGAAGCGTCCGACGTTGTTGTCCCAGAACCATTCCATGAACAGCGGCACCGAATGTTGCGCCAGCAGCGCCGGCCATATCACGAAGAAAGGCAGCGACACCAGCACGGCAATGCCGACCATCTTCCAATACGAGCGGGAGCGGCATTCGCGCACCAGCACCCCCATGCACATGGCGGTAGCCGCGAAGATCAGCGGCACAAACAAGCCCTTGGTCATCTCGGTGATGCCTACGCCCAGGCCGAACCACACCGCGGCCGCGAGGCGCGGCGCCTGGTTCCGCTCATTCAGGGCGATGGCCAGCAGGCCATAGGTGGCGATGGCGCCGCCGCATACCAGGGCGACGTCGGTGAACATGTCGTGGGCATGCTTGAGCATGCCCGGCGAACCGGCGAACAACGCCAGTGTGCCAAGCACCGGCAGGCTCAAGAGCGTGCGCTTGTCCCAGAGCATCATCGCAATCCTGGCGACGAAGGCCAGCGTGACGATGTTGTAGAACACACTGGCCAGGCGCGCGCCGTCGTCGTAGTCCAGCAGTGGATAAAAGGCCTTGGCGAACAGCAAGGCTGTCCAGTAATACAGCGGCGGTTTTTCCATGAAAGGCTGGCCGGCGTTGGTCGGGACAAGGTAGTCACCCGAGACCAGCATGTGATGGATGATGCCGAAGGTGTAGGTCTCATCCTGCTTCCACGGGCCATGGCCGAAGATTCCCGGCAGCAGCCAGGCACAGGCGATGAGGCCCAGCAACAGCCAGGCGAAGCGGGACGGCGATGCGCCTTTGCCGTAGCCGGCTACGGAACTGGCAGGATACGAGTGGCCCGACTTGGCGTCAGGAGCCGGAGAGAAGAAAAACATGCTGATATGAGCGTGCCAGCCGGCAGGTCGCCGGCAAGAAAAAACAAAAAATCAAAGCGTGGGGATAGACGCAGATGAGCAATGGCCACTGTCGTTATCCGCCCAGGCTTTCCCCCTGCAATACCGAGCGATTGCCTCTTTTCCCTGACGATGGTTATTGCTTTTTAGAAACGCGAGCGGGTGTCGCATGTCGGCAGCTTTTATGAGTGATGCGGAAAAATGAGCAATCCTGCATTTTTGCATGAAAGCTGGTAAAGAAGCCTGCGTTCGGATGCGCCAAGATGAATTTTTCCTGAAGAGAAAATGAAGTGTTGGAGGAATGCCGCAGTTGGGCGAATGAGGATTCGAATAAATGCTATTGGTTCCCATTGGATGAGGCATGCGCCGATGCTGTTACCATAAGGTTTTCGTCTCATAGCAAGCGCGCAGCCGAAACGACGCGCAGCCGCCATTTTCGCCATGACCCAGTCCGTCACCTTATCCGCACAGCCCGAAAAATCCGGCATGTCGCGCGCGGAAGTGCGCGCCAGCGCATCGCTGGCGTCCATCTTCGCTTTGCGCATGCTGGGCCTGTTCCTGATCCTGCCGGTGTTCGCCGTCTACGCCCATGGCTTGCCCGGCGGCGACAATGCCGCCCTGGTCGGCCTGGCGATGGGGATCTATGGGCTGGCGCAGTCGTTCGGCCAGATCCCGTTCGGGATCGCCTCGGATAAATACGGCCGCAAGCGCATCATCGTGATCGGCCTGGTGCTGTTCGCGCTGGGTTCCTTCATCGCGGCGGCGGCCGATAGCGTGGCCTGGGTGATCGCCGGCCGCGCGATCCAGGGCGCCGGCGCGATTTCGGCCGCCATTACCGCCTTTATCGCCGACTCCACCCGTGAAGAACATCGCACCAAGGCCATGGCCATGGTGGGCGCCTCGATCGGGCTGACCTTCGCCGTCTCGCTGGTGGCCTCGCCGGTGCTTTACCGGCTCATCGGCATGGGCGGCATCTTCGGGCTGACCGGCGTGCTGTCGCTGCTGGCCATCGCCGTCGTGCTATGGGTGGTGCCGGACGCGCCCATGGTCAAGGCCAGGCGCGTGCCTTTCAGGGAAGTGCTGCGCCATGGGGAATTGATGCGCCTGAACTTTGGCGTGTTCACCTTGCACATGACCCAACTGGCCATGTTCGTGGTGCTGCCGGGGGCGCTGGTGCAGTATTCGGGTATCCCGGTCGATGAACACTGGAAAATCTATCTGCCGGTGGTGCTGGCTTCCTTCGTGCTGATGCTGCCGCCGGTCTTCGTGGCCGAGAGGCATGGCCGCATGAAGCTGGTTTTCGTTGCCTCCATTGCACTTTTGCTGCTGGTCCAGCTGGGTTTCTGGGCGGCGCTGTCGCATCCGGTGACGCACTGGTGGGTGCTGGTGGCGCTGTTGTTCCTGTTTTTTGTCGCGTTCAATATTCTGGAGGCGTCCCAGCCTTCGCTGGTGTCGCGCATCGCGCCGCCGGCGGCCAAAGGGGCGGCGCTGGGCGTCTACAACACCTTGCAGGCGCTGGGGCTGTTCTGCGGCGGCGCCCTGGGCGGCTGGCTCAAACAAAATGTAAGTGTATCGGCTGTGTTCTTGTTGTCAGCTGCGCTGACCCTGTCCTGGCTTATAATCGCGGCTAACATGAAAAACCTGCCGCGGCGCGGTGCGCATGCGGCAAGTGCAACTGCCTAACCGTAATTAGTAATTCAGGAGAAACAATGGCATCGGTCAATAAAGTCATCATCGTCGGCAACCTCGGGCGCGATCCGGAAACACGCTACATGCCGAACGGTGAAGCCGTCACCAACATCGCCGTCGCTACGACCGAAAGCTGGAAGGACAAGAACTCCGGCGAGAAGAAAGAGCTCACCGAATGGCACCGCATCACTTTCTACCGCAAACTGGCGGAAATCGCCGGCCAGTATCTGAAGAAAGGTTCGCAAATCTACGTTGAAGGCCGCCTGCAGACCCGCAAGTGGCAAGACAAGGATGGCGTCGAGCGCTACACCACCGAAATCATCGCCGATACCATGCAGATGCTGGGCAGCCGCCAAGGCGGCGGTGGCGCATCGATGGACGATGGCGGCGGCTATGGCGGCGGCAGCCCGGCGCCGCGCCAGAGCGCGGGAGCCGGTGGTGGTGGTGGCGGCGCCAGCGCGCCACGCCAGCAGCCGGCTTCGCGTCCGGCATCGAACTTCTCGGACATGGATGACGATATCCCGTTCTAGAGGTCACCTTTCTCTAATTTGTTAACAAAGGGCCCGTGGTGTAGTAATCACGGGCCCTTTTCTTTGTTAACGTTTTGGTCTGTCTGTTGGTAGTATAGGCTTACCGATTACCTCACTAAAGCGTAAACATGGCGGCTGTATATCGAGTCAAAACGATACAGTGTAAGTCCGGCGAACGGCTGCCGCTTCTATTGAATAAGGCCACGGGAATCCCGCTCTGAGAAGCACATATTCGTGCGATACACACGCCAGGCGCTGCACAAGCGCGCCCGCATCCAAGACGCGTTTGAACTGCGCAAGCAGGCGCTAGCTGCCGCAGGCGGGAGCCCGCGCAAGATAGGTTCGACCTCAGAAATACAGGCGGCCTTGGATAAAATTGCTCGCCTTGAAGGAGAAAAGGCACGGCTTGAGGCAGAGAACACCCGGCTGTTGGAGCAGTTCGTAACGTGGGCATATAACGCACACATGAGGGGAATAACGACGGAATATCTGAATAATCCTCTACCGTCAGTGGGTAGGGAGGCAACAAAGATGACGTCGACGAGAACTGTTGTGACACGGCGCCAGTAAGTTGTCACTACTTAGGCTCAGGAAGTAAGCCATCGCTTGACATGGCGTCCCGCCGAAAGGTCATGCTAGCGACGCTTACTTCGTCCTGGCCAAGGTAATTGCCCCGTGAGCTCCGTCAAACCTCCATTGTCCTCAACGCGCGCACCGAAACGGTTTACTTCGACCTCGGGCAAATCTTCGCTGTCGAACCAGATCAGCGAGGTCGTGGTGTCAGTGTGTGCGTAGTGCCTAGAGAGCTCCCAGAGGTCGAGGCCCTTTTCCCAGTTGTCGAACCAGATATCTTGTGCGACTTCATCCGTGTCCGAGGCGCTGTTGCCTGAAGAGCGCAGGCGGTGAGCGACGGAGCCGACAGGAATGGCAGATCTGGGAGATATCCAAGCCCCAGCCTGTCGCAAGCTGGTGGAGCGCGCCGCATAGCGTACTGCACCGCGTTCCATCGTAACGAAGGCGCATGGGATGTCGCTGAGAGACGCGAATCGCGACGCTGCTGCGGGGAACGATGTATTGAACAAGTCTGCCATGCGCTGAATCAGTTCCAGCGAAGGCTCTTCTTTGGGTACAAGTGATAACCATTGTTGATATGGCATCAGTAATTCGGCGGCGAAGGTGTCGCAGGCGATTTCGTTCGGATGCCGCTTCGCATAAGACCAAGACGGCACTTCGTCATGGCTCGACTCCAGCGCTAAGACGATGTGTGCGATCTCATGGCAGATGGTGAAGCGCTGGCGTTCTTCTGTTTCCAGCGAATTCACAGTGATGACATGCTTGCCATTCGGTTTGGTGATCGTATAGCCGGACTCACCTTCGCCAAGCTCATCTTTCTTGACCTTGGCATTGGCTGCGGCCACATAAGGACTCAGATCTCCTTGGATGCCGGACACATCAACCTTTGCAACGAAAGCACGTGCTTTCTGCCTCACATCTGCTTCATCCATGTTCAATCGTCCTCGTCCTCATCCTCGAACGCCTTCCGTATCCGAGCAATCAGCGTCGCGGGATCGGGCCTTGTATTCCCGCGATGTCTCACTCCCGCTGCGGCGGAAAAGATGTCGATGCTGACGGAAGGATCGTTCAGCACGAATTCGACAAGCCGGAGATCGGCCTCTGCATGGTCGACAAGCCACATTACCAGTGCGGCGTCTCTCTCAGTTGGTTTCAAAACCCTCAAAAGCTTCTCGATCAAATCCGGCGACGGATTCGTCTTCTCGCCTGATTCTAAGCGATGAACATAAGCATGATCCACCGAAGAAAGTTGACCGATTTCGCGTAGCGAAAGGGTCCTTCGTTCGCGTAGCGTCTTAAGGGCGACGCCCAGGCCTGTTTGTGACATCCGTTCTAATCCTTGCATTGTGGGAGAAGCAACCAAACCTCTGTTGCCACTCCGCATTTATTGATGTTCAGGGCTGCTCGCAACATGCCAGTTGCACCGGCGTGCGTACTCTGATACATTGTTGTCCAGCCAGACAACGGATGCAGATTTTAAAAATGCTTACGATTGGTTTGGCTTGGCCTTCCCGTTGTCTGTGTGAGCAACACATTGTGCTACATGGGACGGTCAAAGACAACCTCTACCGGGGTTCCGATGGTCCAACTTAGGAGATTCACCATGGCAGGCAAGAATCAACATGTAGTTCCTCACCAGGACGGTTGGGCCGTTAAGGGCGCCGGCAATCAGCGGGCAACCTCCGTGCACGACACACAGCAACAGGCAATCGACGCGGGGCGGAACATCGCACGCAACCAGCAATCCGAACTGGTCATCCACCGTCCGGATGGACGCATCCGTGACAAGGACAGCCACGGCCACGACCCCTTCCCGCCGAAGGGCTGAGTGCCATGACGGGCGTTCCCATCTACCATGTGCTCGCCCTGTCTGGGGGCGGCTATCGCGGCCTGTACACAGCGACGGTTCTTGCCGAGCTTGAAGCCGTGATGGGCCGTCCCATTGCTTCGCATTTCGACCTGATCTGCGGCACTTCCGCGGGCGGAATGCTGGCCTTGGGGCTCGCGGCAGAAATCCCGGCCATTGAACTCAAGGGCCTCTTCGAAAAGCAGGGTTCCCGCATCTTTGGTTGCCGGAGTCTTGCGCGGCGGCTTCTGGGATTCTGGTTGACTGCCAAACATGATTCCACGGGGTTGCAAGGCGTGCTGGTAGAGCGCTTCAAGGATGCCACGATTGGTAGCCTGAAGCATCGTGTTCTTGTTCCGGCCGTCAACTACTCGACCGGGCGTGGCCAGTTTTTCAAGACGCCTCATCATCCGTCCTTTGAGATGGATCACCGCATGAAGATCGTCGATGTGGCGTTGGCAACCGCCGCTGCGCCCGTCTACTTTCCGCTGGCGCGCAACGACCGTGGCGTCTTCGCCGATGGTGGACTGGTCGGCAACGCGCCGGGGCTATTCGGGTTGCACGAAGTTAATACGTTTCTCGCACCGAACAAAAACGCGCTGGTTCGTGTGCTGTCGATCGGCACAATGACGATCGGTGCAACCGTCCGCGGAGGAGCCAGTCTCGACCGTGGATTTGGCAAGTGGCGTGGGGGATTGTTCGACCTGGTTATCTCCGCTCAAGAATCATCGGTGGACTACATGCTGCGTCAGTTGTTGGGTGGTAACTATTTCCAGATCGACGATAAGGCCACGCCAGATCAAAGTAAGGACGTAAAGGCGCTAGACAGAGTTTCCATTGGTGCCACGAATACGCTCAAGGATCGTGGTAACCATGCAGCGCAGCGCGCGCTGGGTGATCCTCTTTTCCAACCATTTCGAGCGCATCAGGCCGGCGCACCCATCTTCTATCACGGCCCCAACAAGAATGTTCCGGAGGCTGCATGCTGAACCTGAGTCCGCTTTTCTTTACCACCGTTGATAACGAATCCTGTATGCACGAAGAGCTGGATCTGTCACTTGATCAGCGTGCATGGATTGCGGGTGCCCGCAACGATGTCAGGAATTGCCTGCGTACCGGAATTCCGCGCATGCTACGCGGGCACGGGTACACGGATGACGTGCCGCAGCCGCGTTTCTTCACGCAAGGCTCCTGGGCTTATAAGACATTGAACGCTCCGGCACAACGCCCCCAGCAGGCGGATGTTGACGATGGTTGCTATCTGCCGCTGAGTTTTGTTTCGCAGACGAAGCGCCCGAGCAGGGCAACAACGGTGTTCTTTGCTGCGGCAGAAGAAGCTCTGAGGCCGTTGGTCGAGGAAAAGCGCTGGACGCTAGTCACCGATAAGCCGACGTGCATCCGGATCGTCATTGCTGCCTTTGCTCACATCGACATCCCGCTGTACGCCATTCCTGATACGGAGTTCGTCACGCTCACGAAGGCATCGATGGAGAGTTACGGGTATGACTCTATCACCGAGGCGGTCAATAAGGCAGAGCGGGATGCCTGGACGGCATTGCCTGCTGACAAAGTGCTCTTGGCCCACCGTGAGTGCAACTGGATGGCATCCGATCCTAGGCCCGTGAAGGAGTGGTTCTTGGGCGAAGTGGAGGCCAAGGGCGAACAGTTCCGCCGCGTGGTTCGCTACTTGAAGGCGTTCCGCGACTGGAGGTGGTCCAGCGGTGGCCCCGCTTCCATTCTCTTGATGGCCGCTGCGGCTCCGCTGTTCGAGAAGCGAGATCGGCGCGACGACCTCGCATTGCTGGATGTCGTTGCGGCATTGCCAGCTCGCCTGCGTGCGGGAGTTAACAACCCCGTGGACGAGTCGGAGTCACTCACGGTTCGACTCGGCAAAGAGGGTGTTGAAGAAGCTGCGAAAGCGTTCGAAGAATTGGAAAAGGCACTGCGTGGTGCAACCGACGCCGGCAGCCCTTCACAGGCCTGCATCTGGATGCAAGGCGAATTCGGCCCGCGGTTTCCGAATGAGCCGGATCGAGTCAAGGTGGTATCCATCGCGGCGACCATCGCCGCGGCGCCAGCCATGGCAGGTCCGAGTGAGCTGGTCGGACGAACGAAGGCAGGATGAGTCGCCTTACCGCAGTCGCGGACGTGATTGAGGCCTTCAAGCAGAAAGGCTTCGATTTTGTCGGCAAGACGGGTAACGGCTGGTTCAAGTTGCGGGGAGTGTTGACGCCGCCAGGAGCGGAAAAGGGTTGTCCTTGTGAAGTTCAGCTCGACCCCACCTTCTTCGAGCTACCTCGCATTCGGCTGCTTGATATTCCCGCTGAACTGCCAAAGGCTGTTCCTCATCTTGGTGCCGAAGGTGATCTTTGCTATCTCGCCAAGGCGACCGTCGTTTTGGATATCTACGACCCTGTAGGGCAGTCCTTGGCATGTCTTCAACGCGCGGCCTTGGTACTAGGTCAGATATTGAGTGGCGCGATGATTGAAGATCTCGCGGAAGAATTCTTTGCCTACTGGAACGGCTGGTTTTGCTTCGTAGACATGCAAGGCGAGGACTTGGGGCGGCAGAACTGTTTTGTTGCGGAAGCCAATGGGAACTCGCTTTGGTTCATCAGTGACAACGAAGTTCGAACAAAAGAGAAACTGAATTCGCTCGGCTACAAGGTGACCAATAAAGCGGTGCTGACTTACCGGGTCAAGAGCACCGCGCAACCTCGACCGCTGACTAGCCATTGGCCACCTGAAACAGTGGCGGATATCTTGGCTTGGCAAAGTACCCTTGACCCTCGATGTCGGCGCAAGATTCACGATCGAATCAAGGAGGGGGAAAGAAAAAAGGCAAATGGCGTCCTTATCGTCGTCGAATCGCCTCTGATGACCTATGGCTTCGTTGTTCTCTTTGACCGTCAAGCCTTGGCTCAAAAAACTAAGGTCAATGATCGCAAAGATATGAGCTATGGGCTGAAGGTGATGCCCATCTCGATGGTCCGGATTGATGATCGATATTTGGCCCAACGCAACATCCCCAAATCGAAAACGCTGGCGGGCAGAAAAATCGCACTTGTAGGTTGTGGAACGATTGGTGGATACCTCGCGGACATGCTGGTCAAGGCTGGGGCTGGAACATGCGGCGGGAAGATCACGTTAGTGGATTTTGATTGTCTCCTTCCACAGAATATCGGGCGGCATCGCCTCGGATTTCCGGACTTGTTGTCGAACAAGGCCGAGGCCATGGCAAAGGAGCTCAAACGATTGTCACCAGGCGCCGAGGTGCAGGCGCTCCCAGTGGATGTCAGGCAGGCTCAGTTGGGGCAGTTAGATCTACTCATCGATGCTACCGGTGAAGAATCCCTCGGGCACTGGCTGTGCGGCCGCTATCGGGCCCCCACGCCCATGCTTTCTGTATGGATCGAAGGGCCGGGAACTGCTGTACGTGCACTCCTGAGAGCGAACGCCTCCGGAGCGTGCTACCGATGTCTATGGCACCGCCATCGTAGAGGCGAACTTCGCTCGACTCGAGATCCTCTTCCTGCGATCTTGGCGGGTCATGGATGTGAGGGCTTATACGTACCTTTCCCGGCATCAGTCTCGGTACAGGCAGCCAGCTTAGGTGCCGAGATGACCCTTGATTGGATCAACGATGTTCATTCTGCGGCGTTGCAGACCCGGCTGATCGACCAGACCCATCAGCTTGCCACGCCGGATTGCGATCCTTTACAGGATCGGGACTGCCCCATATGCCATTCCTGAGTTCTTGGGCAAGCAGCGATAAGAGTAGGTTGCTGCATTTTTCGAGAAATACGCTGGAGACATTCTGTCAGCATGTTCAGAGTAGTGATGCCGACCGCGAAGCAGGCGGTCTCTTGCTCGGTTCTGTACATGGGGCCCATCTACTCATTGAGCAAGCGACGATTCCCACGGAATTGGATAAGCGCTTTCGCTACCTGTTCGAGCGGATGCCGTTTGGTCATGAAGCGATCGCTCTGTCGCGATGGACAGCGACTCAAGGAACAGTTCGCTATCTTGGCGAATGGCACACCCACCCTGAGGACTATCCCCATCCTTCTGGTCTCGATAGATCAGAATGGAATCGGTTGTCAGCGCGGCGTCGGGATAAGCGGCCAATGCTTGCCGTTATCGTCGGACGAAAGTCTCTGTATGTTGAATTGGTACCAAGTTCAGGTTGCGGTACGGTACTGATCTCTGTGGAATAGCTGGGAATCGATACGCTGTCTTCTCTTTGTTCCGTCGTGGGGTTCTCGGGGGCCACCTTGTCCTTCGGCGAGTCATTGCTAGTCGGCTATCCTGGCTAATAGATACCCCATCCAGTTGGAACCCGTCGCATTGCATGTTTCTGCAACAGACGCGTTGGGACGTGGTGAAATGCTGAAAGGTGAGCTTTTACAGGGACGGTAGCCACGCTGCCGCAATCACGCTATTAGAACGCTGTCAGGTGGAAGAGGAATACATGCCTGCAGACTCCGTTCACTACGCCAACGTCGAGAATCTTTCTTCAGCTAAGTTTGGACATTTTGTATTTTCCGCCAGTGAAAAATGAATAAACGCCCAAAATCGATGTTTTGAACGCTTTTTTGTAAAACAGAATGTTTGAAAATTGAGGTTCAACTTTTTGGGGAGTCGACGATGTACTTGCTTGAAGCCGTTTTGCGCGCGTCCGTGTCCATGTGGCGCTTGATCGCCCTGTTTGCCATTTTGCTTATTCTTTCCTTGTATTTCTTCACTATGAAGGCAGAGCAATCTTGCGTGACTGCGACACTTGATACGCTGAATGACCCAACCATCTCTGACACGAAAGCTGCGAGGGCTGACCGGGTGTGTGATAGAACCGCGAGGTTCGGTGCCGCTCTTCTTGCACCAATTGAGAAACTGACGAAGTAGAAAACGGAGAGGACTAGAGGGCAGCAATGCGCTTCTGCAGTTAGGTCTGAGCGGCACCGCATTGTGCTAGGCTTCGAGAAAATTCGGGGGATGTATGAGCAAGTGGAGGTCTCAATTGGCCATGATCCTGGTCGCGCCGGTCATGGCTTTTCTTATCGGATATGCGGTGCGCGGGCTTGTCGAAAATCCCCCTATATCCAGTTCCGATCTTTCTGGCTGGGCACAAGCGTTTGGTGCGATAGCCGCAATTGCAGGTGCTTGGCTGGGGACACAGCATCAAATCCGAAGCGCCGAAAGGAGCCGACTGAAAGATCGGGCTGAATTGCTGTTGGAGCATGCCGATATTTGCCTTGCCGTGGCGAATGACGCAGTTCGATCTCTGACGCACATAGCAAATCAGTTCCAAGTTGACGTCAGGAGCTATGGCTTCACGGTTGTTGGTGCCGAGCGGGTCGAAGCATTGCTGCAGATGATCGAAACGGTCTCCCGGAAGAGCATTCCTCCGACCATGTTTATGCAATTGATTCCCTTACAGCGAGAAGTTGCTTTCACTCTTACGGCAGTGCGGCAGCACAATCGCGCAGGGGACACTCCATCCGATGAGAGGGCAAAGAAAGCGCGAAAGCGCGCCGATGCAGTCGTCGAATGTCGAGATACTCTGCAGCAGATTCGAGACGATTTGGCAAAGGCTTACCGAGCCCATTGATTTCATGCTGTCTTTGAAAAGGACCGGTCATGGAGGTTGTAGCATGGAGGAGTCCAGCCCTGCTCATGCATTTCCAGCTTTGCCGGTACGGCGAAACTCTGCGGCGCCAGATTCTCGGACAGCTGCTTGGTGATGCTGCCGGTGCAAAATGTTCAGGAGTGAGTTCCGCCTATCAGTTCAATGCGTCATTTACCTGCTAAAGGTTGAAACGCTATCCTTACTAGTTGCAATTTAGCTACTTTCATTTTCCCGCCGCGACCAGGGAAACACATATAGCTGGAAGAACACGGGTAGAACGGTAAGAACCATTGCCATGCTACGATTCCTTCCAAAAATGTGGGGGGGAATGATGCAACTTCGCTGGAAAATTCTATGCGCCTTTGTTGGCGCAGCAATGGCTGCAGCTTTCGTGCTGCATCCGCCGTTGAATAGTCAGGACTATGCCGCTTGGATTCAGGCAATAGGTTCGCTCGCCGCGTTAGGAGGCGTGATTTGGACTGTAAAGACGCAGGAACGGTACCGACGGGAGGAGGCAAGCACTACGGCCACAGTAGTTGCAGCCGCAATGACTTTGCACCTCAGTACTGCCGCCACCGTTGTTCGCACATTCCAAGAGAGACTTGATGTAGCAGCGCAGATTGACTGTGCGCCTCAGCTTTTTGAGGAGATTCTCGCCAAGCTGCAAGAAGTTCCGACTTGGAATGCAGACGATCTTGCTCGGCTTGTTCCGCTTCCAAATCATATTGCACTTAAGGCTGCTGGCGCGATTGATCGCCTTAACGTAGCAATTCCGGTTCTCGAAAAGACTGTTCAAAGCGCTCAGCTTCGTGCTGACGTTGGATATCGAAAAGATCGAGCGAAATATTTCTCTTTCATCTTGAATGAATGCTGGCAGCTATTCGATATGGCTAGTTCGCGTATGCAGTTGGTGACGCATGCGCAGACTAGTCCCTACCACTGACCTGAACGCCTATCGCGCTAGATCTGCACCTCGCGCGCTTTTTGTCTCGGGAGGAGGGGCTAGAGCTCGCTTGAGGGGGGAAGACTTGGCAACCGGAGCGTGGTTCGAATCCCGTAAAAGAGGAAAGAAGAATGCGGATAACCAAACCATCTTCGGTAGGTATTGCCGCTGCTATTGTGACTCCCCTCCCCAAAAAAATATCGATCCCTGTGCATAACAGCATTGGTCCCACAATTAGCTTCACAAATGCATAGCGAAATAGAAATATGACTACACCACCAATTGCCGGAGCAAACGAGAAAAGGTCTCTACGAGGGGCGGCAACTGCCCAGGCTGGCTACGACTACCAGCTTGATGTCTCGATACTCGCCGCCTTACAGCTGCTTCTTATATCAAATGCAACGACACGCATAACGTTAGAGCCTGCAAATGAAGAGGATTTGGAGGCAGACATGAATCCGCATGTTCCGGGACGAATGCAGCCGAGCGCAACTGTTTCAGGCGGATATAAGCTTGTCGTCCAAGTCAAAATGGATAACGGCGAACCTTGGTCGCTTGACGATTTAGTTGCGCTGCTAAAACATGGGTCAGATAAAGCGGGTGGCCGCCGTCCTGCGTTACATCATCTAGATGAGCCAAACACTCGTTATCTGCTCGTGACCAACGCAGACGCCAAGGGGGTATTGCGGAATCTTTTAGTTGAAGGGTTCGAAGAGTCTTCCGGTAAAGACAACTTTCCCGCGAGTTTGCGGGATACATTGAAAAATTCCCCGGAAGGCCGAATTGCGATCTGGGGAAAATTGACCTCAAGCCAGCTCGCCTCGAACATCAAAGAAATGATGTCGGATCTGCTGCACGTTCCTAAAGTCAATCACAAGAGGCTGCTAGAGCAGCTGCGAGCGGAGGCAAAACGGCGGGCCATGGGTAGCCTGGCTGGCGTATGGATAAGAAATGATCTGTTAAATACTATTCAAGAATGCGGCGGCTTTCTAGCCAGCTCTGCAAATCTGGAGCAATACGTTAAACCAGCGAATTTTGAGGAAATTCTCGGTGTCCTGTCGGAAAAAAATGCGGTGGTGATTCGAGGGCCATCGGGAACAGGAAAAACGCAAACAGCGTACAAATTATGCGATATAGCTCGACATCGAAATGGTCATCTTGAACAGGTCACTATCGGTGCCGAAGACACGCCAACTAGCATACGCAAAGCTTCCGGCAACGGTCCGACATTGTTCTATATCGACGATCCATGGGGGCAATTTAGCTTGAGTGGAGGGAGCGAAGCCTGGACTGAACAGTTACCCCGTCTGCTTTCGAGAGCTTCACCCGATCAGCAGTTTGTCATCACAACTCGTAGCGACATGATGCAAAGCGCAAATGTCGGAGAGAGCCTCGCAAGCTGGTGCGTCGAACTAGATGCAGAGCAGTATAAGGACGGCCAATTAGGCACAATTCATGACATGCGCATGAATCGACTGCCACCTCTCTTACGGGCCACGTCATTTAAGCATCGTACCCAAGCACTCGAAAAGCTCGAGACTCCACTCGAAATAGAGTTCTATTTTGCTCATATGCAAAATGGCCCGCGAGACGGCGAAAAGGATCACGATTTCGCTAAACGCCTCATGGAGATGGCCCAACGAGACGCAGTTGAATCAGTAGTGGTCAGAGCTCTTTCTTCCATTGATACTTCTGGAACCTCGGCCGTTATTTGGGCGTTACTCAAAGCCAGACGACAATTGGATCGCTCGCGACTTCACGCGCTTCAACGGCCATTGCGCGGCTACGACCGCTCACTTGGAGAGGGCGTGGATCGTCTTGTTGATCGCATGATTGCGGCACGGTATTTACGTCAGCCTGTTCGCACAATTACCTTTGCGCATCCAAGTGTTCGCCAGGGATTTGAAGGTTTCATTAAAAGCCATTGGGAGCAAAGCAGATTCGCAATCGAGTCTTTGATCGCATCATTAATAGGATTCTCAACGATAGATCGTGCATGGTGCATGGAGACTGCAGCGCGAGTTTTTGAAGAGGCGCGGGCGTTCTCTCGTCGAAGCTTTAAGCAGGACTTCATAATCGATCCAGAATGCCAGAGCAAAATAGATGGCTGGCTAGACGAAAGCCTCCTAGATCCTCAATTCGACTTCGAACCGTTGCTAGAGTTGGCCTCAGAGATTGGCAGTGAGATGTCTATACCAAGTCGTGTAGCGCGCTGGCTCTTAAAAGGAACCCAACGTGGCGGGGAAGTTTTCGATGAAAAATGGAAGCCACCAGTTTTCGATGCCGCTTGGTACGAAACCGTATCCAAGAATCCTCTCTCCCCCCAAATTGCTGCACGATTCATCCGTGAAATACTTTGCTTTGATCACGGCAACTATAAATTGGATTTCGCATCCCGGCTCGAACGCATTGCCCCCAACCTTACTGGCGCTTATCTGGATGCGGCCAGTACAATGATTGGCTTCGGTTTCGTGAACAATGCGGACTTGATTGCTAAAGAAGCCGTACGGGATCCAGCGGCATGTGAGAGCGTATTAGGGGCCGCTCTCGACGATGTTGACGACACCGCTCGAAATTATGATCAGCATTGGAGAGAACAGTGGCAAGCAATCGATGACGGAGAAAGGGATCATGCCGAATCGGAAGCCTTCGAAAATAGCTACATTGATGATGGCTATGCATCTGGCATATTCATCACAGCTTATGTGCGTGAAGTGCACAAGCGTGGCAACTGGCTAAAACTCGCCAACCATCCACGCGCGGCGGAATTGGTACAGGATTGGTCGAATTCTTTAATCGCCGTTAATGGAATTGCTAGCGAGGAGGAGCTTAAAGCCTTGATGAAGGCGGGCATCGCTACGAAAAATGAGCCAAGTATATGGGGGGCCGTATGCAAACATTGGCGGACAGCATTTGAGCCAATCCTTACCGAACGGCTTCTGTCAACGGATGGAAATAGTATCTCGCTTGACGAGCTGGTTCTAACTGCCCTAAAGGTTGCACCTGATGCGCTAGCTACGACATTCAAAATGCATCTGGCCCGGCCAGATCTCATTTTGACGCTGCTTGCTGCTATTCAGCGTTCCCGTGTCCATCTCTCATCAACCGACGAGGTCAAGTTGGAGCATTTGTTGTCTCTGCTTCCACCCTTGGCGAGACATATTTTCAAGATATTTCCGCAGGACGACTCAGAAGCGGGGATAGTTGATGGCGCAGCGCTTTTACTTCTGGAGACGGGGGTGCCGGGTGTCGGCGCAGACGTTCTCACGCTTGTGGTACCAGCCATTATTGCAAGTGGTGGAAATTCTGCAGCAGCTATTAAGCACTGGCTATTGGTCGCCGATCGCAAAGACGATGCGATCCTAGCTACTAGGGCAGCGATTTCCATCGGAGATAAAGCTCTTGTTGAGGTCGCTCTGAAGCATCGCCGTGCCGATGCACGCAAAGAGGCACTAATTCATCTCGCATCCACGCTTTCAGATCCTTTACCGTGTGAAATTCTTTCCATGGCTTCGGATCCTGGTAGTCGGGTCCGCCGGGCCTTAGTTGAGATCCTTAAAGACCGTCCACATCTTGGTCATATCGACTCCCTTTTAAATTTAATTCACGATACATGGTCGGGAGCAGATCCTCATTTCAACGAAGTAGTCAGTTTCGACATTGCCTCTGAGGCAGTTGTCGCTCTTGCTGCGTACGAACATCTCTCCGATCAGATAGGAGTGACGCTCTTAGAGCTAGCAGGCGAGACAAAAGATCGTTCTCTCCGGCAGGTCGCTTTAATAGTTGCTGCTATACGATGCAGTACTGTCATTCAACTGAAGATCATGGATATCGCTGAAACGATGCCGGTCAGCTATGTCAATCTCGATGCGCTTGACGCTCTAGGCAATAGCGAAGATTTACCTCCCAGCGTCGTAACACGGGTCACATCAAACTTTATGATGAAGCAAGCGCCGATCTTCGCGGTCTCGGCGGCTCACTTCGTCGGTACTCATGCTGCACCAACAGATGCCCTACAAATATTTGAGGAGGTAGCCAATTTGAATCAACGGCGTGCTCTGTTGCTGGTGGGGGCAAATGCTTTGGCTAAGCGTGATCGAGTGAGTGCCGACCGGGTACTTAATTTGTTAGGGCCATGTCATCCCGGTGGGCAGTTGTTGATGACCGATACCGGAACGCTCCCAATGTCGCTTCTTGCCGATCTCGGTGATGCAAGGTTACTCGATGCAGTGGTGAAAAGGCTTCCTGATCGCATTAGCCATGGTTGAGCCGCATTATGCTGCCTCATCACAGCTAGGGAAGCCAATCTCGTCGCGAAACGTTCTGCGCGAATATGGAGACTTCGAATGGATATTGGTAAGCGGTACAACGTTGTTTTCTCGGTGGGACGTTATGAGATCGAGTATGAAAATAACGTTACGTGCATCAAGAAAACACCCACGTCATATCGAGTTAAACGCGAGGACGGGACAACAAGGTTGGTCGGGCAAGACTCGATTTTTGAGCTGAAAGAAATTCCCGGTCTTGCGGAGCCGTGATTTATTTGTTTTCAATCTCAGGGATTCTTTCCGGCCTAGTCAAATGGTGTTATGCTCTTTTCGTGCGTTTGAGGACAAGCGGGTGAAGACCTTCGGGTAGCACCTCCCCCACAAGACAAATGATGTTTGAGGACGGCCTGCTTCGGTGGGCCGTTTTCTATTCTGCTTTCAGAAGCTGGAGCCGGACATTAGCCGGTCTGCTGGTAACCTTATGATGGTTGTCTTGGCGCAGCATGCCTCTTCGTCCGGCAGATTGTTTTTATCTCCGATCCGGTATCGCTCCACAGGAGTTCTTTCATGGCAATTACCACCTTGTCAGACCAAGAATTTGCCCAAGGTGTACCCATGGCACTTTGTGCAACCGAAAACGGCCCAGTCGTTATTACCGACGGCGCCGTGCCTACGCATGTTCTCTTGAGTTTTCAGGCCTATCAAGAATTGCTCACACAGCGTCTTAATATTGCAGCCTCCCTGGCAATGCCAGGCATTGCAGATGTCGAATTCGACGCGCCTCGCTGTAATATTTTCTTGCGAAAGGCAGACTTCACTTGAGACCTGCCGTCGACAATAGGTGAGCTTTTACAGGGACTGTATATGTGCGAGTGGAAAACTTATGTATCCTGCTTTAGCAGAATATTCGGGAGTAGAGCGGATCCCGAGGGCTTCAGATACGCATTAATGGATGAGGGATATCACGAAGAGGCACTCTCGGTAAATTGGGCCTGTAACTAGCTAAGAAAGAAGGGGATTAGTGGTGAACAATGATGCTCTTCGACGTCGCGCCATGTCTTTTGGCCAAGTACGAGAAGCAAATCTCGATATCTCGGAGTACAAGTGGGACACAGTGCCTGAGGGCGAGTGGGAGGCTTTTCTTGATTTTAAGGTGTGGGGGAAGTCAAGTAGCCTTGGCTGTTTTTTTACATCCATAGCGGACGGGGGAAAATATAAGCTTAATGCTTTCCCTGATAGAGAACAGAAGTCCAATACATATGCTGCCAAAGATGGCGGTATGGATATGTCTGCGCCTGGCCTCGACGGAAAGAAATTTTTGATCGAAGTTCGCAAGAATGCGAAAGGAAATTTAGTTTGGCAATCTGCCAAGTTGCTTGCCTAGAAGTAGCGCATAAGCTGTCGATAGGCAGTCGTATTCTGAATGCTCATAAAAATGAAAGCGAATTCAAGCTGAATGAATTTTTCAGGGTGTTACATTATTTTCTCGCATACGCGGCATTGAATTGAAATTTTGTAAGGGTCTGCGGATGACGCCTTTCACACTAATGTTTTCCTAAAAACGTAAACAAAACGCCTTTACTAAGGCGTTTTGTTTACGTTTTTTCGTGTTGGACTGATTTTTGTGCTTGAATCAAAGGGCTATAGAGCTTGTTTACGTATTTAAGTGCACATAACCGTTCTGAAGCGAACCTAGGCAAAACGGTAAAACAGATCAAGCGGAGCTGCCATGCAGCTCCGCTTTTTTTACGTTTTTTTATTTTCTTGCGTTTTGCGCCGGATTTCGGGGGCGCAGTGTTAATTCGTTGGGAGCGCTGGCCCGATCCTTGAACTGTCGGCAGCCTTTGCTTCGGTGCATCTCTGCTACAGTTAGGTAACCGGCGATTCGTCCTCATTCAACCTGGCCTGATGCGAGCATGGGCCACGTATCATCAGGAGTCCTAAACATGCATGAGTTGAAGCAGTCTTCTATATCGGGAGCGGCGGCAAGGCTGCTGCTGGCAACAGACCTGGGCCCCGGATGCGACCGCGCCATGGACCGCGCGGCGCAACTGGCGGGAGAATGGGGCGGAGAACTGACCGCGCTCATCGTCGGCAACCTGTTGTCCTCGCCGGAACGTATCCTGGCGTGGGCCGATGGCGCCGACGAGAAGGCGTTGACCGAGGCAGTCAGGCAGCAGCTCATACGCGAGCTGAAAGCCGCCGGCGTCGACGCGCAAGCCAGGGTGCTCAATCATGCCGACAAGGCGGCGGCGATCCGCGAAACCGCGCAAGCCGTCGGCGCCGATGTCATCGTGTGCGGCGCTTCCAGCAGGGGACTGCTGGAACGCGTGCTGGGATCGACAGTGGAGCGCCTGGCCGGAATCGCCGCGCAGCCGCTGTTGCTGGTTCGCCGCCGGCCCGCCGGACCTTACCGCAAGATTGCGGTGGCGACCGATTGCTCGGCATCCTCGCGCCAGGCGCTGCTGTCGGCGGCCGGCCTTTTCCCTGAGCGCGAGCTGGACCTCTGCCACGTGGTGACCCCGGTGATGTCGGGGCTGGCTGCTCCGCGCCATGGCGGCGACAGCGTCGACATGGCGCAGACCGAGCTGCCGGAATTCATTGCCGCCACACAGCTGCCCGCAGGCAGCCGCATCAAGCCCTCGGTGCAACGCGGTTCGGTGGAGACGGCGCTGACGAACTACGTCCGCAGGCATGACATCGAGCTGGTGGTGCTGGGCTCGCACGGGCGCAGCGGCCTGCTCGACTTGCTCATCGGCAGTACGGCGATGAAGCTGCTTGAATGGCTGCCTTGCGATGTGTTGCTGGTGCCGGATTCCCGCGCGCGCGGAACCTGACCATCCGCCCCTTGCCCTGCCGCGCCCAAGTCTTCCTGGATGAGCGCGGCGCGGATATCGGCCGGTGTTCGTCGTTCGACCGCAATGACCTTCTGGAGCATTGGTAATGGCACTATTGGCCATCGTGGCCGCCCTGGCATTGCTCATGTGGGCAGCCTACCGAGGCTGGAGCATCCTGGTTCTGGCGCAGTTGGCGGCACTGCTGGCGGTGCTGCTCTCCGGCCAGCCGCTGATGGCGAACTGGACCATCACGTTCATGGGCGGCGCGGCCTCCTTCATCTCCCACTACTTTCTGCTGTTCTTGCTGGGCGCGCTGTTTGGCAAGCTGATGGACGACAGCGGCTCGCTCAAGACCATCGCCGATTTCATGACGGCCAAGCTTGGCCCCAGGCGGGCGGTGCTGGCCGTGGTCCTGGCCGGCGCACTGGTGACCTATGGCGGCGTCAGCCTGTTCGTTGCCTTCTTCGTGCTGGCGCCGATGGCGCATGCATTGTTCCGGGCCGGCAACGTGCCGCCGCATCTGATGCCGGCGGCAATCCTGCTCGGCACCTCGACGTTCACCATGACCGCCTTGCCCGGCACGCCAGCCATCCAGAACGCGATACCCATGCCGTTTTTCAAGACCACGCCATTTGCCGCGCCCGGACTGAGCCTCCTGGCCGCGGGCGTGATGCTGGCGTTCGGGTTGTGGTGGCTGGGCATGGCCGAGCGGCGCGCACGCCGGCGCGGGCTGGCGTATGCCGCCGATCGCAACGACCCCCACGACAGCGCCGTCGAGACCCCGCTGGTGCGGGAACGGGCCAGCGCCGCGCGCGAATTCGACCCGGCCGAACTGCACCGCGGCAGCCATGCCAGCCAGCCGCCGGGCATTGTCGCCGCGGTATTGCCGCTATGCGTGGTGGTGGCGGGGAATTTGCTGATCAGCCTTGCGGTGCTGCCGCGCCTGGACGGGAGCTATCTGGCCGAACCGCGCTGGGGCGGTACGACACTGGCCGAAGCAGGCGGCGTATGGGCCGTGCTGATCGCACTGGCCGCCGCCATTTCCTGCCTGCTGCTATTGCATTGGCGGCGCATCGGTTCGGTGCGGGACAGTGTGGCCGCCGGCGCCAATGCCGCCGCGCTGCCGGTGTTGAGCGTGGCCAGCCTGGTCGGTTTCGGTTCGGTGGTGGCGGCCTTGCCGGCGTTCGCCATGGTGCGCGACTGGGTGCTGGGAATCGATGGCGGGCCGCTGGTGTCGCTGGCGGTAGCGACCAATGTACTGGCAGCATTGACCGGTTCGGCTTCCGGCGGACTGACGATCGCCTTGGATGCGCTCTCGGGAACCTACCTGAACCTCGCGCATGCGACCGGCCTGGATCCCGCGCTCTTGCATCGCATCTCGGTGATGTCGGCCGGCACGCTGGACAGCCTGCCGCACAACGGCGCCGTGGTGAGCCTGTTGGCGGTGTGCGGCGTCACGCACAAGGAAGGCTATCCCGACATGGTGATGGTGGGCATCGTCGGCCCCATCCTGGCGCTGGTGGTCACGATCTTGCTCGGCAGCGTATGGGGCGCGTTTTGACTGCGCGTGCGGCCAGCCTGCGGCGCGGTATCATCCGCCAACGGTAGTCAGCCCGGGCGGGCGTCCGGATCGGGCAGTTTCAGCACTGACACCAGGATGCGATGGCTCCACGGCAGCACCAGCAGGAATACCGTGGAGAGCAGGATATTGAAGCTCAGGTGCGCCAGCGCCACCGCCATGGTCGGATCGCTGAGTTGCAGCATCAACTGCGCAAACGGCCGCAGCCACGGGAAGATGAGGATGGTACTGATGATGTTGAAGCTGAAGTTGGCCACGGCGGTGGCCTTGGCCGTCTGGTTCATGGACAGGCACGCGATCAGGGCGGTGGAGGTGGAACCCAGGTTGGAGCCGATGACGAAGAAGATGGCTGCATCCGGCTGCATCATTCCCTGCTGGACCAGGATCACCGCCAGGCCGATGGCAACGGTGCTCGACTGGATCGCTGCCGTAAACACCGTCCCGATCAGCAAGCCCGTGGCCGGCGAACTCACATAGCTGACGACCTCGTTCCACCACGGCTGCTGCTGCAGCGGACGCAGTTCGACCGAGATCAGATCCAGCGTGAAGAAGATCAGGCCGAAATAGAAGCAGGTCTTGCCGAACAGCTTGGCCCGCGTGGGCAGGATGGAGAGCAGGGTGCCGAGAACGATGAAGTAGGGGCCGATGCCGGTCAGCTTGAACGACACCAGCCAGGCCGTGGTGGTGGTGCCGAGATTGGCGCCGAGCAGGATGCCCAGGCTGCTGCGAAAACTGAGCACGGCGGCGTCCACCAGGGAGGCTGTCAGCGAAATCACCGCCGCGCTCGACTGGATCAGCACGGTGGCGCTGGCGCCGATGAAGAACCCGACAAAGCGATTGGCCGTGACCCGCGCCAGCCAGGATTGCAGTTTCTCGCCGCCGACCGTGCGCAGCTCCCGGCTGAATCCTTCCAGCCCGTATAAAAAGAGAACGATGGCCGAGATGACTGCGACGATGATCTGTAATTGCGACATGGCTCGAGGGCGTGGGTAGTTGAGGACTTGTTTTAATCAGGAACCATGCCGGCTCCAGGACGGAAGCGGGCACTGACTTCAGCGTATGGCCGCAGTGCCGGATTTCGGCATTTCGCATTCCAGTCGGATACGGAAGATATTTACATATTCTGTCCGGTATCGCCATTCTGATTGCTCCGGGCCGGCTTATCGATTGCGGTCCCGATCGTGACGCTGATCCGGCAAAGAAAAAGGGCCCATCTGACGATGGACCCTTTTGCATTTGGTGCGGCTGGCAGGAATCGAACCCACGACCCCTTGGTTCGTAGCCAAGTACTCTATCCAGCTGAGCTACAGCCGCAAGAGGCGAGATTATAAAGGCAATTTAAAAGAATGGGCAACTTTTTTATTGCGCGTGCTCATCCGTACAGGCTGGTCTTGAACGGGTGGTACTGGAACAGCCAGGTTTCGGTGAGCGCCTGGCCCTGGTCGCGCAAGAACAGGCGCATGTCGACCGGTTCTTGGCCGTCCACGGCGAGGTCGAACTGCGCGCGCCAGTGGCCGGCGACGCCGTCGGGCACCGGTTCGGCGAAGACATAGGAGAAACTGCCGCGCGAGGCGCCGAGCACCGCTTCCGGCTTGGCGCCGTAGGGCAGCTTCTGGAGCGGCGCGCCTTGGAATTCGACGATGAACTTGCGCACATTGGGCGGGCGCGGCTGGCCCGGCTGGCCGCCGTTGCCCAAGCGCGTGGCCACGCAGCGCGCCAGCGGCGAGGGGAAGGGCTCGTCCTTTTGCCAATACAGGCGATAGCGCAGGCGGTAGTTGCTGCCTGCGGTGGCTGCCGCCTTGGGCACCCACATGGCGACGATGTTGTCGTGGATCTCATCGTCGGTCTTGATTTCGATCAGTTGCACCGCGCCGTCGCCCCAGTTGTCCAGCGGTTCCACCCACAGGCTGGGGCGGCGCTGGTACATGACGCCGTCCAGGTAATGGTCGAAGTTGCGGTCGCGCTGGGACAGGCCGAAACCGCGCAGGCCGCTGTCGGCGAAGGACGAGGCCATGGTGTGCGGCGGGTTGTTGAGCGGGCGCCAGATGTGTTCGCCATTGCCGTTCCACATTGCCAGTCCGTCCGAGTCGTGCACTTCGGGGCGCCAGTCGACGCCGGCGCCTTTGACCGTTTCCGAGAACCAGTACATCGAGGTGGCCGGCGCCAGCCCCAGGCGGGCGACATCGCGGCGCAGGAACAGGGATTTGTCGATCTCCATGGTCACGCCTTCGGCGCGGCGCATGGTGAACTTGTAAGCGCCGGTGACGCTGGGGCCTTCCAGCAGCGCATAGACCACCACGGTGTCGCTGTCCGGCGCGGAAGGTTCGAAGAAGAAATGGGTGAAGTCGGGGAATTCCTCTTTCCGGTCGGCCTCGGCGACGTCGATGGCGATGCCGCGCGCCGACAGCCCGTATTGGTACAGGTCGCCGATGGCGCGGAAATAGGAGGCGCCGAGGAAGGCCACCCAGTCGTTCTTGCGCCAGTCTTTTTCTTGCTGGTCGGCCAGCCGGCTTTCCTGGAAGCGAAAGCCGGCGAAACCGCTGCCTGCCGGCAATTGGTGGGCAGGGCTGTCGGCCGGCATGTCGAAGTAGTTGTCGTCGTACAGGATCTCGCGCGCACGGGTGGGGGCGTCGCCGGGGCCGTCCAGGAGGTACATATGCACCGGCGCCGGAAAGAATTTGCCGAGGTGGAAAAAGGTCAGCGGAAACGGGCCGGGGCCGTTGGCGAATGGCGCGTAATCGGTGTTGAATCTGATCTTGCCGTGCGCTTCGTAGTCGATCTGGTCGAGTATGGCGCGCGGGACCTTGTTGTGCGGGTTGTAGGGCGTCTTTGCCATGTCGCGCACGCGGGCGATCAGCGCGTCGAAAGAGAACTTTTCGGCCGGCCCCGTCTTGATGCGGCCGGCGGCCATGGTGTCCGGCGCAATGCCCAGGGCGGCCAGTGCGGCGGCAGCGGTGGCGGAGGTCAGGAAGCGGCGTCGATTCAGCATGGGCATCGATTTTACTGTTTGTTGTCAGGAAGGATGGGGCGCAATGGCGCGGCGCACGGCCGGGCTCAGCCATGCCATTAAAGAGTTGCCGTCCAAGGCGATGGTTCCGCCGCGGGCGGGACCAGCCGGCAAGTTCAGAGCTTGTCTGACGCGCCGCGTGGGAAAGAGGGAAACGATGCCATCATGGCAATGCGAAAAGTTCCGCCTGCGCATGGACGCGGCGCTTCAAAATCAGTAAAATGCGCCGGTCATTGGGGAGTAGTCGCCTTCCACCCTGAGGAGGGGCCTGCGTCAACATGCTTGATCCACAGATCATGGCGCCGGCGGTTCCTGAGAATGCATGTCGTTGACGGGATGTGTTCTTCGCTTGACAAGACCTTTGACCACGCAGCCTCCGACAATGGCCGGGGAGCGCGCGTGGTCATGCGTATTTGTCCGGCCATGGAGAGAGAACCCAATTGGATGCATTCCTTGTTTCCACAGGCATCGTCGCACTCGCCGAAATCGGCGACAAAACCCAACTGCTGGCCTTCATCCTGGCAGCCAAGTTCCGCAAGCCCCTTCCCATCATCTTCGGCGTCCTGGTCGCGACCATCGCCAACCACGCTTTTGCCGGCGCGCTGGGCGCGTGGATCACTTCGCTGCTGTCGCCCGAAATCCTGCGCTGGGTGCTGGGCGTTTCCTTCATCGCCATGGCGGTGTGGACGCTGATCCCCGACAAGTTCGACGAGAGCGAGGCCAAGTTCGGCCGCTTCGGCGTGTTCGGCACTACGTTGCTGACCTTCTTCCTGGCCGAGATGGGCGACAAGACCCAGGTCGCCACCGTGGCGCTGGCGGCGCAGTACCACGCCTTCGTGCCGGTGGTGGCCGGCACCACGCTGGGCATGATGATCGCCAACGTGCCGGCCGTGCTGCTGGGCGACCGCATCGCCGGCAGGATGCCGGTGCGCGTGGTGCATGCCATCGCCGCCGTCATCTTCGCCATCCTCGGCGTGGCCACCTTGCTGGGCGCGGGCAAGTCGCTGGGATTCTGAGTCCGCGCTTGCCGCAAAGACAAAGCCCGCCGCATTCGCATGCGGCGGGCTTTTTGATGCCGATTGCCGACGGTGCGCTTGCGGGCGCGCCGTGCAGGGCGATCAATATTCCCAGAAGATCTTCTGGATTTCCTTGGTGTCGGTGGTCTTGGTCAATGCCAGCATCAGCAGGATGCGGGCCTTTTGCGCATTCAGCGTGTCGGAGACCACGAAGTCCAGCTTGTCGTCGTCGGCTTCGCCGTTGCGCGCCACGATGCCCTGGCCGACACGGCTCGCGCGCACAATGACGACGCCCTTCTTGCGGGCTTCGGTCAGCGACGGCACGACGGTGTTGTTCAGGCTGCCGTCGCCCACGCCGGCGTGGATGATGCCTTGCGCGCCGGCCGCCACGAAGGCGTTGAGCGCGATCGGGTTCATGTTGGCGTAGCCGTAGACGATGTCGACTTGCGGCAGCTTGTCCAGGTTGCTGATGTCGAACGGGGTGTCAACGGTGTTCTTGCGGGTCGACTGGCGATAGAAGAACGGCTTGCTGCCCTGGATGTAGCCCAGGAAGCCCAGTTCCGGGGTCTTGAAGGTATCCAGCGTCGAGGTGTTGGTCTTGGTCACTTCGCGGGCGGCGTTGATCTGGTCGTTCAGGGTCACCAGCACGCCCTTGCCGATGGCTTCCTTGCTGCCGGCCAGCAGGACGGCGTTATACAGGTTGATCGGGCCGTCGGCGCTGATCGCGGTCGACGGGCGCATGGCGCCGACGATCACCACCGGCTTCTTGCTCTTGACCACCAGGTCGAGGAAGTAGGCGGTTTCTTCGATGGTGTCGGTGCCGTGGGTGATCACGATGCCGTCAACGTCGCTCTGCGCCAGCAGGGTGTTGACGCGCTTGGCCAGTTTCAGCCAATAGTCGTTGTTCATGTTTTCGCTGGCGATCTGGAAAACCTGCTCGCCCTTGACGTTGGCCACCTTCTGCAATTCGGGCACGGCTGCGATGAGCGCATCCACGCCGACCTTGGCGGCGGTGTAGCCGACGGTGGTGGTGCTGGTGGCGCCGGTGCCGGCGATGGTGCCGCCGGTGGCCAGGATCATGACGTTGGGGAGATTCTGCGCTTGCGCGGTTGCCGCTGCCGCCAGGCAGAGCAGAACCAGGATTTGGCTGAGGAATTTTCTAGCGAGCATGTGTGCCTCTGTATGTGTGATTGGGTGTTTTTATGCCTCCGATAAGCCGGCATGGATCGGTTTGCCGGCGAGCCTGATGGGCTTCGGAGAACGGTCAAGATAGCATTCGCTCGTGTTGCGATCAAAGGTTTTTTTAACCCACGGGAACATGCACCGGCGCTGGGAATGGATGCACCTGGATGAGCTTGGGCAAGCACCATCGCGGAGCGAAAAATGCCGGTTGCTCGTGATTTCCGACGCGGTATTCGAGATTGCGAAGCCGGGTCGAGAAGCGGCGGGAAGAATTCAACGATAGCACCGAACCCGCGCCGCGCAAAGGGAAGGAAGCGGGATATTGCGATGCCTGATCCGACGATGATGGGGAGGTGGCGACTCGGGTAATATCGTAGATGCACACAAGGATTTTCAATGTCCGGCAATGGCCGGTAAAAGCCGCACAGCGGTTGTGCTGCGTGCGGCAATGATGGAGAAAGATGATGTTTGCCACCGAAAAATTCACCGACCCTGATGCCGCCTACGCGCGCGTGCTTGAGATCTATGAACGCAACACCGCCATCCTGCGCGATGCCTTCCGCAAGTTCTCGGCCGGAGAAGTCCTGGAACAGCGCGTGCGCGCCTGCTATCCCTTCGTGCGTATCACCACCGAGAAGGCGACTCACACCGATACCCGCCAGTCGTTCGGCTTCGTCGCCGGCCCCGGCCATTACGAAACGACGCTGACCCGGCCGGCGCTGTTCCACAATTACCTGCTGAGCCAGTTCAAGCTGGTGCTGCAAAACCACCAGGTGCCGCTGGAGATCGGCGTGAGCGATTTGCCGATCCCGGTGCACTTCGCCTTCCCGGAGGGCATCCACGTCGAGGGCAGCCTCGATCCGGAGCATTTGCGCTCGCTGCCGGACGTGTTCGACCTGCCCGACCTGGCGGCCATGGATGACCGCATCGTCAATGGCACTTATGAAGTCGACAATGGCGCCTGGCGCGACGGCGTGCATCCGCTGGCGCTGTTTACCGGGCCGCGCATCGATTATTCGCTGCACCGGCTGCGCCATTACACGGCCACCTCGCCGGACCAGTTCCAGCGCTATGTGCTGTTCACCAACTATGCGTTCTACGTGGACGAGTTCGTGCGCCTGGGCCGCAAGCTGATGGAGCCCACGGACGATCCGCAAGAGCGCGCTTACCGCCAGCAATATGTGGCTTTCGTCGAGCCGGGCAACGTCACCACCTGGAGCGCCAACCAGGCGGAAGGAAAGGCCCCGCCGGCATCGGGCGTGGCGCCGGCGCGCCAGCCGCAGATGCCGGCCTACCACCTGCAGCGCGCCGACGGCAGCGGCATTACGCTGATCAATATCGGCGTGGGGCCGTCCAATGCCAAGACCGTGACCGACCATGTCGCCGTGCTGCGCCCGCACGGCTGGCTGATGCTGGGGCACTGCGCCGGCTTGTCGGCTTCGCAGCGCATGGGCGACTACGTGCTGGCGCACGCCTATGTGCGCGACGACCATGTGCTGGACGACGACCTGCCGCTGTGGGTGCCGATTCCGGCGCTGGCCGAGGTGCAACTGGCGCTGCAGGATGCGGTGGCCAGCATCACGCAGCTCAAGGGATATGAACTGAAACGCATCATGCGTACCGGCACGGTGGCCTCGGTGGATGACCGCAACTGGGAGCTGCGCGACCATCGCATGCCGTTGCTGCGGTTTTCCCAGAGCCGCGCCATCGCGCTCGACATGGAAAGCGCCACGGTGGCGGCCAACGGTTTCCGTTTCCGGGTGCCTTACGGGACGTTGCTGTGCGTGTCGGACAAGCCGCTGCACGGCGAGATCAAGCTGCCCGGCATGGCCAACAGCTTTTATGAGCAGCGGGTGGCGCAGCACTTGCAGATCGGCATCCGCGCGCTGGAGCTGTTGCGCAATAACGGGATCGAGCAATTGCACAGCCGCAAGCTGCGCAGCTTTTCCGAGCCGGCGTTCCGCTGACCCGCCTTTTCCGGGATCGGCATCCGGATGCGAAAACGCCCACTGCAGCAACTGCAGCGGGCGTTTTGTTGCGGCGGCTCCGAGCCGGGGTCAGGCCGCCTTGTGTTCCAGCCTGTGGCTCAGCGTCAGCCTGTAATAGAGGACGGCGCCGAGCAGCAGGGCCGCCACCGCCACGCACAGCGATGGCGTGAACGAGCCGCTGCGGTGCACCAGCGCGGTCGCCAGTGGCGGGCCGGCGATCTGGCCGATGCCGTAGGCGGCTGTCATCAATCCCATCAGGCTGCTGGCATGCGATTGGCGCAGGCGCCGCGCCTCGCGCATCGCAAACAGCGTGATGGCGGTGAAGGGCAGGCCCAGCAGCAGGCAGCTCAATGCGAAGCCGATGGCATTGGGCAGTAAGATGGAGAGCGCGACGCCTGCGGCTTGCATGATGTAACTGCAGGCCAGCAGCAGGCGCTGGTCGCCATGCACCGGCAGGCGCGTCGCGCCGAAGGCGCCCAGCGCCACGCCGAGGCCGAAGATGGGCCAGAAGAAATCCGGCCAGTTCGACCCCGGCAAGGCCTGGCGGGCGATCACCGGCAGGAAGGTGGCGGTGATGATGTAGCCGAAACCGGCCATGCCATAGGCGATCACCTGCTGGCGCACTTCGCGCTTTTGCTGCGGGGATTCCTGCTGGGCGTCTTGGGTTTGCGCGGCGGCGGGGCCGGCTTGCGCCTGGCCGGCATCGAAGCTGAACGTCTTCCAGACCAGGGCCGTCAAGGCCAGCGAGATGAGCGCGAATAAGATCCAGCCTGAAGCGGCCAGCCAGCCGGCCGTCACCATGGCGCCCGTGAGCAGTCCGCTCAATGCGATGCCGATGCCGGGGCCGCAGAAGATCACGCCGCCCAGTTCGGGATGCTTCAGTTGCGTCAGCTGCTGCAGGCACCAGCCGGCGGTATAGACGAACACATAGGCGCTGGCCACGCCCGAGAGCAGCCGCAAGCCCAGCCACATCGCATCGTCGTGCAGCAAGCCCATGCCCAGCGTGAGCAGGATGGTGGCGGCCAGGCCGCCGCGTATCAGCGGCACCGGCCGGTTGCTGCGATGGAAGGCGCAGAGCATGGCGCCGATGAAGTAGCCGAGGTAATTGGCGGTGGCCAGCCAGCCGCCCATCTGCAGGTTGAGGCTGCCTTCATGCAGCATCATCGGCAGCAACGGGGTAAAGGCGAAACGGCCGATGCCCATCGCCACCGACAGGGCCAGCATGCCGGCCAGGCAGACTTTCCAAGCGGTGGCGCGGCTGGCCTGCTGCGCTTGGAGCGGGGCGTTGTTCATGCGCAGGCTCCTTGCGCAATGGCGCGGATGCCTGCGGCAGGTGCGGTGCATGAAAGGGGGGGACGCTTGCGTGGAGATCTCCGGCTGCAATGGCAAATCATGGCGGATGCATATTCTTATTGACGAGGATGCTTATGCTATCTTGTTTCATGCATTCGAAAAAATGAATAATAAGAATGACTTCATCTTGAATGGAGATTGAAATGGAACTGGCCGAACTGGAAATCTTCCGCGCCGTGGTGGCCGAAGGCGGCGTCACGCGCGCCGCGGAAAGGCTCAACCGGGTGCAATCCAACGTCACCACGCGCATCAAGCAATTGGAGGAGTCGATCGGCGTGCCGCTGTTCGTGCGCGACCGCCGCCGCATGGTGTTGACGGCGGCCGGCGAAGCCATGCTGGATTACGCCGAGCGCATTCTCGATCTGGTGCAGGAGGCGCGCCAGGCGGTCGCGCCGCAAAGTCCGCGCGGGCGCTTGCGGATCGGTTCGATGGAGAGCGCCGCGGCCAGCAGGTTGCCGGCGCCGCTGGCCGAATTCCACAGCCGTTGGCCGGAGGTGAGGCTGGAACTCTCCACCGCCCCCACCGAAACGCTGGTCGCCCAGGTGCGCGACTTCAAGCTCGACGCAGCGCTGGTGGCCGGGCCGATCGATGATCCCGTCTTCGACGCCACGCCCCTGTTCAAGGAAGAGCTGCTGCTGGTGACGCCCAAGAGCCATCGCCGGGTGCGCTCGCCGGACGAGATCATGCTCGATACGCTGATCGTCTTCGAGCAGGGCTGCGCCTATCGCCGCCATGCCGAAAGCTGGCTTGCATCCGCGGGCAAGGGCCGGCGGCCCGGCCGTACGCTGGAGTTGGCGTCTTATCATGCCATTCTGGCATGTGTGGCCGCCGGCGCCGGTGTGGCGGTGGTGCCGCGTTCGGTGATCGATATGCAGAATGAGCCGCGCGGCTTTTCGACTTATTCGCTTGGCAAGGATGGACGCATCACCACTTATCTCATCAGTAGACGGGAGCAATATTCCTCGTCTTTTCTGGCCTTGCGTTCTTTACTTATGGCGCGCGTTTGATATATTGAATCCAACTATGGCGGCGGGGGTTTTCCGGTGCTTGCATCATATGAAGGCAGCGTAACAATTTGTAAAAAACGCTGCACCACAACACCGATTTTTTTATATTGAAGTTCCCCCTCCATTCTCCCCCCCGAGAATGGGATTTACCCCACGGACTGCAAAGTACGTGGGGTTTTTCTTTTCCATCTCCCATGTTTTCGTGCCTTGGAAGTCCGCTCCAGGAGTGGCTTTGCGGCCGATGCAGGAAATGTGTGCGAGAACATCGAAGGCCAGGGTGTTGGCGCCATGCCGTTTGCATCGGCAAGCTGGCTCATGCGAGCGAACTGCCGACGATGAGATTGTCGCGGGCGGCCGATTGGATGGCGAGCACCGCCGGATGCGTGAGTTTGCGTTCTACCGAGATGGCGTAGAACTGTTCCCTGACGGCATCCGTCTGGCCTATTTGCACGATGCCATATTGCTTCCTGACCTGTGCGGCGATGGCCGTAGGCGCGGCGAAGATGCCGGTGCCGGCGTCGCCGAAGGCCAGCAACAGGGCGCCGTCATCGAACTCGCCGGCAATTTGGGGGCGGATCTTTTCCTTCTCGAACCAGCGCAAGAGGCGCGGGCGTACCGCCGCATCCTCGCCAGGCATCAGGAACGGCGCGCCGTCCAGGCTGTGCGGAAATCCCTTCTTGTAGCGCTTGGCCAGCTCGGGCGTGGCGAAGAAACTGGTGTCGCATTCTCCCAGCAGGTGGTGGTAGCCGCGCACGTCGACATTGGCGGGCATGGGGCTGTCGGCGATGATGATGTCGAGGCGATGGATGGCCAGTTCGGCCAGCAGCACATCCAGCTTGCCTTCGCGGCAGACGATGCGGATCGGTTCTGCCATCGACAACGCGGTTTCCAGCAGCAGATAGGCGATCGCCTTGGGCACCGCGTCGGCCACCCCCACGCGCAGTTGCAGCGCGCGGCCGCCGGGGCGGAAGCGCAAGGCTTCTTCCAGTTCTTCGCCGATGCTGAAGATGCGGTCGGCGTAGTCGAACACCATCCTGCCCTCATCGTTCAATTCCAGCCTGCGCCCGACGCGGTTGAACAGCTTGTATCCCACGCTCTCTTCGAACAGCGCAAGTTGGCCGCTGATGGTTTGCGCGGTCAGGTGCAAACGCTCGCCGGCGCGCGCTACGCTGCCGGCCTTGGCGACGGTCCAGAAATAATGCAGATGTTTGTAGTTGAGCGAGGGCATCTTGATATCATCGGTTTTTCCGATGGATTATCTCAGAATATTCGAATTTTCATTCATATCGTTTTCTCCTAAAGTGACGCTGTTCCCGGGCGTGCCAGTGTCGGCGGCCGGTCATATGAAGCTTGTCATGAAGGAGCGACGAATGAAATGTCCTGTTTGTACAACGACTAATCTGATGATTTCGGAGCGACAAGGCATCGAGATCGATTATTGTCCGCAATGTCGCGGCGTGTGGCTGGATCGCGGCGAGCTCGACAAGCTGATCGAGCGCTCTGCGGCCAACGCCATGCCGGTTGCGGCACCGGCGCCGCCGCAGCAGCAGCGCCAGGCGCCGCAACCGCAAACCTATGACCCGCGTTTCGGCCATGGCGGCCAGCACTATCGCGATGGCTATGGTTCCGGATCGCAAGGCTATGACCAGCGGCGCAAGAAAAAGGGCTTTCTTGGCGAGATATTCGATTTCGACTGATGCACGCCAGGAATCCGCAATCAAATGAAAAGGGGTAAAAAGTGAGCGGCGTAGAGAGTTTCGCAAGCGGCCCGATGTGGCTGGGCTTTATCGTATTCGTGCTGAGCATGCTGGCGCTGGACATGTTCGCGCTGGGCGGACGCCACGCGCACCGTGTCTCGCCCAAGGAGGCGCTGGGATGGTCGCTGGCATGGGTATCGCTGGCGCTGCTGTTCGCGGGCCTGATGTGGTGGTACCTGGATGTGAACGTGGGGCGCGAATTCGCCAACCAGAAGGGGGCTGAATTCCTCTCCGGTTACCTGATCGAGAAGGCGCTGTCGGTCGACAACATCTTCGTGTTCCTGATGATCTTCAGCTACTTCGCGGTGCCGCCCGAGATGCAGCGTCGCGTGTTGCTGTATGGCGTGTTCGGCGCGATCGTGATGCGGGCGGTGATGATCTTGCTGGGCGCCTGGCTGATCGCGCAATTCAGCTGGATTCTTTACCTGTTCGGCGCTTTCCTGGTGTTTACCGGCGTGAAGATGCTGGTATTCGCCGACAAGGAACCCGATCTTGGCGACAATCCGCTGCTGCGATGGCTGCGCGGCCACCTGAAGATCAGCAAGGATTACGATGGCGAGAAGTTTTTCACCGTGCAAAACGGCGTCAAATATTTCACGCCGCTGATGCTGGTCTTGTTGCTGATCGAACTGTCCGACCTGATTTTCGCGGTGGACAGCATCCCGGCCATCTTTGCCATCACCAAGGACCCGTTCATCGTCTTCACCTCGAACATGTTTGCCATCATGGGCCTGCGCGCACTGTACTTTTTGCTGGCCGACTCGGCAGAGCGCTTCCATCTGCTCAAATATGGCCTGGCGCTGGTGCTGCTGTTCGTCGGCGTGAAGATGCTGGCGGCGTACTGGTTCCACATTCCCGTGGTGTGGTCGCTGGTGGTGGTGGGGGCGATCCTGCTGGTGTCGATTATCCTGAGCCTGCTGTTGTCGCGGGATAAAAAGGCGGCCTGAAGCCTGACTGCCGTCAAACCAATCAAGCCATTGAGCCATTGAACCGGCCGGAGCGATCCGGCCGGTTTTTTTATTGGCGTTTGCCTGCGCCGGCAGCCTGTGGAAAATCCTTGCCGATAATTGGGGACGGAGTACATTAGAATGTCGACTTTGCCACCCGGCTCCGAGTGAGTAGTCCCATGGCCCGCCTTCCGCGTCTCGTCGTTCCCCATCAGCCCCATCACATCATCCAGCGCGGCCATGACGGCTTGGCGGTCTTTCGCGACACCGAAGACCACCTGGCCTTTCTGGGTTGGCTGAAGGAAGCCTCGCGCCAGTTCAAGGTCGCCATCCACGCCTATGTGCTGATGCCCGACCACTTGCATCTGCTCGCCACGCCGACCGATGAGCAGGGGCTGGCACGAATGATGCAATGGATAGGGCGCCACTACGTCCCCTATTTCAACCAGAAACACGGGCGCAGCGGCACGCTATGGCAGGGGCGTTATCGCGCCACCGTCGTGGATGCCGGGCTGTATCTGCTGGCCATCTGCCGCTACATCGAGCTCAATCCGGTGCGCAATGGCTTGGCCAGCGGGCCGAGCGAGTATCCGTGGTCCAGCTACATGCATCACATTGGCGCAAAGCAGGATGGCTTGATCACCGACCATCCGGTGTATTGGTCGATTGGCAACACTCCGTTCGACCGTGAGATCGCCTATCGGCGACTGACGGAAGAGGGCCTGGCGCGGGACGATGTCGTACGCATTACCGATGCCACGCTCAAGGGCTGGGCGCTGGGATCCGACGAGTTCAAGCTGGCATTGGAGCGCCAGACGCACCGCCGCGTCAGCCCCGCCAAGCGCGGCCGCCCGGCAAGCGCCAAGCCGCAGGCGGACGAGGGATTGGCGCATCAGGCGCAGGAAAAGCAACGGTTTTAAAAATAAGCCTTTCAGATCAATGGCTTAATTCCTGCCTCTTAACTATGTCCCCAATTAAAAATTCCTAAATTTTTTGTGGAATTTAATTTTACTCAGACCCTTTTTATTCTTATTGAACTATTGGGTGCACTGCACTATTCTTCAATTCCTTACTGTCAAAGTGGTGGAGTACCGATATGCACGCGCAAGGCCTTTACGACCCAGCAAATGAACATGACGCCTGTGGCGTCGGATTCATCGCCCATATCAAGGGCAAGAAAACCCATTCCATCGTTGACCAGGGATTGCTGATTCTGAAGAACCTGGATCACCGGG
This sequence comes from Herbaspirillum sp. GW821-FHT09A12, assembly GCF_059418325.1. Taxonomy (NCBI): domain Bacteria; kingdom Pseudomonadati; phylum Pseudomonadota; class Betaproteobacteria; order Burkholderiales; family Oxalobacteraceae; genus Herbaspirillum; species Herbaspirillum sp. GW821-FHT09A12. The sequence goes on from NZ_JBWKPR010000016.1 coordinate 35,306, forward strand.
GCGCCGTGGGCGCCGACCCGCTGATGGGTGACGGCGCCGGTATCCTGATCCAGATCCCCGACCAGTACTACCGCGAGGAAATGGCCAAGCAGGGCGTGGAGCTGCCGCCGCCGGGCGAATATGGCGTGGGCATGGTGTTCCTGCCCAAGGAAAACGCCTCGCGCATCGCCTGCGAGCAGGAAATCGAACGCGCCGTGCTGGCCGAAGGCCAGATCGTGCTGGGCTGGCGCGACGTGCCGGTCGACCGCGACATGCCAATGTCGCCCACCGTGCGCGAAAAAGAGCCGGTGATCCGCCAGATCTTCATCGGCCGCGGCCCGGACGTGATGGTGACCGACGCGCTGGAGCGCAAGCTGTACGTGATCCGCAAGTCGTCCGGCCACGCCATCCAGGCGCTGAACCTGTTGCACGGCAAGGAATTCTTCGTGCCCTCGATGTCGGCCCGCACCGTGGTCTACAAGGGCCTGCTGCTGGCCGACCAGGTCGGCGTGTACTACAAGGACCTGCAGGACGAGCGCTGCGTCTCCGCGCTGGCGCTGGTGCACCAGCGTTTCTCCACCAACACCTTCCCCGAGTGGCCGCTGGCCCACCCGTACCGCCTGATCGCCCACAACGGCGAAATCAACACCGTCAAGGGCAACTTCAACTGGATGCGCGCGCGCGAAGGCGTGATGCAGTCGGCCGTGCTGGGCGCGGACCTGAAGAAGCTGTTCCCGCTGATCTATGAGGGCCAGTCCGACACCGCCAGCTTCGACAACGCGCTGGAGCTGCTGGTCATGGCCGGCTACCCGCTGCCGCAGGCGATGATGATGATGGTGCCCGAAGCCTGGGAAAACCACACCGCGATGGACGACAACCGCCGCGCCTTCTATGAATACCACGCCGCCATGATGGAGCCGTGGGACGGCCCGGCCGCGCTGGCCTTCACCGACGGCCGCCACATCGGCGGCACGCTGGACCGCAACGGCCTGCGTCCGGCGCGCTATATCGTCACCGACGACGACCTGGTGGTGATGGCGTCCGAATCGGGCGTGCTGCCGATCCCTGAATCCAAGATCATCCAGAAATGGCGCCTGCAACCGGGCAAGATGTTCCTGATCGACCTCGACGCCGGCCGCATCATCGACGACAAGGAGCTCAAGGACACCTACGCCAACGCCAAGCCCTACAAGCAATGGATCAATTCGGTGCGCATCAAGCTCGACGAGCTCAAGAGCGAGCCGCGCGAGCCGTCCTCCAAGCTGCCGCTGCTGGACCTGCAGCAGGTGTTCGGCTACACCCAGGAAGACACCAAGTTCCTGATGGCGCCGATGGCCACCGGCGGCGAAGAGGCGATCGGTTCCATGGGCAACGACTCGCCGCTGGCGGTCATGTCCAACAAGAACAAGACGCTGTACAACTATTTCCGCCAGCTGTTCGCGCAGGTGACCAACCCGCCGATCGACCCGATCCGCGAAGCGCTGGTCATGTCGCTGGTGTCGTTCATCGGCCCCAAGCCCAACCTGCTCGACACCAACAACATCAACCCGCCGATGCGCCTGGAAGTGTCGCAGCCGGTGCTGGACTATGCCGATATCGCCAAGTTGCGCAACATCAGCGCGCACAGCGGCGGCAAGTTCAAGTCCTATGAACTGAACATCTGCTATCCGGTCGCCTGGGGCAAGGAAGGCATCGAAGCGCGCCTGGCATCGCTGTGCGCCAAGGCGGTCGACGCCGTCAAGTCGGGCCACAACATCCTGATCATCTCGGACCGCAAGGTCGATGCCGACCAGTTGCCGATCCCGGCGCTGCTGGCCACTTCCGCGATCCACCTGCACCTGGTCAGCAAGGGCCTGCGCACCTCCACCGGCCTGGTGGTGGAAACCGGCTCCGCCCGTGAAACGCACCATTTCGCGCTGCTGGCGGGTTATGGCGCCGAAGCCATCCACCCGTACCTGGCAATGGATACCCTGTCCGAAATGGCACGCGGCCTGCCGGGCGACCTGTCGCCGGAAAAGGCCATCTACAACTTCCAGAAGGCGGTCGGCAAGGGCCTCCTGAAGGTCATGTCCAAGATGGGCATCTCGACCTACATGTCCTACTGCGGCGCGCAGATCTTCGAAGCCATCGGCCTGTCGAAGTCGCTGGTGGACAAGTACTTCAAGGGCACCTCGTCCAACGTCGAAGGCATCGGCGTGTTCGAAGTGGCCGAAGAAGCGCTGCGCCTGCATACCGCGGCCTTCAGCAACGACCCGGTGCTGGCCAATGCCCTGGACGCCGGCGGCGAATACGCCTTCCGCATCCGCGGCGAAGAGCACATGTGGACGCCGGACGCGATCGCCAAGCTGCAGCATTCGACCCGCTCCAACAGCTACAACACCTACAAGGAATACGCCCAGCTGATCAACGACCAGTCCAAGCGCCACATGACGCTGCGCGGCCTGTTCGAGTTCAGGATCGACCCGTCCAAGGCGATCTCGATCGATGAAGTGGAGCCGGCCAAGGACATCGTCAAGCGTTTCGCCACCGGCGCCATGTCGCTCGGCTCGATCTCGACCGAAGCGCACGCCACGCTGGCCATCGCGATGAACCGCATCGGCGGCAAGTCCAACACCGGCGAAGGCGGCGAAGACGTCAACCGTTACCGCAACGAATTGAAGGGCATTCCCATCAAGCAGGGCGCGACCCTGGCCTCGGAAATCGGCAAGGACGTGATCGAAGTCGACATCCCCCTGCAGGAAGGCGACTCGCTGCGTTCGCGCATCAAGCAGGTGGCGTCGGGCCGCTTCGGCGTCTCGGCCGAGTACCTGATTTCCGCCGACCAGATCCAGATCAAGATGGCGCAGGGCGCCAAGCCCGGCGAAGGCGGCCAGCTGCCGGGCCACAAGGTGTCCGACTACATCGCCAAGCTGCGCGTGTCGGTGCCGGGCGTGGGCCTGATCTCGCCGCCGCCGCACCACGACATCTACTCGATCGAAGACCTGGCGCAACTGATCCACGACCTGAAGAACGTCAATCCGCGCGCTTCGATCTCGGTCAAGCTGGTCTCGGAAGTGGGCGTGGGCACCGTGGCCGCGGGCGTGGCCAAGGCCAAGTCCGACCACGTCGTGATCGCCGGCCATGACGGCGGCACCGGCGCATCGCCACTGTCCTCGATCAAGCACGCCGGCTCGCCGTGGGAACTGGGCCTGGCTGAAACCCAGCAGACGCTGGTGCTCAACGGCCTGCGCAACCGCATCCGCGTGCAGGCCGACGGCCAGATGAAGACCGGCCGCGACGTCGTCATCGGCGCCATGCTGGGCGCCGATGAATTCGGTTTCGCCACCGCGCCGCTGGTGGTCGAAGGCTGCATCATGATGCGCAAGTGCCATCTGAACACCTGCCCGGTGGGCGTGGCCACGCAAGACCCGGTGCTGCGCGCCAAGTTCTCCGGCAAGCCGGAACATGTGGTCAACTTCTTCTTCTTCATCGCTGAAGAGGCGCGCCAGATCATGGCCCAACTGGGCATCCGCAAGTTCGACGAGCTGATCGGCCGCGCCGACCTGCTGGATCGCACCAAGGCGATCGCGCACTGGAAGGCCCGCGGCCTGGACTTCACCCGCATCTTCCACCAGCCGGAATCCTCGGCGCCGGTGTACCACACCGACAACCAGGACCACGGCCTGGACAAGGCGCTGGACCACAAGTTGATCGCGCAAGCCAAGATCGCGCTGGAAAAGGGCGAGAAGGTTTCCTTCATCTCCCCGATCAAGAACCTGAACCGCACCGTCGGCGCCATGCTCTCGGGCGAAGTGGCCAAGCGTTACGGCCACGAAGGTTTGCCGGATGACACCATCCACATCCAGCTGCAAGGCACCGCAGGCCAGTCGGCCGGCGCCTTCCTGGCGCACGGCGTGACGCTGGACCTGGTGGGCGAAGGCAACGACTACGTCGGCAAGGGCCTGTCGGGCGGGCGCATCATCGTGCGTCCCAACACCGAGTTCCGCGGCCGTGCGGTGGACAACATCATCTCCGGCAATACCGTGCTGTACGGCGCGATCAATGGCGAAGCCTTCATCAACGGCGTGGCCGGCGAACGCTTCGCGGTGCGCAACTCCGGCGCCATCGCCGTGACCGAAGGCACCGGCGACCACGGTTGCGAATACATGACCGGCGGCACCGTGGTGGTGCTGGGCAACACCGGCCGCAACTTCGCAGCCGGCATGTCGGGCGGCATCGCCTACGTCTACGATCCGGACGGCGACTTCGCCGGCAAGTGCAATACCGCCATGGTGAGCCTGGAAAAGGTCTTGTCCGACACCGAGCAAGAGGCATCGCTGGAGCGCAGCGTGTGGCACAGCCTGGAACGCGGCGGCGTGCGCCAGACCGACGAAGCCATTCTGCGCGGCTTGATTGAACGGCACTTCAAGTACACCGGCAGCACGCGCGCGCGCTACCTGCTGGACAACTGGGCGGCATCGCGCACCAAGTTTGTGAAGGTCTTCCCGACCGAATACAAGCGTGCGCTGGCCGAACTGGCCGCCGCTGCCGACACCAAGAAGGAAAAGGTCGCCGCCTGAGCGGCGGTCTTTTCGGATCAATCAAGTACACAAGCACGTCGGCGGGCGCCGCGGCATTGAATCGCCGCCCGTCGCATCCTTAGCGAGAAATGTGAGAGGAAAATGGGAAAAGCAACCGGTTTCATGGAGTACCAGCGCCTGAAAGAGGCGAGCGAAGCGCCGTCGGCACGCACCAGGCATTACAAGGAGTTCGTCCTGCACCTGACCGAGGGCGACGCCAAGATCCAGGGCGCGCGCTGCATGGACTGCGGCATTCCGTTCTGCAATAACGGCTGCCCGGTCAACAACATCATTCCGGACTGGAACGACCTGGTCTACCGCGGCAACTACAAGGAAGCGCTGGACACGCTGCACTCGACCAACAATTTCCCCGAGTTCACCGGCCGCATCTGCCCGGCGCCGTGCGAAGCCGCCTGCACGCTGGGCATCAACAACGACGCCGTGGGCATCAAGTCGATCGAGCACTTCATCATCGACAAGGGTTGGGAAAACGGCTGGGTGGTGCCGCAACCGGCCGCCATCAAGACCGGCAAGAAAGTCGCCGTCGTCGGCGGCGGCCCCGCCGGCATGGCGGCGGCGCAACAGCTGGCGCGCGCCGGCCATGACGTGACCGTGTTCGAGAAGAGCGACCGCATCGGCGGCCTGCTGCGTTACGGCATCCCCGACTTCAAGATGGAAAAGTCGCACATCGACCTGCGCGTCGAGCAGATGAAGGCCGAAGGCGTGACTTTCCGCACCGGCGTGTTCGTCGGCAAGGATTTCCCGGAGACCGTTAATAACTGGGCCAAGGAAACCGTGTCGCCGGACGAGCTGAAGAAGGAGTTCGATGCCATCGTCATCGCCGGCGGCGCCGAACAGCCGCGCGACCTGCCGGTTCCCGGCCGCGAACTCAAGGGCGTGCACTTCGCGATGGATTTCCTGCCGCTGCAAAACAAGGTCAATGCCGGCGACAAGCTGAAAAACCAGATCATGGCCACCGGCAAGCACGTGGTGGTGATCGGCGGCGGCGATACCGGTTCGGACTGCGTGGGCACCTCCAACCGCCACGGCGCCGAATCGGTGGCCCAGTTCGAACTGATGCCGCAACCGCCGGAAACCGAGAACAAGCCGATGGTGTGGCCGTACTGGCCGACCAAGCTGCGCACCTCTTCCTCGCACGAAGAAGGCTGCAACCGCGACTGGGCGGTGGCCACCAAGCGCCTGGAAGGCAAGAACGGCAAGGTGGAGAAGCTGATCGCCGCCCGCGTCGAATGGAAGGACGGCAAGATGCAGGAAGTGCCTGATTCGGAATTCGAAATGAAGGCCGACCTGGTGCTGTTGGCGATGGGCTTCGTCTCGCCGGTGCAGCAGGTGCTGGATGCCTTCGGCGTCGAGAAGGACGCACGCGGCAATGCCAAGGCCGCCACCGATGGCGAAGGCTGCTACAAGACATCGGCCGACAAGGTGTTTGCCGCCGGCGACATGCGCCGCGGCCAGTCGCTGGTCGTTTGGGCGATCCGTGAAGGCCGTCAATGCGCCCGTGCCGTCGACGAGTTCTTGATGGGTGCTTCCCTGTTGCCACGTTAATGGATCGCCCGGCGATGGCTTGCAAGCCATCGCAGCGCTCGCCGGGCGAAACAGACGCAGGTCTGTTTCGCTTTATCCGGCTCCCGTCCGTGAAGGCCGTCAATGCGCCCGCGCGGTCGACGAGTACCTGATGGGCGCGTCGCTGCTGCCGCGCTGATGTCGGCCCGATAACAAGTTTGCTTCATTTGACCCTGGACCCGGACAGACGCAAGTCTGTCCGGTTTTTTTTCGTCCGCGCGGGGAAATCCACGGCGGCGCCACGCAGTCCCGTAGAGCCGGGCGCTCAAGTAAAATAATCCCATTCACCGCACAGGCACATGCGCAATGACGCGCAGGCTTACAGGACCCACATGGCTACCCCTATCCGCTACACCATCACCTCCAACGATCCGGCATCCCACGTCTATGACGTCACCGTCACGGTCGATCAGCCTGCCGCCGAGGGCCAGGTCTTTTCGCTGCCGGCATGGATCCCGGGCAGCTACATGGTGCGCGAGTTCGCCAGGAACATCGTGCGGCTGCGCGCCGAGTCCGGCGGCAGGAAGGTCGCCGTCAGGAAGCTCGACAAGCACACCTGGCAAGCCGCCGCCTGCACATCGGCATTGACGCTGAGCTACCAGGTCTATGCCTGGGACTTGTCGGTGCGCACCGCGCACCTGGACCAGACCCACGGCTTCTTCAACGGCACCAGCGTGTTCCTGGCCGCGCGGGGTTTCGAGCAGGGCCGGCATGTGGTCGACATCCGCCGCCCGGAAGGCGATGCCTTCAAGCGCTGGCGCGTCGCCACCGCGATGCCGGAACTGAAAGCCAGGCGCTATGGCTTCGGCACCTATGTGGCAGAGGACTATGATGAACTGATCGATCATCCGGTCGAATTTGGCGACTTCGCGCTGGCCAGTTTCAAGGCGCACGGCGTGCCGCATGATGTGGTGATGACAGGTCAGGTGCCCAATCTCGACATGGCCCGCCTGTGCGACGACCTCAAGAAGATCTGCGAGGCGCAGATCGCTTTTTTCGAACCCAAGAGCAAGCGCGCGCCGATGTCGCGCTACGTTTTCATGACGCTGGCGGTGGGCGACGGTTATGGTGGCCTGGAGCACCGCGCATCGACCGCGCTGATCTGCGCGCGCGCCGATTTGCCGGTCAAGGGCAAGCCGGAGCAGACAGACGGCTATCGCACCTATCTCGGCCTGTGCAGCCATGAGTACTTCCATACCTGGAACGTCAAGCGCATCAAGCCGGCGGTGTTCGCGCCGTACGACCTGCGCCAGGAAAATTACACCTCGCTGCTCTGGCTGTTCGAAGGTTTCACCAGCTATTACGACGATCTGTTCCTGGTGCGCACCGGCGTGATCGATACCGATGCCTATCTCAGCATGCTCTCCAAGACCGTCACCGGCGTGCTGCGCGGCAGCGGCCGCAAGAAGCAGAGTGTGGCCGAGTCCAGTTTCGACGCCTGGGTGAAGTACTACCGCCAGGACGAGAATGCGCCCAACGCCATCGTCAGTTATTACACCAAGGGCTCGTTGGTGGCGTTGGGCCTGGACCTGACGATACGCAAGCAAACGCGCGGCCGCCGTACCCTGGACGATGTCATGCGCGGTTTGTGGAACCGTTACGGGCGCGATTTTTATGAAGGCGGCGCGCGCGGGCAGGGCGTGCCCGAGGATGGGATCCTGGCGCTGTTGGAAGAGTGGAGTGGCGCCGACCTGGAGCGCTTCTTTGAACGCTGCATCCGGGGCACGGAAGACGTGCCGCTGGCCGAGCTGTTGCCGGGATTTGGCGTCAGCTACGACGATGCGCCGCCGAAGGACGCCAAGCCCTGGCTGGGCGCGCGCATTGCCAAGGACGGCGGCGACGCCAAGCTGGCCAGTGTCTATGAAGGTAGCCCGGCCGCGCATGCGGGCCTGTCGGCCGGCGACAAGCTGGTGGCGCTGGACGGTTTGCGCGTGCCGGCGTCCGGCCCGGACGGTTTGCTGTCGCGCTATCGCATCAACGATACCGTGCGCGTGCATGCCTTCCGCCGCGATGAATTGATGGAGTTTTCCGTGCGCCTGAAAGCCGACGTTGCGCCGCAGGTGAAGCTGGCCGCGCTGGGCAAGCCGGCGGCCGTGGTGCGCCAGCGCGAGTCCTGGCTGAAATTGAAGGGCTGAGATCCGTCAAAGTCTCACGGGAGTTCGGTGCGAGTTCGGAAAGGATGTTTTAAGGCCCTGGTGGTGGCAAATTTTTTGGACAGGCAGTTATTTACTTGTTTTGGTTAGTGGTTTCTTCTGTGTCGATGCGAGCTGCTGAATGCTTTGTTCGGGCGCAGGCAGGTTTTCGGGCATGGTGCCGCCCAGATCGTCGATGGTCTGGCGCACCTTGCGGCCTACTTCCAGATGGGTTTGATTAGCCTGTTTCTTCCCGCGCACCTGGTCGCGCCGTAGTTTTTCTTCTGTTTGGGTTGCGCGAAACAGATTGGCTGCCAGTTCGGTGCTGCCCATGTGGTCGAGAATCTTCTGACTTTTCTTCAAGCCTTTGCTCGCATGAATATCCTTGGCGCCTAGGCCGCCATACAAGCCCTTGTAGCCGTGATCCTGGAAAACGGCATAGTCCAGTGCAGTTTCCACGCCAGCATCTTTGGCGGCTGCTGCAAGATGCTTATTGTGCAGAGCTAATTCGTTGCGAATAGCCAGGCGTTTTTCATCTTCGGAAAGCTGGGAAAACTTTGCATCATCCGCCAATTCCTGCTTGCGGGTTTGGAGCGCGAAATAGGTCTGACCATTGGCGATGACAGGCTTGGATGGATCGCCGTTTTGTACAATGAGATAACAGGCGTAGCGCGACAGGCGCACGTCATCGACTGCACGCAGTGCACCGGAGCCGATCCCGACCATTTTGCTGATGTCGGCAAAATGGTCGGCAACAGGATTTCCAGCCTGTTGGCAGGCTGTCTTTGCCTTGTCTACTACTTGCATGAAATTGCGCCATTGGACATATTCCAACAGAGGCGCCAGTTCGCGGGCCTGCCAATATTCATTGCCCGCATCATCAACATGGCGCATGCCATCGAAGGTGGTGTGGTGCTGTCTTCCGATTTTGTTTCCGGTCATGACGGGGCTCCTTTTTGGGGGGATGCTTGGGCAAGCATAAGGTTGCGGCAGGCGTTCGATTTCGTCTTTTTGCGTTGCAAGCGCGGCGCACAGAGTGTCGGCTTCGGCTAGTTGAGATCTGAGGTGTTGGACGATGCTGCGTTGTTCACCGGCTTAGTCATAGCATGCTTTAGCGCTAAGGAGTTTGCAGGCATAAGTCACGTTAAAGCAAAAAGATTCCAATTTAATAGGTAAATACTGTACCAGCCATGGAGTGCTTGGATTCCATGGTCGAGACGGGCGAGGTTCAGCGAAGTCTGGTGCCGGGCCATATGAAATAAAAAAACCCGCTTCGATCGAAGCGGGTTTTCTTTTGAAGCGGAAGCAGATTACTTGGCTTCTTCAGCGCCGCCAGCAGCAGCCTGGCTTTCAGCTTCGACCTTGCCGGCCGGAACGGCAGCGGTGGCGATGGTCAGGTTTTCCTGGGTCACTGCGGTCACGCCGTTAGGCAGCTTCAGGTCAGCCAGGTGGATCGATTGGCCGACATCCAGCTTGGACAGGTCGACTTCGATGAATTCCGGCAGGTTCTTCGGCAGGCAGGACACGTCCAGTTCCGATTGCACGTGGGAGATGATGCCTGCGTGCAGCTTCACGGCCGGCGAGGTTTCAGCGTTCACGAAGTGCAGGGGCACCTTGGTGTGCAGCTTTTGCGATGCATCGACGCGTTGGAAGTCGACGTGCAGGACCAGTTGCTTGTACGCGTGGACTTGGAAGTCGCGCAGCAGGACTTGTTCGACCTTGCCTTCGATTTCCAGATCCAGGATCGACGAGTGGAAGGTTTCCTTCTTCAGCGCGTGGTACAGCGCGTTGTGGTCCAGAGCGATGTTGACCGGTGCGCTGGTGCCGCCGTAGACGATACCAGGGGTTTGGCCAGCAATACGCAGGCGGCGGCTCGCTCCGGTCCCCTGCAGAGTGCGTGGAAATGCGATAACTTTCATGATAAAGCTCCAATGTTGGCAAAGCGCGTCGTTGAATTGACGACGGATGCCTTGCGTTGAAAATATTCCCCGCGACCAGGGAATATGAAAAACCCCGCCGCATTGCTGCAGCGAGGCGAATCCTGTTTCTTACTCCGCGAACAGCGACATCACCGAGTCGCCCTTCGTGATGCGCTTGAAGGTTTCCGCCAGCAGGTCCGCGCAGGTCAGTTGGCGGATCTTCGGGCAGGCGCGGGCGGCGGGCGACAGCGGAATGGTGTCGGTCACGACCAGCTCGTCCAGCGGCGAATTGCTGATGCGGTCGATGGCCGGACCCGACAGCACCGGGTGCGTACAATAAGCGACCACCTTCTTGGCGCCGCGCTCCTTGAGCACTTCGGCAGCCTTGGTCAGGGTGCCGGCGGTGTCGACCATGTCATCCATGATCACGCAGTTGCGGCCTTCGACTTCGCCGATGATGTTCATCACTTCCGACACGTTGGCCTTCGGGCGGCGCTTGTCGATGATCGCCAGGTCGCAGCCCAGGCGCTTGGCCAGCGCGCGGGCGCGCACCACGCCGCCGACGTCGGGCGAGACCACCAGCAGGTCGTCGTAGCTCTTGGCCACCAGGTCGCCCAGCAGGATCGGCGAAGCGTAGATGTTGTCCACCGGGATGTCGAAGAAGCCCTGGATCTGGTCCGCGTGCAGGTCCATGATCAGGACCCGTTCGACGCCGGCTTCCTGCAGCATGTTGGCGACCACCTTGGCCGAAATCGCGACGCGCGCCGAACGCGGGCGGCGATCCTGGCGGGCATAGCCGAAATAGGGGATGGCGGCGGTAATGCGGCCGGCCGATGCGCGCTTCAAGGCATCGACCATGATCATGATTTCCATCAGGTTGTCATTGGTCGGCGCGCAGGTGGACTGCAGCACGAAAACGTCCTTGCCGCGAACGTTTTCATTGATCTCGACCATGACTTCGCCGTCCGAGAACTTGGAGACGTTGGCCTTGCCCAGCGGGATACCGAGTTTCTCAGCGACGCCTCGCGCCAGTTCCGGATTGGCGTTGCCGGTAAAAACCATCAGGTTATCAAATGCCATGTGGGTATCCCCGAATGCAATCGTAAAAAAGTCGAAAAGCAAAAAGTCGAAAAGCCGACAATGCTTGACTGTTCGGTCTCACATTGACGGCTTATTTTTCTGACTGGACGCTAAGTCAAAGACCGGTCCTGAATTAATGGCAGGGGAACAAGGATTCGAACCTTGGAATGCCGGAATCAAAATCCGGTGCCTTAACCAGCTTGGCGATTCCCCTACACAATCTGCTGTTTTCCGTTCCATCGCGCCTGCCTTCGTGTTACATGCGGCGCCGATGATCGTCAAACCAATTCTTCTCACGACTGCAATAAATGGGCGAGAGGATGTTCCTGCATCGCTTTGGCTTTCCAGCCGTTCCAGCGCGAAGGCAATTGTTTCAGCACTTCGTCTGCCTGCTGTTCGTGGTCGAATGCACAAAACACGCAGGCGCCGGATCCGGTCATTCTGGCTTTTCCGAACTTGCCGAGCCAATCGATGGCTTCTGCAATTTGCGGGAAATGCCGGGTTGCCACCATTTCCAGATCGTTTTTCCCGAAGTTCGAAGCGATTTGATTCGTCGCATCAGGAAAGTCCGTTATTCTGACGACTTTTGTATCCCGTGTCAATTCAGAAGACGAAAAAATTATCGCAGTTGGCACCGAAATACCCGGTTCGATCACCACATACCAGCAGTTGGCGGTTTCCAGCGGCGAAAGCGCCTCGCCAACGCCTTCGGCGAAGGCATTGCGGCCGAACAGGAAAAACGGGACATCGGCGCCCAGTTTCAAGCCGATATCCATCAATTCCTGGCGCTTGAAGCCGGTTTGCCACAGATGGTTCAGGGCCAGCAGGGTCGTGGCGGCGTCGGAAGAGCCGCCGCCCAGCCCGCCGCCCATGGGCAGCCGCTTTTCCACGATAATCGAGGCGCCCAGTTCCGGCCGCCCGGCGGTTTCGCGCAGCAGGTGCGCGGCGCGCACCACCAGGTCGGATTCGGGCGGCACCCCGGCAATGTCATTGCTGCGCACGATCCGGCCGTCTTCGCGCACGGCGAAGTCCAGGCTGTCGCAGCGGTCGATCAACTGGAATGCCGATTGCAGCAGGTGATAGCCGTCGGCGCGCCGGCCGGTGACGTGCAGGAACAGGTTGAGCTTGGCGGGCGCCGGGCAGGCGTTCAGGGTGGCGGTCATGGTCAGACTGGATGCTCAGGGTTTTTTCCAGCTGTCGACTGCGATGCGGATCGATACCTTGCCGGCTTGTTCGGTATCCCGGGTCAGGTCGATGCGTTTGGGGCGGGTTTGGCCGCTGTCCGGATCGCTTTGCCAGTTGGCATAGACCACGCGCCAGCCATCTTTGGTGGAGAAGCCGGCGTAATCCTCGCCCGGCTTGGCCTGGAACGGCTTGCCGGCGCTGTCGGTGCCGTTGCCCTGCAGCCACTGGCGCATGCCCGAGACCGGCAGGGGCCAGCCCAGCGATCGCGCGGCCAGTTCATCCACGTCCGGCGCCACTTGCGGCGGCCGGCCCGATTGCACCAGCGTGGCGATGCCCGGTTTGACGCTGATGGTGGCCACGGTCTGGCCCAGCGGCGAGAGCAGTTCCAGATCGGTTTGTTTTGCCGTTTGCGACCAGATGAAGCTGCCGTGCAGCGACTGCGGGCTGTTGCCTTGTTCGTATTGCACCGAGATGCGGCCGCTGATATCGATGTTCTCCTGATAGGCCGGCGCCAGCGCCGTGGGCGAAGCCGCCTGCTGCGCCGACATCCCGGCGCAGCCGCCCAGCAGGAGTGCGGCCGCAGCCGCGCCCAGCGCGGCCGCGCGGCGCAGACGGCGGCCGGCGGGCATGCCCGGATTTGCCATCATGGCTTGACGTTGAGCCGCGTCAGCGTGCTTTTCAGGATGTCGTTGTCGGGATCCTTGGCCTGCACTTCGCGCCAGACCTGCTTGGCCTCGTCCTGCTTGCCGCGCGTCCACAGCACTTCGCCCAGGTGCACCCCGATTTCCGGATCGGGACGCAGCGAATAGGCCAGGCGCATCTGGGTTTCGGCCTGCTCCAGGCGGCCCAGGCGGAATTGGATCCAGCCCAGGCTATCGGCGATGAAGGGATCCTGCGGCGCCATGTCGGCCGCCTTCTGGATCAGTTCCAGCGCTTCCGGCAGGCGGATGTTGCGGTCGGCCAGCGAATAGCCCAGCGCGTTGTAGGCGTGCTGGTTGCCGGGCGCCAGTTTCATCACCCGGCGCAGCGAGCTTTCCATTTCCTTGTAGTTGCCCAGCTTCTCGCACACCATCGCGTAGTCGTACAGTAGGTCGGTATTGTTGGGGAAGCGTTCCAGGCCGCCCTTGAGCACCTCGGCCGCTTCCTGGGTGCGGTTGGCATCGCGCAGCAGCAGCGATTCGGCCTGGATCAGTTGCAGTTGCTCGGCATCGGTGGCCGATTCGGACTGTGCCGCTTCCAGCGCCTTGCGGGCGCCGTCGATGTCGTTTTTGCGCACCAGCAACTGGGCGCGGCGCACCTGGATGTTGATGTAGCCGTCAGTGCCGGGCTCGGCCTGGTCCAGATAGCGCAATGCGCCGTCGAGGTCGTTGCGCTCTTCGGCGATGCGCGAGAGCAGCAGGATGGCCTGGCTAGGATCGCGATCGTCTTCAGGTTGCGCGGCCAGCACCTGCAGGTAGCGCTTCAGGTAATTTTCCGCATCCGTCAATTGGTCGGTCTGGGCCGACAGCACGCCCAGCGCGAACAGCGTGGTCGGGTCGTCGCCGTCTTCCTTGAGCAGCGCCTCGAACTGCGTGCGGGCGTCCTTGTAGTTCTTCTGCTCCACCAGGCTGCGCGCATAGGCTACGCGCACTTCGCGCGAATTCGGATACTTGCGCAGGAAGTCGGACACCAGCTTGGTGGCCTCGTTGGTATTGGACGCCACTTGCGCCGCGGTCAGGACCGCCAGTTCCGAGTCGGGCTTGATCTTCAGCGCCGCGCGCGCTTCGCGCTGGGCATAGGCGGCGTCGCCCACATTGAAGGCGCCTTGCGCCAGCGCCAGGTGGGTTTCCAGCAGGTCGCCATAGGGTTGCGTCACTTTTTGCAGGATCGCGAAGCTGGCCTGCTTGTCCTTGGCGCGCGCCAGCAGGCGTTGGATTTGCAGGATCATCGGGCCGCGCGCCTGCGGGGCGGCATCGGCCAGGCGCTGGGTCAGCAGCGGCTCGATTTCGTCGACGCTGTCGGAGAGCATGATCAGGCCGAGGTAATTTTGCAGCGCTTCATCGGAATGCGGCGCCAGCTCGGTCCACAGGCGCACCGCCACCAGCGCTTCGCTGGGCTGGCGGGCGGCCACGGCGATCTCGGCTGCGCGCTTGGCCAGGCGCGGGTCGCGCGTCTGCTGGGCCGCGGCCAGGATGGTGACGTAGGCCGATTGCCATTGGCCGCGCTGGAAAGCGATCTCGGCCGTCAAAACCTTATAGAGGATGTCTTCGCTCAGCTCGACCGCCGGCAGCGCGTCTTCCTGCTGCTGGGCACGGGCCTTGGGAGATTTCTTGCGGTTGGCCGCCGCGGATTTCGCGGATGCGGTTTGCTTGTCTTGTGCCGCTTCGGCATTCGCCTTGTCGCCGGACTGCTGGAAGCTTGCGCATGCGGTCAGCAGCAGGGAACTGGTGAGGAGGGCGAGAGTTTTTTTCAAGGTTGCATCCTGAATATGCGGGAAGTTTCGATTTTACGCCCAACAACAAAGGGTTTGCTGTAAGCAGAGTGTAATGCATCCTGGCATGCTCCGTCGCCGGTATGGCAGCGGCGGCGGCCTTGTTTTCGGCATCTGGATTATCATATGCAGCTTCCTATTTGCAGCCTCACCGACGTAGCCAGATGCCAGAATTGCCAGAAGTTGAAGTCACCCGACGCGGGGTCGCCCCTTATTTGGAGGGAAAGACCGTCACCGGCGTCGTTACCCGCCACAGCGGGCTGCGCTGGCCGTTCCCCGCCGGGCTCGATGCGCTGCTGGCCGGGCGCAAGGTGCTGGACACCGGCCGCCGCGGCAAATACCTGCTGATCAACTTTGACCATGGCACATTGATCGTGCATCTGGGAATGTCCGGTCACCTGCGCATTTTGCCGCCTGGTATTACCCCGCAGAAGCACGACCATTTCGACCTGCTGGTCGGCGGCCAGGTGCTGCGTATGACAGATCCGCGGCGGTTTGGTGCGATCCTTTGGCACGACAAGGCGGATGGCGCCGTTGAAGAGCACATGCTGCTGCGCGGCCTGGGCCTGGAGCCGCTGGAAGACAAATTCTCGGCGCGCGAACTGTGGCGCCAGACGCGCAAGCGTTCGGCGCCGGTCAAGCAGGTGCTGCTGGCCGGCGACATCGTGGTCGGCGTGGGCAATATCTACGCCTCCGAAAGCCTGTTCAAGGCGCGCATCAACCCCAAGACGCCGGCCTACAAGATCAGCCTGGCGCGTTACGAGCGCCTGGTCGAGGCCATCCGCGAGACGCTGGCGGCGGCCATCGAGCAAGGCGGCAGCACGCTGCGCGACTTCATTGCCGTCAACGGCCAGTCCGGCTACTTCCAGCAAAGCTATTTCGTCTACAACCGCACCGGCCAGGAATGCCGCGTGTGCGCCACGCCGATCCGCCAGATCAAGCAGGGCCAGCGTTCCACCTTTTACTGCGTGAGCTGCCAGAAATGAAGGGACTTGTCGACAAGCCGCGGCGCCGTGCCGCGCCGCTCGATGGCGAACATTATGAAGATCCGTCGTTCTCGGCGGCGGTGATCGGTTGGCAACAGCAGCATGGGCGCCACGCGCTGCCCTGGCAGAACACGCGCGACGCCTATCGCGTGTGGCTGTCGGAGATCATGCTGCAGCAGACCCAGGTGGCCGCGGTCATCCCGTATTACCAGCGCTTTCTGGCGCGCTGCCCGGACGTGTTCAGCCTGGCCGCCGCCCCCTCCGAAGACGTGATGGCGCTGTGGAGCGGCCTGGGTTATTACACCCGTGCGCGCAACCTGCACAAATGCGCACAGCGCGTGGTCAATGAATATGGCGGACGCTTCCCCGACGATCCCGACTTGCTGGCCGATCTGCCAGGCATCGGCCGTTCCACCGCCGCGGCCATCGCGGCATTTTCTTACGGCCGGCGTGCCGCCATCCTGGACGGCAACGTCAAGCGGGTGTTTGCGCGCGTGTTCGGCATCGACGGCTACCCCGGCGCCAAGCCGATTGAAGACAAGCTGTGGCTGCGCGCGGTGGCGCTGCTGCCGGACGAAGGGATCGAAGCCTATACGCAAGGCCTGATGGACCTCGGCGCCACGCTATGCGTGCGTGGCACGCCTTCATGCAAGAAGTGCCCGCTGGCCGGCCGCTGCGTGGCGCTGGCGCAGGACCGCGTGGGAGAGCTGCCGGTCAGCAAGCCGAAGAAGGCGGTACCGGAAAAGGAAACCGTGATGCTGGTGGTGGCGCACGGCGGCGATGTGCTGCTGGAGCAGCGCCCCGACAGCGGCATCTGGGGCGGGTTGTTGTCGCTGCCGGAAATCGCCGCGGGCAATGCCGGGCAGTTCGAGTCTGCGGTGCAGGCGCTGGTCGCCCCTTATGGCGAACTTGAGGCTTGCCGCAAGCTGCAGCCGTTCTCGCACGTCTTCACGCACTTCAAGCTGCACATCGCGCCTTTCCAGGTTGCGTTGAAAAGTCGTTCGCAGCGCATCGCGCAACATGCGCTGGTCTGGTATCCGGTGGAAAAGCTGGCTGATGCGCCATTGCCGGCGCCGGTGAAGAAGTTGCTGCTGGGGGTATTGCGCAGCGACGATTTGCTGGCCGCGGTGTAGGCTGCGCAGGCTGGATTCAATCCAGCTGGCGATGCCGGCATACGACCTGTTCGGTCGCGCGGAAGTGCCGCGCCAGTTGCTCGGCGATGTAGACCGAGCGGTGCTGGCCGCCGGTGCAGCCGATGGCGATGGTGAGGTAGCTCCGGTTATCGTCCTTGAAGGACGGCAGCCATTTTTCCACGAAGCCGCGGATGTCGCCCAGCATGTCGGCCACTTCCTGATAGCCCGAGAGGAACTCGATGACGGGATCGTCGCGCCCGGTCAGCGGACGCAGCGCGGCGTCGTAGTGCGGATTGGGCAGCATGCGCACGTCGAACACCAGGTCGGCGTCCAGCGGCAGCCCGTGCTTGAAGGCGAAGGATTCGAACAGGATGGTCAGCGGCGAGCGTTCGATATCCACCAGGCTCTTGATCCAGCGGCGCAGCTTGTTCGAACTCAATTGCGAGGTATCGATCACGTGCGCGATTTCCTGCATCTCGCCCAGCATCTCGCGCTCGATGTCGATGCACTCGGTCAGCGTCAGGCGGTCGGCCGGATTGCGGCCGGGCAGCAGCCGGTGCGACAGCGGATGGCTGCGGCGGGTTTCGGAGAAGCGGGTGATCAGCGCCTCGTTGGAGGCGGTCAGGAAGAAGACCTTGACGTCATGGCCGTCGGCCTTGAGCTTGTCGATATCGGTGCGCAGCGTCGCCAGCGAATCGGCGCTGCGCGCGTCGGTGGCGACCGCCAGCACGCTGGCACCTTCCCGGATGCGGGTGTCGACCAGGTCGCACAGCAGCGCCGGAGGCAGGTTGTCGACGCAGAAATAGCCGGCATCCTCGAGCACATGCAGTGCCACCGATTTGCCGGAGCCGGAGATGCCGGTGATCAGAACGATTCGCATGCCGTCAATGATAACGCAAGCCTTATGAACGCCGCGTGACAGGAATGCGGGTTCCCGGCAGGCGGGATTATTCTCCGTTCATCGCGCGCCGCTGGCGCTCGATGAATTCCTTGAGCGTATCGATGCCGCGCAACTGCAGGATGGTGTTGCGCACCGCCGCTTCCAGCAGCACCGCGATGTTGCGGCCGGCGGCCACGGGGATTACCACCTTGCGGATCGGCAAGCCCAGCACTTCCTCATATTGCGCATCCAGCGGCAGGCGCTCGTAGTTTTCTTCCAGCGTGCTGCGGCGGACCAGGTGCACGATCAGCTTCAGGCGCATCTTGCGGCGCACCGCGGTCTCGCCGAAGATGGCCTTGATGTCCAAGAGGCCCAGGCCGCGCACTTCCAGCAGGTTCTGCAGCAGCGGCGGACAGCGGCCCTCGATCATGTTGGGCGCGATGCGCGCGAACTCCACCGCGTCGTCGGCCACCAGGCCGTGGCTGCGCGAAATCAGTTCCAGGCCCAGTTCGCTCTTGCCCAGGCCGGATTCGCCGGTGATCAGCACGCCCACGCCCAGCACATCCATGAACACGCCATGCATGGTGATCTGCTGCGCCAGTTTCTTGGACAGGTACACGCGCAGATAGTCGATCACCTGTGCCGCCGGCAATGGCGTGGAAAACAGCGGGATGTTCTTTTCATCGCACACCGCCAGGATGTCGGGCGGCGTCGACAGGCCCTGCGCGATGATGAACGCGGGCGGCTCGCCGGCCACCAGCTCGGCGGTCTGGTAGGCGCGCGAGGTGTTGGACAGGCGCTGGTAGTACTCGATTTCCTGGTGGCCGAATACCTGGATGCGGCCGGGGTGGATCAGATTCAGGTGGCCCACCTGGTCGGCGGCCGAGACGGCGTCGCCGGAGATCAGCCGCTCGCCGCCGGGAAAGCCGGCGAACCAGCCCAATTGCAGGGATTCACGATTTTCTTCGTAGAGCTGCTGTATCGACAACGCGGAATAAGTGGGCATGTAGATCCGATTCTGCTGGCAAATGTGGGCGAGGAAAACGTGAATGCCGTGTCCGTGTCATGAGGCGGGCCGGATGCGGCAACTGATACAGGGTACCGAATTTGGCGGGATACGCAAACCGGAGGCGGCCCGTTGCGCCGCGTTTCCCCCCGCTGCCCGGGGAGCGATAGGCGCGGCAAGGGACGACAGGGGGGAGTGGCAGGCGTTCAGCCCGCTTTTTCCAGCGAAGGCTGCCAGGTCACGATGCGCGAATGCACCGCAGCGCTGTCGGGTTCGGCGGTCAGTTCGTTGCGGAAGGCGTCGTCGGAAAACATCTCGGCGATTTCGGAGAGGATTTCCAGGTGTTGTTGCGTGACATGATCCGGGATCAGCAGGAAGACCAGCAGCTTGACCGGTTGCCCGTCAGGGGATTCGAACGGGATCGGATCGGCCAGCCGCATGAACAAGGCCAGCGGGGCCTTGAGCCCCTTGATGCGCCCGTGCGGGACGGCGACGCCATGGCCAAGCCCGGTCGAACCGAGGCGCTCCCGGGCAAACAGGTTTTCGGAAACGGTAGAGCGGGCGATGCCGCAGTTGTTTTCGAATGTCAGGCCGGCTTGTTCGAAAGCTCTTTTTTTGCTGGAGACTTCCAGGTCCAGAACGACATTTTCCGGAGGCAGGATTTTTGCAAGATTAGTCATGACGCTC
Source organism: Herbaspirillum sp. GW821-FHT09A12 (assembly GCF_059418325.1). Lineage (NCBI taxonomy): Bacteria > Pseudomonadati > Pseudomonadota > Betaproteobacteria > Burkholderiales > Oxalobacteraceae > Herbaspirillum > Herbaspirillum sp. GW821-FHT09A12. The sequence goes on from NZ_JBWKPR010000016.1 coordinate 54,906, forward strand.
AAGGAATTGCTACAGAGGTAGTACTTTGAGCAGGATTATAGGCTTGTTTGCGCGCCTCGCAACGCCCTGAAAGCGTGAAACAAGAGGGGAATTTGACCCGACTGATTGGATTTGACGGGGCATCGGAGATGCTCCGCGGAAAACTGGCGGAAGTTGTTGAAAATCAAGTCTTTTCCGCTCTAGTCCCGATGCCCGTCGGGCGGGGCGATACCGCCGCAGCGGCCACCTTTACGCTTCGCCTGCGTTGGGCCACGCGCGTATTTACATTTCGATGCGGCCGAAAATCAGCAATACATCGCCGTTGTTCTTGTTGCTGCTCAGGCGCGGTACGTAGGCGAACATCACCTTGGCTTTCTTGGTGCCGATGGACGCCAGCGGCAGCGGCACCGGGAAGGGGACGCCGCCGAAATAATCCTGGCGGCTCATGAGCATGGCGGTGCCGCCCAGGCCGACTTCCAGTCCGGTATGCGCCACCGGGAACACCCATTCATAGGCATAGCCGGCCATGTATTGCGGATGGCGATGGGAATCCTTGATCACGAAACCGTACAGCGATTCGTCGTCGCCTTTCTCGTTGCGCAAGGTCTTGCCATAGCCCAGGCCCCAGGCATGCTCGTTGAGTTCGTCGAGCTTGTCCTTGGTGTAAGTGCCGCGCCCGTGGTGCGCCACGCCGGACAGGTAGATGGCGCCATCGCCCTTGTCCCAGATGTTGGACATGTGGTCTTTGGTGCTTTGCCACAAACTGTACTTGTTGTCGTCATCGGCATGTGCGGCAAGGGGCATGCCCAAGGCGCAGGCGGCGGTCACGGCGGCGAGCAGGCCTGCCTTGTTGCGGTTGCCGGAATGGGAAAAAGAGGCGCGCAGGCGCGAGATGTTTTTTGTCATATTGTTTGTCCGATGCGCCAGGCATTCGCAGGCAGAAGCTGGGAATCCGGCGGCATGTTGCTGATTGCTGATGGATATTGATTAACGCTTTGTGTCGGCAGGAGCTGCCAAGACGCGGCGAATGCCCTGAAGACAGGCATTTTCGGGAAAAAATTCCCGAAGAGCCCTGTTTTTTCGTGAGCGATTTGTTACGAAAGTGCCGGTTGCGGCACGCGTCCGTCGCGTCCGATGCCTGGCGGCAGGCATGTCCGAGGCGGGCATTGCCGATAGTTTACCGTTTGGCGGCAGCAAGAATCTGTAACAATTTGCTGACGGATCTTCTTGGCGCGACGGGGCGTATCGCCAGCTTGTGTTTTTTACTGGCGCGCGTTGCGCAATTGCGAAGGAGCGTGGCCGCTGGAAAAGTTGCTGCGCCATGGATTGATGTCCAGCCCCCCGCGCCGCGTATAGCGCGCGTAGACCGCCAGCTTTTGCGGTTTGCACTGGCGCATGATGTCGACGAAGATGCGCTCCACGCACTGCTCATGGAATTCGTTGTGCTCGCGAAAGCCGATGATGTATTTCAGCAGCATTTCCTGGTCGATCGGCGCGCCCACGTAGTGGATCTGTACGCTGCCCCAATCGGGCTGGCCGGTCACCGGGCAATTCGATTTGAGCAGGTGCGAAACGAAGGTTTCTTCCACCGTGGCTTCTTCCTGGTTGGCGTGCAGGATGCTGCCGTCGGGATGGGCGGAGGCTTCGATTTCCACGTCCAGCCGGTCCAGCGGCAAGCCGCCCAGTTCGCCCAATTGCAACTGGCCGAATTGCGCAGGCTCGGTCAATGCCGCCTGCACCGCAGCGCCGGCGGCGGCGGACAGGTCGGTGCGCAACTTTTCCAGCAATTGCGCCGAACTTTCCAGCCGTTCCTGGTTGAACGAATTCAAATACAGCTTGAACGATTTCGACTCGATGATGTTGGGCGAATCGGCCGGCACGGTGAAAGTGGCGATGGCGATCTGCGGTTTGCCGCGCAGGTTCAGCCACGAGATTTCGTAGGCGGTCCAGAGGTCCACGCCGAAAAAGGGCAGGGTGCCGGCGATCTGCAGTTCGGCGCGTTTGGGCGCGCGCGGAATGGGAAACAGCAGTCCCGGATCGTAGGCGCCCGGATAGGCCGAGCTCTTGCCCAGCGGCGAGGTCTCCGGCGAGTGGCCGGCGGCGGATGGGGATGGGGTAGGCTTGTCCATGGTATTTCTCCTGCGGTGTTGCGTGCTGCATGCTGCGTTGCTGTTGCGACGCCCCATGCGGGGCGCCGTGGCTTAGCCGAGGAACAGCTTGTACAGCGGGTTCTTGGTTTCGTCCCAGTGGCGGTAGCCGAGCTGGGCCAGGAAGGTGCGGAATTCCTTCATGTCCTTCTTCGGCACCTGCACGCCGACCAGGATGCGGCCGACGTCGCCGCCCTGGTTGCGGTAATGGAACAGGCTGATGTTCCAGTTGGGGTTCATGCTGGAAAGGAATTTCATCAGCGCGCCCGGGCGCTCCGGGAATTCGAAGCGGTACAGAAGCTCGTTGCCGGCCAGTTCGCTTTTCCCACCGACCAGGTGGCGGATGTGCACCTTGGCCAGTTCATCGTGCGTCAGGTCCAGCACGCCGAAACCGGCCTTCTCGAAATTGCGCGCGATCTTGCCGGACTCGTCGGCGTTGCCGATCTGGATGCCGACGAATACATGCGCCGCCTTCGCATCGCTGATGCGGTAGTTGAATTCGGTCACGTTGCGCGGGCCGACGGTTTCGCAGAAGCGGCGGAAGCTGCCGCGCTCTTCGGGAATGGTGACGGCGAACACGGCTTCGCGCGCCTCGCCGACGTCGGCCATTTCAGCCACGAAGCGCAGGCGGTCGAAGTTCATGTTGGCGCCGCAGGCGATGGTCACCAGCGACTGGCCCTTGATCGGATGCTTGCTGTTCTTGGCGCGTTCCACATAGGCCTTGGCGCCGGCCACGGCCAGCGCGCCGGCGGGCTCGACGATGCTGCGCGTGTCCTGGAAGATGTCCTTGATGGCGGTGCACACGGCGTCGGTGTCGACGATGATGATGTCGTCGACATACTTCCTGGCCAGGCGGAAGGTTTCCTCGCCCACCAGCTTGACGGCGGTGCCGTCCGAGAACAGGCCGACGTCGGGCAGGGTGATGCGGCGCCCGGCTTTCAGGCTGCGCGCCATGGCGTCGGAGTCGGCGGTCTGCACGCCGATGATCTTGATGTCGGGCCGCACCGCCTTGACGTAAGCCGCCACGCCCGAGATCAGGCCGCCGCCGCCGATGGCGACGAAGATGGCGTGGATCGGGTCGGAATGCTGGCGCAGGATTTCCATGCCGACGGTGCCCTGGCCGGCGATCACGTAAGGGTCGTCGAACGGGTGGACGAAGGTCAGCTTGTGCTTTTTCTCCAGCGTCAATGCGTGGTTGTAGGCATCGGTGAAGGAGTCGCCGAACAGCACCACTTCGCCGCCGCGCGCCTTGACGGCTTCGATCTTCACCTGCGGCGTGGTGGTCGGCATCACGATCACGGCGCGGCAGCCCAGCTTGGCCGCCGACAGCGCCACGCCTTGCGCGTGGTTGCCGGCCGAGGCGCAGATCACGCCGCGCTTGAGTTGCGCCGGCGTCAGGTGCGCCATCTTGTTATAGGCGCCGCGCAGCTTGAAGCTGAACACGCTCTGCATGTCTTCGCGCTTGAAGTAAATTCGATTATCAATCCGTTGCGACAGCGTGTTGGCCAGCTCCAGTGGCGTTTCTTGGGCGACGTCGTAGACCCGTGCGGTCAGGATTTTTTGCAGATAATCGTTACTCATTTTGGTCATGAAGAATGGCGTTTCAGCGCAGTCATATAGTGAGAATGTAAGGAGGAAAACGGCTCGGTAAGCCGGTGTCGGATTCCGCCCGTATCCGGCAGGCGATAGCCGTCCGGGCGCGAGGGAACTGGTCATTATAATGGAGCCGCGCCGTGCGCCGGCATTGTTGGCCGATAGCGGGCATGCCGCAGGCATATGGCATGTATCGGTGCAATCGCCCGCGCGGCATGCGCGGCCACATCTTGATATCCGGCGTCGCGGCATCAACTAGAATGCTGGTTTTTCCCATCTTGCCGCTGTGTTCCTGGCGGCAAGTTTTCGCCTGCCTCCGGTAGCCTTCCCATTACCTGTTCCCGCGCATGATCGAATCCGCCGTCCTCTGGCTATTGAATGCCCTTGCCGTGCCCACCGTTGGGTTGACCTCGGTTTTTCTCATCAGCTTCATTTCCGCGACCTTGCTGCCGCTTGGCTCCGAGCCTGCGGTATTTGCCGTGATCAAGATGAATCCCGAGATGTTCTGGCCGGTGATCCTGGTGGCCACGGCCGGCAATACGCTGGGTGGGATGGTGGATTACTGGATGGGATACGGCGCCAAGCAGGCGTTCTCGAAGGAGCGTTCGACGCGCTGGTTCCACTGGCTGGAGCGCTTCGGGCCCAAGACCATGCTGCTGGCCTGGCTGCCCGGCATCGGCGACCCCATCTGTACGCTGGCCGGCTGGCTGCGCCTGCCGTTCTGGCCGTCGGTGGCCTACATGGCGATCGGCAAGTTCCTGCGCTACATTGCGATGACCTGGCTGCTGCTCAATGTGCCGGACGGCTTCTGGCGCAGCGTGGCGGATTGGCTGGCCTGAGCGCCTGTTCAGGGCGGCCGGCGCCAGACGGCGTTCAACCCAGCATCACATCCAGCAGCATCATCGTCACGAAGCCGGCCAGGAGTCCCAGCGTAGCCTGGGATTCATGGCCCTGGCGGTGCGACTCGGGAATCACCTCGTGGCTGATCACGAACAGCATGGCGCCGCCCGCGCCAGCCAGCGCCCAGGGCAGGGCGGTGGCCGAGACTCCGGTCGCCATCGCGCCGAGTACCCCGCCGATCGGTTCCACCAGGCCCGAGAGTATGCCGGCCGCGGCCGCCTTCATCGGCGAATAACCCAAGGTGCGCAAGGCCAGCGCCACCACCAGTCCTTCCGGAATGTCCTGGATGCCGATGCCGGTCGCCAGCGCCACGGCCTTGCCCATGTCTTCGCCGCCGAAGCCCACGCCGATGGCCAGCCCTTCCGGGAAGTTGTGGATGGTGACCGCCATCACGAACAGCCAGATGCGCGTGGTGCGCGCCGGGTTGCTCTGGTCGCTGGCCATGGCCAGGAAATGCTGGTGCGGGATCACATGGTTCAGCGCCAGCACGAACAGGCCGCCCAGCATGATGCCGGTGGCCGCCAGCAGCACCGAGGCGTTCTTGGCGTAACCGATGGCTTGCGCCGCGTCCATGGCCGGGATGATCAGTGAAAAAACACTCGCCGCCAGCATCACGCCGCCGCCATAGCCGAGCATCACATCTTGCGCCTTGACCGAAATGCGGCGCGTGAACAGCACGCCCAGCGCGCCCAGTGCCGTCAGGCCGGCAGCGGCGCTGGAGCCCAGCAGCGCATTCCATACATGCGGGTTGGCCGTGAAGTAGGCGTGCAGGCCCTCATAGGACTTGATCGCCAGGAACACCAGCGCCACCAGCAGCATGGCGATCTGGCGCGGCTTGAGGTTGAGCGTCAGGCTGTCGCCGAGATCCGGCTTGGCGCCGGATGGCGGGGCTTGCACGCAATCGTTGGGAGCGGGGGATGACGCCGCGGCGTCGTCGGAAGCACTGGTCTGGAGAGGAAAATTTTTGTTCAACGGCGCCGGTATCATGGCAGTCTCCCTGGCTGGCGGGGTTTGCTGGACGTCCCTGCAGTCCATCCATGCGGACAGGCGGCAAGCGAAATAAGCGGGACGTTCCTTCGGGCTATGCCTTGCATTGGGCATAGTCGGCCAAGGTGATGGCTAGATTTTCCAAGAATTCGGTCATCAGGTTCTGCAACATAACATCCTCCGTGTTTTTTAGGGACAACATCCACAATGCATGGAGGGATTATAGATTTTAAGAATCAATAATAATAAATTGATTGTTTTTATAAATTGAATTGCTTGTCGCTATCGGCCGGGAGTCCGATCCGGCCTGGCGCCGTTTTCGCTTGCCATCGGCGTCCCCATCCAAGGATTTTGCTGCGTTGCAAAAATTGCTTGCAGGCCAATTTCGGCCGGCGCCTTATTGCTAAAGAATAATCATTTGCATTGCAGCCGCAAAACCGGCCCCATCCCGTCGCGACTTTTGGCAATAGGCTAGAATGCACATCCGGCAGCAGATTTATTTTTTTACATTGATGAACGCCCCCGCCCACATCCAAGCCTTGCTCACAGACGCGCCCCATGGCGCCACGCCCACGCGCTTGCGCGAAATCCCGTACAACTACACCTCGTTCTCCGATCGCGAGATCGTGATCCGGTTGTTGGGCGAAGAGTCTTGGTCCCTGCTGGACGAGCTGCGCGCCAAGCGCCAGACCGGCCGTTCGGCGCGCATGCTGTACGAGGTGCTGGGCGACATCTGGGTCGTGCGCCGCAATCCCTATCTGCAGGATGACCTGCTGGATAATCCCAAGCGTCGCGCCGCGCTGATCGATGCGTTGAACCATCGCCTGCACGAAGTCGACAAGCGTCGCATCGATGTCGGCCAGGCCGATGCCGGCGATGCGACTGCCGCCTCCGATGCCGCGCGCCGCAGCGCCAGCGTGGAAGCGCTGATCAAGGCGGCCAAGAAGGCCGTTGCCGATTTCGCCGAAGAATTCCGCCACACCTACGACCTGCGCCGCCGCGCCACCAAGGTGCTGGGCCGCTACACGGCAAAAGACAACATCAAGTTCGACGGCTTGTCGCGCGTGTCGCACGTGACCGACGCCACCGACTGGCGCGTCGAGTATCCGTTCGTGGTGCTGACCCCGGACAGCGAAGACGAAATGGCCGGACTGGTCAAGGCCTGTATCGAACTCGGCCTGACCATCATCCCGCGCGGCGGCGGCACCGGTTACACCGGCGGCGCCATTCCGCTGACGCCGATGTCGGCCGTCATCAACACCGAAAAGCTGGAACAACTGGGCGCGGTCGAGATGGAAGTGCTGCCCGGCCTGGACAAGCCCTACGCCACCATCTACTCGGGCGCCGGCGTGGTGACCAAGCGCGTCTCGGACGCCGCCGAGAAGGCCGGCTTCGTGTTCGCGGTCGACCCGACCTCGGCCGAGGCCTCGTGCATCGGCGGCAACGTCGCCATGAACGCCGGCGGCAAGAAGGCCGTGCTGTGGGGCACCGCGCTGGACAACCTGGCCAGCTGGCGCATGGTCGATCCGCAAGGCGACTGGCTGGAAGTCACGCGCCTGGACCACAACCTGGGCAAGATCCATGACGTCGAAGTGGCGCGCTTCAAGCTGGAGTGGTCGCACCCCGGCGAGAAGGGCCAGAAGACCGAAGTCTTCAAGACCGAGATCCTGGAAATCGCCGGCCGCAAATTCCGCAAGGAAGGCCTGGGCAAGGACGTGACCGACAAGTTCCTGTCGGGCCTGCCGGGCGTGCAGAAGGAAGGTTGCGATGGCCTGATCACCTCGGCGCGCTGGATCCTGCACAAGATGCCCAAGCAGACCCGCACCGTCTGCCTGGAGTTCTTCGGCCAGGCGCGCGATGCGATTCCCTCGATCGTCGAGATCAAGGACTTCCTCGACGCCGAAACCAAAAAGGGCGGCGCCATCCTGGCCGGCCTGGAACACCTGGACGAGCGCTACCTGCGCGCGGTCGGCTATGCCACCAAGTCCAAGCGCGGCGTGCTGCCGAAGATGGTGTTGATCGGCGACATCGTCGGCGATGACGAGAACGCCGTGGCCGCGGCCGCCTCGGAAGTGATCCGCATGGCCAACAACCGCGTCGGCGAAGGCTTTGTCGCGGTCAGCCCGGAAACCCGCAAGAAATTCTGGCTGGATCGTTCGCGCACCGCCGCCATCGCCAAGCACACCAACGCCTTCAAGATCAACGAAGACGTGGTGATCCCGCTCAACCGCATGGGCGAATACACCGACGGCATCGAGCGCATCAACATCGAGCTGTCGATCAAGAACAAGCTGCAGCTGCTGGCCGAACTGGACAGCTTCTTCGTCAAGGGCAACCTGCCGCTGGGCAAGAGCGACGACGCCGAAGGCGAAGACATCCCCGCTTCCGAAATGCTGGAAGACCGCGTGCACCAGGCCGAAGCGCTGCTGGAGCAGACCCATGCGCGCTGGTCCTACCTGCTGGCCAACCTCGACAAGCCGCTGCGCGTGGCCAAGGGCGAGTTGGCCGCGCTGGGCCTGGACAAGATGATGCCGGTGTTCGACCAGCGCCTGCTGGAGCAGCCTGAAGCCAACGTCTTCCACGTGGTGCAGGACCGCACCGTGCGCGTCTCCTGGAAGCAGGAAGTGCGCGCCCAACTGCGCCAGGTCTTCAGCGGCGGCGCCTTCAAGCTGATCCTGGAAGAATGCCAGGCGATCCACAAGCGCGTGTTGCGCGGCCGCGTGTTCGTCGCGTTGCACATGCACGCCGGCGACGGCAACGTGCACACCAACCTGCCGGTCAACTCCGACCACTACGAAATGCTGCAAGACGCGCACGTCGCCGTGGCGCGCATCATGGAGCTGGCGCGTTCGCTGGACGGCGTGATCTCGGGTGAACATGGCATCGGCATCACCAAGCTGGAGTTCCTGACCGAGGACGAGATCGGCGAATTCCGCGAATACAAGAAGCGCGTCGATCCGGAAGGCCGTTTCAACAAGGGCAAGCTGCTCAACCTGCCGGGTTTCGAAGCCGACCTGTCGAACGCCTACACGCCTTCGTTCGGCCTGATGGGCCACGAATCGCTGATCATGCAGCAAAGCGACATCGGCGCCATCGCCAACAGCGTCAAGGACTGCCTGCGCTGCGGCAAGTGCAAGCCGGTCTGCTCGACCCACGTGCCGCGCGCCAACCTGCTGTACTCGCCGCGCAACAAGATCCTGGCGACCTCGCTGTTGGTCGAGGCCTTCCTGTATGAAGAGCAGACCCGCCGCGGCGTCTCGATCAAGCATTGGGAAGAGTTCGAGGACGTGGCCGACCACTGCACGGTGTGCCACAAGTGCGTCACGCCTTGCCCGGTCGACATCGACTTCGGTGACGTCTCGATGAACATGCGCAACCTGCTGCGCAAGATGGGCAAGAAGTCCTTCAACGCCGGCACCAGCGCGGCGATGTTCTTCCTCAATGCGACCGACCCGGCCACCATCAACGCCACCCGCAAGGTGATGACCGATTGGGGCTTCAAGGCGCAGCGCCTGGGCAACGACATCCTGAAGAAGTTCGCCAAGAAGCAGACCGCCAAGCCCGCGGCCACGGTCGGCAAGCCGTCGGTCAAGGAGCAGGTGATCCACTTCATCAACAAGAAGATGCCGGGCAACCTGCCCAAGAAGACCGCGCGCGCGTTGCTCGATATCGAGGACGACAAGATCGTGCCGATCATCCGCAATCCCAAGACCACCACGGCCGAGACCGAGGCGGTGTTTTACTTCCCGGGTTGCGGTTCGGAGCGGCTGTTCTCGCAGGTCGGTCTGGCCACGCAGGCGATGTTGTGGAATGTCGGCGTGCAGACGGTGCTGCCGCCAGGTTATCTGTGTTGCGGTTATCCGCAACGCGGCAGCGGCGACTTCGACAAGGCCGAGAAGATCATCACCGACAACCGCGTGCTGTTCCATCGCATGGCCAACACGCTGAACTACCTCGACATCAAGACCGTCGTGGTGTCCTGCGGCACTTGCTACGACCAGTTGCAGGGGTATGAATTCGAGAAGATCTTCCCCGGCTGCCGCATCATCGACATCCACGAATACCTGCTGGAGAAGGGCGTCAAGCTGGAAGGCGTGACCGGCACCCGCTACATGTACCACGATCCCTGCCACACCCCGATGAAGCTGCAGGACCCGCTGAAGACGGTCAACTCGCTCATCACCACGGTGGATGCGCAGAAGATCGAGAAGAACGACCGCTGCTGCGGCGAGTCGGGCACCTTCGGCGTATCGCGTCCGGACGTGTCGACCCAGGTGCGCTTCCGCAAGGAAGAGGAAATGCGCAAGGGCGCCGACAAGGTGCGCGCCGACGGTTTCACCGGCGACGTCAAGATCCTGACCTCGTGCCCGTCGTGCTTCCAGGGCCTGTCGCGCTACAACGAAGACTCGGGCACCACCGCCGACTACATCGTGGTGGAGATGGCCAGGCATTTGCTGGGCGAGAACTGGATGCCGGAATACGTCGAGCGCGCCAACAACGGCGGCATTGAGCGCGTGCTGGTGTAAGCGATGAGCCAATGCGAACTGTGCGCCGGCGACGGCGGAGAGCTGGTCTGGCGCCATCCGGATTTCCGGGTGGTGCTGGTCGATGAAGCCGGTTATCCCGGTTTTTGCCGCGTGATCTGGAACGGTCACGTCAAGGAAATGACCGACCTCGCGCCGGCCGATCGCACCCGGTTGGCCGATGCGGTCTGGGCGGTGGAAGCGGCGCTGCGCGAAGTCATGCAGCCGGAGAAGGTCAACCTGGCCACGCTGGGAAACATGACGCCGCATGTCCATTGGCACGTGATTCCGCGCTATTCGGACGACCAGCATTTCCCCAGCCCGGTGTGGGCAACCGCGCGCCGCGAGGTCGACCAGCCCTCGCTGGAGGCGCGCCGCGCCAAATTGCCGCAATTGCGCGAGGCCATCCGCAAGCAACTGTCGGCGGCCGGCCTGGGCGCCGCCTGAACCGGTACGCTACTGATGGCGCCATACTGCCGCCGGTCGCTTTTCGCAGCACCAGCCTTCTTCAAAGTTCAAAGCGAGTATCTGCATGCGCTCCAATTCCTCCCCGGTTCCCGTGTCGTTCAAGGTGCGCAAGGTTTCGCGCGTGGTGGAAATCGAATTCGACGACGGCGCCACGTTTTCGCTGCCCTTCGAACTGATGCGCGTGTATTCGCCCTCGGCCGAGGTGCGCGGCCACGGCCTCGGACAGGAGGTGCTGCAGACCGGCAAGCGCAACGTCGGCATCGACGGCATCGAGCCGGTCGGCAACTACGGCGTCAAGCCGCTGTTTTCGGATGGCCACGTCAGCGGTATTTACACCTGGGATTATCTCTATCAGCTCGGCCGCGACCAGGGCACGATGTGGGCGGCCTACCTGCAGAAGCTGGAAGATGCGGGTTTCACGCGTGAAAGCGGGCGCGACCATGAAGCCGGCAGCGATGCCGGCGGGCATGCCTGCGGCCACCACCACTGAGCGATAGCGGCTAGCCGGGTTCCCCCACCGGCATATAATGTGCAATCGGGCGCCAAGCTGCGCCAACCATATTGACTGAGCCATGACCAACACCACCCATTTCGGTTACGAAACCGTCGCAGAAGAAGACAAGGTCCACAAGGTCGCGGAAGTGTTCCACTCCGTGGCCGCCAAGTACGATGTGATGAACGACTTCATGTCGGCCGGCCTGCATCGGGTCTGGAAGGCATTCACCATCGCCCAGGCCGGCGTCCGTCCGGGCTTCAAGGTGCTCGACATTGCCGGCGGCACGGGCGATTTGTCCAAGGCATTCGCCAAGCAGGCCGGGCCGACCGGCGAGGTCTGGCTGACCGATATCAACGAATCGATGCTGGGCGTGGGCCGCGACCGCTTGCTCAACAAGGGCATCGTCACGCCGACCGCCTTGTGCGACGCCGAGAAGCTGCCGTTCCCCGACAACTATTTCGACCGCGTGTCGGTAGCTTTCGGCTTGCGCAACATGACCCACAAGGATGTCGCGCTGGGCGAGATGCGCCGTGTGCTCAAGCCCGGCGGCAAGCTGCTGGTGCTGGAGTTTTCCAAGGTGTGGGAACCGCTGAAGAAGCCGTACGATGTGTATTCCTTCTCGGTGCTGCCGTGGCTGGGCAAGAAAGTCGCCAACGACGCCGACAGCTATCGCTACCTGGCCGAATCGATCCGCATGCATCCCGACCAGGAAACGCTGAAGCAGATGATGGAACAGGCGGGTCTGGAGCGCGTCCAGTATTTCAACCTGACTGCCGGCGTGGCGGCATTGCATACCGGCATCAAGATGTAAGAGCGTGTTTATGATCTCCTTCGGGGCCGTTCAAATGCCCTTTCAGGCGGTCTGCGGCGTTGCAAAGCCTCGCCGGGCCAACCGGCCCGTCTACGTTTTGCGCCTTGCATCCCATCCTGACATGACATTTGACCGACTCCCGACGAGATCATAAACACGCTCTAAGGCATATGCGGTGCGTGCCCGCACGGGCGCGCCGCATTGTTGGCAGCGCCAGGCGCGGGTGGTGCCATCGGTGATTAAGGATGGCTTAAGTTTGCCCCGCGACAATGGCGCCAAGCCGGAACGGACAGGTTGGCTTTCCCTGAGGTTCGCTCCCGGTTCCGGCATCTTCGACAAGAGGTCATCGTATGAAAAAATTCCTGCTCGTATTGATGCTGGCGTTGACGTCCCTGACGCTGGTGATGTCGCCGGCCGACGCCAGGCGCCTGGGCGGCGGCGGCTCGTTCGGTAAGCAATCGTCCAATTATTCGCGCCAGGCTGCGCCTGCATCGCCTTCCTACAACGCGGCGCCGAGCGCCGCGCCATCCCGTCCGGCGGCGACTCCGCAAGGCGCTCCCGCCAAGCCGGCCAGCCCGTGGGGCAATATCCTCGGCGGCGCCTTGCTGGGTTTCGGGCTGGGCGCGCTGCTGTCGCACTTCGGCATTGGCGGCGCGGCCGGCGGCATGCTGGGTTCGCTGCTGACGATCGTGCTGCTGGCCGGCGCGGCCTTCTTCCTGATCCGCCTGTTCACGCGCAACCGCTATGAGCAGAGCAACAACCCGGTCTACGCTACCCCGATGCCGGGTGTGAGCCCGATCGGCAGCGCCGCCGGCGCCACTCCCGAGATCGGCTCCGGCCTGAAGGACATCAACCCGCCGCCCGGCCATGCGCCCGCGGTGCTGCAAGGCAACGGTTTTGGCAGCGCTGCGGGCCAGCCGGCCACACCGGCCCGGATAGAGAAGTGGGGCATTCCGGACGGCTTCGACACGGCCGGTTTCGTGCGCAATGCCAAGACCTATTTCATCCGCCTGCAGGCGGCGTGGGACCGGGCCGACATCAACGATATCCGCGAATTCACCACGCCTGAAATGTTCGCCGAACTGCGCATGCAACTCACCGAGCGCGGCGCCTCGTCCAACGCCACCGATGTGGTCCAGCTCGAGGCCGAACTGCTGGGCATCGAAACCATGGCCTACGACTACATGGCCACGGTGCGTTTCCAGGGATTGATCAAGGAAGCGCCGGAACTGTCGGCCGAGCCCTTCGCCGAAATCTGGAACCTGTCCAAGCCGCAAAGCGGCGGCGGCTGGGTGCTGGCGGGTATCCAGCAGGTCTGAGAACCTGGCGGCGCTGGATCAGGCGCCGCGCATGTTGCCATCGGAGCTTGGCCGGCAAACTGTTAAACTTGAAACCGCCCGGCTTTTCGGGCGGTTTTGTTTTTGTCCGGCGGATTTTCATTGAACCCTGTCACTTCTCTCACAACACTGGCCCAGTCCTTGTCCGAATCTATGCCCGCGATCAATCCCATGAAACCCGCTGCCGCCGTGGTCAACCACCTGCTGGCGCAAGAGGCATGGGCGCGCCAGGCGCTGGCCGCGCATGCGGGCAAGGTGGCCTGTATCGACACCGGCGCCGCGCAATTGCGGCTGAAAGTGGCCGCCGATGGTTATGTGCAGGATGTGCCGGCGGAGGCGGTGGCCGATGTCACCATCCGCGTCAAGCTGGCCGACCTGCCCCTGATCGCGGCCAACCGCGAGCGCGCCGTGTCTTATGTGAAGCTGGAAGGCGATGCCGATTTCGCCAACGCGATCTCGCAATTGAGCCAGAACCTGCGCTGGGATGCCGAGGACGACCTGGCGCGCCTGTTCGGCGATATCGCCGCCACCCGCATGGTCTCCGGCGCGCACGGCCTGTTCGAGGCCATCCGCAGCACGCACAAAAAGCTTACCGAGAACGTGGCCGAGTATTTTCTGGAAGAACAACCGATGCTGATACGCCCCCGCATGCTGCAGGACTTCTCTTCTGACGTGGTGCGCCTGCGCGATGATCTGGAGCGCCTTTCCAAGCGCATCGAGAAACTGGAGCGCCGCTGATGTTCCTGCGTTCCCTGCGCCTGTTCAAGATCATCCGCGTGGCCATCCGCTACGGCCTGGATGAAATCGTCGCCTCCGAGTTCGCGCCGCCGCGCATCGCCCGCATCACCAATGCCATCTTTTTCTGGCGCGACCTGACGCGGCCGCGCGGCGAACGCCTGCGGCGCGCGCTGGAGGACCTCGGCCCCATCTTCGTCAAGTTCGGCCAGGTGCTCTCGACCCGGCGCGACCTGATGCCGCCGGACATCGCCAATGAACTGACGCGCCTGCAGGATCGCGTGCCGCCTTTCGATTCCGACCTGGCCGTGCTGCAGATCCAGAAGTCGCTGGGCGCGCACCCGGATGAATTGTTCGCCGGCTTCGAACGCCAGCCGGTGGCCTCGGCCTCGATCGCGCAGGTCCACTTCGCCACGCTCAAGGACGGCAAGGAAGTGGCGGTCAAGGTGCTGCGCCCCGGCATGCGCGACGTGATCGACCATGACATCGGCCTGATGCATGTCGCCGCCGACTGGCTGGAACGTTTGTGGGCGGACGGACGTCGTCTCAAGGCCAAGGAAGTCGTGGCCGAGTTCGACAAGTACCTGCACGACGAGCTCGACCTGATGCGCGAAGCCGCCAACGCCAGCCAGCTGCGTCGCAACTTCGCCGGGTCGAGCCTGCTGATCGTGCCCGAGATGTATTGGGACTATTGCTCCTCGTCGGTGATCGTGATGGAGCGCATGCACGGCATCCCGATCTCGCAGACCGAGCGCCTGCGCGAAGAAGGCGTGGACCTGTCCAAGCTGTCGCGCGACGGCGTTGAAATCTTCTTCACCCAGGTATTTCGCGACGGCTTCTTCCATGCCGATATGCACCCCGGCAACATCCTGGTGTCGGTGGCGCCGGAGACCTTCGGCCGCTACATCGCGCTGGATTTCGGCATCGTCGGCACGTTGAACGATTTCGACAAGGATTACCTGTCGCAGAACTTCCTGGCCTTCTTCCGCCGCGACTACAAGCGCGTGGCCGAGGCCCACATCGAGTCCGGCTGGGCGCCCAAGGATACCCGCGTCGATGAGCTGGAGGCGGCGGTGCGGGCATGCTGCGAACCGATCTTCGACCGGCCGCTGAAGGATATCTCCTTCGGCCAGGTGCTGCTGCGCCTGTTCCAGACTTCGCGCCGCTTCAATGTCGAGGTGCAGCCGCAACTGGTGCTGCTGCAAAAGACCCTGCTCAACGTCGAAGGCCTGGGGCGCCAGCTCGATCCCGATCTCGACCTGTGGAAGACCGCCAAACCGTACCTGGAACGCTGGATGAGCGAGCAGATCGGCTGGCGCGGTTTCGTGGAACAGCTGAAGGTCGAGGTGCCGCGCTACAGTCGCCTGCTGCCGCAGATCCCGCGCCTGGTGCAGCAAGCGCTGACCAAGTACAACGACGGCGATGGCCATGGCCAGCCGCAGAGCGGCGAACTGCTCAAGAAGCTGCTGGCCGAGCAGCGCCGCACCAACATGCTGCTGGGGGTGATCGTGTATTTCGGCGGCGGCCTGATCGGCGGCATCGTCGTGGTCCAGGTGCTGATGCGCCTGCTGCGGTTCTGAGGGCCAGCGGCGAGCGTCGGACTTCCAGCAAAAACGCCGGCGCATGCCGGCGTTTCGCATCGTCGCCATCGAACAGGAAAAGGGAGGGAACGCCAATTGGGAAATGAAGACCAGCTCCAGCCGGATGCGCGCGTGCGCATGCTGCCCTATATCGTGGCGGCGACCTTCTTCATGGAGTACCTCGATACCACCATCATCGCCACCGCCTTGCCGCAGATGGCGCAGTCCTTCGGCGTCGGCCCCAATGAGCTGAGCCTGGGCATGACGGCCTACATGCTGACGCTGGCGGTGTTCATCCCGATCAGCGGCTGGGTGGCCGACCGCCTGGGTTCACGCACCGTGTTCGGCGCGGCGATCGTCATTTTCACCTTGGCTTCCATCCTGTGCGGCTTCTCGCAGAACGTGGTGGAGTTCACCGCGGCGCGTGTGCTGCAAGGCCTGGGCGGCGCGATGATGGTGCCGGTCGGGCGCATGATCGTGGTGCGCAGCACCGGCAAGGCCAACCTGATGAAGGCGATTGCCACCATCACCTGGCCGGCCATCGTGGCGCCGGTGGTGGGGCCGTCCATCGGCGGTTTCATTGTCACCTATGCCTCCTGGCATTGGATTTTCCTGATGAACGTACCGTTCGGCATCGCCGCTTTCGCCGCCGTGATGCTGATCGTGCGTAACGACCACGGCACCAGCAAGCGTCCGCTGGACCTGGTCGGCTTCGTGCTCTCGGGCGCTGCGCTGACCTCGCTGCTGTACGGCACCGAGATCGCCAGCCACATGGAGTCCAACCTCAAGGTCGCGCTCGGTTTCATCGCCGGCGGCATCGTGCTGGGCTGGTTCGCGTATCGCCACGCCCGGCGTGCCGAACATCCGCTGCTGGATTTTTCCAACCTGAAGATCCCGACCTATTCGGTTACCGTCGTCACCGGTTCGTTCACGCGCATCGGCATCGATTCCGTGCCTTACCTGATGCCGCTGATGTTCCAGATCGGCTTCGGCCTGTCGGCCTTCCAGTCGGGGTTGCTGCTGCTGGCCAGCGCCCTCGGCAACCTTGGCATGAAAGCGTTCACCACGCGCGTGCTGCAGCACTTCGGGTTCCGGCGGGTGGCGGTCAATAATGCCGCCATCGCCGGCAGCCTGATCATCGCATGCGGCTTGCTGACGCCCGATACCCCATTGTTGATGACCCTGGCCCTGATCTTTTGCTACGGCCTGTCGCGCTCGATGCAGTTCTCGACGCTGGCCACGCTGGCTTACGCCGACATCAGCGATGCGCGCAAGTCATCGGCCAGCACCTTGTGGAGCGTGGCGCAGCAGATGACCATCGGCATGGGGATCGCCTTCGGCGCGCTGGCGCTGCGTATCGCCGCCTATTTTCGCGGCGAGTCTATCGATGCGGCCGGCGCGCATTTCACCTTGGGCGATTTCCAATGGGCGTTTGCCATGGCCGGTGTGGTCACGCTGGTCTCGGTACAGGGTTACCGCGGCCTGGCGCGCAATGCCGGCAGCAACATCGGCGGCGGCATGCGTGCGACGCCGCCCAAGAGCTGAGGTTCAGCGTATTGCCGAAAACCGCTCCGCCAGCTTTTGCGCGCGGAAACGCTCCACCATGAAGTCCACGAACACCCGCGTCTTGGCCGGCAGCAGCCGCGCCGCGCTGAAGTACAGCGACAATATGCCGCTGTCCACATACCAGTCCGGCAATACCCGCACCAGCGCGCCGCTGTCCATGTAGACCACCGCGTGCGGCATCGATACCAGCGTCACGCCCAGGCCCATCGCGGCAATCTCGCAGGCGGCGTTGGGATCGTTCATCGTCATTCTTACCTTCAGGGCCACCGGGGCTTGCGTGCCTTCGCGGTCGCGTAGCGTCCATGGGCGTACGCGCCCGGTTTGCGGGGAACGGATCAGGATGCCGTCGTGCTGCGGCAGGTCTTGCGGGGAACGCAGCGGCGCATGGCTGGCGAGATAGGCCGGGGAGGCCAGCAACACGCGATGCGCCGGCCCCAGTTCGCGCGCCACCACGCCAGGCGAGAGTTCGATGCCGCCGGCGATGGCGGCGTCGAAGCCTTCGGCGATCAGGTCCACCGGGCGGTTGTCGAAATGCCAGTCGGGCGAGATGGCGGGATAGCGCTGCAGGAAGTCGCCCAAGAGCGGCACGACGTATTCGCGCCCGAACCCGCTTCCCATGCTGACCTTGAGCGTGCCGGCCGGCTGCCCGCCAGCGCTGGCCAGGTTGGCCACTGCGTTGCGTATGGTCTCCAGTCCGCCGCCGACTTCCTGCAAAAAACGCTCGCCGGCTTCGGTCAGCGTCAGCTTGCGCGTGCTGCGCTGGAACAGGCGTACGCCGAGATTGGATTCAAGCCGGGCGACGTTCTTGCCCACTGCCGCCGAAGTCAGGCCAAGGCGTCGGGCGGCGGCTGAAAAGCTGCCGGCATCGGCCGAGGCGACGAAGCACTCGATGCTGTTCATGGTTTCCATTTTCTGATTTTAAACCTTTGGTTTAAAAAGAAGATAGTGATTGCTATCTAGTATCGACATAATCTGGCGGCGATACTTGCTTCAACCCAGCAGGGTTTAACGCTTAAACCAAACTGAACCAGGAGCAAGATCATGTCGAACCAACAATCCAATCCATCCCTCTCGTCCAAGGTCGCTTTCGTGCAAGGCGGCTCGCGCGGCATCGGCGCCGCAATCGTCCGGCGCCTGGCGGCGGAGGGCGCTACCGTCGCCTTTACCTATGTCACCTCGCCGGACAAGGCGCAGGCGCTGGTCAGCGAAGTCGAAGCCGGCGGCGGCCGTGCGCTGGCGATCCAGGCCGACAGCGCGGACGCCACCGCGCTCAGGCAAGCCATCAGCATCGCGGCCGAAACGTTCGGCCGCCTGGATATCCTGGTCAACAATGCCGGCGTGCTGGCGCTGGGCCCGGTCGAGGAGTTCAAGCTGGAAGACTTCGACCGTACGCTGGCGGTGAACGTGCGCAGCGTGTTCGTCGCCACGCAGGAGGCGGTGCGTTACATGAAAGAAGGGGGCCGTGTGATCACCATCGGCAGCACCAATGCCGAACGCATGCCGTTCGCCGGCGGTGCGGCCTACGCGATGAGCAAGTCGGCGCTGGTCGGTCTGACCAAGGGCTTGTCGCGCGATCTCGGTGCGCGCGGCATCACGGTCAACAACGTGCAGCCGGGGCCGGTCGACACCGACATGAACCCCGACCAAGGCGATTTTTCCGAGACGCTCAAGGGATTGATGGCGCTGCCGCGCTACGGCAAGGCAGAAGAGATTGCCAGCTTTGTGGCATATCTGGCGGGGCCGGAAGCGGGGTATATCACGGGCGCCAGCTTGTCGATTGATGGCGGTTTCTCTGCCTGATGCAAAAAAGCCGTTCCTCTGGTAACAGGGGAGACGGCTTGATCGTTATACGTCGGTACGCCTTCGATACGCGGTGTTGCCGCTACTCAGTCCGAACGGGCAATCAAGGATATTCCCGTTCGGACTGAGTAGCCGCTCTGCGGCGTATCGAAGGCGCGTCGGTGTCGATTCAGGCGAACAAACGCGCCAGTTCCACGCCCGGCTCCGGCGCGCGCATGAAGGCTTCGCCCACCAGGAAGGCATGCACGTTGGCGTCGCGCATGCGCTTGACGTCGTCCGGCGTGGCGATGGCCGATTCGGTCACCACCAGCTTTTCAGGCGGGATGCGCGGCAGCAGGCCGAGCGTGGTGTCCAGCGTGGTCTCGAAGGTGCGCAGGTTGCGGTTGTTGATGCCCAGCAGGCGGGTCTTCAGCTTCAGCGCGGCGTCCAGTTCGGCGGCGTCGTGCACTTCCACCAGCACGCTCATTCCCAGTTCATGGGCGCAGGCTTCCAGTTCGGCCATCAGGCCGTGATCCAGGGCGGCCACGATCAGCAGGATGGCGTCGGCGCCCCAGGAGCGGGCCTGGTAAACCTGGTAGAGGTCGACCATGAAGTCCTTGCGGATCACCGGCAGCGCACAGGCGGCGCGTGCCTGCTTGAGGTATTCCGGCGCACCCTGGAAGAATTGCTCGTCGGTCAGCACCGACAGGCAGGCGGCGCCATGCTGCGCGTAGCTCACCGCGATATCGGCCGGGCGGAAGTCGGGGCGGATCACCCCCTTGGATGGCGAAGCCTTCTTCACTTCGGCGATCACGCCGGCATGGCCGGCGGCGATCTTGTCGCGCAGGCTGCCTTCGAAGCTGCGCAGTTCGGAACGCAGTTCGCTGTCGCTTTCGACGTCGCGGCGCAGGCTGGCGAAATCACGTTGCTTCTTGGCTGCGGCGATTTCCTCGGCCTTGACGTCGAGGATCTTGTTGAGGATGTCGGACATGATGTTCCTGGAAGTTATTTACGTTCGTCCAGCGCCAGGCGCACCGCCAGCGCCCCCAGCATGGAACCCATGATGTAGCGTTGCGCGCGCAGCCAGCCCTGGTTGCGGGCGAAGAAGCCGGAGATGCCGGCGGCCGAGAACACGATCATGGAGTTGACCGAGAAGCTGATGGCGATCTGTGTCACGCCCAGCACCACGCTTTGCAGCAGCACGCTGCCGTGTTCGGGATGGATGAATTGCGGGAACAGCGACATGTAGAACACTGCCACCTTGGGATTCAATACATTGGTCAGGAAGCCCATGCGAAACAGCGTGGCCGGCGAATCCGGTGGCAGTTCGCGGGTCTGGAACGGCGAGCTGCCGCCCGGCTTGACGGCGCTCCATGCCAGCCACAGCAGGTAGGCGGCGCCGGCGAACTTGACGATGTCGTAGGCCATCGGAATGGCCAAAAACAGCGCGGTCAGGCCGAAGGCGGCCGCCGCCATGTGCACCAGGAAACCGACCGCCACCCCGCACAGCGAGATGATGCCGGCCATGCGCCCCTGGCAGATCGAGCGCGATACGCAATAGACCATGTTGGGGCCGGGCGTGAGCACCATCACCAGCGAGGCGAGGGCGAAGATCAGCAGGTCGTGGGGGGCGATCATGGTCGGTTCCTTTATTTTCTTTATTTCTTCAGCGGGTGGTTCAGGATTTTCCGCCCAACTGGCGCGTCACCTGTACGAACTGGTCGAGCTTGGCGCGCGCGGCGCCGGAGGCGATGGTGGCGCGCGCCTTGTCCAGGCCCGCGGCGATGGACGGTACGGCGCCCGCCGCGTACAGGGCGGTGGCCGAGTTGAGCAGCACGATGTCATGCACCGGCCCCGGCTTGCCTGCCAGCGCTTCGAAAATCTTTTCCTTCGACTCGGCGGCGTTGGCAACTTGCAGGTTGCGGCTGGCGAACATGGACAGGCCGAAGTCTTCCGGATGGATCTCGTATTCGCGGATCTCGCCGTTGACCAGTTCGCCTACCATGGTGGCGCCGCCCAGCGTGACTTCGTCGAGGTTGTCGCGGCCCCAGACCACGATCGCATGCTGCGCGCCCAGGCGTTGCAGCACGCGCACCTGGATGCCGACCAGGTCGGCATGGAATACGCCCATCAGGATGTTGGGGGCGCCGGCCGGGTTGGTCAGCGGGCCCAGGATGTTGAAGATGGTGCGCACGCCCAGTTCCTTGCGCACCGGTGCCGCGTGCTTCATGGCGGCGTGGTGGTTGGGCGCGAACATGAAGCCGATGCCGGTCTGGGCGATCGACTGCGCCACCTGTTCCGGTTGCAGGTTGATGTCGGCGCCCAGCGCCTCCAGCACGTCGGCGCTGCCCGACGAGGACGACACGCTGCGTCCGCCGTGCTTGGCCACGCGCGCGCCGGCGGCGGCCGCCACGAACATCGAGGCGGTGGAAATGTTGAAGGTGTGCGCGCCGTCGCCGCCGGTGCCGACGATGTCGAGCAGGCCGGTGGTGTCAGCCATCGGCACCTTGGTGGCGAACTCGCGCATGACCTGGGCGGCGGCGGCGATCTCGCCGATGCTTTCCTTCTTCACGCGCAGGCCCATGGTGAGGGCGGCGATCATGACCGGCGACATTTCTCCGCGCATGATCTGGCGGAACAATGCCAGCATCTCGTCGTGGAAGATCTCGCGGTGTTCGATACAGCGCAGCAGCGCCTCTTGGGGAGTAATGGCCATCTGTGTTTGTCCTCGGATGCGGGTGCGGATGAGGGCTTACGCGTGCGCGCTGCCGGTCAGGAAATTCTTCAGCAGTGCGTGTCCGTGTTCGGACAGGATCGACTCGGGGTGGAACTGCACGCCCTGCAAGTCGAACTCCTTGTGGCGCACGCCCATGATTTCACCATCGTCGGTCCAGGCCGTCACTTCCAGGCAATCGGGCAGCGTGGCGCGCTCGATGGCCAGCGAGTGGTAGCGGATCACCGTATAGGGGCTGGGCAAATCCTTGAATACGCCTACGCCGGTATGCGCGATCTTCGAGGTTTTGCCATGCATCACCTGCTTGGCGCGGATGATGTTGCCGCCGAAGGCTTCGCCGATGGCCTGGTGGCCCAGGCATACGCCGAGGATGGGCAGCTTGCCGCTGAATTGCTTCAACAGGTCGACGCAGATGCCGGCTTCCTTGGGGCTGCAGGGGCCGGGGGAGAGGCAGATGCGCTCCGGGTTCAGCTTCCTGATGTCATCCAGCGTGATCTCGTCGTTGCGGATGGTCAGCACTTCCTCGCCCAGCTCGCCGAAGTATTGCACCAGGTTGTAGGTGAAGGAGTCGTAGTTGTCGATCATCAGCAGCATTTAGATTTCTCCATCCAGGCCGTCTTGCACTTGTTCCGCGGCACGCAACACGGCGCGCGCCTTGTTTTCGGTTTCTTCCCATTCCATTTCCGGCACCGAGTCGGCGACGATGCCGGCCGCGGCCTGCACGTAGAGCGTGCCGTCCTTGATGACGCCGGTGCGAATCGCGATGGCCACGTCCATCTCGCCGCCGAAGGAGAGGTAGCCGCAGGCGCCGCCGTAGATGCCGCGCTTGGTCGGTTCCAGCTCGTCGATGATTTCCATCGCGCGCACCTTGGGCGCGCCCGACAGCGTGCCGGCCGGGAAGGTGGCCTTGAGCACGTCGAGGTTGGACATGCCGGGTTTGAGGATGCCTTCGACGTTGGAGACGATATGCTGCACGTGGGAGTATTTCTCGATCACCATCTGGTCGGTGACCTTGACGCTGCCGGTGGCGGCGATGCGGCCGATGTCGTTGCGCGCCAGGTCGATCAGCATCACGTGCTCGGCGATTTCCTTGGGGTCGGACAGCAGTTCGCGGGCCAGTTGCTCATCGCGCTCGATGGTAGAACCGCGCGGGCGGGTGCCGGCCAACGGGCGGATGGTGATCTTCTTCTGGCCGTCGCCGATGGATTCGTTGCGCACCAGGATCTCGGGCGAGGCGCCGACGATCTGCATGTCGCCGAAGTTGTAGAAGTACATGTAGGGCGACGGGTTCAGCGAACGCAGCGCGCGGTACAGCATCAGCGGCGAATCCACATAGGACTTCTTCAGGCGCTGGCCGATCTGCACCTGCATCAGGTCGCCGGCCATCACGTATTCCTTGGCGCGCGCCACGGCTTTGAGGTATTCGTCCTTGGGGAATTCGCGGATGGTTTCGGTGCGCACCGATCCGGTAGTCACCGGCGCGTCGGCCGGGCGACGCAGCATGGCGCGCAGGTCCTTGAGGCGCTGGCGTGCTTTTGAATAGGCTTCCGGCCGGGTCGGGTCGGCGTAGACGATCAGGTAGAGCTTGCCGGAGAGGTTGTCGATCACCGCCAGCTCTTCGGTCAGCAGCAACTGGATGTCGGGCAGGCCGAGGGTGTCCTTCGGTGCGCTGCCTTCAAGGCGCTTTTCGATGTAGCGCACGGCGTCGTAGCCGAAATAGCCGGCCAGGCCACCGCAGAAGCGCGGCATGCCGGGGCGGATCGCCACCTTGAAGCGCGCCTGGTATTGCGCGATGAATTCCAGCGCATTGCCTTCGGCGGTCTCGACCACGGCTTCGTCCTTCAAGACTTCGATCTTGCTGCCGCTGCAGCGGATCTTGGTCGAGGCCGGCAGGCCGATGAAGGAATAGCGCCCGAAGCGCTCGCCGCCGACCACCGATTCCAGCAGGAACGTGTTCTTGCCGGTGTTCTGGCTCTGCGCCAGCTTGAGATACAGCGTGAGCGGCGTCTCCAGGTCGGCAAAGGCCTCGGTGATGAGGGGGATGCGGTTGTAGCCTTCGGTGGCCAGCGATTTGAATTCGAGTTCGGTCATTTTCACTCCAGACCGCTATTGTAGAACACGCAGCTTGGGCCTCGACGCAGGTTGCGCGCAGGGCATGCGCGCATACAGCGGGGGCCGGAAGCGGACTCTCGTCAGCGGTTTCGTTAAAGAAATTCGGGAAATGCAGTGTTGCAACAACGTCCTGGCCGCAGGTGCGGCCAAGGGCAAGGCGTCAGTCAATGCGCCTGGAATTGCCAGCGTCGCCACAGCCAGGCCTCAGGGGCGGCTGTATGTTGGGCGGTACGTTTGTTGTTGCGAAACATTGATGTGCTGGTCGCGGTTTGGTGTGTTGGCCGGAGATTGACAGGGCGTCAATCCACCGAGATTTGCTGCGCTGCTTCGAAAAGCGTTTGAACTATACCATCGGAATCGACATCGTGTATAGATTCGCCGTGGTTGTAGCCATACGGCACGTTGAGCACGCGGCAACCGGCCGCGCGCGCGGCCTGGGCGTCGTTGGAGGAGTCGCCGATGGCCACCACCTGCGCCGGTTCCAGTCCGAAATCCTGGCATACCTGCAGCAGCGGCATCGGATCCGGTTTCTTTTTGGGGAAGGAGTCGCCGCCGTAGACCACGTCGAAAAAGCCGCGCAGGCCTTTCTTGTCCAGCAGCGGCAGCGTGAACGAGAGCGGCTTGTTGGTCACGCAGGCCAGCCGCAGTCCCTTGTCCTTCATCGCCTGCAGGCCTTCCTTCACGCCCGGATAGAGCGCCGAGAAGTCGCCGTTGATGGCGAGGTAATGCTCGGTGTAGGAGTCCAGCGCCTGTTTGAAGTACTGTTCGGCCTCGTCTTCGGCGTAGTCCACCGCCAGCACGCGGCGCATCAGGTTTTCGGTGCCCTTGCCGACGAAGTTGACGATCGTTTCCTGCGCCAGCGGTTGCAGGCCCAGCTCGGCGCGCATGCGGTTGACGGCGACGTGGAAGTCGCCGGCGGTGTCGAGCATGGTGCCGTCAAGGTCGATGATGGCGGCTTTGATGTGGTTCAGCTTACTCATGTCGCGGGGGCGGGAAGTCGAATGGGGGAGTCAGACCTGGGCCAGTTCGGCGCGCATGGCGTCGATCACGGCCTTGTAGTCAGGCTTGCCGAAGATGGCCGAGCCGGCCACGAAGGTGTCGGCGCCGGCGCGGGCAGCCGCGGCGATGTTGTCGATCTTGATGCCGCCGTCCACTTCCAGCAGGATGTCGCGGCCGGATTCATCGATGCGGCGGCGCACTTCGGCGATCTTTTTCAAGGCTTCAGGAATGAAGGACTGGCCGCCGAAACCGGGGTTGACCGACATGATCAGCACCATGTCGATCTTGTCCATCACGTGGTCGAGGTAATGCAGCGGCGTGCCCGGGTTGAACACCAGGCCGGACTTGCAGCCGTTGTCGCGGATCAGTTGCAGTGAACGGTCGATGTGTTCCGAGGCTTCCGGGTGGAAGGTGATCAGGTTGGCGCCGGCTTTGGCGAAGTCGGGGATGATGCGGTCCACCGGCTTGACCATCAGGTGCACGTCGATCGGCACCTGCACGTGCGGGCGGATCGCTTCGCACACCAGGGGGCCGATGGTCAGGTTGGGCACATAATGGTTGTCCATCACGTCGAAGTGAATGAAGTCGGCGCCGGCGGCGACGACATTGCGCACTTCCTCGCCCAGGCGGGCGAAATCGGCGGACAGGATGCTGGGGGCGATACGGTAGGTCGGCATGGCTGAAATGAAATGATGGCTTGATCGACGGCGGCTTCCGGGGCGGGCCGGCGGACGAGGAGCCGCAAAAGGCGCTATTTTACTCCTATGGCCCATCCTTTGATGAGCTGGCGCAACCCTGCGGCTTGCGCTGCATGCTGAATTCGTGTGCAATCTGGGGTGTTTGCGCCAAGGCGCAAACTTTCGCCCGGCACACATCATCACAACAAAACAGGACATCCACATGGCAGCGTATGAGTTTACGGTGACGGTCAAGACGCAGTATCTTGAGGAACAATCCGACCCCTCGCGCTCGCACTATGTATTCGCTTATGCGATCACCATCGTCAATACCGGCACCGTGCCGGCGCAATTGATCTCGCGCCACTGGGTGATTACCGATGCCAACAATCATGTGGAGGAAGTGCGCGGCCTGGGGGTGGTCGGCCACCAGCCCTTCCTGCAGCCGGGGGAGCAGTTCGAGTACACCAGCGGCACCGCAATGAAGACGCCGCAGGGCACTATGCATGGGGAGTATTTCTGCGTCGCCGAGGATGGCGAGCAGTTCGATGCGCGCATCCCCGAATTCGTGCTCTCGCTGCCGCGCACGCTGCATTGATGCGGACTGGCGCCGTCCGCTCCGGCCCGGTCCGGCCATCCGCATGAAGGCATGCGGATTTTTTATTCCTTGCCGTTGTCTTTCATCTCTCGCGCATCCGTCTTGGCTGCCGGCGGGCCGGATTTCTCCTTGCGGCCTGAAAACATGGTCCACCAGACGATGAAGACCAGGACAAAAAAGGCGGCGCAGGCTTCCAGAATCAACCACAACATGAATTCGTCTCCGATGTTATTGAACCGTTTTGCTACTTTTCCCGTGTTTCCCGTGCTGAAGCGCCTCAGTGTACCCGCATTGACGGTTTCGGCCGCCATGCTGCTGGCGGCCTGCCAGACCACGCCGCCGGTGACTACCGCCACCACGCCGCCGCCAGTCAAGCCGTCCGTCCAGCCTGGGCCGGCCATGCGCGCGGCCAGCTTCTCGCAACTGCCGGGCTGGAACAACGACGACCTGCGCGAGGCCTGGCCGGCGCTGCAGTCGTCCTGCTCGGTGCTGATCCGCAGGCCCGAATGGCGCGCGGCCTGCGGCGCGGCGCAACAGGTCGATGCTTCCGACCAGGGTTTCCTGCGCGCTTATTTTGAAACCTATTTCACGCCTTACCAGTTGTTCAATCCGGACGGCACCGATTCAGGCCTGGTCACCGGCTATTACGAGCCCTTGCTGCGCGGTTCGCGCCGCCGCACCGGCCCGTACCAAACGCCGTTGTATCAGGTGCCCGACGATTTGCTGACGATCGACATGGCCAGCGTCTATCCCGAGCTGAAGAACCTGCGCCTGCGCGGCAAGGTGGTCGGCCGCAAGGTGGTGCCCTATCCCAGCCGCGCCGAGCTGACGCAGTCCAATGCGCTGGACGGCAAGGAGCTGGTGTGGGTGGATGATCCGGTTGAGGCCTTCTTCCTGCAGGTGCAGGGCTCGGGCCGGGTCTATCTGCCGGAATCCAGGGAAACCATCCGCCTGGCCTATGGCGACCAGAACGGCAGGCCCTATAAATCCATCGGCCGCTATCTGGTCGACAAGGGCGAGATGACGCTGTCGCAGGCCTCCGCCCAAAATATCAAGGCTTGGGTGCAGGCCAACCCCGCGCGCAAGGAGGAGCTGCTCAACGCCAACCCCAGCTATGTCTTCTTCCGGGAAGAAAAGTTGCCGGATCCGTCCAAGGGGCCAAAGGGGGCGCAAGGCATTCCGCTGACGCCGCAGCGCTCGATCGCCATCGACCCGCAGCATGTCCCGCTGGGGGCGCCGGTATATTTGTCGACGACCCAGCCTAACAGCGAGCGGCCGCTGCAACGCCTGGTGGTGGCGCAGGATACCGGCGGCGCCATCCGCGGCGTGGTGAGGGCGGACTACTTCTGGGGCTTTGGCGATGAGGCGGAGGATAAGGCCGGCTCGATGAAGCAGCGCGGGATGATGTGGGTACTGCTGCCCAAGGGGATGAATCCGCCGGGCGGCAATTAAGTTTCTTTTATGCAACTAAAACCTGCTCCTGATATATAGGAGCAGGTTTTTTTGTTTCCTATATATAAGGAGGCAAGGGGAAGACTAGCGCAGGACCAGGACCGGAATGCTCGAATGCGCCAGTACCTTCTGGGTCTTGCTGCCGAGAAAGATGCGTGAAAGCCCGCTGCGGCCATGCGAAGCCATGAAGATGACGTCGCATTGGTAGGTTTTGGCGGCATTGACGATTTCCTCGTCCGGGGCAAACGACAGCATCGTGGCGGTCTGGCAGGGGACGCCGGCAGCCTGGGCGGCGTCGGCGATCTTTTTGACATGCTGCTCGGCCAGCGAGCGGACATTGTCCTCATAGAGGCTGGGGTCGATGGCCATCGAGCTTTCGGCCAGGGGGGAGAAGGGATAAGGCTCGGCGACCGAGATGCCGACGATCTTGGCGCCGCAATGCTTGGCGTAGTCGATAGCGTTGACGATGGCCTTGTCGGACCGTTCGGAACCGTCGGTGGGGACAAGTATGGTCTTGAACATGAGAGCCTCCTTATATGATGTATGTTGAAGAGGTACTTCCACTATAGTCTTTGATGTCCTGGCTCGCCTGAAATTCCGGTGCGCGATTGCGCCAAGTCAGATTTGTTGATTATTCTGGCGCATGCCATTCACAAACCATCAACAAGAAGGAGACTTGCATGAGTTATGAAAACATCCTGGTGGAAACCCAGGATAAGGTCGGCCTGATCCGCCTGAATCGCCCCAAGGCGCTCAATGCCCTGAGCGATGCGCTCATGAGCGAGCTGGGGGAGGCGCTGCTGGCCTTCGATGCCAACCCCGATATTGGCTGCATCATCATTACCGGCAGCGAAAAGGCCTTCGCCGCTGGCGCCGACATCGTCGGCATGGCCAACTACAGCTATATGGATGTCTTCAAGGGGGAATTCATCACCCGCAACTGGGAAACCATCCGCCGCGTGCGCAAGCCGGTGATCGCGGCAGTCGCCGGCTTCGCCCTGGGCGGCGGTTGCGAACTGGCGATGATGTGCGACTTCATCCTTGCCGCCGACACCGCCAAGTTCGGCCAGCCGGAAATCAAGCTGGGCATCATCCCCGGCGCCGGTGGCACGCAGCGCCTGCCGCGGGCGGTCTCCAAGGCCAAGGCCATGGAAATGGCCCTGACCGGCCGCATGATGGGGGCGGAAGAAGCCGAGCGCGCCGGACTGGTCTCGCGTGTCGTCGCTGCCGACCAGTTGCTGGACGAGGCGCTGGCGACGGCCAGGACGATTGCCGAGATGTCGCAGCCGGTGGCGATGATGGTCAAGGACTCGATCAACCGCGCCTACGAATCAACGCTGGCTGACGGCATGAAATACGAACGGGCGCTGTTCTATAGCTGCTTTGCCACCGATGACCAGAAAGAAGGGATGAAGGCTTTCATTGAGAAGCGCCCGCCGGCCTTCAAGAACGCCTGAGTGAGATTATTCTCGGGCCTCAGACGCAAGGTCCGGATAGCGAAAATGCCCGCCCTGTTAGGGGCGGGCATTTTTTTTTGAATTATTTCCGTACAGCGGGGAATGTCGCAAAGTCAGTGCTGGCGCGGGTTTGGCGGTGGGGGCGAGGTAGGTTGGAAGGAGTTGGGTAAATTATTTTTCATTATTTTTAAAAAAGTGCTTGCGTGGGTTGAGGTGGGTTGCT
Source organism: Herbaspirillum sp. GW821-FHT09A12 (assembly GCF_059418325.1). Taxonomy (NCBI): domain Bacteria; kingdom Pseudomonadati; phylum Pseudomonadota; class Betaproteobacteria; order Burkholderiales; family Oxalobacteraceae; genus Herbaspirillum; species Herbaspirillum sp. GW821-FHT09A12. The sequence goes on from NZ_JBWKPR010000016.1 coordinate 84,059, forward strand.
ATAGTTCGCCCCCTGCTGACGCGACACACGAAGCGACGAGAAAAACGAAGCG
>NZ_JBWKPR010000017.1:0-79225 GCF_059418325.1 Herbaspirillum sp. GW821-FHT09A12
AAGAAGGTCTGCGTTTCGCTATCCGTGAAGGCGGTCGTACCGTCGGCGCCGGCGTCGTCGCCAAGATCATCGACTAATTGTCGGGTCGCAATACCTGTAGCAATTTTTACCATCGCCGGGGATGATCCCATCCCCGGTTCGTTCTTTAAAGGAAAATCATGTCGGTTCCTAGCCAAAAAATCCGTATTCGCCTGAAAGCATTCGACTATCGTCTGATCGACCAGTCCGCACTGGAAATCGTCGACACCGCCAAGCGTACCGGCGCTGTCGTCAAGGGCCCGGTTCCCCTGCCGACCCGCATCCAGCGCTTTGACGTCCTGCGTTCGCCGCACGTCAACAAGACTTCGCGCGACCAGTTCGAAATCCGTACCCATCAGCGCCTGATGGATATCGTCGATCCGACTGACAAGACGGTTGATGCATTGATGAAGCTGGATCTGCCTGCTGGCGTTGACGTAGAAATCAAGCTGCAATAAACGCTGAAATAACGCAGGAACTGTTGGGAAAGCGCACAACTTGAGGTTGTGCGCTGTTTTTTTTCGGGCTATAATGCTCGGCTTCGATGTGGATTTTGCGTCTGCAAGTCCGCAATTATTGGTAGTACGAACATCAGCCCCGCCCAATCGCAGGCGGGAATGGAGAAAACAATGAGCCTGGGCCTTGTTGGTCGCAAGGTTGGTATGATGCGCATCTTCACGGAAGATGGGGATTCGATCCCTGTGACCGTGCTGGACGTGTCCAACAACCGCGTGACACAAATCAAAACGCCTGAAGTGGATGGTTATTCCGCTGTTCAGGTGACCTTCGGTCAACGTCGCGCTTCCCGCGTGACCAAAGCCGCTGCTGGTCATTACGCCAAAGCTGGCGTTGAGGCCGGTACCGTTCTCAAAGAATTCCGAGTTGACGCCGCCAAGGCTGCCGAATTGAAGGCAGGCGAAGTGGTTGGCATCGACGGTCTGTTCGAAGCCGGTCAGAAAGTGGACGTCCAAGGCGTCTCGATCGGTAAGGGCTACGCCGGTACCATCAAGCGTTACAACTTCGCATCGGGTCGTGCCTCCCACGGTAACTCGCGCTCGCACAATGTTCCTGGCTCCATCGGTATGGCGCAGGATCCGGGTCGCGTGTTTCCTGGCAAGCGCATGACTGGTCACATGGGTGACGTCACCACTACCGTGCAAAACCTGGAAATCGCTCGCGTTGACGCTGAGCGCCAGCTGCTGCTGGTCAAGGGTGCTGTCCCCGGTGCCAAGAACGGTCAAGTGATCGTTTCTCCGGCAGTCAAAGTCAAAGCGAAGAAGGGGGCCTAATCAATGGAACTGAAGCTCCTGAATGACCAAGGTCAAGCTGCTTCGAACGTCGCCGCACCGGATACCATTTTCGGTCGCGACTACAACGAAGCCCTGATCCACCAGGTCGTGGTTGCCTACCAAGCGAATGCTCGCAGCGGCAACCGCAAGCAAAAGGATCGTGAAGAAGTCAGTCACACCACCAAGAAGCCTTGGCGCCAAAAGGGTACCGGCCGCGCACGCGCCGGTATGTCCTCGTCGCCGTTGTGGCGCGGTGGTGGTCGCATCTTCCCGAACTCGCCCGACGAAAACTTCACGCACAAGGTCAACAAGAAGATGTATCGCGCAGGCGTCTGCTCGATCCTCTCCCAGTTGGCACGCGAAGGCCGCCTGTCGGTCGTCGAGAATTTCGCCGTCGAAGCGCCGAAGACAAAGCTGTTGTCCCAGAAGCTGAAGGGCATGGGCCTGGATTCGGTGCTCGTGATCACCGACAGCCTGGACGAGAACCTGCTGCTGGCATCCCGCAATCTGCCGGGCGTGCTGGTGGTTGAGCCGCGTCAAGCTGATCCCGTGTCGCTGGTGTACTTCAAGAATATCTTGATCACCAAGTCGGCTCTGGCAAAGATTGAGGAGTTGCTGGCATGAACGCAATCGTGAAACATAGCGAAGAGCGCCTGATGAAGGTGCTGCTGGCGCCGGTCATCTCTGAAAAGGCAACCTTCGTGGCCGAGAAGAACGAGCAAGTCGTCTTCCTGGTCGCCAAGGACGCAACCAAGCTGGAAGTCAAGGCTGCTGTCGAACTGCTGTTCAAGGTGGAAGTTGAGTCCGTGCAAGTGGCAAACCGTCAGGGCAAGCAAAAGCGCTCGGGCAAGACCATGGGCCGTCGCAACCACACCCGTCGCGCATTCGTCAGCCTGAAGCCGGGTCAAGAGATCAACTTCACCGAGGAGGCTAAATAATGGCACTCGTAAAAGTTAAGCCGACCTCGCCCGGCCGGCGCGGTATGGTCAAGGTCGTTAATCCCGACCTGTACAAGGGCCGTCCGCTGGCATCGCTGGTCGAAAAGAAGTCCAAGACCGCTGGCCGCAACAACAACGGTCACATCACTACCCGCCACATCGGCGGTGGCCATAAGCAGCACTACCGCGTTGTCGACTTCCGTCGCAACAAGGATGGTATTCCTGCCAAGGTCGAGCGTATCGAATACGACCCGAACCGTACCGCGCACATCGCACTGCTGTGCTACGCGGACGGCGAGCGCAAGTACATCATCGCTCCCAAGGGCTTGACCGTGGGTGACTCGCTGATCAGCGGCGCGGAAGCGCCGATCAAGTCGGGCAACACCCTGCCGATCCGCAACATCCCGGTCGGCACCACCATCCACTGCGTGGAAATGCTGCCAGGCAAGGGCGCCCAAATCGCTCGTACCGCCGGCGCTGCCGTGGTGCTGATGGCGCGTGAAGGCACCTACGCTCAGGTTCGCCTGCGTTCCGGTGAAGTGCGTCGCGTTCACATCGAATGCCGCGCCACTGTCGGTGAAGTCGGCAACGGCGAGCACAACCTGCGTAAGATCGGCAAGGCCGGTGCGACGCGTTGGCGCGGTATCCGCCCGACCGTTCGTGGCGTGGTCATGAACCCGGTCGATCACCCGCACGGTGGTGGTGAAGGTAAGACTGCGGCTGGCCGTCACCCGGTTTCGCCGTGGGGTCAGCAGACCAAGGGCAAGAAGACTCGTAGCAACAAGCGTACGACTTCGATGATTGTCTCGCGTCGCGGCAAGAAATAAGGGATAAAACATGACACGTTCATTGAAAAAAGGTCCGTTCTGCGACGCGCATCTGGTGAAAAAGGTGGAAACCGCCCAGGCGACAAAGGACAAGAAGCCGATCAAGACCTGGTCGCGTCGTTCGACCATCATGCCGGACTTCATCGGCCTGACGATCGCGGTGCATAACGGCAAGCAGCACGTGCCGGTCTATGTGTCGGAAAACATGGTTGGTCACAAGCTCGGCGAATTCGCGCTGACCCGTACGTTCAAGGGTCACGCTGCCGATAAGAAGGCTAAGAAATAAGGTCCTATGATGGAAACTAAAGCTACTCTGCGCGGTGTGCACCTGTCGGCCCAGAAGGGCCGTCTGGTCGCAGACCTGATCCGCGGTAAACAAGTTGATCAAGCACTGAATATCTTGGCTTTCAGCCCCAAAAAGGGCGCGGCGATCATCAAGAAGGTTCTGGAGTCCGCAATCGCGAACGCCGAACACAATGATGGCGCTGACATTGACGAGCTGAAGGTCAAGACCATTTATGTGGAAAAGGGTGCGGTCCTCAAGCGCTTCACAGCGCGTGCAAAGGGCCGTGGTGATCGTATTTCCAAGCAATCGTGTCACATCTACGTGACCGTCGGAAACTAAGGAGTCACGATGGGACAGAAGATTCATCCAACCGGTTTCCGTCTGGCGGTTACACGTAACTGGGGCTCGCGCTGGTATGCAGGCAATAACAATTTTGCCGACATGCTCAACGAGGACCTGAAGGTCCGTGCTTACCTGAAGAAGAAACTGAAGAACGCTTCGGTTGGCCGCGTCGTGATCGAGCGTCCGGCGAAGAACGCCCGCATCACCATTTACAGCTCCCGTCCGGGCGTTGTGATCGGCAAGAAGGGCGAGGACATCGAAGTGCTGAAGACCGCACTGGCCAAGCTGATGGGCGTGCCCGTGCACGTCAACATCGAAGAAATCCGCAAGCCGGAAGCCGATGCCCAGCTGATCGCCGATTCGATCTGCCAGCAGCTGGAAAAGCGCATCATGTTCCGCCGCGCCATGAAGCGTGCGATGCAGAACGCCATGCGCCTGGGTGCACAAGGCATCAAGATCATGTCGTCGGGCCGTCTGAACGGCATCGAAATCGCCCGTACCGAATGGTACCGCGAAGGCCGTGTGCCCCTGCACACCCTGCGTGCCGATATCGACTACGGTTTTGGCGAAGCTGAAACCACCTACGGCATCATCGGCGTCAAGGTGTGGGTCTACAAGGGCGATCGCCTGGCAAACGGCGAAGCTCCGGTGCTGGTCGGCGAACTGGAAGACGACAAGAAGCGTCGTGGTCCGCGTCGTGACGACGGCAAGCCGGGTGCTCGTCCCCGCTCGAAGACTGGCGCTCCTGGCGCCGGCGCGAAGCGCGGTGGACGTCCTCAAGCTGCCGATGCCGGTGTGTCGGCTGAGAAAGCAGGAGAATAATCATGCTGCAACCAGCACGTAGAAAATATCGTAAAGAACAAAAGGGTCGTAATACCGGCATTTCGCATACCCGCGGAACCGCCGTGTCGTTCGGCGACTTTGGTCTGAAGGCAGTCGGCCGTGGCCGTCTTACCGCCCGTCAGATCGAAGCCGCACGTCGCGCGATGACCCGTCACATCAAGCGCGGTGGCCGTATCTGGATCCGCGTGTTCCCGGACAAGCCGATTTCCCAGAAGCCTGCTGAAGTGCGTATGGGTAACGGCAAGGGCAACCCGGAGTACTACGTGGCTGAAATCCAGCCAGGCAAGGTACTGTACGAGATGGACGGTGTTGACGAAACTCTGGCGCGCGAGGCGTTCCGTTTGGCTGCTGCCAAATTGCCGCTGTCGACGACTTTCGTTGTTCGTCAAGTCGGTCAATAATTAGGAGCGGAACATGAAAGCATCTGAACTCCGCGGTAAGGACAAGGCATCGTTGGAAAAAGAACTGGGCGAGTTGTTGAAGGCCCAGTTCAGCCTGCGCATGCAAATTGCAACCCAGCAACTGAACAATACCGCACAGCTGAAGAAAGTACGTCGCGACATCGCGCGTGTGAAAACTGTGATCAACTCGAAGGATGGTCAACAATGAACGATCAAGTGAAACAAGCGCTCAAGCGCACGCTGATTGGCAAAGTTGTGTCCGACAAGATGGACAAGACTGTTACCGTCCTGATCGAGCGTCACGTCAAGCACCCGCTGTACGGCAAGATCATCGTGCGTACCAAGAAGTACCACGCACATGACGAGCTGAACACGGCCAAGGCCGGCGACACTGTCGAAATCCAGGAAGGCCGTCCGGTCTCCAAGACCAAAGCCTGGACCGTGACACGCGTTGTACAAGAAGCACAAATCGTCTAAGTAGTTAAGTAGTCCTTGCGCGCTCGATATTATGCTGCCATAATATCGAGCTCTCCTCTTGCTGTGCCATGCCTGCAAGAAGAGCCAAAAAAAGTAGCTAAATTCGTCCCCTAACTAGCGAGTTCGCTTGCTAACAGGACCAAGACTGACCGCTTCGGCATTGTGCAAAGCGGATTAAGTTGGGAAAGAAAATATCATGATTCAAACTGAAAGCCGGCTCGAAGTGGCCGACAACACTGGTGCGCGCGAAGTCCTGTGCATCAAGGTCTTGGGTGGTTCCAAGCGCCGCTATGCGGGCATTGGCGACGTGATCAAGGTTACTGTTAAGAGCGCAGCTCCGCGTGGTCGCGTCAAAAAAGGTGAAATTTATAACGCTGTCGTCGTGCGCACCGCCAAGGGTGTCCGTCGTCAGGATGGTTCCCTGGTCAAGTTCGATGGTAATGCAGCTGTCCTGCTGAACGCTAAGCTCGAGCCGATCGGCACCCGTATCTTTGGGCCGGTGACTCGTGAGCTGCGTACGGAGCGCTTCATGAAGATCGTCTCCCTGGCGCCTGAAGTTCTGTAAGGAGTGGTCATGACAAAGATTCGTAAAAACGATGAAGTCATCGTGTTGACCGGCAAAGACAAGGGCAAGCGCGGTGTCGTGGCTGCTCGCGTCAGCGCCGATTACGTCATTGTGGAAGGCGTCAACGTCGCTAAGAAGGCAACCCGCCCGAACCCGATGACTGGTGCAACTGGCGGCATCGTCGATAAGCTGATGCCAATTCATGTGTCCAACGTTGCGTTGTTCAACGCAGCTAGCGGCAAGGCAGATCGTGTGGCTTACAAGGAAGTGGACGGCAAGAAAGTCCGCGCCTACAAGTCGAGCGGCGAAGTCGTTAAGGTTTAATCATCATGGCACGTCTTCAACAGTTCTATAAAGATAAAGTCGTTGCTGACCTGACTACGAAGTATTCGTACAAGTCGGCAATGGAAGTTCCGCGCATCCTGAAGATCACCCTGAACATGGGTCTGTCGGAAGCGGTTGCGGACAAGAAAATCATCGAGCACGCAGTGGGCGATCTGACCAAGATCGCCGGCCAGAAGCCGGTGGTGACCAAGGCGCGTAAGGCGATCGCGGGTTTCAAGATCCGTGAAGGTTACCCCATCGGTTGCATGGTGACCCTGCGTGGCGCGCGCATGTACGAATTCCTGGATCGTCTGATCACCGTGGCCCTGCCGCGCGTGCGTGACTTCCGTGGCGTGTCGGGTCGTGCGTTCGACGGTCGTGGCAACTACAACATCGGCGTGAAAGAGCAGATCATTTTCCCCGAAATCGAGTACGACAAGATCGATGCGCTGCGTGGCATGAATATCAGTATCACCACGACTGCAAAGACCGACGACGAAGCGAAAGCGCTCCTCGCCGCATTTAAATTCCCGTTCAGAAACTGAGGATGCCATGGCAAAACTGGCACTGATTAACCGTGAACAAAAGCGCGCCGCACTGGTGAAGAAGTATGCCGCCAAGCGCGCCGAGTTGAAGGCCGTTATCGACGACCAATCGAAGTCGGAAGAAGAGCGTTACGAAGCTCGCCTGAAGCTGCAGGCGTTGCCGCGTAATTCGGCTCCGACTCGTCAGCGCAATCGTTGCGCACTGACAGGCCGTCCCCGTGGTACTTTCCGCAAGTTCGGATTGGGCCGTATCAAGGTCCGTGAAATCGCCATGCGCGGCGAAATCCCGGGTTTGACCAAAGCTAGCTGGTAATAGGAGAAGAAGCAATGAGTATGAGCGATCCTATCGCCGATATGCTGACCCGTATCCGCAATGCGCAAGGTGTGAACAAGACTACCGTCGTCATGCCGTCTTCCAAAGTGAAGATCGCCATTGCCAACGTCCTCAAGGACGAGGGTTATATCGAAGATTTCGCCGTTGTTGCCGCTGAAGGCAAGGCTGAATTGAAAATCGGTTTGAAGTATTACGCCGGCCGTCCGGTCATCGAGCGCCTGGAGCGCGTGTCCCGTCCGGGTCTGCGCATCTACAAGGGCAAGGATGATATCCCGAACGTCATGAACGGCCTGGGCGTGGCGATTGTGTCCACCCCGCGCGGCGTGATGACTGACCGCAAAGCACGCGCAACCGGTGTCGGTGGCGAAGTGATTTGCTACGTGGCCTAAGGAGTGCAAGATGTCTCGTGTAGGTAAAATGCCTGTTGCACTGCCGAATGGCGCGGAAGCGATCATCACTGCAGCGCAAATCACCGTCAAGGGCCCGCTGGGCTCGCTGACGCAGCCGCTGACCGACAAGGTCAAGGTGGCAAACAACAATGGCTCGCTGAGCTTCGAAGTGGCTGATGACAGCCGTGAAGCGAATGCGATGTCGGGCACCCTGCGTGCTCTGGTCAACAACATGGTCAACGGCGTCACCAAGGGCTTCGAAAAGAAGCTGAACCTGGTCGGCGTGGGTTTCCGTGCTCAAGCACAAGGCGACAAGCTGAACCTGTCGCTGGGCTTCTCGCACCCCATCGTTCACCAGATGCCGGCAGGTATCAAGGTTGAGACTCCAACCCAGACCGAAATCCTGATCAAGGGTATCGATCGTCAGGTGGTTGGCCAGGTCGCCGCAGAAATTCGCGCGTACCGCGAACCCGAACCCTATAAGGGCAAGGGTGTTCGCTACGCTGACGAAGTGGTGACGCTCAAAGAAACCAAGAAGAAGTAATAGGGGTTGATGATGGATAAGAAACAATCTCGTCTGCGCCGTGCGACGCAAACTCGCGCCAAGATCGCAGAACTGAAGGTCAATCGCCTGGCCGTGCATCGCACCAATACGCACATTTACGCCAGCGTCATCGGTCCTGATGCAAACGTGCTGGCTTCGGCCTCCACCCTGGAAGCGGAAGTCCGCGCCCAGCTGGCTGGCCAGTCGGGCAAGGGCGGCAACGCCGCTGCCGCGGCATTGATCGGCAAGCGCGTTGCGGAAAAGGCCCTGAAGGCTGGTGTGACCGAAGTCGCATTCGACCGTTCGGGTTTCCGTTATCACGGTCGCGTCAAGGCGTTGGCTGAAGCTGCGCGTGAAGCCGGCCTGAAGTTCTAAGGATAATCATCATGGCAAAAATGCAATCGAAAACGCAAAGCGACAAGCCTGATGACGGCATGCGCGAAAAAATGATCGCGGTCAATCGCGTCACCAAGGTGGTGAAGGGCGGCCGTATCATGGGTTTCGCTGCGCTGGCAGTGGTTGGTGACGGCGATGGCCGCATCGGCATGGGCAAGGGCAAGTCGAAGGAAGTGCCTGTCGCCGTGCAGAAGGCAATGGAAGAAGCCCGTCGCAAGATGATCAAGGTCACCTTGAAGAACGGCACTCTGCATCACACCGTGGTCGGCAAGCATGGCGCATCGTCGGTTCTGATGTCGCCTGCCAAGGACGGTACCGGCGTGATCGCCGGCGGCCCGATGCGCGCGATCTTCGAAGTGATGGGCGTGACCAACGTGGTGGCCAAGTCGACCGGTTCGACCAACCCCTACAACATGGTGCGTGCCACCCTCGACGGTCTGTCGAAGATGAACACTCCGGCTGAAGTTGCTGCCAAGCGCGGCAAGTCGGTCGAAGAAATCCTGGGCTAAGGTGATTCAGATGGCTAACACAATCAAAGTCAAGCTGGTCAAGGGTCTGATCGGTACTCGTCAGGACCACCGCGCAACCGTGCGCGGTCTGGGTCTGCGTCGCGTCAACTCGGTTGCCGAGCTGGAAGACACCCCATCGGTGCGCGGCATGATCAACAAAGTGTCCTATCTTGTGAAAGTGGTGTCGTAAGCGTCAGCTTGCGAACGGAGCGAATCATGCAATTAAACACAATCCAACCCGCAGAAGGCGCAAAGCACTACAAGCGTCGCGTCGGTCGTGGTATCGGTTCGGGCCTGGGCAAGACTGCCGGCCGCGGCCACAAGGGTCAGAAATCGCGTTCGGGCGGTTTCCACAAGGTCGGTTTCGAAGGCGGCCAGATGCCTCTGCAACGTCGTTTGCCCAAGCGCGGCTTCAAGTCGCTGGCAACGCCGTACAAGGCTGAAGTGCGCCTGTCGGATCTGGAAAAACTGCCCGTCGCCGAGATCGATGTGCTGGCACTCAAGCAAGCCGGCCTCGTGTCGGAACTGGCTCGTGTCGTGCGTATCATCAAGGCTGGCGAATTGACCAAGAAGGTAACCGTCAAGGGCCTGATCGCTACCAAGGGTGCCAAGGCTGCAATTGAAGCCGCTGGCGGTTCTGTTGGCGAGTGATCCGGGCTCGGAGCATTAATTGGCAACTACTCCTCAAATAGCGAAAGGCGCCGCCAAAGGCTTCCCGTGGGGCCGTTTGTGGTTCCTGCTGGGAGCGTTGATCGTCTATCGCATCGGTGCGCATATCCCGGTTCCGGGTATCGATCCGACGCAGCTGGCTCAATTGTTCAAGCAGAACCAGGGCGGCATCCTGGGCATGTTCAACATGTTCTCCGGTGGTGCTCTGTCGCGTTTCACGATCTTCGCACTGGGGATCATGCCGTACATCTCGGCATCGATCATCATGCAGCTGCTGTCGGTGGTTTCGCCGCAGCTGGAGGCGTTGAAGAAAGAGGGTGAAGCCGGTCGTCGCAAGATCACGCAGTACACGCGTTACGGCACCCTGGTGCTGGCGACGTTCCAGGCGCTGGGTATCGCCGTGGCGCTGGAATCGCAAGCCGGCCTGGTGCTGGATCCGGGCCTGGCGTTTCGCCTGACCACCATGGTGACGCTGATTACCGGCACGATGTTCCTGATGTGGCTGGGTGAGCAGATTACCGAGCGTGGTCTGGGCAACGGCATCTCGATCATCATCTTCGCTGGTATCGCGGCCGGTTTGCCGAATGCGCTGGGCGGTTTGTTCGAGCTGGTTCGTACGGGTTCGATGAGCGCCTTGTCGGCGATCCTGATTTGCGTGATCGTGGCGCTGGTGACTTTCCTGGTGGTGTTCATTGAACGCGGCCAGCGCAAGATCCTGGTGAACTATGCCAAGCGTCAGGTCGGCAACAAGATCTACGGCGGCCAAAGCAGCCATTTGCCGCTGAAGCTGAACATGGCAGGCGTGATCCCGCCGATCTTCGCATCGTCGATCATCCTGTTCCCGGCGACGATCACCAGCTGGTTTACGTCGGGCGACACCACCAATCCCTTCATTCGTTTCCTGAAGGATCTGGCGGCATCGATGGCGCCGGGCGAGCCGATCCATGCTCTGTTGTATGCGGCGGCAATTGTGTTCTTCTGCTTTTTCTATACCGCGCTGGTGTTCAACAGCAAGGAAACGGCAGATAACCTGAAGAAGAGTGGTGCATTTGTTCCGGGTATCCGCCCGGGCGACCAGACGGCGCGTTACATCGACAAGATCCTGATGCGTCTGACACTGGCTGGTGCGGTCTATATCACGCTGGTCTGTCTGTTGCCCGAGTTCCTGATCGCCCGCTGGAAAGTGCCGTTCTACTTTGGTGGCACATCGCTGTTGATCATCGTGGTCGTGACCATGGACTTCATGGCCCAAGTGCAGAATTATGTAATGTCGCAGCAGTACGAATCGTTGCTTCGCAAGGCTAATTTCAAAGGCGGCATGACTCCGCGTTAAGCGGGCCCGGTTCCAATGGAAGAAGACGGGAATGGCAAAAGACGATGTTATTCAGATGCAAGGCGAGATTCTGGAAAATCTCCCTAACGCGACATTCAGGGTTAAGTTGGAAAACGGGCATGTTGTACTCGGCCATATTTCCGGGAAGATGCGGATGAACTATATCCGCATCCTGCCAGGCGATAAGGTAACGGTGGAACTGACGCCTTACGATTTGAGCCGGGCACGTATCGTGTTCCGTACCAAGTAACAGTGAATAGAACCTAGTATTGAAAGAAAGAGGGCCACAATGAAAGTGCTCGCATCAGTGAAGCGGATCTGCCGCAACTGCAAAATCATCAAGCGCAATGGCGTCGTTCGTGTGATCTGCACCGAACCCCGCCACAAGCAGCGCCAAGGTTAACTTAACGTTATTGATCGAGGAATAACGCATGGCACGTATTGCAGGGGTCAACATCCCCAACCATCAGCACACCGTGATCGGCTTGACCGCCATCTATGGTATTGGCCGTCCGCGCGCAGAAGACATCTGTGTCGCAACCGGCGTTCCGACCAACAAGAAGGTCAAGGACCTGGACGATAACGAGCTGGAAAAGCTGCGTGACGAAATCGCCAAGTTCGTCGTGGAAGGCGATCTGCGTCGTGAGTTGTCCATGAACATCAAGCGTTTGATGGACCTGGGCTGCTACCGCGGTCTGCGTCACCGTCGTGGTCTGCCGGTGCGTGGCCAACGTACCCGTACCAATGCCCGCACTCGCAAGGGTCCGCGCAAGGCCGCTCAATCGCTGAAGAAATAATCCCGGCAGGCGCTAGTCACTGGTCGGATTCAAGGAAATCATTATGGCAAAGTCCCCCAACAACGCAGCAGCATCGCGTGTTCGCAAGAAAGTAAAGAAGAACGTTGCTGAAGGCATCGCGCACGTTCACGCTTCGTTCAACAACACCATCATCACGATCACCGATCGTCAAGGCAATGCCTTGTCGTGGGCGACTTCGGGTGGTGCTGGCTTCAAGGGTTCGCGCAAGTCGACTCCGTTCGCTGCCCAGGTCGCTGCTGAAACAGCCGGCAAGGTCGCGATCGAATGCGGCATCAAGAACCTGGAAGTGCGTATCAAGGGCCCGGGCCCTGGCCGTGAATCCGCCGTGCGCGCCTTGAACAACCTGGGCATCAAGATCACCCAGATCCAGGACGTGACTCCTGTTCCGCACAACGGCTGCCGTCCGCCGAAGCGCCGCCGCATCTAAGTTGTACGCATTTATGTAGTATAATCTTGCGCTTTGCGGGATTCGGCTGAAAAGCCCTCGCGAAACGCCGGAAACCACCCGCCAATGACCTTGGCGGGTTTTGTTCTTAAGACCACTGTCTGATCCTGCGCATTTTTGCGTATGCAGATCAGACTAGCGTCCGGCTGTACGGGACGTCATTCAATAAAGGAAATACTGTGGCACGTTATATCGGACCAAAAGCAAAACTCTCCCGCCGCGAAGGCACCGACCTGTTCCTGAAGAGCGCACGCCGCTCGCTGGATTCCAAGTGCAAGCTGGATTCCAAACCAGGCCAGCACGGCCGTACTTCGGGCGCCCGCACCTCCGACTACGGCAACCAGCTGCGCGAAAAGCAGAAGGTCAAGCGCATGTACGGCGTCCTCGAGCGTCAGTTCCGCCGCTACTTCGCTGAAGCCGACCGTCGCAAGGGCAACACCGGCGAAAACCTGCTGAAGCTGCTGGAATCGCGCCTGGACAACGTCGTCTACCGCATGGGCTTCGGCTCGACCCGCGCTGAAGCGCGTCAGCTGGTTTCGCACAAGGCACTGACCGTCAACGGTATCGTCGTCAACATCGCTTCCTACTCGGTCAAGGCCGGCGACGTCGTCGCCATCCGCGAAAAGGCCAAGAAGCAAGTGCGTATCGCTGAAGCCCTGTCGCTGGCTGAGCAATCCGGTTTCCCGTCGTGGGTTTCCGTCGATGCCAAGAAGCTGGAAGCGACCTTCAAGTCGTCGCCGGACCGTACCGAAATCGCCAATGACGTCAACGAATCGCTGATCGTCGAATTGTATTCGCGTTAATCCGTAGCACTCAGTATCTCCGTGCCCACCATCAGGTGGGCATTTTTCCGAACTGCCATCAGCCTTATCGGCGTAACGAGCCGAGGGTATTGAAAAGGACATTTCATGCAAAACAGTTTGTTGAAGCCCCGCATCATCGAAGTTGAAGCAATCGCTCCCGGTCACGCCAAGGTCGTGATGGAGCCGTTCGAGCGCGGTTACGGTCACACCCTGGGCAACGCGCTGCGTCGCGTGCTGCTGTCGACCATGACCGGCTATGCGCCGACCGAAGTCACCATCGCCGGCGTTGTCCATGAGTATTCCTCGCTGGACGGCGTGCAAGAAGACGTGGTCGACATCCTGCTGAACCTGAAGGGCGTGGTTTTCAAGCTGCACAACCGTGACGAAGTCACCCTGACCCTGAAGAAGGAAGGCGAAGGCGTGGTGCTGGCGTCGGATATCGACCTGCCGCACGATGTCGAGCTGATCAATCCGGATCACGTGATCGCCAATCTGACCGCCGGCGGCAAGCTGGACATGCAGATCAAGGTCGAGAAGGGCCGCGGCTACGTGCCGGGCAACGTTCGCCGCCTGTCGGAAGACACCAACAAGACCATCGGTCGCATCATCCTGGACGCATCGTTCTCGCCTGTGCGCCGCGTTTCCTACGCCGTCGAATCGGCGCGTGTGGAACAGCGTACCGACCTGGACAAGCTGGTCATGAACATCGAGACCAACGGCGTCATCACTCCGGAAGAAGCGATCCGCCAGTCGGCCCGCGTGCTGGTTGACCAACTGAACGTGTTCGCCGCCCTGGAAGGCACCGAAGCGACCGCCGAAGCGCCGTCGCGCGCACCGCAGGTCGATCCGATCCTGCTGCGTCCGGTCGACGACCTGGAGCTGACCGTGCGTTCGGCAAACTGCCTGAAGGCCGAGAACATCTACTACATCGGCGACCTGATCCAGCGCAGCGAAAACGAATTGCTCAAGACCCCGAACCTGGGTCGCAAGTCGTTGAACGAAATCAAGGAAGTCCTGGCTTCGCGTGGCCTGACCCTGGGCATGAAGCTGGAAAACTGGCCGCCTGCCGGCCTGGAGAAGTAATTCTGATGCTAACGGCCGGCGAGTATTTCAGCCGGCCGTAGCGGCAAGAAATAAAGCAGTACCTGTTGTTCATTCGTTTGTTTTTCGTCATTTACCGGTCCGCGAGCGGGTCAGCCAAGCTGGCTTTGCCGATAGAAGAACTGGATCAAAACTGTTATCTGAAAGGAAATCATCATGCGTCACCGTCACGGTCTCCGTAAACTGAATCGTACTTCGTCCCACCGTCTGGCAATGCTGCGCAACATGACCGTTTCGCTGCTGCGCCACGAAGCCATCAAGACCACCCTGCCGAAGGCCAAGGAACTGCGTCGCGTCGTCGAGCCGATCCTGACCCTGGGCAAGACCGACACCCTGGCCAACAAGCGCCTGGCATTCAACCGCCTGCGCGACCGCGAGATCGTCGGCAAGCTGTTCTCCGAACTGGGCCCGCGCTACGCTACCCGTAACGGCGGCTACCTGCGCATCCTGAAGATGGGTTTCCGTCAAGGCGACAACGCTCCGATGGCATTCGTCGAGCTGCTCGACCGTCCGGAAGTCAGCGACGATGCAGAAGTCCAGATTGCCGAATAATTTCGGTTGTCACAGCAAAAAAAGCCAGGCATTGCCTGGCTTTTTTGTTTTTGCGGCGGCGGGATGAGCCTGCCGCAAGCCGATACCTTGCCATTGCTGTCGATGGTGATGGCGTCGTCTTGTCCGGGATGGCGGCACGCCAGCCGCAGATGTGGTTGAATATGGGGCCGCATCCGTCGCGCAGCGCCACCTTGTCATCAGCGGCATGCCCCTTTATACGCAAGCGCCACACCTCGCCATCGCCGGGCAAGCATGGCAAAGGACAGCAGACATGACATCATCCTTATTGAACCAGCCGCTGCTGGTGCTGACCAATGTACCTGAGCAGGAGCTGGCGCAATCCCTGGCGCGTGCGCTGGTGGACGGGGGGCTGGCCGCCTGCGTCAACATCCTGGCGCCGGTGGCGTCGGTGTACCGCTGGCAAGGCCAGGTGGAACACGCCACGGAGATCCCGCTGCTGATCAAGACCACAGAGGCACGCTATGAGGAAGTGGAGCGGGCGATCTGCCGCGCCCATCCTTACGATGTGCCGGAGATCGTCGCGCTGCCGATCACGGCCGGCTTGCCGGCATATCTGGCGTGGATACGGGAAGAGACCGGCAAGCCCCTGCGTGTCTGACATGAAGAACCCAATTTGAGCCGCATGAACAAAACCGAGAACCGCTTTTACCGCAGCCTGCATCGCCTGCTGAGAAACATCCTTTGCCTGCTGCCGCTGGCCGCGCTGCTGTCATTGAACCCGGCCCGTGCCGCCGATGACTACCTGCCGCCGGAACAGGCCTTCCAGCTCAGCGCGCGCATGCTGGATGCCGCCACGCTGGAGCTGAGCTACCGGATCGCCGACGGCTATTACATGTACCGCGACCGCTTCCATTTCAGCGCCGAAGGGGCGACGCTGGGCGAGCCGCAATTCCCGCATGGCGTGGTCAAGTACGACGAGAATTTCCAGAAAGAGGTCGAGACCTATCACCAGGCGGTGACGGCGCGCATCCCGGTGTCGGGCGCTGCCGGCCCGTTCATCGTCAATGCGGTGTCGCAGGGCTGCGCCGACAAGGGCTTGTGCTATCCGCCGATGACGCTGAAAGTGAACCTGTCGCCGCAGGCAATCGGCACCGTGGTGCGGGCCGGCAGCGCCAGCGATACCGGTGACAAGATAGCGTCGGCCGGCGGCGCCGATGTCGATGGCATCGCCGCGGTGCTCAAGGGCGGCAAGCTGTGGAGCATTCTCTCGCTGTTCTTCATCCTCGGCATCGGCTTGTCGTTCACGCCTTGCGTGCTGCCGATGGTGCCCATCCTGTCTTCCATTATCGTCGGCCAGCAAGGGACGGTTGCAGCAGGCCGGGGACGCGCCCGCAGCTTCCTGCTGTCGGTCGATTACGCGCTGGGCATGGCGCTGGTCTACACGGCGCTGGGCGTGGCGGCGGGCATGCTGGGCGAAGGCTTGTCGGCTTATCTGCAGAATCCCTGGATCCTGGGCGCCTTCGCGCTGCTGATGGCCGGCCTGGCCTTATCCATGTTCGATGTCTATCAATTGCAAGTGCCGGCCGCGCTGCAGTCGAAACTGTCGAGCGCTTCCGGCGGCGGCAGCGGCACATGGGTGGGCGTGTTCCTGATGGGCGCCATTTCCGCATTGATCGTCGGCCCTTGCGTGGCCGCCCCCCTGGCCGGCGCGTTGCTGTATATCAGCCAGAGCGGCAACCTGGTGCTGGGCGGCAGCGCATTGTTCGCCATGGCGCTGGGCATGAGCGTGCCATTGTTGCTGATCGGCGCTTCCGCCGGCGCATTGCTGCCGCGCGCCGGCGCCTGGATGGATGCCGTCAAGCGTTTCTTCGGCGTGCTGATGCTGGGCACCGCGCTGTGGATGGTGGCGCCGGTGATCCCGGCCTGGCTGCAGGTTGCCGGATGGGCCGCGCTCGGCATCGGCTATGGCGCCTATCTGCTGTGGTCGCGTCCGGCAGGCTGGCTGGCGCGCGCCTTCGGCCTGGCGTTCGCCGCGCTGGGATTGCTGCAGCTGGTCAGCGTGGCCACCGGCGGGCGCGATCCGCTGGCGCCGTTGGCGCATCTGGCCGCGCAAGGGGCAACTGCCGCGCACACGGAGTTCGTGCGGGTGCGCTCATCGGCCGAGCTGGACGCCGCGCTGGCGCAAAATGCCCGTGGCGAGCGCCGGCCGGTGATGCTGGACTTCTATGCCGACTGGTGCGTCTCCTGCAAGGAGATGGAACGCTTCACCTTCACCGACGCGCGCGTGAAGGAACGCTTCAGCCGGATGTTGCTGCTGCAGATCGATGTCACCGCCAATAACGCCGACGACCGCGCCATGCTCAGGCGCTTCAGCCTGTTCGGGCCGCCGGGCATCATGTTCTTCAATGGCGACGGCAAGGAGCAGGCCGGCAAGCGCGTCATCGGCTACCAGGATGCCGACCGTTTCCTGGCGGTATTGCAGGGCTTGTAAGGAAGTTTCGGACGTAGGGAGATCATCATTGCGCCACGTTATTTGGTTACGTCTTAATAATTGTTGGACGAAGCCATCGCGCAAGCTATAGTCAACCTTCTCTTTTCCCCCTCACCCTCGAACAAGGAGACCGTTATGACACTGCGTCTGGGCGATACCGCGCCGGATTTCGAGCAAGAATCCTCGATCGGCAAGATCAAATTCCACGACTGGGCGGGCGATTCCTGGGTCGTGCTGTTTTCCCATCCGGCCGATTTCACGCCGGTCTGCACCACCGAACTGGGCCTGACCGCCAAGCTCAAGCCGGAGTTCGACAAGCGCAACGTCAAGGCCATCGCGCTGTCGGTGGACGGCGCCGAGGCCCACCAGCAATGGATCAAGGACATCGAGGAAACCCAGCAGACCGTGGTCGGTTTCCCCATCGTGGCCGACGTCGACAAGAAGGTTGCCGGCCTGTACGACATGATCCACCCGAACCAGTCCGAAACCGCCACCGTGCGCTCGCTGTTCGTGATCGATCCGAAGAAGAAAGTGCGCCTGATCATCACCTACCCGATGAGCACCGGCCGCAACTTCGACGAAGTGCTGCGCGTGCTCGACGCTCTGCAACTGACCGACGGCTACACCGTGGCCACCCCGGGCAACTGGAAGGACGGCGACGACGTGATCATCCCGCTGTCGGTCAAGGATGAGGAAGTGATCAAGCAAAAGTACCCGAAGGGCTACAAGTCGCCGCGCCCTTACCTGCGCATCACCCCGCAGCCGAACAAGTAAGCCGTTCGTTTCACGCGGACAAGAAAACGCTCCTTCGGGAGCGTTTTTTCATTGGAGGATGCATGCGTCCCAGGCAGCTCATGCGTCCGGGGACGGGGTGAGCGCCTGCGCGAAATCCTCGATGAACAGCCGCGCCACCGGCGACAGCTGGGTGCCGTGGCGCGTCACCAGCTGGTAGGGCTCGCTGCGCGTGTGCAACTGCAGCGGCAGGATGCGGGTCATGCCGAAGCGGGTGCAGAACTGCGCCACGTCGACCGACAGCAGCGCCACGAAATGCGGGTTCTTCTGCAGCAGCGAGAGCGTGGTGAAGGCCGAGGTGGTTTCCATCAGGTGCAGCGGAAAGCGCAGGTCGGCGTCGTGGAATTCGCGCTCCAGCGAGACCCGCATCGGCATGTTGGCCGAATACACCACCCAGCGCGAATCGGCCAGGTCTGACAGCTGCAACTCTTGCGCATGCGCCAGCGGATGGTTCACGCTGGCCACGACCGCCAGCTCTTCATCATGGATATTGAAGGCGTCGTACAGGTGCGGGCGCTGGCTGATGCTGGTGCGGCAGATCGCCATGTCCAGCCGGCCCTGGTCCAGCAGGCGCAACAGGCGCGCGCTGGTGTCTTCGACGATTTCCACCGACAGCGAGGGCCGCTTTTCCAGCAGGCGCGTCAGCGCATCGGTCAACAATGGCACTGCGCCCATGATGGTGCCCACCGCCAGCCGTCCGCCATTGCCTTGCATGATCGACAGCATTTCCTCGCGCAGATGGGTCAGGTCGGTCTGGATCAACCGCGCATAGCGGATCACGCAATGGCCCAGCTCGGTCGGCTCCAGCCCGCGGTTGGTGCGTACGAACAGTTGCGCGCCGAGGGTGCTTTCGATTTCCTGCAAGGCCTTGCTGGCGCCCGGTTGGGTCAGGGCGACCTGTTCGGCCGCCTTGAGCAGCGAACCGTGGTCCGACAAGGCGATCAGCAGGCGCAACTGGCGCAGGTGCAGGCGCGAGGTGATCGACGCGAGCGAGGGCAGGGAGGTTTGCATGGCGGTGGTGGAGTCGGGAAAGCCTCAGTATGACTGTTGGTTATACCCATATCAACACCTCTCATTAGTCAAAGCGCCCGCATTGGCTTAGAGTCTGGCTTTCCAAACCAAGGCCGCAACGGGGAAAACGGATCAATATCCGGATTCCCGCCGGGCCGTGGGCCAATCGGCCCTTGGTCTGATATCTATAAATCAAGGCTATGTGATGGCACTCATCAATTACATTACCCAGGTCCAGTTCGACTACGGCGCGCTGTCGCTCTTGCAGCAGGAATGCGAGCGCATCGGCATCAAGAAGCCGCTGGTGGTCACCGACATGGGCATCCGCAACGCCGGTATCCTGGCCAAGGTACTGGGCCAGTTGAAGGACGGCGCGGCCGTCCCGGTGTTCGACCAGACGCCGCCCAACCCGAACGAAGGCGCGGTGCGCGCGGCCGTGGCGCTGTTCCGCGCAGCCGGCTGCGACGGTATCGTGGCGGTGGGCGGCGGTTCCTCGATCGACCTGGCCAAGGGCGTGGCCGTATGCGGTACGCACGAAGGCCCGTTGAAATCCTTCGCGCTGATCGAAGGCGGCCTGGCCAACATCACCGCCAAGACCGCGCCGGTGATCGCCATCCCGACCACCGCCGGCACCGGCAGCGAAGTCGGCCGCGGCGCCATCCTGATCCTGGACGACGGCCGCAAGGTCGGCGTGCTGTCGCCGTTCATCGTGCCCAAGGTCGCCATCTGCGACCCGGAACTGACGCTCGGCCTGCCGCCGCTGATGACCGCGGCCACCGGCATGGACGCCATCGCCCACTGCCTGGAAACCTTCATGGCGCCCGCCTTCAACCCGCCCGCCGACGGCATCGCGCTCGATGGCCTGTGGCGCGCCTGGGCGCATATCGAACGCGCCACCAAGGAGCCGGGCGACCGCGAGGCGCGCCTGAACATGATGAGCGCCTCGATGCAGGGCGCGATGGCGTTCCAGAAGGGGCTGGGCTGCGTGCACAGCCTGTCGCACTCGCTGGGCGGCATCAATCCCAAGCTGCACCATGGCACCCTGAACGCCATCTTCCTGCCGGCCATCATCGCTTTCAACGAAAGCGCCGAGACCATGCTCAAGGACAACAAGATGGCGCGCATGGCGCATGCCATGGGATTGAAGGACGGCGCCGCGATCGGCCCGGCCATCAAGGAGATGAGCCGCCGCCTGGGCTTGCCTGCCGGTTTGGGCGAGCTGGGCGTGAGCGCCGACATGTTCCCCAAGATCATCCAGGGCGCATTGGCCGACCACAGCCACAAGAGCAATCCGCGCGTGGCCTCGGCGCAGGATTACGAACGCATGCTGCAGCAATCCATGTGATGCAACACAATAGACCCGCGCGGCACACGCCGCGCGGGAAAATTAACCGGAACCAACCGGCCGTCCTCGCCAACACGGGGTGCGGCCCTTCGCGCGTGACCCGTCAGGGCAGCGCCAACGCACAGAGCAGGAGTACATCGTGAGCTTGAACATCCTCGGACACAACTACATCGGCGGCCAGCGCAGCGGTGAAGGCGACCTTCATCTGCACAGCATCGACGCCGCCAGCGGCGCGATCTTCGAGATTCCCTTTGTGACCGCGACCGAGAAGGAAGTGGCGGCCGCCGTCCACGCGGCGGAGAAGGCCTACCCGGCGTTTCGCGCGACCACCTCGGAGCAGCGCGCCGCCTTCCTGGACGCGATCGCCGATGAGATCGACGCGCTGGGCGACGATTTCCTCGCCGCCGTCTCGCGCGAAACCGCGCTGCCGGTCACGCCCCGCCTGGCCGGCGAACGCGGCCGCACCAGCGGCCAGATGCGCCTGTTCGCCAAGGTCCTGCGCCGCGGCGACTTCTACGGCGCCCGCATCGACACCGCGCTGCCCGAGCGCAAGCCGATGGCGCGCCCGGATATCCGCCAGTACAAGATCGGCGTGGGCCCGGTGGCCGTGTTCGGCGCCAGCAACTTCCCGCTGGCTTTCTCGGTGGCCGGCGGTGACACCGCGGCCGCGCTGGCGGCCGGCTGCCCGGTAGTGTTCAAAGCCCACACCGGCCATCTGGTCACCTCCGAAATCGTGGCCGACGCCATCGAGCGCGCCGTCAAGAAGACCGGCATGCCGGCCGGCACCTTCAACATGATCTACGGCGATCGCGTTGGCGCCCAACTGGTCAAGAGCGCCGCCATCCAGGCGGTCGGCTTCACCGGTTCGCTGCGCGGCGGCCGCGCGTTGTGCGACATGGCGGCGGCGCGTCCGCAACCGATTCCGGTGTTCGCGGAAATGTCGAGCATCAACCCCATCATCCTGATGCCCGAGGCGCTCAAGGCGCGCGGCGACGCCATCGCCAAGGATCTGGCCGGTTCCGTCACGATGGGCTGCGGCCAGCTGTGCACCAGCCCGGGCCTGCTGCTGGGCGTGAAGTCGCCGGAATTGACCGCTTTCATCGAGAAGCTGTCGGCCGCCTTCGGCGGCACCGCGCCGGCCACCATGTTGAACAGCGGCGGCCTGTCGCACTACAACAGCGGCGTGGCGCGCCTGACCCAGCTGCCCGGCGTGAAGGTCATCGCCACCGGCGGCAGCAGCTACACCCAGGCCGTGCCGCACCTGTTCAAGGCCGAGGCCGCGCTGCTGTTCTCCAAGGAAGCGCCGCTGGAAGAAGAAGTGTTCGGCCCCTCGACCGTGATCGTCGAACTGGAAAGCCGCGAACAGCTCATCGATTTCGCCGCCAACATGCACGGCCAGCTGACCGCCACGCTGCAAGCCGAGATCGGCGACCTGCAAGGCAACCAGGACCTGATCGCGCTGCTGGAACAGAAGGCCGGCCGCCTGCTGCTCAACGGTTATCCGACCGGCGTCGAAGTGTGCGACGCGATGGTTCACGGCGGCCCGTATCCGGCCACCTCGGATGCGCGCGGCACCTCGGTCGGCACGCTGGCCATCGAGCGCTTCCTGCGCCCGGTGTGCTACCAGAACTACCCCGATGCAATGCTGCCGGCGCCGCTGAAGAACGCCAACCCGCTGGGCATCACGCGCCTGGTCGATGGCGAACTGACGCGCGCCGTCCTCGGCTGACCTTCGCAAGCACGATGGCATGCGCCTCGGCGCATGCCGGCAACACCTTCTCCGCACTCGCTTGCGGAGTCGCAACAAGAACACCACGCGAGAAATCCAAACGAACCGCGGCACGACGCCGTGGCGTTCACCCAGAGGAGGAGACTTTGAGGAAAAGCATCAAGCGCGCGGCGCTGTCCGCCGCCGTCTGCGCCCTGTTCGGCGCATCCCTGCCGGCGCAGGCCGCCGGCGACACCATCAAGATCGGTTTCATCACCGACCTGTCCGGCACTTACGCCGACATGGACGGCCAGGGCGGCATCGAAGCCATCAAGATGGCGATTGCCGATGCCGGCGGCGCCATCAATGGCAAGAAGATCGAATTCGTGTTCGCCGACCACCAGAACAAGGCCGACATCGCCGCCAACAAGGCGCGTGAATGGTTCGACCGCGACGGCGTCGACATGCTGGTCGGCGGCGTGAACTCGGCCGCCAGCCTGGCCATGGGCAAGGTCGCCGGCGAAAAGAAGAAGGTCTTCATCTCGGTCGGCGCCGGCACCACGCGCCAGACCAACGAGGAATGCAACGCCTACACCATCCAGTACGCCTACGACACCACTGCGCTGGCGCGCGGCACGGGCGCGGCCATCACCAAGCAGGGCGGCAAGTCGTGGTATTTCGTGACGGCCGATTATGCGTTCGGCACTTCGCTTGAAAAAGACACCAGCGATGTGGTCAAGGCCGGCGGCGGCAGCGTCGTGGGCCAGATCCGCGCGCCGCTGGCGACGTCCGACTTCTCGTCCTTCCTGCTGCAGGCGCAAGCCTCCAAGGCCCAGATCCTGGGCCTGGCGGTGGCCGGCGGCGATGTCATCAACGCCATCAAGGCGGCCAATGAATTCGGCGTGAACAAGACGATGAAGCTGGCCGGCCTGTTGATCTTCATCACCGATACGCATTCGCTGGGCCTGCAAGTCACGCAAGGCATGTATCTGACGGACGGCTGGTACTGGGATCTCAACGACCAGTCGCGCGCATGGGGCAATCGCTACTTCGGCAAGATGAAGAAGATGCCGACGATGTTCCAGGCCGGCGACGCATCGGCCGTGGGCCAGTACCTGAAGGCGGTCAAGGCGGTCGGCAGCACCGACGCCGACAAGGTGATGGATTACCTGCGCAAGAACAAGATCAACGACTTCTTCACCTCCAACGGCGTGGTCCGTCCGGACGGCCGCATGGTGCATGACATGTACCTGATGGAAGTGAAAAAGCCGTCGGAATCCAAGCGCCCGTGGGATTACTACAAGCTGGTGCAGACCATCCCCGGCGAGCAGGCCTACATGACCAAGGCCGAGTCCAAGTGCGCGCTGTGGAAGTAAGGCAGGTATAGGTTCAGCCGGCGCTTCCGAGGAAGCGCCGGGCAGGTTTTGAGCAGAAAGTCTGATGTGGATCGGACCATGTTCGACGCATCCCGGGCGACCGGGGTGCGTTTTTTTTCGTCCTCGTCCTGTGCGGTACGCCGATCAGCTGCGGCGCGGCACCTGCGGGCGCATCGACACGCCCAGGCGGTTCCAGGCGTTGATGATGGCGACCGCGAAGGTGAGGTTGGCGATCTCGGCCTCGGTGAAGTGCTGCTTCATCAGCGCGAACGCGGCGTCTTCCTTGTCGGCGTCCGGGGTCTTCAGGTCGGTGAAGCGTTCTGCCCAGTTCAGCGCGGCGCGTTCCTGTTCGGTGAAGAAGGGGATTTCGCGCCAGGCGGCCAGGGTGTTGAGGCGCTGCTGGTCTTCGCCGGCCTTGAGCAGGTCGTGCGAATGCATGTCGGCGCAGAAGGCGCAGCCGTTGATTTGCGACACGCGCAGGAACACCAGTTCCAGCAGCCTGGGGTCAACGCCGCTGGTGTGCACGGCCTCGCTGGCCTTGAGCAGGGCATTGAAGGCGGGGGCTGCGAGCTTGGTGTGTTGCAGGCGTTGCTTGAAGTCGGACATGGCAATTCTCCTGTGGGTTTGGAATCGACGCCGGCGCAAATCGCCGGCGTTCATCCATAAGACGGAGCGCCATGTCGGCTTGTGACAGGTTTTTTTGAAAAAAGCGAAAAAAGATTTTTTCAGGCGGCAAGGGTCTGGCGCGCGATCGCCGCCAGCTTGTCCGGGTTGCGCACCACGTAGATTTCGCGGATCAGGCCGTTGTCGGTTTCCAGTACCTGGGCCGACTCCAGCTGGCCATCCACATAGCGCAGCAAGCCCGGGCCGCCGTTGATCCAGGCCGGGCGATAGGCGATGCGCGCGCCGAAGCGGCGGATATTGGCGTAGTACAGCCAGGAAATGCGCGCGCCGGAGAACAGCGGATGCGGGAACGAGGACACCTTGCCGCCGCCGTCGCCGATCAGGCGCGCGTCTTCCGCCAGCAGACCCAGCATGGCTTCGCGCTCGCCGCTTTGCACCGCCTGCATGAATTTCTGCAGCAGGGTCTCATGCGCGGCACGGGAGATGGGGCCGGAGGCGGCGCGCAACGGCTTGCGCGGGGTGGCGCCGCGCGGGCCGGTTGCTTCTTGCCGGGCCAGCCGTTCGCGTGCGCGATGCACCAACTGGCGGCAATTGGCCGCGCTTTTTTGCAGGATGGCGGCGATATCGGGATAGTCGTGGTCGAACACTTCGCGCAACAGGAAGGCGGCGCGTTCTTCGGGGTTGAGGCGTTCGAGCAGCAGCAGGTAGGCGAAGGAAACGTCGCTGTGCTGCTCCAGCAGCGCCTCGGGCGAGGGCGCCAGCATGGCGCTGCCGAACAGGTCGATCTCGGGCGCGGCGTCGGCCAGATCGACCAGCGGTTCCGGCAGCCAGTGGCCGACGTAGGACAGGCGTTCCTGCCGGGCCTGGCGCAGGCGGTCGATGCACAGCCGCGTGACCACCGTGACCAGCCAGGCTTCGGCCGATGCCAGCGCCGCCGTGTCTTGCCCATGCCAGCGCAGCCAGGCGTCCTGCAGCACGTCGTCGGCGTCGCTGCGCGAGCCCAGCATGCGATAGGCCACGCCGAACAGGCGCGGCCGATGGCGGGTGAAGACCTCGGTGTCGGCGCTGGCACCCATGGCTGGCCGGGGCGGATCAGGCCTGCTTGAGCTTGCGCGCGATATCCAGCGCGAAGTAGGTCAGCACGCCGTCGGCGCCGGCGCGCTTGAAGGCCATCATGGCTTCCATCATGGTCTTGTCGTGGTCGAGCCAGCCGTTCTGCGCGGCGGCCTTGATCATGGCGTATTCGCCGCTGACCTGGTAGGCGAAGGTCGGCACCTTGAACTCGTCCTTCACGCGGCGCACGATGTCGAGATAAGGCATGCCGGGCTTGACCATCACCATGTCGGCGCCTTCGGCCAGGTCCAGCGCCACTTCGCGCAGCGCTTCGTCGCTGTTGGCCGGGTCCATCTGGTAGGTGGCCTTGCTGCCCTTGCCGAGGTTGGCGGCCGAGCCGACCGCGTCGCGGAAGGGGCCGTAGAAGGCCGAGGCGTACTTGGCCGAGTACGCCATGATGCGGGTGTAGATGTGGCCGCGCTCTTCCAGCATGGCGCGGATGGCACCGATGCGGCCGTCCATCATGTCGGACGGCGCAACGATGTCGACGCCGGCATCGGCTTGGGTTTGCGCTTGCCTGACCAGCAGGGCGATGGTTTCTTCATTGAGGATGTAGCCGGTCTCGTCCAGCACGCCGTCCTGGCCGTGGCTGGTGTAGGGATCCAGCGCGACGTCGCACAGCACGCCCAGTTCGGGGAAACGCTCCTTGAGTGCGCGCACCACGCGCGGGATCAGGCCGTCCGGGTTGGTGGCTTCGATGCCGTCGGGGGTTTTCAGCGCGGGATCGATCGCCGGGAACAGCGCCAGCACCGGCACGCCCAGCTTCACGCATTCTTCCGCCACCGGCAGCAGCGTATCCAGCGACAGGCGCTCCACGCCCGGCAGCGAAGGGACCGGCGTGCGCAGGTTCTGGCCTTCCTGGACGAAGACCGGGTAGATCAGGTCGGCGGCGGTGATGACGTTCTCGGCCATCAGGGCGCGCGAGAAGGCGTCGCGGCGCATGCGGCGCATGCGCAGGGCGGGGTAGGCGGCGGTAGTTTGCAGAGGAGAGGTGGAAACTGGCATGACTTTCTTTCAGTTCAATGTATGGCTAACTGACGTCAACTTAGAATAATTTCTAAGTAAATGTCGCTATGTTCTGAAAATTGCGGCTCTCGAAGGGAGTTTCGAAACTTCCCCTGGAGCCCCCAATCTTATGTTCAGGCAATTCGTTGCCTCCCGCTTCCCCTTCCCTCCCTGAGCGGGGCTGATCGCGCAAGCGAAAGGCGTTCGGCCTTGGAGATTGTTCCCCCTTTCTCCAAGGCTTTTTTTTATGGCCTGCCTGTTTTTGTCTCTTCCGTCTCTTTCTTCCTGTTTTTTTCCCCGTTCCTGAGGCTTATTCCGTCGCCGGCGGCGTTTCTTCGTTTTCTTCGTCGGGATCGGCGGTCAGTCCTGCCAACTGCAGGATGCGGTCATTGGCTTCATCCAGGCCGGTACGCTTGAGCGCCGAGAACAACTGGGCGGTGAACGGGAACGGGTCGCCGTTGGCATCGACATAGCTGGCCAGGTAGGTCTGGGCCTGGCGCAGGGCGTTGGTGGCGTCGTTGCGGTTGAGCTTGTCGGCTTTGCTGAGGATGCAATGGATGGGTTTGCCGGTCGGCGCGAACCACTCGATCATCTGGGTATCGAGGTCGGTGAAGGGGCGGCGCGAATCGACGATCATCACCAGCGCGGCCAGTTGCTGGCGCTGCCGCACATAGTCGCCCAGCAGCGCTTGCCAATGGTGCTTGGCCGAGCCGGAAACCTCGGCGTAGCCATAGCCGGGCAGGTCGACCAGCAGCGCGCGGATCTCGTCGGCGCGCACTTCGTCGTGGCGATGCTGGCCGACGTGGGCGCCGCCGATGGAAAAGTAATTGATGTGCTGGGTGCGGCCCGGCGTCTTGGACGCGAAGGCCAGGCGTTTCTGGTTGCACAGCACATTGATGGCAGTGGATTTGCCTGCGTTGGAGCGGCCGGCGAAGGCAACCTCCGGCACATCGGTCTTGGGCAGATCCCGCAAATGATTGACGGTGGTGAAAAAGCGGGCTTGCCAAAGTTGCGACATAGGTGGGGCAGAAATCCGAAAGAGGGGCAAAAATGCAGAGAAGCTATTGTACAATGGGGCGCTATCTATTGCCGTGTTGACGCCAAGCAAACAAAAAAATGGCGGCCATTGGAGACAGGTCAGAAGACCGGCATTGGGTATGGGGGCAGCCAGCCGCCAAACGGGCAGAATCTCTGAAAACCACAATAAGTATTAGGGTGACGAATGAACCGTGCCTTTTCCTTTTCCCCATTGTTGCAAACCGTATTTGTTGCATTGCTGGCAGTTTCTTCCCTGGCATATGCAGCCGAAGAAAAGAAAGCAGTCGTCAAGGCCGATCCGGCCAAAGGTGAAGCGCTTTATACCAACGGCGACAACGCCCGCAATATCGTGGCTTGCGTCTCCTGCCACGGCGCCGCCGGCAATTCGACCATCACGCAAAACCCCAAGCTGGCTGGCCAGCATGAGGCCTACATCGCCAAGCAGCTGATGAACTTTCGCACGCCGGAGCGCAACAATCCGGTGATGTCGCCGCTGGCCAAGGCCCTGTCCGACGAGGACATCAAGAATCTCGCGGCCTACCTGGCGACGCAGTCGCCCAAGCCGGGGGCGGCCAAAAACAAGGACACGATCGAGCTTGGCAAGCACATCTGGCGCGGCGGCATCGCTTCCAAGAACGTGCCTGCCTGCGCCGGCTGCCACAGCCCGAACGGCGCCGGCATTCCGGCCCAGTATCCGCGCCTGGCAGGCCAGCACCAGGATTACACGGTGGCGGAGCTGACCAATTTCCGTGGCGGCAGCCGCAACAACAGCCCGCAGATGACGGCCATCGCCGAGCGTTTGTCGGACAAGGAAATCAAGGCCGTGGCGGATTACATCGCCGGCCTGAAATAAGAACCTGTTGACGATCCGGTACAAAAAAGAGGCGGCCCGCGTGCCGCCTCTTTTTTTGCGCGCGGGTTGGCTCGCATCGCCATGCGGCGACACCGCTGGCGCTGCAAAGCCGGGTGCATCCGCCAGCGGCTTGCGGGCGAGATTTTCCATCCCGGCGGGTTCGCATTTTCCGGGGCGCCGGTTGCGCCAGATATGCGCCCGGGCATACCGGGACTGTGCCGGTACGTATCACGGACTTGCTCCGGGAGCGGTAGAATCCGGGGTTTGCGATGCTTTGCCGTCCGGCAAGGCAATTGAAATGGATGCGGGGCCGGCAAGCCGGATCCGGTAAGGCAGGAATATGACGACGGGCAGCAGTACCGAAGGGATTTTAATCAGGACCAAGCAGCGCTGGGTAAGCGACGCGGTCGAACTGGTGTCATCGATGCGCTTTGCGATCAGCTTGCTGACGTTGATTGCGATCGCCTCGGTGATCGGCACCGTGATGAAGCAGAACGAGCCGATGCCGAACTACGTCAACCAGTTCGGGCCGTTCTGGTTCGAGGTCTTCAACAAGCTGGGCCTGTATGCCGTGTATTCGGCCTGGTGGTTTCTGCTGTTCATGGGCTTCCTGGTGCTGTCGACCTCGCTGTGCATCGCGCGCAATGCGCCCAAGATGCTGCGCGACGTCAAAAGCTGGCGCGACAACGTGCGCGAGCAGTCGCTGCGCAATTTCCATCACAAAGCCGAATGGAGCAGCGCCGAACAGCCGGCGCAAGCCGCCGCGCGCCTGGCCCGGCAAGTCGGCGCGCGCGGCTACAAGGTCAAGCTGGTCGACAAGGATGGCGGCACGCTCCTGGCCGCCAAGCAGGGGGCGGCCAACAAGTGGGGCTATATCTTCGCGCATGCGGCCATCGTCATCATCTGCCTGGGCGGCCTGCTCGACTCCGACTTGCCGATCCGCTTCCAGCAGTGGTTCTACGGCAAGCAGGCCTTCTCCGGCAACGGCATCATTTCGCAGATTCCGGAGCGCTACCGCCTGGGCATCGGCAACCCGACCTTCCGCGGCAACACGCTCATTCCCGAGGGCGCCAGCAGCAGTACCGCGATCATCCCCCAGCAGGACGGCGTGATGATCCAGGACCTGCCCTTCACGATCCAGCTCAAGCGTTTCATCATCGATTTCTATTCCACCGGCATGCCCAAGCTGTTCGCCAGCGAGGTGGTGGTGCGCGACCATGAGACCGGCCACGAGATCGCCGCCACCATCAAGGTCAACGAACCGCTGATCTACAAGAACGTGGCGATCTACCAATCCAGCTTCGAGGATGGCGGCACCAAGCTCAAGCTGGTCGGCTACCCGATGCGCGGCGCCGAGAACAACCGCTTCGACTTCGCCGGCGAAGTCAACGGCAGCACGCCGCTGGCCCAGGCGGCAGGCGACTACACGGTGGAGTGGAGCGGGTTTCGCCCCTTCAACGTGGAAAACATGAATAGCGCCGGCAACGCTTCGGGCGGTGCTGCCGGCGGCGATGCGCGCGCGGTCAACATCGGCAAGACGGTGAACCAGGGCTTCATGGGCAGCCTCGACAAGCATCTCGGCTCCGGCGCCAAGAATGCCAACAACAAGGACTTCAAGAACGTCGGCCCCAGCATCCAGTACAAGCTGCGCGACAAGACCGGCCAGGCGCGCGAGTACTTCAACTACATGCAATCGATGCAGATCGACGGCGCCTACGTGTTCCTGGCCGGCATGCGCGAGCAGCCCGACCAGCCGTTCCGCTACCTGCGCATCCCGGCCGACGACAACGATAGCGTGACCGAATGGATGCGCCTGCGCGCCGCGCTGGCCAACCCGGCATTGCGCGAGGAGGCGGCGCGCCGTTACGCCGGCCAGGCCATTTCCGGCGGCCGCGATACCCCGGCCGCGCTGCGCGAGCAACTGCAGCAATCGGCGCAGCGCGGGCTGGACATCTTCGCCGGCGATGGCCAGACCTCGGGTTTCATCGCCGTCACCCGGTTCTTGGAAAAGCTGCCGGCCGCCGAGCAGGAGAAGGCCGCCGATATCTTCATGAAGATCCTCAATGGCAGCATGTGGGAACTGTGGCAAGCCGCGCGGGCCAAGGATGGCTTGGCCCCGGTCGCCAGCGACGAGGCGCATGGCCGCTACCTGCAACTGGCGATCAATGCGCTGGCCGACGCCGCCTTCTATCCGGCGCCGGTGTTCCTGCAGCTTGCCGGCTTCGAGGAAATCAAGGCTTCGGTGTTGCAGGTGACGCGCTCGCCGGGCAAGAAGGTCGTGTATCTGGGCTGCCTGTTCCTGGTGCTGGGCGTGTTCGCGATGCTGTATATCCGCGAACGTCGCCTGTGGATCTGGATCAAGCCGCAAGAGGGCGGCCAGGGCAGCCATGCGTTGCTGGCCATGAGCACCCAGCGCAAGACGCTGGACTTCGAAAAGGAATTCGAGCAGATGAAAGCGGGGCTCGCGCCGGCCGCCGATTCTGCATCTTGACGTTGTACAAAGCCGGCGCTGGCGTACAGAATAAGCCGGTTCATGACATGACGGAGACCGTGCCGCCGGAATATGGCGGTTATCATCCTGCGCATATGAACGCTGGGCGGCGCCGCCGCTAGCATGGCCGCAGGAATGCAGTGGAGATCGGAATGGAACTGACAGAAGCAACAACCCCAGGCTACCCCCAGGAACAGGGCTTCTTTCGCCGCTTGAGCGCGGTGGACTGGATTTACGCCGCCGCGCTGGTGGCCGGCTCGCTGTATGCGCTCGCGCGTTTCGGCGACTACATGGATTACTACGAGAAGGCGGTGCTGCTGCTGGCCGCGCCGACCTTCGCCTGGCTGGGCTGGCACTGGAAACAGGTGCGCTGGCTGATCCCCCTGCTGGCGCTGCTGTCGCTGGGCGCCATCGGCATGTACGGCGGCTCGCTGGACATGGCGGAGAAGAAATTCTTCCTCAAGTACATGCTCTCCAGCCAGTCGGCCATCCTGTGGATGAGCGCGCTGTTCGCCTTGTCCACGCTGTTCTACTGGGGCGGGCTGGCCACGCGCGCCGGCACCGGCACGGCGCTCGGCTCCAAGCTGTGCTGGGCGGCGGTGGTGCTGGGATTTACCGGCATGATGGTGCGCTGGTACGAGTCCTACCTGATCGGCCCCGACGTCGGCCACATCCCGATCTCCAACCTGTATGAAGTGTTCATCCTGTTCTGCATGATCACGGCGCTGTTCTATTTGTATTACGAAGAGCGCTATGCCACCCGCCAACTGGGCGCCTTCGTGCTGACGGTGATCTCGGCGGCGGTCGGCTTCCTGATGTGGTACACCGTGTCGCGCGATGCAGCCGAGATCCAGCCGCTGGTGCCGGCGCTGCAGAGCTGGTGGATGAAGATCCACGTGCCGGCCAATTTCATCGGCTACGGCACCTTCGCGCTGGCGGCCATGGTGGCGGTGGCCTACCTGTTCAAGTCCAAGGGCATCCTGGCGGACCGCCTGCCGTCGCTGGAGGTGCTGGATGACGTGATGTACAAGGCGATCGCGGTCGGTTTCGCCTTCTTCACCATCGCCACCATCCTCGGCGCCCTGTGGGCGGCCGAAGCCTGGGGCGGCTACTGGTCGTGGGATCCGAAGGAAACCTGGGCGCTGATCGTCTGGCTCAACTACGCGGCCTGGCTGCACATGCGCCTGATGAAAGGCCTGCGCGGCCGGGTGGCGGCATGGTGGGCGCTGGTCGGCTTGCTGGTGACGACCTTCGCCTTCCTGGGCGTGAACATGTTCCTCTCCGGTCTGCATTCTTACGGAGAGCTTTGACATGAAAGACCCTGCCAACGCCATCGACCTGGTCATCTTCGATTGCGACGGAACCCTGGTCGACAGTGAAGTGGTCGCCGCCGAAGCTTGGTCCGAATATGTCGCCCGCTACGGCGTCGACCTCACGGCCCGGGAGGCGCTGGCGCAGTTCCGCGGCGTCAGCATGAAGCTGTGCGTGGCGCGCATCGAGGAGTTGCACGGCGCGCCGTTGCCGGCCAGTTTCGAACAGGAATTGCGCGACGTGATGGCCGGCATGCTGGAGCAACGGTTGCAGCCGATCAATGGCGCCCTGGAAATGGTGCAGGCGCTGTCGATTCCCTACGCGCTGGCCTCCAACGCGCCGCATCCCAAGATCGAACTGTGCCTGCGCGTGACCGGCTTGCTGCCGTATTTCGCCGGCCGCATCTTCAGCGCCTACGATGTGCAGCGCTGGAAGCCCGACCCGGCGCTGTTCCTGTTCGCCGCCCGCAGCCTGGGCGTGGATCCGGCGCGCTGCGCGGTGGTGGAAGACAGCCTGCCCGGCATCAAGGCCGGCATCGCGGCCGGCATGAAGGTGATCGCGCTGCAAGAGTATGGCGTGCATCCCGAGATGCCCGAGGAGGTTTCGGTCATCACCCGGCTGGCCGAACTGCATCCGCATCTGGCATCCTGACGGCGAAGCGCCAAGGCGGTAAAGAATTTAGGTAAGATGAAACGCTCTCGAACCTGTGCTGTACAGACGTCGTGCCTCGCCTTTCCCGAGCCAGCAACCGAGCATGAGCCACCACCTAGACCGCGACCGGCAAATCATTTACTGCGACCGTAACATCGAGGTGCGCCCGCTGGGCTTGCGGGAAGCGCCGGCACTCTACGATGCGATCCGCCAATCGGTACGCGCCATCAGCGAATGGGAAGCCTGGTGCACACTCGATTACGCGCTGGCCGATGCCCGCCTGTTCCTGCAGCGCAGCATCGAACAATGGGAGATGCGTGCAGCTTACGATTTCAACGTCATCGAGCGCGTTTCCGGCCTGGTGATCGGTTCTGTCGCGATCAACCAGATCAGCCAGCTTAACCAGTTGGCCAATCTGGGCTACTGGGTGCGCGACGGCTACACCGGCCGCGGCATCGCCGCGACAGCCGCCCGCGCGGCGGCCGCTTTCGCGTTCGGCAAAACCGGCCTGACCCGGCTGGAGATGGTTATCCAGGCCGGCAACCTGCGCAGCCAGCGCGTGGCCGAAAAAACCGGCGCCACGCTGGAGTGCCTGGCGCGCAACCGTCTGGTGTTCCACGGCGAGCCGCGCGACGCCAAGGTGTTTTCACTGGTGCCGGCCGATCTTGGGGTACCGGTGCTCGCCTGAGATATTTTCTTCCCGGCAATGTCTTGTTTCCGGGAAATTGCCTTCCTGAAATTTCATTGCCTTTTCAACATTATTTGATACTCCCCACGCGGAGTCGATACGTTTGGCAACAGTTGTTTCATCTCCGCATTGCCCCGTAAAAGTGCACAATCAACCCTTTGTTGGGCAAGGAAAAATCTATTGTTTTCAATGGTTTGAGACGATATTGCGAAGCAATATCAAAATAGTGCCCAAAAATAAATGAAAATTGGCTGACAAAATACTGACTTTTACGTATTCCAAATCGCGCTTGGGACGTTACATACTTCAAGCGCCTGTCATGGGCGCTTATGTATCTGGAACGGTTGTCGGAGAGCAAATATTTCTCCGGGCCGTTGCCGGTTCTCCGGAACGTCAACCGGGGAACGTTGAGCGTCAAGCGACGTAAGAGGAAATACGATGCAAGCCATACAACGCAACAAGACCAACGCCAGTAACAACTACGCCGGCCGCGCGGCCCAGCAATACGTGACCAACGGCGAATCTCGCCCGTCCCGTTTCGGCAAGCGTTTCAAGGGCGCCAGCGAAGCGCCGCGCCATGACGATGATTGTTCGTCGGCCTACGACAAGATCTCCAAGCAGATGGACGATATCGTCGAGGGCGGCTCGCCGCAGCGCTTCAAGCGCCCCAAGATGGAAAGCGACATCATCGCCCGATGATGCCGTGATGCCCCGCGCTGTCGCGGGGGCGGGGATGTCCGGCCAGGGCACGGCCGGATTCCGATGTCAGAGTGTTTCTTCGCGCGGGTCCCGCGACAGCAGGCGCGACACCATTTCCTGCACCGACACCCCATCGAACAAGGCCGCCGCCACCGCGTTGGTGATCGGCATGTCGATGCCTTTTTCCTGCGCCAGTTCGCGTACCGCCTTGGCGCAGAGCACCCCTTCGGCCACGTGCCCCAGTTCGGTCACGATATCCTCGAGTTTCTTGTTTTGCGCCAGGCCCAGGCCCACGCGCCGATTGCGCGAGAGGTCGCCGGTGCAGGTCAGGATGAGGTCGCCCACGCCGGACAGGCCCATGAACGTCTCGGGCCGGCCGCCCAGCGCCACGCCCAGCCGGGTGATTTCGGCCAGTCCGCGGGTGATCAGCGCGGCGCGCGCATTCAGGCCCAGTTGCAGGCCGTCGGCCACACCGGTGGCAATGGCCAGGATGTTCTTCACCGCGCCGCCGATTTCAACCCCGATCAAGTCATCGCTCGAATAGATGCGGATGTTGCCGCCATGTACGGCCGTCACCACGCGTTCGCACAGCGCGCCATCGGCGCCGGCGATGGTCAGCGCGCAAGGCAGTCCGCGCGCGACTTCCTGGGCGAAGGAGGGGCCCGACAGCACGCCGGCCGGGATGGCCGAACCCAGCACCTGCTGCACGATCTGGTGCGGCAACAGGCGGGTGTCTTGTTCCAGGCCCTTGCACAGCCAGACCAGGTTGGGGATGGGATGGCCGCGCAGTTGCCCGGCCAGGCCGCGCAAGCCGGCCACCGAAGAGGCGACGATCAGCAGCGAAGTCTGCGGCTCGCCGCAGACGTGTTGCACGGCGACGTTGAAATCGGCCGTGACGGCCAGTTCATCCGGCAACGGGAAGCCCGGCAGGTAACGCTGGTTCTCGCGTTGCCGGCCGGCTTCTTCCATGGCCTGGGCATTGCGCCCCCATAGCACGACGTCATGCTTGCGCGCCAAGGTGATGGCCAGCGCGGTACCCCATGCGCCGGCGCCGAGGATGGTGATTTTCATTGGATGGCGTGAGAGCGTGGTGGTTGATTTGCCGGATTGGCGGATCGGGATTTAGCCGCCCCAGATGTCGGCGACCTTGGCGAAGCCGGTCTGGCCGTCGCGGTGGCGCACCTTGACCCAGCCATTGCTCGGGCTCTCGATCATTTCCAGCAGCACGTTCTTGTCGGCGGTAAACACGACCGGGCTGCCTTCGTCGGCGGCATTGAAGATGCGTGCGTTGGCGGCGGACACCACCAGCATGCGCTTGGGCGTCAAGGCCTTGGATTGTATCCACGACAGCGTGCCGGCGGCGTCGCGCACCTTGCTCCATTCGCCATAGGTCAGCACCACCTCGACCGGCATGCCGCGCGGTGCGACATAGACCCGGCGGCCCTTTTCGGACGGGGCGTCATACATGACGGAAGGCGCGGCGCCAACCGACTTGAAATCGAGCGCAAAGGCGTTGGGAGCCAATACAGCAGCGCCCAGGGCGGTCGCGCAAAGGATCAGGGGCAGGCGTTTCATCGGTGAAGTCTCCGCAGGTTCGAGGGAAGCGCCGCGGCGGCGGCTGGCCGGCAGCGGCAGTCGGCCGCCGCGCATGGCCTGCCCCGGCGCGCCGGAACCATCCGCCGGCGCCGCGCGAGGCTGGACTGCAGCTCAGTTGACGGCGGTGGAGCCGTTGTTGACCAGGGTGGCGCCTTGCTGCTCGGCCAGGGCCTGCAGGCGTTGCTGGTAGAACACTTCGAAGTTGATCTCGGCCAGGTGCACCGGCGGGAAACCGGCGCGGGTGATGGCGTCGGCGATGTTGGCGCGCAGGTACGGGTAGATGATGTTGGGGCAGCCGATGCCCAGCAGCGGATCCAGCTGGTCGGCCGGCACGTTGCGGATCTCGAAGATGCCGGCTTGCTTGCCCTCGACCAGGAAGGCCACCTTGTCGCTGACTTTGGCGGTCACGGTAATGGTCACGGTCGATTCGAACACGCCGTCAGCCAGCGCTTCGGCGCCGACGTCGACCGACACTTCGATCGACGGCGCTTCCTGTTCCAGGAAAATGGCCGGCGAATTCGGCTGCTCCAGCGACAGGTCCTTCAGGTAGACGCGCTGGATCTGGAAAACGGCTTGCTGTTGCTCTTGCTGGTTCTGTTCCGACATGGATCTCTTTCAGGTTCGGTGGGTTATTCAAAAAATATACGCTGGCGCTGGCGTCAGGCTTGCAACAGCGGGTCCAGCTTGCCGGCGCGATCCAATGCGTTCAGATCGTCGAAACCGCCGACATGGGTGTCGCCGATATAGATCTGGGGCACCGTGCGGCGGCCGGTTTTCTGCATCATCAGCTCGCGCTGCTGAGGTTCGAGGTCGACGCGGATCTTCTCGATCTGCGCCACGCCCTTGTTGGCAAGCAGGCGCTCGGCCATGACGCAGTACGGGCACACGGCGGTGCAGTACATCACGACCGGCGCGCTCATTTTGCGTCCTTGGTGGTCAGCGGCAGGCCCTGGCCGGCCCAGGCGGCGATGCCGCCGTTCAAGCCGTAGACGTCGGTGAAGCCGGCTTTCTTGAGCGAGGCTTCGGCCTTCATGGCCTGGGTGCCGTTCTGGCACACCACGATGACCGGACGGCCCTTGAGCTTGTCCAGTTCGGCAATGCGCTGCGGCAATTCTTTCAGCGGGATGTTGCGGGCGTCGCGCAGGTGGCCGGCGGCGAACTGGTCGGCGTCGCGCACGTCCAGCACCAGTGTCTTGCCCTGGTTGATCATCTGGGTGGCCTGCAGCAAGGTCAGCTTGTTGCCGCGCTGCTGCAGGTAAGGAACCAGCAGGGCGCCGCCGGAGACCAAGGCCAGAGCGATCAGGAAAATATTGTCGATGATGAATTTCACGGCTGTCCAATGAGTTTACTGAATCCCGGCATTATAAAATAGAAGCATTCGCGATTTGCATTATCCGAATCGCCCGGCCTGCGAAGGCCCGAGAACGTGCTCACGATCTGAAAGCCGCGGCAGCCATGCGCCCGGATTTTCTACGCACAGCTTTTCCATCATCAAAAAAGCCCACTATGTACAAAATCGTATTCATGCGCCACGGCGAATCGACCTGGAACCTGGCCAACCGCTTCACCGGCTGGGTCGATGTCGACCTGACCGAAAAGGGCGTGGCCGAGGCCCGCCAGGCCGGCAAGCTGCTCAAAGAAGCCGGTTTCAGTTTCGACCTGGCCTACACCTCGGTCTTGAAGCGCGCCATCCGCACCCTGTGGACCACCCTGGACGAAATGGACCAGATGTATGTGCCGGTCCAGAACGACTGGCGCTTGAACGAGCGCCACTACGGCGCCCTGCAAGGCCTGAACAAGGCGGAGACCGCCGCCCAGTACGGCGACGCCCAGGTGCTGGTCTGGCGCCGCAGCTACGATACGCCGCCCAATCCGCTGGCCGCGGGCGACGAGCGCGATTCTTTTGGCGACCCGCGTTACGCCGGCCTGGCGCGCGCGCAAATCCCGCTGACCGAATGCCTGAAGGACACCGTCGCGCGCGTGCTGCCGGCCTGGAACGACTCCATCGCCCCGGCCATCCGCGCCGGCCGGCATATCATCGTGTCCGCCCACGGCAACAGCCTGCGCGCCCTGATCAAGTATCTCGACGGCATCAGCGACAACGACATCGTCGGCCTGAACATCCCCAACGGCCAGCCGCTGGTGTATGAGCTGGATGCCGACCTGAAACCGATCAAGAGCTATTATCTGGGCGACCAGTCCGCCATCGAAGCTGCGCTCAAGGCGGTAGCCAACCAAGGGAAGTCGACATAAAACTGCGTTCCTTCCCCAAGGCGTGCGCCGTCCCGCGCACGCTATTCCATCAGATTTCCCGGACAGCCCGGCAGCATGCCGCGCCGCTGCTGCTGGCGGCTGCGGCCGCCGGCGCGGTGGCGTGGACGCCTGCCGCGCATGCCCAGGCCATCACCGAGCGCACCCGGCAGAAACAGGCCGCCGAAAAGGAAAGGGCCGACCTGCAGCAGCGCCTGACAGCCTTGAAGCGCGACATCGACCAGACCGAGACCGCCAAGGGCAATGCCGCCGATGCGCTGGCTGTCTCCGAACAGGCGATTTCCAAGGCCAACCGCTCGCTGCGCGACCTGGCGCAGGAGCAGCAGGCCACCGAGAGCCGGCTGACCCAGCTGGTGCGCCAGCTCAATGAGCTGACCGCGCTGGTCAACGCCCAGCAGGCGCAGCTGTCCAAGCTGCTGCGCGAGCAGTATGTGGCCGGCAACGAAGACCGCATCAAGCTGCTGCTGTCGGGCGACAATCCCAATCGCATCAACCGCGAACTGCAGTACATGGGCTACATCTCGCAAGCCCAGGCCAAGCTGATCGAAACGCTGCGCGCCAATCTGCAGGCGATCCGCAGCAACAAGGCCGACACCCAGAACGCCAAGTTCGAACTGGAAGAAATCGCCCAGGAAGAGAACGAGCAGAAGCAGGTGCTGGAGAAGGAAAAATCGCGGCGTTCGGCGCTGTTGTCGCAGTTGTCGACCAAGCTGAACACGCAGCGCAAGGAAGCCGGGCGCATCGAGCAGGACCAGCAGCGCCTTTCCAGCCTGGTCGACAAGCTGGCGCAGATCATCGAGCAGCAGAAGAAGGCCGAAGCCGAAGCGCGCGAAAAGCGGCGCCAGGAGCAGTTGGCCAAAGCCCGGGCCGAACGCGAGAAGCGCCTGGCGGAGCAGCGCGCACGGGCGGCCGAGCGGGCGGCGCAAGCGGCCAAGGCCGGCAAGCCGGCGCCCCGGCAGCCCGATCCGGTCGATGCCATCGACGACGACGAACCGCCCAAGACCGCTGCGCTGGGCCGCAACGACACCTTGCCGGAACTGCAGCCGGACAATTTCGGCAAGCCCTTTGCCAGCCTGCGCGGCCAGTTGCGCCTGCCGGTCAAGGGTGATCTGATGTCCAAGTTCGGCAGCAGCCAAGGCAACGGGCCGACCTCGCGCGGCCTGTTCATCCGCGCCGCGGAAGGCTCGGAAGTGAGGGCAGTGGCGGGTGGGCGGGTGGTGTTCGCCGACTGGCTGCGCGGTTTCGGCAACCTGATCATCATCGACCACGGCAACCAGTACATGACGATTTACGGCAATAACCAGTCGGTGCTCAAGCGGGCGGGCGATCTGGTCAAGGCCGGGGAAGGCATCGCCACTGCGGGCAATAGCGGCGGCAACGAGCAATCGGGTTTATACTTTGAAATGCGGTATCAAGGCCGCGCATTCGACCCACAAGGGTGGGTAACTACTAGGTGACACATGGGCAGCAAACTCAAGAATATCAGTCTGATCGGGTTGGGCATGGTGGCAGGCGCCACGGCGATGATTCAGTTCGATGCCATCGCGCAAAAGAACGCAACGGCATCGCTGCCTTTGGAGGAGCTGCGCCAGATGGCCGATGTATTCGGGCTGATCAAGTCCGACTACGTCGAGCCGGTGGATGACAAGAAGCTGCTGACCGAAGCCATTTCGGGCATGGTCGCCTCGCTCGACCCGCACTCGGCTTATCTGGACAAGAAGGCCTACAAGGAGCTGCGCGAAGGCACCATGGGCAAGTTCGTCGGCCTGGGCATCGAAGTCGGGATGGAAGACGGCTACGTCAAGGTCATCTCGCCGATCGAGGATTCGCCGGCCTTTCGCGCCGGCATCAAGTCGGGCGACCTGATTACCCGCCTGGACAGCACCCCGGTCAAGGGCCTGACCCTGGACGAGGCGGTCAAGAGGATGCGCGGCGAGCCTAACACCAAGATCACGCTGACCATCGCCCGCAAGGAAGAAGACAAGCCCATCATCCTGACCATCACCCGCCAGGAAATCCGCGTGCAAAGCGTCAAGTCCAAGGTCATCGAACCCGGCTACGCCTGGCTGCGCGTGACCCAGTTCCAGGAACCGACGGTGGATGACATGGCCAAGAAGCTGGCCGCGATCTACGCCCAGGAGCCTAACCTGAAGGGCATCGTGCTCGACCTGCGCAACGATCCGGGCGGCGTGCTGCCGGGCGCCATCGGCGTGTCGGCCGCCTTCCTGCCCAAGGATTCGGTGGTGGTTTCGACCAACGGCCAGATCCCCAGCTCCAAGCAGACCTTCTACGCCAAGCGCGAGTTCTACGCCTCCAACCCGCTCAACGACCCGCTCTCGCGCCTGCCGGACGCCATCAAGAAGGTGCCGATGGTGGTGCTGGTCAACAGCGGCTCGGCCTCGGCCTCCGAAATCGTGGCCGGCGCGCTGCAGGACTACAAGCGCGCCACCATCATGGGCACGCAGACCTTCGGCAAGGGCTCGGTGCAGTCGGTGATTGCGCTGCCGCCCGAGAAGAACACCGCGGTCAAGCTGACCACCGCGCGTTATTTCACCCCCAATGGGCGTTCGATCCAGGCGCGCGGCATCGTGCCTGACATCATGGTCGACGAATACCCGGACGGCGATGGCTTGAACGGCCTGCGCCTGCGCGAGGCCGATCTCTCCAAGCACCTGACCAACGAAACCGACAAGTCGGCCGAGGTCAAGGCGCAAACACTGGACGAGCAAGCCGAGGAACGCCTGATCGCCGCCGAGAAAAAGCGCAAGCCGCTGGACTTCGGCAGCAAGGACGATTTCCAGCTGGCGCAAGCGCTGAACCATCTGAAGGGTTTGCCGGTGAAGGTATCCAACGCCAAGCCGGAAGTGCGCAATGAAGAAGGCAAGCAAGACACGCCGGCCAAGGACGACGGCAAGGCAGCGCCGGCGCCGGCCAAGGGCGACACCAAGTAAGCATGGCGGTACGGCGGGGCGCCGGCAAGAATCATCAAGGCTCCCCGCCATGCATCGCGCCAGTATCGGGTACATTGTGCCGGGCCGCTCCCAAGCGGCCTTTTTTCATGGGGCCTCATCCACAGTTCCACAGTTTCGCCATGAACGACCAACAACTGCTGCGCTATTCGCGCCACATCCTGCTCGACGAGATCGATATCGAAGGCCAGTCGCGCCTGCTGGCCGCGCACGCGCTGGTGATCGGGGCCGGCGGCCTGGGCTCGCCGGCGGCCATGTACCTGGCCTCGGCCGGTATCGGGCGCATCACGCTGGTGGATAACGATGCGGTCGACCTGACCAACCTGCAACGGCAGATCATGCACACCACCGGCCGCGTCGGCCAGGCCAAGGTCGAATCGGGCCGCGAGGCGCTGCGCCAGATCAACCCGGACACCGAGGTCGTGGCGCTGGCCGAACGCGCCGAAGGGGAGCGCCTGCAGCAACTGGTGGGGCAAGCCGACGTGGTGCTCGATTGCAGCGACAACTTCGCCACCCGCCATGCCGTCAACCGCGCCTGCGTTACCGCCGGCGTGCCGCTGGTGTCGGGCGCAGCGATCCGTTTCGACGGCCAGGTCAGCGTGTTCGACCCGCGCGGCGATGCCTCGCCGTGCTATGCCTGCCTGTTCCCGCCCGACCGCGAATTCGAGGAGGTGCAATGCTCGGTCATGGGCGTGTTCTCGCCGCTGGTGGGCATCATCGGCGCCATGCAGGCCGCCGAGGCCCTGAAGCTGGTGGCGGGAGTCGGCCGTTCGCTGGCCGGGCGGCTGCTGATCCTGGAGGCGCGCGAGATGGAGTGGACCTCGATCTCGGTGGCGCGCGACCGCAATTGTCCGGTGTGCGGGAAAAGGCATGCCTGACGCCGGTTTGTTGCCGTATGGGCAAACTTGCCGCGCTGCGGCAGGCAAGCGCCGGCAGCGCCCACTTCCCGGCGATCTTCTGGTATAAACTGTACTCGGTTTGCCAACCGCATTTCGCCGGCAGCGCCTGCGGCGCGCTTGGCCTTGCGGCTGAGCCGGCCAGGCTGATGCTCGGAACCACCATAACTTTTAAGCGGAATCAGCCACCCACGCTTTGCCCGAACAGGGGGAGTAATGAATAGCTCCGTGAAAAGCGCACCAGCCCGCAAGCCGCCCAAAACAGGCGCGCCGGGGCGGACTGTCCCCGCTGCGATCCCAAGCGCGAGCAAGCCCGGCGGCACCCTGGCGGGAGCGCGGTCAAAGTCCTTGGCATCCGGAAGTGTTGGTGTACAATCCTTGACCGCGAAAAAGGCTGCGCCATCGGCAGCCCGCACCGGCAGCAAAAGCAACGTCGGCAAGGGAAGTGGATTCAAAAGCGACCAGTTCCGGCAGCAAGGTATGGCCGGGCCATTGGATATAGTTGAAAAACCAGTAGAACTCATTTCATCAATAGGCGTGAGATGCGTTCTGCCTAGAAAAGGCGCTGGCAAGGAGCGCAACGCAGCCAGCGCCTTTTCTGGGCAGAACCCGCAGGGAGCGGCCCGTTTGGGCGGATTGCCGCGTTGCGAACCTGGGCCAGGACGTCCAGTCCTGACCCAAGTTCGCGCCTTGCACTCCATCCCGAACGGGACTCGCTCGCACTCGCGCCTATTGATGAAATGAGTTCTATATTGAAAGTAAGCGAAGTGGCAACTAAAACTCCCAAAACTACCCCTGCAGCGCAAGCATTGCTGACTGAGGAGCAAATCCTCAAGATGGCTGAGAAGGACTACATGAACGAAGCGCAGCTTGCTTTTTTCAAAGCTCGTCTCAAGCAGCTGGAAAAGGATTTGCTCAAGAATGCCGGCGAAACCACCGAACACCTGCGCGAAACCGTGCTGGTGCCGGATCCGGCCGACCGCGCCACCATCGAGGAAGAACACGCCCTCGAACTGCGTACCCGCGATCGCGAACGCAAGCTGCTCAAGAAAGTCCAGCAGTCCATCGTTTCGATCGATAACGGCGAATACGGCTGGTGCGAAGAAACCGGCGAGCCGATCGGCATTCCCCGTCTGCTGGCGCGCCCGACCGCGACTTTGTCGCTGGAAGCGCAGCAACGCCGCGAGCTCAAGCAAAAGCTCTACGGCGACTGATCCCGGCCCTTGCAGGGCTTGGCCCCTGGCCGCAGCGGCAAGGGGCACGCGCCGGCAGCGATCTGCCGCCGGTGCGACCGGCTGACTGCATCGTTTGTATCGGAATCCCCCGTATTGCTTGCCTATTTCCGGATGCGCGTCTTCGATTGACATGACGCGCTTCCGAACCTGATCCCTGCGCCATGCCCATCCTGCGTTCCACGCGTTGTTCAGCCTTCATCGCCTTGCTGGTGATGTCGCTGCTGTTCGCGCAGGGGATGGGCTTTTTGCACGGCATCGCCCACGCCGGCTGGCAAGGCGGCGCCGTGCATTCGCTGGTTGACGAAGCCTGGTTCGATGAGGGCGACGACCAGCCGCAACTGGCCCCGGCCGCTTCCGGCGACCCGCATTCCGCAACCGCCCACGGCGCCGATCCGCACCACTCCTGCGCCGCCTACGACGCCGCCACGCTGTCGGCCGTCATGCACTTCGACTTCCCCCTGCCGCCGCTATTGCCGCCGGCCCGCATGCTGGCGCTGTGGCAAGCCTTCGCATCCTGGGATGCGCCTTTTGTCTGCCATTTCTCCTCGCGCGCCCCGCCGCGCTGAATTCCTTCCCCCGTTGATCCAACATTTCGTTGCCGGTTGTCGTTCGTGATCCGGCCGCGTACGCATTGCCGTCGCCCCGCGCGGGCCCGGCATTGCCGCGGCATGGGCACGTCCGGACGGCCGGCGTATCGGCGCCGCCTGTTCTGATCCGGCCAGGCGGCGCCTGGCGCACTACAAGGAATTCACATGGCAGTCCAATACCCGCTTCAACGCCGCCTGCAAGGGCAACTCATGGCCGCCGCAGTCGTTTCCGCGCTGGCTTCCTGGTCCGCACCGGCACTGGCGCAGACCGCATCCGCCACCGGCGACGCCACTGTGCCGGCGCAGCCCGCGCTGCAGCCAATCGTGGTCACCGCTACCCCCTTCGCCTCGGAAGAGGATGTGCAAGTGCTGGCGCCGGCCAAGGTGCTGGCCGGCGATGAGCTGCGCAACAAACTGGGCAATTCGCTGGGCGACACCTTGTCGTCCGAACTGGGCGTGTCGGCGTCGGCTTTCGGCGCCGGCG
Source organism: Herbaspirillum sp. GW821-FHT09A12 (assembly GCF_059418325.1). Classification (NCBI taxonomy): domain Bacteria; kingdom Pseudomonadati; phylum Pseudomonadota; class Betaproteobacteria; order Burkholderiales; family Oxalobacteraceae; genus Herbaspirillum; species Herbaspirillum sp. GW821-FHT09A12. The sequence continues at coordinate 43,944 of NZ_JBWKPR010000017.1, forward strand.
CCTCGCGTCCCATCATCCGCGGCATGGAAGGGCCGCGCGTGATGATCCTGCAAAACGGCATGGCCGTGTCTGATGTTTCCACCGTCTCCAACGACCACGCGGTCGGCGCCGAGGCGGCCACGGCGCGCCAGATCGAGATCCTGCGCGGCCCGGCCGCGCTGCTGTACGGCTCGGGCGCCATCGGCGGCCTGGTCAACGTGGTCAACGACCGCATCCCGACGGAACTGGTCGGCCGGCCCACCGGCACCGTCGAAGGGCGCTACGGCACCGTCGACGGCGAGAAAAACGGTTCCTTCTCGCTGGATACCTCGGCCGGCCAGATCGGCCTGCACGTCGACGGCAACTACCGCGACACCGACAACTACAAGATCCCCGGCAATGCCCAGCAGGGCGATTCTTCCAGCGCCTCGGGCCGCCTGCCCAATTCGTTCACGCACGAGACCAGCGGCGGCGTGGGCGCGTCCTACGTCACCAACTGGGGCTACGTCGGCCTGTCGGCCTCGACGCTGGACGACCACTACGGCATTCCTACCAGCGAGATGTCCTTCATCGACCTGCACCAGAGCCGCTACGACATCGACACGCTGGTCAACAACCCCTTCGCCGGCATCGAGAAATTCCGCTTCCGCTTCGGCTACACCGACTACACCCACACCGAGAAGGAACAGGACGGCACCCCCGCCACCGTGTTCAAGAACCGCGTGCTGCAGACGCGCTGGGAGCTGACCCACGCGCCGCTGGCCGGCTGGCACGGCACCTTCGGCGTGCAGACCGAGCAGGGCAATTACTCGGCGCTGTCGGCCTCCAGCGGCGCCTCGGAGCTGACGCCGCCGACGCGTTCATCGTCCTTCGCCGGTTTCCTGGTGGAGGAGCGCCAGTTCGGCCAGGTGCTGGCCAGCGCCGGCCTGCGCGCCGAGAGCGTGAGCCGCCGTCCCGATGGCGACAGCGGCCTGGCAGGGCGCGACTTCAACCTGCTGTCGTGGTCGGCCGGCGCCTTGTGGGCGTTCCAGCCCGGTTATGGATTAGGGTTGACCTATTCTCTGGCGCAGCGCGCGCCGACGGTGGAAGAGCTGTATTCCAACGGCCCGCATGAATCGACCGCCACCTTCGACATCGGCGACAGCCAGCTGAAGAAGGAGACTTCCCACAACATCGAGCTGACGCTGCAAAAGACCGAAGGCCTGGTGCGCTGGAAGGGCAACCTGTTCCGCAACAAGGTGCATAACTACATCTACGGCCGTACCAACGGCCAGGTCGACGACGAGGGCAATGCCGATCCATCCGGCGAATTCACCCAGCGCTTCTGGTCGCAGGGCGATGCCACCATCCGCGGCGCCGAAGCCGAGGTCACTTACAACTGGAACGGCGATGGTTTCTCGGCGCGTACTTTCGCCGATACCTCGCGCGGCACGCTGGACGACCAGGGCAGCCTGCCGCTGCAACCGGCTACCCGTTACGGCCTGGAGTTCGGCTACAAGACCGGCCCCTGGGCCAGCGGCGTGAAAGTGCTGCGCGCGCAGAAGCAGGACCGCCTGGCATCCTTCGAAACCTACGAAACGCCGGCCTACACCCAGCTCGACGCCAACCTGTCGTACACGCAGAAGTTGAACGGCGTGAAACTGACCTGGTTCGCGCTGGCGCGCAACCTGCTGAACCAGGACATTCGCCTGTCGACCTCGGTGCTCAAGGAGTCGGTGCCGCTGGGCGGGCGCAACCTGATCGTGGGCGTGCGCACCAGCTTCTGATAGGGATGCCGGCGGGGGCGGCCGGCCTGCCCCCGGCGCGGCTTGCCCGGGTCGCCTTCCATGCGAAGGTCGCCCGGGTTTTTTTATGGTCGGCAGTTTTCACAACCTCTTGGCGCAGGGGAAAAATGCCGCCGGGCATGCTGGTATAGTTTGAACCTTGCGGCGGCGACCGGCCGCCGCTTCACCCACGGCCCCCATCCATGCGACGACGCTTCCTCCGTTCCCTTCTCGGTTCGTGCCTGCTGATCTCGGCCTGCGCGGCTTGCGCTCAGGATGCGGCCAAGGGGGAGTTGCACGTACTGCTGGGATTTACCGCGCCGCTGTCGGGGACCCAAGGCGTCAGCGGCACCGATGCCCTGAACGGCGCCCGCATGGCGATAGACCGGATCAACCGGCAAGGCATGCGCATCGATGGCCAGCCGGCGCGTTTCGAACTGCTGGTCAAGGACGACCGCGCCAGTCCCGAGCTCGGAATGGACATCGCGCAGGAATTCGCCCGCGCCAAGGTGAGCGCGGTGCTGGGGCCATTCAATTCGGGCGTGGCGATGGCGGCGGCCAGGATATACAACCAGCGCCGCGTGCCGATACTGACGGTGGCCTCGAATCCGGCCGTCACGCGCATCGATTACGACTACGTATTCCGCCTGGGCGCCAGCGATGGCGACATGGGGCGCAAGCTGGCGCAATACGCCGCCCGCAACCTGAAGCTCAAACGCGTCGCCATCGTCAACGATGGTTCCGACTATGCCTTGGGCCTGGTCAACGAATTCCAGGCGGCGGCCAGGCTGGACGGTTTGCAGACCGCCATCGTGCTCCAGCTGAGCGTCCACGCCAGCGACCCCGAGGTGCGCGGCGTATTGGGCGAGGTCCGAGAGTCCGGCCCCGACGCTGTGTTCTTCGCCGGCTATGTGCCGCAGGCGGCGCAACTGCTGCGCGAAATGTCGCGCGAGAAGATGGCCTTGCCCATGCTCGCGGGCGATGCCCAATGTTCGCTCGAGATGTTCCGCCTGGCCGCCAACTACATGGGCGGCGGCGTCTACTGCGTGCAAGGGGGCGTGTGGCTCACGCGCGTGGCCGATGGCGCGGTATTCGCCGCCGCCTACCAGAACCGCTACGGCCGTCCGCCCGACGTCTACGCGGCCAGCTTTTACGACGGCGTGCTGCTGCTGGCGCAAGCCATGAAGGCCGCCGGCTCGGCGCAACCGGAAAAGTTCGTGCCGGTGCTGGCGCGCGGCCGCTACAAGGGCATCACAGCGACCTATGAGTTCGACGCCAAGCACGACCTCAAGGACTCCGACGTCACCATCCTGCGCCTGAAGGATGGCGCTCTGGTTCCCTTGGCAAACTTCTGAGAGTCCATTGAAGGAGCGGGGTCAGCGGATCGGCAGGCGGATGGTGTTCTTCACTTCTTCCATCACCGCGTAGGTGTGCGTCTCGCGCACGCCCTTCAACTGCAGCAGCGACTTGCCGAGGAATTCGCGGTAGGCGTTCATGTCCTTGACGCGCGACTTGACCAGGTAATCGAAGCCGCCGGCCACCATGTGGCATTCCATGATCTCGGGGATGCTCTGCACGCTCTTTTTGAATTCGGCGAACACGTCGGGCGTGGTGCGGTCCAGCACCACCTCGATGAACACCAGCAGCGACACGTCCAGCAGTTCGGGGTTCAACTGCGCGGCGAAGCCCAGGATATAGCCCGCCTCCTGCAGCTTGCGCACCCGTTCCAGGCAAGCCGCCGGCGACAGGTTCACGCGCGCGGCCAGGTCGACATTGCTGATGCGGCCGTCGTTTTGCAGTTCGGCCAATATTTTCTTGCTGATTTTGTCGAGCGCTGCCATGGTTTCTGAATTTTATTCGGCAAACAAGATTATGAGAGAATTTTATTCTGATTATAAAGGCAATAAACGCGCCTAATATCAGTGAAGAGTAAATAGAATCCTCCCTCATAAAAAATACAACGCAATGCGGGCATGGTGCGCCAACGGCGGCGCGCTTGCGCGGATGACAGCAGTTTCTCCGACAATCTTTTTACGAGTTTTGATATGTTCGTACCTGCAACGGCGCAGTCAGTACAGCATCGACGGAATCGTTACCCTGTATCCCGGGGGGCGTACATCCAGCGTTTTAAGCTAACCAAGCTATCCACCGCAGTCTGATTTTCTAGAAGAGAGAGGAAACACCCCTATGTTCAAGCGCGTCTCCGGACTCAACATCATCGCCGCCTCGCTGGCGCTGGTTCCCGCCTTTGCCATGGCGCAGGAAACCCAAGTGGTCAAGATCGGCTTTTCCAGCCCGCTGACCGGCCCCCAGGCATCGGCCGGCAAGGATAACCAGGGCGGCCTGATGATGGCCGTCGAGCGCTTGAATGCGCAACCCATCACCGTGGGCGGCAAGAAGATCAAGTTCGAGGTGATCGCCGAAGACGACCAGGCCGATCCGAAATCGGGCGTAGGCGCCGCGCAAAAACTGGCCGACCAGGGCATCAAGGCCATCGTCGGCCCCTACAACTCGGGCGTGACCATCCCCGCATCGCGCGTGTTCAATGACGCTGGCATCGTGGTCGCCACCGTCGCCTCCAACCCCAAGATCACCCAGCAAGGTTTCGCCACCCTGTTCCGCGTCGCCGCCAGCGACAGCCAGCTGGGCGGCAAGATGGCCCTGTACGCGGCCAAGGAACTCAAGCTCAAGAAGGTGGCGGTGATCGACGACCGTACCGCCTACGGCCAGGGCCTGGCCGAAGAGTTCAGCAAGGTCGCCAAGGCCAACGGCATCGAGGTGGTCAGCAAGGACTTCACCAACGACAAGGCCACCGACTTCACCGCCATCCTGACCTCGATCAAGGGCAAGAAGCCCGACGCCGTCTTCATCGGCGGCTACGCGCCGCAAGGCGGCCCGATCAAGCGCCAGATGAAGCAACTGGGCATCAATGCCGTGCTGCTGGGCGGCGACGGCATCTGCTCGCCGGAAATGGGCCGCCTGGGCGGCGACGCCATCGGCGAATCGGTCTACTGTACCCAGGGCGGCACCATGCTGGACAAGGCCAAGGAAGGCAAGACCTTCGCCGACGACTACCAGAAGAAATACGGCCGTCCTGCGGAAACCTATGCCGTGTCCTTCTACGACGGCATGATGCTGATCGCCCAGGCCATGAAGGCGGCCAACTCGGTCGAGCCCAAGCAGTTCGGCCCGGCGCTGGCCAAGATCAGCTACAAGGGCGTGGCCGGCCAGTACGACTTCGACGCCAACCACGACCTGAAGCAATCCCCGGTCACCGTGTACCGTTTCAAGGACGGCATCCCGGTACCGCTGACCAGCTACTGATCGGGCCCCTACCCTGGCAGCCTGAACGTTCTGCCCCGCCGGCGCATGCCGGCGGGAAGTTCAACCTCCCTCGCCAGCACCCCATCCGCGCAGCATCCCATCCTGTCGGCGCCGTCCGATACGGACGGTTTTTGCCGCGCGGGATGGTACTCTTTGCATCTGCCGGCAGATGCAGCAATGCGTTCTAGATTCTAGAAGAAGGAAGCACATGCTCAGCTACACACGCACCGTCCAGACGATAGACGCCCATACCGGCGGCGAGCCGTTGCGCATCCTGGTTTCCGGCCTGCCCAAGATCCCGGCCGGCAGCATCCTGCAGCAGCGCGCCTGGCTGCGCGAACACCGCGACGACCTGCGCCAGTTCCTGATGAACGAGCCGCGCGGCCATGCCGACATGTACGGCGCCTACCTGCTGCCGCCGGTCACGCCGCAAGCCGACTTCGGCGTCATCTTCATCCATAACGAAGGCTACAGCGACATGTGCGGCCACGGCATCATCGCGCTGGGCAAGGTGCTGGTCGAGATGGGTTATGTCGAGCCGGTGTCGCCGCTTACGCGCATCTGCTTCGACGCCCCGGCCGGCTTCATCGAAGCCTTCGTCGAATGGGACGGCAAGCGCGCCGGCCGCGTCAGCTTCAACAACGTGCCGGCCTTCATCTACCGCCGCGACGTCGAGGTCGACACGCCCAGCTTCGGCAAGATCGTCGGCGACATCGTGTTCGGCGGCGCCTTCTACTACTACATCAACGCCAAACAGGCCAATCTCACCGTCAAGCCGGAACTGGTGCGCCAGCTGATCCAGTTGGGCGCCGAGACCAAGGCCGCGGTGATCGCCAAGGTGCCGATCCGGCATCCGCTGGAGCCGGGCCTGAACACCCTGTACGGCACCATCATCGACAGCGAACCCAATTTCCCCGGCGCCGACCAGTCCAATGTCTGCATCTTCGCCGACCGCGAGGTGGACCGCTCGCCCACCGGCACCGGCACCTCCGGCCGCGCCGCGCAACTGTTCCTGCGCGGACAGCTGGCGCTGAACCGGAACTACGTCAACGGCAGCATCGTCGGCAGCAACTTCGGCGTGCGCGTGACCGCGCCCGTCAAGGTCGGAGAGTTCGACGGCGCACTCACCGAAGTCAGCGGCCACGCCCATATCATGAGCACCAACCAATGGGTACTGGAAGAATCCGACCCATTCCCGACCGGCTTTTTCCTGCGCTGACATGCATATCCTCGACGCCCAACAAACCGCCGCCGCGCTGCCTTACGCGCAACTGGTCGACGCCCTGGAAACGGCCGCGCAAGAGTTCGCCAGCGGCCGCATCCGCGCCCCCGAGCGCCAGGTGGTGCCGATCGACGCATCCAGCGTGCTGCTGGGCATGCCGGCCATCGCCGACGACTTGTCGGTGACCAAGCTCATCACCGTGCATGCCGAGAACGGCCGCCACAACCTGCCCGCCATCCAGGGCGAGGTGGTGGCCTTCGACACCCACACCGGCCGCCGCATCGCGCTGATGGATGGCCCCACCGTCACCGGCCGCCGCACTGCCGCCATGACCATGCTGGGCATCAAGACGCTGCTGCCGCGCGCGCCCAGGTCGGCGCTGCTGATCGGCACCGGCGTGCAAGCCGCGGCCCATGCCGACGCGCTGGCGCAATATTTCGGCATCCGCCAGTTCTGGATCGCCGCGCGCGACCTGGCGCGCACGCAGGCGTTCTGCAGCGCCTTGTGCGAACGCCATCCGCAGGTCGTCGCCAGCCCCTTGCCGGCGGCCATGCTGCAGCAAGACCTGCCGCATACCGACGTGCTGATCGCCCTGACCACCTCGCGCACCGCGGTCATTCCCGAACAGATCGCGCCCGACACGCTGGCCATCGGCGTCGGCGCCTTCAAGCCCGACATGGTCGAATTTCCGGCGTCGCTGCTGCACGCGCGCGCCATCGTGGTCGACGATGTCGGCGGTGCGCACCACGAAGCCGGCGACCTGATCCAGGCCAAGGTCGACTGGAACCGCGTGGTCGCCATCGGCGATGTGCTGTCCGGCAAGGTCGGGCGCGCAACGCTGGACGTCAATGGCGCGCTGCCGGTCTTCAAGACCGTCGGCCAGGCATCCTGGGACCTGGCCGCCGCCCGCGTGATGCGAGCGTTCCTGGCCTGACGCACTGAGCGCGACTTGTTTCGCGCTCTTTTTTTATCCGTCGTTTTATCCGCAACAAGCAACATACAAAAAGGGAGAAACCAAATGACACATCACCCGCAGCGCCGTCCACACGGCGCAAGCCACCACAGCTTCCGGCCGGCCGGTCGCGCAGCACGCTAACGCCGCACAGGAGACATCGATTTATGGACATATTCATCCAGCAGATCATCAACGGTTTGGTGCTAGGGAGCATGTACGCACTGATCGCGTTGGGTTACACGATGGTGTACGGGGTGCTGAACCTGATCAACTTCGCGCACGGCGACATCCTGATGGTGGGGGCGATGGTGGGGTTGAGCCTGCTCAAGTTGGTGCAGCTGCATGCGCCGCAGTTGCCGGGCATCGTGCAACTGGTCATTGCCATCGTCGGGGCGATTCCGGTGTGCATCGTGGTCAGCCTGGTGATCGAGCGGGTGGCGTACCGGCCGCTGCGCAATGCGCCGCGCCTGGCGCCGCTGATTACCGCCATCGGCGTGTCGATCCTGCTGCAGACCATCGCCATGATGCTGTGGGGCCGCAGCCCCTTGCCGTTCCCGCAGGTGATGCCGTCGGACCCGGTGCATATCGCCGGCGCGCTGATCTCGCCCACCCAGATCATGCTGCTGGCGCTGGCGGTGCTGGCCATGCTGGGGCTGGTGCTGATCGTGGAGAAGACCAAGATGGGCCGCGCCATGCGCGCCACCGCCGAGAACCCGCGCATTGCCGGGCTGATGGGGGTCGATTCCAATAAGGTGATCGTGGTCACGTTCGCCATCGGCGCGGCCCTGGCGGCCATTGCCGGGGTGATGTGGGCGGCCAACTACTCGACGGCGCAATTCGCCATGGGCTTCGTGCCGGGCTTGAAGGCCTTCTCGGCGGCGGTGCTGGGCGGCATCGGCAACATCTACGGCGCCATGCTGGGCGGGATTTTGCTGGGCCTGATCGAAAGCCTGGGCGCAGGCTACATCGGCGACCTGACCGGCGACTTCCTGGGCAGCAACTACCAGGACATCTTCGCCTTCATCGTGCTGATCATCGTGCTGACCCTGCGCCCCTCGGGGATCATGGGCGAACGCGTAGCAGACCGCGCTTAAGCCTTAACCCACATCCAAAGAAGAGAAGACAAATGGCTCTCCTATCCTTCGACATGAAGCGCAATCCGGCACAAGCCAAGACCAGCCTGCTGGTGCTGCTGGCGCTGATGATCGTGTTCCCCTTCATCGCGCAGCAGTTCGGCAACTCCTGGGTGCGCATCATGGACATGGCCCTGCTGTACATCATGCTGGCGCTGGGCCTGAACGTGGTGGTGGGCTTCGCCGGCCTGCTGGACCTGGGTTATATCGCGTTCTATGCGATCGGCGCCTATACCGCGGGTTTGCTGGCCTCGCCGCAGTTCGCGGCGGTGCTGGAGTCCTTCGTCAACACCTACCCGGCGGTGGGCAACTTCCTGGTCATGGTGTGCGGCCCGGAGATCGTGCAGAACGGCATCCACCTGTCGCTGTGGGTGATCGTGCCGGTGTCGGCCCTGATCGCGGCTATCTTCGGGGCCCTGCTGGGTGCGCCGACCTTGAAGCTGCGCGGCGACTACCTGGCCATCGTGACGCTGGGCTTTGGCGAGATCATCCGCATCTTCATGAACAACCTCAATGCCCCGGTCAACATCACCAACGGCCCGCAAGGCATCAACCTGATCGACCCGATCCGGGTGTTCGGCGTGTCGCTGGCCGGCGAGCCGGGCTCGGGCTCGATGGTCAAGATCTTCGGCATGACCACGCCCTCGGTGAACGCCTACTACTTCCTGTTCCTGCTGCTGTGCATCGCCGTGATCTTCTTCTCGATCCGGCTGCAGGACTCGCGCCTGGGCCGGGCCTGGGTCGCCATCCGCGAGGATGAGATCGCCGCCAAGGCAATGGGCATCAACACCCGCAACGTCAAGCTGCTGGCCTTCGCCATGGGCGCCTCCTTCGGCGGCGTGGCCGGCGCCATGTTCGCCGCCTTCCAGGGCTTTGTGTCGCCGGAATCGTTCTCGCTGACCGAATCGATTGCGGTGCTGGCCATGGTGGTGCTGGGCGGCATCGGCCACATCCCCGGCGTGGTGCTGGGCGGCGTGATCCTGGCGGCGCTGCCGGAAGTGCTGCGCCATGTGGTCGAACCGATACAGATGAGCCTGTTCGGCAAGATCTGGATCGATGCCGAAGTGCTGCGCCAGCTGCTGTACGGCCTGGCCATGGTGGTGATCATGCTGACCCGCCCGGCCGGCTTGTGGCCCTCGCCGCGCCATGAAGACCGCCCGGAAGCGGATCACCCCCACAGCGGCGCCGCCACCGGCGAAGTCAAAGCTTAAGCAGAAAGCAGGAGAACGACCATGACACAGACACTGCTCAAGATCCGCGACGTGAGCAAGCGCTTCGGCGGCCTGCAAGCCTTGAATGGCGTGGGCATCACCATCGAGCGCGGCCAGATCTACGGCCTGATCGGCCCCAACGGCGCCGGTAAAACCACCTTCTTCAATGTGATCACCGGGCTGTACCAGCCCGACACCGGCAGCTTCGAACTGGACGGCAAGCCGTATTCCCCGAGCGCGCCGCATGAAGTGGCCAAGGCCGGGATTGCCCGCACCTTCCAGAACATCCGCCTGTTCGGCGACATGACGGTGCTGGAGAACGTGATGGTGGGCTGCCACGTGCGCACCAAACAGAACGTCTTCGGCGCGGTGTTCCGCCACAAGGCCGCGCGCGAGGAAGAAGCGCAAATCCGCGAGAAGTCGCAGCAACTGCTGGACTTCGTGGGCATCGGCCAGTTCGCCAGGAGAACGGCGCGGCACCTGTCGTACGGCGACCAGAGACGGCTGGAGATCGCCCGTGCGCTGGCCACCGACCCGCAACTGCTGGCGCTGGACGAACCGGCGGCGGGCATGAACGCCACCGAGAAGCTGGGCCTGCGGGAACTGCTGGTCAAGATCCAGGCCGAGGGCAAGACCATCCTGCTGATCGAACACGACGTCAAATTGATGATGGGGCTGTGCAACCGGATCACGGTATTGGACTACGGCAAGCCGATTGCCGAGGGCGTGCCGGCGGAGGTGCAGAAGAACCCGGCGGTCATTGAGGCCTATCTGGGCGCAGGCCACTAAGCGGAACACAGAACATGACAACGAACATCTTAAAAGTCGAACAACTGAGTGTGGCCTATGGCGGCATCCAGGCGGTCAAGGGCATCGGCCTGGAGGTCAACGAAGGCGAACTGGTGACGCTGATCGGGGCCAACGGCGCGGGCAAGACCACGACCCTGAAGGCGATCACGGGCACCTTGCCGGCCAGCAAGGTGGAGGGCCATATCGAATACCTGGGCAGCGCCTTGAAGGGCAAGAAATCCTTCGAGCTGGTCAAGGACAAGCTGGCGATGGTGCCGGAAGGGCGCGGGGTATTTACCCGCATGAGCATCCAGGAAAACCTGTTGATGGGGGCCTACACCAGCAATGACAAGGGCCAGATCGCGGCCGACATCGACAAGTGGTTCGCGGTCTTCCCGCGCCTGAAGGAACGGGCGGGACAGATGGCGGGGACCCTGTCGGGCGGGGAGCAGCAGATGCTGGCCATGGCGCGTGCGCTGATGAGCCACCCGAGGCTGCTGCTGCTGGATGAGCCGTCGATGGGCTTGTCGCCGATCATGGTGGAGAAGATCTTTGAGGTGATCCGCAATGTATCGGCGCAGGGGATCACGATCCTGTTGGTGGAACAGAACGCCAAGCTGGCGCTGGAGGCGGCGCACCGGGGCTATGTGATGGAGTCGGGGCTGATCACCATGGATGGCAATGCCAGGGAGATGTTGAACGATCCGCGCGTGAAGGCGGCGTATCTGGGCGAGGGCTGAGACAGCACGCCCATCACGCCCATCACGCCCATCACGAGCTGCAGCACCATGACGCCGCATGTGCCACGCATGCGGCGTTTCTATTGGTGGGCCGATTGAAGAGCTGGGGGCCGCTTCCGATTGCCGCCAGCCAGGCAAAGTCAGGTGCCGCGCGGGGCGCCCTCGCATCCGCCTGAACTCATGTCCGTTGCACGCTGTCCCTCCACACACCAGGTCACCGCAAAGGACAGCGCATGCAACGCGAGCAATGGATCGACGTTTTCCGCGGCATCGGCATCGTGCTGGTGGTATGGGGCCACGTCTACGGCGGCTACAGTTTCGACCTGATCTTCCTGTTCCACATGCCGCTGTTCTTCTTCATCAGCGGCTACCTGTTCCGTCCGGTCGGCGACATCGCGGCATTCGCCCGCCGCAAGGCGATACAGCTGCTGATTCCTTATGCGGTGTTCCTGCTGGCCATCCACATCCCGCTGGCCATCGACCTGTTTGCCAACAAGCCGCACGACCAGGCGGCCCTGCTCGATTTCGCCGGCGACCTGCTGCTGGGCGGCAGCCGCCTGTCGTCGTGGGTGGCGGCGTTCTGGTTCGTGACCTGCTTTTATGCGGTGCTGCTGCTGGAAGCCTGGTTGCTGGGGCGCTATCGCCGCCGCACGCTGCTGTGGCTGCATGCGCTCATGCTGGCGTTGAGTTATGTCAACAGCGGGTTCTTCCCGGCCCTGCAGGCGCCGTGGGCGCTCAATGTGGCGCTGGCGGCGGCGCCGTTCTTCTATGCCGGCTACCTGTTGCGCGCCATGCCGCAGCAACGTCGTACCTACCGCGCAGCGGCGGCGGCGGCCGGGCTGGCATGCGCGGTACTGATCGCCAACCGCTACTTTGGCTGGAACCTCGGCCTGGGTTACGACATGAAGGTGGCCCATTACGGCGTACCGCTCCTGACCTTCGCCGCCGCCTTGGCCTGCTGCGTGACGCTGGTGCGCATCGCCCGCCACATCGCTTCCGGCGATACGCTGGTTGCGCGTTGCCTGGCCGAACTGGGGCAGGCGGCGCTGGTGATCATGTTCATGCACATGGTGTTCACCATGGGCGCGGCGGCGCTGCTTGGCGAGCGCTACCTGTTTGTCCGTTTTGCGCTGGGTCTCATGGGCAGTTACCTGGTGTATCGCCAAAGCCGCAAGCATGTATGGAGCCGCGCCTTGCTGCTCGGTTCGGCGGGCGATTTCGCGCTGCTGCGCCGGCGCCGCGGGCAGGCGCACGGCTGAGTCAGGCGGCAGGCTGATGCGGGGCGGTTTCTTGCTGGGTTGATAAAATTTAATTTAGTAAAAAATGAAATTACTAAATTAAATATTGGTTATTCTGATCAAATACAGAATTAATATTGGTTGTTCCCGCATAGAATCCGGATGCGCAAACCGCTTCCAATTCACCGGCATTTACTGACATTTCCAGTCCATCCATGACCACCGCCGCCCCGACCGCCACCACGGCTGACGCCCCTGTTTCTTCCTCCGGCCTGCCTTTTGGCGCCTTCCATGCCGAGGTGCGGCACGCTCCCTGCGCCCTGCGCGCGGCCATCACCGCCGCCTATCGCCGCGACGAACCGGAAGCGGTGCAATGGCTGCTGGGCCAGGTCAAAAGCCAGGCGTCCTGGCAGGAGCAGACGCAGCAACTGGCCAAAAAGCTGGTGCAGCAAGTGCGCGAGAAGCGCACGCGTTCTTCCGGCGTGGATGCGCTGATGCATGAATTCTCGCTGTCTTCCGAAGAGGGCGTGGCGCTGATGTGCCTGGCCGAGGCGCTCTTGCGCATCCCGGATCGCCAGACCGCCGACCGCCTGATCGCCGACAAGATCAGCAAGGGCGACTGGCGCAAGCACCTGGGCGAGTCGCCGTCGCTGTTCGTCAATGCCGCCACCTGGGGCCTGTTGATCACCGGCAAACTGGTCTCCACCAATAGCGAAAGCAGCCTGAGCTCGGCCATCACGCGCCTGATCGGCCGTGGCGGCGAGCCGCTGATCCGCAAGGGCGTGGACCTGGCCATGCGCATGCTGGGCAATCAGTTCGTCACCGGCCAGACCATCGCGGAAGCGCTGGACAACAGCCGCGACAACGAGAAGCGCGGCTACCGCTATTCCTACGACATGCTGGGCGAGGCGGCACTGACCATGCACGACGCCGATGCCTATTACCAATCCTACGAGGACGCGATCCACGCCATCGGCCGCGCCTCCAACGGCCGCGGCATCAAGGATGGCCCGGGCATCTCGGTTAAGCTGTCGGCGCTGCACCCGCGCTATTCGCGCGCCCAGCAATCGCGCGTGATGGCGGAGCTGCTGCCGCGCCTGAAGCAACTGCTGCTGCTGGCCAAGCAATACGACATCGGCCTGAACATCGACGCCGAGGAAGCCGACCGCCTGGAGCTGTCGCTGGACATGATGGAAGCGCTGGCGGCCGACCCCGATCTGGCCGGTTTCGATGGCCTGGGCTTTGTGGTGCAGGGCTACCAGAAGCGTTGCCCGTTCGTGATCGACTACCTGGTCGACCTGGCGCGCCGCAACGGCCGCCGTCTGATGATCCGCCTGGTCAAGGGCGCCTACTGGGACAGCGAAATCAAGCGCGCCCAGGTCGACGGCCTGGAAGGCTATCCGGTCTACACCCGCAAGGTGCACACCGACCTCTCTTACCTGACTTGCGCGCAAAAGCTGCTGGCCGCCACCGACGTCATTTATCCGCAGTTCGCCACGCACAACGCGCACACGCTGGCGGCGATCTGGAACTGGGCCAGGCTGCACAACATCGACGACTACGAATTCCAGTGCCTGCACGGCATGGGCGAGACCCTGTACGACCAGGTGGTCGGCCAGGACAAGCTGGGCAAGGCTTGCCGCGTCTACGCGCCGGTCGGTTCGCACCAGACGCTGTTGGCCTACCTGGTGCGCCGCCTGCTGGAGAACGGCGCCAACTCGTCCTTCGTCAACCAGATCGTCGACGAAGCCGTGGCGCTGGACACGCTGGTGGCCGACCCCATCGATACCGTGCGCGCCCAGGGCGGGCTGCCGCACCCGGCCATCGCCTTGCCGCACAAGCTGTACGGGCAGGAGCGCAAGAATTCGGCCGGCATCGACCTCTCCAACGAAGACCGCCTGCGCCAGCTGGACCAACTGTTCGGCCGCATGGTCGAGCGCCAATGGCAAGCCGCGCCGCTGATCGCGGGGGAAGTCGCCGCCACTGAAAAACAGGCCGTGCGCAATCCGGCCGACCGCCGCGAAGTGGTAGGCGGGGTCATCGAAGCGACATTGCCGGATGTCGAAACCGCGCTCACTGCCGCCACCGGATTCGCGCCGCAATGGCAAGCCACGCCGGCCGCTGAGCGCGCCGCGCTGCTGGAGCGCGCGGCCGACCTGCTGGAAGCCAACATCGCCGAACTGATGGCGCTGGCCGTGCGCGAAGCCGGCAAGTCGCTGCCCAACGCGATTGCCGAGGTGCGCGAGGCGGTGGACTTCCTGCGCTATTACGCCATTGCCTCGCGCCATGACGGCAATGCGCTGGCCTGGGGGCCGGTGGTGTGCATCAGCCCGTGGAACTTCCCGTTGGCCATCTTCATCGGCGAAGTCAGCGCCGCGCTGGCCGCCGGCAACGTGGTGCTGGCCAAGCCGGCCGAGCAGACCGCGCTGATCGCGCACCGCGCCGTGCAATTGCTGCATGAAGCCGGCGTGCCGCGCGCCGCGCTGCAACTGCTGCCGGGCCGCGGCGAGAGCGTCGGCGCCGCGCTGACCTCGGACGAGCGCGTCAAGGGCGTGATCTTCACCGGCTCCACCGAAGTCGCCCAGTTGATCAATCGCACGCTGGCAAAACGCAATCATGGAGAGAACGGCGAGCACGGCGACGTGCCGCTGATCGCCGAGACCGGCGGCCAGAACGCGCTGATCGTCGACTCCAGCGCGCTGGCCGAGCAGGTGGTGGTGGACGTGCTGTCATCCGCCTTCGACAGCGCCGGCCAGCGCTGCTCGGCGCTGCGCGTGCTGTGCCTGCAGGAAGACATCGCCGAGCGCACGATCGACATGCTCAAGGGCGCCATGGCCGAACTGCGCGTGGGCCGCCCCGACCGCCTGGCCACCGACATCGGCCCGGTGATCGACGCCGAGGCGCAGCACAACCTGCTGGCCCACATCGAACGCATGCGCGGCAGCGCCCGCTCGGTGCACCAGTTGAAGCTGGACGACGCCTGCGAGCACGGCACCTTCGTGCCGCCGACGGTGATCGAGATCGACCGCCTGGACCAGTTGCAACGCGAAGTGTTCGGCCCCGTGCTGCATGTGCTGCGCTACCGTCGCGACCAGTTGCCGCAACTGGTCGACGCCATCAACGCCACCGGCTACGGCCTGACCCTGGGCGTGCATTCGCGCATCGACGAGACCATCGATTTCGTGGCCGGGCGGGCGCACGTGGGCAACATCTACGTCAACCGCAATATCGTCGGCGCCGTGGTGGGCGTGCAGCCCTTCGGCGGCGAAGGCAAGTCCGGCACCGGCCCCAAGGCCGGCGGGCCGCTCTATCTCAAGCGCCTGCAACGCAATCCGCAGTTGCAGGAAGAATTGACCAAGGCGCAACCGGCAGTGGTCGCCAATGCCTTGCTGGACAGCCTGCTGCACTGGGCCAGGACCCACGGCCATGAGCGCCTGGCCGCCGCCGGCCAGCGTTACCACGGCGACAGCCTGCTGCAGCGCAGCCTGCTGTTGCCCGGCCCGACCGGCGAGCGCAACACCCTGGCCTTCGCCCCGCGCGGGCTGGTGCTGTGCGTGGCCGGCAGCGTCGGCACGTTGTTGAACCAGTTGGCTGCGGCTTTGGCCACCGGCAACACGGTGCTGGTCGATGCGGCCAGCGCCGCCTTCATCCCGGCCGGCCTGCCGCAGCAGGTGCGCGCCGCCATCCGCCAGTCGGACAAGCTGGAAGGCGAGCCGCTGCAAGCGGCGCTGGTGGACAGCCATGCGGCGCAAGCCTGGCGCGGCAAGCTGGCCATTCGTGACGGCGCGCTGGTGCCTATCATCGTGTGCAGCGAAGACACGGCGATCCCGCTATGGCGCCTGCTGGCCGAGCGCGCGCTGTGCGTCAACACCACCGCGGCCGGCGGCAACGCCAGCCTGATGACGATCCCGGTGTAAGGCGTAGCACCCACGGTTCGCCCTTGCGCGGGCGCTTCGGCAGCGATGCCGCGGCGCCCGTTTTTATTGCGGGCGTAAAATACCGTCCTCCGATGACATTTAGGCAATGCCTTGCAATCCGCCCGACCAACCCCATCTCGAAAAAACGCGGACGGCCTGGCCCCGCCCGAATGGGACGAGGGGCGGTCCGGCATCCGCAGGCAGCACACAACGCACATATTGAACAGAGGCAAGCATGGAACAATTTCACGGCACCACCATCCTTTCCGTCCGCCGCGGCAACCAGGTCGCGCTGGGCGGCGATGGCCAGGTGACGCTCGGCAACATCGTCATGAAGGGCACCGCGCGCAAGGTGCGCAAGCTGTACCACGGCAAGGTCCTGGTCGGCTTCGCCGGCGGCACGGCCGATGCCTTCACGCTGCTCGACCTGTTCGAGGCCAAGCTGGAAAAGCACCAGGGCAACCTGATGCGCGCCTCGGTCGAACTGGCCAAGGACTGGCGCACCGACCGCATGCTGCGCCGCCTGGAGGCGATGCTGCTGTGCGCCGACAAGGACGCGACGCTGGTCATCACCGGCAACGGGGACGTGCTGGAACCCAACGACGGCATCGGCGCCATCGGTTCGGGCGGCAGTTACGCGCAGTCGGCCGCCAAGGCGCTGCAGGAAAACACCGACCTGTCGCCGGCCGAGATCGTCAAGAAGTCGCTGACCATTGCCGGCGAGCTGTGCATCTACACCAACCTGAACCACATCATCGAAACGCTCGAATAAGGTGAGCGAGAGCTTGGGCCGGGCAGGGCAGGCTTGCCTCCCGGTTCCTTTTTCACCCGATGAACCGCCTCAGCGAAAAGAACATTGCCATGAACATGACTCCCAACGAAATCGTTTCCGAACTCGACAAGCACGTCGTCGGCCAGGGCCGCGCCAAGCGCGCGGTGGCCATCGCGCTGCGTAACCGCTGGCGCCGCCAGCAGGTCGAGGAGCCGCTGCGCCACGAGATCACGCCCAAGAACATCCTGATGATCGGCCCCACCGGCGTGGGCAAGACCGAGATCGCGCGCCGCCTGGCCAAGCTGGCCGACGCGCCCTTCATCAAGATCGAAGCGACCAAGTTCACCGAGGTCGGCTATGTCGGCCGCGACGTCGACACCATCATCCGCGACCTGGTCGACATCGGCATCAAGCAGACCCGCGAAGTGGAAGTGCGCAAGGTGCGCGCCCGCGCCGAGGATGCCGCCGAAGATCGCATCCTCGACATCCTGCTGCCGCCGGCGCGCGACTTCGGTTTCACGCCGGAAGGCGGCAGCGGCAGCGGCGGGGCCGAGAAGGACGAAAAGAACACCACCCGCCAGACCTTCCGCAAGCGCCTGCGCGAGGGTGCGCTGGATGATCGCGAGATCGAGATCGAGCTGGCCGAAGGCGCGCCGCAGATGGAAATCATGGCGCCGCCGGGCATGGAAGAGATGACCGAGCAGATCAAGTCGATGTTCTCGGGCCTGGGCAACCAGCGCAAGAAGGCGCGCAAGGTCAAGATCAAGGAAGCCATGAAGTTCCTGATCGACGAAGAAGCCGCCAAGCTGGTCAACGAGGACGAGCTGAAGAAGAAGGCGATCGCCAACGTCGAGCAGAACGGCATCGTGTTCCTGGATGAGATCGACAAGATCGCCACCCGCTCGCAGAACGGCAATGCCGACGTCTCGCGCGCCGGCGTGCAGCGCGACCTGCTGCCTCTGGTGGAAGGCACGACCGTCAACACCAAGTACGGCATGATCAAGACCGACCACATCCTGTTCATCGCCTCGGGCGCGTTCCACCTGTCCAAGCCGTCGGACCTGATCCCCGAGTTGCAGGGGCGCTTCCCGATCCGCGTCGAGCTGGACTCGCTGTCGATCGCCGACTTCGAGCGCATCCTGACCGGCACCGACGCCTGCCTGACCAAGCAATACCAGGCCTTGCTGGCCACCGAAGGCGTGCAGATCGAGTTCGCCGACAGCGGCATCAAGCGCCTGGCGGAGATTTCCTACTCGGTCAACGAGAAGACCGAGAACATCGGCGCCCGCCGCCTGTACACGGTGATGGAAAAGCTGCTGGAAGAGATCTCCTTCACCGCGGGCGAAGCCGGCGTGGGCGGATTCACCATCGACGCGGCCTACGTCAACGAGCGCCTGGGCGAACTGGCGGTCAACGAAGACTTGTCGCGCTACGTGTTGTAAGGCGCGGGGAGAACGGGGCGATGGCCAACAAGGGACTGGCGACGCGGCAGAAGCTGAGTTTCCGTGTGGAGCCCTCACAGCGCGCATCCAAGCCGCGCAATCCGGTCGCCATCGCCGCGCAGCAGCGCGCCGGCGGCGCCGGGCCGCATCGCAAGAGCCAGTCGGGCGAGCGGCAGCAGCTCAAGTCGGAACTGTTGAAGAAACTGACGGGTGGCGAAGAAAAGTAGCCAGCCGTTTCGTTGCAGCATCAAAGAAAAAACGCCGCAGGATTGTTCCTGCGGCGTTTTTTATTGCCTGCCATTGCGGTGCTTACATGTGATAGCGCAGGGTCAGCGCCACATTGCGCGGCGCGCCCGGCAGACTCAAGTTGGGGCTGGAGCCGTGGCCTGAGACGATGTAGCCGGTGTTGAAGATGTTGCCGATATTGAGCTGGATGTCGTACTTGGCGGTGCGGTAGGCCGCCATCGCGTCGGCCGTCACGTAGCCGGGCAGGGTGACGGTGTTGCCGGGGTTGGCGAAGCGCGCACCCACGGCATTGGCGCCGCCGCCGACGGTGAAGCCGCTGCCCAGATCCTTGGTCAGCCACAGGTTGGCGCTGTGCTTGGGCGTGAGGGTGGCGTTCTTGCCCTTGACCGACACGCGGCCGGCGCCCGGCGCACTGGTGTCGAATGCCGTTGAATCGGTGATGACGGCATCCAGGTAGGCATAGCCGGCCATCACCTTCCATCCGCCCTTGAGGTCGGCGCTGAGGGTGAACTCGGCGCCGTCGGTGCGCTGCGTGCCGACGGGAATCAGCCGATTGTTGTTGGTCGGGTCGGCGGTCTTGATGTTGTCGCGTTCGAGGCGGAACACCGAGATCGTGGCGCTGGCGCGGCCGTCGAGCAGGTCGTACTTTGCGCCGATTTCGGTATTGCGGGTGGTCTCGGGTGCCAGGTCAGCGTTGTTGACGGCCAACGCGAAGTTTTCACCGGACGGCTGAAAGGACTTGCTCAGCGAGGCATAGTAGGACTGGGTTTCGGTCGGCTGCCACACCAGGCCCACGCGCGGGCTGAAGGCGGTATCGGTGCGCGCCAGGCTGCCCGGCGCGCTGCCGCCGACGATGCGCGCTTTCTGCTCGAAGCTATCGTAGCGCAGGCCGACCAGGGCCTTCCATTGCTCGTTGAAGGCGATGTTGTCCTGCAGGTAGCCGCCGAAGGTGTTGTAGGTGCCGTAGGTGCTGGTCAGCGCGCCGAGGACGTTCGGATTCACGACTGGCAGCACTGGGTTGAAGATGTTTACACCGGTGGCTACGGTGACGCCGTTATAGGTGTAGGCATCCTTGCTCTGGCTGCCAAATTCAACGCCATACAGGATTTCGTGCTTCATGCCGCCCAGTTGCAGCTTTTGTGTCAGTTCACTCTGGTTGAACCAGCCATTCTCATCGCGGACGAGCTTGGAGTGGTTCAGGGTCATCGTCTGATGGACTTCGTCGACGTTGCCGCTGATGTTGGTCGGGTTACGATTCAGGTGATAGTCGTAATAGCGGAAGTTGTTCCTGAACGAGAGCGATTCGTTGATGCGATGAGAGAACACGGCTGAGGTCGAGGCCACGCGCGACTGCACGAAGTCGGCGTCGCGCGCGTTGGCCGCGCCATAGTAGGTGCCCGGATCGACGCTGACCGGACGGCCCTTGTACGACGGGATGCCGAAGTCCATCACGCGACGGTCTTCCAGGTAATCGGCCTGCAGCAGCAGCTTGGTATCGGCGGAGAAGCGCAGTTCCATCGACGGCGCGATCGCGGTGCGGTCGATGAATTGCTGGGCGCGGTAGCTGTCGCCGCGTTCGACCGCGCCAGTCAGGCGCCACGACACTGCACCGTCACCCGCGCTGCGGCCCAGATCCAGTTCGGCGCGGCGGCCGGCGGTGCTGTTGGCGGTGAAGCTGACGTCGGACACATCCACGCCCGGCTTCTTGGTCACGCGGTTGATCAGGCCGCCCGAGGAGCCGCGGCCGTACAGCACGGCCGCCGGGCCCTTGATGACTTCCAGCGTCTCGACGTTGGAGAGATCGCGGAAATACAGCGCGTCATCGCGGAAACCGTCGACGAACTGGTCGCCGATGGCGGTGAAGCCGCGGATGAACACCTGGTCGCGCTGGCCGTCGCCGGTCGACAGGCCCAGGCCCGGCACGTTCTTCAGCACATCCTGCAGCGAAGTGGCGTTCTGGTCCTTGATCACTTGCGCCGGCACTACGTTAATGGTCTGCGGGATATCGCGCAGCGGTGCTTCGCTCTTGGTGCCGCTGACGGCGGTCGGCGCGACATAGCTGTCGCTGGTGCGCGAGCCGCTGACCTGCACCTGGGGCAGGCTGTCGGTGCTTTGGGCGAAACCGGGGGAGGAGATGGCGCCGGCGGAGAGGGCGGCCAGCACAGCGAGGCGGCCGGGCTTGAGGCGGAACTTCATGGGATGTCGTATTTATTTGGTTAGTTAATGGGAATTATTTTGATTAATGTTACTGATTAACTGTAAATAGATGTAAGGATTTTGCGAGTGAGTGCGTGCGCGCAACAACAGGAAAAGATTTGGAGGGAGAGGCTTGATGGCAATATGGCCACCATGCTAGATGCGAGTGATTTATTGCCCAATGAGAATGCGAGGGCGAAAAAAAAGCGGCCAGTGGCCGCGGCAGGATCGGGTCAGTGTTGCCTTCAGTGCAGGCGGATCACATGGGCGTCGTCTTCGCCGCCGTCAGGGCCGGCTTCGCCGAAAGAGAACAATTGGTAGCTGGCGCCGTCTTCGTCCGCGCCGTATTGGTAGGGATTGCCCCAGGGATCGCGCGGCAGGCGTTCGACGTAGCCGCCGATGGGCCAGTTGGCCGGCACCGGCGCGCGCGCCGGCTTGATCACCAGCGCCAGCAGGCCTTGCTGGGTGCTGGGGTAGCGGCCGTTGTCCTTGCGGTATTGCTCCAGGCCGGCGCTGATGTCGCGCATGGCCGATTCGGCCGCTTGCGTTTGCGGGCTGTGGTCGTGGCTGATGCGCGAAACCAGTTGCGGCAGGCCCAGCGCGGCGGCCACCGCCAGCACCGTCAGCACGATGATCCAGCGCAGGCGCGCGAGGCCGCGTTGCAGGAACAGGAAGGCAGGGTGCCGTTGGGTAGGAAAGAGAGAACGGCGCATGGGTGCTGCTGGCTTCGGGTCAGGTGGCTGAGGTTGGGAAAGATGCAAGAGATGCAATAGATCCAAGTATAGGGCGCATCAAGCCCGCAAAGTGACTTGCACGCCGCTCTGGCTGCTGACCACTTCCGACAAGGCGGCGTACATTTCGGAACCGTCGCGGGTGTTGAGCCAGCGTTGGCCGTCGTACTTGTAGTGGAAGCCGCCGGAGCGGGCGGCAATCCACAGCTCCTGCATCGGCGCCTGGCTGTTGACGATGATCTTGGAGCCGTTGTCGATGCATTCGATTTCCAGGACGTTGCCGCTGCGGCTGCATTCGACGTCCAGGTCGCCGTCGTCGCAGGCCTTTTCCAGCGCGCCTTCGATGGCATTGAGCGTGGCGTCGGCCAAGTCCAGGAATTCCGTTTCCGTCATGCTAAACTCCAAAGCATTCTCAAGATTTTTCAGTAATCCTCCATTCTATCGTGAAGTCACCCAATTCTCTCGTTCGCCGTGCGACCTTGCTGGCAGCCTCTTCGTTGCTCCTGATACTGGCCGGCTGCGGCCAGAAGGGGCCGCTGTACATGCCCAAGATTCCGCCCGATCCGCTGGCCCAGACTTCGCCCAAACCGGATGCCGCAAAACCCGCCGCGGCGCAGGCCGCAGGCACTGCCGGCGCCGCGTCCAAACCGGCCGCCGGCAACGAGTAAGCACTTCCCGCCGGCGCCGCCGGATCGAACCAACAGATTTCGTCACCCCGACTTCCATGTCCCATTTTTCCTATCGCAATGGCGTGCTGCACGCCGAACAAGTGTCGTTGCAGGCATTGGCCGCGCAATTCGGTTCACCGCTTTACGTCTATTCCAAGGCGGCGCTGGTCGAGAATTTCTCGGCTTACGCCGATGCCTGCCGCGCCGCCGGCCGGGGCGAGGATGGCGCCTTGCTGTGCTACTCGGTCAAGTCCAATTCCAACCTGGCGGTGCTGAACCTGTTGGGCAAGCTGGGCTCGGGCTTCGACATCGTCTCCGGCGGCGAGCTGCTGCGCGTGGTGGCCGCCGGCGGCGATGCGCGCAAGGTGATTTTCTCGGGCGTAGGCAAGGGCCGCGACGAGATGAAGCTGGCGCTGGAGCACGACATCCTGTGCTTCAACGTCGAGTCCATCCCCGAGGTGGCGCGCCTGAACGAAGTGGCGGGCGAACTGGGCAAGCGTGCGCGCATCTCGCTGCGCGTGAACCCCAACGTCGACGCCCGGACCCATCCCTACATTTCCACCGGCCTGAAGGAAAACAAGTTCGGCGTGGCCTATGAGGATGCGCTCAACTGCTATCGCACCGCGGCCGCCTTGCCCAACATCGAAGTGGTCGGCATCGACTGCCACATCGGCTCGCAGTTGTTGGACGATTCGCCGTTGCTGGAGGCGCTGGACAAGGTGATCGAAATGGTCGATGCGCTGGAAGCGGAGGGCATCCCCATCCACCACCTCGACATCGGCGGCGGCATCGGCATCGTTTATGACGACGAACAGCCGGTCGCGGTCGGCGACTACCTGGCGCGCGTGTTCGCCCGGGTCGACGCCTGGCGCAAGCAGAAATACGGCGGCCGCCGGATCCAGGTGATGTTCGAGCCGGGACGCTCGATCGTCGGCAACGCCGGCGTGCTGTTGACCGAGGTGCAATACCTCAAGCACGGCGAAGGCAAGAATTTTGCCGTGGTTGACGCCGCCATGAACGACCTGATGCGCCCGGCCATGTATGAAGCCTGGCATGGCGTGAAGACGGTCAAGGAAAACGCCGGCCACGCCCAGGTCTACGACGTGGTCGGCCCGGTATGCGAATCCGGCGACTGGCTGGCGCGCGCACGCGAACTGGCCATCGCAGAGGGCGATTTGCTGGCGCTGATGTCGGCCGGCGCTTATGGCATGACCATGGCGTCCAACTACAATAGCCGCGGCCGCGCGGCCGAAGTGCTGGTCGATGGCGAGCGTGCGCATCTGATCCGCCAGCGTGAGAATCCGGCCGACTTGTTTGCCCTGGAAAGCATCGTCGGCTGATGTAATCTGTTGACGTTATTGCAAACGGCAGCCCCGGCGACGCGGCTGCCGTTTGTTTTTGTTGACGGCGCGGCAACGCCGCCCGCGCATGACATCGCAACAAGCCCTGGAACCGGGATGTAGAAATTTTGCCGCACCTGCATTCTTTGTATTTGCCTTTCGGAAATTTGAGCGCAAAATAAACTCCCGTTGAAAAATACGCCCGCAGAAATAAGCCGGTATCGAGGTTGATATCGGCCACCAAGGAGACCGGGCAGAACATACACAAACGAACGGGAGGTGTCCGGTTCGGCCGGGACGGCGCGGACGGGAGCGTGAACAGGTTCTGAACACAGGGGAAGTCAATGCAGGCCCTGCATCGCAATGGGGAAGGTCGCGATCAAGGTGTAGGCGTCGATGCGCATGCCGACGCCGGCGCCGGTGCGTCTGTGCCGCAGGAGGCAGGCAGTTCCATGTCTGCCGTTTCCGACGATGAACTCGAAATTCGCGCATCCCAGATCACGGCCGCCGCCGTCGCCGCTGCCGCGGTGACCGCCGCGGTGGTTACTTCCGCCGAAGCGGATGCGCCTGGCCGTTTCGACGCGCCGGCACGCCGGCCGGATCACATGCCGGCGCCGGTGCCGGCAGCAATGCCGATTCCCCAGCCCCAACCGGAACCCCAACCGCAATCCCAGACTGAGCCCAGGATTGCCGTAGCGCTACCCGATGGGCGCGAGCCGATGGCGCATGGCGCGGCGGCATCGCCGCAACGCGCCTTGCCGGTTTCGCTGCTGACCTTGGTCGCGATCGGCCTGGCCCTGTGGTGGAGCGCCCAATGGCCGTGGCCGGAGCGCGCCTTGAAACCGATGGCGCCGCACTTGCCCTCGTTGAGAAAACAGCAAGCCGCACCGCCCGTGGCCGCGCCGCTTGCTGCCGTGGTGCCAGAATCCCGGGCGCCCCTGAGTGGCGACGAGATCGCCATCTTGCAGCAGGAAGCGGAAGAAAAAGCCCAATTGCTGGCGCAAAAGCGGGCCGCGGCCGAGGCCCGCCGCCGGCGCGAAGATGCCGCCCTGGCGTTGCGCGAACAGCGCCGCCGCGAAGCCGAAGCCCAATTGGCCGCCGCCCGCGCCAAGGCCGAGCGCGTCCAGCAGGCCGCCCCCGCGCAGCCGGTGGTGGTGGATACCCCGGCCGCCCCTGCGCTGGCCGAACAGGTCCAGCAATGCCGCGCGTTATCCCTGTTTGCGCGCGAAGGCTGCCTGTGGAAGTTGTGCAACGGCAAATGGGGCAAGGATGGCTGCCCTTCCTACGAGCGCAATAACGAAGGCGCCTGAGCTTGCCGCCGGCCGCGGATGCGGCGCGGCGGCCGAATTTCCCCTGATCCATCGTTCCTGTTCCCGGCGTTCGCCTGGGAGCGTTTCTTGCTTATCGACAAACCAATTGTTGGGCGCTTGGCGCCCATCGGCAAGCCACGCGTAAATGTGTAGCCGCGGGCGGCTTTTCGCGCCGGAGTTGCCGCTATAATGCGCGTTTTTCTTCTATCCCCAAGGCCTCGGCGCCTGTTCATGGCAGGCGCTTATTGCAAGGATCAAGGCATGAATGCACTCCTCTGGTTCGTCGTTCTCTATTGGATCATTTCGGTGGGCATCGGCCTGTATGCCACCAAGTTCGTCAAGAGTTCGAAGGACTATGCCGTCGCCGGCCGCTCGCTGCCGATGTCGGTGGTGACCGCTACGGTGTTTGCCACCTGGTTCGGCTCCGAGGCCGTGCTCGGGGTGTCGTCGACCTTCCTGCAGGAAGGTTTGCGCGGCATCGTGGCGGACCCCTTCGGTTCTTCGCTGTGCCTGATCCTGGTCGGCATGTTCTTCGCCAAGAAGTTGTACCGCATGAACCTGCTGACCATCGGCGACTATTACAAGAAGCGTTACGGCCGCGCCGCCGAAATGCTGGTCACCATCTGTATCGTGATTTCCTACCTGGGCTGGGTGGCGGCGCAGATCAAGGCGCTGGGCCTGGTGTTCAATGTCGTTTCCGGCGGTTACATCCCCATGCACTGGGGCATGATCATCGGCGCCGGCAGCGTGCTGATCTATACCTTGATGGGCGGCATGTGGGCGGTGGCGATCACCGATTTCCTGCAGATGATCATCGTGGTGGTCGGCATGCTCTACATCGGCTGGGAAGTCTCCGGCATGGTCGGCGGCCCCGGGGTGGTGATCCAGCATGCGTTCGATGCCGGCAAGTTCGAATTCTGGCCGGCGCCCAACGCCAGGGAGGTGCTGTGGTTCTTTGCTGCCTGGATCACCATGATGCTGGGTTCCATCCCGCAGCAGGACGTGTTCCAGCGCGTGATGTCGTCCAAGAATGAAAACGTGGCCCGCAATGCCTCCATCCTGGGCGGCGTGATTTATTTCTTCTTCGTCTTCATCCCCATCTTCCTGGCTTACTCGGCCACGCTGATCGATCCGGGCATGGTGTCCAAGTTGCTGGAGACCGATTCCCAACTGGTGCTGCCCACGCTGATCATGGAAAAGATGCCGGTGTTCGCCCAGGTGATGTTCTTCGGCGCGCTGCTGTCGGCCATCAAGAGCTGCGCCAGCGCGACCTTGCTGGCGCCGTCGGTGACCTTTACCGAAAACGTGCTCAAGGAAATCCGCCCGTGGAAGAGCGACCGCGAATTCCTGCTCTCGATGCGTATCGTGGTGCTGGTGTTTACAGTGGGCGTGACCTGGCTGGCGCTGAGCAGCCAGTCCAGCATTTACCAGATGGTGGAGAGCGCCTATAAGGTCACGCTGGTGGCCGCCTTCGTGCCGCTGGCCTTCGGCGTCTACTGGAAGCGCGCCACCCGCCAGGGCGCGCTGATGGCCATGGTGTTGGGCCTGGTGTCCTGGATTACTTTGGAATACACCGCGCCCGAAGGTTTCTGGCCGCCGCAATTGATGGGCCTCTTGTGCAGCATCGGCGGCATGGTGGCCGGCTCCCTGATGCCGCAGTTGCTGGCGCCGGTGCCGCCGATGCTGGCCGGCGCGTCCGAAGGCGGCAGCCAGTCCTGATCTTCCGCCTGTCCGTGACACGGCCGCCCGGCAATGCCGCGCGGCCGTTTTTATTTCTCGTGCGCAGGCCTTTGGGCTCAAGGCCGGGCAGGGTTCTTGCTGCATATCGGAAACTGCGGCTGTACGTACGCGCAAAGCCGGCTTTCTCGGCCGTGCTTGCTTCCAGGGTTCGATAGACGAAGGTGAAGTTGTTCGATAAGCAATTGGAACTTATTTGCTTCTCATTAACCTGAAAGAGCATGACTGAGCAAACTCGCCACTATGATTTTGCTGCCGATGCGTTATTTCTGGACTTCGACGGCACGCTGGTCGATCTTGCGCCACAGCCTGAAGCGATTGTGGTGCCGCCGGAACTGATCACGCTCTTGCAGCGGATACAACAAGCATCCAACGGTGCGCTGGCCATTGTCAGCGGCCGCCCGCTGGACCAGCTCGACTTTTTCCTGGCCCCCCTGCGCTTGCCGCTGGCGGGTGTGCATGGGGCCGAGCGGCGCACTGCCGATGGGCGCATCATCGCCCAGCCGGTGGCCGATGTGCAGCACCTGCGCGAGCGGCTGCTGCCGCTGGTCAATTCGCACGAGGGCCTGCAGCTGGAGGTCAAGCGCGGCGCGCTGGCCTTGCACTATCGCCATGCCGCCCATCTTCAGCAGCGCTGCATCGAAACCATGATCGATGCCCTGAAGCACGAGCCCGGCTTCACCATGCTCAACGGCAAGATGGTGGTGGAGGCCAAGCCGCATGTGAACAAGGGCGACGCCGTCGCGGCCTTTTTGCATGAGCCGCCGTTCCGCGGCCGGCGGCCGGTATTCATCGGCGACGACATCACCGATGAGGCCGGCTTCGCCGTGGTCCAATCGGAAACCATGAACGGCCTGGGCATCAAGGTAGGGGCGGGGCCCAGCCAGGCTTTGGCGCGCGTGGCCGACCCGGCCGCCGTGCTCGGCCTGTTGCGCCAGGCGCTGGATCCACAGCGGGCCGCCGCCCTTTAGTTCGTCGCCATATGCGCCAGGGCTCGTCGGCAGCCCGGCAGCGCATCAGCCTTCCACCAAGAAATCTGGACAACAGAGCATGAGGGAACCATGAGCCAGCCAAGTACCGATCCGCAGCAAGAACCCCAGCCATCGCCGCATTCCCAGTCGCAGCACTCCGAACAGCCGCACCTGGCGGCGCAGGCGCACGACAATCCCTCCACTTCTTCCCTCGAGCTCGGCGTGATCGGCAATTGCGCCTTCTCGGCGCTGGTCGACAAGATGGGGCGCATCGTCTGGTGCTGCCTGCCACGCTTCGACGGCGATCCGGTCTTCAATGCGCTGCTCGACCCCAGCGACAACGGCAGTCTGTGGGCTTTCCAGCTGGAGAATTTCTCGCACAGCGAGCAATGGTATGAACCCAATACCGCGGTGCTGCGCACGCGCCTGTACGACACGCTGGGGCAGGGCATCGAGATCACCGACCTGGCGCCGCGCTTCCATAGCCGCGGCCGCTTCTTCCGGCCATTGCAGGTGGTGCGCCGCATCCACCCGCTATCGGGCGCGCCGCGCATGCGCGTCATCTTGCGTCCCAGGTTCGACTGGGGCCGCGAAGTGCCGCTGGAAACGCGCGGCAGCAACCACATCCGCTATGTCGGCAATGGGCAGGCGCTGCGCCTGAACACCGACGCGCCCATCAGCTATATCGTCGGCGAGACGGCCTTTGTGGTCAGCCGCCCCTTCAACTTCATCCTCGGCCCCGACGAAACCCTGCATGGCGGCATCAACGACACCGCGCGCGATTTCGAACAGGAGACGCTGGCCTATTGGCGCAACTGGAGCCGTGCGCTGGCTACGCCGCTGGAATGGCAGGACGCCGTGATTCGCGCCGCCATCACGCTCAAGCTGTCGGTGTTCGAGGACACCGGCGCCATCATCGCCGCCATGACCACCAGCGTGCCCGAGGCGCCCGGCAGCCAGCGCAACTGGGACTACCGCTATTGCTGGCTGCGCGATGCGTTCTTCGTGGTGCGCGCATTGAACAGCCTGTCCGAACTCGGCACCATGGAAGACTACCTGCGCTGGCTGACCAATGTGGTGGTGCGCTCCGGCGGCGGCCATGTACAGCCGCTGTACGGCATCGGCCTGGAAGAAGCGCTGCCCGAACGGATCCTCGACCATCTGCCCGGTTACCGGAACTACCCGCCGGTGCGCGTGGGCAACCAGGCCTACGAACATTTCCAGCACGACGTCTACGGCAACATCGTGCTCGGCGCGGCGCAGGCCTTCCACGACATGCGCCTGCATCATCGCGCCGGCGCGGAGCATTTCCAGCATCTGGAGGCGGTCGGCGAGCGTGCCTATGAAGTCTATGACCAGCCCGACGCCGGCATGTGGGAGCTGCGTACGCGCTCGCGCATCCATACTTCGTCGGCGCTGATGAGCTGGGCTGCCTGCGACCGCCTGGCCAAGATCGCCGCGCGGCTGGACCTGGATGAGCGCAAGCAATACTGGCGCGCCCGCGCCGACGAAATCGGCGCGCGCATCCTGACCGAAGCCTGGAATGAGCAGCGCCAGGCCTACGCCGAAAGTTTCGGCGGCCGCGACCTCGACGCCAGCGTGCTATTGATGGTCGAAGTCGGCCTGATCGCGCCGACCGACCAGCGCTTCATCTCCACCGTCGACGCATTGGAAAAATATCTGTGCGACGGCCCCTACATGCGCCGTTACGAAGCGCCGGACGACTTCGGCCGGCCCGAGACGGCGTTCAACATCTGTACGTTTTGGCGCATCGATGCATTGGCGCGCATCGGCCGCAAAGAGCAGGCGCGCGAGATCTTCAATGCCATGCTCGACGCGCGCAACCACCTCGGCCTGTTGTCTGAAGACACGCATCCGGTCACACGCGAGATGTGGGGCAATTTCCCGCAGACCTATTCGATGGTGGGCATTATCAATTGTGCGATGCGCTTGTCGGCATCGTGGGAGGCGGTGATCTGATGGGCAGATTGGTGGTGGTATCGAACCGCCTGGCCGATCCGCGCAAGCCTGCCGCCGGCGGGCTCGCGGTGGCGCTGGGCGAGACCTTGAGAAAGACCGGCGGCATGTGGTTCGGCTGGAGCGGCAAGGTGGTGGAGCAAGGCACGCCCGGCGAAGGCGAGCTGCGCGTGCACCAGGCCGGCACGGTGACGCTGGCCGAGCTCGACCTGTGCCAGGAAGACCATGACGCTTACTACCGCGGCTACGCCAACGGCGTGCTGTGGCCGGTATTCCACTACCGGCTCGACCTGGCCAAATTCGAGTCCGGCCACCTGGGCGGCTACCGTCGCGTGAACCAGCTGTTCGCGCGCAAGCTGTTCCCGCTGCTCAAGCGCGACGACATCATCTGGATCCACGACTACCACCTGATCCCGCTGGCCGCCGAGTTGCGCGCCATGGGCTGCGAGGCGCGCATCGGCTTCTTCCTGCACATCCCGCTGCCGCCGCCGCCGATCCTGGTGGCGATCCCCTCGCACGAATGGCTCATGCGCGCGCTGTTCGCTTACGACCTGGTCGGTTTCCAAAGCCATGCCGACCTGCAGCACTTCGCGCAATATGTGCAGGCCGAAGCCACCGCCGAACCGGTCGGCGCCAACCAGTACCGCGCCTTCAACAGCACCGTGCACGCCGGCGCCTTCCCGATCGGCATCGACGTGGCCGACTTCCAGCGTCTGGGCCGCGCCAGGGAGGCGCGCGACACCTATGAAAGCACCAAACAGGAATATTCGCGCCGGCGGCTATTGATCGGCGTCGACCGCCTCGACTACTCCAAGGGCCTGCCGCAGCGCATCCGCGCCTTCCGCGAACTGCTGCGCCTGTACCCGGAGAACCGCCACAGCGCCACGCTGCTGCAGATCGCCTCGCCCAGCCGCGAGGATGTCGAAGCCTACGGCGATATCCAGCACGAGCTGGAAAGCCTGTGCGGTTCCATCAACGGCGATTTCGGCGACTTCGACTGGATGCCGATCCGCTACATCCACCGCACCGTCGCGCGTCGCCGCCTGCCGGGTTTGTACCGCGCCTGTGCGGTGGCGCTGGTCACGCCGCTGCGCGACGGCATGAACCTGGTCGCCAAGGAATTCGTCGCCGCCCAGGATGAAGAAGACCCCGGCGTGCTGGTGCTGTCACGCTTCGCCGGCGCCGCCGAGCAGATGAAGGCAGCCCTCATCATCAACCCCTACGATACCCATGGCACCGCCCAGGTGATCCAGCACGCCTTGCAGATGTCGCTGACGGAGCGGCGCGAGCGGCATGCGGCGCTGATGAGCAGCATTCGCGAGTTTGATGTGCATTGGTGGTGCAGGGAGTTTTTGCAGACGCTGCAGCGGTCAAGGGCTGTGGGTGTTTAATGGTTAGCGTGATATGTCGGGATTGTCACAACCTGCGTTGGAGATGACTTTTCCCGACGATGCCCATTGAGCCGGGTGGGCAAGCGGCATCAGGAACCTGATGTCGCTTGCCGGGTTTTTATACAAGCTCGCGCTCGAATTTCTGGCCGACTAATGCCTCCTCGCCTTTTTCGTCGACCAAGGCCAAAAATTCTTCCCAAAATGCCATGACCTGACGGAACTGCGACACCGTAAAGCGTTGCGGCGTACCGTATTCTTCTGAGTAATCTGAGGTGTTTTCATTGGCGATCAGGACATAGCCTGGTTCCACGAAAGGTTCGCGTATCCAGAATTGATATCGTTGACTTCATTGTTTCCGATCAACGCATTTTTCAATGTCTGATATTTCACCGTCATAAAAGATTGATTTTGGAATCCCTTTTGAGAGGTCAATCACATACTTTTCTCCGTCTGATCCGTGAATAACTAAATCAATGTTCAGCAATTCAGCTTTTTCTGCAAGTGAAGTTCTATACCAACCCAGACAGATACCATGATTATCGTAGATGAGAATTGACTGTTGTCCGTGGCCATTTTTAAATGCCAAATTTCTGAGATACCAACATGATTTATTTGTTGAATCAATTCCCAAGAACTTATGGTTGCTAGAGGAAATTTCGGACGTTTTCTTCGCGATAGAGTCCAGTTGATCTGTGGACACGCATTTCGCATGAGTGCAAGAAATAAGAAAAAAGCCAGGCGCGATTAGGGCCCAACGCAGACGCTTCATTTCATCGCCCCCTTAATCGTAAGACTTCTTGTGCATGGTACTGTAATGGAATACAGGATAGTCTTATCCATATTTTTATTGCCGTTGTACCGTTCAAAGGTCCCTTTGGACCAAGAAAATTTAACGCCGAAAACTAACTCTTAAAATGGTACGGCGCTCCGTAGCGGATCACTGTTCATGAGGCGACTCTCCTGTGTATTGGAGGTCATCAATCGGTTCCCATACACTCCCCAAAAAGCCCCATTCAACTTATATTCGTTTACAGACAAACCAAATGACATTAATCGCCACTGCATTAAATGCAAGAAGCAAGATATACCAAGCAAAAAGACGATCAGCAAAACGTGACTCTATAGATGTCAATGCAACTCTTATGGCTTTCCGATCTTCAATTACGATCGTAATAAGAACTATGCAAGCAAGCCAATTGATCGTATGCCATCCCCACAAAATGGAAATGGCAAAAACGAAATTTAATCCGTAACCCATCACCAGCAATATGACAACAACGTTCTGCCAAAAAGGGCTAAGTTTTTCACCCACTCGCATATATAGCTTTTGCAAAAAATTATTTAGGTTTCTTTAATTGTGGATCAAGCGGTTGAATTGCATCGTCTTAGGCTATCGCGGGAAGGAAATTGCTACTTGATGCTCATCACAAATAAATCCTTCCTCAGCAAAATTGTGTGGTGTTTCATCTGTAGACCAATAACGCAATGTGGGGATCTGACGTTGAATTTCCTCTCGTACTGAGACCGATAACCGATTAGTCATATGCACAACCCGCCGTACCTTCGACCAGCCCTCTGACGTCTCTTTAATCATGTTACCTTTTGCAATAGAAATTTTTATGGCGAGGTCTATATGTGGTGACTTACTCATTTCATTTCCTTAAATTTATTTTCTCAATTAACTGCAACTGATCGCTGTAATCACGAATGAAGTATTGCGTCGCGCCTCCCGGTCCGAAGACAGGATTTGCTTTGACAATTCCTGACGGAACAGTGAGATCCGAATATAGGATGTGGACTGACCTGTAGACTTTGAAATAGAGATTCGCGACTAAGAGCAGAATTGATTAATGCCTGTTCGGTAGTGTAATAAGACGACTGTCCTGGTATGCCACCATAAACTCTAGTCCCGCTAGGCAGTACATTCATCTTCCACTCGTCGGCTGTATATCCCCAACGAACTTGATCCGTCCGTGCTAGATGGATATCAAAGCCAGAAGAGGCTCGTGCAGCTTGGCTGTTCGCAATGTTGTTGAGAACGTTCGTTCGAATCACTGCCGCATCAGCCGCTGCGCTATTTGCCCCGGAGGCGAAATTTAAAATCCCCTGGATTCGATTGCGCGGGTTGTGGCTTCAACAAGCCGGATTTACACCGCAGTCGCGAATCCGCACGCGCGTGATGACCGATTGCCTGGTTATCACGCGGGAGTAAAAAACTGCCGACAAACGAAGGGCCGCAATCGCGGCCCTTCTCTTGACAGCTACGTAAAGCCGTTCTCGAACCCCTCGTTGCCCCGACTAGGATACGACCAGGATACGGACGAGATACGAAGAATGCCAACCGGGATACGAGCGGGTACGGCCGGCGTTACCTTCCCAAAAACGCACTGCGTACTCGACCCAGCCACTGTTTGTAAGTGAGCCCTTCCGAGCTTGGATCAAAGTAACAACCGACTTGATCAACAAGGATCGTTCTCAAATCGTTTTCGAGTAGCTCTGCGGCCAGCAGCGCATCAATCTCCCCAACGCCGGTCGCAATTTTCTCTTTCGGCTCAGACTCAAGGATCGCCTGAAGCGCAGCGGCATCGTCATCAAATTCATCCAGCCAATCCTGATGAAGGTAGCAACCAAGCAACTGTTCAAGCGCATCTAATTTTTCAAAGGTCATGGTGTTGTCGGGAATCCCGTAAGAATTTTATATCCAGTTGGCATTGACGGATCGCGCACAAGAATTGTTCGAGTCGAATTTACGTCAATAGCACCCGTTGCGCCGCGCGAAACCGAAATGCCGACAGGATCAGGGAGCGTGTAGTCAATCCGCAGACGACCTGCTGAGCCGTTCAGCCAGGTTGAGATCGCTGATTGATTCGCGTCCAACGCCTGTGATACCGCCTTTTCAGCCATTGCTCGATCATAGTACGACGATGATCCGCTAATTTTGGGCTCATTAGTCAAGCGTGTCATTAAGGATTGCTCTGTCTGTCTAACATGCTTAAGAATCAAATGGCCGCCGGCGGTTTCATGAGCTTGCAGACCTCCGCCCGGAACAATCTTGCTAAATGGCGCTTCGACAGCGGCAGCGTTATTTGCCCCAAACACCGCCTCAGCCGAATTAGTAATCCCGCCATTACGCCGAGCTTGCACCATAACTCCAGCCCGTCCAGCCGACAACGGTACACTTTCTCCCACCGGATTGCTGGACATGGAATCAAACGCCGAAGCGAGTTGCGCGTTATCAAGCCTGAAGCCATAGCGCTCGCCCTCCATCGCCAATCTGCCGGTGCGTTGCGTCAACGCATAGCCATCCCAATTGACCTGTGCGTCTTCTCTTCCTGCCAGTCCTGCACGCGCCTGATTCAAGTCGCTGAACGCACGATTATATTCATCTTGCGTCGTCCACTGTCGCTTGTTCAGCTTGCCTAATAAGCCATCGGCTGTTCCTACCGCATTGCCGACTGCTTCTGTCAATCCCTTGTAGCGGGGATGCATGGCTCCCGGACCGCCAACATCGAACACATCGCCGCCAAACGTATCGGCATAACGATGAGCGACCGTAGGGATATATTCCTGCCCTGGAATATCGCTCCAGATCGTACGCGAAGCCACATCTGTGAGCGGGCTTGCTCCCATCTGCAAGGGCAACTCCGGCGTGCCATTTGCAGTGAGGCTGTAACTGGTGCGTTGCCAATTCATATCTCGTTCCGACGCAAACTGCGCCCCCCAGCTCTGCGCTTGCGCTGAGCTGGCCTGAATGCCGCTACCACCGTCTTGGCCGGATGGCATCAGTCCATAGAGCATCTCTCTACGCGCAGCCATCAGCCGCTGCTCCATCTCACTTGCCCCCATCGCTCCGCTAATGGCGGCGCCGGCTATCAGTTGTCCCGCATGCGGTGCGCGTCCCATCAGAGCGCCATAGCTCGCTCCCGATGCGATCCCTGAGACGGTGTTATGCGCAAACTGCTTGCTCCAATTAAATCCATTTTGGAGGTCATAACCCATCATGGAGTTGGCGGCCTTGCCCGCTGCATATCCCACACCCGCGGCAGCGGCACTCGCCGCCACTCCACGCCAATCGAAACTATGCTGCAGACCCGCTGCCGTCATGATGCCCTGGCTGGCGATGTTGCCGATACCCGCTTGCACCATGGCACGTCCAGCCTGGCCAATGTCGCCCAGCTTGTTCAATATGTTGGTGGCCGTACTGCTGTTCAAGGCACTGCCCACGCCCGC
>NZ_JBWKPR010000018.1:0-76687 GCF_059418325.1 Herbaspirillum sp. GW821-FHT09A12
CTGGGCGGTAGCGGTCGCCTTCTTTTGCTTACTTTTCTTGGCGAGACAAGAAAAGTGAGCGGCTGCCGGGCCGCCCCGGCGCTCCCCTCCGACCGGAGAAAGATAAGCATAGAGCCAGTCCATCTGCACGAAGCAAGATCAAACTACCCAACCAATCAACAAACAAACACCCTCATCAAGGCAACCGCCCCAATATCTCATTACGATCCAAATCCGCAGAAAAATCATCCACCTGCACACTCAAATCACCCTCACGAGCAAACTCATCCAACGCCGCCTTCTCCTGCTCGCTGATAAACCCACGCTCAAGCGCAACCGCATTCCAGCCCATCAACTCAATCAAGCTCTGCGGCATGGCCGGCAACTCCCCATCCTTGACCACCTGCTTCAAGCGCTGCTCAAGCTGCTGCACTACCGGCGTCAGCGCAAACGCCCTCTCGCCGCAAGCCAGCGGATCGTCGCCCCGCGGCAGATACGCATCCGAAACCAGCCGGTCCCGGCTCGCCCCCGGCTTCTGCATGGCCCTGGCCACCAGCGTCCCCAAGGCATCCGACGGCTTGCGGTAAATCAGCCCGATCGGGAAGATCGCCAGCCGCAAGCCGAAAGCCACCCACGGATTGGGAAAGTTATGCAGCACGTCGACGATCGCCTCCTGCGCCCGATGCAAGGCATCCTGCACCGACCATTCGACATAGGGCAAGTCGTCTTCCTGCCGCCCTTCATCCTCATAGCGCTTGAGCGTAGCCGAGACAAGATAAAGCTGCGACAGCACATCCCCCAGCCGACCCGAAATGCGCTCGCGGAACTTGAGCGACCCGCCCAGCACCGCCATGCCGGCATCGGCCAGCAAGGCGAACGCCGACGACAGGTGGACCACGGAGCGGTAATAGCGCCGGGTCTGGCGCGCCGCGTACCCGGTCGACGGCAACAGCCAGCCGCAACTGATGCCGCCGACGAAAGCGCGCGCCTTGTTGGCGGCGACGAAGGACAGGTGCGAGAACAGCAGCTTGTCGAACTCCTGCACGGCCCGTTCATGGTTGTCGTCCGCCGCCACCGCCATCTCCTTGAGCACATAGGGATGGCAACGGATCGCCCCCTGGCCGAAAATGATCAGGCAGCGCGTCAGGATGTTGGCGCCTTCGACCGTGATGGCGATGGGGATCTGCTGGTACGCGCGCGCCAGGAAGTTGCCCGGCCCCATGCAGATGCCCTTGCCGCCGATCACGTCCATGCCGTCGTTGACGATGATGCGGCCGCGTTCGGTCACGTGGTATTTGGAGATGGCCGAAATCACCGACGGCTTCTCCCCCGCATCCACTGCCGAGGCCGAGAGCCGGCGCGTGGCGTCGATCATGTACAGGTGGCCGCCCATGCGCGCCAATGCCTCCTGCACGCCCTCGAACTTGCCGATCTCGATCTTGAACTGGCGGCGCATCGCGGCATAGGCGCTGGTGCCGCGCACCGCCAGCTTGGAAAAGCCGACGCTGGAAGATGGCAGCGAAATTGCCCGGCCCGCCGCCAGGCATTCCATCAGCATGCGCCAGCCGCGGCCGACCTGGACGATGCCGCCGATCACCCATTCCATGGGAATGAACACATCGCTGCCCTGCGTCGGGCCGTTCTGGAATACCGCATTCAACGGCCAGTGGCGGCGACCGATCACCACGCCCGGATGGCGGGCGGGAATCAGCGCGCAAGTAATGCCCGGTTCGGGGTTGTCGCCCAGCAGGCCGTCCGGATCGCGCGCGCGAAAGGCCAGCCCCAGCACGGTCGCCACCGGCGCCAGCGTAATGTAGCGCTTGCTCCAGCTCACCCTGAAGCCGAGCGTCTCGCGGCCTTCGTGCATGCCTTTGCAAACGATGCCGATATCGGGAATGGCGGCGGCGTCCGAGCCCGCATACGGGCTGGTCAGCGCGAAACACGGGATTTCCTGGCCGGTCGCCAGGCGCGGCAGGTAATGGTTCTTTTGCGCCTCGGTGCCGTAATGCAGCAATAGTTCGGCCGGCCCCAGCGAATTGGGCACCATCACCGAGATCGCCGCCGCCGAACTGCGCGAGGCCAGCTTCATCACTACCTGCGAATGCATGTAGGCGGAGAACTGCTTGCCGCCGTATTGCCTGGGGATGATCATCCCGAGAAAACCCTTGTCCTTAATGAATTGCCAGGCCTCGGGCGGGATGTCCTGGTGCTTCACGGTGCTGTCCCAGTCGCTCACCATGGCGCACAGGCGCTCGACCTCATCGTCCATGAAGGCTTGCTCTTCGGCCGTCAAGCGCGGCGGCGGGATTTCGAACAGGCGGCGCCAGTCCGGCTTGCCGGAAAACAGCTCGGCATCCCACCACACCGTGCCGGCTTCGATGGCATCGCGCTCGGTGGACGACATGCCGGGCATGATCTTGCGGAAGGCATCCAATGCCGGACGACTGATCAGCGCCTGGCGCACCGAAACCATCGCCACCAGCACGGTCGGGGTGAACAGCAGGATCGCCAGCAACACCATCACCGGCAGTTCGACGCCGGCCAGGGAACCGCCCAGCCAGATCCAGACAGCCTCGGCCAGCAGCCACATCCATGCATTGGCGCGCGCCATCATCAATACCAGGCAGCCGGCCAGCAGAATGATGAGCCATAAGATCATGTCAAGCCTCCAGTTCTGTTTATTGTTCGAATATTGTTCGAAAGGCGGCAGCACGGCTGCAACACCATACCAATCGCATACCCATCGCCGATTGCACGCTGCTTTATAGTCCCACCAAATTGCCTTGCTGGAAAGATTTTCTGTTTTTACCCTGCAACATACCGCGCCGCATCGGGCCTGGGCAATCGGACACCATCGCCACCGCGCCGTCAGACAAAACCGACAAGACGGCGCGGGATCGCAACGCATCCCGCCAAGTTCAGCCGCGCGGCCGCGCCGTCCATTACAATCCCTGCATTGCATGCAAACGCGGCACAGGAACGAACAAGATAGAAAAAGGAAACATCATGAAATGGGACGGCAACCGCGAAAGCGACAACGTTGAAGACCGCCGCGGCGATGGCGGCGGCGGTGGAGGCGGCCTGCCTTTCGGCGGCCGCTCGATCGGGCTGGGCACGGTGGCGGTGGCGCTGGTGGCATCCTATTTCCTCGGCATCAACCCGCTGACGATGCTGGATATGCTCTCCGGAGGCAGCGGCCAGGCGCCGCTGCAACAACAGCAGCAGGCGCCGGCCCACAAACCGCCGCCGGAAGACCAGATGGCGCGCTTCGTCTCGACCGTGCTGGCCGATACCGAAGACACCTGGGGGCCGTTGTTCGCCGCCAGCGGCAAGCAATATGTCCGTCCCAAGCTGGTGCTGTTCTCCGGCCGTACAGCGACCGCCTGCGGCACCGGCCAGACCGCCACCGGCCCCTTCTACTGCCCGGGCGACCAGAAGGTCTACATCGACCTGTCCTTCTATGAGCTGATGAAGCAGCGCTTCAAGGTCTCGGGCAACTTCGCCCAGGCCTATGTCATCGCGCACGAGGTCGGCCACCACGTACAGCACCTGCTGGGCATTTCCGACAAGGTCGACGCCGCCCGCCGCAATGCGACGGAAAAACAGGCCAACGCCATGTCGGTGCGACTGGAACTGCAGGCCGACTGCTTCGCCGGCGTCTGGGCCTACCACGCCAACCAGGCGCGCCACATCATCGAAGACGGCGACATCGAGGAAGCCCTCAACGCCGCCTCGGCCATCGGCGACGATGCCCTGCAGCGCCAGGCGCGCGGCGAAGTCGTGCCGGACTCCTTTACCCACGGCACCTCGGCCCAACGCGTGGCATGGTTCAAGCGCGGCATCACCGAAGGCCAGGTCAGCGCCTGCAACACCTTCGCCGCGAAGCAACTTTAAAAAAACAGGCAAACACCCCATGTCCAACCACCTCAACCAGAGCCTCGACGCCATGCGCGCCGCACTGCGCCAATTGCAGGACGGCGAGATCGGCATCGCCGCCCTGTGCGCCGCCTGGCGCGCCCAGAGCGCCGTGCTGGCGGCACTGCCGCCGCGCTACGAACAAGTCGCCGAAGACCTGCTCGGCCGCCTCGAAGCCGGCAGCCTGTTTACCGAAGAAAGCTGCTCGTTCAGCCAGCACGACCTGATCGACAGCCTCAACACCTGGCTTGATAAAGCTACCCATACTCTGGCGCCGGCCTGATGCTGCGCCGCTGAAAGAATCACCATGCAAAAAATCACCTTCCCGCTGCAAGGCCATCCCCATGTGGAACTGAACCAGCTGCTGAAACTGTGCGGCCTGTGCGACAGCGGCGGCGCCGGCAAGCAACTGGTGGCCGATGGCCGCGTCAAGGTCAACGGCAAACCCGAGTCGCGCAAGACCTGCAAGATCACCGCCGGCCAGAAAGTGGCGCTGGGCGACGTCCAGATCAGCGTGATCGAAGCATGAGCATGGACGCGACATCGCAACAACAGGCCGAAGCCGTCCTCGACTTCTGGTTCGGCCCCGGTTTTGCGCAGGCCCCCGCCGCCGAAGTCGCCGCACGCCAGAAAGCGCTCTGGTGGAGCAAGAATCCCGACATCGACGCCGACTGCCGCAACCGTTTCGAACCGCTGCTCCAGGATGCCGCCGCCAACCGGCTGGCCGGCTGGGCTGACGCGCCGCGCTCGATGCTGGCGCTGCTCGTGCTGCTGGACCAGTTTCCCCGCAACATCTACCGCGATACCGCGCAGGCATTCGCCTTCGATGCACTGGCGCGCCAGCACAGCCACCTGGCGCTGGCGATGGGACTGGACCAGCAGTTGCCGGCCATCGCCCGCGTATTCGCCTATCTGCCGCTGGAACATTCGGAAGACATCGACGACCAGCAATACGCGCTGGAGCTGTTTCGCACGCTGGCCAAACAGGCCGACGCAACCGACCGGAAAACCTTCGACGGCTTCGCCGACTATGCGAAACGTCACCATCAGGTGATCGAACGCTTCGGCCGCTTCCCGCACCGGAACAAGCTGCTCGGGCGCGCCTCCAGCGCCGAGGAAAGCGCCTTCCTGCAACAGCCCGGTTCCTCGTTCTGAAATTCGACCCGGCCAATGAAGTAGTTCGATAGCGCCGCAAAAATAAGCGCCTTCCATGCGAAGGCGCTTTTTCTTTCCCTACACTCGCCGCTTGCCCTGTCCTTCCGCAATCCGGCCATGCCCAACCGCTCCT
Organism: Herbaspirillum sp. GW821-FHT09A12; assembly: GCF_059418325.1. NCBI lineage: Bacteria > Pseudomonadati > Pseudomonadota > Betaproteobacteria > Burkholderiales > Oxalobacteraceae > Herbaspirillum > Herbaspirillum sp. GW821-FHT09A12. Next base: position 5,183 of record NZ_JBWKPR010000018.1, read on the forward strand.
CCGGCTTCACGATGATAGAAGTGCTGGTCGCCCTGCTGGTCATCGGCACCGGCGCGCTGGCCATGCTCATGCTGCAATTGCATGCCTTGCGCAGCAGCCGCGACAACGGCCTGCAGGCCCGGGCCGCGATCATGGCCGCCGAACTGGCCGAACTGCGGGCGGCGCACCGCGCGGTTGCGGCCGACAGCGCCGATCCCTACCTGTTCGCGTTCGATGCCGCGAAAAACCCTCCGTCCACCAGCGCCGATTGCGCGTCCTCACCGTGCGACGCCGCCGGCTTCGCCCACGCCGCCATCGCCGACTGGCACGCAAGGCTGGCGCGCGATTTTCCCGCCGCCCGCGCCACGGTCTGCCGCGATAGCGGCGCCGGCACGCCACCCGACTGGCGCTGCGACGGCAACCCGGCGTCGCCGGTGATGCTCAAGCTGGGCTGGCGCCGTGCCGATTCGGCAGCCGGCAACACGCCCGACGCCGCGCCGCTGATGCAACTTTTCATCGGCCGCTGACACACCGCCATGAAGACGCCCCAACACCATCGCCAACATGGCCTGACACTGGTCGAAATGATGGCGGCATTGGCGGTCGGCCTGCTGGTCATATTGGCCGCCACGGCACTGCTGCACAATGCGCGCGCCGCGTACCAGGACATCGACGACGCCGGCCGCGTGCAGGAAACCGGGCGCATGGCGCTGGCGCACCTGGCCGACGCCGTGCGCCAGGCCAACCACCTGCCGTGGGAAACGGCACTGGCAATGGAAAAACCGCCGGCACTGGCGCCGGGCCTGCGCGGCATCGACAACAGTAGCCAGGCCAACCGGCTCGATCCCGCGCAAGGCAATTTCAGCGCCGGCGCCGGCAACGGCTTCAACCGAAGCGACATCCTGATGCTGGGCTTTTTCGGCGCGCCGGCCCATGCCGCCGGCAGCATCGCCAACTGCAGCGGCGCTAGCGTACCGAACGGCCCGCTGGAAGAACGCGCGCGCAGTTGGGCCATCTACTACATCGCGCCGGGGACCGGCAACGAGCCCGAACTGCGCTGCCGCTATCAGGGCAAGTCCGGCGCCTGGACCTCGGATGCGCTCGCGCGCGGCGTGGAAGCGATGCAGTTGCGCTATGCCGTGGACAGTGACGGCGACGGCCGCCCCGACCGCTGGCTCGACGCTTCCGCCATCGACGCCGCGCTATGGCAGCGCGTGGTGCTGGTACGCATCGCCCTGCTGGTGCGCGGCAACCAGCGGCGTCCCTCCACGCCCGGCGCGCCGGCGCGCAGCTACGATCTGTTCCTCACCGATTCCGGCGATGCCGGCTACCGGTTTGTAGAAAAGGAAGGCGACCGGCGCCTGCGCGCGGTCTTTCAAACCACGGTGTTGCTGCGCAACACCGCCTCGATTCCACCGCTTCCGACGCTTCCGCCATGAACTTCCCGCCATCGCGCCAGCGCGGCGCCACGCTGATGATTGCGCTGATCATGCTGGCCGTGATCCTGCTGCTGGGCATCGCCTCGGCATCATTGCTGATGCTGGACGAACGCGCGGCGAGCAACCACCGCGCCCATGAGCAGGCGCGGATGGCGGCGCAGGCGGCGCTGGACGATGCTTGCGAAGACATCCGGCGCGGCATACGCATCGAAGCGGCGCATGCCTTCCCCGCCAAACACGGCTGCCATACCGACCGCGAAAGACTGGGGCTATGTTTGGGCAGCGCGCAAGCCGCCGGATGGAAATCCGCGCAATTGGCCGGCGCTGAAGAGGGTTCTGCCATCTATGGCCAATTCACCGGAAACCGGCCGCCAGCCCCCGGAGATGGGCTGCAAGCGCCGCGTTACCTGATCGAACTTGTCGCCGGCCCAACCGCCACGCCACCCGCCACTGCCGCCTACCGGCTCAGCGCCATCGGTTTCGGCCGCGACGGCGCGCAGGCGCTGCTGCAAAGCATCGTCCTGCGGCGCGTCGATGCCGCGGGCGTGGCTCAGTGCATGCCGCTCGGATGGCGTGCACTGCCTGCCGCATGAAAGGAACACACGATGATGACATCCCGCACACAACACGGCTTCACCCTGATCGAGCTGACAGTGGCGCTCGCCATTGTCGGCATCCTCGCCACGCTGGGCTGGAGCGGCTACAGCCAGCACCTCCTCAAGACCCGGCGCGCCGAAGGGCGTGCCGCGGTATTGCAGGTATTGCTGCAGCAGGAACGACAATTCTCCTACCGCCACAGTTACCACGCCTTCGTCCCCGGCACGCAGGAAACGGAATTCAAATGGCACTCGGGCGAACGGCCGGAAACCAGCGCCTACAGCATCTCCGCGCAAGCCTGCGACGGCGAGGACCTGCACAGCTGCGTGCGCGTGACGGCCACGCCCGGCGGCGCGCTGGTCAACCCCGCCTACCGCGATGAGCGATGCGGCGCGCTCTACGCCGACAGCCGCGGCCGGCGCGGCGCCGACGGCAATGACTGCTGGTGAGGCCATGCGCCCGAACAACGTCATCCGCGGCTTCACCCTGGTCGAACTGATGGCGGTGCTGCTGATCGCCAGCGTGTTGCTGGCAGCGGGCGTGCCGGCGCTGCAGAATTTCATTGCCGAGCAACAGCTGATCGGCGCCGCCAATGCCTTCTTCCACGGCGCCAGCCTGACCCGTACCGAAGCCCTGCGCCACGGCCGCCGCGCCGACATGACGCCGGCCGACGGCCGCGACTGGAAAAGCGGCTGGCGCATCGAAGTCGGCAAACGCGAGGTGACGACCCACTCCGCGCTGCCGCCCGGCATCGCCGTGACCTATACCCGGGGCGGCGAAACGGTGGCTTTCCAGCCGAACGGACAACCGGGCACCAGAGGCAGCTGGCATTTCAGCGCCGCCGGCATGACGCGGGTGGTGGTCATCAACTTCCTCGGCCGCGTGCGCGTCTGCAATCCCGCCAGGGACAATAGCTGCTAGTTGCACGGCTGGCCGAGCCATGCATTCGCGCCGGCCGCGCCTGGGGCGCCAAGCCCGGACGGGAGCGGAAAGCGGCCGCAAAGCCGTGTATATTGACGGGCATCCGGCGCGCGCCCGGCCGCGCCCATCCTCACACGGCGACACCATGACCCAGACAGAAGACCCGCTCTACCAATTCGACGTCGGCAACGACCAACAAGCCATGGCGCTGGCGCTGATCCAGGCCGGTTTCGGCATGCTCAACACCACCCCCAATCCGCGCGTGGGCTGCGTGATCGTCAAGCAGCGCCGCGTCATCGGCGCCGGCTTCACCCAGCCGCCCGGCGGCAACCACGCCGAGATCCAGGCCCTGGCCGATGCCGCCGCGCGCGGCCAGGATGTGCAAGGTTCCACCGTCTACGTCACGCTGGAACCCTGCAGCCACTTCGGCCGCACCCCGCCTTGCGCCGATGCGCTGGTGCGCGCCGGCGTGGCCCGCGTGGTGGCCGCCATCGCCGACCCCAATCCGCTGGTGGCCGGCCAGGGCCTGGCCAGATTGCAGGCCGCAGGCATCGACGTCACCTGCGGGCTCCTGGAAGAAGAAGCGCAGGAAATCAACATCGGCTTCCTGGCCCGGATGCGCACCGGCAAACCTTGGGTACGCATGAAAAGCGCCGCCAGCCTGGATGGCAAGACCGCCCTGCACAATGGCCTGAGCCAGTGGATCACCAGCCAGGCCGCGCGCGACGACGGTCACGTCTGGCGCGCCCGCGCCTGCGCCATCATGGCCGGCATCGGCACCATCGCCAAGGATGACACCCAGCTCACCGTTCGCGCCATCGACACGCCGCGCCAGCCGCGCCGCATCGTGGTCGACAGCAAGCTCGCCGTCTCGCCGCAGGCGCGCGTGATCCAGGGCGGCGGCACCTGGATCTTCACCGCCGCCGACGACAAGGAAAAAACCGCCATGCTGGAAAGCCAGGGCGCCGAAGTCATCGTGCTGCCCAACGCCGAGGGCAAGGTCGACCTGCCCGCGCTGGTGCGCGAACTCGGCCGGCGCCAGATCAATGAATTGCATGTGGAAGCGGGTTCCAAGCTCAACGCTGCGCTGATCCGCGCCGGCTGCGTCGACGAACTGCTGCTCTACCTCGCGCCCAGCCTCCTGGGCGAAGGCCGCAACATGTTCGACCTGCCGCCGCTAGAAGACCTGTCCGGCAAGATCGACCTGAACTTCTACGAGGTCAAGCAGATCGGTCCGGATTTGCGTATCCTTGCACGGTTCAATTAATTTCCCGGCCCAGCCCGGCGTTCTTACAGAGGCTGCAACATGTTTACAGGTATCGTCGCCGCCATCGGCAAAATCACCTCCGTCCAACCGCTCGCCGCCGGCCCCGATGCCGGCGTGCGCCTGACCGTCGATGCCGGCGCCCTGTCGATGGACGACGTCGGCCTGGGCGACTCGATCGCCTTGAACGGCGCCTGCATGACCGTGGTGGAAAAAAGCGCCAGCGGCTTCACCGTCGACGTCTCGCGCGAAAGCCTGAACCTCACCGCCGGCCTCGATGCCCCCGGCGAAGTCAACCTGGAAAAAGCCCTGACCCTGGCCGAACGCCTGGGCGGCCATCTGGTCTCCGGCCACGTCGACGGCCTGGGCCGGGTCCACTCCTTCGAACCGGTCGGCGAATCGCGCGAACTGATCGTCGACGCGCCGAAAGCGCTGGGCAAATACCTGGCCTACAAGGGTTCGATCGTGGTCAATGGCGTCTCGCTGACGGTCAACCGCGTCGAAGACCTGACCGATGCCTGCCGCTTCTCGATCAACCTGATCCCGCACACGGTGGAAGTGACCACCTTGAAACACCTGAAGGCGGGCAGCAAGGTGAATCTGGAGATTGACCTGATTGCGCGCTATGTCGAGCGCATGCTCAGCGCCAAATAAACAGGTTGTACCGGGCAGCAAACGACGGTCGGGATCTCCCGGCCGTTTTTCTTTCCCCGTGTATATCGATATGCGAAATCATTCCTTCGCTGCCGCTGCCTCGCGCGCTACGGTCTTCATGCAATACCTTCCCTCACAGACCGACAAGCGAGACACACCATGGCAGACACCCCCAACTGGAAATTCGAAACCCTCTCCGTCCACGCCGGCTATACGCCCGACCCGACTACCCGCGCGGTGGCGGTGCCGATCTACCAGACCGTAGCATTCGCTTTCGACGACACCCAGCATGGCGCCGACCTGTTCGACCTGAAGGTGCAAGGCAATATCTACTCGCGCATCATGAACCCGACCCAGGACGTGCTGGAGAAGCGCCTGGCGGCATTGGAAGGCGGCATCGCGGCGCTGGCCGTAGCCTCGGGCCAGGCTGCCGTCACCTATGCGATCCAGACCATCGCCGAAGCCGGCGACAATATCGTTTCGGCCTCCACGCTGTATGGCGGCACCTACAACCTGCTGGCCCACACGCTGCCGCAATTCGGGATCGAGACCCGCTTCGCCGATCCGCGCCAGCCGGCCTCGTTCGAACCGCTCATCGATGCGCGCACCAAGGCCGTCTTTATCGAATCGATCGGCAACCCGCTGGGCAACATCACCGATATCGCCGCCGTGGCCGAGATCGCGCACCGCCACGGCGTGCCGCTGATCGTCGACAACACGGTCGCCACACCCTACCTGCTGCGCCCCTTCGAGCACGGCGCCGACATCGTGGTGCATTCGCTGACCAAATACCTGGGCGGCCACGGCACCACGCTGGGCGGCGCCATCGTGGACTCCGGCAAGTTCCCGTGGGCCAGGCACAAGGAACGCTTCAAGCGCCTCAACGAACCGGACGTGAGCTACCACGGCGTGGTCTATACCGAAGCCTTGGGTGAAGCGGCCTATATCGGCCGCGCGCGCGTGGTGCCGCTGCGCAATACCGGCGCCGCCCTGTCGCCCTTCAACAGCTTCCAGATCCTGCAGGGCATCGAAACGCTGGCGCTGCGCCTGGAGCGGATCACCGCCAATACGCTGGCCGTGGCGCAATACCTCAAGCGCCACCCCAAGGTGCGCTGGGTCAACTACGCCGGACTGGAAGACCATCCCGACCATGCGCTGGCGCGCAAGTACTTCAACGGCAAGGCGTCCGGCGTGCTCACCTTCGGCGTGGCCAATGGCCGCGAAGGCGGCGCACGCTTCCAGGATGCGCTGAAATTGTTCACCCGTCTGGTCAACATCGGCGATGCCAAGTCGCTGGCCACCCACCCGGCCTCCACCACGCACCGGCAACTGTCGCCGGCAGAACTGGAAAAAGCCGGCGTCACCGAAGATACGGTACGGCTGTCGGTCGGCATCGAACACATCGACGACCTGCTGGCCGACCTCAAACAGGCGCTGGAATCGGCCTGAAACAAGACGGCCGGCGCTGCGCCAAAGGCGCATGCCGGCCGCATCCCTTCAGCCAAGGCAGTCAGGCCGCCTTTTTCTTCCCAATCCGCTGCGCCACCAGCTCCCGCGTACGGGGGATCAGCTCGCGCCCGTAATCGATCGCGTCTTCCAGCGGGTCAAAGCCGCGGATGAGGAAATTGGCCACGCCCAGGTCGTAGTAATCCAGCAGCGCTTCGGCCACCTGTTCCGGCGTGCCGACCAGCGCGGTGGAGTTGTAGCGGGCGCCGGTTTCCTTGGCGATCGCGGTCCAGAGGCGCTTATCCACGCGGGCGCCCTTGTCGGCCGCGGCCAACAGGCGGCGCGCGCCTTCGCTTTGTTGCGGGCCGGTATAGGCCGGGTGCAGCTTGGCGTTTCCGGCGCGCAGGCGGCGGGTTTCTGCGAGGATGCTTTCGGCGCGCGCCCAGGCCTTTTCCTCTGTATCGGCCAGGATCGGGCGGAACGACACCGAGAAGGCGATCTCGCGTCCGTGGCGCGCCGCCTCGGCGCGCACGCGGCCGGTCAGGTCGCGCACCTGGTCGAGCGATTCGCCCCACAGCGCGTAGATGTCGGCATGCCGGCCGGCCACGGGAATGGCCGCATCCGAGGCGCCGCCGAAGAAGATCGGGATGTGCGGCTTTTGCACCGGCTTGACTTCCGAGAATGCCTGCTCGAAACGGTAATGCGCGCCCTGATGGTCGAACGGCTTCTCTTCAGTCCATACCCGGCGCAGGATCTCCAGGTACTCGTCGGTGCGCGCATAGCGCTGGTCGTGGTCGAGGTAGTCGCCGTCGCGCCGCTGCTCGGCATCCGAACCGCCGGAGATGATGTGCACGCCCAGCCGCCCGCCGCTGAACTGGTCGAGCGTGGCAAGCTGGCGCGCGGCCAGCGTGGGCGCGACGAAGCCGGGGCGATGCGCCAGCATCAGCTTGATGCGGCTGGTGGCGGCGGCCGCCTGGGCGATGGTCAGGATGGCGTCCGGCCCGGTCGAATGGTAGGGCACCAGCACGCGGTCGAAACCGGCGTCCTCATGCGCCCTGGCAAAGCGCAGCAGGTAGTCGTGATCGATCGCGGGGCCGGTCGAGGGATGGATTTCCGAGTTCTTGTGGCTGGTGATCATGCCGATGAAATCGACGCTCATGATGTGCCTTTCGGTAGATGATGCGGGTTCTCAGACGTTGACGATGTAGTCGGTGACTTTCACTTTTTGCGGCAGGATCTTGCGCTCCGAGAGCCAGTCCGCCGCGCCCTGGAAGGTGGCGATGAATTTGGCGTCGCCGGCGCCGTGGAACTCCCAGCGGCGCTGCAGCCGGATCAGCGAATCGCGCACGGCGTCGGAATAGCCGGCGTCCTTCTGCACCAGCGTTTCCGCCTCCTTGGTGTTGTTCGTGATCCACTCCCCTTCGGCACGGTAGGCGGCGTTGACGGCGCGCACGATGTCGCCGTTCTCTTCGGCGAACTTGCGGTGCGTGACGTAGGAATTGAAGTCGATCAGGAAGTCGAGGTCGCGCCCTTCGAAGAACACGTCATGCGCCTTGTATTCCACGCGCGCGATGTCCACGCCCGGGCTCCACATCGACCAGGCGTCGACCTTGCCCTGCGAGAATGCCGGGCCGGCATCGGGCGGGTTGAGATAGACGAACTTCACCTTGCTGCGGTCGATGCCATGTTTCTCCAGCGCCGCCACCAGCAGGAACTCTCCCAGGCCGGAACGGTTCACCGCCACGCTCTTGCCCACCAGGTCGGCGACCTTGTCGATGCCGGAACCGTCGCGCGCGATGATGGCGGTGCTGCGCGGTTCGACCACGGCGAACTGCGTAAACACCAGCGGCGATCCGGCGATCATCGCCGCCAGCGCCGGCGTGGTGCTGCCGCCGAAACCGAAATCGGCGCTGCCGCCGGTGACCGCCTGCAGCGACGGCGCATGGTTGGGGAACGGGCCGATCCATTGCACCTTGATGCCGTCCCTGGCCAGGATCTTTTCAAATTCGCCGCGGGTGCGGGCGATGCCGGGCAAGCCGCCCTTGCCCCATGCCAGGCGCACGGTATCGGTATTGCGCGACTTGCCCGCGGCGGCCAGCGCCGTGCCGGCAAGGCCGGCGGCGCCAAGCGCGGCGCCGGCGAAGGCGGCCTGGATCAAGTTGCGTCGTTGAAAATTGGCAGGCTTGTCGTGTTCGCTCATGATGAATGCTTGGTTGAGAAATGAAAGGAAAAAGAAGGCCCATGCCGCCGCTCGAGCGGCGACACGAAAACGCCCGGCCGGGAAATGCGTTCAGGCTTCGGCCGCCACCCCCAGCTCGGCCAGCAACTGCGCGCGCAAGGCCTCGGCGGCCGGATGCGAACGGTTGTGCGCGGCCTGCGGCGCGACCGTGTAGTCGCTGGCGATGGCGCCGTCGCGCATGACCAGGATGCGGTCGGCCAGCACGATGGCTTCGTCGACATCGTGCGTGACCAGCAGCACGCCGGGCCGGTGGCGCGCCAGCAATTGGCGCACCAGCGCATGCATGCGGATGCGCGTCAGCGCGTCGAGCGCGGCGAAGGGTTCATCCAGCAACAGCAGGCGCGGTTCGCGCACCAGCGCGCGGGCCAGCGCCACGCGTTGCGCCTGGCCGCCGGACAGGTTGCGCGGCCAGTCGTCGATGCGCGCGCCCAGGCCCACTTCTTCCAGCGCCGCCTTGGCCAGCGGCTTGCCGGCCTGGTCGTCCAGCCCCAGCGCGACGTTGCGCCACAGCGGATCCCACGGCACCAGGCGCGGTTCCTGGAACACCACCGCCGGTTGCGCCGGGCCGTCGATGCGCCCGCCGTCGGTGGCATCCAGCCCGGCCAGCGCACGCAGCAGCGTGGTCTTGCCGCAACCGCTTTCGCCGAGCAGGGCGACGAACTCGCCGCGCGCGATGCGCAGGTTCAGGCCCTTGATCACGCTACGCTCGCCATAACGACGCTGCAGGCCGCTGACGCTGACGGCGGTTTCCTCGAAACCTGCCGGATGCATGGTATGGGTGGGGAGCGTCATCATCGGCCGCCCTTGGCGTAGTTGGGATGCCAGGCCAGCAGCCGGCGCTCCAGCGCCCGCGCGATGCCGTCCGAGACGACGCCGATGCCGGCATAGATGACGATGGTCAGCACGATCACATCGGTCTGCAGGAACTCGCGCGCATCCATGGCCAGGGAACCGATGCCGACATTGGTGGCGATGGTTTCGGCGATCACCAGCGCCAGCCAGGCCACCGCCAGCGCATAGCGCACGCCGGCCAGGATCGACGGCAAGGCGCCGGGCAGGATGATGCGGCGGATCAGCGCCCAGTCCGACAAACCCATGACGCGGCCCAGCTCGACCAGCTTGGGGTCGACCTGGCGGATGCCGAGCACGGTATTGATATAGATCGGGAACAGCACGCCCAGCGACACCAGGAACACCTTGCCGCCCTCATCCACCCCGAACCACACGATCACCAGCGGCAACGCCGCCAGGAAGGGAACGGCGCGCACCATCTGCACGCTGCGGTCGAACAGCGCTTCGGCCAGGCGCGAAAAACCGACCAGGGTGCCCAGGGCGAAACCGATGCCGCCGCCGATGACAAAGCCGGAGACGGCCCGCAGCAGGCTGGCGGCGAGATCGCTCAGCAGACGGCCCTGGCCGACCAGGTTCCAGGCGGTGACGGCAACCTTGCTGGGCGCAGGCAATACCTGGGGCGACAAAAAACCGAGGCGGGCGAAAATTTCCCACGCCACCAGCGCGACCACCGGCGCCAGCCATGAAATGGCCAGCAGCGCATTTGGATCCGCCAGCCGCGATGGGCGCGCCGCGCTTGTCGACGGCGGCGGCCCGGCCGCTGCCGCCTTGGGCAAGGACAGGCGATTGACCACTTCTGGCATGGGTGCTTCCTCCACATTGGCTGGCGGCGAAGTGCCGCGATGTGGAAAATCCTAAACAAATTTCATGCATTATTTAAATAATGATTTCGATCTAACATATCCAATAAACATATTTGTGCAATACCTGCTGGCAGCGCAAGCTAATGCCAAAAACCGCCATGCCGGAAAAATGGAGAACGCATCAGCCGATGAAAACCGATGACCTCGAAGCCTTCGTGACGGTAGTGCGCTGCCAGTCGATCAGCCGCGCCGCGCAGCAGCTGGGCATCGCCCAGCCCTTGCTGAGCCGGCGCCTGCAGGGGCTGGAAAGCACCTTGGGCATCGCCCTGTTCGACCGCCAGAGCAAACCGGTGCGGGCCACCGCGGCCGGGCTGCGGCTGGCCGAGCAATGCCGCAACGTGTTGCATGAAGTGGATGTGCTGCGCGACATGGCGGCCGCCGACCTGCCGCCCAACGGCAACCTGCGCCTGGGCGTGACGCAAGGCATCGGCGAACTGGTGCTGGGTTCGCTGCTGGGGGAACTGCGCCAGGCCTGGCCGCAACTGCAGCCGCAAGTGAGCACCGGCTGGGGAGCCGCGCTGCTCGAACGGGTCGAGCGCGGCGAACTGGATGCGGCGGTGGTGCTGCAAGGGAGCGGCAAGCTGATGCCCGCCAACGTGGAGGCGCGGCTCCTGCACCGTAGCGAGGTGGCGATCCTGGGCCGCCGCGGCGACTGGCCGCGCAAACGCTACGCGCTGGCCGACTGCGCCGGCGCCGGCTGGGTGCTCAATCCCGACGGCTGCGGCTTTCGCGCCACGCTGGCGCGCGCGCTGGCAAGCCTGGGATTGCCGCTGCAAGTGAAACTGGATACCTATGCCAGGGAGCTGCAACTGCAAAGCGCGGCCGACGGCGTCGGCCTGTGCCTCTTGCCGCAACCGCTGTATGCCGGCAGCAGCCATGCCGGACGGCTGGCTGAACTGAAGCTGAGCGACTTCCGTCCGCAAGCTGAAGCCTGGCTGGTCCACCGCAAAAGCGCGGCGCACCTGCTGGCCCCCATCGAACGCATCGCGCAATCGGTGCAACAGGCGCTGCGCCAGCCCGGCGCCGCCTGAATGGCCGCATGCGCCCACCCGCGGCGGCCGGCAAACTGAACCGGCAATCGCGGACGGGCATCATGCCCTCCCCTCGCGGGGAGGCCTCAAGACATCAGAAAGTATGGCGGATGCCGACCTGCACGCCGGTCTCGCTGGCGCCGGCGTCCGGGCTCAACGCCTGGCTGGCGGTGAAGCTGGCGCCGGTCATCTTGTAGGCGGCCGTGTTCTCGTTGATCAGGCGCGAGGCCACGGCATACAGGCGGGTGCGCTTGGACAGGTCGTAGTTCACGATCAGGCTGAACTGCTTGGCGTTGTTTTTGTAGCTGGAACTGTCCTGGATGTAACCGCCGCCGGCGCCGATGGTGGTCCGCGCGCCGATACGGTAATCGGCCGACAGGCTGTAGGTATTGTGGTAATTGCCCGGCGTGTTGCCGACCACGCTGCCGGTCGGATCGTACTTGCCGGCCGGGTTGGTCAGCGCGTTGCCGGTAGTGGCGGAAATGACTTCATTGGTGCGGAAGAAAGCCAGGTAGAACTTGCCCGCGCCGTAGTCGTAATTACCGCCCAGCATGAACTGTTTCACGCTATTGGTGTTGGTGGCATTGTTGGCGTTCAGGTAGGCGCTGCCGACATACAGCGGACCTTGCTGGGTCTGGAAGCCGATCTGGTACACCGCGTTGGACGGTGTGCTGCCGGTGCGCTCGCCCACCGAGTAATGCAGCTCGATGTTGGAATTGGCGAACTTGGGCGAGATGTAGCTGATGTCGTTGTCCACTCGCGCCAGCCAGTTGGAGAAGTTGTTGTAGGCCGAGCCGTAAGTGGCGGCGCCGAACGCGTCCATGTTGCCTGCGTAGAGGAACATCGGCGTATTCTGCCGGCCTGCGCGCACCTCGCCGAAACCGCCGCCCAGGCCGACCCACGACTGGCGGTCGAAGAAACGGTAGCTGTTCTGCAAGCCGCCGGTGCTGGGATCGAAGCCGGTCTCCAGGTTGAACGTGGCGCGGTAGCCGCCGCCCAGGTCCTCGCTGCCCTTGAAACCGAGCCGGCTGGTCATCTCGCCGTTGTTGCCCATGGCCCAGAGCGAAGTGTTCTTGCCGCCGACGGTGCTCTTCTGGTAGCCGGTGTAGACGTCCAGCACGCCGTAGATGGTGACCGAACTCTGGGCGAATGCCGCCGGCGCGGCCGCCAGCAGCAGCGTCGCGGGCAACAGTTTGATCTTGGTATTGGACTTCATCGGACCTCCTCCTTAAGGTGTATGGATCTATGTAGATGTTGTAGATGCTGCGGGTTAAAACCTTGCTTGCCGCGCTGAAAAAGGCCAAGCCGCTCCCCTCCGCCATATCCGGCGGATATTTGTCAGGCTCGCAGCTCGGATGCCGGATGCCGGATGCCGGCGCTCAGGCCTGCCGTTCGAAGTGCTTCTTGACGATCAGCGCCAGCGGAACGGTAAAGAAAATGTGCGACATGAAGCCGCCGATGATCACGCCGGGGTCGTAGTAGTTGGGATGGTTGTCGGAGGCGATCATGATCGCCACATGCATGACGATCCAGGCCACCACCGCATAGAACAGCGCGATGAAGGTCGCCTCATAGCCCTTGCGGCGGAAGTACGGCCAGATCGCCGCGAACAGCACGCCCCAGACGATTGTGAAAAAGAAGTGGATGCCGGTGCCGACGAAGTAAGCGACCAGGCCCAGTGCCTCCTGCACGTCCTTGCCGAACACCAGCCCGGTGGCATTGCGCGGGATGCCGGCCAATGGCATCAGGTGCTGGGCGCCGACCCAGACCAGCGCTTCGTAGATCCAGATGATGATGCCGCCGCTCAGGCCGCCGATGATGCCGGCCCGGATCATTGCTCCCCGATCCTTCCAGCCGGCCGGCGACGATGCCGCGCCCAGGGCGGCGGTGCTATGTGTGGTTTGCATGGTGTCTTCCTTTCACTCCTTGGATTGGCGATATGCACGGATGGCCGTGCATTCTTTTTCTGCTTGTTCTTATTGCTTTTTGCTTATTGCTTTTTTCTTGTTGCGCTTGCGCGTTCTTGTTGCCGTGGCTTTTTTATCTTTTTCCGTGTCTGGCCTGCTGCCATCGCCTGCGGCGACGGCGCCTCCTTTCCTCATCCTCACGGCCGCCGCAAAAGCGCCGGCCGTGCCGGCCATTCAGTCGATGTATGTCAGCCCGGCCGCTTCCAGCGGTCCGCGCATGTCGTACATATCCAGGCCAAGCACGCCGGCGGCCAGCTTCGCGCGCTTCTCGCCTTCCAGGTCTTCGCGTTTTTGCGCGGCCTGCGCCACGCGCGCGGCGTCCGATGCCGGCACCGCCACCACGCCGTCGTCATCGGCCACCACCACATCGCCCGGATTGACCAGGGCGCCGGCGCAAACCACCGGGATGTTGACCGAGCCCGGCGTCGCCTTGATCGTGCCCTTGGCGCTGATGGCGCGGCTCCACACCGGAAAGCCCATTTCCTTGAGCACCTTCACGTCGCGCACGCCGGCATCGATCACCAATGCCCTGGCGCCGCGCGCCATGAAGCTGGTCGCCAGCAGGTCGCCGAAGTAGCCGTCGGTGCATTCGGCGGTGATGGCGGCCACCACGATGTCGCCCGGCCGGATCTGCTCGGCCGCCACATGCAGCATCCAGTTGTCGCCCGGATGCAGCAGCACGGTCACGGCGGTGCCGGCCACCGTCGCGCCCGGCCAGATCGGGCGCATGTAAGGTTTCAGCAGGCCGGTACGGCCCTGCGCCTCGTGCACGGTGGCCACGCCGAATTTCCCGAGGTGCTCCACCACGCCGGCATCGGCGCGTTCAATATTGCGCTTGACGATGCCCAGTTGATTGATCAGGGGTGTGCTCATGTTTACCGTCCTTGGCTCTTGAGTGTGGCATCCAGTCGCGGATACACGCGGCGCGCATTGCCTTCGAAGATCTTGCCGCGTTCCTCGTCGCTCAACGCCGCCGCCTGGATGTAGCGTTTGGTGTCGTCGTAGTAATGCCCCGTCTCCGGATCGATGCCGCGCACCGCGCCGATCATCTCGGAAGCGAACAGCACGTTGTCCACCGGAATCACCTTGGTCAGCAAGTCGATGCCCGGCTGGTGGTACACGCAGGTGTCGAAGAAGATGTTGTTGAGCAGGTGATCCTTCAGCAACGGCTTCTTCATCTCCTGCGCCAGTCCGCGGAAACGCCCCCAGTGGTAAGGCACCGCCCCGCCACCGTGCGGGATCAGGAACTTCAGCGTCGGGAAGTCCTTGAACAGGTCGCTGGTCAGGCATTGCATGAAGGCGGTGGTGTCGGCGTTCAGGTAGTGCGCGCCGGTGGTGTGGAAGCAGGCGTTGCAACTGGTGCTGACGTGGATCATCGCCGGCACTTCCAGCTCCACCATCTTCTCGTACAGCGGGTACCAGGACTTGTCGGACAGCGGCGGCGAACTCCAGTGGCCGCCGGACGGGTCCGGGTTCAGGTTGACGCCGACAAAGCCGTATTCCTTGACGCACTTCTCCAGCTCGGCGATCGAGGTGCGGATGTCCGCGCCCGGCGACTGCGGCAGCATGGCCGCGCCGATGAAGTGCTGCGGGAACAGTTGCGCCACCCGGTGGCAGAGTTCATTGCAGATCGCCGCCCAGGTCTGGCTGGTCTCCAGGTCGCCGATGTGGTGCGCCATGAAGCTGGCGCGCGGCGAGAAGATGGTCAGGTCGGCGCCGCGCTCCTTCATCAGGCGCAACTGGTTGCCTTCGATCGATTCGCGCAGTTCGTCGTCGCTGATCTTGAGCTCGGACGGCCTGGGCCCCAGCGCCGGCGTCTTCAGGTTGGCGATCTGCCGGTTGCGCCAGTCTTCCAGCGCCTTGGGCGCCGTCGTGTAGTGGCCGTGGCAATCGATGATCAGGGGATCTCTCATGGTTCTTTCTCGTTGAAGATGGCAGCGGGGAGCAGCACTTCCCCGCGCATGATGGGACGCGCCGTGCGCAGCAGCGCGGCGCGGATGATCTTTTGCTGATCGTGGGCGTCGAGCTCCAGCTCGACGCTGAATTCGCCGCTCGGATGCTCCACCGAGACCATGCGCTGCAGGCCGCCGCCGGCTTGCGCCAGGCCTTGCGCGACAGAACCTTCCAGCACGCAGGCCGTGGCCACGGTCACCGCCGCCAGCACGCCGATGGCCTCGTGGCAAACGTGCGGGATGAAGCAGCGGGTGGAGATGGCGCCGCCGGCCGCCGGCGCCGATAACAGGCACATCTTGGGATAGTTCTTCGCCGCCACGTCGCCCAGGCCCATCAGCGGGCCGGCAACCAGGCGCAAGGCTTCCAGCTTGTGCTTCAGATCCTGGTTGCCGTTGAGTTCGGCAACGCTTTCGCGGCCGCTGATGCCGAAATCGGCGGCACGCGCCAGCACCATGGGCATGCCGTTGTCGATCAGCGTGACGCACACCGACTGCGCAGCGCCGTCGGACGTGGAAAACGCAACCTGGTCCAGTAGGCGGCCGCTGGGCAGCATGGCCGCACAGACCGAACCGGCGGTGTCGAGAAAATTGATCTTCACCGGCGCCGCACTGCCCGGCACGCCGTCGATGCGGGTGTCGCCGCCGTAGCGCAGATGGCCGCCCGGCGTCTGCACCGTCACCTCGCATTGCATGCCGGTGTTGAGCGTGAGGATGCGGGCGCTGGTAACCGGGTCTTGCGCCGCCACCAGACCGCGCTCGATGGCGAACGGCAGCACCGCCGCCAGCATGTTGCCGCAATTGGGCGTGGTATCGACCTGGTCGGAATCGGGCTGCAACTGGGCGAACAGGAAATCCAGGTCGACGCCCGGCACGGCGCTGCGGCTGACGATGGCGGCCTTGCTGGTCAATGGATGGGCGCCGCCCAGGCCGTCGATCTGGCGGCGGTCGGGCGAACCCAGCGCGGCCAGCAAGGCCCGGTCGCGGCCCGCGGTATCGGCCGGCAGGTCGCCGGCGAGGAAGAACGGCCCGCGCGAGGTGCCGCCACGCATCAGGGTGCAGGGAATGGAAAGCAAGTCCTGGCTGGAAGGGGTTGGCACGCTCTTTACCTTTGCAAATCGTTGCGTCTGTTCAGGGCACCACTATGAGTGAGTAGCCGCTGCGCTTGGTTGCGTTGTATCCTCTCCTCTGTTCTAATTTTCTAATCGAAGTGGTTTTACAACATCGGTCCGGCTGATGCCCCTGCTCAATCTCCGCCACCTGCACGTGTTCAACGTGGTCGCCACCACCGGCGGCGTGCGCCGCTCGTCGGACACGCTGCTGCGTGCTTCCTCGGCGGTGGCGCGCTCGGTGGCGGCGCTGGAACAGAGCCTGGATGTCCGGTTGTTCGAACGCAAGGGTCGCGGCATGCTGCTCACGGCCGCCGGCGAGGCGGTCAAGCTGCGCGTGGAGCGCATCGAGGCCGAACTGCGCGAGGTGCGCGACGACGCGCTGCGCCTGCGCGAGCGCACCGGCAGCCAGGTCGCCAGCCTGGACGCGCTGTTCAACGAACGCCGCCTGCAAGCCACCACGCTGCTGGCCGAAACCCATCACATGCCCAGCGTGGCGCGGCTGATGGAGGTATCGCCATCGGCGGTCAGCCAGGCTATTTCCATGCTGGAAGGGATCTTGGGCCAGCCGCTGTTTTTCCGCACCGCCCACGGCATGCTGCCGACCGACGCCGGCCGCCGCTGGACCGAGCGTTTCGAACGCGCCCTGGCCGAGCTGCGCCATATCCCGGAAGACATCGCCGCGCTGGCCGGTATCGTGCAAGGCACGGTGACCGTCGGCGCGCTGCCGCTGGCGCGTTCGCAACTCTTGCCGGCGGCAGTCGCCGGAGTGCTGGAAAAACACCCGCGGCTGCAGATCCGCTCATTGGAAAGCCCCTATGAAGAGCTGGCGGCCGGACTGATGAGCGGCCGCATCGACTTCATCGTCGGCGCGCTGCGCGCCTTCTCCAGCGACACCTTCGACATGCGTCCGCTGATCGCCGACAGCGCCGCGCTGATCGCGCGCGTGGGGCATCCCTTGTCGCAGCGCAAAAAACTGACGCTGGGCGACCTCGACGGCTATCCCTGGGTGCTGTCGCGCGCCGGCACCCCGCTGCGCGACTCGATCGAACAATTCTTCCGCGACAGCAACTGGGAAGTGCCGCGCCCGGCGGTGGAAACCGGCGACCTGGCGCTGTTGCGCGGCCTGCTGGTGTCCAGCGACATGCTGACCGTGATCTCGGCCCACCAGTTGCACCACGAAATCGTCACCGGACAGCTGACCGCCCTGCCCTTCGCCATGCATGGCATGGAGCGCACCATCGGCATCATGCAAAGAAAAGGCGCACACCTCTCGCCCGGCGCGCGTGCGCTGCAGCAGGAAATCGAAGCCGCGGCCAGCTTCTGGGAATAAGGGCGCCGGCCCCTGGATCGGCTCCTCTCCGCATCCCTAAAAATCCACCGCAATTAGAAAATGGCAACGCCCAGCCAGCCGAAAGCAATACTCGACGACGCCCTCGGTCTTACACTTCTTTCATTGTCGAGGCAGGCCATTTGCACTTCGGCAAGCATTTCCGACGCCGCGCCCGCATCAGCGGCGCTGTCGCGTATAAATTCATATCTATATCGGAGACTTAATGAATACAGCACAATCGCTGGACGTGCGGGCACATATCAACGGGCGCAAGATGTCCGGTTACCAATGGCTGCTGCTCGTCCTCTGTTTTTTGATCGTGGCCACCGACGGCATGGATGTCGCCATCATGGGCTTTTTAGCGCCCGACATCACCAGGGAATGGGGCATTTCGCGCGCCGCGTTCGGCGTGGTGATGAGCGCCGCGCCGCTCGGGCTTGCCATCGGCGCGCTGCTGGTGGGCCCGCTGTCGGACCGCTACGGCCGCAAGAAGCTGCTCATGCTGGCTGTCGCCTGGTTCGGCGTGTTCAGCTTGCTGTGCGCCACCGCGCATGATGTGGTGACGCTGTCGGCGCTGCGCTTTCTGACCGGCCTGGGCCTGGGCGCGGCAATGCCCAACGCCACCACGCTGCTGTCCGAATACGTGCCGGAACGCTCGCGCAGCACGCTGCTGGCGATCATGTTCACCGGCTTCAACCTGGGTTCCGCGCTGGTCGGCTTCATCGCCGCCGCGCTGCTGCCGCACTACGGCTGGCGCGCGGTGCTGGTGGCCGGCGGCATCATCCCGCTGGTGTGCCTGCCGTTCTACCTGTGGCTGGTGCCGGAGTCGGCGCGCTTCCTGGTGGTGAGGAACTTCCCATCCGAGCGCATCGCAAAAACCCTGGCCAAGGTCTGCGGCGGCCAGTTCGCGCCGGGCCAGGCATTCACCATCAGCGAACCGCAGGTCAAGGGCTCGCAGCCGGGCAAGGTGCTGCTGTCGGCTAATTATCGCAAGACCACGCTGTCGCTGTGGGGCACTTATTTCATGGGCTTGCTGGTGATTTACCTGCTGTCGGGCTGGCTGCCGACGCTGATCAAGGATGCCGGCCTGCCGATCGAGAAAGCCGCCAGCATCACCGCCCTGTTCCAACTGGGCGGCACCGTCGGCGCGCTGGTGGTAGGCTACCTGATGGACCGCTGGTCGCCCAGCCGGGCGATCGCCGCGGCCTATGTGTCGGGCGCGGTGTTCATCCTGCTGCTGGCATCGGGCAGCGTGCAGTCGGGCATGTTCGCGGCGTATGTGCTGCTGGCGGGCTTTTGCATGAGCGGCGCGCAGACCGGCATGAACGCGTTCGCCCCCTCCTGCTACCCGACCCCGGTGCGCGCCACCGGCGTATCGTGGATGCTGGGCGTGGGCCGTTTCGGCAGCATCCTCGGCTCCTTCGCCGGCGGCTTGCTGCTCTCGCTGGGCTGGAGCTTCGGTTCGGTGATCGCCATCCTGGCGGTGCCCGCTACCCTGGCCGCGCTCATCATCGTCTTCATCCAACTCGGTCAACGTACCGCCACCGCATAAGCAACAGGAACCGCAGTCATGGCAAACATCGTAGGCGCTATCGCATCGTCGCACACTCCCACCATCGGCTTCGCATTGGATGCCGGCAAACAGCATGACCAGGTCTGGGCGCCGATCTTCAAGGCCTACGAGCCGGTGCAAAAGTGGCTCAAGGAAAAGCAGCCCGACGTCATGCTGGTGGTCTACAACGACCATGTGACGTCATTCTTCTTCGACCACTACTCCGCCTTCGCGCTGGGCGTGGGCAATGAGTACAGGGTAGCCGACGAAGGCGGCGGCGCGCGCAAGCTGCCGCCGGTGGGCGGCCACGCGGCGCTGGCGCGCCACATCGGCACTTCGCTCATGGCCGACGAGTTCGACATGTCGTTCTTCCAGGAGAAGGCGCTCGACCACGGCTGCTTCTCGCCGCTGTCGATGCTGTGGGAACACGAACCAGGCTGGCCCGGCAAGATCATCCCGCTGCAGGTCGGCGTGCTGCAGTTCCCGATCCCGACCGCGCGCCGCTGTTTCAAGCTGGGCCAGGCATTGCGCCGCGCCATTGAAAGCTATCCGGAAGACCTCAACGTAGTGCTGGTCGCGACCGGCGGCCTGTCGCACCAGGTGCACGGCGAACGCGCCGGCTTCAACAACACGCCGTGGGACCACCAGTTCCTCGACCTGTTCGAAAAAGATCCGGAAGCCCTGGTCAACCTCACCCACGCCGAGCTGGCCACGCGCGGCGGGCTGGAAAGTGCGGAAGTGGTGATGTGGCTGGTGATGCGCGGCGCCATGCCGGCCGGCATCAATTGCCTGCATCGCGAGTACTACCTGCCTTCCATGACCGGCATCGCGGTGGCGGTGTACGAACCGTCGACCGCGACCGACGCCGCCATGCAGGCGCGCCGGGGCGAGCAGCAACGCGCGCATATGGCGCAACAACTCGACGGCATCGAGAAACTGGCCGGCACCTATCCGTTCACGCTGCAGACCAGCAACGAGCGTTACCGCATCAACCGCTACCTTTACCAGTTGATTCAGCCGGCCTTCCGTGAACGTTTCCTGGCCGATGCCGAGGCGACTTACGACGAGGCGCAACTGAGCGACGAAGAACGCGGCATGATCAATCGCCGCGACTGGCAGGCGATGATCCGCTACGGCGTGATCTTCTTCCTGCTGGAAAAGCTGGGCGCGGTGGTCGGCGTGTCCAACCTGCACATCTATGCCGCCATGCGCGGCCAGTCGCTGGCGGATTTCCAGCAGACCCGCAACGCGCCCGGCGCGCTGTATTCGGTGGCCGACAGCGCCACCGACCGCGCCGCCGACTGGGACCAGCAAGCCGCGCCGACGCCCGGCAAGACCGGCACCCAATAACCATTGAGCAGCCCATGCCCGGCACAGGCAGGCATGGATCGCCCGGAGACGGCAACGTCCCCGGGCTTTTTTCATCGCGCATCAGCGCAATTCGGACTCCGCCACGCCCGGCACGCCCTGCCGGATGGCCTTCGAATAATCCGCATCCGGCGCCGCCGCCAGCGCACGCTGCGTGATGCGGCCTGCGGCCTTCAGTTCATCGAAGGAGCGGCCCGGCGCCAGGCCGCCGTGGTCGTAGGCATATTGCGCAAAATATCCCGACAGCAGCAGCCGGTAATCCAGCGGCAGCGAGGGCGACAGCCGGCGCGCCAGTGCGAACACGATGGTGGTGCAATTGCTGGTGAGCGTATTGTAGAAACGGGGCTCTTGCTGCAACTGGGCGGCCCGCTCCAGGTAACCGAGGAAGACCTTGCGCAACTGCTCCGGCGCCAGCCGCAGCCGGTACAGGTAGACGTCTTCGCCGCGCGCATTGGTGCGGGTACGGATGATGTCGCTCTCGTCGGCCGCCACGATCACTGTTTCAAACCGGCGGAAGAAGCCGCCGATGGCGGAAAAGCTCTCGCCCCGCTCTTTGCGGATCTCCAGCGAGAACACCAGTCGCCGGCCGTCGTCGAAACCGAACGACACCAGCGTGTGCGCGATCGCCGGCCCCATCCAGTAAGACAGGAGCAGATCGGCCGAGACCAGGTGCGCCAGGTCGTAACGGCGGGTCTCCCAACGCACGTCGTAATCGGTTTCGCTGCGCCAGCGGAAGTTGCGCACATTGGCCAGCGTCACCTGATCGCCCTGCACTTGCGGCTCCAGCATGCGCGCGACATCGTCGGCCCAGATCCGCTCATGCGATGGCCGGATGCCATGCCACCATGCCAACAGCGCCACCGCGCACAGCAGGAACGCCGCCAGGCTCCAGCGCCAACCGGCGCCAGTCACGCCGACCAGGGAAACCAATGCCGCCAGCGCCAGCAACGACCACGCGGCAATCGCCGCGCCGCGCGCCCACGGCGGCGCCGGCAGCTGGAACCACAAGGCGCACGCGCCCCATGCGGCCAGGCCGGCCAGCACGCAAACCGCCAGCAGCAACAAGGGCCAGCGCAGCCACAGGAAGGAAGTCAGGAACGCCATCGGAAAATCGCATTCGTCAAGAAATGGGAAAAAGCGGGGGGCGGTTCACCCCCTGCGCCAAGCGGCATTGTAGCTGCCGCATACGTATATGTTTATGCGGATTTATTCGTGGCCGGCGCCGGGGCCGCGGCACAGAATCTTCCGATTGCCATCCCGAGGAAACGCCATGAGCCGCGACCTGTTGCTATTGCTTGAACACGGTTTCACCGATCCCGCCCATCCGGGCGAACGTTTCATCTGCCCCGACGGTGCGCCCATCGAAGGCTTGCTGGCCGGCGACCCGGAGCGCGCGGCGCAACTGGACATCAAGCGCCTGCCTTTTCCGCGGCCGCGCGCCGCAGTGGTGGCGGCGCTGGACGCGCAACACCAGAGCCTGCCGGTGCTGATCCTGGGCGACCGGCTGCCGCCGCCGGACGATGCGCAAAGCCTCGACGGCAAGCGCTTCGTCACCGATACGCGCCGCATCCTCGACCTGCTGGCGCAGCGCCACGGCTTCCCGCGCGTGCATTGAGGCGACGCCAGGTTCCCCGATGAGCGCGCCCCCTCGCCAGTTGCACCTGAACGTCAATATCCTGCATTCCGGGTTCATCCCCTCGGCATGGCGCCTGCCCGATGCCGACCCGCTGGCCTTCATCGATGCCGCCCACTACGTGAAGGTGGCACAGATCGCCGAAGCCGCCAAGTTCGATGCGGTGTTCCTGGCCGACAATGCTGCCATCATCGAACAGATCGACTTCCGGCCGATCACCGCGCTGGAGCCCACGGTATTGCTGGCCACCGTGGCCGCCGCCACCACCCGTATCGGCGTCATCGGCACCGCCTCCACCAGCTACAACGAGCCCTACAACATCGCGCGCCGCTTCGCCACGCTGGACCATGTCAGCGGCGGCCGCGCCGGCTGGAATATCGTCACCACCGCCGATGCCGGTTCGGCGCGCAACTTCGGCCTCGATGCCACGCCCGACCATGCCGGCCGCTACGCGCGCGCCGATGAATTCACCGAGGTGGTCAAGGCGCTATGGAACAGCTGGGACGACCACGCAGTCATCGGCGACAAGCAAAGCGGCCGCTTCATCGATGAGACCAGGGTCAAGCCGATCGCCCACCGTGGCCGGCACTTCAGCGTGCAAGGCCCGCTCAACCTGCCGCGCACGCCGCAGGGCCAGCCGGTGCTGGTGCAAGCCGGCGGTTCCGGCGACGGCCGCGAGCTGGCCGCGCGCCACGCCGAAGCCGTGTTCTCGGCCGCGCACACCCTGGAAGAGTCGCTGGCCTACAGCCGCGCCATCAACGAACGCGCCGCCGCACTGGGACGAGGCCCGCACGCGGTCAAGATCCTGCCCGGCCTGGCCACCATCATCGGCGCCACCGAAGCCGAGGCCCTGCGCCGGCGCGACGAGCTGATCGACATGATCCCCTGGAGCTACAGCCTCAAGCGCCTGGCGGGCACCCTCGGCATCCCGGCCGAACGCCTGCACCTCGACCAGCCGCTGCCCGCCGGCCTGGCCTTGCCGGCGGGCGGCAATGGCAACCACACCTTCTTCCACGCCACGCTGTCGCTGGCGCAAGGCCGGCGGCACACCGTGCGCGACCTGATCCGCGCCCTCTGCGGCGGCGGCGGACACCGCGTGCTGGTGGGCACGCCTGAACAGATTGCCGATGAGATCGAAGCGTGGTTCAAGGCCGGCGCGGCCGACGGCTTCAACCTGATGCCGGACGCCTTGCCAGGCGGCCTGCAGGATTTCACCGATGGCGTGGTGCCGATCCTGCAGCAGCGCGGATTGTTCCGCAGGGAATATGCGGGGCGCACCTTGCGGGAGCATTTCGGGTTGGCCCGCCCCGGCACCGACGCAAGCCGGCGCGCACGGGTTGCCTGAGGCGCGGCGGCCGAATCCGACAGGGCAATCAGTTGCGCTTGCCGACGGTAGTGAAGTAATCCGGCAAGGTAAATCCATCATAAAAACGATCTCCCCGGATCGCCTTCTGGAAATTCTCCGAACGGTAAGCCTCCGCCAGATCCCGCGCATAGGCATCGGACTGGCGCGTCTTCTTCACCGCCACCACGTTGATATACGGCGGCTTCATGTCTTCCAGGGCGAACGCATCCGACAGCTTCAGCTTGGCGAAGATGGCGAAGTTGCCCTGGACCGCGGCGAAATCGGCATCGTCCAGCGCCCGCGGCCCCTGGGCATTCTCCAGCGGCACCAGCTTCAACCCCACCTTGTTTTCCACCACATCGAGTTCGGTCACATCGACCGGCTTGTTCTCGCGGATACGGATCCAGCCCAGCCGCTGCAAGATCCACAAGGCCCGCTGCAGGTTGACCGGGTCGTTGGGCACGGCCACCGTAAAGCCTTTCTTGAGGTTGTTGAGATCCTTGTGCTTCCTGGAATACAGGCCCATCGGCGGCGTAGGCACCTGGACGATGCCGACCAGGTCGGTCTTGTTGCGCTCGTTGTAGGAATCGAGAAAGACCGTGTGCTGCATCACGTTGGCGTCGATGTCGCCCTTGAAGACGGCGCTGTTGGCTTCCAGGCCGGTGGTGAATTCGTAGAAGCGGATCTTGTAGCCCTTTTTCTCCAGCTCCGGCTGCACGCCCAGCTTGAATTCGTCGATATAAGGGCCGGGCACGAAGCCGATCTTCAGTTCGCGCTCCTGTGGCGCGGCATAGGCGAGGCTGATGGCAAAAGCAGGCAACAGCAGCAAGGAGAAAATTCGTTTCAGCATGGTCGATATCGCTTCCGGCAGAGTGGTGGAAAAATGAAAAAACGCTGCCGAAAGTGTATTGACCGTGCCGCTTCAATTGAACGAACGAATCCGCATGAGGATATTTGCTGGCTGTCTGGCGAGGATCAGACGTAGCCGTTGCCGAAACGCTCGTCATGCGGCCGGCCGTTGAGGTGGTAGTTGCCGATGGCCGCCTCGCGCTGGATCGCCGGATTGTGCGAAGCCAGCGTGCGCGCGTTGCGCCAGTGGCGGTCCAGCCGGCGGGTTTCGCTGGTGGCCGAGGCGCCGCCCACTTCGAACAGCAAGGTGGTGGCTTCCAGCACCTGGCCGATGACGATCTGCTGCGCTTCGAAGGTCTTGATGTCGAGCGCGTCGTAATCCTCGGTGGCGACCGTACCGGCGCGGCGCGCGGCATGCAGCGCATCCTGTTCGCGCGCCACGGCCAGCGTCAGTTGTTCGGCCGACCATGCCAGGCTGGCCAGGCGGCCGATGACACGCTGCACCAGCGGATTCTCGCGCGGGCTGGAGTTGCCCGGCACGCCGAAGGTGCGGGTACGCGGCCGGGTGAATGCCAGCGCATCGCGCAGCGCGGCGCGCGCGATGCCCGACAGCGCGGCCAGGTGGAACGTCTGGTAGAAGGAGGTGATGATGGTGTTGCGGCGCGGCTGCGACACATGGTAACGGTCCAGCACCTGGGCATCGTCGACCAGCACGTTGTGCAAACGCGTGGTGCCGCTGCCGGTCAGGCGTTGCCCGAAGCCGTCCCAGTCGTCGACCCGTTCGACCCCTGGCGCGTCGGTGGGCACCAGCACATTGAAATCGGACTCATGGTCGTGCGCGCGCACCAGCACCCAGTCGGCATACAGGGTGCCGGTGGAATAGTACTTCTCGCCGTTGAGGCGCCAGTGGCCGTTGCCGTCCTTTTCCAGCAGCACCGAATTGCCGGTGGCGGCATTGCGCTCGGACGCGGCCGCGCCGAAGGTCTTGCCGCTGCCGATCACATCCAGCCAGCGGCGCGTGTCGGCGTCGTCCTTGCGCTCCAGCAGCAGCTCGGTGAAACCGGCGTTCACGCGCAGGATCTGCGGCAGGTTGGATTCGGCCTCGCCCAGGCGGATCAGCAGGTAAAAGTAATCCTCCAGGCTCACGCCGGCCCCACCGTGCGCGACCGGCACCCGCAGCGCAGAAAATCCCGCTTCCTTCAACTGCCGCACTTCCTCGAACGGCAGGCGGCGCTCGGTTTCACGGGCGATGCTGTCTTGCGCGATCAGCGCAAACAGGTCGGAAAAGCGTTGATGCAGCGCGTGAGCGGATGCGTTGGCGGATGTGCTCATGATGTCCTCGGATGGTAGATCCCGACGATTATCTGGCAGCCAACCCATCCTGCCGAAGGAAGGAAAACGGATATCGATATGCGGCCGCGGAGTCAGCCTGCGGCCACCGCCGGCACCACCAGCGGCACGCTCTTGCGGATGGCCGCAACCATGTTCTTTACCGCCGGCGAACGTTCGAAGCGGCGAAACACCGCGGCCACCTCGGAGCCGATGGCCGCGCCCGCCAACGGCCGGTAAACCACATTGGGCAAGTCCACCACCTGGGTCAGCACGCCCGGCACCACCGCCACGCCGGCGCCCACCGAAACTTCGGCCAGCACCGCCAGCAGGCTGCCGGGCCGGCTCTCGCTGCGCGGTGCGAAGCTGCCGCGGCGGCAGACCTCATGCGTGCCCAGTTCCTGCTCGGGCAGGATAAAGGCTTCGCCCGCCAGCGACCTGGCCTTGACCGCCTTCCCCGCCGCGGTCGAGCGCGCCAGCGCGTGGTCGGCCGGCAGCGCCAGGCAAAAGCGGTCGCGCAGCAGTACATGCGTTTGCAGCGACGGCGCCAGCGCCAGCGGCATGCGCACGAAAGCGACGTCGACGCGCCCCTCTTCCAGCGCCTCGGACAAACGGTGCATCGGCCACTCCCGCGCCTGCACCTCGGCGTCGGGCCACTGGCGGCGAAAGGCGCTGATCTGTTGCTGCAGGATGCCGCCGAACACCGCCGAACCGACATAGCCGATCTCCACCCGGCCCAGCTCGCCGCGTCCGGCGCGGCGGCCGACATGCAAGGCTTGCTCGAATTGCGCCAGCACGCCGCGCGCCTCCTCGGCAAAGGCTTCGCCGGCGGAAGTGAGCGCCACCGACCGTTTGGTGCGCACGAACAGCTGCACCTGCAGCTTGCGTTCCATTTCATGGATCTGCACGCTCAGGGTGGGCGTGGCAATGCCGAGCATTTCCGCCGCACGGGTGAAATGCAGCTGCTCCGCCACGGTCAGGAAGTAACGCAGATGGCGCAGTTCCATGGCACACCTCCTTCTTTGAATTAGGTATTGGCTAATTAATTTCAAAAACTTATGTATTGAACTGAATTATAGGCACTGATTGAATGGATAGCTCCCTCTCCATCCTTTATCAAGGAACACGATATGTTCAAGAACACGCTTTCCCTCGCCATCGGCGCCGCCGCGCTGGCCGCCGCACAACTGGCCGGCGCCGCCAGCCTGCCGGTGCAGCCGGTGCTGACGCTGGCCGCGGCGCAGCAAGTGATGTCAGCCGCGCAAGCCAAGGCACAGGCCGAGAACTGGCCGTGCGTGATTTCGGTGGTCGATGCCGCCGGCCTGCCGCTGGCGCTGGTGCGCATGGACAACGCGGCGGTACCGGCCGGCGTCGACATCGCACCGGGCAAGGCGCGCACGGCGGCACTGTTCCGCCGTCCCAGCGGCGCGCTGGAAGATGCGATCAACGGCAACCGGCCGGCCGTGGCGACCGCGCGCGGCTTCGTGCTGATGCGCGGCGGCTTGCCGCTGGTGGCTGACGGCCAGATTGTCGGCGCCATCGGCGTATCGGCCGACACGCCGCAGCACGATGAAGAAATTGCCAGGGCCGGCGCGGCTGCACTGAAATAAGAGCCCGAACGGGCGCCAATCGCCATCGACAAGGAGCGAAGAGGAGACACCATGCGCACCCTGTTTTCAAGCGCCGCCGGACGGATATTGCTCAGCGGCTCGCTGGGCTGCGCCATGACGGTGCTGGACACCAACGTGGTCGGCATCATCCTGCCGACCATCGCACGCGAACTGGGCGCCTCCTTCGCCGATATCGAATGGGTGGTGAGCGCCTACGTGCTGTGCTTCGCCGCCCTGCTGCTGCCGGCCGGTTCGGTGGCCGACCGTTATGGCCGCAAGCGCATCTTCCTGTGCGGCATCGCGGCGTTCGCCCTGGCCTCGCTGGCCTGCGCGCTGGCGCCTTCGGCACAGGCGCTGTATGTGGCGCGCGCGGCGCAAGGCGTCAGCGCGGCGTTGCTGCTGGCGCCGGCGCTGGCCATCATCGGCCATGCCTTCCACGACGCGGCGGCGCGCGCCCATGCCTGGGCCGTGTGGGGCGGCATCATGGGACTGGCCATGGTGCTCTCGCCGCTGGCCGGCGGCGCCATCAATGCGCTCTTGGGCTGGCGCTGGGCCTTCGCCATCAATATCCCGATCTGCCTGTTGCTGGGCGTGGCGGTGCTGCGCCATATCCCGGAGTCGCGCAATCCGTCCGTGCGCCCGCTGGACCTGCCGGGCATCCTGTCTTTCTCCAGCGCTATCTTCATGCTGACCTGGGCCCTGATCACCGGGCCCGAGTACGGCTGGGGCAGCGTTGCTTTCGCCGTCCGCGCCGCGGGCGGCGTTTTTTTATTCGCCTCGTTCGTCGCCCTCCAGCGCAAGGGAGCGCATCCCATGCTGGACTTGTCGCTGTTCCGTTCGACCGGATTCATCGGCGCGGTGGCGGCGATGTTCGCCTATGCGGCATCGGCGCAGGTGATGGCGTCGTTGCTGCCGCTGTTCCTGCAGAATGCGCGCGGCATGCAGGCCGGCGCGGCGGGGTTGGCCATGCTGCCGTTCGCGCTGGCCATGCTGCTGTTGCCGCAAGTCGGACGGCGCCTGGCGCGCACCTGGCCTGCGGCGCGCATCCTGCTGCTGGGGCTATGCATCGTGGCCTTGGGCAACCTGCTCATGGCGCTGGCCGCGCATGCGGGCAGCGGCGCGCTCACCGTGATCGGCATGGCAGTGCTGGGCAGCGGCGGCGGACTGCTCAATGGCGAAACGCAAAAGGCCATCATGGGCAACGTGCCGCGCGAACGTGCCGGCATGGCCTCGGGCATCAGCACCACGTCGCGCTTCACTGGCGTACTGGCCGGATTCACGGGGCTGGGAGCGGTCCTGGCGGAAGGCGCGCGGCATGCCATGGCGCGCGCGCTGGCAGCGCTCGGCACCAACGGCAACAACGGCGCACATGCCGGTGAATTCATCGCGCGCGCCATGGCGGGCGACTTCGACGGCGCGGCACGGCTCTATCCGCAACAGCGCGAGGCTGCCGTCGCCATCGCGCGGCAGGCCTACCGGCTTGGTTTCTCGCATGTGTTCATGGCGGCGGCGCTGCTGGCGCTGTGCGCGGCCGGCATCGTGGCCTGGTCGCTCAGGCGCGCCGCCCTTCCAGCACCAGCGACGCCAGCCGCGGCAGAACCGATTCGGCAGACGCCGCGATCTTGAAGCTCAACAACGGGTCGGCGCGCGTGAGGCCGCGATTGATGGCCGCCACCGGTTTTCCCGCTTGCGCCGCCATGCGGGCAAAACGAAATCCCGACAGCACCATCAGCGACGATCCGACCACCAGCATGGCATCGCAAGCATGCGCCGCCTGCTCCGCTTCGGCGTTGCGCGCGGCGGGCACGCCGTCGCCGAAGAACACCACATCCGGCTGCAGCATGCCGCCGCACAGATCGCAGGATGGCACATGGAAATCGGCATCGGCGTGCGGTTCCAGCTGGGCGTCGCCATCCGGCAAGGCGACGGCTTGGGCATCGGCCAGCGCGGGGTTGAACCGCTCCAGTTCGACCTGTATCCGGGCCCGCTCATACCGGGCGCCGCAAGACAGGCAGCGCACCGCGTGGATGCTGCCATGCAGTTCCATCACCCGGCGGCTGCCGGCCTGCTGGTGCAAGCCGTCGACGTTTTGCGTCAGCACCGCAGCCACCCGCCCCGCCGCCTCCAGTTGCGCGATGGCGCGGTGCGCGGCATTGGGCCGGGCTTGCGCCAGGCGCGGCCAACCCAGCATGCTGCGCGCCCAATAGCGCTTGCGCGCCGCTTCGGAGGCGCGGAATTCCGCGCCCTGGATCGGCAAGCGGCCGCGGCGCACGCCGTCTTCATCGCGGTAGTCGGGAATGCCGGAAGCGGTGCTGATGCCGGCGCCGGTCAGCACCAGTACGTTATTGCTGGCCAGCAGCAGGCGCGCCAGCGCCGCCAGTCCATCCCCGCTGGCGCTGACTGTATCGGCGAGCGTTGCCGCTGGCGGTGAATCGTTCATGGATGGGAGCCCGGCTTGTGGTGGAAACAGCGTGCAGCGTAAGCCATTTTCGCAAGTCTTGCCGCCCGCGACAGCTTTAACCGACCACCCTGTTCAGGCTATTGTCAGCTACCCGTTACAGCCTGTAACGCCTGTAACAACCGCAGCGTCAACTCGGCATTCGTGGAGGCCGTTGGAAAAAAATCGGGCAAGGCTCGCAGCGCGTGCCCGCCCTTATTACAGCCAACAGGAACACAACATGACAGCTGATAAAAACCGGTTCACCACCCTGGTGTCCTCCTCGCTCATCATCAGCCTGCTCGCTCTTGCAGGTTGCAACAAAACCAACACCCCCGCCGACACGCCGCCCAACACAGCGGCAGCGGCTCCGACCACGCCGCCCTATACGCCGCCGACCGCCGACCAGTTGTCGCAGATGGTGGCGCCGATCGCCCTGTTCCCCGACAAGCTGGTGGCCCAGGTGCTGGCCGGCGCGACCTATCCCGACCAGATCAGCTCCGCCAACCAGTGGCTGGCGCAAAATCCCTCGCTCAAAGGCGCCGCATTGCAAAATGCGGCAAACCAGCAGCCCTGGGATGTCAGCGTCAAATCGCTGACCGCATTCCCCTCGGTGCTGAACCAGATGGCCGGCAACATCCAGTGGACCACCGCGCTCGGCGAAGCCTATGTGAACGATCCCGGCGATGTGATGAACGCCATCCAGGCGATGCGCTTGCGCGCGCAGCAGTCCGGCAACCTGAAGAACTCTCAACAATTGAGAATCACCTCGGTCGCGCGCGCGGCGCCGCCGCCGAATTACGCCAGCGCGCCCGGCGAGCCGCCGGTCTATGCCGGACCGGCAGTGATACCGCCGCCGCCGCAAACGATCGTGATCGAACCGGCGCAGCCCGATACGGTGTATGTGCCGAGCTATAACCCGGCCGTGGTCTACGGCGGCGCGGTTCCGGTGTATCCCGGCTATGTCTATCATCCGCCGGTCTACAGCACCGGCGATGTGGTGGCCACCGGCGTCCTGTCGTTCGGCGTCGGCATTCTGGTCGGCGCCGCCATCAGCAATCACGACAGCTGGGGCTGGCATTCGTGGGGCATGAACTGGGGCGGGCCCGGCCCCGGCTCGGGCGGCGGCCCAAATTATGGCGGCGGCCCCGGCGGCGGCTGGCATCGCCCGGCGGTGGTCTACAACAACACGACTTATGTTTCGAAGTCGACCACCGTCATCAACCATATCGACAACCACAACAACAACTCTCGCACGGTCAACAACTACGGTACGACCAATAACAACAACGGCACCATCAACAACACCAGCATCAGCAACAGCAACAACAACAGCAGCCGCCCGAGCTTCAACGCGGCCACGCCGAACGCCAACGCGCACATGCAAACCGCGCCGGCCGGCCCCATGACGATGCCGCATTTCGCCGCCGGCGATACGCGTCCCGGCGCGCGTCCGGCCAACGTCCCGCAAGCGCAGCACGGCGCCGGCAACGCGCCCACGCCGCCTCACGCCAATGGACACGGACCTGAAATGACGCCGCACGCCGCCGCCGCGCAAAGACCGAATGCCGGCCCGGCGCAACATCCGGGCGCCATGGAGAACCGCCAGCAGAACGCCGAACGGCCGCCTCAGCCCGACACGCGTCCGTCCGCTCCGCCGCCGGGCGCAGCACGCCAGGAACATGCGGCAGCCAGAGAGAACCTGCAGGCGCATCAGAATCCGCCCCCCTCCGCACGGCCACAGGCGCCGGCGCCCCACGCGCAAGCCCCGCAAGTGCATGCCCAGCCGGCGGAACAACCCAGGCCGCAAGCCCAGCCGCATGTTCAGCCGCATGACCAGCCACATCCGCAACCACATGTGCCGCAGCCACACCCGCAAGAGCACGCCCAACAGCATCCGCAAGAACATCCGCATCCGGCTAAAAAAGAAGAGCGCAGGGAAGAGAAAAGGGAATGAAGACAGGCCAGGCGATCGGTTTCGCCTGGCTTGCCGTCGCGCATGACGTCAGTGATGACGACGGAACGCCGGCGGCATTGTCCCTCTGCCCTCTATCTCCCGGTCATTTCAGCCAGGTCATCTGTGCCGTCTTGCCATCGAGATAGCCTGCGTTGGCGTCGGCGACTTCCCGCGTGTAGTCCCACAACGCCCGGATGCGCGCCAGCTCACGCCGTTCCGGAGGGGCCACCAGCCACAGCGAACGCGTGATGTCCACCTTATGCGGCAACACGGGGACGAGATTGTCGGTCACGTTGGCCAGGAAGCACGGGAGGATGGCAAGCCCAAGACCTGCTTTCACGGCCTGCGCCTGCGCCACGACGCTGGTACTGCGCAGGCATCGCTTGAGCGATGCCCCCCATTTATGCAGATGGAATTGCTGCGGCGAGAAAAGCAGGTCGTCGACGAAGTCGATCCAAAGATGATCCTGAAAATCCTCCGTGCGCCTGATCCGGGGATGACGCGCCAGGTACTCGGGAGTCGCATAGGGAAGCAATCTGTATTCCCCCAGCTTCCTGGTCACAAAATTGTTGGTGCTTGGCCGGTCGAGCGCCACTGAAGTATCCACTTCCCTTTTCGAAATATTCAGTGACCTGGGCAGCGGCAGCACATCCATGGCGATGCCCGGATGACGCTGGCAGAAATTGGAAAGATGGGGCATCAGGAAGAAAGTCCCGAAAGCCTCCGTGGCGCCAATCCGGATCTCGCCGCTGAGCTCCATCCGGTCGCCCCCGGCCGCCTGGGACTCCATGACCGAGAAGGTGCTTTCAAGCTTTTCCGCATGCTCGAAGAGATGATGGCCGGCCGTCGTCAAACGCAGCCCCTGGGCGCTACGGTCGAAGAGCTTTGAACCGACGTCCTTTTCGAGCTGCCTGATCCGGCGCGAGATCGTCGACTGGCTCATCTTCAGCAGGTGGGCCGCCTCCACTCCCGACTGGGTGCGTGCCGCGGCAAGGAATATCCTGAAATTATCCCAATCGAAGTTGCTCATTCCGGTCTCCCTCGGCTATTCATATTTGCATAACCCAGTTTCATTTTCGTCTGTAGCAAATGCCAAATTTGCAAACTAAGATGATTATCACTTTTCAGGAAAAAGCAGCAAGCGGATTAATACCGAAAGCTGCACCAATGATTTTCATCAGGAGACGACATTGAGCATCAGCATCAGCCTCGGCCATGCGGCCATCCGCCATTCGCCGTAAACCATTTCCCGCGGACGACGCGCCAGTCGTCCTCCATCGCTGCAGCCCGATTCAACGCCAACGCGCATCCAGCCCGATGGCGCGGGCGGCTGCCGCCCCGACGGACAGGGCTGCCGGCCGATGCCCGATGGCCGCCAGATCGATGGCCGAATTCCTTACCCCTCTTTTACGGAGCCCCTGTGACAACAGTTACACATCATTTTGCCGACCTGGATGACGTCAGCCTCCACTACCTTGCTGCCGGAAGCGGCTTCCCCGTGGTCTTGTTGCATGGCATTCCCCAGACCTCCTACGAGTGGCGGCACGTCATCCCTCATCTGGCTCAAGATTACCGGGTCATTGCCCCCGATCTGCGCGGGCTGGGCGACTCGTCCAGGCCTGCTTCGGGTTACGACAAGAAAACGGTATCGAACGACGTATGGCGCCTGCTTGAGTCGCTTGGCATCGACAGTTTCCATCTGGTCGGGCATGACTGGGGCGGGCCGACGGCCTTCTCACTGGCCGCCCAGCATCGCGACGCCGTCAAGACGCTCGCCATTCTCGACGTCGCCATCCCGGGAGACGGCGCCGACTTTTCGCAAGGTGGGCGGCGCTGGCACCACGCCCTCTTCCGCACCCCGGATCTGCCGGAGGCCCTGTTCCAGGACCGGGAGCGCCTGATCATCGATTGGCTCTTCGATCACTACGGCCACCGGCCGAACTGCATCGGCGATGAGGATCGCAAGGAATACATGCGCACCTACGCCAAACCTGGGGCCATGCGGGCGATGTATTCCTTCTACCGCGCGCTGCCGCAAGATGCCGCCGACAACCGGCTGATGCTGCAAAGGGATGGAAAACTGAAAATGCCGGTACTCGCGCTGGGAGGCGCCAAAGGATTCGGCCGGGCCATGGAGACCATGGAATCCCTCCAGAGAGTCGCCGAGGATGTCCGGGGCGGGCTGGTTCCCGACTCCGGACATTGGGTAACGGAAGAGCAGCCCGAGTTTATCGCCAGGGAACTCCTGAAGTTCTTCAGCGAGAAGTAGGCCAAAGAGAAAACCGAGGAGACAAGCATGAATACCAACCGACGCAAACTGATGATCACCGCCGCCAGCGCGGCCGGCGCCTGCATCGCATTGCCCTCCCTAGCTTGGGGGCAAGCGCAGTTCAAGATGAAATGCGCCAACATCATGCCGGCCGACCATCCACTCAATGTGCGCCTGACCGAGGCCAGCGCCAGGATCAAGGAGCAGACCAACGGCCAGGTCGACATCGCCGTCTTCCCGTTCAGCCAGTTGGGCACGGACGCGGACATGTTGTCGCAGGTACGGGCGGGCGCGATCGATATCTTCGTCCAGTCCGGGCTCATCCTGGGCTCGCTGGTGCCGGTGGCGGCGATCAACGGCATCGGTTTCGCATTTTCCGACTATGCCAAGGTGTGGCAGGCGATGGACGGCCCCTTGGGCAACCACATCCGGGCCGCCTTCCTGAAGTCGAACCTGATCGCGTTCGACAAGATGTGGGACAACGGCTTCCGGCAGGCACTGTCTACCGGAAAGCCGATCCGTACTCCGGACGACCTGAAGGCCTTCAAGATCCGGGTGCCCCCGAGCCCGCTCTGGACCTCGCTTTTCAAGTCTCTGGGCGCGGCGCCGGTGTCCATTCCGTGGGCGGAAACATACTCCGCGCTGCAAACCCGGATGGCGGACGGCATTGAAAACGCGCTGGCGACCATCTACTTCTCCAAGATGTATGAGATCTCCAAGCATGTCTCTTACACCAATCACATGTGGGATGGGTTCTGGACGGTTGCCAACAGAAAGTCATTGGAATCGCTGCCGGCATCGGCGCGGGACATCGTTGTCAGGGAAATCAACGATGCGGCGGTCAAGGAGAGGGTCGATGTCGAGAAGCTCAATGGGGCGCTGGTCACGCAGCTGGCGCAGAAAGGGGTCCAGTTCACCCAGGTCGACCGCGCACCGTTCCAGGAAAAACTGCGCCAGTCCGGCTTCTATACCGAGTGGAAACGCCGCATGGGCGATGAAGCATGGTCCTTGCTCGAAGCGACCACAGGCAAGCTGGCCTGACTAACCGACCTAACCGACCTAAGCACCAGCGTTCTTTGCGTGCGGGCATGGCGGAAACCATGCCCGGTTTTAAACCAGCCCTTCTTCTTGCTGCGCTGTCTGATGACTTCCGCTTTCAACCGGAAAAGGCCGTTCAGGCCATCGCCCTTGCGTTACTACCCGCCCCCTCTCTCTCATTGGGTTGCGGCGAAACCGTGATGCCTGGCAGACCACACCAGCACTACTGCGGCACTCAACAGCAGCAGTATCGCAGGAGAGAATGCCTCGGCGCCAAAGCGATCCAGCAAGGCGCCTCCGATGACGCCGCCCCCTGCGATTGCCAGGTTCCAGGCCGTCACCAGCATCGATTGCGCAACGTCTGCCGCGTCACCCGCGGTTCTTGCAAGAGCGGTCTGGAACAGCGTCGCCGCGCCGCCGAATGCCAGGCCCCAAACTGCCGTCCCCGAATACAGGATGACCGGTGCGCCGGACACGATTGCGAATGCAACTGCGGCAAGCCCGAACGACACCACGCTGGTCAGCGTCAGCATCCGCAGATGCGTATCGATGAATGCTCCCACAATCCAGATACCCAGGACTGAGCTTGCCCCAAACACCAGCAACACCAAACCGATCTGGTCAGCCATGCCCAGCGCGGCGAGAAACGGCGAGATAAAGGTGTAGAGAATGTTGTGGGCGAGCACGAACAGCAACACCACGAGCAACACCGGGCGCACCTCCGCCATGACCAGCACTCGCAGCAGCGGCAGACGACTTGTCGACGCCTGCCCGGGGAAATCGGGAACCTTCATCCGTACCCATGCCATCAGCAGCAGGGCGAGCATGCTCATGGCGCCAAAGCACATGCGCCAGCCGACCAGATTGCCCAGGAAGGTGCCAGCGGGCACGCCAAGCGACAATGCCAGCGGCGTCCCCACCATCGCAATGGCGATCGCCCGTCCCTTCTTGTGGGGCGGCACCATGCGCGCGGCGTAGCCCGCCAGCAATGCCCACAGCAGCCCGGCCGCCATGCCAGCCAGCAGGCGCGCCGCCATGGTCAGCAGGTAGCTGTGCGAGAAAGCCGTTACCGTATTGGCGATGGCGAAGCCGGCGACGGCCGATAGCAGCAATGGACGGCGTCGCATGCCCTGAGTGGCGGCCGTCAATGGAATGGCGGCCACCAGCGAGCCGATGGCGTAGACCGTGACCAGTTGGCCAGCCAGCGCTGCGGAGATGTCCAGGCCGGCGCCGATCTGCGGCAACAGGCCGGCCGGCAGGGCCTCGGTCAGGATCGTGATGAACCCCGCCAACGCCAGGGCCGCAAGCGATCCGATCGGCATGCGCTCAGTATTCAAGATGCGCACCGATTCGTCTCCAGCGAACGATAGACGGCATCGCGAAGATCGGTCACAAAACGTCCCGACATGCCTTCGTAAAGGGTATTGGTGAACGCGACCACGCTCAGCTTCTGTACCCGGTCCACGAACCAGGCATGGCCGTAGGCGCCGCCCCAGCGCCAGGTACCGTTCGATTCCGGCGAAGCAGCCAATGTCCGGTCGCGCAAGATGGAAAACCCCAGGCCAAAGCCGAATCCAGGCGCATTCGGCAATTCCTGGCCGCGGGTCTGGTCCTGCGCCATCTCGGCAATCAGTTCGCCGGGCAGCAACGGGGCGCCACCTTGGCGCAAGGTCTCAAGAAGGCGCAGGAAGTCGGGGGCCGTCCCCGCCATGCCGGCGCCGCCCGAAGGAAAGGCCCGCGCATCGAAGATGCGCGCCGGACTGTAGGCAATGCCAACCGCACCATCGAATGGCGACACTGTCTCGCCCTCTCCCAGCCGGTGCGGCACGGGGGCATCATTGACGTAGGCAGTGGCGACGCGTTTCGGGTCGCGCGCGGTAAAGCCGGTATCCGGCATCCCCAACGGGCCGGTCACCAACTGCGCGACAGCCTCCCCCAGCGGCCCGCCATAAACCCGCTCGATCAAGGCCCCCAGTATGTCAATGGCCAGCGAATAACCCCAGCCTGTGCCCGGCGCATACTGCAGCGGCACGCTGGCGATCCGGCGCAGGTTCTCTGCGAGGCCGATACCGGCGGCATCCATGCCATCGGATACCCCTGCCCGTGCATAGGGCCCGGCGCCGTCATTTTCTAAAAAGCGATAACCCAAGCCCGCCGTATGGCTCAGCAGTTGCCGGGGCGTGATCCGCGCCGGAGCGCCATCAGGCAGTCGCGGCTGAAACTCGGGCAGCCAGCGCTCGATGCTGCCGTCAAGATCGATCCTGCCTTGCGCAACCAACGCCAGTGCCGCTACCGAAACGATCGGCTTGCTGACGGAGGCCAGCCGGAAGACGGCGTCGAGCGTCATTGGACGGCCCAGTTCGCGGTCAGCCAGACCGGCCGCCTGCTGGTGGATCAATTCACCGTCGCGTGCCACCAGCACGACGGCGCCCACCAGGCGTTGGGCCTTGATGGTGTGCTCGACCAGCGCATCGATATGGCGCAACGAAGGGGTGGCCGAAGTCTGGCGATGAAGGTGAGGCATGGGATTCGTCACGACAAGTCCTTGATTCAATGGGCAAGAACGTGAGAATAGGCATCAGACAACCAAAGAAAAAGTAGTCTATAGTTCCTCCTTATAAGGAACAAAGTGTCCGCAATTGGAATACAAGATGGATAGTCTCAATGGTTTCGTGGTGTTTGTGCAGGTGGCCGACACCCGCAGCTTCGTCGCCGCCGGCAGGCTGCTGGGCGTTTCCGCTTCTGCCGTGGGCAAGAGCGTGGCAAGGCTGGAAGAGAAGTTGGGCGTGCGGCTATTTCACCGAAGCACGCGCAGCATCACCCTCACGGCCGAAGGCGCCCTGTTCCTGGAGCGCAGCCGCCGTATCCTGGGCGAGATCGAGGCAGCGGAACTGGAGCTGTCCGAGACGCGGCAGGCGCCGAAAGGCAAGCTTCGCATCAGCCTGCCCCTGGTCAGTTCGCTGGTCATGCCGGCACTCAGCGCTTTCATGCGCCGCTACCCGGAAGTCGAATTGGACGTGGATTTCTCGGACCGGCTGGTCGATGTGATCGAAGAAGGTTTCGATGTGGTGATGCGTACCGGCGAGCCGGCCGACTCCCGGCTGATGTCGCGCGTCCTTGGCAATTATCATCTGCAACTCGTCGCCGCTCCCGGCTACCTCAAGCAACGCCCGGCACCGAAGGTTCCCGCCGATCTGGCTCACCACGCTTGCCTGCAGCACAAGTTCCCCTCCACCGGCAAGTTGGAACCATGGCCCTTCAAACGCAATGAAGACATGCTGCAATGGGAGCTGCCCGCTTCGATGGTGTGCAACACCTCAGCCGCCTTGATGGATCTCGCCCTGGATGGCCTGGGTATCGCGTGCTTGCCCGACTTCATGGTTCGCCGGGCCATCGCGCGCGGCAAACTGGTGCCCGTGCTCGAACGCCATATCCAGCATTGCGGCACGTTCCGATTGCTGTGGCCGTCCAGCAAGAATCTCGCGCCAAAGCTGCGCGTATTCATTGACTTCATGGCTGAGTCACTCTTCCCCAAAGCAGCTTAGGCCGTTGTTCGATTGCCGTTGTTTTTCATGCGCCATGGCACCCTGAGCTTACGCTGACTAACGTCTTGTGCCAGCGGGTGTCCCCACTTCCACTTATGGACGCCCAACCAAAGAAGCCACCCGGCTTGAGCGGCCAGGAGCAGGGCTTGCACAAGGAGGGCAATTGCCTTTTTCTGCATGGGGTCGTCCGATGAGACATTGGCAAACAAAACTACACAATGAGTATATTTATTGATTTAATTACTCAATGCGCATATTATTTCCCGCATGAATACGCCACAACAAGTGTTTTTACGCGACGCAATGCGTATATTAAATATGACGCGGGAATCCTTTTCCCAGCGCATCGGCTGCACCAAGCGCGCCCTGGACGCCTGGCTCTTGCCCGATGAATCGAGCGAATTCCGCGCCATGCCCGAGATGGCGCGGCGCTTCATCTCGGAAATCCTGGCGGCAAGCGACCTCCGCGCTGTACACGACGACCTCGCGCCAGCAACGCCACCGGGCAAGGAGGCGCCGCCGCGCGATTTCGGCCGTCTGAGCCACTTGCTGTCGGTGGAGCAATTCAGTCGCGATTCCACCGAGCGCCTGTTCGCACTCGCGGATGCCATGCAGCCCATCGCGCGACGGCGCAAGGTCACACGCGTGCTGGAAGGCGCGGTGCTGGCCAACCTGTTCTTCGAGGCCAGCACGCGCACCCGCCTCAGCTTCGCGTCTGCCTTCATGCGCCTGGGCGGTTCGGTGTGCGATACCACCGGCTTCACTTATTCATCGATGGCCAAGGGCGAATCCATCCGCGACACCAGCCGCACCGTCAGCGGCTACGCCGACGTGGTGGTGGTGCGCCATCCCGAGCAGGGATCGGTCGCGCAGTTCGCCGCCGCCACCCATGTCCCGGTGATCAACGGCGGCGACGGCGCGGGTGAACACCCGACCCAGGCGCTCATCGACCTGTACACGGTGCAGCGCGAGTTTTCCCGGCTGGACAAGCTGATCGACGGCGCCCATATCGTCATCACCGGCGACCTCAAGTACGGGCGCACCGCCCATTCGCTGATCCAGCTGCTCTCGCTGTACCGGCGCATGCGTTTCACGCTGGTGTCACCGCCGTCGCTGGAAATGCCCGAGGAAATCACCCGCCTGATCGCCTTGCGCGGCCATGACCTGGAGATATCGGATTCGCTGGAACGCGCACTGCCGGGCGCCGACGTGGTTTACACCACCCGCATCCAACGCGAGCGCCTCACTGGCGAGACCATCGACGGCTTCCTGTCCGCCTTCGAGATCAACAAGAAGGTGATTGATCGATACTGCAAGAAGGACGTGATCGTTATGCATCCCTTGCCGCGCGACAGCCGGCCCGGCGCCTACGATCTCAGCACCGACCTCGATGGCGACCCGCGCCTGGCCATCTTCCGCCAGACCGACAACGGCGTGCCGGTGCGCATGGCCATTTTTGCCGCCATCCTCGGCGTTGAGGGCATGGTGCAACGCTCTCTCCATGATGCAATGTGGGCTGTCCCGCAGACGTTGGGCCCCGACGATATGCTGGCCGAAGATCCGTTGGGGGCCGTGGCGCGATAGGAACAAGGGACGCATTCAAGCCGGGCCGTATTTGACGAGCGCTTGCTCAACCGCCCGGCCGATATCGCGCCGGCGCTCACAGCATCTCCAGCGCCATGGCAGTGGCTTCGCCGCCGCCGATACACAGGCTGGCGATCCCCTTCTTGCCGCCGGACTTCCTCAGCGCGCCGAGCAGGGTGACCAGGATGCGGGCGCCGGATGCGCCGATCGGATGTCCCAGGGCGCAAGCCCCGCCGTGGACGTTCACCCGTTCAAGATCAAGGCCAAGATCGAACGCTGCCGCCATCGGCACCACCGCAAACGCCTCGTTGATCTCGAACAGATCGATCTGGCCGGCGCCAAGGCCTGTCTTCTGGAACAGTTTTTTCATGGCGCCCACCGGCGCCGATGGGAAGTTTGCCGGAGTGCCGGCGTAGGCGGCATGGCCGATGATCCGGGCGACAGGTTCCAGCCCGAGCCGTTCCGCCACGGACGCGCGCGCCAGCACCAGCGCCGCGGCTCCGTCGGAAATCGACGACGAATTCGCCGCAGTGACGGTGCCGCCAGGCTTGAAGGCAGGCTTGAGGGACGGCACACGCTCCAGGTTCACGGCGAAGGGTCCCTCGTCTTTTTCCACGACGACGGCGCCTTTCTTTCCCTCGACCTTGATGGGCGCGATTTCCCAATCGAAACTCCCGTCCAGGCTGGCGTTCTTTGCACGGATGGTGGAACGGATGCTGTAGGCGTCCTGGTCTTCCCGCGAGAAGCGGTAACTTTCCGCACACTCCTCGGCAAAGCATCCCATCAGGCGGCCCCGGTTCTCGTCCGAGTAGGCATCTTCCAGTCCGTCCAGGAACATGTGATCGAGCAGCCTGTCGTGCCCCAGCCGATAGCCGCGGCGCGCTTTCGGCAACAGGTAGGGCGCGTTGCTCATCGACTCCATACCGCCCGCCACGACGATGGATGAGCTGCCCGCCAAAATGCTGTCGTGACCGAGCATGACGGACAGCATGGCCGAACCGCAGACCTTATGGATGGTGGCGCAGGCGACGCTGTCAGGCAGCCCCGCCCGCAACGCGGCCTGACGCGCCGGCGCTTGCCCCAGGCCGGCTTGCAGGACGCAACCCATCAGGGCCTGTTCGACCAGTTCCGGATCGATGCGCGATCGGGCAACCGCGGCTTCGATGGCGTAGCCGCCGAGCTGCGGACCGGACAGGTCGGCGAAAGCCCCCTGGAAGCTCCCCATGGGAGTCCGGGCGGCGGAAACGATGACGATTGGATCGTGTGACATTGCTTGCTCCTGGCAACGGGCAAAGGGTGGGAAAAAGTGAAAGCAAGATGGGCTATCGGGACATTACCTGGCGGCCATTCGCAGAGCGCCATCCACGCGGATGACTTCGCCGTTCAGATAGCGGTTTTCCAGAACGTGCATCACCAGCGAAGAAAATTCGGCCGGCTTGCCCAGGCGCGGCGGGAAAGGGACGGTCTTCCCGAGCGATTCGAGGACTTCGTCCGGCATCTCCAGCATCATCGGCGTCTCAAAGATGCCCGGCGCGATTGTCACCACCCGGATGCCATATTTGGCCAGGTCGCGCGCCAGCGGCAAGGTCATGGCAACGACGCCGCCTTTTGACGCCGCATAGGCGGCTTGCCCCATCTGGCCATCGAAGGCGGCCACCGACGCGGTATTGACAATGACCCCGCGCTCGCCGGATTCACCAGGGTCGTTTTCACGCATTGCCTGGGCGGCAAAGCGCGCCATATTGAATGTGCCGACCAGATTGATGTCCAGGGCGCGTACAAAGCTGTCCAGGCGGTGCGGCCCTGACTTGCCCAACAGCTTTTCGGCCGGCGCGATGCCGGCGCAGTTGATGAGGCCCGCCACCTCCCCCATCGAGCGCGCGACCGCAAACGCTTGCGCTGCGCTAGTTTCGTCCCGCACGTCGGTTTGAACGAACCTGGCATGACCGCCCAGCGCTGATTCCGCCTTTTGGCCGGCGACCGGATTGACATCGGCCAAGACCACCTGGCCGCCAGCGGCAACCAGCGCCCTCGCCGTAGCCGCCCCCAATCCGGATGCGCCTCCGGTCACGACATACACGCCTGCCTTGATTCCCATTGCTGCTCCTTTGCTTCTTTCTTATGAAACGGTTTGCGCGTTCGGCGATGGCTTTGCCACGGAGCGGTCGCCGGCAAGATCGTGGTTAATGAGCATGACTGCGACGGCGCCGATCAGGCCGGCCACGGCAATGCCGAAGAAGTTCTGCTCCAGGGGAAGCTGCAGGGAGACCAGGAAACCGATCAGCACAGGCGCAATAATGGCCCCGAGCCGGCCGACCCCGGATGCGAAGCCGACACCGGTAGAGCGGATGGCCACGGGATAGAACTCGCCGGCATAGGCGTACGCCAGCAGCTGGGTGCCCAGCGTGGATGCGCCGACGACGAAGACAACCGCGAACAACAGCCAGGTTTCCTTGGTATAGCCCATCAGCGTGAGCGATACGGCGCCCACCACGTAGAACGCCACCAGGACATGCTTGATGTTGAACTTGTCGCCAAGCCAGCCGCCGCCCACCGCGCCCACCATTGCCCCGAAATTGAAGACCAGGACGAAGTTAAGCGCGGAGCCCAGGCTATAGCCGGCCATGGCCATGAGCTTGGTCAACCAGGAACTGAGGGAATAGACCATGAAGAGGCCTGTGAAATAAGCGAGCCAGATCATCAGGGTGCTGAAGCCGCGGCCGTTGGCAAACAGCATCTTCACCGGCGCATTTGCCACTCGTTCAGCGGCGGGCAGCACAAACTCCTCGTTGCCGGACAATCCGAGGCCGGGGTCGATCTTGCGAACGATTTCCGCGAGCTTGTCTTGGCGCCCCTTGCGATGCAGCGTGGCCATCGATTCAGGCATGGTCTTCAGGATGAAGGGAATCAGCAGGACAGGCAGACCTGCCACCAGGAACACCGACTGCCAACCGTACGCCTCGATCAGCTGTTTTCCGGTGAGGGCGACCAGCACGCCGCCGACCGAATACCCGGCGAAAACGATGGTCACCAGACGCGCACGGACTTTCACCGGCGAGAATTCGCCCATCTGCGCGGTGACCACCGGCAGAACGCCGCCAATCCCCAAACCCGCCAGGAAGCGAAGCACGCTGAAGGTAATGGGGTCCTGCGCGAGCCCCGCCGCCGCCGTGAAGACGCTGAAGGTAGCGACCCCGACGGCCAGCATCAATGGGCGCCCGATCTTGTCTGCCAGCGTGCCGAAGAACATCGCGCCGAACATCATGCCGAACAGCGCGGAACTTGCCATGAAGCCGGCCTTGGAGGCGTCGACGCCCATCTCCTTCATGATTGACGGCAGGGCCGCGCCGACGACCGCCAGATCATAGCCGTCGAGGACAAGAATCAGCACGCCCCAGAACAGAATGAGCCTGTGAAACCGGTTGAATTTGGCGCCATTGGCCACCTTGATTACATCGATTTGTTGCATGTCATCCTCCTTATTTTTTGTAGGTGCTGCTTGAGGTGCTGCTTGAGGTGCTATTTGAGGTGCTACTTGCTATAGAACTTCGTGAATGAAGCGACGCCTTCCCGTTTCGTGATCAACGTGTTTTCGATTTTTTCCTTATCTGCGTAACCGAGGCTCATGCCCACGATGAACATCTCCGTCGACGGAATATCCAGTTCCGCGCCAATGATCTTGTGATACTTCATGAACGCGGCCTGGGGGCAGGTATCCAGCCCATGGGCGCGGGCAACCACCATGACGTTCTGCATGAACATGCCGAGGTCCAGCAGGCTTCCCTGTTGCATGACGCGATTGACGGTGAAAAACAGGCCGACCGGGGCATCGAAGAACGCATAGTTCCGGCCGTGCTGCAGGTGCATGCGCTCCTTGTCGCCCTTCTGGATATCGAGCAGGCCATACAGGTTCCATCCGACTTCTCGCCTTCTGTCGATATAAGGAGATATCCAATCCGTCGGGTAGTACTCCCACTCATCCTTATGCCGGGCGGCCAACGCGGGGTTGTCGTCCACTTCGCGGATGGCGGCGCACAGCCTTTCCTTGGCGGCGCCGCTCACCACGTACACATGCCAGGGCTGGAGGTTCACGCCGGTCGCGGCAAACCGGGCCACGTCCAATATTTTTTCAATCGTCTCTCTTGGCACCGCAGCGGGAAGAAAGGCGCGGATGCTGCGCCGCGTTGCGATGGCCCATTCGACGGCTTCACGCAACGATTCTTCGTTCATCGGGGGA
This sequence comes from Herbaspirillum sp. GW821-FHT09A12, assembly GCF_059418325.1. Lineage (NCBI taxonomy): Bacteria > Pseudomonadati > Pseudomonadota > Betaproteobacteria > Burkholderiales > Oxalobacteraceae > Herbaspirillum > Herbaspirillum sp. GW821-FHT09A12. The sequence continues at coordinate 49,579 of NZ_JBWKPR010000018.1, forward strand.
GGTCCATCTCGGTCCATCTTCATCTCCTGTGTGTTTTTAATTCGCCGATGACCGTTCGGCGTAGTGACGGAGATTAGAGGCGATGATGGATGCGTGCTGTCCTGTTCAAGACATTGTCCTGTGCAAGACAGTTAATGCAGAGAAGCGGCAAATGAAGCGCAATGTCTTGTTCAGGACAGTCTTGCGCCGTCGTCCGCACCTACAGTAGCTCCTGAGGCAGGGGCGCTCCTGCGTTTGGAACAAGCGCAGAAATCGCCGCATCCAATAAATCTAAATAATTCAGGAGACATCAGATGCAAAATTCCATCTATGGGAAAGGGCTTTCCCGTACGCCGGCCAATCACTTGCCATTGACGCCGTTACATTTCCTCGACCGCAGCGCCGAGCAATATCCCGACCGGATTGCCATAGTGCACGGCAGCTTTCAGCAAACCTGGCGCGAAACGCGCCTGCGCTGCCGCCGTCTGGCCAGCGCACTGGTCAAGCGCGGCATACAGGCAGGCGATACCGTCTCGATCCTGACGCCCAATACGCCGGCCATGCTGGAGGCCCACTTCGGCATACCGCTTAGCGGAGCGGTTTTGAACAGCATTAACTGCAGGCTGGATCCGGACGGCGTCCGATTCATCCTTGAGCATGGCGAATGCAAAATTCTGCTGGTCGATCGCGAGTTCGCGGAGCTGGTTGCGCAGGCGGTGACGGATCTTCCCGGCCAGCCGCTGATCGTCGACATCAACGACCTGGAGGCGCCTCCCGGCAATGCGATCGGGGCACTGGACTACGAGGCCTTGTTGGCGGAAGGAGACCCCGATTTCCCCGGGGTATGGCCGACGGACGAATGGGATGCCATCGCCCTGAATTACACCTCCGGGACGACATCCGATCCGAAGGGCGTCGTCCCCAGCCACCGCGGCACGTATGTGATGAGCATGCTGCAGCTGACCGACTGGGGCATGCCGCGCAACCCGACCTACCTGTGGACGCTGCCCATGTTCCACGCCAACGGCTGGTGCTTTACCTGGGCAATCACCGCCGCCGCGGGCACGCATGTATGCCTGCGCAAAGTCACCGCGAAGAACATATTCGACGCCATTGCCGAGCATGGCGTCGATCATTTCTGTGCCGCGCCTATCGTGCTGGCCTCCATCGCCAGCGCGCCCGCATCGGAAAAACGGCCGCTGCCGCGCACCGTCCGCATTCGGACGGCGGGCTCGCCGCCGCCGGCGGCGGTACTCAAGGCGGTGCTGGCGCTGGGCTTTGAAGTGGAGCACGTCTACGGCATCACCGAGGCTTCCGGCACCCCGGTGAGCTGCTACATCGATCCCGCATGGTCGACGCTGGACAAGGATGAGCAATCGCGCCTGATGGCGCGGCAAGGCAATCGCTCCGCCGCGCTCGAGGCCTTGATGGTGGCCGATCCGGAGACGCTCGAACCGGTGCCGTTCGATGGCCGTACGCAAGGCGAATTGCTCCTCAAGGGCAACATCGTCATGAAGGGCTACCTGAAGAACGAGGAAGCCACGGAGAACGCCTTTGCGGGAGGCTGGTTCCACACGGGCGATGTCGCCGTGGTTCATCCGGACGGCTATGTCCAGATCACCGATCGCGCGAAGGATGTGATCATCTCGGGGGGCGAAAATATTTCCTCGGTTGAAGTGGAGGACATTCTGCACCGCCATCCGGCGGTCCTGATCGCTGCGGTCGTATCCCAGCCAGACGCCAAATGGGGCGAAACGCCGTGCGCCTTTATCGAGCTCAAGGAGGGCGTCCAGAAGCCGACGGAAGAAGAGATGATCGAATTCTGCAGGGCGCGCCTGGCTCGCTTCAAATGTCCGAAACGCGTAGTGTTCTGTTCGCTTCCCAAGACCGGAACCGGCAAGATCCAGAAGTTCAAGCTACGAGAGCAAGTCGGCAGCAAAACGGCCATCACTGAATTGGCCAAGGCCTGATGATGAAACGGCGCCACACAGGCGCCGTTTCATTTGCATGGGACGATGGTGCGCCCCCGCATCACTCGTCCTGGCGCGCAAACTCCCGCAGCCGGGGGAGGTCGAGGATGACGACGGAGCCGTATTCCACGGCCAGCATCTTTGCGTCCGCCAGTTCACGCAAAGCCCGGTTGGTGTTTTGACGAGACAGGCCGGAAAGACGCCCGATCTCCTCTTGGGATAACCGCAGCGTCGTCTCGGTCGATGGATACAGTTGGGGATTGAACAGTTCCGAAAGACAAAATGCAACGCGTGCGGGCGCTTCACGCAGTCGCCGGTTCTCGATAAGGGCCACGTAATAGCCGCAACGCCAGTTCAGCTGGTCGATCACGAAACGGCTGAAAGAAGTGCTCTCCGCCAGCAACCATTCGAATGTCATGCGCGGCACAAAGGCCAACTTGCTGTCCCGGATGGCCACTATCGAGTAGGGGCGCGGTTCATTTTTCAGCACCGCGCCTTCGCCAAACCAGGCGCCGCCCGGGACGCCGGCGAAGGTGGTGGACCTGCCATCGGGCGAAACCGTATCCACCTTGATCATTCCCTCGATGAGGCCAAACCAGTGGTCTGCCAGGCTCCCGCGAGGGAAGATGATGGCCCCGCTAGGATAGGCCCGTTCGTAAATATCCTGGCGCAGGCGATCCATCTGGCCGGCGGTCAAGGCGGCCGGCCAGCGCGACTTTTCCAGGAAGGCGGTAAGTTCGGGAGACAGCGACATTCGGCGCATGATCCATTGCAAAAGATATACGGCAGTATGCATCAAGACACACCGTCATGAATGGGGCATTTGTGCTGCGTTGCGATAGCGGGCGCCGCCGTTTTCGGCAGCCCGACAGCCATCCGTGCGAAAGCACGCGGCTTGCCGACTGCTGATAGAATCTCCACTCCTTCCCTGCCCCAAAGACCCGCCAAGTGGACGCCCTATTCTTTATCCCCGTCGCCATCATGCTGGCGCTGGTTCCCGGCCCGAATAATTTCTGCGCGTTGAACAACGGCATCCGGCACGGCATCGGGGCGGCCTTGCTGGCGACATTCGGCCGGGTGGCCGCATTCGCCATTTTCCTGACGGTTTCCGCCGTCGGCCTGGGCGCCATGCTGCTGGCCTCGGAGACGGCGTTTACGGCGGTCAAGTGGGTGGGCGCCGTCTACCTGTTCTATCTCGGCTGGCGCGCCTGGCGCAGCCGCGAATTCCAGGGGCTGGAACTGGCCGACGGTACGGCCTCATCGGCTGCCGCGGGAAAAACCGGCCAGGCGCATAAAGGCGTGCGGGCGCTGGCCATGCAGGAATTCCTGCTCGGCATTACCAATCCCAAGGCCATCATGCTGTTCGCGGCGATCTTCCCGCAATTCATCGACCAGTCCCGGCCGGCGGCGCACCAGTTCCTGGTGCTGGGATCGATCTACCTGGGCGCCGAATTCGTTTCCAGCACCGTCTACGCCGCTTGCGGCAAACAGATCCGCCATTTCATCCGCACCTCGCGCGGCGTGGCGCGCCTGAACAAGGCCACCGGCGGCTTCTTCATCGGCGCCGGCGCATTGCTGCTGGCGGCGCGCCAATAAGGCCCCGCCCAGGATCTGCCAAGAATCTGTTTCACTCCCCGGCCACACGCACCACCAGCTTGCCGAAATTGCGGCCCTGCTGCAAACCGATGAAAGCGGCGGGCGCGTTCTCCAATCCGTCGACGATATCTTCACGCAGCTTCACCTTGCCGGCGGCATGCCATGCCAGCATGTCCCGGCGGAAGGCATCGAAGCGCGTGGCGTAGTGGTCGAGGATGATGAAGCCCTGCATGCGGATGCGCCTGGCCAGCAGGGTTGCCATCCATCCCGGCAAGCGGTCCGGGCCGGCCACCGTCTTTTCGTTGTAGTGCGCGATGAAACCACAGACCGGCACGCGCGCATTAAGGTTGAGCAACGGATGCACGGCATCGAACACCGCTCCGCCGATGCTTTCGAAATACACATCGATGCCGTCCGCGCAGGCGGCCGCGAGCTGCTGCGCAAACTGCGGATCGCGATGGTCGAGGCAAACGTCGAAACCGAGCTCTTCCACCGCATGGCGGCATTTGTCAGGGCCGCCGGCGATGCCCACCACGCGCGCACCCTTGAGTTTGGCGATCTGGCCCGCCACCGCCCCGACGGCGCCGGTGGCGGCGCCGACCACCACCGTTTCGCCCGGCTTGGGTTCGCCGATATCCAGCAAGCCGACATAGGCCGTGAACCCCGGCATGCCGAGTCCGCCCAGCGCCAGCGAAGGCTGCCCAAGATCGCCCACGGGCATCAGGTCGTTGCCGTCGGAGATCGCATAGTCCTGCCACCCGGCGTTGCCGACCACCAGCTCGCCGGCCTTGAAACGCGGATGGCACGATTCGATGATCCGGCTGACCGTGCCGCCGACCATGGTCGCGCCCAAGGGCATGGGGTCGGCATAGCCCGGCCCGACTTCTTCCATCAGGTTGCGCATGTAGGGATCGAGCGAGAGCCATAGCGTGCGCAGCAGCACCTGCCCTTCCTGCGGCGCCGGAAGCGGGGCTTGCTCCAGGCGGAAATCGGCGGGCACCGGCACGCCGCGCGGACGGGCCGCCAGGACGATACGGCGGTTGACGGAAAGATCGGTTGGCATGATATGCGTGTCGGTCATCTGTGAAAGATCATCTGAGAAAGAAAATGTGGCGGTCGATGCCGGCTTCATGCGCTTTCATGCGCTTTCAATACGCGCCGGACGCGGGCCGTAGCGCAATGTCAGCAAGGTGCCCAGCATGATCGTAATGGCCGCGAAGATCGGGCCGCCCAGCGCGCCGACCTGGTCGACCAGGATGCCGCCGCCGATGGCGCCGCTGGCGATGGCGATCTGGAAGGCCGCCACCAGCAAGCCGCCCGCGCCTTCCGCCTGGTCCGGCGCGGCGCGCACGATCCAGGTCTGGAAACCGACCGGGAAGGCGCCGAAGGCAAAGCCCCACAGCGCGATCGACACCGCCGCCACCGTGGACGAGGCGCCGGCCACCCACAGCGCGATGGCCAGCACGGTAATCAACGCCCCGCCGAACACGATGGCATGGCGCTCGCTGCGTTCGGCGATGAAGGCGCCGGCGAAGTTGCCGAAGAAACCGCCGATGCCATAACCCAGCAGCACCGCCGAAATGGTGGCCACCGACAGGTGCGTGATGTGTTCCATCAGCGGACGGATATAGGTGAACCCGGCGAAGTGGCCCGAGATCACCAGCAGCACGGCCAGCAAGGCGACCCGCACATGGGAACGGCCCAGCAGCTCGAACAGCACCTTCAGGTTCGGGTTGTCCTTGGGCGGCAGCTTGGGGATGGCGAAGATCTGCACGGCCAGGGTCGCCACGCTCACGATGCCGGCGGCGACGAAGGCGCTGCGCCAGCCCCACAGGTTGCCCATATAGGCGCCGATGGGAGCGGCGCAAACGGTCGCCACGGACACGCCGGTAAGGATCAGGGACATGGCGCGGGCGAACACGTTTTCCGGCACCAGGCGCATCGCCAGCGCGGCGGCCATTGACCAGAAGCCGCCCAGCGCCACGCCCAGCATCACGCGGGAGACCAGCAGCACCGGAAGGTTGCTGGCGGTCGCGGCCAGCACGTTGGACAGCACCAGCAGCATGCTCAAGACCAGCACCACCCGCTTGCGGTCGAAGTTGCGCGTGAGCACCGGGATCGTCGGCGCGGCAATCGCGCCCACGATCGCCGTGGCGGTCACGGCCTGGCCGGCGGCGCCGTCGGACACCCCAAGGTCGGTGGACATGGCGGTCAACAGGCTGGCCGGCAGGAATTCGGCGGTCACCAGGCCGAACACGCCCAGCGCCAGGCTGGCAATGCCGAGCCAGTTGGCGCGGCCGGCCGCGCCAGTGTCGGCGTCAGGCAAACCGGCCGGAGTGGCCGGAGTGGCCGGAGTGACCGGTGTGCCCCCAGTGCCCGCATATTGCGAGTCGGGGCATTCGATGCAGATGGATTCAGGCATAACGGATCTCAACGTAGTGTGAAGACTGCAGTTTATGGGGAAGGTCCTGGACTTTCCATGTCATTAACGTCTATTCTCATGACTATTCGTCCAAGACCAACAAACCTGAGCAAGAGGCGCCAAAATGGCCGACAAAGACATCCCCGATACCCTGACCGACATCCTCCTGGGCCTGCGCCTGGACGGGGTGGAATATGGCCGCTGCGTGACGCGCGAACCCTGGGCGGTGGCGTTTCCGCCCAGGCCCGAGGCCACTTTCCATTTCGTCGCGCAAGGCAATTGCTGGATGCGCACGCAAACCACCGACTGGATGCCCCTGCATGCCGGCGACGCCTTGCTGTTGCCGCGCAGCACCTTCCATGTGATGGCCAGTTCGCCGGAAGTGCCGTCCGTGGATATCGATACACTGGCGCGCAAGGTGCTGTCGGAGAATCTCTACCTGGTCAATGACGTGGGCTATTCCAGCTCCTGCGCGCGTGCCGCCGGGACTGCGGCGGCCGTGGAGAGCGCCGCCCCTGAGGCCGAACCGTCGCACATATTGTTCACCGGCACGATGCGCTTCAACCTCGACCCCTTGCACCCGCTGCTGGCGATGATGCCCGATGTCATGCGCGCCCGCGACCTGCGGCAAAGCGACCCGGCGGTGCTGTCCATGCTGGAGGCGATGGAACGCGAAGTGACGCTCAACCGCATCGGCGCCTGCGGCATCCTGGCGCGCCTGGCCGATGTGCTGGCCGCGAGCATCATCCGCGCCTGGGTCGAATGCGCCTGCAGCGACGCCACCGGCTGGATCGCCGCGGTGCGCTGCCCGCAGGTCGGACGGGTGCTGGCGGCGGTGCATCGCCAGCCCGAACGCGAATGGTCGGTGGCCGAGCTGGCCGATGTGATGGGCGCGTCGCGCTCCAGCTTCATCGAGAAATTCTCCAGCACCGTCGGCGAGACCCCGGCCAAGTACGTGGCCCGCGTCAAGATGTTCCAGGCGCGCCACTGGATCGCGCGCGAAGGCATGCGCGTGGCGGTGGTCGCCAACCGGCTCGGCTACGATTCGGAAGCCTCGTTCAGCCGCGCCTTCAAGCGCATCATCGGCCATCCGCCCAGCGAAGCGCGCGTCGGATAAGCAGGCTAGAATCCCGCCACCCAATCCGATCCATTCCCACAGACGCAAAGGATTTTTCCATGACAGACAAGGTTGCCCTGATCACCGCCGGCGGCAGCGGCATGGGCGCCGCCGCCGCCAAGAAACTGGCGGCCGACGGCTACAAGATCGCCATTCTCTCCTCTTCCGGCAAAGGCGAGGCGCTTGCCAAGGAGCTGGGCGGCATCGGCGTCACCGGGTCGAACCAGTCGACCGACGACCTCAAGACGCTGGTCGAGCGCGCGGCGGCGCAATGGGGCCGCATCGATGTGCTGGTCAACAGCGCGGGGCACGGCCCGCGCGCGCCGATCCTGGAGATCAGCGACGACGACTGGCACCGCGGCATGGAGACCTATCTCCTGAACGTGATCCGCCCGGCCCGGCTGGTGACGCCGTTCATGCAACGGCAACAAGGCGGCGCCATCATCAACATTTCCACCGCCTGGGCGTTCGAGCCCAGCGACATGTTCCCGACCTCGGCGGTGTTCCGCTCGGGCCTGGCGGCGTTCACCAAAATCTTCGCCGACACCTACGCCAGGGACAATATCCGCATCAACAATGTCTTGCCGGGCTGGATCGACAGCCTGCCCGCGCGCGAAGAACGCCGCGCCAGCGTGCCCATGCAGCGCTACGGGAAAAGCGAGGAAATCGCCGCGACCGTGGCCTTCCTCGCTTCCGAGGGGGCGGCCTATATCACGGGACAGAACATCCGCGTGGATGGGGGCTTGACCAGGTCGGTCTGAAGCGCCGGCGGCAGGCGCGGCGGATCAGATCACGAAGAACCCGTGCGTGCCGTCGCGCCCCAGCTGCTCGACCAGGCCGAACTCCCAGTCGAGATAAGCCTGCATGGCGCTGGCCGCATTGTCGGTGCCCTCATACGGCCGGCGATAGCGGTCGATGCGGGCCGACAGCAAGGACTCCTCGCCGGCGGCGAAACCGAAGCCGGTACCTTCCCAGGCTGCATTGCCGCCTTCCAGCAGGTACACCGGCTGCGCCACCAGCGCCTGCAAATCGGCCACCGCGAACTGCGCCAGCAGGGACGTGCCGCAGGTCAGCACATAGCGCGAAGCCGAGGGGAAGTTGCGGGCCGCCGCTTCAATCTGCGAGCGCAGCACGAACCACGCCCCGGGGATATGGCGCGCCACATACCGCGCGCTCAGCGAAACATCCAGCAGCACCGTATCCCGATCCTGCTCCAGCCAGGCCTTGAGCTGCGCCGGCGCAATGCGCTGCTGCGGCGACACCCCGGACTCGGGCACCGGGCGCGGCGCCTCGCCGGCAACGGCAAAGTCGGCGTCCGCAAAGCCATCGGCGACATACACTTCCCACGCCATCTGCGCCAGCCAGGAGGCGGTCATGTTGGCGCGCACGCCGTCGTCGTCGGCCAGCACGATGCGCGCGCCGCGCACCGGCGCATTCATCTCGGTCTCCTGCACCAGTTGGCCGCCGGGCGCGGACAAAAAACCCGGCAGGTGGCCGGCGCGGTATTGCTCGGGCGTGCGCACATCGAAACGGTAGACGGTGCGCCCCGCCGTCTCCAGCTCGGCCAGGCGCCCCGCATCGATGCGCCTGACGCCGGCGCGGTCGGCCACTGCGCGCGCCTGCTCCCGGGCCTGGCGCACCAGGGCCTCATCCACGGCCTCGGGAAAGCGCCGCTGCTGGCCATGCTCCAGCGCCTGGCCCGCCAGCGTCCAGCCGATGGTGCCGTTGCGCAGCGCATGCACCGGATTGGCGATGCCGGCGTTGACCAGCGACTGCGTCCCGATGATGCTGCGCGTACGGCCGGCGCAATTGACGATCACGCGCGTGGCCGGGTCCTGCGCCAATGCGCGCACGCGCAGCACCAGCTCGGCGCCGGGCACGCTGATCGAGCCGGGGATGTTCATGTTCTGGTATTCGTCGAAGCGGCGCGCATCCACCACCACCACATCTTCCTGCGCATCCAGCAAGGCCTTGACCTCTTGCGCCGACAAGGAAGGCGTATGGCGTTGCGACTCCACCAGCTCGCCAAAGGCCTTGCTGGGCACGTTCACATCCTGGAACAGCTCGCCGCCGGCCTCGCGCCAGCCGCGCACGCCGCCTTGCAGCACATGCACATCCGTGTAGCCCAACGCGCGCAGGCGCTGTGCCGCGCGCACGGCCAGGCCTTCGCCATCGTCCAGCGTGACGATGCGGGTATCGCGACGCGGGATGCGGGTCCAGGCATTGAGCTCCAGGTGGGAGAACGGGAAATTGGCGGCGAACAGCGGATGCGATTGCGCATGCGGCGCTTCTTCGCGCACGTCCAGCAGGGCGATTTCTTCCCGGGCCAGCAGCGCGGCGCGCACCTGGGCCGTCGAGATGGCGGGAATGGAAAGGGAAGCGGAGGAGATGCCTGTGGTCATGGATGATGGTTTGGTGATTGTTCGGATGAGAGGTCCCAGATGTTGGGAAGCGTGCTGTTGGAATAGCCCGAGATGAACGGCTTGCGCTGCCCGTCCGGCTGGTAGGTGGAGCGCCGCACCGCGCCGATGTTGGCGCCATACACATGGATGCTGATGGAGACCCGGTCGTCATAGGCGTTGCTGACCTGGTGCACGTCATGCAGCCCTGCGGCGTTGGGCGAGATCGCTTCCACCATCCCCGGCGCCAGCCGCACCGGCTGGCCGATTTTCTGCAAGCCGCCGGCCGCCGGCGCATAGGATTGCGCATGCTCGGCGCCGCGCAGCATGCCGATCAGCCCCCAGACGGTATGGTCGTGGATGGGGGTGCGCTGTCCCGGCCCCCAGACGAAACTGACGATGGAAAAGCGCTGCGCCGAATCGGCGTGCAGCAGGTATTGCCGGTAACGCTGCGCATCGGGCTGGGCGAATGCCTCGGGCAGCCAGTCGTCATGCGCCACCAGTTCGCGCAGCAAGCCGCTGCCGGCCTCGAGGATGACCGGTTCCGGCGGCGCCTCCGACAGCAGTTGCGCGAACTGCGTCACGAAAGAACGCAGGCGCCAGAGTTGCCGGACTTCCTTCTCTTGTTCATCCACCGGCGCCGCTGTTGAAATATGGGGTGCTGCCATGTCCCGCTCCTCTATCAAGATGGTTGGTCTACGCCAACGCCAACGCCAACGCAGACTATAAGCAAGTTTTTCCATTCCTGCCGGGCGCAAGCAAAACGGCACGCCGGCGACTGTGAAGCAGCCGGCGTGCCGCTCGGGCTTGAACCAGTTCCTAGACGATGGCGTCTTCCACCCCGGAGCGCGATTCCTGCGCCTGCGTGCGGTGGTGGCGAATCTCGGCGCGGATCTCCTGCGGGTTCTTCAGCAGGTTGAGGATGGGGCAACTGGCTTCCACCGCGTCGAACAACGCCTTGACGTCCTCATCCGATGCCGGCGAATCCAGGTGCACCACATAAGCGATGTCGTGCGGCCAGATGGGGATGTGCTCATGGCCGGGACGGCCGCCGCGCGGATCGATCTTGCCGCTCACCTCCACTTCCAGCGAATCGATCGGCACCTGGCGCTGCGCCGCCTGGATCAGGAAGATATGCGTGACGCAGGAGCCCAGCACGCCCAGTTGCAGCTCGGGCGAACTTGGCCCCAGGTTGTAGCCGGCGAAATCCGGCGGGCTGTCGCTGATGACCTGGTGGTCGCGGATGCGGATGCGCCGCACGCCGCTGCGCCCTTCAGCCGACACGCGCGCCTGCAGGGCGTTGGGGCCGGCGTTGCCGGCTTCGATCAGCGCTTCGCGCGCCAGCACGGCGCTGCGTTTTTCGCTCAGGTAGTGGTTCAGTGATGTCATGGCGTCCTCGTTGTCTGTGATCTTGTCTGCGATTGCTTGTTGGCGATTGCCCGTTGGCGGCTGGCCGCGACAGTTTCCCGCCGCGCGCGGCGCCGTCGCAACGAAGCAATCCGCATATGGATATGCCATGCCGGGCACATATGGTTGCTCGCTCTTGTTCGTTTGCTTGCGTTCGCGCCTGGTTCATATTTCACATCTTGCGGCCGCCACGCCTGCCGCTTTCCTGCATTTCCTTCGACCTCAGTGGAGCCATGACCAAATGAAAAAAGACCTCCCTTCGCTTGAACAAGACACATCCGCCTCCTGGTCGCGCCGCGACATCCTGCGCGCCGGGGGCGCCGCCGCACTGGCCGGGATCGGGGGATCCCTGGCCGCCGGCAGCGCCTGGTCGGCCGGCGCGCCGCACAAGCTGACCTTCGCCTGGAGCGCGGTGGCGTTCTGCCTCTCGCCGGTGGTGGTGGCGCAGGAAAAAGGCATCTTCGAAAAGAACGGCCTGCAAGTCGAACTGCTCAACTGGGGCGGCTCGACCGACCAGTTGCTCGAAGCGCTGGCCACCGGCAAGGCCGACGTCGGCGTGGGCCTGATCCACCGCTGGCTCAAGCCGCTGGAATCGGGCTTCGACGTCAAGGTGATCGGCGCCGCGCACGGCGGCTGCCTGCGCATGGTGGGCGTCAAGGACGCCGGCGTGGGCAACTGGAAACAGCTCAAGGGCAAGACCATCGGCGTGTCCGACCTGAACAGCCCGGCCAAGAATTTCTTCGCCATCCACCTGGCCAAGCGCGGCATGGATATCGACAAGGATGTGGAATGGCGCGTCTACCCGGCCGACCTGCTCGATGTGGCGGTGAAGAAGGGCGAGATCCAGGCGATCGCCGATGGCGACCCGAACGTGTATCTGATCGAAAAGCGCAACCAGGGCGTGTTCACCGAGATCGGCAACAGCGGCACCGGCGAGTACAAGGACAAGATCTGCTGCATCACCGGCGCGCGCGGCGATTTCGTGCGCAACAACCGGCCGGCCGCGGCGGCCGTGGTGCGCTCCATCATCCAGGCCTCGGAATACGTGGCGGAAAACCCGAACGAGGCGGCCAAGCTGTACGCCAAGTATTCGCCCAAGGTGCCGGTGGCAGACCTGCGCGCGCTGCTCACCGACCTCACTTACCACAACCACCCCACCGGCAACGCCCTGCGCTCGGAGGTCGAGTACTTCGCGCGCGACTTCCACACGGCCGGCGTACTCAAGAAGAGCACCGACCCGGCGCGCTTCGCCAGCCACGTGACGGTGGACGTGCTGGCCTGACATGGCCGCACGCCGCAACCATGAAAGGAGCCTGACATGACGACCACCAGCGTGATCCCGAATGCGAATGCGACCGTGACTGCGCCTGCGCTCGCGCCGCCGCAGCGCCAGGCGGCGCCGTGGCGCGCCGGCTTGCTGGCGGCTTTTGCCTGGCTGGCGCTGGGCCTGCTGACGCTGGCGTGGCCCAACAAGGAAGTCGGCTTCAGCGACTGGGCGTTCACCGCCGAGTTCGGCTACGCGGCGACGGCGGTCGCGCTGCTGCTGGCCGCGCTGTCGCTGGGCGCGGCCAGCAAGGCGGCCGCCCGCGCGGTCTACCTGCTGCGTCCGGCCGGCCAATGGCTGGTCGCCGTGCCCGTGTTGCTGGGCGTGTGGGAAGTGCTGACCGCCAAGCTGGGCGTGCTGCCCTCGCCGTTCTTCGCTCCGCCGCAAAGCCTGGTCGAAGTCTATGCCGAAGACTGGCCGCGCCTGGGCCTGTCCACCGCGCATTCGCTGCGCCTGCTGGTGCATGGTTTCGCCAGCGGCGCGGCGGTCGGCTTCCTGGTGGGCGTATGGATCGGCTGGTCGCGCATTGCCGGTTACTGGGTGCATCCGGTGCTGCGCTTCCTGGGCCCGGTGCCGGCCTCGGCGCTGCTGCCGCTGGCGTTCTTCTTCGCGCCCTCCAGCTATGCCGCTGCGGTGTTCCTGATCGCGCTGGCCACCGGGTTCCCGGTGGCGGTGCTGACCTGGTCCGGCGTGGCCTCGGTCAACAAGAGCTACTACGACGTGGCGCGCACGCTGGGCGCGTCGGAATCCTTCCTGGTATTGCGGGTGGCGATACCGGCGGCGCTGCCGCAGGTTTTCGTCGGCCTGTTCATGGGCCTGGGCGCGGCGTTCTCGGTGCTGGTCACCGCCGAGATGATGGGCGTCAAGGCCGGCCTGGGCTGGTATTTGCAATGGTCGCAGGGCTGGGCCGCCTACAGCAACATGTACGCCGCGCTGATCGTGATGGCGGCGCTGTGCTCGGGGCTGATCACGCTGCTGTTCAAGGTGCGCGACCGCGCATTGTCGTGGCAGAAAGGAACCGTGAAATGGTGACGGCAACGCAACAGGATCCGCGACAGGATCCGCAACAGGCAACCCCGCCGGCATCTTCCGAAGGCGCGCGCATCGACGTGCGGCAGGTGAGCCACTGGTTCGCGTTGCAGGACAAGAAGCAAGGCGTATTGCAGGTGCTGGACGATATTTCGCTGTCGGTCGAACCCGGCGAATTCGTCGCCCTGCTCGGCCCCAGCGGCTGCGGCAAGTCGACCTTGCTGCGGCTGGTGGCGGGGCTGGAGCCGGCCACCGCCGGCAGCATCCTGCAGGACGGCAAGCCGATCGACCGCCCCGATCCTTCGCGCATCGTGGTGTTCCAGGACCCGACCCTGTACCCGTGGCGCAAGGTATGGGACAACGTGGCGCTGGGCCTGCAGGCGCGCGGCCTGTTGAAACAGCACCGCCAGCGCGTGGACGATGCGCTGGCGCTGGTGGGCCTGGAAGAGTTCGCCAACGCCTTCCCGCACCAGCTCTCCGGCGGCATGGCGCAGCGCGTGGCGCTGGCGCGCGCGCTGGTCAACGATCCCCGCTTGCTGGTGCTGGACGAACCGTTGGGCAAGCTCGATTCGCTCACGCGCCTGACCATGCAAAGCGAACTGGTCTCGTTATGGCAGCGGCAACAATTCTCCGCCCTGCTGGTCACGCACGACATCGAAGAGGCGCTGTTCCTGGCGCAGCGGGTGATCGTGTTCGGCCCGCGCCCGGCCGGCATCCGCGCCGAAATCAAGGTCGACCTGCCCTATCCGCGCCATCGCGGCGACGCCAGGCTGGCGCAGTTGCGGCATGAGGCGATGCGCCACCTGGGGCTGGATGGAAGTTGGTGATCCCTGACGCCGGCATCGACTGGGATGCCTGCATCGGCCTGCTGCTGCAGGCGATGCAATCGCTCCAGTTGGGGTTGCTGCATGTGCTCGCCGCGCTGGGCGCCACGCGGGATATCGATGGCCAGCCGGCCTGGCCTTTTGCGCTGCGCCTGAGCGGCGAGGTCATGCTGATCGACCGCGGCGTGGCGCGTGCGCTGCTGGCGGCATTGGCCTATAGCGCGGCCGCCTTGCTGCTGGTGGCGCTGGCCTGCGCCTGGAAACGGGCGCGCATCCCGCTGCTGCTGGCCGGCGGCGCCTTGCTGCTGTTCATCCCCTGGCCGGATACGGCCCTGTTCACCGCCCCCGCGACGCCGACCAGTTTCCATGTTTCCCCCACCGGGTTTTCCGCCACCGCCATCGTGCGCGGCGAACGGCTCTACACGCAACAATGCATCGCCTGCCACGGCGCCGACGGCCGTGGCAACACGCCGCTGGCGCTGTCGTTGCCGGTCGCGCCGCCCAACCTGTCGAGCGGGCTGCTATGGCGGCGCAGCGACGGCGATATCTTGTGGAGCCTGCAGCACGGCAAGGGCGGCATGCCGGCTTTCGCCGCGCGCATCAGCGTCGCCGACAGCTGGGCCCTGATCGATTACATGAAGGCCAATGCCGCCGGCGTGGGCCTCGCCGCCACCGGCGCCTGGCCGCGGCCGGTGGCGCTGCCTGACATTGCGCTGACGTGTCGCGCGCCGGGCGTCATGCGCCTGAGCCAATGGCATGGGCAACGCGTCAGGCTGGTGGTGGCCCAACCCGGGAAGGCGCCGCCAACCGAGGATCCCCGCCTGCAAAGCGTGCTGCTCGACGGCGCGGCTGCATCAGCCGATAGCGTCGGCGCCATCGCTTGCGCCAACAACCAGCGCGATGCGCTGCATGCCATCGCCATCATCACCGGCACGCCCGAGGAAAAATTGCCCGGCACCCAGCTCCTGGCCGACCGCGACGGCTGGTTGCGCGCGCGCAATGCCAGCGGCGACTGGTCGCCGGACGACATGCTGTGCCGTTCGACAACGGCAGGGGCAGGCGCCGGCAACGCGGCCGGCGGGATGGAGCAACTAATCGCGGCCATGGATGCGGATACGGTACGTTTCGCCAAGGGTGGCTTCTTCACGCATCGGCAGAGATGAGGCGCAGGTTCTAAGGCAGCGCTGAATAAGTCCCCCGTGTGCGACGCGCTCTGGATTGGGATGGGCTGCAAGGCGCAAACCGCAGCCGGGCTGGTGGCCCGGCGAGGATTTGCAACGCCGCAGACCGCCCAATCCAGAGATGCGGCACGCGCGGGGGACTTATTCAGCGTTGCCCTATGCCTGCAAAGCGGGCAGGCGCTGGTCGATCGCTTTCCTGGCCCAGGCCAGGCCGGCCGCTTTCACTTCGTCGAAATCCTCGTAACTTCTTTCCTTGTCGCGCCAGGCCGGCCATGCGGGTTTCCACTCCGGCTTGATCTGCACGGCCAGGTGCCAGCCATCGAGCATTTCGAAGCCGACGACACTGATCTCGTGATCGCGGTAATGGCAGGTATGGATCAGGGACTGCATGGCATGACCAGGAAGGGAAACCTCTTCAGTATAGTGCGGCGGGAAATAAAAGCGATGGCTATCCAGATAACATGCAGCATGCCCAGCGCCCCCACCACGCACCGATTCCTGCCGCGCAAAAAACAAAACCCGGAGCCGCGTTGCGGACTCCGGGTCTGCTTCAAGGGGAAACCGCTCAGTCCTGGCCGGCAACCTTGTAGCCCTTGCTGCTCATCGGCACGAACGCCAGCAGCACGCCGAGGATGGACAGCGCCAGCACATAGTGCGCCGGGCCCTGCGCGTCTTGCTTGATCCACAGCGAGATCAGGATCGGGGTCAGCCCGCCGAACACCGCATACGCCATGTTGTAGGCGAAGGACAGGCCGGAGAAACGCACCGGCGGCGGGAAGGCGCGGGTGGAGACGATCGGGGTGAGCGCGATGCTGCCCACGAACAGGCCGACCAGGCCATAGCCCCAGACCAGCGATTCGGGAGAACCCGGCAATTGCCCATAGAACCATACGCTCGACAACGCCAGGCCGCCCCAGCCGATGAGCATGCACGCGCGCGTGCCGATGCGGTCGCACAGCCAGCCGATGGCCAGGCAACCGATAGTCAGCATCAGCGTGCCGGCGCAGTTGGCCTGCATCACCAGCTTGGCCGGCAGGTGGTGCACGGTTTGCAGATACGACGGCGTCATCAGGATCACCACCACCACGGCGCCCGACAGGCACCAGGTCATGCCGGCGGTCAGGAGGCTGGCGGCGCGGTGATCGCGCAGCACCGTCTTGAGCGGCAGCTCCCTGGACTGGGCGCGGCGCGCCGCCAGTTCCCGGAATACCGGCGTCTCTTCGAGGTAGCGCCGCAGGTAGACCGATACCAGGCCGAACACGCCGCCCAGGATGAAGGGAATGCGCCAGGCATAACCGGTCACTTCGCCGGGTTCGAACGCGCTGTTGATGAAGATGCCCATCAGCGAACCCAGCAGGATGCCGCCGGTGATGCCCGCGGTCAGCGAACCGACGCCGAAGGCATAGCGGTTGGCCGGCACGTGTTCGGCCACGAACACCCAGGCGCCCGGCATCTCGCCGCCGATGGCGGCGCCCTGCAGGGTGCGCATCAACAGCAGCAGGATGGGCGCGGCCACGCCGATGCTGGCGTAGGTCGGCAACAGACCGATCACCAGCGTCGGCACGGCCATCAGGAAGATCGACAGCGTGAACATGCGCTTGCGGCCGATCACATCGCCGTAGTGGGCGATGATGATGCCGCCCACCGGACGCGCCAGATAGCCGGCGGCGAAGATGCCGAAAGTTTGCAGCATGCGCAGCCACTCGGGCATGTCGGCCGGGAAGAACAGCTTGCCGACCACCGCCGCAAAGAACACGTAGATGACGAAATCGTAGAACTCCAGCGTGCCGCCCAGGGCGGACAGGCCGAGCGTCTTGTAGTCGGAGGAAGTAAGGGGACGGTGCCGGGACTCGTGGATGGCCCCGGTATATTCAGCAGAAATAGACATGGTTTTTCAGCACAATCGGCAAAACGGAAATCACGATCCGTGCGCCCGGCATTTGCCCAATGCAAATGCCGCCGGCACACCGGGCCGGAAGGCCGGTTTGTTATTGTTTTAAGCGGGTGGATCGCAGACGGCGTGTCTGCGAAGGACAGATTCAGCGGAAAACGTAAAGCGAAGACCTACGATTTAGCGGCGAAACTGGGAACATGATACCTGAAAGCGGCGAAGCTTTCGCATCGCAGCATCTTTTGCCGTTTTCCGGCCAGACGACAGCATTCGGCGCATGGCTGCCATGGCGCGGGAATGAAGGCGATCTCGCCCGCGTTGCAACAAAACAAGTAAAGCGAGTCATGCCGGAACGGTTTCATGAGCATGCTATCCATCCAGGCCCATTTCCTTTCCACACACCAGCGGATACGCCGATTTCATATGCGAACCAAGGCATCCAGTTTTTACGAGCCGCGTATTTCAGGCGTCGAGCACGATGTCCACCGCCGCGCTCCGGCGCAGCATCAGGAAACCTTCGCCATAGATGTTGCGGATCTGCATCGGCGCATCCGCCAGCGAACGCAATTTCTGGCGCACGCGGTAGACCAGCACATCGATGCGATGGGAATCGTATTCCTCGGCGCCGGACCGGAGCAGGTCGAACAGTTGCGCGTGCGAGACCGGAGACTGGGGACTTTGCAGCAGCGCCGCCAAGACAATGCTTTCCTTGTCGGTGAACTGCAGCAATACCGCGCTGCCATCGGCCAGGCGGCCGGATTTGCGGCTGAAGGTCCAGCGCTCCGGTTCCGGAGAACGCTGGTGCGGCGCGGTCTTCATCCGGCGCGACAGCGCGGTCAGCGTCGCCGATATCTCTTCCAGCCTGACCGGCTTGACCAGGTAATAATCGGCGCCATCGCTCATGCTGCGCACCCGCTCTTCCAGGCGGGCGCTGGCAGTGAGGACGATGATGCCCATCGATGGGAAATGCTGGCGGATCGCGGCCAGTTCCGGCAGGAGATTGCCATCCGGCAGGCCGGCATCGGCGATCAGGATATCGGGCTGCCGGTTTGTCAGAACTTCAAGCGCGCGCGCAAAGGCCGGGCAACTGCCCGCCTCGTAGCCCAACCCCCCGACATGTGCAGCAAGCGTGTTGCGCCAGTCGATCTCGTCTTCAACGATTAATACTTTCATTTAACGAAACAGATTCTGATGACTGCCGGAAGCATTGCCGCCGCCCTTGCCGGACGCGCATCCTGGCTCACCCCATGAGCCCGTCAATGCCCTCCCCATATTCACAACGTTATACAGAAAATATCTGCGAAGAAACTCACAAAAACGCATAAACAACTTGCAAACGTTTTCACCCGCTCGACATTGACGCCGCCACATCCGCCCGGCCCGGGACGCTTCCCGGACATTGCCGGCGCTGCCGGCGCCGCCATTCCCTGCTAAGGTGTCAACTCCATGCCACCACATGCCGGCCAACCGCCTGCCATCCCATGCGCCTATTGATCCTGTCCGACCTCCACCTTGAAGTCTGGCGCGAAAACGCGCCCGCCATCCGGCCCGCATTGAGCCGGCCCGACGCCGTCATCCTGGCGGGCGACATCGACCAGCCGGCGCGCGCGCTGGCCTGGGCCGAACGCACCTTCGCCGGCCTGCCGGTGGTCTATGTCAGCGGCAACCACGAAGCTTATGGAGACAGCTGGGAAGGCGCGCTGCGCAACCTGGCGCGACAGGCAAAGGCGCCCTCCAACGTGCGCCTGCTGGAGCGGAGCGAAACCGTGATCGATGGCGTGCGCTTCCTCGGCGCCACGCTATGGACCGACTACGCATTGTTCGGGGAAGAGAAGCGGCAAGCCGCGATGGCCACGGCCGAACCCGTGATGCTGGACTATCGCCGCATCCAGGTGGAAGACGGCGGCCTGCACCCGATGACGCCCGACGACACGGTGCGTCTGCATCGCGCCGACCTCGCCTGGCTGACGGAAAAACTGGAAACGCCGTTCGCCGGCCGCACCGTGGTGGTCACCCACATGGCGCCATCGCTGCGCTCGGTGGCCACGCGTTACGCGCAAGACCTGGTGTCGGCGGCGTTCTCTTCCAACCTCGACGCCCTGGCCCAACGCGCCGACCTGTGGGTGCATGGGCATACCCATGACTCATTCGACTACCGCATCGGCAACTGCCGCGTCATCTGCAATCCCTGCGGCTACCTGCGGCGCGACGGCACGCCGGAGAATGAACGCTACAACCCGGACCTGATCGTCGAGATCTGAAGCGCGCTCAGCCTTTGACGGCAAAGCGGCGCCAGCCGATGCCGGGCAAGGCCGGCAGCAGCAGCCCCAGGCACAGCAGGCCCATGCCCAGCAACAGGTCGGGCGAAAGCGTCTCGCCGAAGATCAGCGACGACAGCGTCAGCCCCACCACCGGCACCCCCAGCATGCACACCGACACCGTCACCGGCGACAGGCGCTGGGTCATCTGCAGCACGATCAGGAAAGTCAGCGCGGTGGCCAGCGGGCCGGTATAGGCGATCACGTACCAGGAATGGCTCTGCGCCAGGAACAGCGGCACGCCTTCGAAGAGCAGCGCCAGCACGCACAGCGGCAACGCGGCCACCAGCGTCTGCCAGGGCAGCAGGTCGAAATCCAGGCGCACGCCCGGCGTCAGCTTGATCTGCAGGATGTTCACGGCCCACGACAGCGAGGCCACGCCCAGCATCAGGTAACCGATCATGCTGTGCAAGTCGGCATGCCACAGCGCCGGCAGCACGATCACCGCCATGCCGGCATAGCTGCACACGGTCGCCAGCGACTGCTGCGCATTGAGCTTTTGCTTCAACACCAGCGCCGCGCCCGGCACCACCCAGATCGAAGTGGCATAGGCGATCAGCGACGCCCGGCCGGGCATGACGAAATGCAGCGCGCCCGTCACCAGCGCGGTAAACAATCCCATCTGCAAGATGCCCACGCCCGCCACGATCGGCCATTCGGCGCGGGTCGGCAGGCGCAGCTTGCCGAGCGCGAAGGCGATCGCAAAACTCAATACCGCGGCGGAAAGGAAACGGCTGGCGGCGAACCACAGCGGCGGAATGTAATGGCTGCCGAACTTCATCACCGGCCAGTTGCCGCCCCAGATGCAAATCGCCACCACCACGCAGGCCAGAAACCATCCGCTCATCGGCTTGTGCCTGGCGGCGGTTTGGGGGATGACGCGGGCGGCCGCGTTTTCGATCGACATCTCTGGCTCCATGGATGAAAAACGGAGCGTGCCGGCAAATGCAAGGAGGCCATGTACGACCATGTACGGCCGTATCGACGCATGCTGCAACGCATCCAAAACAGCTGACATGGTAGAGAATCGGCAGCCGATAGTGCTGCCGAATTCAGAGAAGGAAGATCAATATTTCAGCATTTAATACTGCAAATATTCATTTTTCAGATTTATTATTTTTTATAAATTATTTTTTCCAGCATGCTCCTCTTCTGCCTCCAGGCAAACCCCGTTCCGGGCCGGCGCTGCTGTCACGCAGCACCGCGCCGCACAAAGAGGATGCAAGGCGTCCGCCCGTCCGCTGTGGCATGCCGGAAAACGTCGCCCTCATTCCTGCCAGGCCGGCGGCGCCCTCCTGGGACGGGCCGGATCGGGCAAGCCGCACGCCAGGAATTGCCCGCGGCCGGCGGCGGCGCAGGCCTGCCCGCCCTGCCACACCACTTCGCCGCGCGACAGCGTGGTCTCGGGCCAGCCGGTGACCTGCATGCCTTCATACGGCGTGTAATCGACGTCGTGGTGCAGCATCTCGTTGCGGATGGTGACTTCCTTGTGCGGGTCCCAGATCGCGATGTCGGCGTCGCTGCCGATGGCGATGGTGCCCTTGCGCGGATACAGGCCGTACATCTTGGCCGGGTCGGTGGCGGTCAGCGCGACGAAGCGGTTGAGGTCGATGCGTCCCTTGCCCACGCCTTCCGAAAACAGGATCGGCATGCGCGTCTCCAGCCCCGGCGTGCCATTAGGGATGTAGCGGAACGGCACTTCCTGGCCGCCCGGTTTCTTGCCTTGCGGGTCTTCGTAGCGGAACGGCGCATGGTCCGACGAGAACACCGAAAACAGGCCGCTGGCCAGGCCGTCCCACACGTATTGCTGGTTGGCCTTGTCGCGCGGCGGCGGACTGCACACGCACTTGGCGCCGTGGTAGCCGTCGTCCAGATGGTCGGCCGTCAGCACCAGGTATTGCGGGCAGGTCTCGGCATAGATGCGCAGGCCGTGGCCGTGCGCCCAGCGGATCTGCTCGATGGCCTCCTGGCCGGAAACGTGCACGATCAGGATCGGCACGTCCACCAGTTCCGACAAGGCGATGGCGCGATGCGTGGCTTCGCGCTCGACCAGCATCGGGCGCGATGCGGCGTGGTATTTCGGCGCGGTCAGCCCGGCCTCCTCCAGCTGTTCGGTCAGCCAGCCGATGCAGTCGGCGTTCTCCGCGTGCACCATGACCATCGCTCCCTCGCGCCGCGCCAGGGCCAGCAATTCCAGGATCTGGCGGTCGTTGAGCTTCAAGTCGTCATAGGTCATGTAGATCTTGAACGAGGTATAGCCTTCCCGCACCAGTTGCGGCAATTCTTCCTTCAGCACTTTCTCGCTGGGGTCGCTGACGATCATGTGGAAGGCGTAATCGATCACGGCTTTTCCTTCGGCGCGGCGATGGTAGTCCTCGACCGCGGCGCGCAGCGACTGGCCCTTGGCCTGGGCCGCGAACGGGATCACGGTGGTGGTGCCGCCGCAGGCGGCCGAGATGGTGCCGCTCCTGAAATCGTCGGCCATCTTCAGCCCCTCTTCCATCGGCTGGTCGAGGTGGCAGTGCGCATCCACCCCGCCGGGCAGCACCAGCTTGCCGGCGGCGTCGATCTCTTTCTTCCCCGGCGGCAGGCCGCGGCCCAGCATGGCGACCTTGCCGTCCCGGATGCCGACATCGCACTGCATGATGTCGGCAGCGGTGGCCACGGTGCCGTTGCGGATCACTACGTCGAAATGTGCGGTGGGTTCCATGGCGGCTCCCGCTTATCCGACGTCGCGGAACAGGCTGCCCCAGCCGCGGATGCGCGACGGGTCGGCGCCGGCCTGCTTGAGCGACTTCCACACCACGGTGGAGATGGTGTCGTAGATCGGGATGCCGGTTTCCTGCTCCAGCTCTTGCACCAGCGGCGCGCCGCGCAGGTTGGTGCAGAAGATGGTGATGGCCTGCGGCTTGTCTTTCGCCACTTCGCGCACCATGGCGCGCAGTTCGTCGGCGCCCACTTCCGAGAAGGAGAAATTGTCCTGCTTGCGCAGGTGGCGTTCGGACACGCACTCAACGCCGGCGCTGCCGTAGTTCTTGATGATGGCGGCCTGCACGTCGTCCAGATAGGGCGTCACCAGGCCGAAACGCTTGACGCCGGTGATGTCGAAGATTTCATTCAGGGCCAGCACCGAGGTGCAGGCCGGGATGCCGGTGGCGTCGGTGATGCGGCGGCACAGGCGCTCGTCGGCCTCGAAGCCGAGCCAGCCGGAAGAGGTGCCGTTCCAGCCGATGCTGCCGACCTTGGCGTGCGACAGCAGCTCGGCCGCGCGCAGGATCTCGCTGTCGTCGAACTGGGCCAGCGCCTGGTTGGACAAGGCGATCTCGGTGACGCGAAAGCGCCCGAAGTGGGCGCTGGCCTCGGGGATATCGGCGATCATGGCGGTGGTCACCGGTTCCAGCGTGGTGTTGGAGGACGGCGTCAGCATGCCGAGCAAAGTGCGTTGTGTCATTGATGTTCCTTTCACGCCGCCAGCTTGGCGGCATCGGCATGCGCCAGCGCCGATTCCTCGCGGATCAGGCCCAGCACATGGCGCTTGTATTGGTTGAATTCCTGCGTGGTGGTGTCGCGCGGGCGCGCCAGGTCGATGTCGATCAGCTCGCGCATGCGGCCCGGCCGGTGCGTCATCACCGCCACCTTGGTGGCCAGGATCAGCGCCTCGTCCACACTATGGGTCACGAACACGATGGTACCTTCATAGCGCTGCCACAGCGCCACCAGCTCTTCCTGCATCTCCAGCTTGGTCTGCGCATCCAGGGCGGCGAAAGGCTCGTCCATCAGGATCACCGACGGGTTCTGCAGCAAGGCGCGGGCGATGCCCACGCGCTGCGCCATGCCGCCGGAAAGTTCGCTGGGATAGTGGTTCTCGAAGCCCTTGAGCTTCACGGTCTCGATGAAGGGCTGGGCCGCCGCGCGCCGCTCGGCCGCGCTCTTGCCTTGCAGCTTGAGCGAGAAGGCGACGTTGTCCCACACCGGCAGCCAGGGCATCAGGTTGGCCTGCTGGAACACCATGCCGCGGTCGGCGCCGGGGCCGGCGATGTTCTTGCCGTCCACCTTCACCTCGCCGGCGGTCGGGAATTCGAAGCCGGCGATCATGTTCAACAGCGTCGACTTGCCGCACCCCGACGGGCCGAGCAGGCACAGGAATTCCTTCTTCTCCAGCTTGAGGCTGACGTTGTCGATCGCCAGCATGTCAGTGCCGCGTTTGCGGTCCTTGAACACCTTGACGATGTCGTTCAGTTCGATGAATGCCATGCTCATTTTCCTTTCACGCCTGGCCCTGCACGGTGGAGACATGCTGCCAGCGCAGCACCGAATTCATGATCTGCTTGAGGATCCAGTCGGCCAGGAACCCCAGCAGGCCGATGCTGATCATCGCCGCGATCACCAGGTCGTAGCGCAGGAAATAATACGAATCCCACAGCGCGTAGCCCAGGCCGCTCTTGACCGCCACCATCTCGGCCGTGACCGTCAGCATCCAGGCGCTGCCGATGCCGATGCGCAGGCCGGCGAAGATGCTCGGCATGGCCGCCGGCAAAATCACGAAACGCAGCAACTGGCCCTGCTTGGCGCCAGCCATGGCGGCCGCGCGCAGCAGGTTGCGGTCGGAAGTCTTCACGCCGTGCACGGTGTTCATCAGGATCGGGAAAAAGGCGCCGAGGAACACCAGGAAGATCGCCGGCTTGTTGGCGATGCCGAACCAGATGATGGCCAGCGGAATCCACGACACCGGCGGAATCGGCCGCAGCATCTGCACGGTCGGTTCGATGGCGCGCTCGACCCAGCGCCACCAGCCGATCGCCACGCCCAGCGCGATGCCTGACACGGCGGCGATCAGGTAGCCGGCGGTCACCCGCATGCAGCTTGCCATGGCGTCGTAGATCCACTTGCCGCTGCTGTCCTGGGCGGCGTCGTTGATGCCGAAGATCCAGTCCATCCAGGTGGCGAACACGCGCGACGGCGCCGGCAACAGCGCCGGCGGAATCACGCCGGAACGGGAGAATGCCTCCCAGAACAGCACCAGCAGCACCGGAACCGCGAAGCGCCACTTCGCCTCCGACAGGGAACGCATCAATCCATTCATGGTGATTCCTTCCGTCTTCATCAATAGCCAAGCTCGGACTTCGGCTTGCCCGTGACGCTCATCAGGAAGCTGTAGTCCATGTTCTTTTCCGCCAGTGCCGAGACATCGCTGGAGACGTACTTCAGGTCCTTCATCATGCCGGCGATGGCCTTGGTCTGGGTGCGGTACATGCGGTAGTCGGGGTAGGCGTTGTTAAGCGCCTCGGTAGCGATCTTGGGATCCAGGCCGGTGCCCTTGACGATGCTGTTGATCCAGCCCTGCTTGTCCTTCTGCAGTCCGTCCACCAGCTTGACCACGGCGGCCACCGTCTCCTTCACTTCGGCCGGATGCTCCTTGATCACGTCCGAACGGGTCACGATCAGGTTGGTCAGGCGCCCGGCGGCCTGGTCGTACGGATAGGCGAAGTGCTTGCCCACGCCGGTCATGCGGATCTGGGAGGCGAACGGTTCGACCGAACAGATCAGTTCGACCTCGCCGCGCGAGAGCGCCGCCGCATGATCGGACGGATTGGGGATATTGACGAACTGCACGTCCTTGGACGGATCGATGCCGTGCCCGGCCAGTTCGCCGCGCATGTGCAGGTCTTGCGCGTTGCCGCGCGAGGCGGCGATACGGAAGGGCTTGCCCTGTGCCTTGTATTCCGCGATCAGCTTCTTCAATCCGGCCCAGTCATCCGAAGCCAGCTTGCTGTCCTTGCCCACCAGCATTTCGGAACCGCCGTTGACCTGGCCCGACACCGCCACCAGATCGAAGCCCTTGTCCAGGCCGCTCACATACGCAAGGTAGGTGACCTGGGCAATGTCCACGCTCTTGGACACCAGCGCGGTCAGCGCATCGCTGCCGGCGGTGAAGTTGATGCCTTCGATCTCCACGTTCTGGGCCAGCGCCGGCACCATGGCCATCGACATGCAGTGCGCGCACTTGGCATACGCCAGCTTGATCTTCGGCTTGGACTGGGCGGAGGCCGAACCCGCCGCCATCACGCCACAGGCCAGCATGGCAGCCAGGGCCGCGCCCTTGAAGGACAGGCCGAACGGGGACTTGCGAACTTGCTTTTGCATCGTTTTTCTCCCTGAAATGAACAAACCACAGATAAATTGTGACAATTTAATTTTTCATTGCCACGATTTATGCAATAGGTGTGCCAGCCAGGAAAAATGATGGCGGATGTCTCCCGAAATCGCCAGGAAGGCTTGCTCTACATAGAGAAGACAGCTTCGCGGGAACAAAGATTGCGGGGCGGAAAGACCAAGGATTCGCACCAACTTGCAGCCGAAGAGCGATACGGAGGATAAAAATCTCCCCATATAAGTGCGCCAAAATGATTTTTATCTGTACGAATATTTTTATAATTTTGTGACAAATAAATCCCACAATTTTCGGCTATGATAACGCCGAGCATGACATCGATAACGCCACGCACCTACTGCGGGCGCACTTACGCCGAGACGACACGAGCATGAGCACCAATACCAGTACCAGCGCGGCCCCATCCAGCCGCAAGAAAAGCATCGCCAAACCCGACAACAGCCCCTTGCCCGGCCAGGCCATCAGCGCCCGCCCGATGGCCGGCGATGCGATCTACGAGCGCATCCTGGGCTCGATCATGGAACACCGCCTCACGCCCGGCACCAAGCTGGTGGAAGAGAAGCTGGCCAGCATCTTCGGCGTCAACCGCACCCGCGTGCGTGAAGTGCTGGCGCGCTTGTCGCACGAAGGCCTGATCACCACCATCCCCAACCGCGGCGCCTTCGTCGCCAGCCCCACCCCCGACGAAGCACGCGCCATCTTCGCCGCGCGCCGCCTGCTGGAACCGGCCCTGCTGCGCCACCTGTGCGAACACACCCAACCCGCGCACATCGCGCAACTGCGCGAGCATGTGGCGCAAGAAGCCAGGGCCCGCGAAAACAACGACCGCCGCGCCATCATCCGCCTCTCCGGCGAATTCCATATCCGCATCGCCGACATGGTCGAAAACCCGGTAATGAGCAAGATGATGCGCGAACTGGCCTCGCTCACCTGCCTGATCATCGTACTGTACGACTCGCCCACGGTACCGGCCTGCACCCACGACGAACACGGCCAGATCATCGACGCAATCGCCGCCGGCCGCGCCGAAGACGCGGTGGCCGCGATGATCGAGCACCTGCACCACATCGAGCAAGTGCTGGACATGTCGGCGCCGCCAAGCGAAGACGAAGATCTAGAGGAAATGCTGGGAATGGTTTGAAGACAACAAGAAGGAAAAGAAACAGCAATAGCGCCCCACAACACCGAAGCCGAAGGCGAGCAGCAAGCAAAGCGAGGCCGAAGGCGAGCCGGTAACGATTTCCCCTTGTGGGCCAGCCGCCGGAGCGCTGTAAAAAATGGATCAGCGAGGCAGTCGGAGCGCAGCGACTCTGCCTCGCCCATTTTTTACCGCGCTCCGGCGGGAACCCCGAAGGGGCTGGCACTTAGGGGTCGCCTTTCTTTGCTTACTTTCTTTGGCGAAGTGTATAGACCGGGGACATGGGTAACAAATGTGCCGGGACATAGGTAACACTTCAATCGTAGGCACTGTTTTGTCGTA
>NZ_JBWKPR010000019.1:0-74944 GCF_059418325.1 Herbaspirillum sp. GW821-FHT09A12
ACGGAGGGACTCGAACCCCCACACCTCGCGGCACATGGACCTGAACCATGCGCGTCTACCAATTCCGCCACGTGGGCAATAACGCGAAAGAACGTGATTATATACGATAGGGGGATCTTGTCAATGCTCTTGTGGGGAGGAATTTGCGATTTTTTCGTGCTTGTTCCGCCGAACGGTGCTGCGGACCGGGTATTGCGGTTAGGTAAATGGCCGCAACTCCGTTACACTAGGGACTATCCAACCTGACCGGAGCGATCGCGCCGGTTCCATCGATAACAATTGCGCAAACGACACTTTTGAGCCAATTTCCTTACTCCATTCCCAGCCGGGAAGAAATCCTCGGCATCCTGCGCACTTCGCCCACGCCGCAAGGCGCGCCCAGTCTGGCAGCGGCGCTTGGCGTCAAGCCTGAAGAGATGGACGGCCTGACGCGACGGCTCAACGCCATGGAGCGCGACGGCCAGATCAAGCCCGACCGGGCCGGCAACTACCAACTGACCCATTCGCCCAATTTCATCGAAGGGCGGGTGTCCAGCCACCGCGACGGTTTCGGTTTCCTGCTGCCGGACGACGGCAGCGACGATCTGTTCCTGCCCGAGAAGGAAATGCAGAAGGTGATGCACGGCGACCGCGTCCAGGCGCGCATCGTCGGCACCGACCGCCGCGGCCGGCCGGAAGGCACCATCGTGGAAGTGGTGGATCGCGCCAATACCCATGTGATCGGCCGTCTCCTCAATGAGAACGGCGTGTGGGTGGTGGCGCCGGAAGACAAGCGTATCGGCCACGACGTACTGCTGGCCGGTTCGCCCGGCAAGGCCAAGGCGGGGCAGGTGGTCAGCGTTGAACTGACCGAGCAGCCTTCGCGTTATACCCAGCCGGTGGGCAAGATCGTCGAGATCCTGGGCGACATCGACGACCCGGGCATGGAAATCGAAATCGCGGTGCGCAAATACGGCGTGCCGCATGAGTTCTCGGACCTGGCCAAGAAGCTGGCGGCCAAGCTGCCCAGCGAAGTGCGCGCGGCCGACCTCAAGGACCGCGTCGACCTGCGCGACGTGCCGCTGGTCACCATCGACGGCGAGGATGCGCGCGACTTCGACGATGCCGTCTACTGCGAGCCGGTCAAGATCGGTCGCGCCAACGGCTACCGCTTGATCGTGGCGATCGCCGACGTCAGCCATTACGTCAAGCCGAACGACGCGCTGGATGCCGATGCGCTGGAGCGCAGCACCTCGGTCTACTTCCCGCGCCGGGTGATCCCGATGCTGCCGGAAAAGCTGTCCAACGGCCTGTGTTCGCTCAATCCGGATGTCGACCGCCTGACGCTGGTGTGCGATGCCGTGATCACCGCCAAGGGCGAGATCAAGGCTTACCAGTTCTACCCGGCCGTGATCCATTCGGCCGCGCGCCTGACCTATACCGAAGTGGCGTCCATCCTGACCAACACCAAGGGACCGGAAGCGGCGCGCCGCATCGGCCTGGTGCCGCACCTGACGCACTTGTATGAAGTGTTCCAGGCGCTGTTGCAGGCGCGCCAGGCGCGCGGCGCCATCGACTTCGAGACCACCGAGACCTACATCGTCTGCAACGCCGCCGGCAAGATCGAGAAGATCCTGCCGCGCACTCGCAACGATGCGCACCGCCTGATCGAGGAGTGCATGCTGGCGGCCAACGTCTGCGCCGCCGACTTGCTCAAGCGCCATGAACACCCGGCCCTGTACCGCATCCACGCCGGCCCTACCAAGGAAAAGCTGACGCAGCTGCGCAACTTCCTCAAGCAAACCGGCCTTTCCCTGGGCGGCGGCGACACGCCCAGCGCGTCCGACTATGCCGAGCTGATGCCCAAGATCAAGGCGCGCCCGGATGCGGTGCTGGTCCAGACCATGCTGTTGCGCTCGATGCAGCAGGCGGTCTACAGCCCGGACAACATCGGTCACTTCGGCCTGTCTTATGAGTCCTACGCGCACTTCACCAGCCCGATCCGCCGCTATCCCGACCTGCTCACGCACCGCGCCATCAAGGCCGTTTTGCAAGGCAAGCGCTATGAACCCAAGGGCATCGACAGCAGCGCGCTGAACACCTCGATCTCGCCGGCGGCGCGCAAGATGCAGCAGCAACAGCGGGCGGCCGACCTGGCTGCCGGCAAAAAGCCGCGCGGCGACGGCAAGCAGGGCAGCCTGGCCATCTGGGAAGCGCTGGGCCTGCACTGTTCGGCCAACGAGCGCCGCGCCGATGAGGCTTCGCGCGATGTCGAGGCATGGCTCAAGTGCTATTTCATCCGCGACAAGCTGGGCGAAGAGTTCACCGGCACCATCTCGGGTGTGGCCACCTTCGGCATCTTCGTGCAGCTCGATGCGCTGTATATCGAAGGCCTGGTGCACGTCACCGAACTGGGCGCCGATTACTTCCAGTACGACGAGGCGCGCCACGAGCTGCGCGGCGAGCGCACCGGCATCCGCTATCAGCTGACCGACCGCGTGACCGTGCAGGTCAGCCGGGTCGACCTGGATGCGCGCAAGATCGACCTGTCGCTGGTCAACGAGCCGGGCATCCGCACGCTGATCAAGAACGAAGCCAAGCGCGCCGAAAGCGCCGCGCGCGGCAAGCCCAACGGGGCGGCCAAGCCGGCGGCACAAGCCAGAAAGGCGGCTCCGCCCAAGCCGGCCAAAGCGACCAAGGCCAAAGGCGCCGCGCCGCACGCGCGCGCCGGCGAAACCGACCGCAAGCGGGCGGCGGCCAAGGGATTTTCCAAGGGCAAGAAGAAGCGCTGAAGCGGCGCTGGAGGTTTGCCCTTGATCCGTAGCAAGCCATAGTTAGTCATCGCAGTAATAAGAGAAGAAACAAGCAGGTTTTATGAAGAGCAAAATGATTTTCGGCTTCCATGCCGTCACGTCCCGCATCCGCCACGAGGCATCGTCGGTGGATGAAATCTATGTGGACGCCGACCGCCGCGACCGCCGCATGCTGGACATGCTGCACGCGGCCAAGGAAGCCAATGTGCGCATCATCCAGGCCGACGACCAGCGCTTGTCGGCGATGGTCGGCACGCGCCGCCACCAGGGTGTGGTGGCCAAGGCCGCCACGCTGTCGCTGGCGCGCACGCTGGACGAATTGCTGGATGCGGTGCAGGGCCCGCCGTTGCTGCTGATCCTGGACGGCATTACCGATCCGCACAACCTGGGCGCCTGCCTGCGGGTGGCCGACGGCGCCGGCGCGCACGCGGTGATCGCCCCCAAGGATCGCGCGGTGGGCCTGAATGCCACTGCCATGAAGGTCTCCAGCGGCGCTTCCGATACCGTGCCCTACATCACCGTCACCAACCTGGCGCGCACCATGCGCGACCTGAAGGAGCGCGGCGTATGGCTCATCGGCACCACCGATGATGCCGAGAAGGGTTTGTATGAGGGCGACTTCACCGGACCTACCGCGCTGGTGATGGGGTCGGAAGGCGAGGGCATGCGCCGCCTGACGCGCGAGACCTGCGACGTGCTGGTCAATATCCCGATGTTCGGCTCGGTCGAGAGCCTGAATGTGTCGGTCGCTTCCGGCGTCTGTCTTTACGAAGCGCGACGTCAGCGTCTGCCTAAATAAGTCCGGTCGTCTCAGGTACGACACCGTCGCCGGACTTGATGTCCGGCGATTTTTTTGCATCAGCATTTTTTACTAGCCCGTTCCAGGAAGCACTACCATGTTCAGCCGACTCCGTGAAGACATCGCCAGCATCCGCGAGCGCGATCCCGCCGCGCGCAACAATTGGGAAGTGCTGACCTGTTATCCCGGCTTGCATGCGGTGGTGATGCACCGCTGGGCCAATGCCTGCTGGTTGGCGGACTTCAAATGGCTGGGCCGTTTCATCTCGCACATCGCGCGCGGCTTGACCGGTATCGAGATCCATCCGGGCGCGACCATCGGCCGCCGCGTATTCATCGACCACGGTTTCGGCGTGGTGATCGGCGAGACCGCGGTGATCGGCGACGACTGTACCATCTACCAGGGCGTGACGCTGGGCGGCACTTCGCTGGCCAAGGGCGCCAAGCGCCATCCCACGCTGGGGCGCGGCGCGATCATCGGCGCCGGGGCCAAGGTGCTGGGCGGATTTACGGTAGGCGACGGCGCCAAGGTCGGCTCCAATGCGGTGGTGACCAAGGAGGTGCCGGCCGGCGCCACGGCGGTCGGCAATCCGGCGCGCATCGTGCAACGCGCGGCGCCCCAGGATCCGCGCGAGCCGGCTGCGGCGCGCATCTTCGCCGCTTACGGCGTCATGCCCAATGGCGATGATCCGCTGTCAAAGGCCCTGCACGGGTTGATCAACCAGGTGGCGGCACAGGAGCAGCAGATCGAGGTGATGCTGGCCGCGCTCAAGGGCGCGGGGATAGGGTGTCAGCGCTTCGAGGAATTGAGCCGCTTCGATGCCGAGCAATTGAACAAGCTGGTGGATTGAGGCTGATGCAGGATGTTACTGTTGACTGAACGCCGCTGGATCCTGACCTTCGTCAGGACGACGGCTTCCAAGATCAAGTACCCCGTCGTCCCGGCGAAGGCCGGGACCCAGTGTCATTTTTACGGCAAGCCAATCAGTTAATTTCACTACCCACCGCATCGAAGCGATGCAGCACGCCATCCGCCGTCAGGCTGATCCAGCCGCCGCGCGGCGTTTGGATATCGTATTCCCAATCCGGCAGCACATAGCGCAGGCGCTGGCCTTCACCGCTGCCCAGCACATGCAGGGCGGTGCGGTGCGTATGGCCGTGGATCAGCACGTTGACGCCGGTCTGTGCGAACAGCTGGCCGATGGCCTCGGCATTGACGTCCATGATCTCGTGGGACTTGTTCTGGTTGGAGTCCTGGCTGTTCTTGCGCATGCCCTCGATGATGGCCTTGCGCTGCGCCAGCGGCATGGCGAGGAACTGTTGCTGGTAGGCCGGCTGGCGCACCTGGGCGCGGAAGGCCATGTAGGCGGCGTCGTCGGTGCATTGCGCGTCGCCGTGGGCCAGCGCGATCTCGCGCCCGGCCAGGCGGATCACATGCGGGTCGTCCAGCAGCGTCAGGCCGGCGGCTTGCGCGAACCCGGTCCCGACCAGGAAGTCGCGGTTGCCGGCGATCCAAAAGACCTGCACGCCATGCGGCTGCAACGCCTTCAGGGCATCGGCGATCTCGCGGTTGTAGGGCGTGACGAGATCGTCGTCGCCGGCCCAGTATTCGAAGATGTCGCCCAGCAGGTAGAGCTGCTGCGTTTGCGTCGCATGGGTTTGCAGGAATTCGAGGAAGGCTGCGGTGGTGCGCGGCAGCGACGCCTGCAGGTGGAGGTCGGAAACAAAAAGCGCAACCGTCGGCTGCGCTTTTTGTGAGGACGCGAAAATCGTCATCGTCTGGTGGGGAGTGGCGTCAGACCACTTCCGCCTTTTCGATCACGACATCTTCGGCCGGCACGTCGGCGAACATGCCGGTGCGGGAGGTCTTGACGCCCTTGATCTTGTCGACCACTTCAGTGCCTTCGACCACCTTGCCGAACACACAGTAGCCCCAGCCGTCCTGGCCCGGGAAGTCCAGGAAGCTGTTGTTCTTGACGTTGATGAAGAACTGGGCCGAGGCCGAGTGCGGCGCGGCGGTGCGGGCCATGGCCAGCGTGTAGGGCTCGTTCTTGAGGCCGTTCTTGGCTTCGTTCTCGATCGGTTCGTTGGTTTCCTTCTGCTTCATGCCGGGCTCGAAGCCGCCGCCCTGGATCATGAAGCCGTCGATCACGCGGTGGAAAATGGTGCCGTTGTAGTGGCCGGCGTTCACGTAAGCCAGGAAGTTCTCGACGGTCTTCGGCGCTTTTTCGGCATCCAGTTCGATCTTGATGTTGCCGTGGTTGGTGGTGAGCAGAACTGCCATGTTGAATCCTTTGCTGAACAGTGAAAATGGTAAAAATCAGGGTGAAAACAAAAAAACGAGGCGGGCATCCGATGGCCCGCCTGTCCCTGGGTCAGGTGTTGCGCGACGCTTATTTGACCAGCGTTGCCGATTCGATCACGACCGGGGTCACCGGCACGTCGCCGGCGCCGGTGGGCGCCTGCTTGATCTTGTCGACCACATCGGCGCCCTGGACCACCTTGCCGAAGACCGCGTAACCCCAGCCATCGCGGCTCGGGTAATCCAGCGCGGCGTTGTTGGCCACGTTGATGAAGAATTGGGCCGTGGCCGAGTGCGGGGCCGAGGTGCGCGCCATGGCGATAGTATAAACCTCGTTCTTCAAACCGTTATTGGCCTCGTTCTTGATCGGCGCGTCGGTGGCCTTTTCGCGCATGTTCCGGTCGTAGCCGCCGCCCTGGATCATGAAGCCGTTGATCACGCGGTGGAACAGGGTGCCGTTGTACTGGCCTTTCTTGACGTACTTGAGGAAGTTGTCGACGGTGCCGGGCGCTTTCTCGGGATTGAGCTCGACCACGATGTCGCCCATGCTGGTCTTGATCAGCACGCGCGGCGCGTCGGCGGCGAAAGCCGGCGCCGACAGGGCGGCGGACAGGGAGAGCGCGGCCAGGCCGCGCAGCAGGCTACGACGAGAAATCATCATGCATTACCTTCGTAAATAATTTTCCATTCCGATCCTTCCTTGACCCAGTACTGGCGTTTGCGGATCGCGTTTTTGCTCTTGCCGACGGCGCTTTCCTGGATGAAAGTGCTGACGATCATGTCATCCGGGCCCGGATAGCGGAACAGGCTGACATCGCGCAGTTTGACACTGGTGAAGCGCGCCCCGTTCATGCTCTTTTGCTGGCGCGAGAACCAGGTCGGCAGGCTTTCGCCCAGGGCCGAGCGGAAATCGCGCGAGTAGTAGGACAGGGTCTTCTCGCTGTCGGAATTTTCCAGCGACTGTTGCCATTGTTCCAGCATGGCGGTCGCGGCCTGGCGCTGCTTGTCCCATTCGCCCTTGTTGACGAATTGCACGCCCTGGCTGATCACCACCATGGTCTTGCCGACCTCTGCGGTGGAGTACAGGCTTTGCAGGTCCGGATTGGCCAGCACCACGCAACCGTCGGAGGACAGCGGCGGACGGCTGAAATTGTCGGACGGCGTGCCGTGCAGCCAGATGCCGTAGCCGCTGCGGCCGTTGCGCTTGTCCCATTCATTGGGATAGGACAGCGGCAGCGCGCCGGTGCCGTAGAAATCAGGCAGCTTGGGGCCGGGAATGCGATTGTTGACGTAGTACACGCCGATCGGGGTGCGCTGGTCGCCTTCCTTGGATTTGTTGGCGCCGAAGCGGCCTTGCGAGATGTAGTAGTCGGTCTGGTACTTCAACTGGCCGTCCTGGTTCTCGTAGACGTACAGGCGCGAGCGCGAGGTATCGACCACCAAGACGGTTTTCTGGTCTTCGCCCATTTGCAGCACGGCTTGGGGGATCAGGCTGGGATCGGGTTTTTCCTGCAGCGAGCGGATGCGCACCATGGCTTCGTCGCGCAATTCCTTGAGCTTGTCCGGCGGGGCGTCGGCCATGGCGCCGAAATTGCGCACCGGGCGCGCATGCATCTGCAGCAGGTCGCCTTGCACCAGATGGCCGAGCCGGAAGGTCGGATAGGCCGCCACCAGGGCGTCGGCCTTGGCCTGGGCTTCGCGCAGGCGGTTGGCGCCGAGGTCCTTGTAGACGTCGATCAGCAAGGCCTCGGGGTCGGGCTTGCCGGGCGCGGCCGGGCCGGCGCTTTGCGGCGGGATGGAAGACGAGGAGGCAACGCTGCCGGTGGTCGGCAGGCCGGCCAGACATAACATCAGCAGGCGCCCCAGCATGCGCGCCGGACGCCCTTGTAAAGCTTGAGCCATCGATTACCCTCCCGATCGTTCCTGTTTGATCAGCCATTTGTTGCCCTGTTTGATGAAGACCAGGGTCTTGCGGCTGTCCACTGTCAGCCGGTTGGAATTATATATCTGGCGATAGCGCACGGTGGCGGTATTGCCCTTGATGGCGACCTGGGCGTTGCTTACCTTGACGGTAATATGGCCCTTGTCCTCGATGCGGGCGCGGCGTTCCTCGGCCCATTCCTTGCGGGTCGCGCCCTTGGGCGTTTCGAAATCGCTGGCATAGTGGGCCAGGTAGCCCTTCACGTCCTTGTCGCTCCAGGCCTTGGCCCAGCTGTTGAGCGAGGCCAGCACGAGGTTCTTGTCCTGGTCGGCGTCGGCGGATGCCTTGGCCTTGTCGGCCCGGGCTTTTTCTGCCGCGGCCTTGGCTTGAGCGGCCTTTTCGGCTGCCGCCAGCTTGTCGGCCTGGGCGGCCTTTTCCTTCTCGGCCCGGGCAGCCTTTTCTTTCTCCAGGCGTTCGGCCTGTTCCTTCTGCTTCTGCTCGGACGCCGCCTTGTCGGCCTTGTTCTTGTCGGCGGCCGCTTTGTCTTCGGCCGCCTTTTTGTCTGCGGCGGCCTTGTCAGCGGCGGCTTTCTCCGCTGCCGCCTTGTCCGCCGCGGCCTTCTCGGCAGCCGCCTTTTCAGCCGCCGCCTTTTCAGCGGAGGACTTGTCGGCCGAAGCCTTGGCGATGACCGTCTTTTCCGCCGCCGCCTTGTCGGCCGCGGCTTGCTGCGCGGCCTTCTCGGCGGCCAGCGCCTTCACCCGTTCCTGCTGTTCGGCGGCGGCGGCATCGGCCTTGGCCTTGGCGTCCCGCTGCGCCTGCGCGGCCTGGCCGGGAGCGGCGCTGGCCAGGCGCGGCACGGTGCCGCCGGTGGCATTGCCGTTGAGCGAGCGCAAGAGCGTCAGTTTGGGCTGCGGGACGTTGTTGCCCGGATCGATCTGCAAGGCCTTGTCATAGGCCTGGCTGGCCAGCTTGGCGTAGACATCGCCAAGATTCTCCAGCGCGGTGGCATAGGTCGGGTTGGTGCGCATGGCCATGTCCAGCGCCGCGCGCGCCTTGTCGTATTGCCCGTTGGCGGCATATAGCACGGCCAGGTTGTTGTACGGCTCGGGCAGGTCGGGGAAGTCTTCGGTCAGTTTGACGAACACCGCGATGGCCTCCGCAGAACGATTTTGTTCTGCTAAGATCAGGCCTTTCGTGAAACGCATCTGCGCGTCGCGCGGGTGTTTCGCGAGTATGGCGTCGGTTTTCGTGAGCGCCTCGGCATACTGGCCCGACCGCATCAGCTTGTTGATGTCGGACATCTCGCTGGCATGCGCGGGGATGGCGAAGAGGGCGGCGACCAGGCCGGACAGCAGCGCCGTCTTGTGGGCAGTTCTATTGATCAAACCGCGCAAACCATGAATAGATGTCTGTTCTTGTGATTCTGGGGGCATGGTTTATCAATGCTATACTCGGACGAAAGCAGGCATTTTATATCAAACAAGCACCACAAAAAGAGGTTTGGCTATCGTGTCGCGTTCATGTCGAAAGCGTTGCTAGAACAATGATCGAAGGGGCGAGCGCCCGTCCGGAAGCACTCTTCCCGGCGCGCGGCCCGAAGCGCGAAGCATGACCACGGCACTGTCTCCAGTGCAGCCGAACCCAGAATTCCCGTCCCATGAGCGAGCTCAAAATTTACAACACGCTGGCGCGTGATAAGCAGACCTTTTTCCCGATCGAACCAGGCAAGGTGCGCTTGTACGTGTGCGGCATGACCGTGTATGACTATTGCCACCTCGGCCACGCACGCGTGATGGTGGTGTTCGACATGGTGCAGCGCTGGCTGCGCAAGTCCGGTTACGACGTGACTTATGTACGCAACATCACCGATATCGAAGACAAGATCATCAAACGCGCGCAGGAAAACGGGGAATCGATCTACCAGCTGACCGAGCGTTTCATCACGGCCATGAACGAGGATGCCGACGCCCTGGGCGTGCAGCGCCCCGACCATGAGCCGCGCGCCACCCAATACGTGCCGCAGATGCTGGAACTGATCGGCAAGCTGGAGCGCAACGGCCTGGCCTACAAGGCGACCGACGGCGACGTCAATTATTCCGTGCGCGACTTCCCCGGCTACGGCAAGCTCTCCGGCAAGTCGCTCGACGACCTGCGCGCCGGCGAGCGGGTGGATGTCAACACCGGCAAGCGCGATCCGCTCGATTTCGTACTGTGGAAAGCCGCCAAGGAAGGCGAGCCGGACGAAGCCAAATGGGATTCGCAATGGGGCTGTGGCCGGCCCGGCTGGCATATCGAATGCTCGGCCATGTCCAGCGACCTGCTGGGCGACCATTTCGACATCCATGGCGGCGGCCAGGATTTGCAGTTTCCGCATCACGAGAACGAGATCGCCCAGTCCGAAGGGGCGCACCGCCACACCTTCGTCAATTATTGGATGCACAACGGTTTCGTGCGCATCGACAACGAGAAGATGTCGAAGTCGCTCGGCAACTTCTTCACCATCCGCGAAGTGCTGCAAAAGTACGACCCGGAAGTGGTGCGCTTCTTCATCCTGCGCGCGCATTACCGCAGCCCGCTGAACTATTCCGACGCCCACCTCGACGATGCCCGTCAGGCACTGACGCGCCTGTACACCGCGCTCAAAGACGTGCCGGCGCAGGAAGGCGCGCTGGATGCGGGCGAAGCGCATGCGCTGCGTTTCGCCGAGGCGCTCAACGACGACTTCAACACCCCGGTGGCGGTCTCGGTGCTGTTCGAGCTGGCCAATGAAGTCAACCGCAGCCGCTCGCCGCAGCATGCGCGCCAGTTGAAGGCGCTGGCCGGCGTGCTGGGGCTGTTGGAGCGTACGCCGGACGAATTCCTGAAGGGCCGCAGCGGCGCGCAGGAAGACGGCCTGGATGAAGCGCAGATCGAAGCGTTGATCGCCGCCCGCAAGGCGGCCAAGCAGGGCAAAAACTTTGCCGAGGCAGACCGCATCCGTGCGGAGCTCACTGCCGCCGGCATCATTCTGGAAGACAAACCGGGCGGGCTGACCGAATGGCGGAGAGCTTGATTTGAATACCATCAGAAAAACAAGTCCGGTCGATCCGACGCTGATCGTCCCCGGCTATTGGGAAGAAGCCAAGGCCGAGCTGATGAAGCGCGACCGCATCATGCGCAAGATCATTCCCCAGTTCGGCGATCTGCAACTGACGGTGCGCGGCGACGCCTTCACCACGCTGGCGCGTTCGGTGATCGGCCAGCAGATCTCGACCAAGGCGGCCAATGCCGTGTGGCAACGCTTTTTGGAAGCCTGCCCCAAATGCACGCCGGCCCAGGTGATCCGTACCGGCCTGGATGGTCTGGCCGCCTGCGGCTTGTCCCGGCGCAAGGCCGAGTACATCCTCGACCTGGCCAACCATTTCAAGGCCAAGACCGTCCACCCCGACAAATGGATCGAGATGGAGGACGAGGCCGTCATTGCGGAAATGATCCAGATCCGCGGGATCGGCCGCTGGACAGCGGAGATGTTTTTGATATTTAATCTGCTGCGCCCCAACGTGCTGCCGCTGGACGACTTCGGCTTGCTCAAGGGCATCAGCATCAGCTATTTCTCGGGCGAGCCGGTCTCGCGCAGCGATGCCAGGGAAGTCGCCGCGAACTGGGAGCCGTGGCGCACCGTTGCCACATGGTATCTCTGGCGCAGCCTGGATCCGTTGCCGTCGGACTATTGAACGATACAGGGGAGCGAGGGCAGGAGTGGCCGCTGGTGTATACTCCGCTCCTCGCAAGATTGAAGGCAAACCGATGACGAAGCCGTACCCCGCATGGCGCGGGCATCACGGCATACCATCGGACTTGTTGAACAAAGGAACACAATGAGTAAATCGACAACGACTTTTCTGGGCTTCGAGCAGGCCATCGCCGAGCTGGACGCCAAGATCGAAGAGTTGCGTTTTGTACAGGACGACTCGGCCGTCGACATCTCCGAAGAGATCGAGCGCCTGGTCAAGAAGAGCCAGCAACTGACCAAGGACATCTACGCCAAGCTCACGCCCTGGCAGGTGTCCCAGATCGCGCGCCACCCGCAACGTCCGTACACCATGGACTACGTGCGCGAAATCTTCACCGACTTCCACGAACTGCACGGCGACCGCACTTTCGCGGACGACCAGTCCATCGTCGGCGGCCTGGCCCGTTTCAATGGCCAGGCGTGCATGGTGATCGGCCACCAGAAGGGGCGCGACACCAAGGAACGCGCCATGCGCAACTTCGGCATGCCCAAGCCGGAAGGCTATCGCAAGGCGATGCGCCTGATGAAGGTCGCCGAAAAATTCAATTTACCGATTTTTACCTTCGTCGATACCCCGGGCGCGTTTCCCGGCATCGATGCCGAAGAGCGCGGCCAGTCCGAAGCGATCGGCCACAATCTGTATGTGATGGCCGAGCTGAAGGTGCCGCTGATTGCCACCATCATCGGTGAAGGCGGTTCCGGCGGCGCGCTGGCGATCGCCGTGGGCGACTCGGTGCTGATGCTGCAATACGCGACCTATTCGGTGATCTCGCCGGAAGGCTGCGCTTCCATCCTGTGGAAGACCGCCGACCGCGCCGCCGACGCCGCTGAAGCGCTGGGCCTGACCGCGCATCGCCTCAAGGCGATCGGCCTGATCGACAAGATCGTCAACGAACCGCTGGGCGGCGCCCACCGCGATCCGAAGCAGATGGCCGCGCTGTTGAAGCGCGCATTGTCGGATACGCTGCGCCAGTTCCAGGGCGTGAAGACCAAGGAACTGCTGGCTGCCCGCCACGAAAAGCTGATGGCCTACGGCAAGTTCAAGGAACTGAACTCGGCGGAATAAGCCGCCTTTGCTTCGCCGCAGCAATGCAGGCGAGGCAGCCGGGGCAAGACAAGCGCCAGCGATTCCGGTCGCTGGCGCTTGTCGTTTGTAGGGCGCCCTTGCTTATGTTGCGATTATGTTTGGCGTCTGGTTTCCTGAGTTGCCTGTTCACCCATCTGTTGCTCTGCCTCCATGTCCGATTTCGCCTCCATGTCCGAGAATCCCCGCGCTGTACAAAAAGTGGCGCAAGCCATGCAGCAGGCCTTGGAACAAACCTTGGCGGGCCGGTTGCCGGCCGGCCGGCCGGCGGTCTTGGCGGTGGCGTACAGCGGTGGGCTCGATTCCTCGGTATTGCTCGATGTCGCCGCCGCATTCGCCGCCGGGCGGGGGTTTTCGCTGCTGGCCCTGCATGTGCATCACGGCCTGAGCCCCAATGCCGATGGCTGGATGGCGCATTGCCAAGCGCGCTGCCGGGATTTGCAGCTGCCGTTCTTTGCCGAACGCGTGCAGCTTTCCAAGGTGGCCGATTCCGGTGTTGAAGAGGCTGCGCGCGTGGCGCGTTATGCGGTGCTGGGGCGCATGTGCCGCGAGCACGGCGTCGACATTCTGTTGACCGCGCACCATCTGGACGACCAGGCCGAAACCGTATTGCTGCAGCTGTTGCGCGGCAGCGGCCTGGCCGGCATGTCGGGCATGGAGCGCTGCAATACCGCGCCCGCTTTGCTGGGCGACGATGCCACGCCGATCGCAAGGCCGCTGCTGGGAATGGCGCGGGCACAACTCGAAGCGTACGCGGCCGGCAAGGGCATTTCCCACATCGAGGATGAATCCAACGCCGACACACGCTACGCACGCAACGCCTTGCGGCACCGTGTGATGCCGGCGCTGGGCCATGCCTTTCCCGGGTTCCAGCAGCGCCTGGCGCGTGCGGCCGGGCATGCGCAGGGCGCGCAGCAACTGCTGCATGAGGTTGCCGAGCAGGATCTTGCGCAGTGCCGGCATGAGGATCACCTGCTGATGCCTGCCTTGCGCCAGTTGAGCCAACAGCGCTTCTTCAACCTGATGCGCCACTGGTTCGCCTTGCGCGGCATGCGCATGCCATCGACGGCGTGGATGCTGGAGATGCGCGAGCAATTGCTGCAGGCCGGTGTCGAGGCGCAGCTATGCGTGTCGCATCCGGATGGCGAAGTGCATCGCTACCGGGAACGGATATTTCTCTCGCCGCGCCGTACGCCGCCGGCGGAGGAGGTGGAGATTGGCTTGAAGTGGAATGGCGAAGCGCGGCTGCGCGTCGATGCGTATTACGGCGCCTTGCATTTCGAATGCATTGCCGGCGACGATGCGCAACCGGGTTTCGACATCGATTGGCTGCAAAGGCAAGCCTTGTCCATCCGCGGGCGCAGCGGGGGCGAGCGGGTGAAGCTGGCCGACAACCGTCCGGCGCGCAGCCTCAAGCAGCATTTCCAGACGGCCGATGTGCCGGCCTGGGAGCGGCCATTCCTGCCGCTGCTGTTCGCCGGCGGCGATTTGATTTTTGCCGCGGGCATCGGCATGGATTGCGCCCATTTCGCAAGCGGCGGCGAGCGTGTGCGCATACGCTGGCAAGCCGACTGATCAAGCGCCGCAAAAAAAAATGCCGCATCAATGTCTCGCGACAGATGATGCGGCACCCCAGTCATCCCAGACATGGGTGGAGTGCCGAGGCACTCCGGAATTGCTCTTTGAACGATGCGGCCTTACTTCTTGGCGCCATCGGCGGCCGGCTTGGCTTCAGTGCCGGCGGCTTCCTTCTTTTCGCTCTTCTTTGCGACCTTCTTGTGCTTGGCATGCGTGGTCTTTGCCTTGGGGGCGGCATCAGTCTTGGCCGCTGCAGGAGCGGCTGGCGTTGCGGCCGGGGTAGCGGCGGCGCCGGTCTGTGCAAACACCGGCAGTGCCAGGGCGGTCAGCAGGGAAGCGACGATGACGGATTTGGTTTTCATGGCAATTTCCTTTTGAAAGTGGAGGTTGTTCTCGGCCCCTGACGTTGGGTTTTCGCTTATCGCGGCGCCTTACTTCCAATAACGAATTGCCGATCCGGTGGACGACATCAAAGTGTTTCATTTCATCGCAGATTTGTAAGCAATCGTTGCCGTCGCTTTTGCCGGTGTTGGGGGGGGGAGGGCGAGCGGCGCGTCAGATGAACTTGCCGTGCCCGAACAAACCGACCAGTCCGATCACGATCAGGTACAGCGCCACGATGTAATTGAGCAGCCTCGGCATGACCAGGATCAGGATGCCGGCGATCAACGCTGCCAGCGGGCCGAAGGAAAGGTGGATGTTCATGCCGGTTCTCCTGTGGTGGTCGGATATTGTTTCCGATGCCGTACGGGCGGCAAAGTTCTGCGGCGCATTGTCGAGCCCGGGTACAGGACAAATGCGGCCGGCAAGCCTTCTGGAACAAGGCCTATATAATGTTGAGCTTTTCCAACCGCATCATTGAGAGTTTCATGGCTTATCAAACCTGGTTCGCATTCTTTATCGCCGCTTGCGTGATCGCCGTTTCGCCCGGATCGGGCGCGGTCTTGTCGATGAGCCATGGCCTTAACTATGGCGTGCGCCGCACCAGCGCCACCATCCTCGGGCTGGAG
Organism: Herbaspirillum sp. GW821-FHT09A12; assembly: GCF_059418325.1. Taxonomy (NCBI): domain Bacteria; kingdom Pseudomonadati; phylum Pseudomonadota; class Betaproteobacteria; order Burkholderiales; family Oxalobacteraceae; genus Herbaspirillum; species Herbaspirillum sp. GW821-FHT09A12. The sequence goes on from NZ_JBWKPR010000019.1 coordinate 15,258, forward strand.
ATCGCGCTGGTGGTGGTGCTGGTCATCGCCGGCGCCGGCGTGGGCTCGCTGCTGGTGGCATCCGAAGCCGCCTTCAACACGATCAAGGTGCTGGGGGCGGCCTACCTGATCTATCTGGGTTTCTCGCAGTGGCGCGCACCGGTGGCGGTGGCAAAGCCGGAGGGCGAAGCGCTGGATGCGGCCAATGCCAATGTGCTGGCCGCGCGCGGCCAGGCCTGGTGGCAGCGCTGCATGACCGGCTTCCTGACCAATGCCACCAACCCCAAGGGCATCGTCTTCATGGTGGCGGTGCTGCCGCAATTCATCGACCACGACCGTCCGCTGTGGCTGCAATTGCTGGTGCTGGCGGTGACCATGGTGGCGGTGGACCTGGTGGTGATGCATGGCTATGCGTTTGCCGCCAGCCGCTTGCAGCGCTTCTTCCGCAACCAAAAGGCGATGAAGGCGCAGAACCGCTTTTTCGGCGGGGTACTGATGCTGGTCGGCGCCGGCCTGTTTTTCTTCAAGCGTACTGCGCACTGAGCGCGTATCGTTAGCGGCGCTAAACGACAAGCCCCGGCATGCCGGGGCTTGTCATTTGCAGCATTGCCGACGGCAGTCGGCGGATGCTTACTTGTCTTTCTTCAGGCAGGAAGACATGAAGGCCTTGCGCTCGTCGCCCTTCTTGCCGGTGGCGTCGGCATTGCACTGCTTCATCTTGTCTTGTTGCGTCATGGGTTGGGCGGGTTTGCTGGACAGGCAATCTTTCATGAAGGCCTTGCGCTCGTCGCCTTTTTTGCCGGTGGCATCCTTGTTACAGGCGGCCATCTTGGTTTGTTGCGAATTCTCCGCCATGGCGGGTGCGGCTAGCAGCAGCGGGGTGGCCAGTGCGAAAGAAGTGATAGCGATCAGCATTTTTTTCATGGAATCTCCCGGGACAGTGTGGATTCGGGCCTGTTTCCATGGGATCTGGAGAGATTGCTCGCACTCATAGATCCAATGGGAACAGGGCCCTTGGGATGCCGGCATGGACGGGTGGTCCGCAGACGAAGGCATTACAGCATGAAAGCTTGCGCCTGCCTAGCGGGAGAATCGCTCAACGCACACAGGCAATATCGCCTTCCGGGCAGCCGGACAAGGCCTGGAGCTCCTTGGCGCGCTGGCGCGTCTTGTCGGCCAGGCAATTTTGCAACACCATGCCGGCGGCGGAACCGCCCGCCGCGTTTGAACTCTCAAAGCGGCAGGAAAGGTCGCGATACTTGATCCAGGCCAGCTGCACATCGCGGATCTGGTTTTGCTGTGCCGGGCGCAGTTTCGCGCGGTAGGCGAGATAGGTCTCATTGAGTTCGGTGTCGGCCTGGCTGAGATCCCGGCCGGCACAGCCGTTCATGTCGGCCTGGGTGGCGGCCTTGTTGCAATCCAGTGCGTAAGCGCCGGCGCTGGCGCCGCACAGGGGCAGCAGGGCCAGCAACAGGGCGAAGCGGATGGATGGTGTCATGGGTATTTCTCCGGAAAGGCTGGCGCACATGATACAGCCGACATTTTCATGCGGGAAACGAACGGTATCGGTGGGGACATATGCGTCCAACGGGATAAAATCGGGTTTTGCTTGTCTTAGCTTGTGCTAGTGAGTTGTTGTCTGCGATCTTCTGGAAGCTGCGCAAACAAACTGGTTCTTAGAAGAGCAAGCAAGACCGAGGTTCTCGGCCAATTGCAACAAGCCGTTTCTGATTGCTGAAAGGAGTGCCGCCAATGGGACTGAGCTGGATGTCCGCCCTCAAACTGATCCCCTGGGTGGACGTGGTGCAAGCCACGCCCGGGATTGTGCGCGGCGCCCGCGATCTGTGGTCGCGCACGCGTCGCGCCAAGTCGGAAGCCGATGCGCACGAAGGCGCGATGCTGGCGCCCGGCGACACGGCGCAACTGGCCGCGCGCATCGCACAACTGGAAACTGAACAACTGGAGGCCAGCCGGCTGATCAACACGCTGGCCGAGCAGAATGCCCAGTTGGTTGCCACCCTCGATGCGGTACGGCGGCGCACGCGGGCGCTGATGGCCTGCTGCGTGTTGCTGGCCGTGGGGCTGGCGGCCTTGTGGCTGCGCTGATGGGCGGCCGTTTGTTGCTGTCGCCAGCAAGATCGGCGGCATCGTATTACCATAGCGGGGTTTTCAACGGCCTGTTCAACGGCCTATTCTTGGCCCAGGCTGGCGGCGCAATGCCGCTTCGGTTTTGCCGCTGAAAACCAGAATGCCAGGCCTGTCCGTTTTCGCCGGTTGGCGGCGGACGGCTATTTTCCTCCCCTGTTTCCGAAAGGACTTTCCCATGCTGAAATCGCAAGGTTACGCTGCACAAAATGCAACTTCCCCATTGGCGCCATTCAGCTTTGAGCGGCGCGAGGTCGGGGCGCACGACGTGCAGATCGACATCCTGTTCTGCGGCGTTTGCCATTCCGACCTGCACATGGCGCGCGACGAATGGAAGGCGACTGCCTTCCCGGTAGTGCCGGGCCACGAGATCGTCGGCCGCGTTACCAAGGTCGGCGCGCACGTCACCAGGTTCAAGGTCGGCCAGATCGCCGGCGTCGGCTGTATGGTGGACTCCTGCCAGACTTGCCCAAGCTGCGGCGAAGGCCTGGAGCAATACTGCGAGAACGGCTTCACCGGCACCTACAGCGCGCCGGACAAGGTCAGCGGCGGCTATACCTACGGCGGCTACGCCAACAACATCGTGGTCAACGAGAAGTTCGTGCTGTCGGTCTCCGACAAGCTGGACCCGGCCGGCGCCGCGCCGCTCTTGTGCGCGGGCATCACCACCTGGTCGCCGCTGCGCCACTGGAAGGTCGGCCCCGGTCAGAAGGTCGGCATCGTCGGCCTGGGCGGGCTGGGCCACATGGGCGTCAAGCTGGCGCATGCGATGGGCGCGCACGTGGTGCTGTTCACCACTTCGCCGGACAAGCGGGAAGACGCGCTGCGCCTGGGCGCCGATGAAGTGGTGGTGTCCAAGGACGAGGCGCAGATGGCCGCGCATGCCAACAGCTTCGACTTCATCCTCAACACCGTGGCCGCCCCGCACAATCTGGACGCCTTCATGGTGCTGTTGAAGCGCGAAGGCACCATGACGCTGGTCGGCCTGCCGGAACATCCGCACCCGTCGCCCTCGGTGGCCAACTTCATCTTCAAGCGCCGCCACCTGGCCGGCTCGCTCATCGGCGGCATCCAGGAAACCCAGGAGATGCTGGATTTCTGCGCCGAACACGGCATCCACTCCGACATCGAGATCATCAAGATCCAGGACATCAACCAGGCTTACGAGCGCATGCTCAAGAGCGATGTGAAGTACCGCTTCGTGATCGACATGTCGTCGCTGGCAGCCTGAACGACGCAAGTCAAAGAGCAGTGGCCTGCCGGCCTTGTGGCGGCAGGCCGCTTCCTTATTGTTTTTGGTCTCATCGACCTTACTCCGACCAGGAATTGGCCACGGCATGTTTGAACACGCATTGCGTATGACCCGGCGCGACTGGCGCACCGGCGAGTTGCGCTTCCTGCTGATCGCATTGATCGTCGCGGTGGCGGCGCTGTCTTCCGTCAGCTTTTTTGTTGACCGCATGCGCGCGGGCATGACGCGCGACGCCCACCAACTGCTGGGCGCCGACCTGCTGGTCGCCGCCGACCAGGCGATGCCGGCGCAATGGCTGCAGCAGGCGCAAGAACGTGGCCTGGCGCAGGCCCAGACTGTCGTGTTCCCCAGCATGGCACAAGCCGGGGACGGCGAGCAGGCGCGCTCGGTGCTGTCGTCGATCAAGGCGGTCACGCCGGGTTATCCGTTGCGCGGGCAGTTGAAGCTGCAAGGCGCCGACGGCGCCGACCATGTTGCCGGCGGGATTCCGCAGGCCGGCACCGTCTGGGTCGATCCGCAGATATTGTCCGCGCTGGATGTGCGCGTGGGCGACATGCTGAAGCTGGGCGACAAGGATTTCCGTATCGCCGCTGTGATTTCGGTGGAACCCGACCGCGGCAGCGCGTTTGTCAATTTCGCGCCGCGCGTGATGCTGGCCGACAGCGACCTGGCCGCCACCAACCTGGTGCAGGCAGGCTCGCGCGTGACCTACCGCTTGCTGCTGGCGGGCGCGCCGGAGCCGGTCAAAGCCTTCCAGCAGGAAGTGGAGCGGCAGATCGAGGCGCAGAAGATGCGCGCCGTGCGCATCGAATCGCTGGAGAGCGGCCGCCCTGAAATGCGCGCCACGCTGGATCACGCCGAGCAGTTCCTGTCGCTGGTGGGGCTGCTGTCGGCCATGCTGGCGGCGCTGGCGGTGGCCATGGCGGCGCGCCGTTTCATGATGCGCCATCTGGATGCCTGCGCCATGCTGCGCTGTTTCGGCATGACGCAAAACGAGGTCACGGCGCTGTACCTGATCGAGTTCGTGCTGGTCGGCCTGGCCGCCAGCGCCATCGGTGTGGCGCTCGGCTATGCGGCGCATCTGGCGTTGCTGCAATGGCTGGGCCGCTTCATGCCGACCGCATTGCCGCCGGCCGGCTGGCAGCCGGCGCTGCAGGGCATGGCCACCGGCTTGCTGCTGCTGGTGGGCTTTGCGCTGCCGCCCATCCTGCAACTGCGCAACGTGCCGCACAACCACGTGATCCGGCGCGAGCAGGGCACGCCGCAGACCCTGACGGTGCTGACCTATGTGCTGGGCACACTGGTGTTTTCCGGGCTGCTGCTGTGGCAGGCCGGCGACCTCAAGCTGGGCCTGTTGACGGTGGCCGGTTTTCTCGGCGGTTTCGGCCTGTTTGCGCTGGTGGCGTGGCTGTGCCTGCGCGCCTTGCGTTCGCTGCGCGGCCTGTTCGACAGCCAGAGCTGGCGTTTCGCCATCGACGGCTTGCAGCGCCGCCCGGCGGCGGCCGTGATGCAGGTGGTGGCGCTGGGGCTGGGCCTGATGGCCTTGCTGCTGCTGACCGTGATCCGCGGCGACCTGGTCGGCGCCTGGCAACAAGCGACGCCGCCGGATGCTCCCAACCGTTTCGTGATCAATATCCAGCCCGACCAGCGCGCGGCGGTGACCGGCGCACTGGAGCAGGGCGGCGTCGCCCAGCCGCAGCTGTATCCGATGATCCGCGGCCGCCTGGTGCAGATCAACGGCCGCCAGATCAGCGCGGCCGATTACAAGGAAGACCGCGCCAAGCGCCTGGTCGACCGCGAGTTCAATCTGTCGACCATGAAAGACATCCCGTCCGGCAACGGCATCGTGGCCGGCAACTGGTATGACGACAGCAAGCCGGAGGCCTCGGTCGAGCGCGGCCTGGCGCAGACCTTGGGGATCCGGCTGGGCGACCGGCTGCAGTTCGATATCGCCGGCCAGCTGGTGGATGTGCCGGTGACCAGCCTGCGCAAGCTGGAGTGGGGCTCGCTGCGGGTGAACTTCTTCGTGATCATCAACCCGCAAACGATGCGCGACGCGCCGCAAAGCTGGATCACCGCCTTCCATCTGGCGCCGTCGCAGGAAGCGCTGGGCAATACGCTCACGCGCGATTTCCCGAACCTGACCGTGGTCGATATCGGCAACGTGCTGCGCCAGATCCAGGACGTGGTGGGGCAGGTGATTTCGGCGGTCGAATTCCTGTTCCTGTTCACGCTGTGCTCCGGCGTGCTGGTGCTGTACGCGGCGCTGGCCGGCTCGCAGGACGAGCGGGTGCGCGAGGCGGGCTTGCTGCGGGCGCTGGGCGCGACGCGGGCCGAGCTTTCCCGGGCGCAACGCATCGAGGTGCTGCTGGTGGGCTCGGTGGCGGGCTTGCTGGCGGCCAGCGGCGCGGCTGCCATCGGTTGGGCGCTGGCGCATTACGTCTTCAATTTCGACTGGACGTTCAGCCCGCTGGTATGGATCGCCGGCATGGTCATCGGCGCCGGGTGTTCGGCCATCGGCGGCTGGGCCGGGCTGCGCCATGTGCTGGGCCGCCCGCCGCTGCAAACGCTGAGGGAGGCCTGATCTTGTATCATGCTGGCCTATGCAAATCGAAGACCCTAACCAACCCACCACGTTCGACCTGATCGGCGGCGCAGGGAAGCTGCGCGAGATGGTCGACCGTTTCTACGACCTGATGGACCTGGAGCCGGAGTTCGCCGGTATCCGCGCGCTGCATCCGCCGGCGCTGGACGGTTCGCGCGAAAAGACCTATATGTTCCTGTCCGGCTGGACCGGCGGCCCCAACCTGTACATCGAGCAGTTCGGCCATCCGCGCCTGCGCGCGCGCCATTTGCCCTTTGCCATCGGCGTCTCGGAGCGCGACCAGTGGCTGCGCTGCATGGCGTGGGCGATGCAGGATGTCGGCCTGCCGGAGGAGCTGCAAAAGCGCCTGCTGGCGGCCTTTTACCAGACCGCCGACTGGATGCGCAACAAGGCGGAGTAAAACGTCTTGCGCTTGCGCCGCGCGCCGCAATCGCGCACCATGGCATATCTTTTTTCCAAGGCCTGTGGCAGCGATGCGCGGGCCGCAATTTCTTTTGCTCCATGACATCCTTTGAACTGATACTCGTCGGCCTGGTGGCGGTCGGCATCGTGCTGCAAATCCTGGTGCTGCTGCGCTCCGGCCGCAAGGACGACAACGGCGCCGAGGTCGCCTTGCAGCAGCTCAAGCAGGACTTGCAGCGCCACCAGCAAGACACCGGCGAGCGCATCGAACGCGAACTGCGTAGCCAGGTGCAGGCCAGTGCGCAAAGCACGCGGCAGGAGCTGGGCGCCAATTTCGCCCAGCTGCAGCAGACGCTGGCCACGCAGATCTCCAGCGTGGCGGCGCTGCAGAACAACCAGATCGACGGCTTCGCCCAGCAACTGGTGAAGTTGAATGAAACCAATGCCCAGCAGCTCGACGGCATGCGCCAGTCGCTGACGCTGCAGGCCCAGGTCAACCGCGAGGAACAGGCGCTGTCCTTGAAGCGCTTCGGCGATACCTTGAACCAGCAATTGTCGGCGCTGACCGAGTCCAACTCCCAGCGCATGGCCGAGGTGCGCGCCACGCTGGAATCCAAGATCAAGGACCTGCAGAACGACAACGCGCAAAAGCTGGAAGAGATGCGCAAGACCGTGGACGAGAAACTGCACGCCACGCTGGAGCAGCGCCTGGGCGAGTCGTTCAAGCTGGTGTCCGACCGCCTGGACAAGGTGCACCAGGGCCTGGGCGAGATGCAGCAGCTGGCCACCGGCGTGGGCGACCTGAAGCGCGTGCTGACCAACGTCAAGACGCGCGGCACCTGGGGCGAAGTGCAGCTGGAGATTTTGCTGGAGCAGATGCTCACCCCCGAGCAGTACGCCAAGAACGTCGAGACCGTGCCGGGCAGCGGCGAGCGGGTGGAGTTCGCCATCCGCCTGCCGGGCGCCAAGGATGACGCGACGCCGGTGTGGATGCCGATCGATGCCAAGTTCCCGAAGGAGCAGTACGAGCGCCTGGTGGATGCGGCCGAGCGCGCCGATGCCGATGGCGTGGCGACCGCCGGCAAGGAACTGGAGCGCGCGGTGCGCGGCGAAGCCAAGACCATCGCCGACAAATACCTGTCGCCGCCGCTGACCACCGACTTCGCCATCCTGTTCTTGCCGACCGAAGGCCTGTACGCGGAAGTGATGCGCCGTCCGGGCCTGTCGGATGACCTGCAGCGCACGCACCGCGTCACCATCGCCGGCCCATCGACCTTGTCGGCGTTGCTCAACAGCCTGCAGATGGGCTTCCGCACGCTGGCGCTGGAGAAGCGCTCGTCGGAAGTGTGGCAGGTGCTGGGGGCGGTCAAGACCGAGTTCGGCAAGTTCGGCGATGTGCTGGCCTCGACCAAACTTGCGCTGGAACGCGCGGCCAGGAACATCGACCAGGCCGAAACCCGCACGCGCCAGATGACGCGCAAGCTCAAGTCGGTCGAAGCCTTGCCGGCCGAGAGCGCGCAGAAATTGCTGGGGACGGAAGAGCTGGATCTGGGGGACGATGCCGAAGGCGCTTGAGACCTGGATGGGAAAACAGAAGGGGAGAAGGGACGGCTTGCCGTCTAATGCCGTTCAGTTAAGCGCTGAACGGCATTTTTGTTTGTGGAGTCTAGACTCCGTTCGTCCTGAGTAGCTGCGCAGCAGCGTATCGAAGGGCAGGCAAGAGCGCCAACGGTGATACGCTGGCTTCGATACGGCCCTGGCGGGCCTACTCAGCCCGAACGGACTCTGTGTGAGTGCTTCAGAACTAGCCTTAACTGAACGGCATTACGGCTTGCCGTCCCTTTTTTATTCTTGGCACTGCATAGGCGCATCAAACCAGGCCGTCAAACACCACCACCGACACTTCTTCTCCCGCTGCCACATCGCCGCGGTCATGTTCCAGTTCGATGATGCAGTTGGCATCCGACATCGAGCGCAGGATGCCCGAGCCCTGGGTGCCGGTGAGCCGGACCGACCACACGCCTTGCGCATCGGGCGCGAGGATGCCGCGCTGGTATTCGGTGCGGCCGGCCTTCTTGCGGATGGCGCCGGCCGATCGCACGCGCAGGCGCGGCAGCGGCGATGCTTCGGCGCCGGCCAGGCGCAGCAGGGCGTCGCGCACGAAGAAATAGAAACTCACCGTCACCGCCACCGGATTGCCGGGCAGGCCGAACAGGTAGGCGTCGCGGCCGTTCGATGCGATACGGCCGAAGGCCAGCGGGCGGCCGGGACGCATGCCGATTTTCCAGAACAGCATGTCGCCCAGGCTGGCCATGATCTGTTTGGTGTAGTCCGCGGCGCCGACCGAGACGCCGCCGGAGGTGATGACTGCGTCGGCTTCTTCGCAGGCGCTGCGGAAGGCGGCTTCCAGCGCGGCCGGGTCGTCGCCCACCACGCCCAGGTCGAGGATGTCGCAGCCCAGGCGCGTGAGCATGCCGTGCAGGGTGTAGCGGTTGGAGTCGTAGACGCAGCCCGGGTCGAGCGGCTCGCCCACCGAGCGCAATTCATCGCCGGTGGAAAAAAAGGCCACGCGCAGGCGGCGCTGCACCGGCACTTCGGCAATGCCGAGCGAGGCCAACAGGCCGATGTCGGACGGGCGCAATTGCCGGCCGCGCGGCAGCGCCACGGTGCCGAGCGCCAGGTCTTCGCCGCGCAGGCGGCGGTTGTCGCCGGGGCGCACGCGGCCGGCGGGGATGGTGACGCCGTGCCGGTCGGCATCGGCGGTCAATTCTTGCGGGATCACGGTATCGCAACCGGCAGGCATGGGCGCCCCGGTCATGATGCGCACGCATTGGCCGCGCAGCACTTCGCCATCGAAGCTGGCGCCGGCATGCAGCGCGCCGGCGATCGCCAGGCGCACCTCATTGCCCGCGGCGATATCTTCGCCGCGCATGGCGTAGCCGTCCATGGCCGAATTGTCGTGGGCGGGCACGTCGATGCGGGAGACGATGTCTTGCGCCAGCACGCGGCCCAGGGCGCTGCGGATGGCGACTTTTTCTACCGCTTCGATGGGACGGATGAAGTCATGGATGACGCCTTGCGCTTGCGTCACCGTCATGGCATTGGGATCGTAGCCGCTGATGCAACTGATGATGTCGTGGAGGGAATGCGGAGAGGTCTGGGTCATCGTTCTTGTTCAAGCTGCTGCAGTTCCAGCCCGGTATTGATATTGCAGAAGGCGCGTTCGTCGGGGAAATCGACTTCCACGCATTGCAGCGTGGCGAACCAGAGTTCCATCTTGCGTTCGCCGGCGGCGAGGAAGGCGTCAAGCGAGGGCAGGGTCGACTTTCTCAGCAGCGAGCATACCGGATGGGCTTGCCTGCTGCCGTCTTTTCCGGTGACGACGAAAGCGGCGTCGGCGCCGCTGGCGATCATCTCATCGGCCAGCCGGGCCACCAGGTCGTAGGGAATCAGTGGCGAATCGCAGGGAGCGGTCGCCAGGAACGGCGTGGCGCAGTGCGAGAGCCCGCATTGCAGGCCGGCCAGGGGGCCGGGGAAGTCGGGGGCGAGGTCATGCCAGATCGGATAGCCGAAGGCGGCATAGCGCTGCTGGGAGCGGTTGGCGTTGACCGCCAGGGTGCAGACCTGCGGCGCCAGCCGTTCCAGCACATGCTGGGCGAGCGGCTTGCCGTGCAGCTCTTGCAGGCCCTTGTCGACGCCGCCCATGCGCGTGGCGCGTCCGCCGGCCAGGACGAGGCCGGTGATATGGCTGGCGGCGATGGCAGGTACGGCTGACATGATGCGGCTGGTTGAAAGGAGGCGGGCCTAGCCGCCGATGTACGACATCTCGACCTTGCGCAGCGCGCGCGCATCTTGCTGCTCGCTGCGCAATTCGGAATAGCGGTCGCCGCGTTGATGCCACAGCCGGGCAATGGCGCCGGCGAGCTCGGCATCACTGCCGCCGTTGCGCACGATGCCGCGCAGGTCATGGCCTTCGCTGGCAAACAGGCAGGTGTAGATGCTGCCTTCGGTGGACAGCCGGGCGCGCGAGCAATCCTGGCAGAAGGCATGGGTGACGCTGGAGATGACGCCGATCTCGCCGCTGCCGTCGGCATAGCGCCAGCGTTCGGCGGTTTCGCCGGTGTAGTTGGGGTCGGCTTCGACCAGCGGCAATTCGGCGGCGATGCGGCGCACTACCTCATTGGATGGAACCACCTGGTCCATGCGCCAGCCGTTGGAGCTGCCCACGTCCATGTATTCGATGAAGCGCAGGATAGTGGAGGTGCCCTTGAAACGGCGCGCCATCGGCAGGATCTCGTGGTCGTTCAGGCCTTGCTTGACCACCATGTTGATCTTGATCGGGCCCAGGCCCGCGGCATGCGCGGCCTCGATGCCTTCCAGCACGCGCGCCACCGGGAAGTCGACGTCGTTCATGCGGCGGAAGTTTTCGTCGTCCAGCGAATCGAGCGAGACGGTCACGCGCTTCAGGCCGGCATCCTTCAAGGCCTGGGCCTTCTGCTTGAGCAAGGTGCCGTTGGTGGTCAGCGTGAGGTCGATCTCGCGTCCCTCGGGCGTACGCAGCGCGGCCAGCATCTCGACCAGGCGTTCGATGTTCTTGCGCAGCAGCGGTTCGCCGCCGGTCAGGCGAATCTTGTGCACGCCATGCGCCACGAACTGGCGCGCCACACGGGTGATTTCCTCGAAGGTGAGCAGGGCGGAATGCGGCAGGAACTGGTATTGCTTGTCGAATACGTCCTTGGGCATGCAATAGACGCAACGGAAATTGCAGCGATCCGTCACGGAGATGCGCAGATCGTGCAGCGGCCGCCCCAATGCATCGGCCAGCAGGCCGACGGGCTCCGCGGGAACCGGCAACAGGGCCGCCCCCAGGCTCAATGGCACGGCTTGCCGATAATCAACGATGGGAATGACGCGCTTGTTCATACAGGCTGGCTGATACAGATATGTAACGATAGCACGGCTGGCAATACGGGGTAGATGCACAATTGTGCATATTCGCTATTGTCGGCAGGCATGGGCAAACGTGGGCAGGCGCGGGCCGGCAGCGGTTCCACGCAGCAAGGGGCTTTGCAGCCGTGGCGGCATGGCTGGCGCTTGCCTGGCCGCATGGCGCCGGCGCCACTGTATTTGCCTGCCGGGTGCTTAACTGTAACCTGTCGCCTCCGATAAAAGGAAAAGGGAGCCGAAGCTCCCTTTTCCATCACTGCTCAAGCCAATCAGCGGCGCGTCTCAACCTGGACCAAGGGTTCGGTCGATTGGGGCGGCAGCGGCTTGCGTTCGCGCGGCACACGGGGCGGCGTCACGAAGTCGGCCGCGGCGGCCTGTGCGGCCTGCAGCTTGACCGGGTCGGTCGTGGCCAGGGTCAGGCCGGCCTGGGACAGCATCTGGTTCAGCGAGTCCCACTGTGCCGGATTGCCTGCGGCTTGCGACGGGGCTTTCTGGACCGGTGCGGCCGCGCTTTCCACTACGGCATCCGGCAAGCTGATCGGCTGCGGCGCCAACGGGGCGCTGGCGGGCTCGGCGGCTTGCACCAATTCCAGCGGCGCTTCCGATGCTGCCGGGACGGCAGCGGGAGCCTGGACCGGTTCGAAGGCCGGCGCCGGGGCGAAGCTGGCGTCGATGGACTGCGCCGGCGGCTCGATCGCTTCGCTGTGTGCGAATACCGCTTCGGTCGCTTCCGCTGCTGCTGCGGCGACGGCTTCCACCGAATTCACGCCGCTTTCAACCGTGGCTGCGCTTTCGACTGGCGCTACAACTGCCGGCGTTTCAGCCGGAATGTCTTGCGGAACCGGCGACGCGGCAAAGGAAGCTTGCGCGATGGCGGCATCGACCGCTTCGCCAGCGGCGACTTCGCTTGTGCCAACCACTGCTGCAGCGGCGACGTTGTCGGCGCCGTCAGCGGCGTCGGCATTGCCGGCTTCCGAACCGTCTTCAATCACGTTGCCGTTTTCGTCGCGTTCGCGGCGATGGCGGTTGCGGCCGCCACGACGGCGGCGGCGGCGCGGTTCGGTGCCGCCTTCGGACGCTTCCGCGCCTTCGCCGGCTTCGACCTGTGCGCCTTCCACTTGCGCCGCTTGCTCGTCGGAGGCGATCGCTACCGTTCCGGCGGCGACTGCCACCCCCGCGGTGGCGGCGCCGGCTGCCAGTGCGGCTTCCAGCGGCAGGCCATCTTCGGGCTTGGCTTCCTTGCGTTCGCCGCGCGGGGCGCGCGGTTCACGCGGCTGGCGCGGTTCGCGTTGTTCACGGCCTTCGCGGCCTTCACGCGGTTCACGAGCTTCGCGCGGCTCGCGGCGACCTTCCTTGTTTTCCAGGCCTTCGCGGGCCTGGGTCTCACGCGGTTCGCGCGGCTCACGGCCTTCGCGCGGCGGACGCGGCAAGCGTTGCTGCTTGCCTTCGATGGCGTCGCCGGTCTTCAGCTCCGGGGTAGCCTGGTTGCCGTCGCGGTTGCGGGCATTGCGTTCGCCGCCGCGTTCATTGCCGCGCTCGTTGCTGCGTTCGCTGCGGTTGCGGTTACGGCCGTTGCGGTCGCGGTTGTTGCGATCGCCCTCGCGCTTGGCCGGCGCCTTGGCTTCGACCGGAGCCGGGGCCGGTGCGGGAACGACCGGTTTCTTGCGGAAGAAACTGAAGATCTTGCCCAACAGGCCCGCTTCAGGCGCCAGGGTCGGCGGCGGCACAGGGGCTGCTTCGGGCGCGCGGCGCTCGACGATGGGGGCCGGCTGGTCCGGGGTGATGCCCTTGACCACGGCTTCCTGGCGCGGCTTGACGTCTTCCTTCTGGCGCTTGCTGTAGCCGATGTCGGTGTCGGCCTGCTCGGCCATGGCGTAGCTGGCTTGGACGTCGTCCAGGCGCGGATCGTCGTGCTTGATCCGCTCCATCTTGTAGTGCGGGGTTTCCAGGTGCTTGTTGGGGATCATGATGATCGTCACGCGGTGGCGCGTTTCGATCTTCAGGATTTCGCCGCGCTTCTCGTTGAGCAGGAAGGCGGCCACGTCGACCGGCGCCTGCACATGGATGGCGGCGGAGTTTTCCTTCATCGCCTCTTCCTGGATGATGCGCAGGACTTGCAGGGCGGACGATTCGGTATCGCGAATGTGGCCGGTGCCGTTGCAGCGCGGGCAGGTCACGTGGCTGCCTTCGGACAGCGACGGACGCAGGCGCTGGCGCGACAGTTCCATCAGGCCGAAGCGCGAGATCTTGCCCATCTGGACGCGGGCGCGGTCGTGGTGCAGGGCGTCTTTCAGGCGGCCTTCGACTTCGCGCTGGTTCTTGCTGTTCTCCATGTCGATGAAGTCGATCACGATCAGGCCGCCCAGGTCGCGCAGGCGCAACTGGCGGGCCACTTCGTCGGCCGCTTCAAGGTTGGTGTTGAACGCAGTGGTTTCGATGTCGCTGCCGCGGGTGGCGCGCGCCGAGTTGACGTCCACCGAGACCAGGGCTTCGGTGTGGTCGATCACGATGGCGCCGCCGGAAGGCAGCGGCACGGTGCGCGAGTAGGCGGTTTCGATCTGGTGTTCGATCTGGAAACGCGAGAACAGCGGCACGTCGTCGCGGTAGCGCTTGACGCGGTGGATCATGTCCGGCATCACGTGGGTCATGAACTGCTGGGCCTGGTCGTGGATGTCGTCGGTGTCGATCAGGATTTCGCCGATATCGGGCTGGAAGTAGTCGCGGATGGCGCGGATGACCAGCGAGGATTCCTGGTAGATCAGGAAGGCGCCCGATGTCAATTGGCCGGCGCCTTCGATGGCGCGCCACAGTTGCATCAGGTAGTTCAGGTCCCACTGCAGTTCGTCGACGTTGCGGCCGATGCCTGCGGTGCGGGCGATCACGGACATGCCGCCGGGCAGGTCCAGCTTGTCCATGGTTTCGCGCAGTTCCTGGCGGTCTTCGCCTTCGACGCGGCGCGAGACGCCGCCGCCGCGCGGATTGTTGGGCATCAGCACCAGGTAGCGGCCGGCCAGCGAGATGAACGAGGTCAGGGCCGCGCCCTTGTTGCCGCGCTCTTCCTTTTCGACCTGGACGATGATTTCCTGGCCTTCGCGCAGCGCTTCCTTGATGGTGGCGTTGCGGACATCGATGCCTTCCTTGAAGTAGGTGCGGGCCACTTCCTTGAACGGCAGGAAACCGTGACGTTCTTCGCCGTAGTTGACGAAGCAGGCTTCCAGCGAGGGTTCGATGCGGGTGATGACACCCTTGTAGATGTTGGACTTGCGTTGTTCGCGCCCAGTCGTTTCGATATCGATGTCGATCAGTTTCTGACCGTCAACGATGGCTACGCGCAGCTCTTCCTGCTGCGTAGCGTTGAACAACATACGTTTCATGTTTTCACTCCGGGATCCGAAGATCCTTCAAATGGCGCCGTCCGGTTGCGGAGTCGGCGTCAAAAGTACAGGGGATGTACGCGGGAACGAAGTGATCGGGGAGGGAATTGCCTTACTGTGTGGAGTGCAGCTTGTTTAACAAGCAAATGAGGCACTCAAGCACAACGGGGCGCGGATGCGATGGACGGGAACGCCGGGCAGCGCCGTATCCGCGCCCGGCGTTCCGCAATAAGCGGTCGCACGGTCTGCTGCGGACGGTAAGCTGGTCTGTGGAGCCAAACGATTCATGTTTATATGGGTTGGCGACGGCGATCGGGTTCAATGCATCAACCGGCAAGCTTCGCGGTGATCCGGCTTTGGCTCGCGGCCCGGCCCGGGCAAAGCGCTGCAAATCGCGGCCGGCCATGTGGGCCAACCACTTGTTGCGCTGCTTGTTGCCAGCGAGCTGTGCGCTGCGATCCAGAATCCGGGTCAACGGATGCGAGTCTTGCCAGACTTTTATCCTGATGATCCAAACAATTCTGTTCCACTTCCAAGTGCGTTATCCGATTGCAACTGCGGTGCAAACTGGACTCGCGCAGGGAAGATGCGTACTCGTTTCGAGGCCTTGTTAATCTGTCGAGCGGCATTTACGGCTGCTTTGCAGCCGTCGCAGCGCCGTTTTGGGCATCTGCAGTGCCGCACGTCGTCATTTTCGGGGCCCCCTTCGTCAATTTTGCAATTCGCGAGGCTGACGAAGTCTCCTCTTGTGTAGAATGTTCCTTTTTATTCTACTGACGTGGTTTTTTGACCAGCGTCGAACGATTATATATTCAAAATGAAGGACTTAGCGAGATTTTCTAGGGGGGCTTCTGAATCCGCCAAAACGGCGGCGGCTCCCCGGAACGCAGCAGGCTCGCACAGCGTCCCTCAAGTGCAGTTGCTGACCATTTCCGAAGAAGACGCCGGACAGCGGATCGACAATTTCCTGCTGCGGATCTGCAAAGGCGTTCCCAAGAGCCATATCTATCGTGTCCTGCGGTCGGGAGAGGTGCGCGTCAACAAAGGCCGCATCGACCAGACCTACCGCCTGGTCGACGGCGATGTGGTGCGCGTTCCGCCAATACGAGTTGCAGAAAAGCAAGAAATTGCCGTGCCCGGCGCCGAATTCCGGATCTTGCTTGAAGACAGCCATATGCTGGTGATCGACAAGCCGGCCGGCGTGGCGGTGCACGGCGGCTCGGGCGTGAGCTACGGCGTGATCGAGCAGTTGCGCGCGGCCCGTCCGCAGGCCAAGTTCCTGGAACTGGTGCACCGGCTCGACCGCGACACCTCCGGCGTATTGCTGATTGCCAAGAAGCGCTCGGCCCTGACCAACCTGCACGACCAGATGCGCGACGGCGTGACCGACAAGCGCTACCTGACCCTGGTGCAGGGCGACTGGAAGAATGCGCGCCAGCACATCAAGTTGCCATTGTTTAAATACAGCACGCCCGACGGCGAGCGGCGGGTGCGGGTGCAGGCCGACGGCCAGGCGTCGCATACGGTGTTTTCCCTGCTGCAACGTTTCGGCGAGTTCGCGCTGCTGGAGGCCGAACTCAAGACCGGCCGCACGCACCAGATCCGGGTTCACCTGTCGTCCAGCGGATTCCCGATCGTGGGGGATGACAAGTACGGCGATTTCGCGCTCAACAAGGCGTTGCAGAAGCCCGATGGCCGTCGCATCGCCTTGAAGCGCATGTTCCTGCATGCCTGGCAGATCAGCTTTACCCATCCGGACAGCGGCGAGACCGTGACGCTGAAAGCGGCCTTGCCGGCCGAATGCGAGAATTTCCTGCGCAGCCTGCAAGATGTCGGCAGCGATCCGCTATGGTCCGGCCAGTCCGCGCCGGCCGCGGACGACTGAAGATCGATGCCGTGGCGCGCCGGATGTGATACTTTCTGGCCGGCATTAACAATTTTGCATGTCCGCCCGGCCATCGTCGCGATGCCGGCGGGCCTGCCGAGAGTGAACGAAAAACATGGCTAGAAAGCAATTCGACCTGATCGTCTTCGACTGGGACGGTACCCTGATGGACAGCACCTCGACCATCGTGCGCTGCATCCAGGCGGCGGCGCGGGATCTCGGGCTGCCGATCCCCGACAAGAGCGCCGCTTCCTACGTGATCGGCCTGGGCCTGCAAGACGCCATGCAGGCGGCCATCCCCGATGTCGACCCCAAATACTATCCGCGCATCGTCGAGCGCTACCGCCACCATTACCTGGGGCAGGACAAGGATCTGACGCTGTTCGACGGCGTGCCCGAGATGCTGGCCGACCTGTCGCAACAAGGTTATTTCCTGGCAGTGGCCACCGGCAAGAGCCGGGTCGGCCTGAACCGTGCGATGAACAGCACCGGCTTGTTGTCGGTGTTCGACGCCACCCGCTGCGCCGACGAGACCTTTTCCAAGCCGCATCCGGCCATGTTGCAGGAGCTGACGCGCGAACTGGGGCAGGACATGGGCCGCACGCTGATGATCGGCGACACCACCCACGACCTGCAGATGGCCATCAACGCCAACGCCAAAGGCGTTGCAGTGGAGTTCGGCGCGCATCCGGCGGCGCAGTTGGAGGCGCTCGATCCGCTGTATTGCGCCAAATCGATCCGCGAGCTGCACCAATGGCTCACTGACAACGCCTGACCCCGACCCCGGCAAGCGGCATGGCGCCGCTGCCTTTCGCCATCGCCAGATTGATTGCCAACGCCATGAGCAGCCAGACCGAAATCGATATTTGCGCCTCTTCCGAGATCGAAGAGGGCGGCCGCGGCAAGCGCTTTCCGGTGCTGGTGCACGGCGACGACACCAGCGGCTTCGTGGTGCGCTATGGCGGCCAGGTGTACGGCTACCTGAACCGCTGCGCGCATGTGCCGGTGGAGTTGGACTGGTTCGAGGGCGAATTCTTTGAATCCAGCGGCCTGTATCTCATGTGCGCAACACATGGCGCGGTTTACGCGCCCGATACCGGAAAATGCGAAGGCGGCCCTTGTACCGGCGCGCATTTGCGTAAGATCATGACGGTAGAGCGGGATGGCCGGATTTACTGGCGCCCGGATGAACTGGTCAAGGCTGCCGGGGCATGAGCCCCGGGGCAATCCGCGAAGGCGCCTAAGAAGCGCCTTTCGTTTTGAGTGAGCATATGAGCAATAACGAATTCGAAAATCCCCAATCGCCGCCGCCGGCCGGCGCCACGCCTGCTCCCGAGCAGGCCGCCGCGTCCAAGGCCGGGCGCGACGACAAGAAACACACCGGCTGGGAGCGCGACGTGCTGGAAAAGCTGGCGCTGTTCGCGGTCAAGGAACAGCGCGCGCGGCGCCGCTGGAGCATTTTCTTCCGCATCGTGATCCTGATGGTCATCGTGTTCGGCGTCTGGATGGCCTTCACCTACGGCAAGACCGAGAGCGAACCGCTGGGCCGGCATACCGCGCTGGTGGAAATCAAGGGCACCATCGAATCCGAAGGCCAGGGCTCGGCCGGCGTGGTGATCCCGGCGCTGGACAAGGCCTTTGCCGCGACCGATTCGGTCGGCGTGATCCTCAAGATCAACAGCCCCGGCGGCAGCCCGGTGCAGGCCGGCATGATCAACGACGAGATCACCCGCCTGCGCAAGGAGTATCCGAAGAAGCCGATCTACGTGGTGGTCGAGGAAATGTGCGCCTCCGGCGGCTATTACATCGCTGCCGCGGCCGACCGCATTTACGTCAACAAGGCCAGCCTGATCGGTTCGGTCGGGGTGCTGATGGACGGGTTCGGTTTCACCGGGCTGATGGACAAGCTGGGCGTCGAGCGGCGCCTGCTGACGGCCGGCGAGAACAAGAGTTTCCTCGACCCGTTCAGCCCGCAAAGCGCCAAGCAGCGTGAATATGCGCAGTCCATGCTGGACGAGATCCACCGGCAGTTCATCGAAGTGGTGCGCCAGGGTCGCGGCACGCGACTGAAGGAAACCCCCGAGACCTTCTCCGGCCTGGTGTGGACCGGTTCCAAGGCGGTCGAGCTGGGCCTGGCGGACGGTTACGGCACGGTCGACAGCGTGGCGCGCGATGAGATCAAGGCTGAGGACGTGGTCGACTACACCCAGGCCGAGAAGCTTTCCGACCGCGTGTTGAAGAAGTTCGGCGTGGCCTTCGGGGCGGGTGTCGCCAAGACCCTGATGGCGTCGCCGCTGCCTGCGTTGCGCTGAACGCGGCGACCGGAAAACAGAAGGCCGGCTGATACTTCAGCCGGCCTTTGTTTTTTTACTCAAGCATCCTGGATCTCTCAATCCGCCAATAACATGAATACCGTCGGCTTCTTATGGAAATCAGGCCCCTTGCCAGCCGCCAGCGCCGCTTTCCATTGCCCCGCCGTCTGCGTGCGCACCGACTCCGTCGGCAAGCTCAAGTCGGTCGCCACGCACACCAGCGTGTTGCTCTGGCAATGACTGGACAATGCTTCCAGCATGGCGGCATTGCGGTAAGGCGTTTCGATCAGCAACTGGGTCTGCTTCTCCTTGCGCGAGCGATCTTCCAGTTGGCGGATATGCTTGCCGCGCGCGTCGGCATCGGTAGGCAAGTAGCCGTTGAAGGCGAAGCTTTGGCCGTTCAGCCCGCTGGCCATCACCGCCAGCAGCAACGATGACGGGCCGACCAGCGGACGCACCTGGATGCCTTGCCGGTGAGCCATGCGCACCAGGTTGGCGCCAGGATCGGCCACGGCCGGCACCCCGGCCTCGGAAATCAGCCCGCCGTCCCGGCCTTCGCGCAGCGGCGCCAGCAGGGCCGGCAAGGCCGAGGCGTCGGTATTGACGTTAAGCTCGGCAATGCCGATTTCCTGGATCGGTTTGGACAGCGCCTGGCGGCTGCCCAGCAGTTTCAGGAAGGCGCGCGTCGTCTTGGCGTTTTCGGCGACGAAATAATCCAGGCGCGCGGCCACGGCTTGTACTTCGCGCGGGATGATGGCGTCCAGCGGGTGCGGCGTGCCATCTGCCTGGAGGGGAATGTCGACAGGGCCGAGGGTGTTGGGAATGAGATAAAGAATGCCCGGCATCGGAGAAAATTGAATAAATTGTATAAAATAATATTCGTGCCGCAATGCAGCGTACAGGATCGTCATTTTACAGGCCGCGCGCGGCTTTGCGGGCGGCAGCCATGGGATGAGGCGGTGGACGGTGCGCCGTATGGCGCTTCCGGCGTGCCAAAGTGTCATCAAACTGTCACGTAAGCCGATTATCTTGTCTGCTCGGTTAGGGCGGATTAAATCGTTTTAAGTATTTTCAAGAATCATCGGGTCATAGAGCCTGTTCGGAAGGGAATGAATGTTTGCAGCGGTAGATCTCGGTTCCAACAGCTTTCGTTTGCATATCGGAAAATATGAAAATGAAGGCATCCGCGTCATCAAGAGCGCGCGCGATCCTATCCGCCTGGCGGCCGGCATCGACAAGAACGGCTACCTCACCGAGCAAGCCTGCAAGAGCGCGCTCGACTCGCTGACCCGTTTCCGCGCCATCCTGCGCGACTACTCGCTGGAAGCGGTGCGCGTGGTGGCGACCAATACCCTGCGCGTGGCCAAGAACGCGCACGAGCTGTTGCCAGAGCTGGAGCGCGCCATCGGTTATCCGGTCGAAATCATTTCCGGCGAGGAGGAAGGGCGCCTGATCTACATGGGCGTGGCCGGGGTGCTGGCCGAGCCCAACGAAGAGCGCATGGTGATCGATATCGGCGGCGGCTCGACCGAGGTCGTCCGCGGCCTGGGCGGGCATATCCGCCATGTCGAGTCCTTTGGCATCGGCACCGTCAACCAGAGCCTGGCGTTTTTCCAGGATGGCGCCATCACCGCGGCCGCGTTCGAGCGCGCGATCCTGTCGGCGCGCTCGTATGTGGAGGACGCGGTACACCTGTTCAGTTTTCATGGCGGCGTCAACATCTATGGCTCTTCCGGCACCATACGCGCCATCGCCGACACGATCGCCCGCAACGGCATGGGCGATGGCCGCGTCACCCTGGCCGGCCTGGAAGACCTGATGCAGCGCCTGATCGACTTCGGCCATGTGAGCCAGATCGAGCTGGATGGCATGAAGCCCGACCGCGCCGGCGTCATCATGGGCGGGTTGGCGGTGTTGATCGGTTTCATGCAGGAATTCGGCATCGAAGTCGTCACGCCGGTGGAAGCCGGGTTGCGCATGGGCGTGATGTGGGACCTGCAATTGCGCGCCACCAAGGCGGACCGGCGCGATATGTCGGTGAATGACTTTTCCCACCGTTTCCATGTCGACGCGGCGCGCGCCCATGGCGTGGCCGACACCGCGCTGGGCTTTTTCGAGTTGCTCAAGCCGGCCACCGATTCTTATGCGCGTTACCTGTACTGGAGCGCCTTGCTGCACGAGGCGGGCCTGGTGGTGTCGCCCACCGGTTACCACAAGCATTCGTCTTACCTGATCGCCAACGCCGACCTGCCGGGTTTCACCACGCGCGAGCAACGCCTGATGAGCACGCTGATCCTGGGGCAGAAGGGCAACCTGAAGAAGATCAGCGAGATGCTGGCCGATGTCGATTTCGCCAAATCGGTGCTGGCGTTGCGGTTGGCGGTGATGTTCCGGCATTCGCATATCACGCTTGACCTGGAGAAGGTGAAGGTCAAGTTCAAGAGCAAGATCGAAATGGAAATCCGGCGCGACTATGTCAAGGAGCATCCCAGCATTTCCTTCTGGATCCAGAGGGAACAGGAGTGGTGGGCCGGTATCGGCGTCGATTTCGCGCTCAAGGTTCTGGCCTGAGCGGTTGGCGCGCCCGTTTTCGCCATACCCCTGCCGTCGTGAGTCGGCAGGGGTATTTTGTTTTCAAGGACCAGTTTTCCATTGAATGTTTTTGGGTATTTTTTTTGGGTATTTTTTGGTATTGCGCGGGTCTTGTGATTTAAATAGTAATGCTTCTTATTTGTGATATAGTCGCATCCGGTTTTTGATTCGCGGCGATGCAAGTGCCGCAGCAACGGCCTCATACCTACAACAAGGCATCGCACGATGCCAACTCTGCGGAAGTGGAAGGTGCTGCACCTTGCCGTTTCCCGGTCGGGCAAACCGCTTCATTTCCCGGACCGCCTCCAGCGCCAAAAAAAGAAGCCCGGATCTCTAAGGCCGCGGCATTCGATCAATTTTTTGGAAAAGGATAGTTCATGTTCTCTCGTCAACTCGTGGTCGGCGCTTTGCTGGCCGGTACCGCGCTGTCTTCCGTCGCCCAGGAAAAGGTGCTCAACCTCTATTCGGCGCGTCACTATCAGACTGACGAAGCGCTCTATGCCGATTTCACCAAGACCACCGGCATCAAGATCAACCGCATCGACGGCGACGACGCCGGCATCGTCGCCCGCCTCAAAAGCGAAGGCGCGTCCAGCCCGGCCGACGTGATCCTGCTGGTGGATGCCGCGCGCCTGTGGAAAGCGCAAAGCGAAGGTTTGTTCCAGCCGATCAAGTCCAAGGTGCTCGATGAGCGCATCCCGGCCAACCTGCACAGCAAGGAAGGCAGCGACGGCGCCCAGTGGTTCGGCTTCTCGACCCGCGCCCGCGTGATCGTCTACAACAAGGCCAGCGTCAAGCCGGAAGATGTGGACACCTATGAATCGCTGGCCGATCCGAAGAACAAGGGCAAGCTGTGCACCCGCAGCGGCGCGCACCCTTACAACGTCTCGCTGTTCGGCTCCCTGCTGGAGCATAACGGCGCCGCCAAGACCGAGGAAATCCTCAAGGGCATGGTCGCCAACCAGGCGCGTCAGCCGGTGGGCGGCGATACCGACCAGATCAAGGCAGTCGGTTCGGGCGAGTGCGGCGTGGCCATTTCCAACTCGTATTACGTGGCGCGCCTGCTGCGCTCGACCAAGCCTGAAGACGTGGCGTTGATGGAGAAGGTCGGCATCGTCTGGCCCAACCAGAAAAGCTATGGCGCCCACGTGAACATCGCCGGCGCCGGCGTGGCCAAGCATGCGCCGCACAAGGCCGAGGCGGTGCAGTTCCTGGAGTACCTGGCCAGCGACAATGCGCAGCGCTATTTCGCCGAGGGCAACAACGAATGGCCGGCGGTCAAGAGCGTCAAGACCGATAACCCGGCATTGCTGAAGATGGGTTCGTTCAAGGCCGAAGTGATCAACGTCGGCGCGGTCGGCGCCAACCAGCAGAAGGTGTTGCAGATGCTGGATCGCGTCGGTTACAAGTAACTCCTGACAACGTCTGAGGCTATGACAGAAGGACAGAAGGCCGGCATTTGCCGGCCTTCTTTTTTGGGTGAACCTTACGCGGTGCGAAACGGATTGCGCTCGTTGAGTTCGCTCATGTAATCGTCGATGCCGCCGCTTTCGCGCTGCAGGAAGTGTTCCACCGCGTCGTAGAAACCGGGATGCGCCAGCCAGTGCGCCGAACAGGTCTTTTGCGGCAGGAAGCCGCGCGCCATCTTGTGCTCGCCCTGGGCGCCGCCTTCGAACCAGGCGATCTTCTCGGCGATGCAGAATTCCAGCGGCTGGTAGTAGGCCGTTTCGAAATGCAGGCAGGGAACATGCTCCAGCGCGCCCCAGTAACGGCCGTACAGCGTGCTGCGGTCGTACACCGTGAGCGAGGAGGCGATGGGTTTGCCGTCGCGTTGGGCCACGGTCAGGAGCAGGTTGTCCGGCATGGCCTGGCCGATGCGCAGGAAGAAGTCCAGATTGAGGTAAGGCGTGGAGTAGTGGTCGGCGTAAGTGCGCCGGTAGCAGCGGTGGAAGAAACGCCAGTGCGCTTCATCGATCTCCTTGCCGCGCAGCGTGAGAAAGCGCACGCCTTGCTCGGCCACCTTGCGCCGTTCGGCCAGGATGTTCTTGCGTTTCTTGCGATCCAGCGTGGCGGCGAATTCGTCAAAGTTGGCGTAGCCCTCGTTATGCCAGTGGAATTGCACGCCGCTGCGCAGCAGGAAGCCGGCATCGGCCAGCGCCTGGGCCTGCTCCGGCGGCGGATAGAGGATATGGGTGGAGGAGTGCGCTCCGTCCTGCTGCAAGGCTTGCAGCGCCGTCAGCAGCGCCGAGCGCGCCGGTTCGCCGCATGCCAGCAGGCGGCTGCCGCGTACCGGCGTGAAAGGAATGGCCGACAGCAGCTTGGGGTAGTACGCCAGGCCGTGGCGCTGGTAGGCTTCGGCCCAGGCCCAGTCGAACACGTATTCGCCGTAGGAATGCGATTTCAGGTACAGGGGCAGGGCGCCGGCCAGTCGTTCCTCATGCCAGACGGTCAGGAAATGCGGCTGCCAGCCGGTCTCGGCGCTGGCTGCGCCGCTCTCGTGCAGCGCGTGCAGGAAAGCGTAGGAAAGGAAGGGATTGGCTTCATCCTGGGCGGCGACCAGGCCGTCCCATGCCGCTTGGCCGATCTCGGCCAGAGAAGAAACGATTCGCGTGCGATAATCCATTGACTGCAATTTAGGTTGCGTTGCCTGTTTCTTCGGTTGCCATTTGCGCTTGCCGCGGCAAGGCATCGAACAGGCATTCTACGCAAAATGAAAAAACGCGTCGCAGGCGCGGCAATCGGGTGCCATCAGGCAGCGGAAAATACGACATGCAAAGCGAATTCTTCAATCTGTACAGCCACGGCTTCGCCCGCGTCGCGGTGGCGGTGCCCCAGTGCAAGGTGGCCGATCCCGGCTACAACGCCGCACGCACCATCGAACTGGCCGAGCAGGCCGCCGCCGCAGGGGCGGTGCTGGTTTCCTTCCCGGAGCTTGGACTGTCGGCCTATAGCTGCGAAGACCTGTTCCAGCAGCGCGCCTTGCTGGATGCCTCGCTGCAGGCCTTGCAATCGGTGCTGGACGCCTCGCTGCGCGTGCCGGCCGTGCTGATTGTCGGCATGCCGCTGAAGGTGGATCACCAGTTGTACAACTGCGCCGTGGTGGTGGCGGCCGGCCGCATCCAGGGGGTGGTGCCCAAGAGTTACCTGCCCAACTACAGCGAATTTTACGAGGCGCGCCAGTTCAGCAGCGCCGATTGCGCCATTACCCGTCGCGTGCATCTGCTGGGCCAGGACGTCGCGTTCGGCAGCCAGTTGCTGTTCGACATCCGCAATATCCCCGATTTCCGCTTCCATATCGAAATCTGCGAAGACGTCTGGGTGCCGATCCCGCCGTCTTCCTTTGCCGCGCTGGCGGGGGCGACGGTGCTGGTGAACCTGTCGGCCTCGAACATCGTGGTCGGCAAGTCCGGTTATCGCCATCAATTGGTGGCGCAGCAGTCGGCGCGCTGCCTGGCGGCTTACCTGTATTCCTCGGCCGGCAATGGCGAATCGACCACCGACCTGGCCTGGGACGGCCAGGCGCTGATCTATGAAAACGGTGAATTGCAGGCCGAGTCCGAGCGGTTTGCCGAGCAGGCCCATGTGATCTATGCCGACATCGACCTGGAGCGCCTGTCGCGTGAGCGCTTTCACCAGACCACGTTCGGCCAGTCGGTGCGCCGCCATGCCGATGAGGTGCGCAAGTTCGAGGTGGTCGGCTTCGAGGTTGACGTGCCGCAACAGAAGTCCCTGCCGCTCAAGCGCCGCGTGGCGCGCTTCCCCTATGTGCCGGCCAACAATGCGCAGCGCGACGAGCGTTGCCGCGAGGTCTACAGCATCCAGGTGCAGGCGCTGGTGCAGCGCTTGTCTTCCAGCAATATCAAGAAGGTGGTGATCGGCGTCTCCGGTGGGCTCGACTCCACCCATGCGCTGCTGGTGTGCGCCAAGGCGATGGACAAGCTGGGCCTGCCGCGCACCAATATCCTGGCCTATACCATGCCCGGTTTCGCCACCAGCAACCGCACGCTGGTGCAGGCGCACAAGCTGATGGAGCAGGTCGGCTGCACGGCGCAGGAAATCGATATCCGCCCCAGTTGCGAACAGATGCTGAAAGACCTGGAGCATCCGTATTCGCGCGGCGAGCCGGTGTACGACATCACCTTCGAAAACGTGCAGGCGGGCGAGCGCACCAACCACCTGTTCCGCCTGGCCAACCACAACGGCGCCATCGTCATCGGCACCGGCGACCTATCAGAGCTGGCGCTGGGCTGGTGCACCTATGGCGTGGGCGACCACATGTCGCATTACAACGTCAACGCCAGCGTGCCCAAGACCCTGATCACCCATCTGGTGCGCTGGGTGGCCGAATCCGCATCGCTGGGGCTGAAGCATCCGGAAGTGCTGATGCAGATCCTGGAAACCGAGATCAGCCCCGAACTGGTGCCGGGCGCCTCGGCCGGCGAGCCCGGCCAGCGCACCCAGGATTTCATCGGCCCTTATGAGTTGCAGGACTTCAACCTGTACTACATCCTGCGCTACGGTTTCACCCCGGCGAAGGTTGCCTTCCTGGCGCATACGGCCTGGCAGGACCGCGAGGCCGGGCACTGGCCCGACGGCCTGCACGGCGCGCACAACGAATACACGCTGGCGCAGATCAAGAAGAACCTGGGCATCTTCCTGTTCCGCTTCTTCAAGACCAGCCAGTTCAAGCGCTCTTGCGTGCCCAATGCGCCCAAGGTGGGCAGCGGCGGCTCGCTTTCGCCGCGCGGCGACTGGCGCGCTCCCAGCGATTCGGAGGCAACGGTCTGGATCGATGGACTGGCGCGGATACCGGACGCAGACTCCTGACAGCCGGTTGCCGCGCATCGAGGCCGCGAGCGCTTTTTTTAGGCGACTTCCTGCCACGGGAGGTTGAAAGCGGGATGCTCCTGACTGACAATGCAAAAGGGCGCTGGCAGCCGACGCTGGCCGGCAGGATGAATACGGCAGACATCGGCCAATTGAGCTGCATGTGCATGCCGTGCAGGTAAGTGCCGATAAAGTTAAATAAAAAGTTAGCTATCTACTTATGGTTTTTTAGTTAACAATCGATTTTTTTGGACATGTCAAGAGAGGAAGTTATCATGAAACAAGTGACCGCTATTATCAAACCGTTCAAGCTGGACGAGGTGCGAGAGTCACTGGCCGAGGTGGGAGTCACGGGGCTGACGGTCACCGAAGTCAAGGGTTTCGGCCGCCAGAAGGGCCATACCGAGCTTTACCGCGGCGCCGAGTACGTCGTGGACTTCCTCCCCAAGGTGAAGATCGAAGTGGTGGTTGACGATGGCGCGGTCGAACCGGCCGTGGATGCCATCATCAAGGCCGCCCGCACCGGCAAGATCGGCGACGGCAAGATCTTCGTACAGGAAGTCGAGCAGGTGATCCGAATCCGGACTGGTGAAACCGGCGCTGACGCCGTCTGACCGAAACCGGCCGCTGGCCGGTTTTTTCTTGCCTCCCATCCAATTCCAGCATGACACTGGCTGCAGATGCAGCGATTCTTGCAATGGGAGAGGTCATGCCGGGTGCGGTCATTCATGTTGTCGGCATTGCCATCGCCGCGCTGCGGTGCTTGCGGCCGGCATCCAGGCGCCAGCTGGCGATGGGCAAGCGGTGGCGCGCCCTGTTGCTCTGCCTGGCGGCAGCGGCCTGCGGGCCGGCGCGAGCCGAACCGGGCGTCTATCCGAACCGCATCGTCATTGGCCAATCCATCGGCGTCACCGGGCCGTTGTCCTCGCTGGCGAGACAATGTGCGATTGGCGCCAAGGCCTATTTTTCCGAGATCAATGCGCAAGGCGGCATATACGACCGCAAGATAGAGGTGCTGACCCGCGATGACGGTTACCAGGCCGATGCCGCGCTGGCCAATACCGAACGGCTGCTCAATGTGGACCGGGTGTTTGCGCTGTTCGGCTACGCCGGCTGGCCGGGGATCGACGCTTCCTTGCCGGCGATCACCAGGGCGCGCGTGCCGTTCTTGTTTCCCTGCACCGGCGCCCCTTCCTTGTACCGCAATGTCAATCGCTACGTTTTCACGATGCGGGCCAGCTATACCCGTGAATACCGCTATCTGCTGGAGCGCTTCGGCCGCTTTGGCGTCAAGAGCGTGGCGCTGGTCTACCAGAACAATAATTTCGGCCGGCAACTGTTGTCCGGGTTGGAAGAAGAGGCTGAAGCGCGCTCGATTTCCCTGTCCCTGATCGAAGGCAACGTCAATGGGAATTTCCCGGCCCTGATACGGCGCATGATGGCCTTGCGGCCCGACGCCGTGCTGCTGGTCAACGGCGACCCGGCGATCAATTCCGCCGTGGTGCGCGGCATGCATGAAGCCGGCTACCAAGGCCGTTTCTTCGGCGCATCCGTCATTGGGGTGCGGGCGCTGGCCGATGCGCTGGGGCCGCTGTCGCGCGGCGTGATCATCACGCAGATCGTGCCCTCGCCCTGGCAGGTATCCATGCCGCTGGTGGCCGACTACCGCAAGATGATGCTGGGCAGCGGCGTATCTGAATTCTCTTTCGGCAGCATGGAAGGTTTCATCTCGGCGCGCGTGTTCGTCGAGGCCTTGCGCCGCGCCGGCCGCAATCCGACGCGCGAGAAGCTCATCGATGCGCTGGCAGGCATCAATGAACACAACTTCGACCATCGCGGCTTCCCGCTCAACTTTTCCGCCACCCGCCACGGCGGATCGGACTATGTCGATACCACCGTGATGGCCGGCGACGCCGCTTTCGTCAATTGAATGTCCCAAGGGTGTTGCAGGCGCATGTTCCAGATTGACACAAGGCTGGCACACGCTTGCAACAGGCGGCGCATATGTGCCCAC
Organism: Herbaspirillum sp. GW821-FHT09A12; assembly: GCF_059418325.1. Taxonomy (NCBI): domain Bacteria; kingdom Pseudomonadati; phylum Pseudomonadota; class Betaproteobacteria; order Burkholderiales; family Oxalobacteraceae; genus Herbaspirillum; species Herbaspirillum sp. GW821-FHT09A12. The sequence goes on from NZ_JBWKPR010000019.1 coordinate 43,592, forward strand.
ATGCCGGCATGGCGCCAGCCCGCCGCCAAGGGGCTTTGCCGGCGGCAGCGCGATACGGGCGCCGCGCCAGCGCGCTGGCATGCGGTTTGCCCCATATCCGGTTGAACCCCAGGTTGGGACGTTTGCCGGCTTATTCCTGAACATGCGCGGCAAGCGATCCCTCCCGGGCTTTCATTCCTATAAACCCATGGAGACGACATGAATCTGGCAGACATCAGCAAGCTCGGCGTACGCGACCCGTTCAAGCAACGCTACGACAATTTCATCGGCGGCAAATTCGTACCGCCGGTCAAGGGCGAGTACTTCGAGAACATCAGCCCCGTGATTGGCCGCGCCTTCTGCGAAGTGGCGCGCTCCAGTGCGGAAGACATCGAACTGGCGCTGGATGCCGCACATGCGGCCAAGAAGGCCTGGGGCAAGACTTCGCCCACCGAGCGCGCCAACCTGCTGCTCAAAATCGCCGACCGCATGGAGGCCAACCTGGAGTTGCTGGCCACCGCCGAGACGATCGACAACGGCAAGCCCATCCGTGAAACCCTGGCCGCCGACATCCCGCTGGCGATCGACCACTTCCGCTACTTCGCCGGCGCCATCCGGGCCCAGGAGGGCGGCATCTCGACCATCGACAACGATACCTACGCCTACCACTTCCATGAGCCGCTGGGCGTGGTCGGGCAGATCATCCCGTGGAACTTCCCGATCCTGATGGCGGTGTGGAAACTGGCGCCGGCGCTGGCTGCGGGCAATTGCGTGGTATTGAAACCGGCCGAACAGACGCCGGCCTCGATCATGGTGCTGCTGGAACTGATACAGGACCTGATCCCGCCGGGCGTGCTCAACGTGGTGCAGGGTTTTGGCGTGGAAGCAGGCAAGCCGCTGGCCTCCAACAAGCGCATCGCCAAGATCGCCTTCACCGGCGAAACCACCACCGGCCGCCTGATCATGCAATACGCTTCGCAAAACCTGATCCCGGTGACGCTGGAACTGGGCGGCAAGTCGCCCAATATCTTCTTCGCCGACGTGCTGGACAAGGACGATGAGTTCTTCGACAAGGCGCTGGAAGGTTTCGCCATGTTCGCGTTGAACCAGGGCGAAGTCTGTACCTGCCCCTCGCGCGTGCTGGTGCAAGAGTCGATCTATGAGCGTTTCATCGAACGGGCCCTGCAACGCGTGGCCGCCATCAAGCAGGGCAATCCGCTCGACAAGGGCACCATGATCGGCGCGCAGGCGTCGCAAGAGCAATTGGAGAAAATCCTTTCCTATATCGACATCGGCAAGCAGGAAGGCGCCAAGGTGCTGGCCGGCGGCGGGCGCGAGGCGTTGGGCGGCGACCTGGGCGCGGGCTATTACGTCAAGCCCACCGTGTTCCAGGGCAATAACAAGATGCGCATCTTCCAGGAAGAGATCTTCGGCCCGGTGGTGTCGGTGACGACCTTCAAGGACGAAGAGGAGGCGCTGGCGATCGCCAACGACACGCTTTATGGCCTGGGCGCTGGCCTGTGGACACGCGACGGCACCCGCGCTTTCCGCATGGGCCGCGAGATCCAGGCCGGCCGCGTGTGGACCAACTGCTATCACCTGTATCCGGCGCACGCGGCGTTCGGCGGCTACAAGCAGTCCGGCATCGGCCGCGAGAACCACAAGATGATGCTCGACCATTACCAGCAAACCAAGAACCTGCTGGTGAGCTACAGCCCGAAGGCGCTCGGCTTCTTCTGAGCCGGGCGATATGGGGTGGCGGCGCCGGGCAGCGGCCGGCGCCGTTTTTCATCGCGGAGACAAAGAACATGGAGACGGCAATGCAGGCACCGGAACGCGTGAGGGCGACCGAGGCGGCGATCGGGTTACTGCGCGACTTGAGACAGCGCCACGGCGAGCTGATTTTCTTCCAGTCCGGCGGCTGCTGCGACGGCAGCGCGCCGATGTGCTACCCCGCCGGCGAGTTCACGCTGGGCGATACCGACGTGCATCTCGGCGAGCTTGACGGCGTGCCGTTCTACATCGGCGCCGAGCAGTACGAATATTGGAAACACACCCAACTGATCATCGACGTGGTCAATGGCAACGGCGGCATGTTCTCGCTGGACAATGGCAGCGGCAAACGATTCCTGACCCGTTCGCGGCTATTCACCGACGAGGAGTTCGACGCCTTGCCGCAGTTGGTTAACCGCTGATCGATTCAGCTGCCGCGGGCCTTGATGCGCCGGTAGATGGTGTTGCGCGAGATGCCCAGCGCCTTGGCCGCGGCGCTGACGTTGCCGCCATGCGCCTGCAGTGCGTGCTCGATGGCCGACCATTCGTTGTCTTGCAATGACAAGGCAGCCGGCGCCGACATGGGCATTGGCGTGGCGTGGCCGGGATGGGCGCCGGTTTCTTCCAGGAAGTCGTCAGGCAGGTGCTGCAGCGTGATGCATTGCTCGCTGCCCGCCATGGCCAATGCGGTGCGAATCAGGTTGCTCAGTTGGCGCAGGTTGCCCGGCCACCGGTGGGACAGCAGCAGATGCCGCACCTCGGCAGCCAGTTGCGGCGCTTGCCCTCCGGATTCGCGCTCGAGGATATGGTCGATGAGCTGCGCCAGGTCGCTGCGCTCATGCAAGGCCGGCAGCCGTACCTGCAAGCCGTTGATGCGGTAGTACAGGTCTTGGCGGAAGGCATGGCTGGCAGCCATGTCGCGCAAGGGGCGGTTGGTGGCGCAGACCAGCGCGAACGCCACCGGAATCAGGCGGTTGCTGCCCAGCGGCATCACCGCGCGTTCCTGCAGCACGCGCAGCAGGCGTGCCTGCAGCGCCAGCGGCATGTCGCCGATCTCATCCAGGAACAGCGTGCCGCCATGTGCCTGCGCGATCTTGCCCACGGCCCCTTTGCGCCGCGCGCCGGTGAAGGCGCCGTCGTCGTAGCCGAACAGCTCGGCCTCGATCAGGTGCTCGGGGATGGCCGAACAATTGACCGCGACGAAGGGCGCATGCGCCGCATGCGCCTCCTTGTGGATGGCCTGGGCCAGCCATTCCTTGCCGGTGCCGGTCTGGCCGGTGATGAGGATGGGGATGTCGCGGCCGATCACCTTGCGCAGCTTGTCGATGACGGTGCGCATCTGCGCGTCGCCGGTGTCGAGCGCCTGCAAGCCGGGTTCCGGCGCGGACCGCGTTATCGGTTGGAGCGGCGGCCGGGCCGGCTCGGCGACCGCATCGCGCGTGTTCTGGAAATGCTGTTCCTGCAGCCGCATCTCGGCGCGCGCATGGATCTGGATGCCGCTGTGCAGATACAGCTCCATCAATCCCGGCATGGCCTTGCGGTAGTGCTCGGAGAGCATCGACACCGGCACGCCGAACAGCGAGCTGAAGGTATGCGATTGCAACGCCCCCAGCGGCAACCCGAGCTGGAACAGCGCGCTGCGGTTGGCCGCCAGGAAGCGCCCGCCCGGGGTGAAGCTGGCGATGCCTTCGACCAGCGTGCCGACGAATTCCGGCCGGCTGTGGAAATGCAGGGTGATGCAATCGGGGAAGCTGCCGGCCAGCAGGTGGTTTTCGATCATCTGCGCCGACATGCGCACCAGAGCCATGGTGTGCTTGTGGAAGCTGCCGCATTCGCCGGAGACGTCCAGTACGCCCAGCACCTTGCCCTGGTGGTCGAAGATGGGCGCGGCCGAGCAGGTCAGGAAGCGGTTGGCGTCGAGGTAATGCTCCTGCGCATGCACGGTGGTCGGTTTTTGTTCGAACAGGGCGGTGCCGATGGCATTGGTGCCGCGCAACTGTTCCGACCAGCGTCCGCCGGCGCCCAGCGCCACGCGGTCGGCCTTGGCCAGGAAGTCGCTGTCGCCCAGCGTATGGAGGATGGTGCCGCTGGCGTCCGAGAGGATCACCATGCTGTGGGTATTGCGGATCTGGTCGTAGAGCGTTTCCATCACCGGCCGCGCATGGCCGAACAGCGCATGGTTGGACTCCAGCGTCAGCGCCAGGTCGGGGCGCGAGAGCGTATCCAGGTCGGGCCGTTGCTGGCGGGTGATGCCATAGGCAGAACTGCGCTGGTGCGAACGCTCGATGGTTTGCAGGTCGAGCAATTGATTGTCGGCCACAGGCTGCAGCACAGGGGCATTGCTCAGCAGGGACGCGCCGGTATCCGGCCGGTTTGCCTGGTGTTGCATCGTTGTCTCCTTTGGGACCCGAGGTCCTGATCCTCCCTGTTCGATTTCTTATGGATTGGGAAGCGAGGTGGGCCAAGCATAACCGATTAATTCGCGCTTGCCTCCCCCTTGCGGCGGCGATATGGCCGGCCGGCAAGGGAAAATTGAAACAGGGTTTGCAGGCCGGGATGGCAGGGTGCAATATACTGTATATAAACACAGTATTTCGTGCCTCCATCATGTCCAAATCCTCCAGGTTTCCCAAGTTTCCAGAAGGCATCGCCGCGCCGTTCCCCGAGCAGCCCCAAGCGCTTGCCGACGACGATCCGACGTTGACGCCGGAGTCTTATATCCACCCCAGCCAGATTGCGCGCAAGGGCCGTGGCGCCGTGACCAATCTGCGCGGACGCTACGAATCGGTCAGCCGGGAAGCGTTCGACGACGGCTGGCAGGCGATGACGCTGGCAAGGGAGCGGGAAGGGGCGGACGATATGGACGACGCGGACGACGCGGACGAACCTGCGCCCCTGAAAACCATCGTCACCGAAGAGACGGCGAAGTCCATCCTCAGCCGCAACAGCTCGCCCGATTTGCCGTTCAGCCTGTCGCTGAACCCCTATCGCGGCTGCGAACACGGCTGCATCTATTGCTTCGCGCGGCCGTCGCACAGCTATCTCGGCCTGTCGCCGGGGCTGGACTTCGAAAGCCGCCTGTTTGCCAAGACCAACGCGCCCGAGCTGTTGCTGCGCGAACTGGCGCGGCCATCCTACGTGCCCGACACCATCACGGTCGGCATCAATACCGATGCCTACCAGCCGATCGAGCGCGAACTGCAACTGACGCGGCGGGTGCTGCAGGTACTGCACGACTGCGGCAATCCGGTGGCGCTGATCACCAAGTCTTCGCTGATCGAGCGCGACATCGACTTGCTGGCGGCGATGGCGGCCAAACGCCAGGCCATCGCCGCCGTCACCATCACCACGCTGGATCCTGCCATCGCGCGCACGCTGGAGCCGCGGGCGGCCAGCCCCATGCGGCGCCTGCGGGTGATCAGGACACTGGCCGCGGCCGGCATTCCGGTCAGCGTCTCGATCGCGCCGGTGATCCCGTTCATCACCGAGCCGGACCTTGAGCGCGTGATGGAAGCCGCCATCGAGGCCGGCGCCGGGCAGGCCGGCTACATCGTGCTGCGCCTGCCGTGGGAAGTGAGCCCCTTGTTCCGGCAGTGGTTGCAGGCGCACTTCCCGGAGCGCGCCGCGCGCGTGATGAACCGTATCCAAGACATGCGCGGCGGCAAGGACTATGACGCCGATTTCGCCACCCGCATGCGCGGCGTCGGCGCCTGGGCCGACCTGCTGCAGCAACGTTTCGAGAAAGCCAGCCGGCGGCTGGGCTTGACCCACCGTAACCGCGCCTTCGCCACGCTCGACGCCAGCCAGTTCCGGCGGCCGCTGGTGACGCCGACGGCGCGGCAGCAGGCCAGTACAGGTTCGGGGCAGATGGATCTGTTCTAGGGCGCATCTCACGTCTATTGGTCTATTGGCTTATTGACCTGTTGATGACATGCGTTCCAAGAACCCGTATCGCCCGGGTTCCGGGATGTTCGCCGTCCCTGATACACTGCGCGCTTTCTTTTGGCGGGCAGGCGGTATGCATACCCTTGAACAATTACGCAGCGGTGCGCTGGCCGGCATCAAACGGCTTTCGCTGTCTTGCGGGCTGCGCGAATTTCCGCGCGAGATTTTCAATCTCGCCGATACGCTTGAGATCCTCGACCTCAGCGGCAACCAACTCAGTGCCTTGCCGGACGACTTGCCGCGCTTGCATCAGCTGCGCATCATCTTTTGCTCCGACAATGCGTTTGCCGAACTGCCCGCCGTGCTGGGCCGCTGCGCGCGCCTGGAGATGATCGGTTTCAAGGCCAACCGCATCGGCCGCGTGCCGGGAGCGGCGTTGCCCGCGGCGTTGCGCTGGCTGGTGCTGACCGACAATCGCATCGAAGCCTTGCCTCCTGAAATCGGCCGTTGCACACGGCTGCAGAAGTTGATGCTGGCGGGCAATCGCCTGCGTTCCCTGCCATCGGAGATGGCGAACTGCCGCCGCCTTGAGCTGCTGCGCCTGGCGGTCAACCGGTTCGAGACGTTTCCTGAGGTGCTGGCGGCATTGCCGCGATTGAGCTGGCTTGCCGTGGCCGGCAATCCATTTTGCGCAGGGTTTGAGGCAGCCGTGGATGACGCCGCCCAGGTGCCGCCGGTTGAGTGGCGCGATCTTGAATTGCTGCGCAAGCTGGGCGAAGGGGCTTCCGGCGTGATCCATGAGGCGCGTTGGCGCACCGGGAGCGAGGCGCGCGCGGTTGCCGTGAAACTGTTCAAGGGAGAGGTGACCAGCGATGGTTTGCCCCGGCGTGAGATGGCTGCGGCCATCGCGGCCGGCGATCATCAGGGGCTGATTCCGGTGCTGGGGAGGTTGCGAGGGCATCCGGACAGCGTCCACGGTCTGGTGATGCCATTGATTGCGCCCAGCTTCGTCAATCTTGCCGGCCCGCCCAGCCTCGTATCGTGCACGCGCGATGTGTACGCCGAGGAGACCGTCTTTGCGTGGCGCCATGCCTTGGGGGTCGCCCGCGATGTGGCCGCCGCGGTGGCCCATCTGCACCGCCGCGGCGTGGTGCACGGCGACCTGTATGCGCACAACATTTTGCATCGGGCGCCGGGCAGCGCATTGCTGGGCGACTTCGGCGCCGCATCCTTGTGCGACCCGGCCGCTCCTTATGCGGCGGCCTTGCAGGCGATGGAGGCAAGCGCTTTCGGTTGTCTGCTGGAAGAATTGCTGCAGCGTTGCGCGCTGCCCGGCCTGGAACCCGCCATTGAGCGGCTGGGCCGCTTGCGCGACCGATGCCGCTCTGAAGCGCCTGGCGACCGGCCGGATTTCGACGGCATCGCACGGGAACTGGCGGCGTCGATGGCCTCACTCGAGCGCTCCAGCTGCGCGGCTTAGCCGGAGACGCGCTCGCTGGACTTGAGCAGCACCACCAGCGCGCCGGCGCCGCCTTCTGCCGCGCGCGCCTGGCAGAAGGCCATCACTTCATCCTTTTGCGCCAGCCAGTTGCGCACCTTGTGCTTCAACACCGGTTCCTTGTTGACCGAACCCAGGCCCTTGCCGTGGATCACGCGCACGCAGCGCAGGCCGCGTTTCCTGGACTGGCGCAGGAATTCGCCCAGGGCCTCGCGCGCCTGGTCGCGCCGATAGCCATGCAGGTCGAGCTGGGCCTGGATCACCCAGTTGCCGCGCCGCAGCTTGCTGAGTACGTCGGGGCCGATGCCGGGACGGGCGAAGCTGAGGTTTTCATCGCTGTCCATCAGGGTATCGACGGTGAATTCGTCGGACAGCGACTCCAGCAGCGCGGCCTGCTCGTCGGCCAGATGCTGGCGTGGAATGGGCGGCGGCAGCTCCGGCAGATGGTGCGCCTTGTCGGCCGCCTTGGCGCGCAGCGGCGCCACCTGGCCGATGCTGTTGCGGAAGATATCGGTGTCTTCCCTGAGTTTGGCCTCGTTGCGCAGGCGTTCGGCCTGCGCTTCGGCGCGCGCCTGCTCTTCTGCCTGCAATTGCTTGCGCAGTCCCTTGAGTGCGGAAAAATCCTTGATTGTCGCCATGATGCAGCCCGGTCAAACTTCCCAGTGGGCTACTTTATCAGAACGCCGGCCGTGGTTCAGCCGCAGGCCAGCTTGATGATGACCTTGCCGGGGTCGGTGTGGATGTTGAGGCGAGCGGGGTTGAAGTCCATGGTGGCGGCGTCGCCAGGACGCAGGATACGGACATCGGATGCGCCCGACTCTTGCATGGCCTTGCGCTCGATATAGCCGCTGATATTCTGGCCGATCAGATAGTCGACCTTGGCGGCATCGCAGCCGGCACTGCCGCCGGTGTCATGCGGTTTGGGCTCCTGGGAGGCGCTGCAGGCAGCCAGCAAGGCGGCCAAGGCAAGCGGGGAAAGCCGGGCGGCGCGGGGAAAGGTCATGTTTTTCCTTTCTGTTGATAAAAAACAAAGCCGGTGGAAGCACTTGTCTTCCACCGGCTTTTGGATGGGCAGCCGCGCCGCTAGTTCACGCGATAGCGAAAGTTTATTCCAACCCTTCGAGATAACGCTGGGCATCGAGCGCCGCCATGCAGCCGGTGCCGGCGCTGGTGATGGCCTGGCGGTAGACATGGTCTTGCACGTCGCCGGCGGCGAATACGCCTTCGACGCTGGTGGCGGTGGCAAAGCCTTCGGTGCCGGTGCGGGTCTTGAGGTAGCCGTTATGCATCTCCAGCTGGCCGTCGAAGATGCTGGTGTTGGGCTTGTGGCCGATGGCGATGAACAGGCCGTGCACCGGGATATCGGTGATGGCGCCGTCCTGGGTCGACTTGATCCGGATGCCGGTCACGCCGCTGTCGTCGCCGACCACTTCATCCAGCGTATGGTGCCACTGGATGACGATCTTGCCTTCGGTGACCTTGTGCAGCAGGCGGTCGATCAGGATCGGTTCGGCGCGGAACTTGTCGCGGCGGTGGATGATGGTGACCTTGCTGGCGATGTTGGACAGGTACAGCGCTTCCTCGACTGCGGTATTGCCGCCGCCGACCACCGCCACTTCGCGGCCGCGATAGAAGAAGCCGTCGCAGGTGGCGCAGGCGGAAACGCCTTTGCCCATGAACGACTGTTCGGACGGCAAGCCCAGGTACTGGGCCGAGGCGCCGGTGGCGATGATGAGCGAGTCGCAGGTGTATTCGCCGGAGTCGCCGATCAGGCGGAACGGACGTTCGGACAGCTTGGTGGTGTGGATGTGGTCGAAGATGATTTCCGTGTTGAAACGTTCGGCGTGCTGCAGCAGGCGCTGCATCAGCTCCGGACCTTGCACGCCTAGCGGGTCGCCCGGCCAGTTCTCGACATCGGTGGTGGTCATCAGCTGGCCGCCTTGCTCGACGCCGGTGATCATCACCGGATTGAGGTTGGCGCGCGCGGCATACACGGCGGCGCTGTAGCCGGCGGGGCCGGAACCGAGGATCAGGACCTTGGCATGTTTGGGCGTGCTCATAAGATACTCTTTGTCTGTTTAATTCTGTTTGATGGGATCGTTGCAACTAGCTTGAGACGAATTCCGGGATTTCAACTCAGGGCCGCGGGGCAGCGGTGCGAACGCGCCAGTGAAAGGCGCGCCGATACTGCGCTGCAAAACGGGTAAGATTATAGACGAAGGCCCCTGTCCAGCTGATGGAATTACGCTATTCATCCGATAGGCCGCGCGGGCCCGGCTCCACCTGCCGTTTGCCGCGCGGGAACTTGTGAAAACGATAATGCCGCCGCGCCCGGAGTCCTGTGCGCGAGCCCCCAAAAGCGCATGACGCCAATCTAATGCCGTTACAATGACGGCTACGCTTTTTTTGCACGGAAGTTATGTCGAAGACGAGTCAAGCCCATATCCGCAACACCAAAGCGCCGGCCCCGCCGATGCCCAACCGCCTGGTGCGGCTGATTTCCGAAGCGCGCTGGCTGGCGCTGACCGCGCTGCTGGCCTATCTGGTCCTGATCCTTCTGACGTACTCCAAGACCGATCCCGGCTGGTCGGTGGCCAGCTCGGTGCCGCGCGCGGCCAACTGGGGCGGTCGCGTGGGCGCCTGGATGGCGGACCTGATGCTGTACATCTTCGGCCTGTCGGCCTGGTGGTGGTGCGTGCTCCTGGGGCGCTCGGTCTGGAATGGCTACCGCCGCCTGTCCAACCGCTTCCTGATGGAAAAGGAAGTCGAGCCCGAACACCGGCAGGAACCCCTGATCCGCGCCGTCGGCTTCGTCTTCATGATGACCGGCAGCCTCGGCATCGAATTCACCCGCATGCATCGCCTGGCGCCCAAGCTGCCGCATTCCCCCGGCGGCGTGCTGGGCGAGATGATCGGCACGGCGGTGCAACCGACCTTCGGCTTCACCGGCGCCACCTTGCTGCTGCTGTTGCTGTTCGGCTTGGGCTTTTCCCTGTTCTTCCATGTGTCGTGGCTGGCCGCGGTGGAACGCATCGGCGGCGCCATCGAGGATGGCTTGCTGTGGGTGCGCAATTTCTTCGCCGCGCGGGCCGACCGCAAGGCCGGCGCCGAAGCCGCCGTCAAGCGCGAGGAAGTGGTGGTGCAGGAGCGCGCCAAGATCGTCGAGGCGCCGCCGATCCGCATCGAGCCGCAGATCGTCGAGGTGCAGAAATCGGACCGCGTGCAGAAGGAAAAGCAGACCAGCCTGTTCGACGACAGCAATACCGACCTGCCGCCGCTCTCCCTGCTGGATGAAGCGCCGCCGGCGCAGCAGACGGTGTCGGTCGAGACGCTGGAATTCACCAGCCGCCTGATCGAGAAGAAGCTGTCCGACTTCGGCGTCGAGGTCAAGGTGGTCGCGGCCTATCCGGGCCCGGTAATCACCCGCTACGAGATCGAGCCGGCCACCGGCGTCAAGGGCAGCCAGATCGTCAACCTGGCGCGCGACCTGGCGCGTTCGCTGTCGCTGACCTCGATTCGCGTGGTGGAAGTCATCCAGGGCAAGAATTACATGGGCCTGGAGCTGCCCAATCCCAAGCGCCAGATCGTGCGCCTGACCGAGATCCTCGGCTCCAAGGTCTACAACGACAGCCACTCCAGCCTGACCGTGGCGCTGGGCAAGGACATCGCCGGCAACCCGGTGGTGGCCGACCTGGCCAAGATGCCGCACTTGCTGGTGGCCGGCACCACCGGCTCGGGCAAGTCGGTGGGCATCAACGCCACCATCTTGTCGCTGCTGTACAAGTCCACCCCCAAGCAGGTGCGCCTGATCCTGATCGACCCCAAGATGCTGGAACTGTCGATCTACGAAGGCATTCCGCACCTGCTGGCGCCGGTGGTGACCGACATGCGTCAGGCCGGCCACGCGCTGAACTGGGCGGTGGAGGAAATGGAGCGCCGCTACAAGAAGATGTCCAAGCTGGGCGTGCGCAACCTGGCCGGCTACAACCAGAAGATTATCGATGCCGACAAGCGCGGCGAGAAGATCCCCAATCCGTTCAGCCTGACCCCGGACGCGCCGGAGCCGCTGGAGCAGCTGGAAACCATCGTCATCATCATCGACGAACTGGCCGACCTGATGATGGTGGTGGGCAAGAAGGTAGAAGAACTGATCGCCCGCATCGCGCAAAAGGCGCGCGCCGCCGGCATCCACCTGATCCTGGCCACCCAGCGCCCGTCGGTGGACGTGATCACCGGCCTGATCAAGGCCAACGTGCCGACCCGCATCGCCTTCCAGGTATCGTCCAAGATCGACTCGCGCACCATCCTCGACCAGATGGGCGCGGAGACCCTGCTGGGCATGGGCGACATGCTGTACATGCCGCCCGGCACCGGTTTGCCGGTGCGGGTGCACGGCGCTTTCGTCTCCGACGATGAAGTCCACCGCGTGGTGGACCATCTCAAGGCCCAGGGGGAACCGAATTACATTGAAGGCATCCTAGAGGGCGGCGTGCTGGAAGATGCCGAAGGCGGCGGAGCCGGCGCGGGCGTCGGCGGCGGCGAGGGTGACGAGCTGTACGACCAGGCCGTGGCCGTGGTGCTGAAGAACCGTCGCGCCTCGATCTCGCTGGTGCAGCGCCACCTGCGCATCGGCTACAACCGCGCCGCGCGCCTGCTGGAGCAGATGGAGCAGAGCGGCGTGGTATCGACCATGCAGTCCAACGGCAACCGCGAGATCCTGGTGCCGGCGGGCAACGATGCCGACTAAGCGGGGACAAGGCGGCAGGCCAGGAGCGGCCGCCTTTACCTTGTTGCGCAACTGTAAGAACGGAAACGATATGAACAATTCCAGGCATCCCCTGTTTGAAGCAATCGAACGCCGCGGCCGGGGACCAGCCCGGGCGCGCGCCATCAACCTGCGCCGCATCCTTGCGGCGGCGTCGCTGTCGGCGCTGGCCGTGGCCGGAGCGATCATCTTCACCGCGCTGACGCCGGGCCGGGCCTCGGCAGCCGCGCTGGAGCAGTTCAAGCAATTCGTCGCCAGCACCCAATCGGCCAAGGGCGATTTCACCCAGCGCCTGGTGCGGAACGACAATGGCGCGGCCAAGGTGGTCAACACTTCCAGCGGCGCCTTCGTGTTTTCGCGCCCGGGCAAATTCATCTGGACTTACCAGAAGCCTTATGAGCAGGTGATCCAGGCCGACGGCGAAAAGCTGTTCATCTACGACAAGGACTTGAACCAGGTCACCACCAAGAAACTGGGCAATGCGCTGGGTTCTTCACCGGCGGCGATCCTGTTCGGCAGCAACGACCTGGAAAAGAATTTCACCCTGAAGGAGGCGGGCGCCAGGGACGGCCTGGAATGGCTGGAGGCAGTGCCCAAGAGCCGCGACACGACGTTCGACCGCATCGGCATCGGCTTCAGGAACGGCATGCCGGTGGCGATGGAGCTGCACGACTCCTTTGGGCAGGTTTCGGTGCTCAGTTTCGACAGCTTCGAGAAGAACCCGCCGCTGAAGGTCAACAGCTTCACCTTCACCATCCCCAAGGGGGCGGACGTATTCAACAACTGAGCAGCAACTAGATTGTTGCGGCCCATGAAAAAGCCCCGCAAGTGCGAACTTGCGGGGCTTTTCCGTTCATGGCCGGGGCTTATTTGCCGTCGGCCATTTTCAGCATCGGCAGCTTGTCCTTCACGTCCTTCCACTGCGCATGGTCGGCCATCGGCGCCTGTACCCTGGTAATGGGCTTCCAACCGGAATGCTTGGCCAGCCGGGCATTGAGGCCTTCGAAATGCGCCAGTGCCGCCGGCAAGTCGGTGGCGTTATAGATCGCGCCGACCGGGCACTCCGGTACGCACATCGAGCAGTCGATGCAGCCATCGGGATCGATGGCCAGGAAATTCGGTCCTTCAACGAAGCAGTCCATCGGACAGACGCTGACGCAATCGGTGTACTTGCACTGGATGCAGGAATCGGTGACGACAAATGGCATGGGATGCTAAAGCGGGAAAGGTGGCGACTGGCGCGGACGAGCCGCGCGGCGAACCGGTATTTTAACCGCTAAGCGGAAACGCGCGCCCGGCGCCAGTCTGGCCCACGTCGCAGTGCGTGTACACGACTCTGCGTTAGACTACTGCCTTTGGCGGCGGATGTACCTGCCGCCGCACCGACTGATTTCAAGATGAACCTGATCCCCCTGGCCGAGCGCATGCGGCCGCAATCCTTCGATGACGTGATCGGCCAGCAGCATGTGCTGGGGCCGGGCAAGCCCTTGCGCGTGGCGTTCGAATCGGGCGAGCCGCATTCGATGATCCTGTGGGGGCCGCCGGGCGTGGGCAAGACGACGCTGGCGCGGCTCATGGCCGACTCCTTCAACGCCGAATTCATGGCATTGTCGGCGGTGCTGTCGGGGGTGAAGGACATCCGCGAGGCGGTTGAGCGGGCCCAGTTGATCCGCGCCAATTCCGGCCGCCGCACCATCCTCTTCGTCGACGAGGTGCACCGTTTTAACAAGAGCCAGCAGGATGCCTTCTTGCCGCACGTGGAAAGCGGGCTGTTCACCTTCATCGGCGCCACCACCGAGAATCCCTCGTTCGAGGTCAACAGCGCGCTGCTCTCGCGCGCTGCCGTGTATGTGCTCAAGTCGCTGACCGAGGACGACCTCGGCGCCATGGTCGAGCGCGCCTGCCGCGAGGAGCTGGACGGCTTGCAGTTCCAGCCGGAAGCCAGGGAGATGCTGGTCGCCAGCGCCGATGGCGACGGCCGCAAGCTGCTCAATAATCTGGAAATCGTGGCCCGCTCGGCGCAGGCCAAAGGGCTGGCCACGGTGACCGGCGAAGTCCTGGCCGAATGCCTGGGCGATGCGCTGCGCCGCTTCGACAAGGGCGGCGACGCCTTCTACGACCAGATCTCGGCCTTGCACAAGTCGGTGCGCGGTTCCAACCCCGATGGCGCCTTGTACTGGCTCACGCGCATGCTCGACGGCGGCACCGACCCGCGTTACCTGGCGCGCCGCATCGTGCGCATGGCATGGGAAGACATCGGCCTGGCCGATCCGCGCGCGATGACCATCACCAATGACGCCGCCGCCACCTATGAGCGCCTGGGCTCGCCCGAAGGCGAACTGGCGCTGGCGCAGGCGGTGATCTATCTGGCGGTGGCGGCCAAGAGCAACGCCGGATACATGGCCTACAACCAGGCGCGCGCCTTCGTCGCCAAGGACAAGTCGCGCCCGGTGCCGGAACACCTGCGCAACGCGCCGACCAAGCTGATGAAGGAACTGGGCTACGGCAAGCTGTACCGCTACGCCCACGACGAGCCGGAAGGCTATGCCGCCGGCGAGACCTACCTGCCGGACGGCATCCGCGAACCCAACTGGTACCAGCCGGTGCCGCGCGGGCTGGAAGCCAAGATCGGCGACAAGCTGGCGCACTTGCGCGAGCTGGATCGCCAGGCGCGCAAGAATTCCAAATAGGGTTTAGGGGGACGGGGACGGGGACGGCGGGGCGCAATGCGGGCCCGCCGCGGACTCAGGCCGGTTTCCTGCTCCAGACCGCGAAGTGGCCTTCCATGGCCGCCATGGCGGAAATGATGGCGGTGTAGGTCGCGTCGTTATCGTAGCCCGGCAGGCGCGTCTTCATCGCCTCCGTCAGGGCGTCCAGCCCTTCGGCGTCATTGGGGATGATGACGCCCTTGGCGCCTTCGGCGCCGTCGCCGCCGATCATCCATTGCGGCAGCGGCAGAAATTCGTCGCTGATGACGATGTCGACCCGGTTGACGGCGTTCCAGGCCACGCCTTCGCGCTTGAGGCCATGGGCCACGGTGCGGATTTCCTCATCGTCGAACTCGACGCTGATCTTGCGCGCCTGCTGCGCGGCCAGCTTGGCCGGGCTGAGTTCGGCCGCTCCTGGCGCATGCACTTTCCAGCCGGTCTTGCGCTGTTTCGACGGCGCGACGCGATGCTTGATCTGCTGGCCGAACGCGAAAGCGGCGCCGAACGACAGGCCGGCCAGCAAGCCGTAGAGCAGGCTGGCGTCATGCGTCATGTAGTGGATGCCGGCCCACAGGGCCAGGCCGAAGGCGGCTACCAGGCCAAGGATGGAAAGCGGCAGGGGCGTTTTCGGGGCGTCGTCGGCGTCGGACATGGTGCGCAGTGGAGTTGGAAATGGCGCATGGTACCCGGTTGCGGGGTATCACGCTATCTTGCTCGTGAAGCGAACAGGCGCTAACCCAGCAGGCGCATTCCCGGCCGCAACTTAACGTAGTTGAGTTCAGTGAGCCTGGCCGCCACTGCGCCGGGGCTGGCCACCACCAGGGTGGCGCCGGCCATGCGGTCGAAGTCGGCGCGGAAATGCACCGAACTTTTCAGGGCGATGATGCGCATGTCGGCAGGGCGCAGGCCAAAATGCGTCAGAATGGACTGGTCGCCGGCCTGCATCTTGCGCGAGGAGACGATCACGTAAATCCCGCCGCTGCGGCCCGTGCGCAGCAAGGCCATCTTGCCCAGCCGGATGGCCATGCCGCCCCACATCGGCCCGGTGCCGCTGAAATGGCCTTGGCTCAATTGCATCACCTCATAGCGCCCATGCGCCGGGCCGCTGCCCGGACCCGGCAATTTGCCGCCGAGCGCCAGTTCGAGTGCCGCGCCTACGCCCGCCGCATGCGCCAGCATTGCCGCCTCGGGGTCGTAGATCATGGCGACCACGGCACCGGCGGCATCCTGTTCCGCCAGCGCCTGCAGCAGCCCGGTGGTGTCCATCTGGCCGCCGCCGCCGGGGTTATCCTGGGTGTCGGCCAGCACCACCGGTGTTTTGCCTTGCGCGGCCAGTTGCTGCGCCAGCGTGACGGCTTCGGCGGCGTCGTAGGCGCGGGCGTCGAAGCGCGGCAATGCCGCTTCGAAGGCCGTCCGCAACGCGTCGGCAGCATGTTGGGCGGCGCCGGCATCGGCGGCATAGGCAAAGATCGCCGGGCCGCAATCGTGCACGTCCGCCAGCGGAAATCCCAATGTCAGCGACAAGGTGAGGCCGTGCGTATGTTCCCGCCGTTCCAGTTCTTGCAGATGCGCATAGAGGGATGCCGCCGGCTCGGCCAGCGTGCACTGGCTGGTCAGCGGCATGAGGGTGTCCAGTTGCAGCAGCCGCTTGTGGGGCCGCACGCCGCTTTCCAGTATCCCGATCAAGCCGCGTGCGGCGCGGGCGCCGCAGTCCGCCATGTCGACATGGGGGTAGGTACGGTAGCCGACCATCAGGTCGCAGCAATCGAACATGGACGGCGAGACGTTGGCGTGCAGGTCGAGGCTGGCTGCCAGCGGCAGTTGCTGGTGCTGGCGGCGGATGGCCTGCAGGAAAGCCCCTTCGCCATCGTCCAGCGTCCCGGTGGCCATGGCGCCATGCAGGTCGAGATAGAGCGCGTCCAGCGGGCCGCATTGCGCCAACTGTTGCAGGAACAGTTGCAGAATGCGCTCGAAGGCGGCCTGCTCGACACGCCCGCTGGGCGTCGCCGCGCTCCACAGCAAGGGCACGACTTCATGGCCGGCGGCGCGGATGGCCTCGATGGCGCCCGAGATGGGCAGGTTCATGCCGCGCAGCGTGTCCAGCATGGCGGCGCCTTGCTGCATCCCGGGCCAGCCGCCGCCGAGCATGAAGTCTTCCAGCGTCGCCGGGGTGGCCGAGAAGGTATTGGTCTCGTGCTGGAACCCGCCGACCGCAATGCGTGCCATGGTGGCGATCCTTATGGTTGGCCGCTGACGAACAGGCGGCGCTCGGTCTTGGTCAGCAGTTCGATGCCGCCATCGGTGACCAGCACGGTTTCGCTGAAGGCCAGGCCCGAGGCCGACACATACATGTGGAAACACATGCCGGCCTGCAGCTCCCAGTCGGCATTGGGCAGGAAGATGCGCGTAAAGTCGCTGGTGCGCGGCGTCGAGAGCGGGAAATAGCCGAGCGTGTAGCCGCAGATGTTGGGGTAGCTGTGGCGCAGGCCCTGCTTGAGCATCGCCTCGCGCACCATGGCGTCGAGTTGCGCGGCATCGGCGCCGGGCTTCATGGCGGCGAATTGGCGGTCCTGGATGTCCAGCAGGCGGGCGGCGACGTCGCGCTGCTGCGGGGTGCTTTCGGCAATCACTGCCGGGCGCATCAGGCGCGCGCTGTAGCCATTGACATAGGGCAGCAGTTCCATGTGCAGGATGTCGCCGCGCGCCATCGGATGGCTATGCAGGTTGCCATGCAAAAAGGCATCGCCGGTGCCGGATGTGATGATGCCGGCGCGGGCGCTGTCGGCTCCCATGCGCATGAAGCAAGTGTGGACGATGCCGGCGGCATCGCGCTCGCTGGTGCCGATGCCGGCGGCGGCCACGGCTTCGGCCATGGCGACGTCGCCGATGTGCGCGGCCTGGCGCAGGTAGGCGATCTCGGCCGGCGACTTGCAGGCGCGCACTTGCGCCAGCACGCCGGAGAAGTCGATGAAACGGGTATCGGGCAGCAACGACTGCAGGCGGCGGAAGCGGCGCAGCGTCATGCAATAGGATTCCTCGTCGATACCCACGTGGGCGTGGCTCCAGCCGCGCGTCTCGATCAGCGTGGCCAGCACCTCGAGCGGATCTTCCCAGTCCGAGAAACCGACGTAGTCGGTGACCCAGGAATTCTCCAGGAAAGGCCCTTCATCCACCGAGCGCAGCAGCATGACAGGTTCGCCTTCCAGCGGCAGCAGGCAGGCGCGGTACATGTTTTCCGAGATGGAGAAGCCGGTCAGGTAAAACAAGAACTCGGTCTGGTCGATCAGCAGCAAGTCCACACCGCGTTGCTGCATATGCTTGCGTATGGACGCCACGCGTTGTCGGTATTCCTCGGGAGAAAACAGCAGATGGTTGTTTGGCATGGTTGTAGTTGGCGGTGATTGGCGACGGTAAGCGGCGATGGTTAGTTGCGGCGGTTAGTTGTGGCGGTTATTGGCGGCGGCCGGCGAAATTGGCCGCCAGAAGCGCGACGATCGATACCAGCACCAGCAGCGCGCTGACGGCGGCGATCTTGGGGTCGAGCTGGAACAGCACGGCGTTCCAGATGCGCACCGGCAGCGTCTGGCCGCTGGTGCCGGCCAGGAAAAGCGCGATCAGCAGTTCGTCGAAGGAGCTGAGGAAAGCGAAAATGCAGGCCGACATCAGGCCCGGCGCGATGATCGGCAAGGTGATGCGGCCAAACGCGGTGAGACGGCTGGCGCCCAGGCTCATGGCGGCGTTCTCCAGGCGCGAGTCGAACCCTTGCAGCGTGGCCGAGAGGATGATCACCGCCACCGGAATGGCCACCACGGCATGGCCGACCACGATGGACATCATGCCGTCGAGCTTGATGTCGCCGAAGAAGAAAAACATGGCCATGGCCGAAATCACGTTGGGCACGATCATCGGCAGCAGGATCAGCGCGTACACCGCCTGCTTGAAGCGGAACTGGTGGCGCACCAGCGCCAGTGCCGCCAGCAGGCTGATGGCCACCGCCAGCACGGTAGACACCAGGGCCACCTTGAAGCTGAACCAGATCGAAGACATCCAGGCCGAATCGGTCAGGATGGAGCCGATCCACTTGAACGAATACGATGGCGGCGGGAAAGACAGGTAATCCGAGGAGGTCAGCGCCAGCGGAAAGATGATCAGGATCGGCAGCGCCAGGAACAGCAGCACCAGGATGGCGGCGATTACCACCAGGGGGCCGGGAAAGCGTGGTGTCATAGCTTGGACTCGAAAAGACGTTGCAGGCCGACGGTGCGCTGGTAGATGGCGAACAGGACCAGCGTGCAGGCCAGCAGGACGGTCGACAGCGCCGAGGCGAAGCCCCAGTCGAAATAGGTTTCCACCTGGCTTTCGATGACCATGGAAATCATGCTGTCCTCCTGGTTGCCCATGAGCGCCGGCGTGATGAAAAAGCCCAGCGAGAGGATGAACACCAGCAGGCTGCCGGCGGCGATGCCCGGCATGCTGAGCGGGAAGAACACGCGCCAGAAGGCGCGCAGGCGCGAAGCGCCCAGGCTCTCGGCGGCGCGCAGCAGGCCGGTATCGATGCCGCGCATGACGCTGTAGAGCGCCAGCACCATGTAGGGCAACAGGATGTAGCTCATGCCGATCATCACCGACAGGCGGTTGTACATCAGTTTCAGGGGCTGGCCGATCAGGCCCCACGACATCAGCAACTGGTTGACGATGCCATCGGTGCCCAGCAGAACCATCCAGGCATAGGTGCGCACCAGCACGCTGGTGAAATAGGGCACGATGACCAGGATCATCAATAGCCCCGCCAGGCGCGGCTTGACCTGCGACAGGAAGTACGACAGCGGATACGCCAGCGCCAGCGAGCACAGCGTGACCATGGCGGCGATCTCGAAGGTGATCAGCATCACCTCCAGATAAGTCGGCTCGCGCAGCAGCCGGGCGTAATGGCGCCAGGTCAGGGCCGGATCGAACACGCTGCGCGCCAGCATGTTGACCAGCGGGTAAATGAAGAACAGCGCCAGCAGCAGCAAGGCCGGCAGCAGCAGCCACAGCGCCGGCGACTTGCGGCCGGCCGGGGGCAGCGGGGCGGGGAGTTGCGTCATGCGCTGGCCTCCGGCGCCGGAACCAGCCAGACGCTTTCGGGCTGCCAGCCCAGCGTGACTTCGCTGCCTTCCTGCCAGCCCGCGGAGTCGGCCAGGCGTTGCAATTGCGCGATGACCTGCAGCGCCGCGCCGCCGCCCTGTTCGACCAGCAGCTTGACCATGTGCCCGAGGTACTGCACTTCACGGATGCGCCCGGCAATCGCATTGCCCGCAGCGCCTGCGCCAAGCGCAATCTTTTCCGGCCGCAGGATGCCGCAGACGCGCGCGCCGCCGGCCAGCCCCACCGGTCCGCAAGCCTGGATGCGGGCGCCGCCGTCCAATGCCAGCACATAGCGGCCATCGCCTTCCACCGCCGCGACGTTGCCGTCGAGGGTGTTGGACTGGCCGATGAATTGCGCCACCCATTTGTTGGCCGGGCGGTCGTAGATATCGGCCGGCGGGGCGATCTGGGCGATGCCGCCGTCCTGCATCACGGCGATGCGGTCCGACATGGCCAGGGCTTCTTCCTGGTCGTGCGTGACGAACACCACGGTGGCGCCGGAATGGCGGTGCAGGCGGCGGATTTCCATTTGCATGTGTTCGCGCAGGTTCTTGTCCAGCGCCCCCAGCGGCTCATCCATCAGCAGCGCCTGCGGCCGGAAGATCAGCGCGCGCGCCAGCGCGATGCGCTGCTGCTGGCCGCCGGAGAGTTCGCGCGGAAAGCGGCCGCCCTTGTCCTGCAACTGCACTTGCGCCAGGCCTTCGGCCACGCGGCGGTTGATGTCACGCCTGGATACGCCGCGCATTTCCAGCGGAAACGCCAGATTCTGCGCCACCGTCAGATGCGGGAACAGGGCGTAGTTCTGGAACACCACGCCCAGGTCGCGCTTGCCCGGCGGCAGTTGCGTCACGTCCTTGCCGCCGATCAGGATGCTGCCTTCGCTGGGGACGGTGAAGCCGGCCAGCATCATCAGCGTGGTGGTCTTGCCGGAGCCGCTGGAGCCCAGCAGGGTGACGAATTCGCCGGCGCGAATGTCCAGGTCCAGTTTGCGCACTGCCGCGGCATCGCCGTAGTACTTGCTGATGCCGCGCAGTTGCAGGTCGGTGCCCAGTTTTCCCGGGGGTGTTGCGGCCGTCGGGGATGGGGCCGTCGCTGCTGCTCTTTCCATCACGCTCTCCGCAACACCCACGACTGCCATTGCTCGCCGACGCCGGACAGGTTGTCGGCCCACCACTGGGCATTCTGGTCGAAACCGGCGCTGAAGTGGTCGGGCGCGCTGGGGAGCTTGACCGCGTCTTCAGGACGCACCAGCTTGAAGGCGGCCTGGTTGGTCGGGCCGTAGGCGATATGGCGCGTCAGCGCCGCCTGCACTTTGGGTTGCAGCGCGAAGTCGATGAACACTTGCGCATTGGCGGCGTTGGGCGAGTTCTTGATCACGCTCCAGTACTGCACCTGGCGCTTGGCCTGGTTCCATTCGATGGCCAGCGGCGCGCCCTTGTCGATCAGGTCCTGGGCGCGGCCGTTCCACAGGCCGCCGATCACGGCTTCCTTGCGTTCGAGCAGCTGCGCCGAGACGGCGCCGGTATCCCACCACTTGACCACGCTTTTCTTGACCCGGTCGAGCGACTTCAGCGCGCGCGGCACGTCGATGGGGTAGAGCTTGTCCTTGGCGACGCCATCGGCCAGCAGTGCGAACTCCAGTTCCGCCGCGCCGGATTTCTGGTCGGCCAGCGTGCGTGCGCCGGGAAATTTGGCGACGTCCCAGAATTCAGCCCAGGACTTCGGCTGCGAACCGTTCTTGAAGACCTCGGTGTTGTAGGTCATCACGGTGGCGAAATACAGGTTGCCGACCATGTTGGCCTGCCGCACGCCGGGATGGATGTCGTTGGGATTGGTGTACTTCATCTTGGCGTAGGCGATCGGTTCCAGCGCGCCGATCTTGTCCAGCGAAAGCTGGGCCACGTCCAGCAAGTCCACCACATCCACCTGCACCCGCTTAGCCTCGACCATCGCGCGGATTTGCGCGGCAGTGGCCGGCTGCACCACGACTTCGATGCCGGTGGCTTCGGTGAAGGGCTGGTACAGGGCCTTGTCCATCGCGTCCTGATAGGCGCCGCCCAGCCCGCGCACCACGACCTGCTGCTTGCCTTGTGCGCGCGCGCCGCCGGCGGCCATGATCAGCGGGCCGACACTGCTGGCGGCCAGGGCGCTAGCGCCTGCCGTTTGCAGAAAGCGCCGACGGCCCGGGGCCGCGGCGTTTCCTGTACCGGCGTCAGGTTGCGCCGCCTTTGGCGCCAGTATTGCGTTTTCCTTTTTTTCCATCTTGCTTCCCCTTCGTTGGGTGCCCGGAGGCGGGCTGTGATGCGATTGATGAAAGGACGTGAGGTGTCCCGCGATTTTCGATGCCGGCCTTCAGGTGCCCCTCCAGCGACAGGTCCGAAATTGAATTTCCCTCGCTCTGCCAGTGGCCGAGGGTGCGCCAGACTTCGTCCGAGGCCCGCAGCAACTGGGCCACGTTGTCGGCGTCGTGGATGGTGATCAAGGTGATGAGCCAATTGATCAGCGCCATGGTGCCGGCCTGCGACCACCATGCGAACGAGGAGGTATCGCGCGCGACGAAAAAGCTGTGCTGCGCGAGGGCCGCCAGCGGCGACGATGGGCGGTCGGTGATGGCGACCACATGGGCGCCGCGCTGGCGCGCCAGCCTCAGGATGTCGACGGTGTAGGGGAGGTAGCGCACATAGCCGATGCCGATCACGACATCTTCCGGCTGCACCTGCCGTAATTGATCGGCAAGGTCGCCATTGCCGATGTTGAGCAGGGCCGCGCGCGCGGTGACCTGGTTCAGGTGCAAGGTCAGGTAGGAGGCCATCGGGTGCGTGGTGCCATGGCCGCTGACCCAGATGCGGCGCGCTCCGATCAGTTTTCGCGCGACTTCGTCGCCGAGCTGGGTGGAATTGAGTTGCGCGGTATTGCGCGCCAGCAAACTGTCGATATTGAACAGTTCGCTTTTCAGTTCGTCCATGTCCGATGGCGGCTGGCGGCCGGAGCGCATGCCGGAAGCGCCGGCGCGTTCAAGCAGGCCTTCGCGCAGCGCCGCCCGCATGTCGGGAAAGCCGTCATAGCCGATGGCCTTGGCCAGGCGCACCACCGCGGCATCGCTTTGGCCGGCGGCATCGGCCACCTGGCGGGCGGTCGAAAAGGCCACCGCCTCGCCGTTGTCGAGGATGTACTTGGCCAGCCGCTGTTGGGCGCTGGTCAATTTGTCGGTGTTGGCGGACAGGGCCTGCTGGAAGCTCAGTGCATTCATTGTCGTAAATATTTCAATTTGTTGGTTAACTGTAGTAAATGCTACAGGCGCGGTCAAGCATTTTTTATTGCGCCGGTTTTGTCGTGCCCGGATGGCCGCGTACGGCATTTCAGAGCCTGCGGCGGCATATTTCCTTGCGGGGAGAGGCGGGAAGGGGCGCCGGCTTGGTACAATCCCATTTTTGAGCGTCAACCCTTATTTGTTATTTGTTCCCATGATCGACATCCAACTTCTCCGTAAAGACATCGACAATGTGGCCGCCCGTCTGGCGGCGCGCAAGTTCGTCCTCGACGTCGCCGGTTTCAATGCGCTGGAAGCCGAGCGCAAGCAGATCCAGACCCGTACCGAAGAATTGCAGGGCAAGCGCAACAGCCTGTCCAAGCAGATCGGCATGTTGAAGGGCAAGGGCGAAGACGCTTCGGCGGTGATGGCGGAAGTCAACGGCATCGGCGATGAGCTCAAGGCCTCGGCGGCGCGCTTGGACGAGGTGCAGCTGCAGATGAACGCCTTCTTGCAGACCGTGCCCAACCTGCCGCATGAGTCGGTGCCGGTGGGCAATGATGAAGCGGGCAATGTGGAAGTGCGCAAGGTCGGAACGCCGCGCGCCTTCGATTTCGAGGTGAAGGATCACGTCGATGTCGGTGCGCCGCTGGGCCTGGATTTCGATACCGCCGTCAAGCTGACCGGCTCGCGCTTCTCGGTGATGAAGGGCGGCATCGCGCGCCTGCATCGCGCGCTGGCGCAGTTCATGCTGAACACCCACACCGGCGAGCACGGTTACACCGAGTGCTATACGCCTTACATCGTCAATGCCGATTCGCTGCGCGGCACCGGCCAGTTGCCCAAGTTCGAGGCCGACCTGTTCGCCGTCAAGAAGGGCGGCCAGGAAGGCGAGGCGGAAAACGCCGCGCTGTACCTGATCCCGACCGCCGAAGTGCCGCTGACCAACCTGGTGCGCGAGGAGATCGTCGCCGGCGACGCACTGCCGCTGAAGTACACGGCGCATTCGCCATGCTTCCGTTCCGAGGCCGGCTCCTACGGCCGCGACACCCGCGGCATGATCCGCCAGCACCAGTTCGACAAGGTGGAAATGGTGCAGATCGTGCATCCGGAAAAGTCGTATGAGGCGCTGGAAGAGATGCTGGGCCATGCCGAGGCTATCCTCAAGAAGCTCGGCCTGCCGTACCGCGTGATCACGCTGTGCACCGGCGACATGGGCTTTGGCGCGGCCAAGACCTATGACATCGAGGTCTGGCTGCCGGCGCAGAACACCTATCGGGAAATTTCGTCGGTGTCGAACTGCGAGGCTTTCCAGGCGCGCCGCATGCAAGCCCGCTTCCGCAATGCCCAGGGCAAGCCGGAGTTGCTGCACACCTTGAACGGTTCCGGCCTGGCGGTCGGCCGTACCCTGGTGGCGGTGCTGGAGAACTACCAGCAAGCCGACGGCAGTGTGGACATTCCGGAGGTGCTGCAGCCTTACATGGGCGGCATCACCAGGCTGGCGCCGGGCGCCTGACCGACACCTGCGAGGCAGCGATGAAGAACGGCCGACCTGTAATGGGTCGGCCGTTTTATTTTAGGGCTGCCGCCACGGCCGGCGCGGCGCCGGTGAAAACCTTGTTGCGGACAGCGTAGTTATCCGCCGTCATTGAGTGCCCAGGAGAACGCTGCCGGGATGCGGCGTTCGATGAACAGGCTGTTGCCTGGCGTCTTCTTGGCCTGTTTCTTGGCCCTGGTCGCCGCCGAGGCGATCTGGTGCGGGGAAGAGTACTGGGCCGGTTCGATCTTCACCGCTCCCAGGGAAATGCTGACCAGCGGGTGCTGCACGCGGTTGCCCTGGCGGTCTTCGCTGAAATAGCCGCCGCGCTCGCGGTCTTCATCGTAATAGAAGGCGCTGGATTGGGCGGTGAAATGGTCCAGCATGTTGCGGCAGCGCTTCTCCCAGTCCTCGCTTTGGAACATGATCAGGAAATCGTCGCCGCCGATATGGCCGATGAAGTCATGCTGCGGGTCGCAGCCTTGTTGCAGGACCCGGCCGGTGAGCTGGATCATGTCATCGCCCTTGCGATAGCCGTAGACATCGTTGAAGGGCTTGAAGTGGTCCAGGTCGCAATAGCAGATGCAGAACTCGACCCCGCTTTGCAGCAGGTATTCGATGTGGTCGTTGATCGGCACGTTGCCCGGCAGCTGGGTCAGCGGGTTGGCGTGGCGCGCGGCGTCGATCTGCATCTGGGTGATTTCGCGCAGCAGGTCGTGCCCGGTGCCCAGGCCCACGTACTGGCCGCGGTCGGTGATGATGAAACCGTTGGACAGGTGGTGCGACTCGGCCTGCACCAGCAGGTTGGAGAGGTCCTGCAGGCTGGTGTCCTGCTCGGTCAGGATGGGATTGGGATCCATGAAGAAGGTGCAGGACTTCTTGCCGTAGAGCTCGCGCCCGTACAGGCGGGCGAAGCGTTCGACCATGCTGTAGCGGTTGATCAGGCCGATCGGCAAGCCGTTGCTGACCACCGGCAGCGCCTGCAGCTGCGGATCGTTGACGAACATGTCGTAGACGTGGTCGTTGGTGATGTCAGGCGTCACGTACCGGGTTTCGCGCAGCAGCTTGAAGACGGTGGCGCTGCGCTTGCCGGGACCGTATTTGTTGGCCGCCAGCGGCACCTTGTCGCGGCGCAGGGTCTTGGCGACATCTTCCGGGATCGATACCGGCGGCTCAGCCATCGGGCGGGCGATGTGGTAACCCTGGCCGCAGGCGATGCCGAGGTCGC
Organism: Herbaspirillum sp. GW821-FHT09A12; assembly: GCF_059418325.1. Classification (NCBI taxonomy): domain Bacteria; kingdom Pseudomonadati; phylum Pseudomonadota; class Betaproteobacteria; order Burkholderiales; family Oxalobacteraceae; genus Herbaspirillum; species Herbaspirillum sp. GW821-FHT09A12. The sequence goes on from NZ_JBWKPR010000019.1 coordinate 69,342, forward strand.
GGATGGTCAGCAGTTCGGCCTGCGACTCGATGCCTTCGGCGATGACGATGGAGCCGGATTTTTCGGCGATCTCCTGGATCGAGCGCACGAATTGCAGCTTCATCGGGTCGTGGTTGATGCCCTGCACGAAGTGCATGTCGATTTTGACGTACTCGGGCTGCAGCTCGGACCACAGGCGCAGGCTGGAGAAGCCTTCGCCGAGATCGTCGATGGCGATCTGGAAGCCCATGTCGCGGTAATGCATGGCGGCATTGCGCAGCAGGGCGTAGTCGTAGGTCGGTTCGTTTTCGGTCAGCTCGATGATGATGCGCTGCGGATTGACGCCCAGGTTTTCCAGGTAGCGCAGGGTCTCGCCCTGGATCGCCTCGGGCTGCATCAAGGCCCCGGGGGTGACGTTGAGGAACAGGTTGCCGGGCAGGCCGGATTGCGCGAAGCGGGTCAGCACGATATGCCGGCACAGGTATTCCATCTGTACCGAGAGGTTGTGCGCGCGCGCTACCTTGAACAAGGCCAGCGGCGAGTGCAGCGGAGTGTTCGAGGGCCCGCGGATCAGGCCTTCATAGCCGAGAATCTCGCCATTGCGCATGCGCACGATCGGCTGGAACAGCGCCGTCAGCTTGCGTTGGGCGATGATTTCATGCAGCAGCGACAGCATCTGGTCGTCGGCATCCGGCGGCAGGCTGCCGGCGGCGCGGGCGATTAGCTCGGCAGCTTCGGTGTCGAGCGGAAAAGAGGCATTGGAAATAGGCGCCATTTGGCTGATCCCGGTATGAAATTGTTCTTAAGAACCTGTTCGCAATCTCGCCGGGGGTATCCCAATGCCCTTTCAGGCGGGTCACCGGCCCGCCTGCGTTTTGCGCCTTGCATTCCACCCCGAAATGACATTGGCCCAACTCCCGACGAGATCCCGAACAGGTTCTAGGAGCGGAAAATAATTTACGGATGGATGCTAGAAGTGATTTATGACAAGACGATGATATGGCGGCGCAAGGCGAACCTTTTTGCATGAAAAAAACGGCGCTTTGCGTTTGAGGCAGCGCCAGTCCTGCATGCTGGGATCGGGCGGGTAAAAAATGGCGGGGCAGCAATAAGTTGAGGGAATAATTTCGGGAAGGATATTCCTTTATTAAAAAACTTCTGCTATAGTTGCGAGCTTTGCTGCTTCACGCAGTAAAGCGACCGAAGTTAACCGGAGAGGTGGCAGAGTGGTCGAATGTACCTGACTCGAAATCAGGCGTACGGTTTCCCGTACCGTGGGTTCGAATCCCACCCTCTCCGCCAGTTAGCTTGCAGGTTGGAAGCAAAAGTAAGGCCCTGACATCCTCAGGGCTTTATTTTTATGTGGCCTTTATGTGCGCCGGTTGCGCTCCTGTTGCCGTCGGCGCGACGGCAATCAAATACACATCGGTATCGCTGCTCTCAAGGGGAGGGACTGCGGCGCCGACTGTCAGCATCAGCTCCGGTCCGGAGACGTCTCAAATCGGGTTTCATGCATCGGAACCCGTCCGTGGTTTATTTTCATCCCCGCTCGCGATCTTCTATTTGTTGCTTGATCGGCCTTGTTGTATTCCTGAAAAATCGCAAGCCTTTGAAGCGGGCCAAAGAAATGTCCTTGAATCGACTGTTCCGGCTAATTTCCATCGCATTGCTGATGTTGTTTTTGGCGTTGGCGGTGTCGCTGGTATGGATTGAGTGGAACATATACCAGGGCAGCACCAATACCGTCCCGGCCTTGAAGCGGTTTCGGCTGGGCTTGATTGCGATGGAGCGGGTGTCGGTCGAGCGCGGGCCTGCCAACGCCTTCATGGGCGCGCGGGACGACGAGCGTGCGCTCCTTTACCAGCGCCTGCAGGCGGCGCGATCGGCCAGCGATGCGGCACTGGCCGATTTGCGTGCCGCCCTGGAAAAGGATCCGGCGCAACATAATTCCAGCATTCTGAAGAAGATCGGCATGGTGCAGCAGGCCATGGGGCCCGCCCGCGCCGCGGTCGACCGCATCGGCCAGCAGCCGCCGGACCGGCGCAGCCATCTCTATATCGTTTCCGCCGTCAATGGCATGGTGGATGTGATCCCGATGCTGGTGCGGATTACGGGGGAATTGGTCGGCGCCGTCGATCTGGCCGATCCCGATTTGCGCGACGGCCTGGCGGGGGTGCGCGCGACAGCCAGCTTGCGCGAATATGCCGGGCAGGTGGGGTCTCGCTTCACTGCACCGCTGATCACCCATCGCAGGCTCAACCCGGATGAAGTGATCGAGATCGGCCGGCTTTATGGGCGGATCGAATTGCTGCGTTCGCTGCTGGGAGCGCAACTGGCTTCTTACTCGTCGCAACCGCAATTTGCGCAGGGGCTGGCCAATCTGGACAAGCAATATTTCGATGACGGTTTCCAGTTCATCGACTACCTGTTGCAGATGGGCCTGAAGTCCGGCGATTACGGCATTACGCCGGCCGAACTGGCGGCGCGCTATGTGCCGCAGATGAAGGTCATCCTCGATGTGCGCGACATCATCCTGGATGACTTGATGGCCCGGGCCGAGCGCCGCAACCTGCAGGCGCGTAATTTCCTGGTCCTGGTGATAGTGTTGACCATTGTCGCCTGCCTGTTCTTCCAATTATTGATGTACATGATCCGCCAGCGCGTGGTGCGCCCGCTGGTCACGGCGACCGACCTGGTGGTGGGGCTGGCCGACGGCAAGCTGGGGCGGGAGATTCCCGTGGCCAGGTATGACGACGAGATCGGCGGCATGATGCGGGCGTTGCGCGTGCTGAAAGAGCGCATCCTTGAGCGCAACAGCCTGGCGCGCGAACGCGAGGCGCTGATCAGCCAATTGCAGACATCGTCCAATACCGATTTTTTGACCGGCTTATTGAACCGGCGCGCCTTTTTCTCTTATGGCGAGCAGCAGATGAGCGCGGCGCAACGCTATCGGCGCAACTTGTCGGTGGTGTTGTTCGATATCGACCATTTCAAGCGCATCAACGACAGTTATGGCCATTTGTCCGGTGATGCCATCTTGCGCGGCGTGGCGCAAATCGCCGCGCAATTGCTGCGCAAGGTGGATGTGCTGGCGCGTTATGGCGGGGAAGAGTTCATCGTGCTGTTGCGGGAGACGGATATTGGCAAGGCTGAAGCGGTGGCGCAGAAGTTGCGCGCGGCGCTGGAGCAAAAGGAGTTCGACCTCGATGGCGGCCAGCGCATCAACATCAGCGCCAGCTTCGGCGTGGCGGCCTTGGGTGAGGGGCAGAATAGCCTGGAGCAACTGATCAAGCTGGCCGATACCGCACTCTATGTGGCCAAGGAGCGCGGCCGCAACCGGGTGGAAGTCAGCGTTTGATGGGGATCCGGGGCGCCGGTGGTTGAGTGGAATACGCGCATCGCGCGCAAAATAGTTGATGGGCCGGAGTTGACTCCGGTTTTTTTGCGGCATATTATGTTCGCGCGAACATTGATTTTGGACAGCAGGACGCAAGCATTCAAGAAAACACCGCCGCGGCGGGGAGAACAGCATTCCTACCAAGGAGACAGCCATGATTACGCAAGGGCAGGTTTCGCAATATCAGGACGAAGGTTGGCTGGTGGTGCCCGGCCTTCTCAACGACATCATGCGGCAGCGGATGAAGGATGCGCTGGCGCAGTGGGTGGAGCAATCGCGCCAGGTTAGCGACCATACCGAGGTGTTCGATCTGGAGCGTGGCCATACCGCGGCCGACCCGCGTTTGCGCCGCATCAAGCAGCCGCACAAGAACCATCCGGTGTTCGAGGAATTTATCCGTTCGAAGGCGGTGCTGGAGGTGCTGGGAGCCTTGCTGGGGCCGGCTTTCCGACTGCAAAACTCCAAGCTCAACCTGAAGTCGCCGCGTTTTGGTTCGCCGGTGGAGTGGCATCAGGATTGGGCTTTTTATCCGGCCACCAACGATGACATCCTGGCCGTGGGCGTGATGCTGGACGATACCTCGCTGGAAAACGGCGCCATGCTGGTGGTGCCGGGTTCGCACAAGGGGCCGACCTACGACCACCATGATGCCGATGGCCGTTTCTGCGGCGCGCTCGACCCCAACCAGCCAGGGCTGAACCTCGACCGGGCGGTGCCTATCGTCGGCAAGGCGGGTTCGGTCTCCTTCCACCATGTGCGGGCGATACACGGTTCGGCGCAGAACCGGTCGACCATGTCGCGCAATTTCCTGCTCTATGAGGTTTGCGCGGCCGATGCCTTCCCGCTGATGGGCGTACCCGATTTCGACGATTTCAACAGCCTGTTGCTGCAGGGCGGGCCGACCATCGTGCCGCGCTTTCGCGATACGCCGGTGCGCATGCCGCTGCCGCCGGCATTGAACCAGGGATCGATCTACGAGAACCAGTCGGCCAGCGGCAAGCGTTTCTTCGAACAGGTGGACGTGCCGCAGCAGGCGGCCAGTACCTGAACCGACGCTGCCGTTTCATGTCGGGGCGGCACGCCGCCCCGGCGCCAACCTGGCGCCAGCCCATCCCAATGGGTCACGCCGGAGGGACGGACATTTTTGCAGAGGCAAGCACCCATGCAAACGTTTCGCGTGTACCAATCGTTATGGGCCATGGAGCGCCGCCGCCCGGATGGGCAGGAATGGACGCTGGAACAAAAGCTGTCCATGATCCGCGACGCCGGTTTCGACGGCGCCGGCGTGCGCTTTGCCGATGTCCAATACGCCCGCACCGTCACCGCGTTCCTGCGTGAACATGGCATGAGCTGGCAGGCCCAGTGCTATCCGCGTACGGTCGATGAATTGAAGCCCATCATCGAGCATGTGCAAGAGCTGGGCGCCGACCATATCAACCTGCAGGCCGACGTACGGCCCTATACGCTGCAGGAATGCATTCCCTACATCGAAGGCTGGCGCCGGCTTGCCGAGGATGCCGGTATCGCGCTGCATATCGAGACGCACCGCGACCGCATGACCACCGACCTGCTGTTCACCCTGCATCTGCTGGACCGTTTCCCCGACCTGCGGCTGACGGCGGATCTTTCCCATTATGTGGTGGGGCGCGAGTTCGCCTGGCCGATTTCCGCGGAAAACCATGCGCTGATGCACAGGATCATCGATAACGCCTGGGGCTTCCATGGCCGCGTCGCCAGCCGCGAGCAAATCCAGTTGCAGCTGGAATTCAAGCAGCACCGGCAATGGCTGGAATTGTTCATGGGCTGGTGGGAATACGGTTTCAGGAGCTGGATGGCGCGCGCCGGCGACGACGCGGTGCTGACCTTCCTGTGCGAACTCGGCCCGCCCGAATATGCGATGACCGGCGCCGACGGCTATGAGTTGTCGGACCGCTGGGAAGAGGCGCAATTGATGATGCGCATGGTACGCGAGCGATGGGCGCGCTGCGTTTCGGCGCAGGCCGCCGCACCGGCCATGAACGTGCACAGGCGCGCCTGACGCGCCACGGAGCAGAAACGAATTTACTCAGGAAGCAGCAGGAAGGAGCAACGACGACGGCAGTACATCCAATCGCAGGAAAGGCGAGGTTAGGGCCTGTTCACATTAAATCTGCGAGTGCGAGCGGCCAGCAAGCGTTGTCTGCCTAGGCGTGGCGACGCGTCGTAGCGGTGCTACGGCAAGGAGCCA
>NZ_JBWKPR010000020.1:0-33461 GCF_059418325.1 Herbaspirillum sp. GW821-FHT09A12
TCACGATCGCTACCATGTACGCTCCGCCAAATTGTTCGGTCTTCCCGTGCCTGCGCAACGGGGCTTGGCAACGTATCTAGCGATTTACAGATTCGTTTAGCGAATCAAGAGTTGCGGTGAAGAAAATGGTAAAAAAGCAATATTGGTATTGAATTTATTCGTGGTGGCGCCGTGCGGGGCGAGGAAGGGGCGCCGGCAGGAGAGGGGGCGGTGCGCAGGCGAGGTAAAATGCAGCTTGTGGACAAGTCGCCGCACCGGCCGCGAAAAGCGCGCCAAAAGCCTTTATAATTCAGGGTTTTGGAAGTTTTTTGCGGAGTTAGTCATGCCGATTTACGCGTATCGCTGCGAAGCGTGTGGTTTTGCCAAGGATGTCTTGCAGAAGATCTCCGACGATGCGTTGACCGTTTGCCCGTCCTGCAACAAGGACAGCTTCAGGAAGCAACTGACCGCGGCCGGTTTCCAGTTGAAGGGTTCCGGCTGGTATGTGACCGATTTCCGGGGTAACGGCAGCGGTACCAGCAACAGCGTGGGCGCCACCGGCACCGGGCTGGCCGCGAGCGAGGCCCCCACGAGCGCCGACTCTACGCCGGCGGCCGCCGCTTCTGCCGCTCCCGCTGCGGCGCCTGCATCTGCTGCGGCCGCACCGGCTGCAGCCCCTTCGACCCCGACCGCTTCCACTCCCAGCGCCAGCTGAAGAGCAGCGTCACCGACCCCGAGCCATGCGCAAATATTTCATTACCGGCCTGCTGATCCTGGTGCCTCTGGCCATTACGGTCTGGGTGCTCAACCTGATCATCAGCACGATGGACCAGTCGCTGCTGCTGCTGCCGCCGAGCTGGCGTCCGGAATCCCTGCTGGGCTTCTATATCCCCGGCCTGGGCACCATCCTCACGCTGCTGATCATCTTCCTGACGGGGCTGGCCGCGCGCAACTTCATCGGCCGCCAGATCGTCTCGGTGTGGGAAGGGCTGCTGACCCGCATTCCGGTGGTCAAGTCGATCTATTCCAGCGTCAAGCAGGTGTCGGATACGCTGTTCTCGTCTTCGGGCAACGCCTTTCGCAAGGCGGTGCTGATCCAGTACCCGCGCCACGGTTCCTGGACCATCGCCTTCCTGACCGGCACGCCGGGCGGCGAGGTGAAGAAACATCTGGAGGGCGACTACATCAGCGTGTATGTGCCGACCACTCCCAACCCGACTTCGGGCTTCTTCCTGATGTTGCCGCGCGCGGAATCGATCGAGCTTGAGATGTCGGTCGACGAGGCGCTGAAGTACATTGTCTCCATGGGCGTCGTGGCCCCGGAAATGCTGGCCGACAAGAAAATCATCACCGAATCGGCGACGCCCCGCAATTGATGGGGCGGCCGGCGCCATTGCGCCGGCCAGCCCCGCTTTCGCTCCCAATCAATACCTCGAATCAAACAAGAATACTGTCAACGGAATCAGAACCATGTCCATGCGAACCCAATACTGTGGCCTCACTACCGAGGCATTGCTCGGCCAAACCGTCAGCCTGTGCGGCTGGGTACACCGTCGCCGCGACCACGGCGGCGTGATCTTCATCGACCTGCGCGACCGCGAAGGCCTGGTGCAGGTGGTGTGCGATCCGGACCGCGCCGACGTCTTCAAGAACGCCGAAGCGGTGCGCAACGAATTCTGCCTGCGCATCACCGGCGTGGTGCGCAACCGTCCTGAAGGCACCACCAACGCCAACCTGAAGTCGGGCAAGATCGAAGTGCTGTGCCACGAGCTGGAAGTGCTGAACCCGTCGGTCACGCCGCCGTTCCAGCTGGACGACGACAGCCTGTCGGAAACCACCCGCCTGACGCACCGCGTGCTGGACCTGCGCCGTCCGCAGATGCAAAACAATCTGCGCCTGCGCTACAAGGTGGCGATGGAAGTGCGCAAGTTCCTGGACGCGCAAGGTTTCATCGATATCGAAACCCCGATGCTGACCAAGTCGACCCCGGAAGGCGCGCGCGACTACCTAGTGCCGTCGCGCGTGAACGCCGGCGAATTCTTCGCCCTGCCGCAGTCGCCGCAGCTGTTCAAGCAGTTGCTGATGGTGGCCAACTTCGATCGCTACTACCAGATCACCAAGTGCTTCCGCGACGAAGACCTGCGCGCCGACCGCCAGCCTGAATTCACCCAGATCGATTGCGAGACTTCCTTCCTGAACGAGCAGGAAATCCGCGACCTGTTCGAAGGCATGATCCGCCTGGTGTTCAAGAACGCGCTCGACATCGACCTGCCGAACCCGTTCCCGGTGATGGACTTCGCCACCGCCATGGGCATGTACGGTTCGGACAAGCCGGACATGCGCGTCAAGCTGGAATTCACCGAACTGACCGAGGTCATGAAGGATGTCGACTTCAAGGTCTTCTCCGGCGCGGCCAACAGCGAAGGCGGCCGCGTGGTCGGCCTGCGCGTGCCGGGCGGCGCGGAAATGCCGCGTTCGGAAATCGATGCCTATACCCAGTTCGTCGCCATCTACGGCGCCAAGGGCCTGGCCTACATCAAGGTCAACGAGAAGGCCAAGGGGCGTGACGGCCTGCAGTCGCCGATCGTCAAGAACATCCATGACGCCGCCCTGGCCGCGATCATCGAAAAGACCGGCGCGCAAGACGGCGACCTGATCTTCTTCGGCGCCGATCGCGCCAAGGTCGTCAACGACGCCATCGGCGCGCTGCGCGTGAAGATCGGCCACAGCGACTTCGGCAAGAAGAACGGCCTGTTCGACGAGGCATGGCGTCCGCTGTGGGTGGTCGACTTCCCGATGTTCGAATACGATGAAGACAACCAGCGCTGGGTCGCGCTGCACCACCCGTTCACCTCGCCCAAGGATGGCCACGAGGACTTCATCTCGACCAACCCGGGCGCTGCCATCGCCAAGGCCTATGACCTGGTGCTGAACGGCTGGGAACTGGGCGGCGGTTCGGTGCGTATCCACCGCGCCGAAGTGCAGAGCAAGGTGTTCCGCGCGCTGAAGATCGACGACGAGGAAGCGCGCCTGAAGTTCGGCTTCCTGCTGGACGCGCTGCAATACGGCGCGCCCCCGCACGGCGGCATCGCCTTCGGCCTGGATCGCCTGGTGACCATGATGGCCGGCGCCGAGTCGATCCGCGACGTGATCGCTTTCCCCAAGACCCAGCGTGCGCAGTGCCTGCTGACCCAGGCGCCGTCGGCGGTCGACGAGAAGCAATTGCGCGAGCTGCATATTCGCCTGCGCAATGCGGAACCGGTGGTGAAGGCCTGATTGTCGCACCGGAGCAGCAGCACCGGAGCCGCAAATGAAGAAGGGCGCATGCAGCGATGCATGCGCCTTTTTTCATGCCCGCGCGCGGCGTAAATAATTTGCAAACGCATGCACGCCAGTCATGGCCGCATGCGCAGATATCATTTCCGGCTCGCTTGCCGCTCCCCCTATCATCGGCGCGTATCCAACATGAGGGGAGATCATGCAAGCCAATACCGTACCGGCCAGCGGGATGCCGCTGGTCAGCAACAACCAGCGTCGCCGCGCCATCATCGCCACCGTCATCGGCAACGGCCTCGAATGGTTCGACTTCACCGTCTACAGCTTTTTCGCCGTCATCATCGCCAAGCTGTTCTTCCCCACCGGCAACGAGCTGACGTCGTTGCTGCTGGCGGTGGCCACGTTCGGCGTGGGTTTCTTCATGCGTCCGGTGGGCGGCATCCTCCTCGGCATCTACGCCGACCGCGTCGGCCGCAAGGCGGCGCTGTCGGTCACCATCCTGCTGATGGCGCTGGGCACCACCATGATCGGCCTGGCGCCGACCTACGACAGCATCGGCCTGTTCGCACCGCTGATCATCGTCGTGGCGCGCCTGCTGCAAGGCTTCTCGGCCGGCGGCGAAATGGGCAGCGCCACCGCCTTCCTGACCGAGTACGCGCCGGCTAGGGAGCGCGCCTATTACTCCAGCTGGATCCAGGCCAGCATCGGCGTGGCCGTGCTGCTGGGCGCCGCGGTCGGCACCTTCGTCACTTCCAGCCTGGACGCGGAATCGCTCTCGGCCTGGGGCTGGCGTCTGCCGTTCCTGCTGGGCATCGTGATCGGTCCGGTGGGTTACTACATCCGCAACCACCTCGACGAGACGCCGGCCTTCCTCGAAGCAAAGGACAAGACCGACTCGCCGTTGAAGGAAGTGATTCGCAACTTCCCGCGCGAGACGACCGCCAGCTTCTCGATGGTGATCCTGTGGACGGTTTGCACCTACGTGCTGCTGTTCTACATGCCGACCTACTCGATCAAGGTGCTCAAGCTGCCGCAGTCGACCGGCTTCATCGCCGGCATGGTGGGCGGCCTGTGCATCATGGTGTTCGCGCCCATCGTCGGCCGCCTGGCCGATCGCAAAGGTCGCCGCCTGTTCCTGTCTGGCGCGGCCTTGCTGATCCTGGTGCTGGCCTATCCCATGTTCGCCTACATCAACATGGCGCCGGGCCTGGGTTCGCTGCTGCTGTTCCAGCTGGTGTTCGGCGTGCTGATCGCGGCCTACACCGGCCCCATCCTGGCCGCGTTCTCCGAGCTGTTCCCGGCCAAGGTGCTGTCGACCGGCCTGTCGGTGGCCTACAACCTGGCCGTGACCATCTTCGGCGGCTTCGCCTCCTTCATCATCACCTGGCTCATCGCCGCCACCGGCAGCACCATGGCGCCGGCCTTCTACGTGATGATCGCCGCCGCCATCAGCTTCATCGGTACGCGCTTCGTGCGCGAGCCCCAGTACCTGCAACAACATTGATTCCCGTTATGAGCAAGATCCTCCTGCAGGGCGGCAACGTCCTCGACCCCGCGCTGGGCAGCCTGTTCCCGCGCCACGATGTCCTGATCGAAAAGGACCGCATCATCGACGTCTCGGCTACGCCGCTGGACGTGCCCGGCGCACGAGTCGTCAACGTCGCCGGCAAGACCGTCATGCCCGGCCTGATCGATTGCCACGTGCACGTGCTGGCTTCGCTGGCCAACCTCGGCCTGAACGCGACCCAGCCCGGTTCGCTGACCTCGATTCGCGCCTTGCCCATCGTCGAGGCGATGCTCAACCGCGGCTTCACCTCGGTGCGCGACGCCGGCGGCGCCGACTGGGGGCTGGCGCAGGCCATCGCCATCGGGCTGGTGCCGGGGCCGCGCATCTTCCCCTCCGGCAAGGCGCTGTCGCAGACCGGCGGGCATGGCGATTTCCGCCCGCGTTCGGACGTGCTGGAACCGTGCTCCTGCGCCTTCCGCGCCGGCGCGATCGCGCGCGTGGCCGACGGCGTGGACGCGGTGCGCCTGGCCGCCCGCGAAGAACTGCAGAAGGGCGCGACCCAGATCAAGATCATGGCCTCCGGCGGCGTGGCCTCGCCGACCGACCCGATCGGCAACACCCAGTACAGTGAAGACGAGATCCGCGCCATCGTGGCCGAAGCCGAGGCGGCGCAGACCTACGTGATGGCGCACGCCTACACCGGCCGCGCCATCGCGCGCGCGGTGCGCTGCGGCGTGCGCACCATCGAGCATGGCAACCTGGTCGATGCCGAAGCGGCCAAGGTCATGCGCGAGCACGGCGCCTTCGTGGTGCCCACGCTGGTCACCTACGATTCGCTGGCGCGCGACGGCGCGCGCCTGGGCTTGCCGCCGGATTCGGTGGGCAAAATCGAGTCGGTGCGCCAGGCCGGCCGCGATTCGCTGCGCATCTATGCCGACGCCGGCGTGCCGATGGGCTTCGGCTCCGACCTCCTGGGCGAGATGCACCAAGACCAGTCGCACGAGTTCATCATCCGCGCCGAGATCCTCGGCAACCTGGAAACTATCCGCTCGGCCACCTCGATCGCCGCCGCCATCCTGCAACGCGAAGGCGTGCTGGGCACGGTGCGCGCCGGCGCCCAGGCCGACCTGATCGTGGTCGACGGCAATCCGCTGCAAGACATCACGCTGCTGACCGGCCAGGGCGAGCACCTCTCGCTGGTCATGCAGGCCGGCCATATCCACCGCAGCCGCGCGTGATTCCTGCCCGCCGGGACGGCGTCGAAACCGCTCCCGGCGGGCATGCTTTTCGCTCTAACATTCGGTTATTACCGAGACATGTTGGAGCGCCCCCATGCGTATTTCCCCGCTTCCCCCGCTGCCTTCGCTGATCGCCTTCGAGGCCGTCACGCGGCATGGCAGCTTCACGCGCGCCGCCGCCGAACTGCACCTGACGCAAAGCGCGGTCAGCCGCCAGATCGCGCAGCTGGAACGCTTCCTTGGGAAAAAACTGTTCCTGCGCGAACCGCGCGCATTGCGCCTGACCGTCAGCGGCCAGCGCTACGCCGCGCTGGTGCAGCGCCTGCTGGTCGACTGCGCCGAGGCCACCGAGGACGTGATGAAGCGCAAGGGGCACCAGGAGCTGACGGTGGCCTGTTCCTCCGGCGTCGCCGTGCTGTGGCTGACGCCGCGCCTGGCGCGCTTTCGCGCGCTGCATCCGGATTGCCACCTGCGCCTGATCGTCAACGACAGCCTGGCCTTCCTGTCGGAGACCGACTTCGACACGGGCATCTACTTCCTGCGCGACGGTCCGCCCGCGGGCATGGCGGCGCGCCGGCTGTATGACGAGGAAGTGTTCCCGGTCTGTTCGCCGTCCTACCTGGCCGGCCGCAAACTGTCGCTGCAGGACCTGCGCAACGAGACCCTGCTGCTGCTGGAAGACGGCCAGCGCCAGTGGATGTCGTGGCAGAACTGGCTGGCCCACAACGGCATGCCGGACGCGCGTATCGAGCACCAGATCCTGTCCAACCAATATCCGATCCTGCTGCAGCTGGCCATGGAAGGGCACGGCATCGTGCTGGCCTGGCGTCACATGATCGACGCCTGCATGCAGGCCGGCTTGCTGGTGCGCGCCTGCGAGGCCAGCGCCAGCCTGGGCGGCGGCTACTACGCGGTGTGGCCGCGCGAGCGCATCGAGCATGCCGCCGCGCGCAGTTTCCGCAGCTGGCTGGTGGCCGAGAGCGAGCAGGCCGCCTGAGCGCGAAGCGGCTTGCTGCCGATACAATGTGGCTTTCCCGGCGCTGCCGGCTTATCGCATGACGGACACGCAGATGACGCAGACCAAGCCCTACAAGATTCCCGAATCGGTGCTGGTGGTGATCCACACCGCCCAGCGCGAGGTATTGCTGATCGAACGCGCCGACAAGGCCGGTTTCTGGCAATCGGTGACCGGCTCCAAGGACACGCCGGAAGAAGACCTGTCGGAAACCGCCCGCCGCGAAGTGCGAGAAGAAACCGGCATCGCGGTGGCGGCAGCAGGGGTAGAATCGGACCCGGCGATCGGGAACGCCTTGCCGGCGGCCAATCTGCGCGATTGGCAACTTTCCAATATCTATGAAATCTATCCGGTCTGGCGGCACCGTTATGCGCCCGGCGTGACCAGGAACACCGAGCATGTTTTCGGCTTGCTGGTGCCGCGCGATATTCCGGTCACGCTGGCCCCGCGCGAACACACGCGCTACCAGTGGCTGCCGTACCGGGAAGCGGCCGACCGCTGTTTCTCGCCTTCCAATGCGGAAGCGATCCTGCAGTTGCCGGCCTACATGCAAGGCTGAGCCGGGCAACGTGGCGGGCCGAACAAGAAAGGTTGTCCCATGAAGTTGCGTGTCGCGACATACAACATCCACAAAGGCGTGACTTCGTTCGGCGGCCGGCCGCGCATCCTGGCGCTCAAGCAGGCGCTGGCCCAGCTTGATGCCGATATCCTGTTCCTGCAGGAAGTGCAGGGCCGGCACGACCTGAATGCCTTGCGCCACGCCTCCAACTGGCCGCAGCAGGGCCAGCATGAATACCTGGCCGGCGAAACCCATCATTCGGCGTATGGCATGAATGCCGTGTACGACCACGGCCACCACGGCAATGCGCTGATTTCGCGCTTCGCCATCGCTTCCATCCGCAACCAGGATGTCTCCGACCATGCCTATGAATCGCGCGGCATCCTGCATTGCGTGGTGCCGGTGGAGGGCGTCGACGTGCATTGCTATGTGATCCACCTCGGCCTGTTCGCCGGCAGCCGCCGCCGCCAGACGGCGGCGTTGATCGAGGCGGTGCGCTCTTCCTCGCCGCCCGATGCGCCGTTGATCATCGCCGGTGATTTCAACGACTGGACCAACCAGTTGAGCAAGCTGCTGTACCAGCGCCTGGGCGTGATGGAGGTGTTCGACCAGCCGCTCACCAAGGGCCTGATGCACGGCCTGCGCAGGATGGGCGGCTTGTCGGCGCCGATCCGTCCGGCGCGCACCTTCCCGGCGATGCTGCCGTGGTTGCGGCTGGACCGGATTTACCTGCGCGGCTTCAAGGTCGAGACCGCGCAGGTGTTGAGCGAAGGACCGTGGACGCGCCTGTCCGACCATGCGCCTATCGTCAGCGAACTGCACTTGGCGTAGACTTGGAGCCGCTAACGAAACGCCGTTGGCCATCTGCGCCTCCTGCCAGCGACGTTGGCAGTACTCGTTTCCTGCCGTTAGCGGCTCATCCCGACTGAACAGAACCAAGAAAAAAGTCCCGCATGCGCCATGTGAATTTCACCGACGGCAATGAGATCGCGCTGCTGCACAGCGGCGCAGGCTACTACCCCGCGCTGATCGCCGCCATCGACGCGGCGCGCGTGGAGATTTACCTTGAAACCTACATCTTCGCCATCGACGACACCGGCATCCTGGTGCGCGACGCATTGCAGCGCGCCGCCCGGCGCGGGGTGGTGGTGTATGTGATCAACGACTGGCTGGGCACCGGCCGCGTGCAGACCCGGCAGCTCAAGCAGACCCTGGCGGCGGCCGGTGTGCAGCATCGTTCCTTCAACCCGTGGTTCAGGCGCGGCGTGGCGCGCAGCCACCGCAAGCTGTGCGTGGTGGACCGCCAGGTGGCTTTTGTCGGCGGGCTCAATATCAACGACGACTTCCTGTCCGACCGCGACCCGGCGATCACATTGCCGGCGCCGCGCTGGGACTTCGCGGTGCGCATCACCGGTCCGCTGGTGCATGAGATTTACCGCGAGATGGATGCCCAGTGGCGGCGCGTGGGCCACATGAAGCTCAAGGCGCGCTGGGAGAATTTCAAGCGCCTGCGCTATCGCCTGGGCGTGCCAGTCTATGGCGCGGCCCAGGCCGCGCTGGTGGTGCGCGACAACTTCCGCAACCGCCGCACCATCCAGCACACCTACCTGCAAGCCTTGGGCCGCGCGCGCGAAAGCGCTTTCCTGGCCAATCCCTATTTCGCCCCGGGGCGCAAGATGCGGCGCGCGCTGGAAGAGGCCGCGCAGCGCGGCGTGAAGGTGACCTTGCTGCTGGGCGTGGGCCAGTTCGCCATGCAGGATGCGGTGGCGCATTCCTTCTACCCCAAGCTGCTGGGCGCCGGGGTGCGCATCGTCGAATACATCAAGACCGAGTTGCACGCCAAGGTGGCGGTGGTGGACGACAAGTGGTCCACGGTCGGCTCCAGCAACTACGACGGCCTGTCCCTGTTCGTCAACCAGGAGGCCAATGTGGTCATCCAGGATCCGGCATTCTCGCGCTACCTGAGGGAGGAGATCGAGGCCGGCGCCGCCCAGGGGCGCGTAATCCACTTGTCCGACTTCACGCATGCGCCGTGGTACAAGCGCGCCTGGTATGGGGCCGCCTTCCTGCTTTACCGCACGGTGATCCACATCATCACGCTGGGGCAGGACGCCTGAGGGGCGGCCGCGCCTGGATGGCGATGCGCAATGTACGCAAATACCGAAAATTCACCGTATCGCATTCCATGATGAAATGGACTAAGATGGCCGTCCGGGTTTCCCACGGAAGGCCGCGTGGCTTTCCCGCCAATTCAATAAAAGGAGCGCATTATGGATGACGTCGTCATTGTTGCAGCACAGAGAACAGCAATCGGTAAGTTCGGCGGTTCCCTTTCCAAGATCGCCGCCGCCGATCTCGGTGCGCAAGTCATCAAGGCCTTGCTGGCCAAGACCGGCATCAAGCCGGAAGCCATCAGCGAAGTCATCCTCGGCCATGTGCTGACCGCCGGCCTGGGCCAGAACCCGGCGCGCCAGGCGGTGATCAAGTCCGGCCTGCCCGACATGGTGCCGGCCTTCGTGGTCGGCAAGGTCTGCGGCAGCGGCCTGAAGGCGGTGCAACTGGCGGCCCAGGCCATCAAGTGCGGCGACGCCCAGATCGTCATCGCCGGCGGCCAGGAAAACATGAGCGCCTCGCCGCACGTACTCAACAATTCGCGCGACGGCTTCCGCATGGGCGACGCCAAGCTGACCGACACCATGATCGTCGATGGCCTGTGGGACGTCTACAACCAGTACCACATGGGCATTACCGCCGAAAACGTGGCCAAGAAGTTCGAGATTTCGCGCGCCGAGCAGGACGCCTTCGCCGCCGCCTCGCAGAACAAGGCCGAAGCCGCGCAAAAGGCCGGCAAGTTCAAGGATGAGATCGTCCCTATCGAGATCAAGGGCAAGAAGGAAACCGTGCTGTTCGACACCGACGAGTTCGTCAAGCACGGCGTGACCGCCGATGCGCTGGGCACGCTGCGCCCGGCCTTCGACAAGGCCGGCACGGTGACCGCCGGCAACGCCTCGGGCATCAACGACGGCGCCGCCGCGGTGGTGGTCACCTCCGCCAGGCTGGCGGCCGAGCTGGGGCTGCCGGTGCTGGCGAAGATCAAGTCCTATTCGTCGGCCGGCCTCGACCCCAGCATCATGGGCATGGGCCCGGTGCCGGCGTCGCAGCTGACCCTGAAGAAGGCCGGCTGGACGCCGCAAGACCTGGACCTGATGGAAATCAACGAAGCCTTCGCGGCCCAGGCCATCGCCGTCAACAAGCAAATGGGCTGGGACACCAGCAAGATCAACGTCAACGGCGGCGCGATTGCGCTGGGCCACCCGATCGGCGCCTCCGGCTGTCGCGTGCTGGTGACCCTGCTGCACGAGATGGTGCGCCGCGACGCCAAGCGCGGCCTGGCCAGCCTGTGTATCGGCGGCGGCATGGGCGTGGCGCTGGCGGTTGAGCGCTGATCCCGGTCCGGATCTGGCATGAACGGGAAGCGCCGGCGATTTGCCGGCGTTTTTCTTGTCCGAATACAATTGCCGCCATCCCGGCGCAGGCCGGCGCATGGCGCCGTACAATCCACATCACGCCACATCGCATCATTACCCGCAGGATAAGCATGGATACCACCCGCATCGACAAATGGTGCTGGGCCGCGCGCTTTTTCAAGACCCGCTCGCTCGCCACCGAGGCCATCGAGCGCGGCCGCGTCAGGCTCAACGGCGAGCGCACCAAGCCCGCGCATAGCGTCAAGGCCGGCGACCAGCTGGCCATCGACAACGGCGCGAGCGAATGGGAAGTGGTGGTGACCGGCGTGGCCGACAAGCGCGGCTCGGCCGCCATCGCCGCCACGCTCTACAGCGAGACCGAAGACAGCCTGCGCCGCCGCGCAACGGAGGCGGAGCGGCATCGCCTGTTCCGCGAACCTTCCGCCGAGATCAAGGGGCGGCCGACCAAGCGCGACCGCCGCCTGCTTGACCGTTCCTCATCCTGACCCGTCGTCGCCGCCCGTTGTAAGATGGAGAAGATTTCCCCGGCCAGTCTTAGAACCTGTTCAGAGTAGGCGCAGATGTCCCAGGCAGTCCTGTTCCAACCGACCATCCGCAAGGAGTGCCCGCCAGGCGCGTGCGTGTGCGAGCGCGAGCAATTGCTGGACCGGCTGCATTCGGAGGCGGCGCGGGTGCTGATGCTGACCCGCGAGGAAGAAAAGCGGCTGATCGAACGCATCATGCGCATCGGCTCCTATGAAGACCTGCTGCATATCGGCCGGCTGATGCGCCAGAACCTGGGCATCGTCCTGCAGATCGCCCCTGCCGCGCTTGAGGTGCGCAGCGTGCGCGGCCTGCAAATCCGGCTGGCCGAACAGCCCGGCCTGTGCCGCAAGACCCGCGAAACCGTCCCGGCCGCCATCCGCAAATGCCTGGAAAACCATCCCGCCATCGTCTACGCCATCCTGGACGCCCATGACCTGCTGGGCGCCGCCGCGCCTGCCCGGCAAGAGGGCGCGGACGCGCCTTGAGCTTTGCCCGGCGGCAAGCCGGCGCCATTGCGTGCTTGCTGGTCCGGTTGGCGCCGATTTTTTGTTTGACATTTGCGGCGCGATGAATAATAGTACGATCGTTCGAATAAATTCCGGAAGCGCGGTGCGGCAAAGGCCGGCCGCACCTATCCGCACCGTTCCCGCCGCCCTCCATGCGGCGGATACCAAAGAGACAACGATGACAGAGACAAGCAAGGCGACGACCGCGACGACTGCGACCACCCGGCCGAAATTCCTGCGCAAGGGCGAACAGACCCGTGCCGCCATCCTTGAGGTGGCGCTGGAGCTGGCCAGCCGCGACGGCCTGGAAGGGCTCACCATCGGCCTCTTGGCCGAGAAGATGAAGATGAGCAAGTCCGGCGTGTTTGCCCATTTCGGCTCGCGCGAAGACCTGCAGATCGAAGTCGTGCGCCTGTACCACACCCGCTTCGAGCAAGACGTGTTCTATCCGTCCATCAAGGAAGTGCGCGGCCTGCCGCGCCTGGAAGCGATGTTCGCGCGCTGGGTCAAGCAGGTCACGGTCGAAATTGCGCTGGGCTGCATCTACATCAGCGGCGCGGTCGAGTACGACGACCGGCCGGGCGCCATCCGCGACCACCTGGTGGCGATGGTCCAGGCCTGGCGCGATGCGCTGGAACGCTGTATCAAGCAGGCCATGGAAGCCGGCCACATCCGCGCCGATATCGATGTCGGCCAGATGGTCTATGAAATGTACGGCCTGATCCTGGCGCTGCACCACGACGCCCGCTTCCTCAATATCCCCGGCAGCGTCGAACGCGCCCAGGCCAGCTTCGACCGCCTGATCGACAGTTACCGCCCGCTGGGCAGCAGCGCCAAGACTGCCGCCGCACCCGCCAAGAATTCCAAATCGGCTGCCAAAAAAGCCGCCTAACCTGTTCCGGAGACACACATGCCCCAATACAACGCCCCCCTGCGCGACATGCAATTCGTCCTGCACGAGCTGCTCAAGGTCGAAGAGGTATTCAAAGAGCTGCCGCCGCACGCCGACACCAACCGCGAGCTGATTGACCAGGTGCTGGAAGAGGGCGGCAAATTCACCTCGCAGGTGCTGTTTCCGCTGAACCATTCGGGCGACCGCGAAGGCTGCCATTTCGACCGCGAGACCAAGGCCGTCACCACCCCCAAGGGTTTCAAGGAAGCCTACAAGCAGTACGTCGAAGCCGGCTGGGCGGCGCTGTCCTGCGACACCGAATATGGCGGCCAGGGCCTGCCGCTGACGCTGAACAACTCGTTCTACGAAATGCTCAATTCAAGCAACCAGGCCTGGACCATGTATCCCGGGCTGTCGCACGGCGCCTACGAGTGCCTGCACGCGCACGGTTCCGACGAGCAGAAGGCGCTGTACCTGCCCAAGCTGATCTCGGGCGAATGGACCGGCACCATGTGCCTGACCGAAGCGCACTGCGGCACCGACCTGGGCCTGTTGCGCAGCAAGGCCGAGCCGCAAGCTGACGGCTCTTACAAGATCACCGGCAACAAGATCTTCATCTCGGCCGGCGAAAACGACGTCTCCGACAACATCATCCACCTGGTGCTGGCGCGCCTGCCGGATGCGCCGCAAGGCTCCAAGGGCATCTCGCTGTTCATCGTGCCCAAGTTCCTGCCCAATGCCGACGGCTCGCTGGGCGCGCGCAACCCGATCTTCTGCGGCGCCATCGAAGAGAAGATGGGCATCCACGGCAACGCCACCTGCCAGATGAACCTGGACGGCGCCACCGGCTGGCTGATCGGCCAGCCGCACAAGGGCCTGCAGGCGATGTTCGTGTTCATGAACGCGGCCCGCCTGGGCGTGGGCATGCAAGGCCTGGGCCTGACCGAAGTGGCGTACCAGAACGCCCTGGTGTACGCCAAGGACCGCCTGCAGATGCGCAGCCTGACCGGCATCAAGGCCGCCGACAAGCCGGCCGACCCGATCATCGTGCACCCCGACGTGCGCCGCATGCTGCTGACCGCCAAGGCCTTCGCCGAAGGCGGCCGCGCCTTTACCTCCTACGTCGCGCTGGAGCTGGACAAGGAACTGACCCACCCGGACGAGCAGGTGCGCAAGGACTCGGCCGACATCGTCGCGCTGCTGACCCCGGTGATCAAGGCCTTCCTGACCGACAACGCCTGGATCGCCACTTCCGAATGCCTGCAGGTCTACGGCGGCCACGGCTACATCGCCGAATGGGGCATGGAGCAATATGTGCGCGACGCCCGCATCAACATGATCTACGAAGGCACCAACACCATCCAGTCGCTGGACCTGCTGGGCCGCAAGATCCTGATGGACAACGGCGCCAAGCTGAAGAAGTTCGGCGCGCAGATCCAGGCCTTCGTCGAAGAGAACGGCACCGACGAAGCCATGTCCGAATTCATCACGCCGCTGGCCGACATCGGCGACAAGGTCACCAAGCTGACCATGGAAATCGGCATGAAGTCCTTCGCCAACCAGGATGAAGCAGGCGCCGCCGCCGTGCCTTACCTGCGCGTGGTCGGCCACCTGGTGTTCTCCTACCTGTTTGCCCAAATGGCCAGGATCGCGCTGGAAAAGCAGGGTTCCGGCGATACCTTCTACACCGCCAAGCTGGCCACCGCGCGCTTCTACTTCGCGCGCCTGCTGCCGGAAACCGCGATGCTGATCCGCCAGGCGCGCTCCGGCGCGGCCAATCTGATGGCGCTGGACGCGGATTTGTTCTGAGTTGTCGAGTAAGGACGCGGGGCGGCCAGTTTGGCGCCCCGCGACATTGATCTGCCGCAATAAGATAAGACAAGGCCGTGGCATGGCGTCATGTCCATGTCACCCCGGCACGGCATGCTGTAGAAAGCGGTCGGAAGGCGTACAGTAACGGCACGCCTTGCGCCACGCTTTGCATTGCTCTGCCCCGAATTCATGTTTGAAGCATCAGCAAAAAAGGAGACTTGCGTGTCCAATTTCATCGTCAAAAAAGTGGCCGTGCTCGGCGCCGGCGTCATGGGCGCCCAGATTGCCGCCCACTGCATCAACGCGCGCGTGCCGGTCGTGCTGTTCGACCTGCCGGCCAAGGAAGGCCCGAAGAACGGCATCGTGCTGCGCGCCATCGAGAACCTGAAGAAGCTCAGCCCGGCGCCGCTGGGCAACAAGGATGACGCGGCCCTGATCCAGGTCGCCAACTACGAGGACGACCTGGCGCAGCTGGCCGGCTGCGACCTGATCATCGAAGCCATCGCCGAGCGCATGGACTGGAAGCACGACCTGTACAAGAAGGTCGCGCCGCACATCGGCCCCAACACCATCTTCGCCTCCAACACCTCGGGCCTGTCGATCAACGCGCTGGCCGAAGGCTTCGACGCCGAGCTGAAGGCGCGCTTCTGCGGCGTGCACTTCTTCAATCCGCCGCGCTACATGCACCTGGTCGAACTGATCCCGACCACCTCCACCCAGCCGCAGATCCTGGACAAGCTGGAAGCCTTCCTTACCACCACCCTGGGCAAGGGCGTGGTGCGCGCCTTCGACACGCCGAACTTCGTGGCCAACCGCGTCGGCGTGTTCGGCATCCTGGCCACCGTGATCGAAGCCGAGAAGTATGGCCTTTCCGTGGACGTGGTCGACGACCTCACCGGTTCCAAGCTGGGCCGCGCCAAGTCCGGCACCTTCCGCACCGCCGACGTGGTGGGCCTGGATACCATGGGCCACGTCATCAAGACCATGCAGGACAACCTGAAGGACGACCCGTTCTATGCTTCCTATGCCACGCCGCCGCTGTTGGCCAAGCTGGTCGAGCAGGGCGCGCTGGGCCAGAAGAGCGGCGCCGGCTTCTACAAGAAGGTGGGCAAGGATATCCTGCGCATCGACCCGGCCAAGGGCGACTACGTCCCCGGCGGCGCCAAGGCCGACGACATCATCGCCCGCATCCTGAAGGAAAAGGACCCGGTCAAGCGCATGAAGGCGCTGCACGATTCGACCAACCCGCAAGGCCAGTTCCTGTGGGCCATCTTCCGCGACGCCTTCCACTACATCGCGGTGCACCTGGAGTCGGTCGCTGACAACGCGCGCGACCTCGACTTCGCCATGCGTTGGGGCTTCGGCTGGAGCGTCGGCCCGTTCGAGACCTGGCAGGCTTCCGGCTGGAAGCAGGTCGCGCAATGGGTCAAGGAAGACATCGACGCCGGCAAGGCGCTGTCGAGCGCACCGTTGCCGGACTGGGTATTCGATGGCCGCGACGGCGTGCACAGCGCCAAGGGTTCGTACTCGCCCTCCAGGAAGGCCGATGTGGCGCGTTCCGAACTGCCGGTCTACCAGCGCCAGCCTTTCCGCGCGCCGCTGGTGGGCGAAGGCGCAGCCGACGGCAAGAGCGCCGGCGCCACCTTCTTCGAAGACGACTCGGTGCGCATCTGGCACCAGAACGACGAGGTCCTGATCCTGTCGTTCAAGACCAAGATGCACGTGATCGGCCAGGGCGTGATCGACGGCATGAACAAGGCCGTCGACGAAGCGGAGAAGAACTTCAAGGGCCTGGTGATCTGGCATCCGGATGCGGCCGAAGGCGGCGCCTTCTCGGCCGGCGCCGACCTGCAGTCGATGCTGCCGCTGTTCATGTCGGGCGGCGTCAAGGCCATCGAGCCGGTGGTGCACCATCTGCAGCAGGCGCACCAGCGCCTGAAGTACGCCAGCGTGCCGGTGATCGCCGCGGTGGCCGGCCTGGCCCTGGGCGGCGGCTGCGAGCTGCTGCTGCACACCGCCAAGCGCGTGGCCTCAATCGAGTCCTACATCGGCCTGGTGGAAGTGGGCGTGGGCCTGATCCCCGCCGGCGGCGGCCTGAAGGAAGCGGCGGTGCGCGCGGCCAAGGAAGCCAAGGGTAACGACATCCTGCAATTCCTCAAGGAATACATGCTGGCCGCGGCCACCGCCAATGTGTCGAAATCGGCGCTGGAAGCGCGCAAACTGGGCTACCTGCGCGAAGACGACGTGATCGTGTTCAACCCCTACGAGCTGCTGCACGTGGCCAAGGTCGAGGCGCGCGCGTTGTTCGACGCCGGCTACCGCCCGCAACTGCCGCCGCAGGTGCCGGTCATCGGCCGCAACGGCCTGGCCACCATCATGGCGCAACTGGTCAACATGCGCGACGGCGGCTTCATCTCGGCGCACGACTACAAGCTGGGCAAGATGATCGCCGAGACGGTCGCCGGCGGCGAAGTGGAAGAAGGCAGCATCGTCAACGAACAATGGCTGCTCGACATCGAGCGCAAGTTCTTCATGGAGTTGCTCAACAACCCCAAGACCCAAGAGCGGATCATGGGAATGATGCAAACCGGCAAACCAGTTCGTAATTAAAGAGGCTGGTAACTGGAACGCGTTGCACCCATCCCCACCCTAGCCCTCCCCTTGAAGGGGAGGGGACGTGGAGATGGTGAATTGAGATCGAAACTCCCTCCCCTTCAAGGGGAGGGTTGGGGTGGGGATGGGTTGCGCAGGAGCAGTTCAAATGCAAGGCCAAACCAACGCGTTCACGAAACAAGCAGCAAAGGCGCTGCGCAAGACGATGACCGAAGCCGAACAGCGTCTGTGGCATCGCCTGCGCGGCCAGCAACTGGATGTGAAGTTTCGCCGTCAACACCCCTTTGAAAATTATGTACTCGATTTTGTCTGCCTGGAACGGCGCCTGGTAATCGAAGTGGACGGTGCGCAGCACGTCAACAATCAGCATGACGAGCAACGGACCCAGAGATTGAATCAGGCCGGCTTCACGGTTCTGCGTTTTTGGAATAACGAAGTATTGAATGAGACGGATGTGGTCGTTCAGGAAATCTGGAATGCCTTGAACCCATCCCCACCCCAGCCCTCCCCTTGAAGGGGAGGGAGTCCAAGGAGATTTGTCATGAGTAAACAACTGCAAGACGCCTACATCGTCGCCGCCACCCGCACCCCGATCGGCAAGGCGCCGCGCGGCATGTTCAAGAACACGCGCCCGGACGACCTGCTGGTGCGCGCCATCCAGTCCGCCGTGGCGCAAGTGCCCGGCCTGGACCCGAAACTGATCGAGGACGCCATCGTCGGCTGCTCCTTCCCCGAAGGCGCGCAAGGCCTGAACATGGCGCGCAACGCCGTGCTGCTGGCTGGCCTGCCCAATACCATCGGCGGCGTCACCATCAACCGCTACTGCGCCTCCGGCATCACCGCGATTGCCATGGCGGCCGACCGCATCCGCGTCGGTGAGGCCGATGTCATGATCGCCGCCGGCGCCGAGTCGATGTCGATGGTGCCGATGATGGGCTTCCACCCGTCCATCAACATCAACGCCTTCAAGGACGAGAACGTCGGCATGGCCTACGGCATGGGCCTGACCGCCGAGAAGGTGGCGCAGCAGTGGAAGGTCTCGCGCGAAGCGCAGGACGAGTTCTCGCTGGCTTCGCACCAGAAGGCGATCGCCGCCCAGCAGGCCGGCGAGTTCAACGACGAGATGACCCCGGTCGAGATCGTCGAGCGCTTCCCCAACCTGGCCAGCGGCCAGATCGACATCAAGACCCGCACGGTGAACCTGGACGAAGGCCCGCGCGCCGACTCCAACATCGCCGCGCTGGCCAAGCTGAAGCCGGTGTTCGCCGCCAAGGGCAGCGTCACCGCCGGCAACAGCTCGCAGACCTCGGACGGCGCCGGCGCGCTGATCATCGTCTCGGAAAAGATCCTGAAGCAATTCAACCTGACCCCGCTGGCGCGTTTCGTCTCCTTCGCGGTGCGCGGCGTGCCGCCGGAAATCATGGGCATTGGCCCCAAGGAAGCGATTCCCGCGGCGCTCAAGGCCGGCGGCCTGACCCAGGACCAGATCGACTGGATCGAACTGAACGAAGCCTTCGCCGCCCAGGCGCTGGCGGTGATCGGCGACCTGGGGCTCGATCCGTCCAAGGTCAACCCGATGGGCGGCGCCATCGCCCTGGGCCACCCGCTGGGCGCCACCGGCGCCATCCGCGCGGCTACCACCATTCACGCGCTGCGCCGCAAGAACCTGAAGTACGGCATGGTGACCATGTGCGTGGGCACCGGCATGGGCGCGGCCGGCATTTTCGAACGCGTGTAAGCGCCGTCCGAAGCCGACCATCCCCAAGCCGCACTGCTCGCGCCGTGCGGCTTTTTTCATCGTCGTTACTGAATAACAAAGACACAGCAGGAGACCCATGGATATCCAACTGAGCAAGGAAAACGGCATCCTCACGATCCACTTCGATCGCGAGGCCAAGAAGAATGCCCTCACCGCCGCCATGTACCAGCAACTGGCCGATGCCCTGAAGGAGGCCGAGGCCGACAGCGCGGTGCGCGCCATCCTGTTCACCGGGAAACCGCAAGCCTTCTCGGCCGGCAACGACCTGGAAGATTTCCTGAAGAACCCGCCCAACAGCAAGGACGCGCCGGTGTTCCAGTTCCTGTGGCAGATCAGCCATGCCGCCAAGCCCATCGTGGCCGCGGTGTCGGGCGTGGCGGTTGGCATCGGCACCACATTGCTGCTGCACTGCGACCTGGTCTATGCGGCCGACAATGCCAGGTTCTCGCTGCCGTTCACGCAATTGGGTCTGTGCCCGGAGGCGGCCTCGTCGCTGTTGCTGCCGCACCTGGTCGGCTACCAGCGCGCCGCCGAGAAGCTGCTGCTGGGCGAAGCCTTCCTCGCCGCCGAAGCGCAGGAGATGGGCATCGTCAACCGCGTGCTGCCGCTGGAAGAGCTATTGCCTTATGCCCAACAGCAGGCCGCCAAGCTGGCCGCGCTGCCGGCCGGCTCGATCCGCGTCACCAAGCAACTGATGAAGAAGAACCGCGTGGCCGCCACCGAGCAGCAGATGACGGCCGAGATCGAGCACTTCGCCAGGATGCTGACCGGTCCCGAGGCCAAGGAAGCCTTCACGGCCTTCCTTGAAAAACGCAAGCCGGATTTCAGCAAGTTCGTTTGAGCCGGTTGCTTTTGTTCAGGGGAGAAGTTCAGGGAGAAATGACGCCAGTCAAAGAGAAATCCCGCCGTTCATTAATGTGAATGAACGGCGGGATTTTTCTTTTTGAGTCTGCGAATGCCAGATGGCATTGATCAAGCATGCCCACCCGGATTGCGCCCATGCTTGCGCAGGTACATCGCCTTGTCGGCCGCTTGCAGCAGCGCATGGAAATCGCACATCTCGGACGGCGTGACGGTGGCCGCGCCCAGGCTGATCTCGATCTCGGTGTGCGGCCATTTCACCATCGACACCGCGCGCTTGATGCGTTCTCCCACCTGGTGAGCGCCGATCTCTTCGGTGTCGGGCAGGATCAGCGCGAACTCATCGCCGCCGTAGCGCGACAGGAAGTCGCTGGCGCGCAGGGGCGAGCGCAGCACGCGCGCCAGTTGCGCCAGCAGCGCATCGCCGGCCGGATGGCCGTAGGTGTCGTTGTATTGCTTGAAGTAATCCACATCCACCATCAGCATCGACAGCGGACGCGCATTGCGCAGGTGGCGCGTCCATTCCTCGCGCAGGCGCAGGTCGAAGCTGCGGCGGTTGCCGATGCCGGTCAGGGCATCGGTCAGCGTTTGTTGCTCCAGCTTTTGCATGGTGCGGCGGCTGTCGAGCTGGCTTTCCAGCTGACGGCCCAGCTTCAGGAGGGCGTCGCGCTGGGTGGCCGACAGCGTGCGCGCCTGGCGGTCCATCACGCACAGCGTGCCCAGCACGTCGCCGTTGGCGGCCACCAGCGGCACCGCGGCGTAAAAGCGCACCTGGGGCGGATTGTTGGCCAGGGCCGATTCGCCGAAACGGCTGTCGGCGCGCAGGTCGGCAATCTCGGCCAGTTCGCGCGGGCGGCGGGCGGCGGCTTCGCATACCGTGAAATCCACCGCGGTGCGCGACACGCCGGTCTGGCCGGGGAAGCGCCACCATTGGTTGCGGATGTCGCCGCGGCCGTTGGCCACCGACACGAAGGGCTCTTGCAGGCCGATGTCGGCATGCAGCTGCGTCATCATGCCGAACGGGGCGTCGCACAGGTTGCAGGCCAGCGAGATGAAGTCGGCCAGCATCGGCTCCAGCCAGGCGTCGGCTTCGCCGCCGCCGTTGGCCAGTGGGATGCGCGAGCCGGAGACGGTGCGCTTGAAGGCGCTGTCGGGCTTGAAAAAGGTGTGCGGGTTTCTGGTCATGGGCTAGTCAGATGGTTGGTCTGCCGAAATATTGCCGATTAACAAACTGTGTACTGAGAAGCTATGTACGGTGCTTATGTACTGGGGCGAGGCGCCGGTGACTGCGAACATGGTTTATCAGTAGCGGCAAGGTGCGGGGAGGTTCCACGTTCGCTTTTTGTTTTTCGACTTTTCACAAACGCGCCTTATTGCCTTGCAACATTAAATTAGCAGATGGCATTCCGAAGTAAACGTGTTGGAACATCCTCTTACAATTTAAACTCGCTTGTAGCAGAAACGATGCATTTTCAATCACATTCGCAGGTATTGGCGTGATCATGCTGACAATTGGCGCTTTGTCATCAGCTCGACAATGCGCTTTCAAGAGTCGACAGTACGCCTTTGCGCGCTTGTCGGGGGTAGGATGACGACGCTAACGCGTGTCAGAAAAGTCTGATATTGCAAAGCAGCATGGCACGGAAAATAATGTCGCCTGCAGGCGACAGCTCGCATTTTTGAGGCGAGCGTTTTCCCCTTGCATGGGGAAGTGCCTGGACGGGCTTGCCAATTGCCGCCGACAAAAATAAACTCTGCCGTTTCGTTCTTCGTTTTTGAAAGCAGAGATGTCGACCCAGCCCAAAGCAGGCGCAGTCCTGTTTGCCAAAGATGTAGCCCGCCTTGCCGCGTTCTATGCGCAGGTGCTGGCGGTGGTGCCCAAGCATGCCGAGTCCGAGAAGGTGGTGATCGAAGCGCAGGACTTCCTGCTGGTGATCCACGCCATGCCGCCGGCCGTCGCCGCCAATGTGCAGATCGCCACGCCGCCGGTGTTGCGTGAAGCGGTCCCTGTCAAGCTGTTCCTGCCGGTGCGCTCGCTGGCGCAGGCGCGTATCGGCGCGCAGGCCCGGGGCGGCGGCGTCAAGCCGGTCGAGGCCGAATGGAGCGCGGCGGATTTCCGCGCCTGCGACGGCTTCGATCCCGAAGGCAACGTGGTGCAGTTCCGCGAAGCGCTGACGCCCTGACACTGAAGCACTGAACTCCGTGCCGGTTTCCGCATGAAAAAAGCCGTGGCGACTGGCGTCGGCACGGCTGCTTGTTGGTACGCCTTGTTCGTACCCTCCCGCCCCAGGGCGGAAGGGACGAAAGGGTATGAACAGGTTGTTACAGCTTCAGCTTTCCATAAATCTCGCGTTGCATGTCGCTCACGTCCGCCGTGATCTGCACCTGCATCCCGTCCGGCCATTCCTGCTCTTTCTGCACGGTCGCCATCAGCAAATCAGAGAGTTCTTTCTTCACTTCCGGCGTTCGTCCGGAGAGGATGGTCAGGCGCAGGTGCAGGAAGGCGCGCCTGGCTTGCGGCTGGGTGCCGACGACATAATCGTCCAGCCGGATGGCGCGCGCCTTGATGGCGTTCTCGTCGAAGTGGCCGCTGCCGACCAGCGCCTCATTGAGGCGCAGCAGGGTGGCCTGGGTGTCGATGTTGAGGTTGTCGGTGTATTCAAGATAGAGATGGGGCATGGCGGTTCCCGTCGTTAAAAATCTGGAGTGAAGAATGCAGGCGCGGCTCAGTGCGCCAGGTAGGCGGACAGTTTGCCGAGGTCGATATTGCCGCCGCTGACGATCACGCCCACGCGTTTGCCCTGCAGTTGCGCGCGGTGCTTGCGCGCCGCCGCGAAGGCCAGGCAGCCGGTGGGCTCCACCACCATCTTCATGCGCTCGGCGAAGAAGCGCATGCAAGCCACCAGTTCCTCGTCGGAGACGGTCAGGATGTCGTCGACATCGCGCTTGATGACGCCAAAGGTGTATTTGCCCAAACTCTGGGTCTGGGCGCCGTCGGCGATGGTCTGGGGCGTGGCGATGCTGACGATGCTGCCGCTGCGCAGGGATTGCTGGCCGTCGTTGCCGGCTTCCGGTTCCACGCCGTAGATCTTGCAGCCCGGCGCCAGGGCGCGCGCCGCCAGCGCCGCGCCCGAGAGCAGGCCGCCGCCGCCGACGCAGACGAACAGCGCATCCAGCGGACCGGTTTCTTCCAGCAATTCCCTGGTAGCCGTGCCCTGGCCGGCCATCACATGCGGATGGTCGTAGGGCGGGATCACCGTCAATTTCTTTTCTTCGGCCAGGCGCGCGCAGATCTGTTCGCGGTCTTCCGTGTAGCGGTCGTAGGTGACGACGTTGGCGCCATAGCCGCGGGTGGCCGCCACCTTGGCGGCGGGCGCGTCCAGCGGCATCACGATGGTGGCGGGAATGCCCAGCAGTTGCGCCGCCAGCGCCGTGCCTTGCGCGTGGTTGCCGGAGGAGAATGTGATCACGCCGGCACGGCGCTGCGCCGCGTCGAATTGCGCCAGCGCGTTCATCGCGCCGCGGAACTTGAAGGCGCCCATGCGCTGGAAGTTTTCGCACTTGAAGAACAGGCTGGCGCCGAGTTCGGCGTCGGCGGTGCGCGAGGTCAGCACCGGCGTCCGGTGCGCCCAGGGCTTGATGCGTTCGGACGCCAGCAGGACGTCGGCGAAGGTAGGCAATTCGGTGGCGCTTGAAACGGGGATCACGGCAGCTTCCTTTCGGTCGGTGATGGGATGGCGGATGTCGGCGAGGGCGGCGTCAATCCCGCTCGTCGTTGTAGACGGTGGCGCGTGATACGCCCAGGTGGGCGGCGATGACCTCGGCCGCGCGCCGTACCTCCATGCAGCCCGATTCGCGCAGCTCGCGCATCAGCGCGCGCCGCTCGTCGGCCTTGAGGCTGCGCGGCGTGGCCGACAGGCGCGCCGCGAAGGCGTCGATCTTGTGGCGGATCGCCTGGGCGCCGGCCGGCTCCAGCGTTTCCGCCACGCGCGCGTGGCCGTCGATGCCGCCGAACTGGCGCAGCATGCCTTGCAGCGCGCCGAACAGCGTCAGGTCGATGTTCATGCACAGCGCCGCCACGTACTTGCCGTCGGCATCCTTGATGCCGACCGAGGTGCTCTTGGCCTGGCGGCCGTCGGGCAGGCGGTTGGCGTAATTGGCCAGCACTTGCGGATAGGATTCGTCGGCGATGCGCGCCAGCCCCAGTTCGGTGGTGGCGTCGCCGACCTCGCGGCCGGACAGGTTGTTATGGATGGCGACAATGGAATGGTCGGCATCGCGCAAGTCGTGCAGCACCACTTCGCAAAAGGGGGCGAAGGTCTCGCCCAGGCCCTGGGCGACCTGTTCCAGCTGCGACATCAGCAGTTCATGGTCGGGCCGGGGCGGCGGGGCAGCCTTTTTCTTGCGGGCGTCGGTTTTCATGGTGCATACATATTATCTAAAATTAGATTTTATGTATAGATGTGCCCTCGCCCTTGCCTTCCCGCCAATAAAAAAGCGGCAGCCCGCAGGCTTGCCGCCGATGTTGCCTGATCGTTTTTCTGGCCCGGCTGTCGCTGGCTATTCCTTGCCTTTGACCGGTTTCGGATACTGCCGCAGCACATCGATCTCCTCGGCATAGGGCGAGCTCCAGGTCTGCTCGTGCAGCTCGGCGATGCGGCGCGCCATCTTTTCGTCGTGCAGCACCACTTCCAGGTTGCGCGACTTGTCGAGGTAGCCGCCGGCCCAGTTGCTGGTGCCGATCCAGGCGACGCGGCCGTCGATGCTCATGGCCTTGGTGTGGATCACCCGGGCGAACGGGATGAAGCCGCTGGAGGCGCGCGGCAGCGTGACGATGCGGATTTCCACGTTGGGCAGTACGGCCAGGCTTTGCAGGTAGCGGATCGCCGGCTGTTCGGTATTCCAGTTCGACACCATCAGCTTGATCTTGACCCCGCGCGCGGCTGCGGCGCGGATGGCATTGTCGATCACCGCGTAGTAAGGGCGGGTGCGGTTGGGGCCGTAGGAGAGCGGAGCGTAGTCCAGCAACTGCACGCGCACTTCTTGTCTGGCGCCGGCCACCAGCAGCACCAGTTCGCTTTCCGAGTCGCCCACGCCGGGAGGATTGAAGGCGTTGGGGCTGGCCACCAGGTAATTGCCGCGGCTTTCGTCGGCCAGCACGGTGGCATGGTTTTGTATTGCCGGCGCCTGGCCGGCCGCGATCGCGGCTTGCGCTTGCCAGTCGATCTCGAAGATCTGCCGCACCTGCGCGGCGATGGCGGCATCGGTGATCTTCAGGCCGGTTTCATGGATGTGCGAGAACGAGCGCCAGTCGAAGTTCTGGCTGCCGACATAGGCGCTGGCGCCATCGACCACGAAGTACTTGGCGTGGATGATGCCGTTGCCGGTCATCTTCGAATAATCCAGTTGGCGGAACTCCAGGTTGGGGATGCGCTTGAGCCGCTCGATGGTCGCCGCCACCGAGGCGAACTCGCCCTTCTTTTCCATCAGGAAGCGGATCTTCACGCCGCGCCGTCCGGCCGCATCGAGGTGGGCGATGATGTCGTCCAGCGCCTCGCCATCCTGGCCGGCCACGTAGAACTGGCCGAAGTCGATCTCGCGTTGTGCGCTGTCGAACATCTCTTTCCAGACCAGCGCGGCATCGCGCAGGTCGGGGGTGCTCAATGTGGTTTCTCGCGGCACGGTATGCACCAGCTCGAAACCGGGAATGGCGAATTCGGCGCGGGCCGCGCCTTGCAGCGACAAGGCCAGGCCGATTGCCGTGGCCAGCCTGGATAACAGGCGTAAGGGTTTATGCATGGGATCTTCTGGTTGCTGGCGTGTCGGGCGGTCAGGCGATATGCAGTTTTCCGTGCGCTTGCTGGACGCTGGCTTGCTGTTCGGCGGTACGGCCGACGCAGGCGCGCAGCATCAGCACTTTCAGGTGGTCGTTGATGCGCTCGATGCGTTCCTGGAACAGGTTGAAGAAGAACATGCCGACCACCGCGATGCCGATGCCCAGCGCCGTGGCATACAGTGCCGTGCCGATTCCCTGCGACACCTGGCCGGGGTCGGACACGCCCGAGACGGCCAGCGCCTTGAAGGTGTCGATGATGCCGAGGATGGTGCCCAACAGGCCCAGCAGCGGCGCGGCGGTGACGATGGTGTCGAGGATCCACAGGCGCTGCTGCACTTCGCCGCGCTTGGCGATGTAGACCGATTCGCTGAAATCTTCCAGGTCCTTCTCGCTGTGGAGGCTGTGTTTTTCCGACAGGATGTCGGTGACCAGCGCCAGCGGCAGGCTGGGGCGGGCGGTCAGCTCGGCGGGCAATTCCTGCACATGCTGCACGGCGTGGGTCATCGCCTTTTCCAGGCCGGTGGCCTGGCGCATGGTGTAGCCGAAAAACAGCCCGCGTTCGACGATGACGAAGATCGCCAGCGCAGCGCAGGCATACATCAGGTAGAAAGCCAGTTCGTGGAGTAATTGCATGTTCATGATTGCCTCTTTTGCAGGTATTCAGGGCGGCGGCCCTTGCGTGCCGCCGCCCCTGGGGTTGGCCGCGATCAGAAATCCGCGGTCAGTGTGACGGTGAAGGTGCGCGGGGCGCCGATGTAGAACGACGGCGCGGTGCCGGCGATGCTGCC
This sequence comes from Herbaspirillum sp. GW821-FHT09A12, assembly GCF_059418325.1. Classification (NCBI taxonomy): domain Bacteria; kingdom Pseudomonadati; phylum Pseudomonadota; class Betaproteobacteria; order Burkholderiales; family Oxalobacteraceae; genus Herbaspirillum; species Herbaspirillum sp. GW821-FHT09A12. The sequence goes on from NZ_JBWKPR010000020.1 coordinate 26,655, forward strand.
CACCGCGTTGGCGTTGGTGGTGAACTGGCTGCCGCTGCCCGAACTCAGGTTCAGGTATTGCTTGTCGAACAGGTTGTAGAGATTGAAGCGCAGGGTCGGTTTCTTGAGCCAGGAGGTCGACGGGAAGGTGGCGCCGGCGCCGGCATTGAACACGGTGTAGCCGCCGATGGCGTCATCGTTGACCAGCGTGGTGTAGCGGTTGCCGGTGTACTTGGCCTGGCCGAACACATACCAGCCGTCCTGCTGGTATTGCAGCGCGAGGCCGGACAGCCAGTTCGGCGTATCCGGATACTCCTTGCCGCTGGTGGGCAGCGCGTTGCTGGCGTCAACCTTCATGTTGTCCTTCATCTTGCTCTTGATGTAGGACAGCGAACCATACAGCGACAGGTTCCTGGTCAACGCATAACCGGATTCCAGTTCCAGGCCCTTGGAGGTCGAGTCGCCGACGTTGTAGTCGGTCTTGGTCGCGGTATCCGGGTTGTAGGCGGTGGCGATGCGGTTGCGGTAGTCGATGTAGAACACCGAGCTGGAGAAGGTCCACTTGTCGGTGTTGTAGCGGTAGCCGAGGTCGTAGTTCCAGGAGGTTTCCTTGTCCACCGGGACGTTGCGCACGGTGCCGCCGGTATAGACGCCGTTGACGAAGCTGCCGCCAGAAATCAGGCCGAAGTAGGAGAAGTTGCCCGGCGCCTTGAAGTTCTTGGCGGCGTTGAAGAACACCGACTGCGCCTGGTCGAGCTGGAAGCGCACGCCCAGGCTGGGCAGCAGGTCGGAGTAGGACTTCTTCACCGTGTAGAAGCCGCCGGCGCTCTGGCTCGGGTTGTTGGTGAAGTCGCGGTCGATGCTGGAATAGCGCGCGCCGACCTGGACGTTGAGCTTGTCGTTCATCAGGCTGATGCTGTCCTGGAAGAACGCCGACTTGCCGGTGCTGATGGTGAGCGTGTCGCGGTATTGCACGACGCTGCCGTCCTGGTTGCGCAGCCACAGGTCGGGATTGTTTTGCCACATGTCGGCGATGTTGCCGTTGTTGTCGACGGTAGTGTACTGGCCGGTTTGCTGGTGGCGCGCGCGCTCGTACCAGTAGCCGAACATCAGCTTGTGGTTGTCGATCTGCTGGTTGTACTTCAGCGTCACGCCGGGGCGGTAGGTGCGGGTGCGGCTGCCTTCGTAGGCGAACACGGTGTCCCTGGTGTCGCCGTCGCCGTTGACGTCGCGCACGCCGCCGCCCAGCAGGTTGCCGGCATTGCCTTCGGTGATCGTCTGCAACTGGTTGCCGCCGGTGCCGAAGCCGTACCAGAAATAGGGGCTGACATCGACGCTGGCCGTCGGGCTCAACTGGAAGTGGCCGTTGACGGTCGCCAGCCAGTTCTTGAACGGGTTCAGGTTATACGCGTAGTACAGGTCCTTGTTGCCGGTGTTGATGCCGGCATTGGGGGCGTAGGTGCTGTCGTTCTGGGCCGTGCCGTTCACGCCCGGCTGGTGCACCGGCACCTTGGTGCCGAAGTCGTAGTTGGGGCCGAACTGGGCGATCTGCGCCTTGGTCAGCGAACGGTAGTTGTTGTTGATCGCGTTGTTGTACATGAAGCCGGCATCGATGAAGCTGCCCTGGCCGAGATCGAGCTTGCTATTGAAGTCGATGTGCTGCTTGTCGGCGCCGCCGGCGCCCTTGAACTTGTCGGCCGTGGTCTTCGAATACGACAGGAAGAACTTGAAGCGGTCATTGAACAGCTTGCCCGAGTCGAAACGCACATAACGCTTCCACAGGCTGTTGGAGCCGACCGAGGTGGAGAGGCGCACGCGCTGCTGGTCTTCCGGCGCGCACATGGTCATGCCGATGTTGCCGCCGGAGGCGCCCACGTGCGGCGCTTCGGTGTCGGTCGAGCCCTGGGTGACGAAGATGTCGCACAGGTTTTCAGCATCGGTGTATTCCTGCGGGTAGACCGCGAAGCTGCCGGAGTCGTTGACCGGGGCGCCGTTGATGGTGAAGCCGAGCTGGTCGCTGTTGAAGCCGCGCACGCGGATGTTGCCGCCGAACAGGCCGCTGCCGTCCTGGTCGTAGGTGTTCACGCCCGGCAGCAGGCTGATCATCTGGTACGGGTTGCCGGTCGGGCTTTGCTTTTCCATGTAGTCGCGGTTGACCGAGCTGCGCGCCTTGGGCGACTCTTCCTGCTGGATCAGGCCGGTGGCCTGGGCGGTGCCGCCATTGCCTTGCACGGTGACGGTGCCGACATCGGTGGTGCCGGCGGTTTGGGCGTAGGCGGCCGTGCCGGCCGCCATGAAGATCCCGGAGATCAGCAGCGATAGCCGGGTGAGTTTGCAGTGCATATTATTTCCCCTGAGAGTGGTGATGATGCATTTGTAGGAATACCGCCGCCGGGCCCGGCGGCGTTGGAACTATCCGGAAACAGGAATGAATTCCAGGTCGGCGGTGAAGCGATGCGTGTTCTCTCCGCTCCAGCTGCCTTCCGGGAAGGCGGCGAAGGCGGCGCGATTGATCGTTTTGCGCGCGGCGTCGTCGAGCAGCATGGAGTTGGACGATTCGTCGATGCCCAGATCGACCACCGAACCATCGCGCTTCAACACGAACCAGACGCGCACCTTGCCTTGCGGCCTGAGCTGGCTGGCTTCGCGGCCGGTCGGATAGCGTTTGATGCTGTTGAGGTGGGCGCGCAGTTTGGCGACGTATTGCGATTCGGCGTTGGCAGTATTGGGTTGCGGCGCAGGCGTAGGCTGCGCCGCCGCCGGTTGTGGGGCCGGCGCGGGGGCGGGCGCCGATGCCGGCGCGGTGCTGGCAACCGCTTGGGGCAGCGCCGCCAATGGCGCGGGCGCATCGGTCACCGGGCGCTCCTGGGCGACCGGGGCCGGCGTGGGTTTGGATGCCGGCACGGGTTTGGCCTGCGGCTTGGGCGGCTCGACCTTTTTCGGCGGTTCGGGCGGCGGCGGAGTCTCAAGCTTGGGCGCCGGCAGGGCTTCTTCGAACAGCGCGATCTGTATCGGCGTCGGGTCTTCGTGGCGCTTGAGGCGCGTGCTTTGCTGCACGCCGGCCAGCACCAGCGCCAGCAGCACCAGCAGCGACGGCAGGCTTGCCAGCGATTCGCGGAAGCGGAAAAGGAAAGGCGTGCGCATGGTCACTGCTTGCGGGTGGCGATCGAGATCGAATCGAAACCGCCGTGCTTGAGCTGGTCCATCACATCGACCAGCTTTTGCACTTCCACGCCGCGGTCGCTGTTGATGATCAGGTTCAGCTTCTCGCCTTCCTTGGGGATCTGCTTGAGGCGGGCTACCAGGCCGTCGACAGGCGTATCCTGGCCATCGACCTGCAGCGCGTCCCTGGTGATGGTGATGATGGCCTTGGCCTGGGGCTTGAGGTCTTGCGCGGTGCTGGAGCCGGGGAGCTGGGTTTTCAGGCCGAGCGCGGGGATCACATTCATGCTGATGAGCACGAAAAACACCAGCAGGAACATCATCACGTCGATCATCGGAATGATCTCGACGCGGGCTTTTCGTTTCTTGGGTTCATCCCAGCTACGCATGCTGCAACTCCTCGGAAGCATTGTTATACGATCCATAACGCTATAAGTTTTATAGCGATGCGCAGCGTACCGAGAAATTATGTCGTGCGTATTACATCAACCGGGTTGGTGTAAGGATCTGTTGGCGAGGAAGGCGCGGACTTATCTGCGCGGCAAGCGGATAAAGGACAGCAGGAATTTGAACAGGTAGGCAACGATGATGGAGCCGGACAAGTCGCCGATCGACATCACGATCAGCCCGCTCCAGAAATGCGGGGAGACGCCGCGCATGACGAACCAGATCAGCTGGAACAGCGGATTGGTCAGCGCATACAGCAGGATGCAGGCCATCAGCCGGGTGGTGGTCAGGTTCGCCAGCGAGCGCCGCAAGTCCATGCCCGAGAGGGTGAAGCGGTAGGCGAGATAAGGCGCCGCCGCCGAGATCAGGCAGTAGCCGGCGGCCGTGACGGAGTCATGGGGAAACAGTCGGTAAGTGGCGGCGGTGGCCAGCGAGCCCAGCAGCAAGCCGGCGCAGCCGGCCTCGGCAAACAGCAGGGTGCAGATCAGCCGCACCCCGGCCGGCAGGTAGACCCAGGCGATGCCTTCGGTGAATTCGGTCTGGCGGAACAGCCATTCGTTGAGGCTGTAGAACAGGAAATAACAAATGGCGGTGCCTGCCACGGCGGCAAGGTGGGTGCGCAAGGTCGACTGGGGTTTGGGCGGGGCATCCATGACGGCGCGTATGTTACCGATTTCCATGCTGCCCTGCAGCAGGCAATCTCGCGCTGTGGTTAAATCGCTCGCACGGCGCGGCGGAAAAGTGGAGGACATTGCGCGAAGGCGAGGCCGGGCGTATTATCCGCTATTGAATCTGTAACGGTGGAAAAGCAGATGCCAACAGCGACATAACGTAACCAACAACGCGCAACCAAAACGCAAACACAACAACGCCAACAGCGTAGCTATGGGTAAAGACAAGAGGCCTGCGGATATCTATCTGCGTTTTCTGCAATTGGCCGATGCATTACGGGGATTGCCTTCGTTGGCATCGCTGGATCCGCTGGAAGACCGGATCCTGGCGTTCATCGCCCGTGCCGGCAAGGAGCAGCAGCGCCTGTCGGTGCGCGACCTGATGGCGCAGAGCGAATTCGGCTCGCCGGCGATGCTGCACACCCGCCTCAAGTCGATGCGGGAAAAAGGCTGGATCGTGCTGGCCGACACCGAAGACCCGCGCCGCAAGCAGGTCGAACTGAGCCAGGCCGCCTGGCTGCATTTCGACAAGCTGTCAAAATGCCTGGTGCAGGCAACCCGCAACGCCGACGACTGAAGTCCCGCGCGCCATCGCCTGCACGCATTTTCTTGCCATCCCCGCATCATCCCCGCATCGTCACACGGGCGACACATCCGGCCGCCGCGCGCGACGCCTTTGCCGCCGCCGCCATGGCGGCGCAGTCGCTGCTGCTGACCGGCGCTCGCCTGGAAGACGGCAGCGACGGTTTTTTCCTGGTCAACATGCCGGTCAACTTCGACCAGCAGGAAAGGGGCAGCGCCGAGGTGCTGATGGACCACGATTGCCGTTGGTAAGGCGGCAGCGGGTTCCCGCCAATGATGCCGGAGCGGCAAGTGCGCCGCTCCGGCATTGTCATTTGGAGGGGGCGTATCGTGTTGCCGGCAAGGAAACATGGCCCGGCGGCATGTTGCTTGCTTTAAACACGGCAGCAATGCCGTGCAGACAAGCATGTCCCTTTTCTATATGATTGCCGGCCCAAAAATGAAGGAGTAATCGATGGCCAACGCATGCGGGGTGGATTTCGGCACCTCCAATTCCACCGTCGGCTGGCTGCGTCCAGATGCGGGCCAATCCCTGCTGCTGCCGCTGGAAGACGGCCGGGCCACGCTGCCGTCGGTGGTGTTCTTCAACGCCGACGAAAACGAATTCAGCTACGGCCGCAGCGGGCTCAACGAATACCTGTCCGGTTATGAAGGCCGCCTGATGCGTTCGCTGAAGAGCCTGCTCGGTTCCGGCGCCATCGACGGCCAGACCGAAGTCGGCGGCCGGGCCCTGCCTTACCGCGGCTTGCTGGCGCAATTCATCGGCGAGCTCAAGACGCGCGCCGAACGCGCCGCCGGTCAATCCTTTTCGCGCGTGGTGATGGGGCGTCCGGTGCATTTCGTCGACGACGACCTGGCCGCCGACCAATTGGCGCAGGATACGCTGGAAGAGATCGCGCGCAGCGTCGGCTTCACCGATATCGAATTCCAGTTCGAACCGATCGCCGCCGCCTTCGATTACGAGTCGCGCATCGGCGGCGAAGAATTGGTGCTGATCGCCGACATCGGCGGCGGCACCTCGGACTTTTCGCTGGTGCGCCTGTCGCCGCAGCGCGCGGCGCGCCAGGAGCGGCGCGACGATATCCTGGCCAATGGCGGCGTGCACATCGGCGGCACCGATTTCGACAAATATTTCAGCCTGTCCTGCGTAATGCCGCTGCTGGGCCTGGGCGGCCGCCTGGCCGGCAACGCCGAGGTGCCCTCCAGCTATTACTTCAACCTCGCCACCTGGCACACCATCAACCAGCTTTACACGCGCAAGACCTGGCAGCAATTGCAGGATGTAGCGCGCGAAGCGGTCGACCGCGAGCGCTTCGCGCGCCTGCTCGATGTGGTGGACCAGCGTTGCGGTCACTGGCTGGCGCTGCAGGTGGAAGGCGGCAAGATCGCCCTGTCTTCGGAAGAGTCGGCCACGCTGGATTTGCAGCGCCTGCGTCCGGCGCAAACGCTGGAACTGAACCGCGCCGATTTCGACACCGCCGTCGACCATCTGGTGCAGTCGGTCGAGCAAACGGTTTCGGGCCTGTTGCGCCAGGCCGGACTGCGTGCGTCCGATATCGACAGCGTGTTCTTCACCGGCGGTTCTTCCGGCGTGAACTTGCTGCGCCAGCGTATCGGGGCGCTGGTGCCGGATGCCAGGCATGTTGAGGGGGATTTGTTTGGCAGTATCGGTAGTGGTTTGGCAATTGATGCTGCGCGTAAGTTTGGCTAGGGGCTATTGTTTTTTGTGGGGGAGTAGTTTGGTCTTGCTGCGTGTTGGTGTGTTGGATTGAGGTTTTGCTGGGTAGTTTGCTCTTGCTGCTGACCGATGTACTGGCTTAATGCTTATCTTTCTCCGGTCGGAGCGGAGCGCCGGGTGCGGCCCGGCAGCCGCTCACTTTCTTTGGCCCGCTGTATAGACCGGGGACATGGGTAACAAATGTGCCGGGACATAGGTAACACTTCAATCGTAGGCACTGTTTTGTCG
>NZ_JBWKPR010000021.1:0-19337 GCF_059418325.1 Herbaspirillum sp. GW821-FHT09A12
CACCCCTTGTGGGCCAGCCGTTGGAGGGCGGTAAAAAATGGATCAGCGGGGCAGTCGGAGCGCAGCGACTCTGCCTCGCCCATTTTTTACCGCCCTCCAACGGGTACCCTCCGAAGGAGGGCTGGCACTTAGGGGCCGCCTTTCTTTGCTCACTTTCTTTGGCGGGCCAAAGAAAGTGAGCGGCTGCCGGGCCGCCCCCGGCGCTCCGCTCCGACCGGAGAAAGATAAGCATTAAGCCAGTACACCAACACGCAGCAAAACCAGACTACCCAAAAACATCAAACCAGTACATCGACCAGCAGCAAGACCAGACTACCCAAACAAACATCAAACCAATACAACTAACTAATCCCCCCGCGAATACAACACCCGCAACGCAATCTTGCGCTCCTCCACCGGCAGCTCGTTGACCGCCCGCAGATAAGAGATCGAAGCATCGCAAGTAGCATCCGGATCAGCCTGGCGGCGCTCCGGCGACGACAGCAGCCGCAGCTGTTCCTGCGACAACGGCGCCAGCGCACGGCGGATCACGCGGGTGCGTTCGCCCAGCGTGAAGCGTACCGCGTTGGCCGGATCGGCATCGCGCAACAGGCGCTGCGTCATCGCCATCTCGCGGTTGGCGAACTCCTGCGGCAACACCGCTTGCGGCGTCTCGCGGCCGGCCGCGGCGTCGGCGCGCGAATGCGGATAGATCAGTTCGGTGCATGCCGCCGCGCTGATGCCGCGCAGCGCCACCGCCTGGTCCAGCACCAGTTGCTGGAATTGCTGCAGCGACTGGTCCGAGGCGATCGGCAACAGTTTGCGGCTGAGGATGCCGACCTGCTCGCGCCCCACCGCCAGGATCTCGGCGTCGGAAGCATGCGCCTGCGCCAACGCCCAGGCCAGGTCGACCATGCGGGCGAAATCCTTGGGGTGGTAGCGCGCCATGATGTCGAACAGCGCGCCTTTCTTGAACTCCTCCTCCAGGATGTCGCGCGAGGTGGCGATGGTGGCCAGTTGCGCGGTCTCGCCGCCGGGCGCCAGGCGGGTCAGCACGCCGGCCTGCAGCATCTGGCCCTGCTCGGGATACCAGCTCTTGTTGGAAGGCGTATCGGCGATGCGGGTGATGAAGTCATGCGGCAGGCCCAGCTTGCCGTAGGTGTCGAAGGTCAGGTTGCGGTCGAAAGTCTTGTTGATGCGGTCGTCCCCGCCCACCGTATACAGCGTATGGAAACCGATGTGCGCGCGCGGGTCCATGGCGCGGTCGCGCCCGGCCATGAAGGCCAGCGTGCACGAGGACGAGCACTCCTGCTCGACATAGGTATTGAGGCCGCGGCGGCGGATCACATCGCCCACCAGCTTGCCCTCGCGCACCCAGCCGCCGGCCGAATACAAGACTACCGTCGTGACCGAGGGCTGCGCCTGCAACAGGCGCTCCAGGCCATCGGCGGCGCCGTCGTTCATGCCCCCTTGCAGCAGGACCGACTTGCCGTCGACCCGCAACTGATAGACCACCGGCGGCCCCAGTTGCTTGCCGCGGGCGATATCGAATTGTTCGCGGAAAGAATGGGACGCGCGCCAGGTGCTGGACACCAGGCTGATGGCGCCGAACACGATCAGCACCTTGACCACCACCTCGGCCCAGCGCCGCCCGCCGCGCGCCACATGCCGGCCGGCCGACATCCAGCAGCCGCGCACGCCCCAGATCCATGCCAGGTAGCTGAAGGCGGCGATGGCCAGGACCCCGGCCACGCCGTAGCGCGCCGGCATGTCGTTGGTCAGCCGCGCCAGCAGCGAGATCGAGAACGCCGGCAACAGCGACGACAACAACACCGTATGCAGCCAGTAGGAACGGGCGAGCGAATAGTCGCCGCGCCAGTGGCGGCTGATGAAATTACCTCGGTGGGTAGTTGCGGATGTCGCTGGACGGGTTACTGCCTGAGACACGTATTACGGTTCCTCGATGCGCGTGAATGCCATGGGCGGCTCACTTTCCATCCGCGAGCATAACCCAACCTCTTGCGGTTGCTGCCGAAAAAATGCCGCCCGCGTCCTCAAGCAACGCCGCCCGCGACGTTTTGTCAGCGGGGCGCATGCCCGGGAATCTTCGACAGGTCGACCTCGTCGATCTGGCTGGCATGCATGAACTTGTCGGCGTACTGCTGGTAGACCTTGTCGCGGATGAAGATGTCGAACAGGTCGGGGTCGATGTGGTCGCGCGCGCGAAAGCCGGCCAGGATGTCGATCGCCTCGTTGAGCGTGTTGCCGCGCTTGTAGGGGCGGTCGGCGGCGGTGACGGCTTCGAAGATGTCGGCCACCGCCATGATGCGCGCCGGTATCGACATCTGCTCGCGCGTGAGGCCCTTGGGATAGCCCTTGCCGTCCATGCGCTCGTGGTGGCCGCCGGCGTATTCGGTGACGTTGCGCAATTGCTTGGGCCAGGGCAGCGACTCCAGCATCTTGATCGTGATCACGATGTGGTTGTTGATGATCTGGCGCTCGGCGTCGTTCAGGGTGCCGGCGCGGATGCGCAGGTTGCCGGCTTCCTCGTCGTCCAGCAATGCGCGCATCTGGCCGTCCGGGCCGCGCCATTGGCGCTCGGCGATGTCGAGCACGCGCTGCTGGTCTTCCGGCTTCATGCCTTCGGTGCCGATGTTGCTCTTGTGGAGGAAGGCGCGCTCGTCGTCCATCAGGGCGATCTCGGCCTGCAAGCGCGCATCCAGCTCGGCGCTTTTGTCCGGCGTGAGCGCGGCGCCCAGCGCCAGTTTCTCCTGCAGCACGCCGATCTCGGCGTCGCGCTTCAAGACCTCGAAACGGGTATCGACCAGGTGGATGCGGTCGAAGATGGTTTCCATCTTGGTCGACTTTTCCACGATGTGCGTGGGCGTGCTGATCTTGCCGCAGTCGTGCAGCAGCCCGGCCACCCACAACTCGCGGCGGTCGGCCTCGCTCATGCGGAAATCGGCCAGCGGGCCTTCGGTGGCGGCATGCGCCGCCTCGGCGATCATCATCGCCAGTTCCGGCACATGCTCGCAGTGGCGGCCGGTATGCGGCGACTTTTCGCCGATGCCGATGTTGATCAGCTTGATGAAACTCTCGAACAGGTTTTCCAGGCGATGGATCAGTTGCTGGTTGGTCATCGCGATGGAGGCCTGCGAGGCCAGCGCTTCGATGAAGTGCTGGTCGGTCTCGGAGAACGCGATCGTCTTGCCGGCCGCGCGGTCGGTGGCGTTGATCAGTTGCAGCACGCCCAGCAGCTCGCCGCCGTGGTCTTGCATGGGCACGGTCAGGATCGACTGCGAGCGGTAGCCGTACTTCTCGTCGAACAGGCGCATGCCGTTGAAATTGAAGCCGGCGCTCGCCTGCGCCTGGTACACGTCGGGGATGTTGACCGACTTGCGCGTGTTGGCCGCATAGGCCGCCACCGCCGACAGGTTGGGCGCGCCGTCGGGCAGCCTGAGCGCGATGTTGGGAATCGAGATCGCCGTCCCGCTGCTGCCGCCCTGGTGCATCTTCAGGCTGCCGTTGACCGAGATGTAGAACTGCAGGCTGTTGTCGCTTTCGTCGATGCGGTACAGGGTGCCGCCATCGGCTTGCGTGATGTCCATGGCGGTCAGCAGGATGCGCTCGAGCAGCAGCGGCAGGTCGCGGTTGTTGCTGAGCGCCATGCTCAGTTCGGTCAGCTGGTCCAGCCGGTAGGATATGTCTCGGTGCTTGTCCATGGCGGTTGCCGGTGCTGCGGTGGATGGAAAATCGGGGTCGGCCATTGCGATTTTTTTGTGCGCGCCGGTCAAGGCGCGGAGCCCGGCGTTTTCCCGGACACTCTACTCGCATTCTGGCAATTTTAAAGCCCGCCCGCGCCGCAGATTGCCGCGAGCTTGGGCCTAAACCGCCTGCAATTCTTCAGCTTACCTCTCCGAAACATTGCCGGGTAGATCATACCTGCTTCAAATGGAAGAGTCCGCCTGCTTTCCCCGGTTTCTTTTCATTGATTTAGGGGCGCGGATAACTTAACATCGACCGCTGTTGCATAGTTTGCCACATTGTGCGCAAACCCAGTCCGGACGGGGGTTTCCGGGTTGCAACCAACGCTCGGCAGCCGCGATGGGGCGGTCTTCCAGCCTATAACTATATTGGACGGCAAGTCACAATGCGCGTAGAAATTCTCGGTTGCAGCGGCGGCATCGGCGGAAACGGCATGCGCACCACCTCCCTGCTGGTGGATCACGATATCCTGATCGACGCCGGCACCGGCGTGGGCGACCTGTCGCTGGAACGCCTGGCCGCGATCGACCATGTCTTCATCACGCACGCCCATCTGGACCATATCGCCTGCCTGCCGCTGATGGTCGACAGCGTGGGCGAACTGCGCGCGCGTCCGGTCACCATGTACGCCACGCGCGAGACGCTGGAGATCATCCGCCAGCACATCTTCAACTGGCACATCTGGCCCGACTTCAGCCAGATCCCCACGCCGGACCATCCCTTCCTGCGCTTTGCCGCCATCGAAGTAGGCCAGGCCGTGACGCTGGGCACGCGCAACATCACGCCGCTGCCGGCCACGCATACCGTGCCTGCGGTGGGTTATCACTTGCACAACCAGGCCAGCGGCGCTTCGCTCGCCTTCAGCGGCGATACCTGCATCTGCGACCCGCTGTGGGAAGCCCTCAATGCCGTCGGCGACCTGCGCTACCTGATCATCGAGGCCGCCTTCGCCGACCGCGAGCGCGAGCTGGCGCTATTGTCCAAACATCTGTGCCCCAGCCTGCTGCTGGGCGAACTGGCAAAGCTGCGCGCGCGGCCGGAGGTGCTGGTGACCCACGCAAAACCCAGCCAGCAAGAGCAGATCGCCCGCGAAATCGCCGCCGGCAACAGCCCGCACCAGCCGCGCATGCTGGCGCCGGGCGTCATCCTGGCGTTCTAGGGCCTGATTCCAGGGCCTGATTCAGGCCCTGGTGCCGGTTCAGGCAGCCTCGACTCAACGCTCAACGCACCACGCAATCGATCGCTTTACTCGATGCAGCTTGCTGGCCGGGTGACGCCACATAGCCGAAATTCGGAGGAGGCGCGAACTTGATCCCCGGGTTCACGGGAACGATGACCGGCGGCACCTGTATGCTGGGCGTGAAACCGAATTGCCCGGCCTGGAAGATTTGCGAACCCGCGGGATTGGTCAACACGATCGCGCCCTGGGTCACATCCACATGCAAGCCGTTTTGCGGCACTGTTCCGCTCGACGTTGGTATGCCGCCGCAATCGTTCTGGCAGAACAGCGCGCCGAAATTGGTGCCGCGGATGCCGATGGTCGCCGTCGGCGTGTCGAAGTTGACCGCCCCGTGGTTGCGCTTGCCGACCAGGCCGGTCACGGCGCGCAAGCCGCCCTTGACCAGGTTGATCGCCACCGAATCGTTTTCCGGTTTCTTTTCGTCGTAGACATACTTGGCCACCACCACCTCGCTGCCGGGGCGCAGCACGATCTCGGCATCGTCCAGGAATTGCACCCTGGTATACGTCTCGCGTTCGGTAATGAGCGTATCGCCCTGGAGAATGACCGACTTCACCGCCAGCACGGTGCGCGTGCCGTCGGCATGCCGGGCCGTGAGCAGGCCCGACAGGTGCGTCACCGTCCCCACCGCCTGCGCCTGCGCCGCGCCGGCGACGGCCAGCAGCGCCAATGCCATCCACCATCCGGCCAGCCGCCGCGCGATGACTGCCCCACGAGAATAATTCAACGGTTTCATACTGAGTCCTGAAAACCGGCGCCATCGATTGGCGCCCGGAAAAACCATACGATTCGGCGCATCAATTGCAATACAGCTTGGCCACCTTGGGACTTGTCGTGTCTTCCGCGAAGGGATCCTTTGCGCCTGTCTTCTCCTCCTTGCCGCCGCCACTGTCGTCACCCGTCATGCTGACCTGCCCGCTTGAACCGGAAGTCTGCGTCGTACCCTGCGCCAGGATCGCAATGATGCTGTTGAGACTCTGCTGCAGCGCCGACTGGGGCACGGTCGGTATCACCACCGGCACCGGAATGGTCGGCGACGGGGGCGTAACCGGCGTGATCGAAGGCGGAAGCGGTACCGGTATGCGCACCCCATTGGCATCCGTGATGCTCACCCCCGGGGTGTAGCTGAACGCCAGGGCCGACAACGTCGCCAGGCCCGGCGCCGAAGTCGTCACATTGGCGTTGAGGGCGAGGCTGTTGGCGGCGGCGAGCGTAACGTTGCCGCCCTGCGAAGACAAGGGGCCATTGATGATCAGGTTGTCGGCGCTGCTGTTGGCCGAACTGCCCGCCGTCAGCACGATGTCGCCGCTGGCGTCCACGCCGCCCGCACCGATGGTCAGCGGGCTGTGCGTCGACATGTTCACCGAACCGCCGGCGCCGCGGGTCTTGACCAGGCCGGTGCCATTCACGCCCAGTGTCGCCAGCTTGTCGGCGGCACTGGTGGGCGTGCCGTCGACCGCCGTGGGCAAGCCGCCCAGGAAGTCGGCATTCGAACCGATCGCCGCCGTGCGCATGGCGCCATAGTTCTCGATGTTGACGCTGCCGTTGGCGGCATTGACGCCATTGATGGTGACCACGCTGGCGTCATCGGTATTGAGATGGTTGAGCAGCCTGATGTTGCCCTGGCCGCTGCTGCTGGCGGCAAAAGCGGCGATCTGGTTGTTGCTGCTGGCGCCATCCAGGCTGATATTGCCGGTGGCCGATGCGATCAGCTGCTGGATCACATGCAGCGAGGTATAGACGCTCATGCAGCCGCTGCCGTACTGGGAAATATCGCCGTTCTGCGCCTCCAGCACCAGGTTGTTGGCCGTGATATTGCCCACCGTCAGCGTGCCGGAAGCCGAACTCAGCGCGGCATCGGCAAGGCTCATGTTGCCGCCGCTCTGGTAGAAATCGTCCGACACCACCAGGCGCGACCCCGGATTGCCGGTGACGTTGCCGCTACGTACATCCATGCCGTAGAAGCGCGTATCGCCGCCGAGCACCAGGTTGCCGCCAGTGACGGAGACATTGGCATTGGTGACGGCATTGTTGAGCGTGAGCGCGGTCACATCGGCATTCATCGACGAAGCCAGGGAAATATTGCCGCTGCCCGAGGTCGAGGTGGCCACGGTCAGGCTGCCGCCATACATATCCAGCCTGCCGCCGTTGAGCACCAGCTTGTCGATGGTGTCGGCGCCCATGCCGTGGTGTGCGACCATGCCGCTATCGATGACGACGGTATCGATCTGGGTCGGAATGTAACCGGCCCCGCCCCAGGTCGCGAGGCTGCCCCAGTCCGAATCGCTACCGTTGGCGGCCAGCGTGGCCGAGCCGGCCATGGCCAGCGTCAGGCCATTTTCCGTGGTGGCCTTGATCATCTGCTTGTTGCCGCCAATGGTCAGCACGTCGCCGCTCACGTTGCGGAAATAGGAACCGGGAGAGAACTGCGCGCCGGCGCTGGTGTTGAACGCCTGATAGGCGGTGCCCACCGATGCCGTGTAGCCATTGAGCAAGCGCGTCTGAAGCGTGCCGCCGAGGCTGATGGTGCCGCTGCTCAGGAAGTTGATCTGGTCATAACCCGCATTGGAGACATCCAGCAACAGCGTGCTGCCGCTGCCAAGCGTCAGGTCGCCATCGATGTTCAGGGCGCCGACACTGCCATCGCCGCCCGGCGCCAGCGTGCCGTTGTTGTTCAAGGTGCCGATCGTCCCGGTTCCACTGATCGTACCGCCAAACTTATTCTCCACTCCCGACGAAAAAGACACGCCGGCATTGCCCTGCATGTTGAGGGTGCCGCTATTGGAAAAGGACGTGCCGTTTATCGAGGCGCCGTTGCTGACCGTAATCGTTCCCGTTGCGTTATTGTCCAGTGCTGCAATGATGATTCCCGCGCCGATGGCATTCATCGTGCCGGCATTGACCACGGTGCCGCTGTTGAAGCTGGACTGAAAGTCCAGGGTCAGCGTGGCGCCCAGGCTATTGTCAAAGCCGTTCGCCGTATTGATGGTGCTATTGGAACTCGAAAACTGGCCCGCATTGGTGATCTTGTCGGTGGCGATCACTGTGCCGCCGTTCACCGTCGCCGTACCGCTATTGGTCAGCGCGCTCACATTCAAGGTCGATACATCGATGATGGCGGTGCCGCTATTGGTCATGGCGCCGGTATTGAGCCTCGCACCGTTGTGCAACTCCAGCGCACCGCTATTGTTGAACGCTGTCGCGTCAATGCCTTGGAATATGCTGGTCATCGTCATGGCGCCGCTGTTGGTGACGTTGCCCAGCATGCCGCTGACGGTGGTCAGGTTCATCGCACCCTGGTTGGCCAGCTTGCCGCCGACGCTCATCGCCGAATTGTCAAGCTCGACCGTACCGCTGTTGTTCAAATCGCCGGCCAGGATCACACCGGCATTATTGATGCCCGAGAGCGTGCCGCCGGTGGCAATGGTGAGCGTGCCGGCGTTGAGCGTGCTGCCCTGACTGAGGTCGATTGTGGCGCCGCTATTGATGGCGATATTGCCGCTGCCGGTATTGCCGCCGACGTCGAGAACATTGAGGACGCCGCCATTGAGACTGACCCGCGCCCCGCTGACGTTGACCGTATGGTCGCCGGCGATGCCGCTGAGGTTACTGTTGAGGTTCAGATTCAGCGCGCCGCTGGTGCTGGTGATGTCGGCATTGATGGCGATGCTGTTGTTCGCATTGAGCGTCAGGCTGGCGGCCGAGCCGCTGGTCTTGTTGATTGCGCTGCTGACGGTGATATTGCCGCCTGTCAAAGAACCGCCGGCGCCGGTCTCCAATATCACGCTGACGCCGTTGTTAAGCTGGCCCGAAATCGTGCTGGCCCGGATATGGGCACTGCTGCCCACGGAAGTAATGACGTTGTCCTCGATGTTAATGTAGTAGTTGTCGCCGCTGCTATCGGCAATCACTTCAAGATCGTAAGGATCGATATACCACGTGCCGCCGGCGCCGACCTTGGGCGCCTTGACCACGCTCAGCGATTGCTTGCCGGAGGTTTCCACAAAGCCGCCCAGCACGGTGCCGGCGGCGCCTTGCGCCGACACGTCGCCATCGAGGTTGGCCGCGCCGTCCGCATACAGCACGATATTGCCGCCCTTGCTGCCGTCGGCGCTGATGCTGGAGCTGGCCGTGGTGGTCAGGTTTTGCGAGGCGCGCAAAAAGATGCGGCCGCCTTCGCGCACCACGCTGGAGGTGCTGAGGTTGCCGCTGTTGCTGATCAGGCCGGCGGCGATGCCGATGCGGCCGGCTTCGGCGGTGATGGCGCCCAGGTTGGTGACATTGCCGGTGTTGCCGGTGACGTTGACCGTCACGCCCGGCGTGGCGGTATCGGCCAGGGTCACGGTTTCGCCGGCGGCCAGGATCACCTCGCCCTGCGGGCTCTGGATGATGCCGCCGTTGGTGACGCTGCTGCCGATCAGGTAGACGCTGCCGCCGGTGGCGGACTTGATGGTGCCCTGGTTCTCCACCGAGCCGACCGCGCCCTGCCTGGAAAAGGTCAGCTTGCCGGCCAGGAAATCGCTGTCGTTGATGTTGAGCGTGGTGGCGATGAAGCGGCCGACATCGACCAGGCCGCCGGGGCCGACCAGGATGCCGTTCGGGTTATACAGCGCCACCAGGCCCGGCGCGGTCAGCTTGCCGTAGATCTGCGATATGTCGCCGCCGGTCACCTTGGCCAGGAAGGCCGCCGCCGCACCGGGCTGGCTGATGTTGACGGCGGCGGCCGAGCCGATCGAAAAGGACTGGAAATTGGCGATCGCCTGCGGCGAGAGCTGGTTGATGTTGAGGACGTTGCCGTTCTGGGTGAACACCACGTTGCCGTTGACCACGCTCCAGCCGGCGGGCAGCGTGCCCGGCGCCGGCGCGGCGGCCAGCGCGCCGGTCTGCCAGGCGCCGCACACCGCGGCGGCGGCCACCGACACCCGCAGCACCGGCGCCAGCACCTGGCGCCAGGATCGCAGCAAGAGGCGGCCCAACAGCGCCGGCAGGGGCTTGCGCGCGCGCCAGCTCAGGGTCAGGCGGCGTTTGCCCAGGCGCACCGTCAGCGACGGCGGCAACAGTTCGATGGCAGGCGGCGCGCCGTAGGCGGCCTGGCTTTCGGATGCGGGTACGGTATTTTTCATGTCAGAACCCCAGGGTCGCGCTCAGGTGCGCATTCAGGTCGCCACGTTTTTCTGTTTGCGAAGTGCCGGCGATGGACACGCGCGCGACATCCAGGCGCAGGTTGAAATCGCGCCCCACGTTGTAGCGCGCGCCGAAACCGAGGCTGGCCACCGTCATGCTGGAGGCCAGCGCGCTGCCGGCGGTCTTGTTGTTGTAGCCGCGCCCGATGTCGTAGAACCCCAGCAGCCGCAGGTTGCCCTTGAGCTCGCTCTTGGCCAGCAGTTCCGGCGTATAGGCTTCGGCATTGACGATCATGCCGCTGTCGGCCGCGACCGCGCGTTCGGAGAAGCCGCGCACGGCGGTCGAACCGGCCAGGCCGAACTGTTCGGCCGGCGCCAGCGGATCGGGCGCGTACTGGGCCGTGCCGGCCAGGCGCATCTGCCAGTCGCTGGCGAACGCCTTGAGCAGCGAAACGCCGCCGCGCGCGATGACGAAGTTGTCGGTCGTGTCGCGGTTGCCGGCGATGAAGGAATAACGGTCGGTGCGGCCGCTGGTGCTGGTGTAGCTGGGGCCGACCGCCCAGTTGCGCGCGATGCCGACGTTGTAGTCGAGGATCTGCCCCACGCTCTGGCGCTGCGCGCTATAGGTGGCCGACAGCGGCAGCGTGGAATAAGGCTGGCAGGTGGAGAGCTCGATGCCGGCGAAGTTGCAGGTCGAGCCCAGCTTCTTGTAATCGGCGCCCAACACCAGCTTGCTGGTCCATTCGCCGCTGCGGGCGAAGAAATGGTTCCAGCGCAGCGCGTAGACATCGCCCTTGCCGGTGAAGCCGAACAGCGAGCCCAGCGTGGGCGAAGTGCCGCTGGTCACGTTGGATTTACCGTAGATGAAATCCAGGCTGTCGCCGATGCCGTACAGCGGCAGGCGATAACCCAGCGAATACAGGTCGACCTTGGAGCCCGACGGGCTGTCGGGCGACGTGGTGTAGGCCAGCGTGCCGACATGGTCGCGGTTGAACAGGTTGGAATGCTGCAAGGCCACGCCGGTGCGCCACTGGCCGGTTTCCGGGGAGCCGGTATTGTCCAGCGTGAGGATCACCCGGAACGGGTCATTGTCGGTTACCGCCACCTTGGCGTCGATCTTGCCGTCGGCTTCGGCGCTGGAGAGTTCGACGTTGACTTGCTTTGCCGGATTGTCGTTGGCCAGTTGCACCGATTCCGAAATCTTGCGCATGTTGGGCGCCATGCCCGGCTGCAGCGCCGGAAGGCTGGCGCGGATGTTGTCTTCGCTGAAATGCTTGTTGTCGACCACGGTGACCTTGCCGATCACGGTCTCCGTCACCTGGATGCGCACCACGCCGGACGTGAGCTCCTGTTCCGGCACATGGACCTGGACGGTGCTGTAGCCATCCTTGCGGTAAGCGTTTTCCAGCGCCTCCAGCGCCTGCTGTATGTCGCCGTAGACGCGGCCGGGGCCGGTAAACGGCCCCACGCTCTGCTCGATCTGCTGCGCCGTGAGCAGGGTATTGCCGTCGATCTGGAAACGCTTGATCTCGAAGCGTTCGTCGGCCGGCGCCGCTGCCGCTGCTGTAGCGGCCTGCGGCGCGGCTTGCGCCATTGCCCCCAGCGCTGTCGTCGCCAGCGCCATCCCCATCAAATAATGCTGAAAGCCGTGTTTCATCATATGTGCGGGCGGTTGCCTGTACGGCCCGCCTCCCCTTTATCTTTAGCGGCTCTTATAAGCACGTCCGCAAGCGGATCATGCCGGATTGACCTTCTCCCTGAATCCCTGCCGCCGGGATATCCTCGCCGCGCTGGCCGCCCCGATACGCAAAACGGGCGCGCGCACGGCTCGCTCCGTGATAGCGGATGACAAACTGAAAACGGTGGAATCTCCCTGCAGCAGAATCGTCAGTAGCGGCCCATCCCCTCCCGCAGCATGAGCAATTCTTGACGTGTGTAAAGTATAGGGACTCGTTTCTTGAACGTCGACAAAATTCGATTAAAAAGCACACCGGCTCTGGTCTGGCGGCATTTTCACCACGCCGGACTTTCCCGCCTGGAAACTATTCTCATGTCTTGGTGTAAAGATGCGGCAAGCAATTGTCGGCTTGAACGCTTGCCACGCCCTTGCCGCCGTTTCATTTCGTGTCGAACGTGGTGACGCCATCCCAGTCGGCGCCAGGCGGCTCGCTGCGATAGCGGGCGATGCGTCCGAGATACAGCGCATACAGGCCATGCGCCGATTTTTCCTGCAGTGCGAGAATTTCGCGCTCGGCGTCATCCCAGCGCTGCGCGCGCAAGGCGGCCAGCGCCGCATGCCATTGTTCGACCTCGGCGCGCAGGCCGGCATCGAGTTCGCCATCCGGTGCCAGCGGCTCGAAGATCGGCACCGGTTCGTTCTTGCCCTTGACGCGCACGCGGTCCAGCTCGCGGTAGGCGAAGCCCGGCGCCGCATCGCGCGTGGCCGGCCCGACCAGCACGCCCACGCCGTAGACCTTGGTGATCGACTCCAGCCGCGAAGACAGGTTGACCGCGTCGCCCATGACCGTGTACGCCTTGCGGATCCTGGAGCCCATGTCGCCCACCCGCATCGAGCCGGTGTTGACGCCGATGCCGATCTTCAGCGGCGGCCAGTTGCGCTTGGCGAACTCCCGGTTCAGCGCGATGACGGTCTGCTGCATCTTCAGCGCGGTGGCGACCGCGCGCGCGGCGTGGTCGGGCAACGCCAGCGGCGCGCCCCAGAAAGCCATGACGGCGTCGCCGATGTACTTGTCCAGGGTGCCGCGGTTGCCGCGGATGTCTTCCGACATGGCGGTCAGGTAGAGATTGATGTATTCGCGCAGCGCGTTGGGCTGCAGCCCTTCGGAGATGGTGGTGAAGCCGCGCACGTCGGAGAACATCACGCTCAGCTCGCGGATCTCGCCTTCCATGTTGTAGCTCTCGGGATTGGCCGCCATCTCGGCCACCAGTTCCGGCGCCACGTATTCGCCGAACAGGTTGACGATGGCCTTGCGGTTGCGGTACTCGAACAGGTAGCCCCAGCCCAGGTTGCAGATAAACAGCGCGGCGATCAGCAGCAAAGCGGTGGCCAGCGGCAGCACCAGGCCGCCGGTGTTGTACAGCCAGAAATTGAAAGCGCCGATGCCGGCGCCGGCGGCCGCCGTCAGCAGGATGGACATGAGCGGCCCCAGCATCGGCAACAGGATGCCCAGCGTCAGGCCGATGACCAGGATCTGCACCAGGTCGTAGCCGACCGCGAATTCCGGACGCTGCTTGAAGTCGCCGTCGATGATGGAGGCGATCAGGTTGGCGTGCACTTCCACGCCGGGATAGACCGGGCTGACCGGCGTGGCCCGCAAATCGTTGAGGCCCGGCACGGTGGTGCCGACCAGCATGATGCGGCCGTCCAGCTGGTCGTGCGGCACGCGGCCGCGGAGCACGTCCACCGCTGGCACATAACGGAAGGCGCCGCCGGCCGGCCCGCCATGGCCGCGGTAGGTGACCAGCGTGGTCAGGTGGCGTTCGACCGGGATGAACAGCGGATCGGGCTTGATATCGACCGCGATGGAATCGAGCGCGCCATAGTCGCGCAGTTGCGCCTCCGACAGCACGGCGTCGTTCTGCAGGAACACCGGCTTGATGCGCTTGCCGTCCAGGGCCACGCGCGCGGTGGCCAGCGCCAGCGACTCATAGAAGTTGTCGCCGACCTGGGCCACCAGCGGCACCGCGCGGATCAGGCCGTCCTCATCGGGCAGCGGATTGAAGAAACCGCCCGAGCGCGCCGCCTGCTGCAGCTGCGGCAGGTTGGCGCCGTAGGCGCGCCAGTGCGTCACGTCCAGCCGACGGCCGCCGAGATCGGCCACGGTGAAGGCCGGCGCCGGCAGTTGCCCCTTGGCGATGGCGCCGGCTTCGTTGGACAGGTTGTAGCCCATCACCACCGGCTGCCCCTGCAGGGCTTGGGCCAGGCGCGCGTCGTAATCCATCTGCGGCTTGAGGCTTTGCAGCTGGCGGGTGAATTGCGGCACATCCTTCAATTCGCCTTTGGCCAATTCTTCCAGGCGGGCATAGCCGGAACTGGTGTCCGGTTCGGCGAACACCACGTCGAAACCGACCGACTGCGCCTGGTAGGTCTGCGTCATCTGCCTGACCAGCTCGGCCACCACGTCGCGGCTCCAGGGCCAGCGGCCGATGTCGGCGATGCTTTTTTCATCGATGTCGACGATGACGATGCGCGGGTCCAGCTCGGCCTTGACCACGCGCATGCGCAAGTCGTAGAAGAACAGGTCCAGCCGCCCCACCCACTCGCCCGGCAGCATGCCGACCACCTGTGCAGCCGCCACACCGGTCAGCACCAATGCCAGCAACCAGCGCGCCCAGTATTTGGCGCAGGCCTGACGCAAACGACGCAACATGATTTCCCCTGGATTTTTTCTTGGTGCGATCATGCCAGCAGTTGCCTCCGGCCACAATCGCGGCGCCGGCATGGCGCCACAAAGCCATCGAAAAGTTGCCGCCATGCATTGTCGCCATGCGATGTGCGATGCGGGATGAAGCCGGCGCCAAAATGGGGTCTAATGCATTTTCGTCGCCGGATCGGGTGAAGGCATCGCCGGCGGCGCATTCCTATCAAGAGGAGGACGCATGAAGCAAATCCCGCTGGTCAGGCTGCGCAATGGCGACCAGGTGCCGGCCCTGGGCCAGGGCACATGGAACATGGGAGAGTCGGCCGCGCATGCGGCGGCCGAGGTGAAGGCGCTGCAAGCCGGCATGGCGCTGGGCATGACGCTGATCGACACCGCCGAGATGTACGCCGACGGCGGCGCCGAAAAGATCGTCGGCCGCGCCATTGCCGGCCGCCGCGACCAGGTCTACCTGGTCAGCAAGGTGCTGCCGCACAACGCCTCCAGGCGCGGCACCATCGCCGCCTGCGAAGCCAGCCTGAAACGCCTGGGCACCGATCGTATCGACCTGTACCTGTTGCACTGGCGCGGTTCGCACCCGTTGTCGGCCACGGTGGAAGCGATGCAAACGCTGGCGGCGCAGGGCAAGATCGGCGGCTGGGGCGTGAGCAACCTCGATACCGACGACATCGATGAATTGCTGGCAGAAGAAAACGGCGGCCAATGCCTGGCCAACCAGGTGCTGTACAACCTGTCGCGGCGCGGCATCGAATACGACCTGCTGCCGCAATCGCTGGAACGCGGCGTGCCCATCATGGCCTACTCGCCGATCGAACAGGGGCGCATCCTGAAGAATGCCGCGCTGGCAACCATCGCCCAACGGCATGGCGTGACGCCGGCGCAGGCCGCATTGGCGTGGGTGCTGCGCCGCCCCGGCGTGATCGCCATCCCCAAGGCGGCCAGCCAGGAGCATGTACGGCAAAACCGCGCCTGCCTCGACATTGCCCTGGACGACGCCGACCTCAAGGAACTCGACGCCGCCTTCCCGCCGCCGCGCCGCAAGCTGCCCCTGGCGATGCTCTAATTTCAGGCCGCAGCCGTATTAGTGATGTCCAGCTGGCGCAGCAGGTAGCGCACGGCGGCCGGGATCGGTGCGATCACCGGCACCGTGAAGCGTTGCGCCAATGCGGTGGCGGCCTGGCCCAGCGGCCCGCCGCCGATCACCACCGCCTGCGCGCCGTCCAGTTCCACACACTCCCGCACCGCCTGCGCCAGCGCCTGTTCCAGCGCCTGCGGGTCGGCCGCCAGTGCGCGCGGATCGCCCGCGGTCAGGCGAATGCCGGTGTACAGGCCGCCCAATCCCAGTTGCCGCGCCTTGGCGGCGATGGCGTCGGCCAGTTCCGGCGTTACCGTCGCCACGCCGAAGCGCCGGCCGCCCTGCGCCGCCTCCAGCATCGACGCTTCGCAAATGCCGGCCACCGGCGTCTGACCGGCGGCGCGCACACGCTCGATGCCGGGATCGCCGAAGGCGCTGACGATCACGCCGGCGCTTTGGCGGCCGAACTCCTGCCAGTTGCGCTCCACCTCGGGCGCTGCCGCCTGCAGCTCGGCGCTGTTGACGATCATGCCCGGCCCGCTGCGCGCGCTCACCCCGCTGACCGAGAAGCCCGGCGGCAGCTCGGCGGCGGCGATGGTCACCATCATCTCGGTGGTGGCGGCCGAAGAGTTCGGATTGATCAGCAGGATATGGCGCATGTTCGGCTCTGGTTAATCGGCCCTAGTTAATCGGCTCTGGATAAAAGTGGATCGACTGCGGTGGCGTCAACCGCGGCTGCCGACCGCGGCCGCCTCGGCCGGCGCGTGCACCGGCCCATCCTCCAGCGGCGCGTCGGGCGACTTGCCGTAGGTTTCCGGCACGGTGCGCACCGCGATGGTGAAGATGCCGTACATCGCGGCGATCATGCCGAACACGCCGGCCAGGCCGAAGGCGTCGAACAGGCGTCCCGCCGCCAGCGGCATGAAGGCGCCGGCGGCCGTGCCGGTGGCCAGGATGAAGGCGGTGCCGAAGGCCCGCACGCGGGTCGGATACAGCTCGGGGGCGAAGATCCAGATGGTGGTGTTCAACAACAGCACAAAGAACTGGAACACCGCGCCGGCCACCAGGATCATGGCGATGTTCTTGGCCACGAAGCCGATCGCCAGCGCCGCCGCACAGGCGCAGACCGCGCCAATGGTCAACACGCGCTTGCGCGGCATGTGGAAGCCGAAGGCCGAGGCGGCGATCGCGCCCAGCAGGCTGCCGCTTTGCATCACCATCGTGAACAGCAGGCTCTTGGACATGCTGTAGCCCAGGCTGACCAGGATGGTCGGCATCAGCGTGAGCACCGAGATCTGCGCGCCATAGGTCATCCAGATGGCGATGCACAGCGGCACGGTGCGGCGCGCCAGCGGGCCCTGGAAAATCTCCATCGAACGCACCTTCACGCGCGCGGCCTGCTCGCGGCGGCCATCGTCGGCGATCCACGCCGTCGCTTCAGGCGCGGGGCCGGACAGCTTGCCGCTGGCCAGGCGCGACAGCACCTGGTTGGTTTCGGCGATCTTGTGCTGCGACAGCAAGAAGCGCGGCGTTTCCGGGATATAGCGGCGGTAGAACGCGCCCAGCAGGGCCGGCACCATCAGGCAGAAGAACAGCCAGCGCCAGCTGTTCTCGCCGGGGAACAGGGTAAATACCAGCAGGCCGAAGGCCGGCGCCAGGAAGTTGCCCAGGCCGCCGGCGCCCACGTTGACCAGCCCCACCGCGGTGCCGCGGAACTTGCTGGAACAGAATTCGGCCAGCATGGTGACAGCGATGGCGATCTCGCCGCCCAGGCCGAAGCCGACGATGGCGCGGCCGATGGCCATGACCGTCAGGTCCGGCGCCAGCGCGCAGATGCCGGCGCCCAGCGTAAACAACAGCAGGTCCAGGCTCAGCATCACGCGGCGGCCGTAGCGGTCGGCCACCAGGCCGGAGACGATGCGGCCGATGGCGGCGCTGGCGAAGGTAACGGTATTTAACAAACCGATGTCGGTGGTGGTGAGCCCCCATTGCTGCTTGAGCATGGGGCCGACCAGGCCGATGGCGTTCTGCTCGAAACTGTCGAACAGGCAGCCGATCAGGATCAGGAAAATGATGGTGTGGTGCGAACGGGTGACGCCGATCTTGTCCAGCGCGCCGTCCAGCTCGGCGATGCGCGGGGTATCCGGCGAAGAAAGTGTGGGTCCGGCCATGGTCAGCTCCTCGTGCGTGGGATGGCAAACGAAAGTCATGCTTCGGTTCTTGCTACTGCGTCATGGCTGTGGAACCCCGGCGGCGCAATGCCGCCGTTGCGTGACTTACTTTAGTCCACCGCGCCGACAAATGGAATAACAATTTCAGAATTAATTTTTTACTGAAATTTAAATTTCATTTCTGCAAGGCATATAGCAATCGCCGTGCCAGCATCGGACCGGCATGCCATGGTTGCAATGGCGCTGATGCGGATGAGATGAAACCCAAGCGGGAAGCGGGGTTGTGCCGAATTCGCGCGGATTGGGGGGAAGGGATGCCCCTTGCCCGGACGCAAGTCCGGCTGCAGCCAACCGCCTTCAATTGGTGAAGCCGGCCGCGCCGCCGCACCGGCAACGTGCGACGCCTGGAAGAAAATGGGGATTCAATCCGCCTGACATGCTGAAATCCTGATTCCAGGCAGGAAACTGCGTGAGATACGCTCAGCCGAAGTCGTCCAGCTCGTCATGGCCCTGCTCCACCGCCGCCAGGCGCTTGCGCCCGGCCGCGCCGCTGGCTTCGATGACCAGGGTGGCCAGCAGGTCGCACAGGGCCATCACGGCCACGTGGTTGTCCAGCGAACCGGGGCCGCGGCACTGGCATTGCAGCGACCAGGTGGCGCCAGCGTAATCGGGCGAGGCCTGGTCGCTGATATAGAGGATGCGGGCGCCGGCGCGGCTGGCGGCATCCAGCACGCGTTCCATCTGGCGCGTCTGGCGGCGCGTGCCGAACACGATCACGCAATCGCGCTCGGTCAGGCCGGCGGTATGTTCGGCCAGCGTCTCGCCGGGGCCGGGGATGGCGGTCACGCGCGGCAGCACCTGGATGATCTGCCAACGCAGGTAGACCGCGAAGGCATGGCTGCTGCGGCTGCCGAACACCAGCACCTGCGGCGCGCCGGCAATCGCCTTGGCGATCTCGGCCAT
Organism: Herbaspirillum sp. GW821-FHT09A12; assembly: GCF_059418325.1. Lineage (NCBI taxonomy): Bacteria > Pseudomonadati > Pseudomonadota > Betaproteobacteria > Burkholderiales > Oxalobacteraceae > Herbaspirillum > Herbaspirillum sp. GW821-FHT09A12. The sequence continues at coordinate 18,717 of NZ_JBWKPR010000021.1, forward strand.
GGCGGCGTCGGACAGGCGTTCGAAGGTAGCGGCCAGGTTGGCCTGCGATTGCTGGAAATGCGCCGCCACCGATTTGACATGGCGCGCCGCGCCCGAGGACGGCTGGAACAGCGGCGAGCCGACTTCCTGTTCCTCGCGCACATGGCGGCGCGCCTCTTCATAACTGTCATAACCGATGTGGCGGATGAAGCGGCTCACCGTCGAAGGCGACACGCCGGCCAGCTGCGCCAGCTCGTTGCCGGCATAACTGGCCAGCTCGCCGGGAAACTCCAGCAAGAAATCCGCCAGCTGGCGCTCGGTGGCCGACAGTTCATCAAGCTTGCTGCGCACGCGGCGCACGAAGGATTCGGAAGAAGGTCTCATGAAGTGCGGGCGGGCCATCCTGGAGTCACGATCGGCGCATTGTATATGGATAGCCGTGCTGCCGGTTTCTTCGTCTCATGATTTTATGAAACGCTCAATCGCTCAATCGCTCAATCGCTGAATGGCATTGGGCTATTTTGGGTAGTCTGGTCTTGCTGCGTGTTGATGTACTGGCTTTATGCTTTTCTTTCTCCGGTCGGAGCGGAGCGCCGGGGGCGGCCCGGCAGCCGCTCACTTTTCTTGTCTCGCCAAGAAAAG
>NZ_JBWKPR010000022.1:0-16573 GCF_059418325.1 Herbaspirillum sp. GW821-FHT09A12
CCGAACTTCTTCGACAGCACCGTTGCAATCGCTGCGGTCAGCGTGGTCTTGCCATGGTCAACGTGGCCAATCGTGCCCACGTTCACGTGCGGCTTGGTCCGCTCAAACTTGCCTTTTGCCATTTTAAATTTCCTTCAAGGAACGAATTGTTTGCTTAACGTTAAACCGTGATCCGCCCCACACGGGACGGATCGATACTTTCTCGCCTTACTTGACCTTACTTGGCCTTCGAAGTGACGATTGCGTCGATCACGTTCTTGGGCGCTTCGGAGTAGTGCTTGAATTCCATCGAGTAGGTTGCGCGGCCTTGCGTGGCCGAACGCAGCGTCGTCGAGTAACCGAACATTTCCGACAGCGGAACTTCAGCCTTGATGATCTTGCCGCCGCCGCCGGCGATTTCATCCATGCCCTGCACCATGCCGCGGCGGGACGACAGGTCGCCCATCACGGTACCGGCGTAGTCTTCCGGGGTCTCCACTTCGACCGCCATCATCGGCTCCAGAATCACCGGGCTGGCGCGACGGCAACCGTCCTTGAACGCCATCGAACCGGCCATGCGGAACGCGTTTTCGTTCGAGTCCACATCGTGGTACGAACCGAAGAACAGCGTGACCTTGACGTCAACCACCGGATAGCCGGCCAGCACGCCGGTGTTGAGGGTTTCACGCACACCCTTTTCAACCGCCGGAATGAATTCGCGAGGAACGGTACCGCCCTTGATCGCATCGACGAATTCAAAGCCCTTGCCGGCTTCTTGCGGCTCGATCTTCAGCACGACGTGACCGTATTGACCGCGGCCGCCCGACTGCTTGACGAACTTGCCTTCGGACTCTTCGCAGGTCTTGCGGATGGTTTCGCGGTAAGCCACTTGCGGCTTGCCGACGGTGGCTTCAACGTTGAACTCGCGCTTCATGCGGTCGACGATGATGTCCAGGTGCAACTCGCCCATGCCGGCGATGATGGTCTGGCCCGATTCTTCATCGGTACGCACGCGGAACGACGGATCTTCAGCAGCCAGGCGGTTCAGGGCCAGGCCCATCTTTTCCTGGTCGGCCTTGGTCTTGGGCTCGACAGCCTGCGAGATCACCGGCTCAGGGAAGACCATGCGTTCCAGCACGACCACAGCCTTGTCGTCGCACAGGGTGTCGCCGGTGGTGGTGTCTTTCAGACCCACGACCGCGGCGATGTCGCCGGCCAGCATTTCCTTGATTTCTTCACGCTGGTTGGCGTGCATCTGAACGATACGGCCAATACGCTCTTTCTTCGACTTCACCGAGTTCAACACGGTGTCGCCCGAATTCAGGGTGCCCGAGTAGCAACGGATGAAGCACAGCTGGCCGACGAACGGGTCGGTTGCGATCTTGAATGCCAGCGCCGAGAACTTCTCGGTGTCTTCCGCCTTGCGCACGACCGGCTCGTCGTCTTCGTCCAGGCCCGGAACCGGCGGAATGTCGACCGGCGACGGCAGGTATTCGATCACGCCGTCCAGCATGGCTTGCACGCCCTTGTTCTTGAACGCGGTACCGCACATCATCGGGACGATTTCGCCCGAGATGGTGCGCTGGCGAATCGCGCCCTTGATTTCGGCTTCGGTCAGGTCGCCTTCTTCCAGGTACTTGTTCATCAGGTCTTCCGACGCTTCAGCGGCGGTCTCGACCAGGTTTTCGCGCCACTTCTGGGCTTCAGCCTTCAGGCCTTCAGGAATGTCGCGGTAGTCGAACTTCATGCCCTGGCTGGCGTCGTCCCAGTAGATCGCGCGCATCTTGACCAGGTCGATCACGCCTTCGAAGTTTTCTTCGGCGCCGATAGGCACTTGCATCGGGATCGGGTTGGCCTTCAGGCGAGCGCGCATCTGCTCGTACACCTTGAAGAAGTTGGCGCCGGTACGGTCCATCTTGTTGACGAATGCCAGACGGGGAACCTTGTACTTGTTGGCCTGACGCCACACGGTTTCCGACTGCGGCTGCACGCCGCCGACTGCACAGTAGACCATGCAGGCGCCGTCCAGGACGCGCATCGAGCGCTCGACTTCAATGGTGAAGTCAACGTGGCCCGGGGTGTCGATGATGTTGATGTGGTGGGCCGGGAAATTGTTCGCCATGCCCTTCCAGTAACAGGTGGTGGCGGCCGACGTGATCGTGATGCCGCGCTCTTGCTCCTGCTCCATCCAGTCCATGGTGGCGGCGCCATCGTGCACTTCACCGATCTTGTGGTTCACGCCGGTGTAAAACAGCACGCGCTCGGTCGTGGTGGTTTTACCTGCATCGATGTGCGCGGAAATACCGATATTGCGGTAGCGCTCAATGGGGGTCTTGCGAGCCATGATTTAATCCTAAGTCTTTAATGCACGAAACCGAGCGTCAATTTTTTCAAATAAACGCTCGGCTCGAACCAATTCAGATATAGACAAGGACCCTGCCGATGCAACCAGGGCCCCGTCCTGTCTTTGTTAGAAGCGGAAGTGCGAGAACGCCTTGTTCGCTTCTGCCATACGGTGCACTTCGTCACGCTTCTTCATTGCGCCGCCACGGCCTTCGGCCGCTTCCAGCAATTCGCCGCCCAGGCGTTGCGGCATGGACTTTTCGCTGCGCTTGTTGGCGGCTTCACGCAGCCAGCGCATCGACAGCGCCATACGACGCACCGGACGCACTTCAACAGGCACCTGGTAGTTGGCGCCGCCAACGCGGCGCGACTTCACTTCAACCATCGGCTTGCAGTTGGAAATCGCTGCGGCGAACACTTCCAGCGGATCCTTGCCGGACTTTTGCTGGATGTGGTCAAACGCGCCATAGATGATGTTTTCGGCAACCGACTTCTTGCCCGACAGCATCAGGACGTTGACGAACTTGGCGACATCAACATTACCGAACTTCGGATCCGGCAAAATTTCCCGCTTGGGGACTTCACGACGACGTGGCATTTCAATTCCTTTCAATCTTCAGTTGAGTGGGCGAACTCTGAGACTTCGCTTTCAACATCGCCTGCACTCGCGGAGACCATCATGACCTCCACTTACTCGGCCCATCCGGACCGACACTTTTACCAGGCGACTAGCGCCATGATAAAGACCAATTATTACTTCTTCGCTGCCTTGGCGCGCTTGGCGCCGTACTTCGAGCGAGCTTGCTTACGATCCTTGACGCCCTGGGTATCCAGCGCACCGCGAACCATGTGGTAACGCACACCCGGCAAGTCCTTCACACGGCCGCCGCGGATCAGCACGACGCTGTGTTCTTGCAGGTTGTGGCCTTCGCCGCCGATGTACGAAATGACTTCGAAACCGTTGGTCAGGCGCACCTTGGCGACCTTACGCAGCGCGGAGTTCGGCTTCTTCGGAGTGGTGGTGTAAACACGGGTGCAAACGCCGCGTTTCTGCGGGCTGTTTTCCAGCGCCGGCGATTTGCTCTTCACGATCGCGGAGACGCGTGGTTTGCGAATCAGTTGATTGATGGTTGGCATCGTTTTAATCCAACAAAGTACGACATTGAAAACAGGTTCCGGAAACGGTTGCCCGGAACCACACAAGAAACTTGCGCGAGAGAAACTGCGCGTTTCGATTTAAGACCGGGAGGGAGATAAGCGTCGCAACAGCGAAACTTCAGACCAAAGAACGCATAAGCCCGGGCGAGCCTAAATTCGAGAACTCGCGAGTATATGCCTGAAAGGCTATTTGGTCAACCCGCTCGGGGCCTTTACCCATCCGGCGAACTTTCTGACGCCAAATTGCGACGCTTGGCATGTGTCAATCAGGCAATTTTCTGACAACCTGCCGCCGCGGATAAAAAAAACGGCGCCGGAAGCAATTCCGGCGCCGCTTCTGTCTTGCATGACGCTCACTCGGGGGCGGAGGCAGCCGATGCTTCCGGCGGCCTCCGGCAACTCAAGCTTCGCCTTCGTTGCCGCCGCCAATGGCTTCGGCCGACGGCGCTTCTTCGTTGAACACATCCGAGTGGGATGCGCGTTCGGCTTCGAGCAGTGCTGCGCGCTCTTCGGCTTCCCAGACATCCTTCTCCTTGCGGGCGCGGTGGAAGGCCAGGCCGGTGCCGGCCGGGATCAGGCGGCCGACGATCACGTTTTCCTTCAGGCCGCGCAGGCCATCCTTCTTGCCCATGATGGCCGCTTCGGTCAGCACGCGGGTGGTTTCCTGGAACGATGCCGCCGAGATGAAGGAGTCGGTCGACAGCGATGCCTTGGTAATACCCAGCAGGACGTTCTCGTAAGTCGCCGGCAGCTTGCCTTCGGCGCTCACGCGGTCGTTCTCGTCCAGCAGCTCCGAACGCTCGACCTGCTCACCGGTGATGTAGTTGGTATCGCCCGGCTCCACCACTTGCACGCGGCGCAGCATCTGGCGCACGATCACTTCGATGTGCTTGTCGTTGATCTTCACGCCTTGCAGACGGTACACGTCCTGCACTTCGTCGACGATGTAACGCGCCAGCGCTTCGATACCCAAGAGGCGCAGGATGTCCTGCGGATCGGCCGGGCCGTCCACGATCATTTCGCCCTTGTTCACCACCTGGCCGTCGTGCACCAGCACTTGCTTGTCCTTGGTGATCAGGAACTCGTGCTTGGTGCCTTCCATGTCGGTGATTTCCAGGCGCTGCTTGCCCTTGGTTTCCTTGCCGAACGCCACCGTGCCGGTGACTTCGGCCAGCATGCCGGCATCCTTCGGCGAACGCGCTTCGAACAGTTCGGCCACGCGCGGCAGACCGCCGGTAATGTCACGGGTCTTCTGCGACTCGGTCGGGATACGCGCCAGCACTTCACCGACGTGCACTTGCTGGCCATCCTTGACGGTGATCAGCGCGCCGACCTGGAAGCCGATGGTCACGGCGTGCTCGGTGCCGGCAATCTTGACTTCCTCGCCTTGTTCGTTCAGCAGCTTGACCTGCGGACGCATGACCTTGGCCGCCGACGAACCGCGACGCTTGGCGTCGATGACCACCAGGGTCGACAAGCCGGTGACTTCGTCGATCTGCTTGGCAACGGTGGAGCCTTCTTCCACGTTCTCGAACTTCACGGTACCGGTGTACTCGGTGATGATAGGACGGGTCAGCGGATCCCAGGTCGCCAGTGCGGTGCCGGCCTTGATCACCAGGCCATCCTTGACGATCAGGGTCGCGCCGTACGGCACTTTGTGGCGCTCGCGCTCACGGCCCAGGTCGTCGGTGATCAGCACTTCGCCGGAACGCGAAATGACGATCAGCTCGCCCTTGCCGTTGGTCACGTAACGCATCGCCGCGGTGAAGCGCACGGTGCCGTTGGACTTGGCTTCCACCGACGATGCCACAGCCGCACGCGAAGCCGCGCCGCCGATGTGGAAGGTACGCATGGTCAGCTGGGTACCGGGTTCGCCGATCGACTGCGCGGCGATCACGCCCACCGCTTCGCCGGAGTTGACCAGGAGGCCGCGGCCCAGGTCGCGGCCGTAGCACTTGGCGCACAGGCCATAGCGGGTGTCGCAAGTCAGCGGAGTACGCACCTTCACTTCGTCGATGCCCAGACGTTCGATCTCTTCGACCGTGTCTTCATCCATCAGGGTGCCGGCTTCGTAGAGGGTCGCCTGGTCTTCCGGATTGATGATGTCGGTGGCCGCGACACGGCCGAGGATACGGTCGCGCAGCGCTTCGATCACTTCACCGCCTTCGACCAGCGCCTTCATCGACGCGCCGTTGGAGGTGCCGCAATCGTCTTCGATCACCACCAGATCCTGGGTCACGTCCACCAGACGGCGGGTCAGGTAACCCGAGTTCGCGGTCTTCAGCGCGGTGTCGGCCAGACCCTTACGGGCGCCGTGCGTCGAGATGAAGTACTGCAACACGTTCAGGCCTTCGCGGAAGTTCGCGGTAATCGGCGTTTCGATGATGGAGCCGTCAGGCTTGGCCATCAGGCCGCGCATACCGGCCAGCTGGCGAATCTGCGCCGCCGAACCGCGGGCGCCGGAGTCGGCCATCATGTAAATCGCGTTGAACGATTCCTGCGTGGTCTTCTTGCCTTCGCGGGTGACGACGTCTTCCACCTTCAGCTGGTCCATCATGGCCTTGCCGACTTCGTCGCCGGCCTTGCCCCAGATGTCCACCACCTTGTTGTAGCGCTCGCCGGCGGTCACCAGACCGGAGGCGTACTGCTGCTCGATCTGCTTGACTTCGCTTTCGGCAGCCGCGATCAGGGTCGCCTTTTGCGGCGGCACCAGCATGTCGTCCACGCAGATCGAGATGCCGGCGCGGGTCGCCAGGCGGAAGCCCGACTGCATCAGCTGGTCGGCGAACACCACGGTGGCGCGCAGGCCGCACTTGCGGAACGAGGTGTTGATCAGCTTCGAGATTTCCTTCTTCTTCAGCGCGCGGTTGAGCACCGAGAACGGCAGGCCCTTGGGCAGGATCTCGGACAGGATGGCGCGGCCGACGGTGGTTTCGTAGCGCTTGATGGTGCGCACGAATTCGCCCGTTACCGGATCCTTCGGATGCTCGACGATACGCACGGTCACGCGCGTGGCCAGCTCGACTTCCTTGTTGTCGTAGGCGCGGATGACTTCCGACACGTCCGGGAACAGCATGCCTTCGTTCTTGCCGTTAATGGCTTCACGGGTGGCGTAGTACAGGCCCAGCACGATATCCTGCGACGGCACGATCGACGGTTCGCCGTTGGACGGGAACAGGATGTTGTTGGAGGCCAGCATCAGGGTGCGGGCTTCCATCTGCGCTTCGATCGACAGCGGCACGTGGACGGCCATCTGGTCGCCGTCGAAGTCGGCGTTGAACGCGGCGCAAACCAGCGGGTGCAGCTGGATCGCCTTGCCTTCGATCAGCACCGGCTCGAACGCCTGGATGCCCAGACGGTGCAGGGTCGGCGCGCGGTTGAGCATGACCGGGTGTTCGCGGATGACTTCTTCCAGGATGTCCCAGACCACCGGCTCTTGCGCTTCCACCAGCTTCTTGGCGGCCTTGATGGTGGTCGACAGACCCATCAGTTCCAGCTTGTTGAAGATGAAGGGCTTGAACAGTTCCAGCGCCATCAGCTTGGGCAGGCCGCACTGGTGCAGCTTCAATTGCGGACCCACCACGATGACCGAACGGCCCGAGTAGTCGACGCGCTTGCCCAGCAAGTTCTGGCGGAAACGGCCGCCCTTGCCCTTGATCATTTCAGCCAGCGACTTCAGCGGACGCTTGTTGGCGCCGGTCATCGCCTTGCCGCGACGGCCGTTGTCCAGCAGCGAGTCAACCGCTTCCTGCAGCATGCGCTTTTCGTTGCGCGTGATGATTTCAGGCGCGCGCAATTCCATCAGGCGCTTCAGTCGGTTGTTACGGTTGATGACGCGGCGGTACAGGTCGTTCAGGTCGGAGGTCGCGAAGCGGCCGCCGTCCAGCGGCACCAGCGGACGCAGTTCCGGCGGCAGCACCGGCAGCACTTCCATGATCATCCAGTCGGGCTTGATGCCCGAGCGCTGGAACGCCTCCAGCACCTTCAGGCGCTTGGCGTACTTCTTGATCTTGGCTTCGGACTTGGATTCCTTCAGTTCCTGGCGCAGGGTTTCCGCGTCGCGGTCGATATCGATCGAGCGCAGCAGTTCGCGGATGCCTTCGGCGCCCATGAAGGCGACGAAGTCGTCGCCGTACTCTTCGTACTTGGCGGCGTAATCGTCTTCCGACATGATCTGGCACTTCTTCAGCGGGGTCATGCCGGGATCGGTCACGACATAGGCTTCGAAGTACAGCACGCGTTCGATGTCGCGCAGGGTCATGTCCAGCACCATGCCCAGACGGGACGGCAGCGACTTCAGGAACCAGATGTGGGCGGTCGGCGAGGCCAGCTCGATGTGGCCCATGCGCTCGCGGCGCACCTTGGCCAGCGTGACTTCAACGCCGCACTTTTCGCAGATGACGCCGCGGTGCTTGAGGCGCTTGTACTTGCCGCACAGGCATTCGTAGTCCTTGATCGGGCCAAAGATCTTGGCGCAGAACAGGCCGTCGCGCTCTGGCTTGAAGGTACGGTAGTTGATGGTTTCCGGCTTCTTGACTTCGCCGTAGGACCACGAACGGATTTTCTCGGGCGACGCCAGGCCGATCTTGATGGCGTCGAATTGTTCGTTTTGCTGAACTTGCTTGAATAGATCGAGCAGTGCTTTCATGTATCACTCCAGGTTGGCGTGAAAAACGCTAGTCCATCGATTGGCCGTTTCGTCCTGCTTAACCCTGTTCGCATCGGCGGGCGAGCCGGCGGGGCCTTGCGCCCTGCGGTTCCACCGATACCGGGACAGGCGTCCACGGCCTACAACTGAGACTTCTTGGATTACTGGTATTGCTTGAATTCTTGACTGCCTGCCGACGCACCGGCGGGGCGCGGCGACATCAGCCGCGGCGCCCCTCCTTGCGCATCAGGTCACTCGCGTTCCAGGTCGATGTCGATACCCAGCGAGCGGATTTCCTTCACCAGCACGTTGAAGGATTCCGGCATGCCGGCGTCGATCACGTGATCGCCCTTGACCAGGTTCTCGTAGACCTTGGTACGGCCGTTCACGTCGTCGGACTTCACGGTCAGCATTTCCTGCAGCACGTAGGACGCGCCGTAGGCTTCCAGCGCCCACACTTCCATTTCGCCGAAACGCTGGCCGCCGAACTGCGCCTTGCCGCCCAGCGGCTGCTGGGTCACCAGCGAGTACGGGCCGGTGGAACGGGCGTGCATCTTGTCGTCGACCAGGTGATGCAGCTTCAGGTAGTGCATGTAGCCGACGGTGACGGTACGCTCGAAAGCTTCGCCGGTGCGGCCGTCATACATCGTGACCTGGTTCTTCGACGGGGTCATGCCCAGTTGCTTGGCGATCGGGTCCGGATAAGCCAGATCGAGCATGCGGCGGGTTTCGCTTTCATGCGCGCCGTCGAACACCGGGGTCGCGAACGGGACACCCTTCTTCAGGTTGGCCACCAGTTCCACAATTTCATCATCGGAGAACTTGTCCAGCTCTTCCTGCTTGCCGGACTCGTTGTAGATGGTGGTCAGGAACTTGCGCAGTTCCGCGACCTTTGCTTGCGCCTGCACCATCTCGCCCAGACGCAGGCCCAGGCCCTTGGCGGCCCAGCCCAGGTGCACTTCCAGCACCTGGCCGACGTTCATGCGGGACGGCACGCCCAGCGGGTTGAGCACGATGTCGGCCGGGGTACCGTCGGCCATGTGCGGCATGTCTTCGATCGGCAGGATGCGCGACACCACACCCTTGTTGCCGTGACGGCCGGCCATCTTGTCACCAGGCTGCAGGCGACGCTTCACGGCCAGGTAGACCTTGACCATCTTTTGCACGCCCGGCGGCAGTTCGTCGCCCTGGGTCAGCTTCTTGCGCTTCTCTTCAAAGGCCAGGTCGAACTGGTGACGCTTCTCGGCGATCGATTCCTTGATCGCTTCCAGGGCAGTTGCCATGTCGTCATCGGCCGGGCGGATGTCGAACCAGTGGTACTTGTCCAGGTCGTCCAGGTAAGCCTTGTCCAGCTTGGTGCCCTTGACCAGCTTCTTCGGGCCGCCATTGGCGACCTTGCCGATCAGCAGGCGCTCCAGACGCTGGAAGGCGTCGCCTTCCACGATACGCAGCTGGTCGTTCAGGTCCAGGCGGTAGCGCTTGAGTTCATCATCGATGATCTGCTGGGCGCGCTTGTCGCGCTGGATGCCTTCGCGGGTGAACACCTGCACGTCGATGACGGTGCCGACCATGCCCGAAGGCACGCGCAGCGAGGTGTCCTTCACGTCGGAAGCCTTTTCGCCGAAGATCGCGCGCAGCAGCTTCTCTTCCGGCGTCAGCTGGGTCTCGCCCTTCGGGGTGACCTTGCCGACCAGGGTATCGCCCGCTTCGACTTCAGCGCCGATGTAGGTGATGCCGGACTCGTCCAGACGCGCCAGCTGGTTCTCAGCCAGGTTCGAAATGTCGCGGGTGATTTCTTCCGCGCCCAGCTTGGTGTCGCGTGCGACCACCGACAGCTCTTCGATGTGGATCGAGGTGTAGCGGTCATCTGCCACGACCTTTTCGGAGATCAGGATCGAGTCTTCGAAGTTGTAGCCGTTCCACGGCATGAACGCCACCAGCATGTTCTGGCCCAGCGCCAGTTCGCCCAGGTCGGTCGATGCGCCGTCGGCGATGACGTCCTGCTTGGCGACGCGGTCGCCGACCTTGACGATCGGACGCTGGTTGATGTTGGTGTTCTGGTTGGAACGGGTGTACTTGATCAGGTTGTAGATGTCCACGCCGACTTCGCCGGCTTGCGCCTCGTCGTCGTTGACGCGGATCACCACACGGCCGGCGTCGACATAGTCGACCACGCCGCCGCGCAGGGCCTGCACGGTCGTGCCCGAGTCAACCGCCACGGTACGCTCGATGCCGGTGCCGACCAGCGGCTTTTCCGGACGCAGGCAAGGCACGGCCTGGCGCTGCATGTTGGCGCCCATCAATGCGCGGTTGGCGTCATCGTGCTCGAGGAACGGAATCAGCGAAGCCGCCACCGACACCACCTGGCCCGGGGCCACGTCCATGTACTGCACGCGTTCCGGCGAGACCAGGATGGTTTCGCCGGCTTCACGCGCCGACACCAGTTCGTCGGACAGCTTGCCGGCGGTGATGGTCGCGTTGGCCTGGGCGATCACATAGCGGCCTTCTTCGATGGCCGACAGGTAGTCGATCTGGTTGCTCACCTGGCTGTTCTCGACCTTGCGGTACGGGGTTTCCAGGAAGCCGTATTCGTTCAGGCGGGCGTACAGCGCCAGCGAGTTGATCAGGCCGATGTTCGGGCCTTCCGGCGTTTCGATCGGGCACACGCGGCCGTAGTGGGTCGGGTGCACGTCGCGCACTTCGAAGCCGGCGCGTTCGCGGGTCAGGCCGCCAGGTCCCAGGGCGGAAACGCGGCGCTTGTGCGTGATTTCCGACAACGGGTTGGTCTGGTCCATGAACTGCGACAACTGCGACGAACCGAAGAATTCGCGGATCGCGGCCGAGATCGGCTTGGAGTTGATCAGGTCGTGCGGCATCAGGTTGTCCGCTTCGGCCTGGCCGAGGCGTTCCTTGACGGCGCGCTCGACGCGCACCAGGCCGGCGCGGAACTGGTTTTCCGCCAGTTCGCCGACACAACGCACGCGACGGTTGCCCAGGTGGTCGATGTCATCGACTTCGCCGCGGCCGTTACGCAGTTCGACCAGGATCTTGATGACCGCCAGGATGTCCTCGTTGGACAGGGTCATGGTGCCGGTCAGTTCATCGCGGCCGACGCGACGGTTGAACTTCATGCGGCCCACGGCCGACAGGTCGTAGCGGTCTTCGCTGTAGAACAGGCCGTTGAACAGCGCTTCCACCGATTCTTCGGTCGGCGGCTCGCCAGGACGCATCATGCGGTAGATCGCAACACGGGCAGCGGTCTGGTCGGCGGTGTCGTCGGTACGCAGGGTCTGCGAGATGTAGCCGCCCTGGTCCAGGTCGTTGGTGTACAGCGTCTGGATGGCCGAGATGTTGGCTTCGCGCAGCTTGGCCAGCAGTTCTTCGGTCAGTTCGTCGTTGGCGCTGGCAATGACTTCGCCGGTGTCGCCGTCGACGATGTTCTTGGCCAGCACGCGGCCCAGCAAGTAGTCCTCAGGAACCGAGATGTGCTTGATGCCGGCGGCTTCGATGTCGCGCACATGCTTGGCATTGATGCGCTTGTCCTTGGCCACCATCACCTTGCCCGACTTGTCGGCGATGTCGAAACGCGCGACTTCACCGCGCAGGCGCTCGGAGACGAACTCCATGTCGGCGCCTTCGGCGTGCAGGTTGAAGTTGTCGAACACGAAGAAGTTCGCCAGGATCTGCTCGGACGTCATGCCGATGGCCTTGAGCAGGATCGTGACCGGCATCTTGCGGCGACGGTCGACGCGGAAGAACAGGATGTCCTTCGGATCGAATTCGAAGTCCAGCCAGGAGCCGCGGTAAGGAATGATGCGCGCCGAGAACAGCAGCTTGCCCGACGAGTGCGTCTTGCCGCGGTCGTGTTCGAAGAACACGCCCGGCGAACGGTGCAGCTGGGACACGATCACGCGCTCGGTGCCGTTGATGACGAAGGAACCGGTGGTGGTCATCAGGGGCAATTCGCCCATGTAGACTTCCTGTTCCTTCATTTCCTTGACCACCGGCTTGGTCGGCGATTCGCGGTCCAGGATCACCAGGCGCACCTTGGCACGCAGCGGCGAAGCGAACGTCAGGCCGCGCTGCTGGCATTCCTTGACGTCGAACGGGGGAGCGCCCAGCACATACGAAAGGAATTCAAGACGCGCAAAACCATTGTGCGAAACGATAGGGAAAATCGAGGTGAAGGCAGATTGCAGGCCTTCGTTCTTGCGGCTCGACGGTAAAGCGTCGGACTGCAGGAACGTCTGATACGACTCGATTTGAGTCGCAAGCAGAAACGGAACGTTGTGGACGTTTGCGCGCTTCGCGAAGGACTTGCGAATGCGCTTCTTCTCAGTAAATGAGTAGTGCATGGACACTCCGTGAGTGACAGGAAGGATAGATAGTTCAAGATTCGATGCACGCCGTGCGGCCCGCAGGCACTGGAAACCGGCATCTCAAATCTTCAAGTGTCAACCCTTGGTTTTTGCCCGAATCGCGCTTAATATTCCGGGCAACGGAAGATTGCGGCGCATCAAAATCGAACAAAAATAAGAAACGACAAAGGAGCCAAAGCCGAATCCCTTTTTCAAGGGATTCTGCACTTTGACTCCGGCGTAACAACTCGCCTTGGTTGGCAAGCAGAAATTACTTCAGTTCTGCCTTGGCGCCAGCTTCTTCCAGCTTCTTCTTGGCTGCTTCAGCGTCGGCCTTGGCAATGCCTTCCTTCACTGGCTTCGGTGCGCCGTCGACCAGGTCCTTGGCTTCCTTCAGGCCCAGACCGGTGATTTCGCGGACTGCCTTGATGACGCCAACCTTGTTCGCGCCGACTTCGGCCAGAACAACGGTGAACTCGGTTTGCTCTTCAGCAGCGGCAGCACCGGCGCCGGCGCCAGCAGGACCAGCGACGGCCATAGCGGCAGCGGAAACACCAAACTTCTCTTCGAATGCCTTGACCAGGTCATTCAGTTCCATCACGGACAGCGCGCCTACGGCTTCCAGGATATCTTCTTTGCTAATTGCCATTTGAAACTCCTAAATTTATTTCGGTAATAACATCAGATTGGTAATGACGCGGAACGTCGAAACTGCAGAGGCAGCCGCCACCAGGCGGCCGCGCATCATGCGGCTTCGGCTTCCTTCTTGGCTGCCAGGGCAGCCAAGCCACGCGCGAAGCCCGACACCGGAGCCTGCATGATGCCCAACAGCTGGGCCAGCAGAACTTCGCGGCTTGGGATGTTTGCCAACGCGGTCACGGCAGCCTTGTCGAGCTGCTTGCCTGCGAAGTTACCCGCCTTCACAACCAGCTTGTCGTTGGTCTTGGCAAAGTCGGCGACGACTTTGGCAGCGGCAACGGCATCTTCCGAGATCGAATAGATCAGCGGACCGGTCAGTTGTGGGGCGAGGTCGGCAAACTGAGTGCCTTCAACGGCGCGACGAGCCAGCGTGTTTTTCAACACGCGCAGGTACACGCCTTGGGCACGCGCTTGTGCGCGCAGTTGCGTCAAGGAACCAACCTGGATGCCACGGTATTCGGCCACGACGATAGTTTGCGCAGTTGCAACCTTTGCGGAAACTTCGGCGACGACGGCCTTCTTGTCATTCAGATTGAGACTCAAGATCAACCTCCAAAAATAGTGCTCGGCCATGACACAGGCGGAGATGCCTGCTTGCCTTACACCGGTTCGAACACGGCGTCCGAGGTTTAGGAGTTCATTGCAGCATCGTGCGAAACGAAAATGCGGCCTGAGACTACAAAACTTGTTCGGGTTCACCATCTGCGCTGGGTCGATTGCATTCGCATGCGCTCTGTTTAACTTCTTCCGGCAATCCAGCCCGGCGTCCGCCCAACGGTCTTTGACTGCCTGCAGCGGCCAGACTTCAACCGCTACAGCCCAAAGATGCGCCCCGCTTCCTGACGGCAACGGGGACTTGATTCCTTCTTAAGCAGCCAGGGAAGCCTGGTCAACGCGCACGCCGGCGCCCATGGTGGACGACAGCGCGATCTTGCGCAGGTAGATACCCTTGCTGCTGGCCGGCTTGGCCTTGTTCAGCGCATCGATCAGGGCCAGCAGGTTGGCCTTCAGATCGGCGTCGGAGAACGACTTGCGACCGATGGTGGCGTGGATGATGCCGGCCTTGTCGGTACGGTATTGCACTTGACCAGCCTTGGCGTTCTTGACGGCGGTAGCGACGTCCGGGGTCACGGTGCCGACCTTCGGGTTCGGCATCAGGCCGCGCGGGCCCAGGATCTGGCCCAGGGTACCGACGATACGCATGGTGTCGGGCGAAGCGATCACGATGTCGAACGGCATGTCGCCGGCCTTCACGCGCTCTGCCAGATCTTCCATGCCGACCACGTCAGCGCCGGCGGCCTTGGCGGCCTCGGCCTTGTCGCCCGAGGCGAACACGGCCACGCGCACGGTCTTGCCGGTGCCGGCAGGCAGAACGACGGAACCGCGAACGACCTGGTCCGACTTCTTGGCGTCCACGCCCAGCTGGACGGAAACGTCGATCGATTCATTGAATTTCGCCGTGGCGAATTCCTTGATCAGGGAAACGGCGTTATCGAACGGATAAGCCTTGGTGCGATCGATCTTGTCCTTGATCGCCTTGACGCGCTTGGATACCTTAGCCATTACAGACCCTCCACCGTGATGCCCATCGAACGTGCGGAACCAGCGATGGTACGCACTGCAGCTTCCAGATCAGCAGCGGTCAGATCCGGCTTCTTCTGGGTTGCGATCTCTTCCGCTTGCTTGCGGGTGATCTTGCCGACCTTGTCGGTGTGCGGCTTGGCCGAACCCTTCTGGATACCGGCAGCCTTCTTGATCAGGATGGTCGCCGGCGGCGTCTTCATCACGAAAGTGAAGGACTTGTCCGCGAAGGCGGTAATCACGACCGGAATCGGCAGGCCCGGCTCGACGCCTTGCGTTTGCGCGTTGAACGCCTTGCAGAATTCCATGATGTTCAGACCGCGCTGACCCAGCGCCGGACCGATCGGGGGGGAGGGGTTTGCTTTACCAGCTGGCACTTGCAGCTTGATAAAACCGATAATCTTCTTTGCCATGACGGCTCCTGTGTTGATTGAGTTTTAGCGCCTGTTCATTCGCCTCGCGGCTCTTTACTGTGGCTCCTCGGTTTGCCGGATTGACCGAACGGGGATACCCGTGCGACGCGCTCCTGCGGGCGCTTGTCCTGTTTTGCGGAGAGTGAGATTCCGGGAAGGGATCAGACTTTTTCCAGCTGGCCGAACTCAAGCTCGACCGGAGTGGCGCGACCGAAGATGGTGACCGATACGCGCACGCGCGATTTTTCGTAGTTCACTTCTTCGACGTTGCCGTTGAAATCGGTGAACGGGCCTTCCTTGATGCGCACCATTTCGCCGACTTCGTACAGCACCTTCGGACGCGGCTTTTCGACGCCCTCTTGCATCTGCTGCATGATCTTGTCGACTTCATGCGGAGGAATCGGCGTCGGGCGGTTCGACTTGCCGCCGATGAAACCGGTGACCTTGCTGGTGTTCTTGACCAGGTGCCAGGTTTCGTCGGTCATTTCCATTTCGACCAGCACATAGCCCGGGAAGAAGCGGCGCTCGGTCACCGACTTGTGGCCATTCTTCATGTCGACGACTTCTTCGGTCGGCACCAGGATCTGGCCGAACTGCTCTTGCATGCCGGCGCGGGTGATGCGCTCGGTCAGCGCACGCTGGACGCTCTTTTCCATGCCGGAATACGCATGCACCACGTACCAGCGCTTTTTTCCGGCGCCTGAAACGCTTTGCGCACCAATCGGTGCGCTGTCTTGTGTGCTATCGCTCATGTTATTTCCAGCCCAAAATTACGTCGTACAACAGGAATTCGAGCAACTTGTCCGTACCCCAGAGGAAGATCGCCATGACCAGTACGAAGGCGAAGACCACTGCGGTCATCTGCATCGCTTCCTTGCGGGTGGGCCAGACGACTTTCTTGGTTTCGCGAACGGCTTCCTTGGCGAAACCGACGAAGCCGCGGCCTTGTGCAGAGGTCCACGCAAATGCAATCGCCACCAGCAGACCGGCGACCAGGGCAAGAGCACGCACCGGGGTCGACTGGTCAGACAACACAAAAAAACCGACCACACCTGCGACAACGGCAACGATTGCCAAGGCAATCTTGATCTTGTCGTTGGAGGTATTGACGGTTTGGACAGGCTGGCTAGACATTATTTACTTTCAGTACCCTGCACCTGATTCGGTGGCAGGGGCGGAGGGCATCGAACCCCCAACCTTCGGTTTTGGAGACCGACGCTCTGCCAATTGAGCTACGCCCCTACAAAAACTCTCGATTGAGACACGAATGCCGCGATGCGAAATTCGCAGCGCGGCAAGGTGTTTTACAGCTTGATCTTAGTCGATGATCTTGGCGACGACGCCGGCGCCGACGGTACGACCGCCTTCACGGATAGCGAAACGCAGACCTTCTT
>NZ_JBWKPR010000023.1:0-10657 GCF_059418325.1 Herbaspirillum sp. GW821-FHT09A12
GCAAGCACCGCGATGCCGAAGGCGAGCCGTTTCCGAAGTCCGCATCTAACCAGCCGGCGGAGCGGGCAAAAAAATGGATCAGAAAAGCAGTCGGAGCGAAGCGACTCTGCTTTTCCCATTTTTTTGCCTGATCCGTCGGGGACCCCGAAGGGGCTGGGTAGTTGCGGTCGCTTTTCTTTGCTTACTTTCTTTGGCGAAGCAAAGAAAGTGAGCGGCTGCCGGGCCGCCCCCGGCGCTCCGCTTCGACCGAAGAGAGAAAAGACTAAAGCCAGTACATCGGCACAAAGCAAGAGCAGACTACCCATTTTGCTCACTTCAAAGCCCCTCAAGGAAAGAGCCCAGTCATGGATTCAAAACCTGGCGAGGCTCCTTTTTCTGCTCCACCAACTTGACCAGCGTATGCATCGTCAAGTTAACCGGCGTGGCAATTCCTAACGCCTGCCCACGCCGCACGATGAAACCGTTCAAGTGATCAATCTCACTGGCCTTGCCGCGCGCCAAATCCTGCGCGGTGGAGGAGTATTGCGTCGGCATGGTCTCGGCGATCAGGCGCACGGCGGCATCGACGTCTCCCGGCAGCGTGACGCCATCGGCCGCGGCGACGGCGCGGCATTCGGCGACCAGGTTGCGGATCACGTCGGCCACGCCCTGGCCTTGCACGATCTTGCCGTAGGGAAGTTGCGTGACGGCCGACAGCGCGTTGTAGGCGCAGTTGAGGACGAGCTTGAGCCATAGCGCGCCGCGCACGTTGCCGGAGATCTCGGTCGGGACGCCGGCGGCGGCCAGGGCCTGGGCGACTTCTTCGCTGCGCGCCGACGGTTCGATCACCAGTTCGCCGCGGCCGTGGTGCCTGACGTGGCCGGGGCCGGCCATTTCCGTGGCGACGTACACCACGGCGGCGGCCACCGGTTGCGGGATCACGCCGCGCAGGCGGTCGGCGTTGTCGGTGCCGTTTTGCAGCGTCAGCACCAGCGTGTCGGGGCGCAGGTGTTGGCGCAATTGCGCGCCGGCGTTTTCGGTATCGGTGGATTTGACGCAGAACAGCACCAGGTCGGCGCCGGCGGCGATGGCGGCATCGCCGCCGGCTTGCACGGCAATGGTTTGGTCGAAGCTTTGCGCCTGCAGCCGCAGGCCGACCCGGTTGAAGGCTTCGACGTGTTGCGCGCGGCCGATCAGGACAACCTCATGGCCGGCGCGCGCCAGCATGCCTCCGTAATAACAACCTACCGCGCCCGCGCCCATCACTGCGACTTTCATTGCCGAGTCTCCCGTCTGGTCAAAGCGGAAAGCCTAACACAGCGCCGGGGAGCTTACCGGCGCCGTGTGATCGGCAAGGCCGGGATGGGAAAGAGCCTCAGAACGAATAGCGGCCCTGGACGTAGAGGGTGCGCGGGGCGCCTACCAGGCGGCCGGGGTTGCCGTCGTCGGTGCGGGTGAAGTAGCGGCGGTCGGTCAGGTTATTGACGCCGGCAAAGATGTCGAAGCCCTTGGCGTTGGGGACTTTCCATCCCACCTGAGCATTCCACAGGCGAAAGCCGGGGATTTCGCCAATACCGCTGTCGGCGCTTTCGGCAACGGTGTTGCCAGGGTCGGCGAACTGGCGGCTTTGGTGCGTGGTGGACAGGTTAACGCTCCACGGGCCATGTTGGTAACGCGTGCCGACTGTGTCCGTCATGCGCGAATAGAACGGGACGTCTTTGCCTTGGTTGGCGCCCGATACCTGCAGCGCGCGGGTATAGGCGTAGCTGGCAAACACGCTCCAGCCGCCGAGTGGGCCGGTACGATCGAAAGCATAGTCTGCGGCCAGCTCGATGCCTCGATGTTCTGTTTTGCCGATGTTGCGGAAGAGCGTGGTGCCGTCGGCCAGGGTGCTGGAGTTAATCTGATTGTCGAAGCGGATGTCGAACAAGGTGGCTTCCAGCGACAACTGGTCGCTTTTCCAGCGTCCGCCTGCTTCGACTGTCTTGGCCAGTTCCGGCGACAGCGGGTTGCCGGCCGACATGTTGTTGAGCTGCGAGTTTTGCACGACGCCGAACGAGGTGTTGTAGTTGGTGAACAGGGTCAGGTTGCCGGTCGCCAGGTACGCCACGTTGATCGAGGGAAGCGGTTTGTTGTTGTTGACTTCGAAGCTGGCCTTATTGTTTACGTCGTAGCGGGTCGACTTGATGTGTTCATAGCGGACGCCGGGAGTAATGCGCCATTTGCCGATGGCGATCTTGTCGTCGATATAGAAGGAATGGGCATCGGTGGCGTTGTTGAAGGTGGTTACGCGGCCGAGCGCGCCGCTGACGGCATTCTCGGAGAACCTGTTGTCGTCCCCGCGCTCGCGGAGATAGCGGTAGCCGGCCGTCACATCGTTGGTGGTCTTGCCGAATGTGAAGCGCTGGGTGAAGCGCGGTTCGATGGCGAACGTCTCGTAGTTGCGCGGCTGGTGCGACAGGGCGGTGCCCCTGGAATTGACCAGTACGCTTTGACGGCTGCTTTGGTTGAAGTAGGTGCGGATCTCGAATTCTTTGTCTTCCGAGATCGTGTTCAGGTAGCCCAGGTCGAAGCCCTTGCGGGTGCCGGCCCAGTAGTCGAGCTTGCGCGTGTTCTGGAACGGATCGGCGTTGTATTGCGCGGCCGTCAGGCCGCCGGCGACTCGCGAGAGCACGTCGTAGTAGTTGACCTTGCCGTAGATTTCGGAGGTGGGGCTGAGTTCGTAGCGCAGCTTGAGCGCGACATCGTTGAGGCGCTGGTTGGTGTCGGCGCGCCAGCCCGAGCCTTCCAGGCCCGAGTAGAGCAATGCCATGCCCAGGCCGTTTTCTGCGGTGCCGCCGACAAAGGCGCTGTATTGGGTGCTGGAGCCGCCCTGGCCATAGCTGTTGTAGCGTACCGACGCGTCGCCGGATGCGCCGGCCGTGGCCGGGATGGCGCGGGTATTGAAATTGATGATGCCGCCGACGTTTTGGGGGCCGTAGCGCACCGCGCCGCCGCCGCGGATCACATCTACCGATGCGATGTTGTTCAGGTTGACCGGGGAGAATGACTGTTGCGGCTGGCCATAAGGGGCCGACGCCAGCGGAATGCCGTCCAGCAGGATGGTTGAGCGCGGGGAATAGCGGCCGGTCAGGCCGCGCACACCGATGTTGAGGGAGACGGCGCTGCCTGCCGAGCCTGAGTTGTCAGACGCCTGCACGCCGGGGATCTGGCGCAATATGTCGCCGACGTTGATGGCGCCGCTGCTTTCGATCGTATCCTTGCTGACCGACGTGCGTGCGCCCGGATAGGTCTTGATGCTGTTTTCAAGACCGCTGCCAAGCCAGTCGCCGCTGACATGAATGGTTTCCAGGTCGGTGTTGCCGGAGTCGGCGGCTTGCTGGGAAGAGGCGATGCCGTGCACGGACATCAAGGCGAGGGAAATGGCGGCGGCGCAACGGGTACGCCGTCCGGATTGGGGACGGGAGATCATGTCGTTCATGGCTGGTCAAGTGATGGCGCCAAGCGCGGGTGAGTTGCGCTTCGCAAGGGGAGCCTTACATCTGTAAGGAGTAAAGACAATAATGATAACTATTCACATCTTCGGGAAGAGAAGCGGCTATCTAACTCAAGCAGAATTGGTCCGATTTCGAGTCTCGGTTCGACTGAAAACGGTGGGAGATGCAGAAGGGGATATTGGCCGCGGTGGCAGCGTCGGGAAATTCTCTGCGGGGGCGAGGGAGATTCGCCGCCGGATCATCCCGTGCCGAAGCCTATGCGGTCGCTGACGCGGGATGGGGGAGGAGGATCAGGGTATGGAATAGGTGAGGGCCTGTTACCCCGCCGCATGATGGGCGGGGATTATCGACGCCTTGTCTGTTCAGGCCAGCACTTTGGCCAGCCACTGGCCGATATGCCCGACTTCCTCGCCGCACACCGAATGCTGCATCGGGTATTCGTGCCATTCGATCCGGTAGCCCAATTGGGTCAACAGGTCGCGCGATTTCTCGGCGCGTTCGATCACCACCACCGGATCGAGCCGACCGTGGGCCATGAAGATGGCGGTGTCCTGGTTGGCTGCGTGGCGTTCTTCGGCGGCCTTGGCGGCCAGCGGCAGGTAGCCTGACAGGCACATCAGGCCGGCCAGCTTTTCCGGATGGCGCAGCCCGGTTTGCAGCGTCATGGCGCAGCCTTGCGAGAAGCCGGCCAGCACGATGCGTTGGGCGGGGATGCCGCGCGCTTTTTCCTGTTCGATCAGTTCTTCAATTTGCGCCTGCGAATGGCGCAGGCCTTCTTCGTCTTCGCGGCGCACCAGGTCGGGCGTGAAGATGTCGTACCAGGCGCGCATCACGTAACCGCCGTTGATGGTGACCGGCATGGTGCCGGCGGTGGGGAACACGAAGCGGATGGCCGGGCAGTTCGACAAGTCGAGCTCGCGCACGATGGGAACGAAGTCGGAACCATCGGCGCCCAGCCCGTGCATCCAGATGACGGCGGCAGTGGGGTTGGGAGCGGTTTCGATCTGGATGGTGTCGAGCTGGGTAGCCATGGCGGTTGGGTATCCTGTTATGCGTTGGTGAGATGTGCGATGGATGTGTGCGATTTGTGCGCGCCGTGGCGCGCAGGCACAATACGGTTTCGTATCGCGCGATTGCGCATAAGCGCAAGTTGCCAATCATACGATGAACGCCGGGGAAAATCTCTCCGGCGCTTGCCAGGAGCGAGCCTATGGGCCTGAAAAAACTGATGAGCGCGGGCATCGCCGCCTGCGTGGCGCTGGCGGCGTCGCTGCCGATGCGCGCCGGTGCGGCATTGATCGAGGGGGCGGTGTTCCAGCCCCAAGGCGAAAACCTGATGATTTCGACGCCGCCCGGATGGCGCATGGCGTATATGGATGGCCGGCCGGACGGCGATTATGTGGTCGACTTCCTGCCGCCCAATGAAGCGCATGATTCCTGGCGCGAAGGGTATATGGGCGTGCAGCGCCGCAGTTTTCCCGACAGTGCGTTGCTGGACAATATCAAGGCGCGCAACCTGAACGTGCCGCAGGTGGCGATTGCGGAGATCATGCAGGGCGCGCAGCGCAACTGCCCGGGACGCTTCCAGCCGATGGGGCAGAAAAATACCGTCACCAATGGCATTCCGACCTCGGTCAGCGGCGGCTTTTGCGACCGTGCGGGCGCCGCGGCGCCGTATGGCGAGGGCAGCGTGATTGCCGTCTTTCAGGGGCGCGAACGCTTGTTCGTGGTGCAGTTCGGCTGGCGTCCGGCGACCCAGAACGAGCTCAAGGAGTATGGCTGGCGCATCACGCCGGCCAGGCTGCAGCAGTATCTTGATCTGATCAATGGTGCGACGTTGTGCGGCGGGCCGGACCAGGGGCCTTGTCCGAAATGACGACAGGCCCCGGTTCTGGCCGGGGCGCCGGCGCGCCGGCGCCGGGTTGTAGCGGGAGGAAATTATTTAGCGGCGGGCCGGATGGCCGACTTGGGGCGGAAGGCTTTGCATACCGCCTCGTTGGTCTCGATGTAGGGGCCGCCGATCAGGTCGATGCAGTAGGGGACGGCGGCGAAGATGCCCGGCACTGTCTGCTTGCCGTCTTCATCCTTCAAGCCTTCCAGCGTTTCCTTGATCGATTTCGGCTGGCCCGGCAGATTCATCACCAGCGCGGCATGGCCGGAGGTTTCGCGGATCACCGCCACCTGGCGCGAGAGGATCGCGGTCGGCACGAACCGCAAGCTGATCTGGCGCATCTGTTCGCCAAAACCGGGCATCTCCTTGGTGCCGATGGCCAAGGTGGCCTCGGGGGTGACGTCGCGGCGCGCGGGGCCGGTGCCGCCGGTGGTCAGCACCAGGTCGCAGCCGGCCTGGTCCACCAGTTCGATCAGGGTTTTTTCGATCGCCGCGCGTTCGTCGGGGATCAGGCGGGTTTCCATCTTCCAGGGGCTGGCCAGTGCGGCGCCGAACCATTCTTGCAGGGCCGGGATGCCGCGGTCTTCATAGACGCCGCCGGAGGCGCGGTCGGAAATCGATACCAGGCCGATCAGCAGATGATCGCGTTCAGGTTTCATCGCCGTCATCGCCGAAATCCTTTTCGTCGATCTCTTCGCCGCGGCGCTTGGCGGCGGCGATCTGCAATTGCTTGAGGATCTGGAAGATTTCGCGGTAGGCCTTGGGCGGCTTGCTCTCGGCCTGCTCCTTGCGGGCGTTGCGGATCAGCGTGCGCATGTGCTGCACGTCGACTTCGGGATGTTCGTTGAGCAGGTTGGTCAGCGCGGCGTCGTCGGCCAGCAGCTTTTCGCGGCGGCGTTCGAGCGCATGCATGGCGGCGGTTTCGGCCTTGGAGGCGCCGCGCCAGCTGTCGATGGTCTTCTGGATGATGGCCAGCTCGTCTTCTTCCAGCGTGCGCATTTTCTTGCCGACGTATTGCATCTGGCGACGGCGGCCTTCGTGGTCCTTGATCTGCTGGCATTCGAGGATGGCCTCGCGCACATCCTCAGGCATGGGCACGCGCTTGACGCGGTCGCGCGGTTCGGCGACCAGCGCTTCACCCAGCTTTTGCAGGGCTTCCATTTCGCGCTTCAACTGGGACTTGGAGGGGCGGTCGTATTCCTGTTCGAATTCGTTGGACTTGAATCCGACAGCGCCGCGGTTGGCATTAGGCATGGTATAGCTTCGGGAAATATTGCTGAACGGCTGCTATGATACCCGTTTTACCCGCATTTCAGAGAAAACAGGCTCATGAGCGATACTCCATTTAGCTATAGTCAAGACCAGTTGAAGCAATTGGCGCAGGATGTGTTGCGCTATGCGAAAGAGAAGGGGGCCTCGGATTCGGCGGTCGACATCAGCGAAGGCAGCGGCCTGTCGGTGGCGGTGCGCCGTGGCCGGATCGAGACGATCGAGCAGAACAAGGACAAGGGGATCGGCGTGACCGTGTTCCTCGGCGAGGGCCGCCAGGTGCGCCGGGGCAACGCCAGCACCTCGGATTTCTCGCAGCAGGCGTTGAGGGAAACGGTCGAGGCCGCCTACAACATCGCGCGCTTTACCTCGGTCGACGACTGCGCGGGGCTGCCGGATGCCGACATGCTGGAAATGGCGCCGCGCGACCTGAAATTGTTTTCCCAATGGAATATTTCCGCGGAGGAAGCCGTCGTCGTCGCCCAACGCTGCGAGGCGGCGGCGCTGGAGACCGATCCGCGCATTTCCAACAGCGAAGGCGCCAGCGTGTATGCCCAGCATTCGCATTTCGTGGCGGCCAATTCGCGCGGTTTCATCGGCGGCTATCCTTTCTCGCGCCACACCATTTCGGTGGCGCCCATCGCCGGCAAGGGCGGCGGCATGCAGCGCGACGACTGGTATTCGTCCAAGCGCGACCCGAAGAAACTGGCCAAGCCCGAAGACATCGGCCGTTATGCCGCGCAACGCGCCCTGGCGCGCCTGAATGCGCGCAAGCTGTCGACCCGCAAGTGTGCGGTGCTGTTCGAGGCGCCGTTGGCGGCAGGCCTGTTGGGCGCCTTCGTGCAGGCGGTGTCGGGCGGCGCGCTGTACCGCAAGTCGAGCTTCTTGCTCGATTCGCTGGGGCAGCAGGTGTTCCCTGGGCACATCCAGATCCTGGAAGATCCGTACGTGATCGGCGGCGTCGGTTCGTCGCCGTTCGACGATGAGGGCGTGCGCACCGCCAAGCGCCAGGTGGTCAAGGACGGCGTGGTGCAGGGATACTTCCTGTCGACGTATTCGGCGCGCAAGCTGGGCATGCAGACCACCGGCAACTCGGGCGGCTCGCACAACCTGACGCTGACGTCGGCCTTGACGGCCAAGGGCGATACGTTCAAGGGCATGCTCAAGAAGATGGGCACCGGGCTGCTGGTGACCGAGCTGATGGGGCAGGGCGTGAACTATGTCACCGGCGACTATTCGCGCGGCGCCTCGGGCTACTGGGTCGAGAACGGCGTGATCCAGTATCCGGTGGAAGAGATCACCATCGCCGGCAACATGAAGGACATGCTGCGCCAGATCGTCGCCATCGGCAACGACACGCTGGTGCGCGGCACCAAGGAAACCGGTTCCATCCTGCTGGAAAGCATGACCGTCGCCGGCGACTGACCTGCCACGCCCGCGCCGCTGGCACATGCCCGGCGCGGCGCCATGGCGGCAGCCTGCGACGCGTACCTGAGCGGAGCGAGGAGGCAAGCCATGGACGATATCCATATCCACCGGGGCTACACGCCCGGCGCCATCGGAAGGGTCGCGGAACTGCATGCGGCCTACTACACCGAGAACTGGAGTTTCGGCGTCTATTTCGAAGCCAGGATCGCCACCGAACTGTCGGCCTTCCTGAGCCGCTACGACGAGGCGCGCGACGGCTTCTGGACCGCCACCGTGCATGGCCGCATCGAAGGCTCGCTGGCCATCGACGGCCAGCATGCGCAGGAGCAGGGCGCTTACCTGCGCTGGTTCATCGCCTCCGAAAAGCTGCGCGGCAAGGGCGTGGGCGATGCCCTGATCGGCAACGCGGTGCAATTCTGCCGCGATAGCGGTTTCCCCTCGATCTACCTGTGGACCTTCGACGGCCTGCAGGCCGCCCACCGTCTCTACCGCAAGCACGGCTTTGTGCGCACCGAGGAACGGCAGGGCACGCGCTGGGGCATCAAACTCAATGAGCAGCGCTATGAGTTGTTGCTATGAGCTGTTGTTGTGAGGCCCGGTGCTTCCCGCAACGGTTTGAAATATGCGGTGCCTTTCAGCAATAAGCGCCGCCAATTGCTAAAATGCCGGGTCGGCGCGTTGGCGCCTCTTCCCGGATTGTCTTCCACGCAACATGGCCCTCCATACCGATGCCGCGCACTCCAGCGGCCAAGTCCTGCCTTTCCGCGAATCCCTGCTGGCCACCCTGGGCATCTGTTTCGTCATCATGCTGGTGGCGCTGGACCAGACCATCGTCGGCACCGCGCTGCCCACCATCGTGGCCGAGCTCAAGGGCTTCGAGCTGTATGCCTGGGTGGCGACCTCGTACCTGCTGACCTCGGTGATCACCGTGCCGATCTTCGGAAGGCTGGGCGATTATTTCGGCCGCAAGCCGTTCGTGATCGTGTCCATCATCGTGTTCGTGGCCGCGTCGGCGCTGTGCGGCATGGCCGACAGCATGCTGTTCCTGGTGCTGGCGCGCGGCCTGCAGGGCATCGGCGGCGGCATGCTGGTGGGCACCTGTTTCGCCTCCATCGCCGACCTGTTTCCCGATCCGCGCGTGCGCCTGCGCTGGCAGATCATCCTCTCCGCTTCGTTTGGCATCGCCACCGCCGTCGGCCCGTCGCTGGGCGGTTTCCTGACGCAGGGCCTGGGCTGGCGCTGGGTGTTCTACTGCAACCTGCCCATTGGCGTGATCTCGCTGTTCTTCGTCTGGCGTTTCGTGCCGCATATCCGCCATATCCAGCACCAGGGCAAGATGCGCCTGGACTGGCCGGGCGCGCTGCTGATCTCGCTGTCGCTGGGCAGCCTGCAACTGCTGGTGGAGATGCTGCCCAAGCGCGGCATCACCGGCGGCATGCTGGCCTTGCTGGTGCTTGCGGTGGCGGCTTTTTATGCGCTGTGGAAGTGGGAGCAGCGCGCGGCGCAGCCGATCCTGCCGTTCGAGATGATGCGCGACCGCGCGCTGTCGAGCCTGTTCATCCTGTCGGTGCTGGCGGGTTTCGCCATGTTCTCGCTGCTGATGTATGCGCCTCTGCTGTTCCAGGGCGGCTTCGGGATGACGCCGCGCGAAGCCGGCTTGCTGATCACGCCGCTGGTGGCCTGTATCACCGTGGCCAGCATCGTCAATGGCCGCATCATCACGCGCATCCCCAATCCCAACATGATGATGACGGTGGGTTTCGTGCTGATCTCGGCGGCCTGCCTGGGCGTGGTGCTGTGCGACCGCGGCACCGGCAACGGCTTCATGCTGGCGACCATGCTGGCCGGCGGTTTCGGCCTGGGCCTGGTCTTGCCCAACCTGACCGTGTTCGCCCAGCAGGCCGCCAGCCGCGAGCACCTGGGCATTGCCACCGCCTTGCTGCAGTCGCTGCGCATGATCGGCGGCATGCTGGGCACCGCCATTACCGGCACGCTGGTCAGCCAGATGTACGGCAGCGGCGTGCAGAAGGCGCTCGAGAGCGACCACGCCGCGCAATGGCTCAAGGAATTCAGCGATCCCGAGGTGCTGGTCAACCATGACATCCAATCGGTGCTGCTGGCGCAACTGATGAAAGCCGGGCACAACGGTTCGGCGCTGCTCGACGCCGCGCGCGATGCCTTGGTCGGGGCGATCCACATGGGCATCGCGATCGCCATCGTGGCTGCGCTGGCCGGCTTGTGGATGGTGCGCCGGGTGCCGCCGATCAAGTTCGGCAGCGATGCCAAGGTTGAGCCGGTGATGTCGGAATAGAGGGTATGCGGGACTGTTTCGGCAAAAAGCCGGGCTGCAATGGCAGTCCGGCTTTTTCA
This sequence comes from Herbaspirillum sp. GW821-FHT09A12, assembly GCF_059418325.1. Lineage (NCBI taxonomy): Bacteria > Pseudomonadati > Pseudomonadota > Betaproteobacteria > Burkholderiales > Oxalobacteraceae > Herbaspirillum > Herbaspirillum sp. GW821-FHT09A12. The sequence continues at coordinate 10,435 of NZ_JBWKPR010000023.1, forward strand.
ATGTGCGAGTGGAATGAGGGAGTCCAGTGTAGAAATGAAAAAACGGGCGAAACCCAGAGGTTTGACCCGTTTCAACATTTCGACTGTAAAGCCGTTTGGCTTTCGCGTTGATTGCTTGGTGCCCACGGAGGGACTCGGTCACGCGGCGCGACCCCGCCCGGCCTTGCAAGGCCGGGCTTTCGAGTCCCTCCCGCAAAGCGCGCAGGCGCTTTGCTCGTGCGCC
>NZ_JBWKPR010000024.1:0-9809 GCF_059418325.1 Herbaspirillum sp. GW821-FHT09A12
GGGCTGGCACTTAGGGGCCGCCTTTCTTTGCTTACTTTCTTTGGCGGGCCAAAGAAAGTGAGCGGCTGCCGGGCCGCACCCGGCGCTCCCTTCCGACCGGAGAAAGATAGGAATTAAGCCGGTACATCTGCACGAAGCAAGACCAGACTACCCCAATACCAAAAACCACTACTTATCCCCCAAAGGCGCCACCTCATCCAACGCCAAATTCAACTTCAGCACATTAACCCGAGGCTCCCCAAACAAGCCCCACTGCGGCGCCTCGCTGTTATCCCTGATCAGTGCCCGCACCTGGTCAATCACCACTCCCCTCGCCTGCGCCACCCGCATCGCCTGGTAATCGGCCGCCGCCGGGCTGATGTGCGGATCAAGCCCGCTGCCGGAAGCCGTCAGCAAGTCGATGGGAATGGCCCGCCGGCTGCCGTCGCCAACTTCGCGCAAGGCCTTGGCGCGTTCCTCGGCGGCTTGCTTGAGGGCCGGGTTGGTCGGCCCCAGGTTGCTGCCGCCGGAGGCCATGCCGTTGTTGGGGAAATTGCCGGTAGCCGACGGCCGTCCCCAGAAATAGCCGGGGCCGGAGAAGTCCTGGCCGATCAGCTCCGAGCCGACCGCCACGCCGCCACGCTCGATAATGCTGCCGTTGGCCTGACGCGGGAAGAAGGCTTGCGCCAGGCCCGTGACGATGGCCGGATAGACGCCGCCCAGCAGCACGCCCAGCAGGATGAACAACGTCAGCGCCGGACGCAGCGTGCTCTTTAAGACAGGTGATTTCATGATGTTTCCTTGTGAAGTCGATGCGGGGTCAGACCAAGCCGAAAGCGGCCAGCAACATGTCGATCAGCTTGATGCCGACGAACGGCACCAGCAGCCCGCCCACGCCATAGATCAGCAGGTTGCGGCGCAGCAGCACCGCCGCGCCCAGCGCGCGGTAGCGCACCCCGCGCAGCGCCAGCGGGATCAGCGCCACGATCACCAGCGCATTGAAGATCACCGCCGACATGATGGCCGAGCCGGGACTGGCCAGGTGCATCACGTTCAACGCGCCCAGTTGCGGATAGCTGGCGGCGAACATGGCGGGAATGATGGCGAAATACTTGGCCACGTCGTTGGCGATGGAAAAAGTGGTCAGGCTGCCGCGCGTCATCAGCATCTGCTTGCCGATCTCGACGATCTCGATCAGCTTGGTCGGGTTGGAGTCGAGGTCGACCATGTTGCCGGCCTCTTTCGCCGCCTGGGTGCCGCTGTTCATGGCCACCGCCACATCGGCCTGAGCCAGCGCCGGGGCGTCGTTGGTACCGTCGCCGGTCATCGCCACCAGCTTGCCTTCGGCCTGGTGCTGGCGGATCAGCGCCAGCTTCTGTTCCGGCGTGGCTTCGGCCAGGAAGTCGTCGACCCCCGCTTCGGCGGCGATGGCGGCGGCGGTCAGGCGGTTGTCGCCGGTAATCATCACGGTCTTGATGCCCATGCGGCGCAGTTCGCCGAAGCGTTCCTTGATGCCGCCCTTGACGATGTCCTTCAGCTCGACCGTGCCGAGGATGCGGATCGGCGCGCCGTTGTTGACGACCTGGGCTTCATTGTTCCACTCAACCACCACCAGCGGCGTGCCGCCGCGGCGGGCGATCGATTCGATATCCGTCTCGACCTGGCCGGGCAGGCGCTGGTCGGCTTGGCGCGCCAGCTTGCGGATGGCATCGGCCGCGCCCTTGCGGATGCGGCGCGTGCCGAGGTCGATGCCGGAGACGCGGGTCTGCGCCGAGAACGGGATGAACTGCGCGCCCAGCCCGGCCATCTCGCGCTCGCGCAGGTTGAAGCGGTTCTTGGCCAGCACCACGATGCTGCGGCCTTCCGGCGTCTCGTCGGCCAGCGAGGCCAGCTGCGCGACATCGGCCAGCTCGCGCTCGGACACGCCGGGCGCCGGCAGGAAGGCGGCGGCCTGGCGATTGCCCAGGGTGATGGTGCCGGTCTTGTCCAGCAGCAGCACGTCGACGTCGCCGGCGGCTTCCACCGCGCGGCCGGAAGTGGCAATCACGTTAGCCTGCATCATGCGGCTCATGCCGGCCACGCCGATGGCCGACAGCAGGCCGCCGATGGTGGTCGGGATCAGGCACACCAAGAGCGCGATCAGGGCCGTCACCGACACCGGCGCACCGGCGCCGGCGGCGCTGACCGAGAACAGCGAGAACGGCAGCAGCGTCACCGTCACCAGCAGGAACACGATGGTCAGCGCCACCAGCAGCAGCGTGAGCGCGAGTTCATTGGGCGTCTTCTGGCGGCGCGCACCTTCGACCATGGCGATCATGCGGTCGAGGAAGGCTTCGCCCGGGTTGACCGAGACGCGCACGACGATCCAGTCCGACAGCACGCGGGTGCCGCCGGTCACCGCCGAGAAATCGCCGCCGGATTCGCGGATCACCGGGGCCGATTCGCCGGTGATGGCGCTCTCGTCCACGGTGGCCACGCCTTCGATGACGTCGCCATCGGCCGGCACGGTGTCGCCGGCTTCGATCAGCACCAGGTCGCCTTTGCGCAGCGTCCCGCCTTCCACCACTTCACACTGGTCGGCGCCCACGCCGGCGCCGCGCGCCAGTTCGGCGCGGCGCAGCTTCTTGGCCAGCACGCTCTTTTTGACGCCGCGCAAGGCGGCGGCCTGGGCCTTGCTGCGGCCTTCGGCCAGTGCTTCGGCGAAGTTCGCGAACAGCACCGTGAACCACAGCCAGGCGGCCACGGCAAAGATGAAGCCGGCCGGGGCTTCGCCCTTGCCGACCAGCGCCTGGATGAACAGCAGCGTGGTCAGGATGCTGCCGAGGTACACCACGAACATCACCGGGTTGCGCCACTGCACGCGCGGCGACAGCTTGCGCACCGAGTCGAGCAGCGCCGGCTTGACGATTTTTGGATCGAACATCCAGCGCACGGTCTGCGCGGCGGACGGTATCGCGTCCGATGCCGCGGCGGCGCCGGACTGGGAATGGGAAGAAGGGGTAGTCATATCGGTATCCGTTTCTGGTTGCTCCGCTGCGGCGCCTGGGCCGCAGCGGTATCCATCAGCTTGATCAGCTTGCTTACATGGCCATCATTTGAAGATGCTCGACCACCGGCCCCAGGGCCAGCGCCGGCACATAGGTCAGCGCGCCGACCAGGATCACGGCGCCGATCAAGAGCGCCACGAACAGCGGCCCGTGCGTGGGCAAGGTGCCCGAAGTCGCGGCGAGGCGCTTCTTGGCGGCCAGCGAACCGGCCATCGCCAGCACCGGGACGATGATCCCGAAGCGGCCCAGCCACATGGCGATGCCGGTGGTGATGTTGTAGTACGGCGTATTGGCCGAGAGCCCGGCGAAGGCGCTGCCGTTGTTGTTGGCGGCCGAGCTGAAGGCATACAGGATCTCGGAGAAGCCGTGCGCGCCGGGGTTGGCGATGCCGGCCAGGCCGTTTTCCACCATCACCGAGACGGCGGTGAAGATCAGCACCAGCGCCGGCGTCATGAGGATGGCGATCGACATCATCTTCATGTCGAACACGCCGATCTTCTTGCCGAGATATTCCGGCGTGCGGCCGATCATCAGGCCGGCGATGAACACCGCCAGCACCGCGAAGATCAGCATGCCGTACAGGCCCGAGCCGACGCCGCCGTAAATCACCTCGCCCAGTTGCATCTGCAACATCGGCACCAGCCCGCCCAGCGGCGAGAGCGAATCATGCATGGCGTTGACCGCACCGCAGGAAGCCGCCGTGGTGATCGAAGCGAACAGGGCCGAGGCGGTGATGCCGAAGCGGGTTTCCTTGCCTTCCATCATGCCGGGGCCGGAAGCGTGCAGCGAGGCCAGCATCGGGTTCGGCTGCGATTCGAAGTACATGATGGTCAGCGTCATCGCCACGAACAGCAGCGTCATCGATGCCAGGATGGCCCAGCCCTGGCGGCGGTCGCCAACCAGGACGCCAAAGCTGGTGCACAGCGCGGCCGGGATGACCAAGATCGCCAGCATCTCCAGGAAGTTCGACAGCGGGGTCGGGTTCTCGTAAGGGTGCGCCGAATTGGCGTTGAAGAAACCGCCGCCGTTGGTGCCCAGCATCTTGATCGCTTCCTGCGAGGCCACCGGGCCCATGGGCAAGATCTGCTTGTCGGTGCTCTGCGCCTCGACCAGCGGCTCGCCCTTGGCATCTTTCAGCGGCTGGCCGGCGGCGTCCAGCTTGGGCGTCGTGTAATGGGTGGTTTCCAGCGTCTTCACTTCCTGATACGGCTTGAAGTTCTGGATGCTGCCCTGCTGCACCAATGCCAGCGCCAGGATCACCGACAGCGGCAGCAGGACGTACAGCGAGCAACGCGTCATGTCGACCCAGAAATTGCCGATGCTCTTGCTGCTGTGGCGCGAGAAGCCGCGGATCAGCGCGAAGGCGATGGCGATGCCGGTGGCGGCCGAGATAAAGTTCTGCACCGCCAGGGCCGCCATCTGCGTCAGGTAGCTCATGGTGGTCTCGCCCACGTAGCCTTGCCAGTTGGTGTTGGAAACGAAACTGATGGCGGTATTGAACGAGGAATCGGCGCCGACGTTGCCCAAGCCCTGCGGATTGAACGGCAACCATTGCTGCACGCGCTGCAGCGCATAGACGAAGACCAGGCCGAGGAAGTTGAACAGGACCACCGCGATGGCGTACTGCTTCCAGTCCATCTCGGTATCGCGGCTGATGCCGCACAGGCGGTAGAACACGCGTTCGACACCGCCGAAGACGCGGTTGACCTTCGACTTCCCTTCCATCACGCGGGCGATGTACCAGCCCAGCGGCACCGACAAGGCCAGCAGGACGGCCAGGTAGAGGGCCAGTTGGAGATAGGCGTTGCTGTCCATGTCAGAAGTCCTCCGGCTTGATCAGGGCGTAGACCAGATACACCAGCAAGACGACCGACACGGCCAGCCCGAGCAAAGTCATGGCGTTCATTTCTTGTCCCCCTCTTGCCGTTCCAGACGGCCGCACAGGGCGACGAAGCCCCACATCGAGGCGCCGCACAACAGCAGCATGCCCACATAGAGAAAATCGGTTTGCCACATTTCCCACTCCATTTGTTCACGTTGTTCAATCCGTTCCTGACGGAATCGGAGACAGTCGAACGATAGGACGATGGGCGTTAAATCCGGGTAAAACTATGGGGAGGGGGCGTAAACAACGCGTAAACAGAAATGCGGGGCGAGGGGCAATGCCGTTAAGCGCTGAACGACATGTTTATTGGTGTTTGTGAATTCCGCCCCCGTTCGCCCTGAGTAGCTGCGCAGCAGCGTATCGAAGGGCAGGCAAGGCCGCTGACGCTGGCTTCGATACGGCCCTGATGGGCCTACTCAGCCCGAACGGGCTGATGCTTGGTTCAGGGTCAGTCTTAACTGAACGGCATGAGAGACGAGGGTGAATTTTTTCTTCCCGGCGCCAGCGGGAAAGCGGAAGAAACAAAGAGGGACGCCGGCGCCGCATCAAGTATTGGCGATCTTGCCCACTTCAACCCGGTTCTTGCCGCGGCGCTTGGCGGCATACATGGCCTTGTCGGCCATGGCCAGCAGCTCTTCCGGCCCGGTTTCGCCATCCTCGTCGGGGAGGTAGATCGCCACGCCGATGCTGCTGGAGACATTGATGCGCGAGTGCGTCAGCTCGAACGGCACGCGCATGGCGTTGAGGATCTTGTCGGCCACGTTGACCGCATCCTGCTGGGTCTGCAGCTTTTCCAGGATCACCACGAATTCGTCGCCGGCCAGGCGCGAAACGGTATCGACATCGCGCACCGAACTCTGCAGGCGCTGGGCGAACTGGATCAGCAGCTCGTCGCCGGCCTCGTGGCCGTAGCGGTCGTTGACGCCCTTGAAGCCGTCGATGTCCATGAAGAACAGCGCCATCAGCTCGTGCGCGCGGCGCGCGCGCATCATGGCTTCGGGCAGGCGGTCGGAAAAAGCGCGGCGGTTGGGCAGGTTGGTCAGCATGTCGGTCAGCGCCAGCTCGCGCATCTGGTCGCGGAAGGCCAGCCGTTCGGTGATGTCGTGCAGGAAGGCGATGAACAGGTGGCCGCTGTGGCGCTTGACGTGGCCGACCGTGATCTCGACCGGCAGTTCGTGGCCGTCGTGGTGCAGGGCCTGCAGTTCGATGCGGTTGTTGATGACGACGCTGGTGCCGTTCTCGAGGAAGCCCTTCATGCCGCGATAGTGGGCCTCGCGCATATCCGCCGGAATGATCAGTTCGGCCATCTGGCGGCCTACCGCCTCGGTGCGCATCCAGCCCAGCAACAGCTCGGCCTGGCGGTTCCATTCGACGATCGCGCCGTTCTCGTCGGCGGCGATGAAGGCGTCCTGGGCGTTTTCCAGGATCGCGCGCAGCTCGTCCGCGCTTTCCGCCAGCTTGATCTGGTTGGCGTGCTGCAGGTCCAGCGACTGCTGCAACGCGATGGCGGTTTCGTGCAGGCGGCTGGTGCGTTCGGCCACGCGCTGCTCGAGGCTTTCGTTGAGCGAACGCATTTCGCGCAGGTAGGTTTCTTCGCGCTCGACCATGTTGACCAGGCTCGACGACAGCAACTGCACTTCGCGGTAGCTGTTGACCAGCGGGATCTGCACGTCCTGCGCGCCCGAGGTGCGCAACTCCAGCGCCGCGCTCAAGTCGTTGACCGGCCCCACCAGGCGGCGCGTGAGCACGTAGGCCAGGATCACCAGCGCCGCGCCGATCAGCGCGCCCACCAGGATCACCCGCCGCTCCAGGTTGTGGAAGGCTTCCAGCGCGACATGCTCGGGCTGGCGCACGATCACGCTCCACTTGAGCGGCATGCTCGCGTCCTGGCCGGTGTGCGCAAAACCGGTGATGTAGCGACCGCCATCGGGCCAGCGCTCCAGCACCGCGCCGCCATCCTTGGCTTTTTGCGAGGCACGGAAGCTGTCGGTGTCGATCTTCTTTTCTTCCAGCTCGCCGGGGCCGAGCATCACGGTGCCGTCGGAGCGCACGACCATGACTTCGACGCCATACCGGCCGGCCGCCGGATCGATCAGCCTGGCCGCGATCTCACGCGCCCAGGCCCAGGAGAGATGCATGCCCATCACGCCCACGACCTGCCCCTGCATGTCCAGCACCGGCGCGGAAAGGTCGACGAAGCGCCAGGGCTCCGGCTGCGGCGGCAGTTTCTGCTCCAGCAGCATGGCGGGATGGTAATCGGCGTAATAGACGTTTTCCCGGCCTTCCTTGAACCATGGGCGCCCGGCCACGCTCTGGCCTTCGAGCAAACCCTTGGTGGCCACCCGCACCGTGCCGTCGGGAGCGGCCATGCCGATCCAGGCGTAATTGGGAACACTGGCCTGCAGCTCGTTGAGAACCTCGCGCATGTGCGGCAAGTCCTTGCCGGCGCGGATGGAGGGACGCGTCACCAGGATACGCAGATCGGCCTGGCGCTCGGCCATGCCGCGTTCGAGCGCGTCCTGCATCTGCCAGGCAAGTTGCTTGAGGCGCATCTCGGCCTCCGAGCGCGCATAGCCCCGGGTGAACTGATCCACCAGGATCAGCACCGACACAATCGTGATCAGTACGGTGACAACCACCCCCATCGTGATCAGCGACGATAGATTCGGAGGAGATGGGGCTTTTTTCTTATTCAATTGGGACAAATTGCGGCAATACGAGCAAATGCATGACGGCTCCCCCTGCGAACCGCGTTTGTATACATGGCATCTTGCCAGATCGTTCACTTTTTTTCATCGGCTTTGAAAAAAAAGTACAAGAAATAATTTCCATAAAGAAATAATTCAGGGCGAAGACATCTGCGCGGCGGCGCGCCGACAGCAAGGAAATCAGGCGGCGCGCAGCATGCCGGCCGGCAAGACATGCAATCCCGCGCAGCAGGAAACGCCTGGCGCCGCGCCAGGCCGTGCAAAAAGACAACGGACGGCAGGATGATCGCGCAGGATCCTCCTCCGTCCGTTCGGGCAAGGCCGGCGCGACGCCAGCCCATGATGCTTGATGAAGCGGGCGAAACCGTCAGCAGGTTTTCAAAGGCCGGCGCAAATGCCATCGGCACGCGGATCGGTGGCGCCCTCGATCACCCCGTCCGGATGCACGCACACGGCGCCGGCATGTCCCATCATGTCGGTGTAGTCGGCCACCACCTGCACCTCGTGGCCGGCGCGCCGCAAGGCGTCCACGGTCGCCTCCGGCACCCGCCCTTCCAGTTTCAGGTTGGTCGACACGTCGCCCCAGGTGCGCCCCAGCAGCCAGCGCGGCGCGCTGACCGCCGCCTGCAGGTTCTGGCCGAACAGCACATGGCGGGTAAACACCGCCGCCTGCGTCTGCGGCTGCCCTTCTCCGCCCATGGTGCCGTAGGCCAGCGTGCGGCCATCGTTCAAGCGCGCCAGCGAAGGGTTCAGGGTATGGAACGGCAGCTTGCCCGGCTGCAGCTGGTTGGCGCCGTCATCCAGCGTGAAGCTGGCGCCGCGGTTCTGCCACACGATGCCGGTGTCCGGCACCACCACGCCGCTGCCGAACTCCCAGAAGATGCTCTGGATGTAGCTGACCACGCGCCCTTGCGCATCGGCCGCGCCCATCCAGATGGTGTCGCCCGGCTTGGCCGGATGCGGCCAGGGCGCCGCGCGTTGCGGATGGATATGCGCGGCTTCCCGCTCCAGCGCCTCGGCCAGCAGCCAATCGGCCGCGTTCACGCTCATGTGGGCCGGATCGGTGACATGCCGGTTGCGCAAGATGAAGGCGCGCTTGGTCGCCTCCACCAGGCCGTGGATATGCGCGAAGCCATCGGCCTCGGTCACGCCCAGGCGGTCGAACAGGCCGATGATCATCAGCGCCGAGACGCCCTGCGTCGGCGGCGGCAGGTTGTACACGCGGCCGGACTTGAGCTGCACCATCAGCGGCTGCAGCACCTGCGCCCGATAAGCCGCGAGGTCGCCGGCGCGCAGCGGGCTGCCGACTGCTTCCAGCCCGGCGGCGATGGTCGCGGCCAGGTCGCCGCGATAGAAATCGTCGAGGCCAGCCTCGGCCAGGCGCGTGAGCGTGGCCGCCAGCGCCGCTTGTTTCAGCACCGCGCCTTGCGCCGGAATGCCGTTCTGCGCATAGGCGGCGGCAAAGCCCGGCTGGTCCTTCAGTTCATTCCATTTGTCGCGCGTGAGTTCGTGCTGCGAACGCGTGACCGGCACGCCAGACTGGGCATGGCGGATGGCGTCGGACAACAAGGTCGCCAACGGCAGCGGGCGGCCGAAGCGCTGCGCATAATCCAGCGCGGCAGCCCAGCCGCCGACCGCGCCGGCGACGGTCAGCGCCGCGCGCGGGCCGCGGGTGGGGATGGCTTGGTCGGCATGCGATGCGTAAAAATCCTTGCTCGCCAATGCCGCCGCCGGGCCGCAAGCCTGGATCGCCACCGGCTCGCGGCCCGGCTCGCTGATAACCCAGAAACCGTCGCCGCCGATGCCGTTCATGTGCGGATACACCACCGCGATGGCCGCTGCCGCGGCAACCATCGCCTCCACCGCATTGCCGCCTTCGCGCAGGACATTGGCGCCGGCTTGCGCGGCGAGATGATGGGGGGCGGTGACCATGCCGCCTATGCAGGTCTTGCTGTACAACATTTGGGCTCCTGATGTTTTTCTTTATTGGGGTGAGGGGGATGATACCTGTGGATGTGCTGGGTGGTTTGGGTGTGCTGAGTGTGCTGAGTAGTTTGGGTCTTGGGAGTCTTTTGGGTAGTCTGGTCTTGCTGCGTGCAGATGTACTGGCTTAATGCTTTTCTTTCTCCGGTCGGAGCGGAGCGCCGGGGGCGGCCCGGCAGCCGCTCACTTTTCTTGTCTCGCCAAGAA
>NZ_JBWKPR010000025.1:0-7562 GCF_059418325.1 Herbaspirillum sp. GW821-FHT09A12
CACGTGTTACCTATGTCTCAGGTCTATACAGCGAAGCAAAGAAAGTGAGCGGCTGCCGGGCCGCCCCCGGCGCTCCCTTCCGACCGGAGAAAGATAGGAATTAAGCCGGTACATCTGCACGAAGCAAGACCAGACTACCCACTAAGCCCTCAACATCCCCCAAGCCAACCGCACCAACTCATCCTCAAACTGCCGCGTCCCCAACAACGGCGATTCCTCCAGCGAAGCGCTGCGTATTGCCCCCATCACCGCCCGGGTAAGCACAAAAATCCCCGCCGCATTCGGCACCCGAATCCCCGGCGACTCCACCTGCGCCAACGCCACCGCGATATGCTCGGCCCCTTCACGCATGGCCTGCATGATGTTCTCATGATGGTCCATGCGCCACGCCAGCCGTATCAACGACCGCTTGAACGGCCCGCCGGCGCCGAAGGCTGCGACCAGCACCCGGATCCGTTCGCGGATGATGCGCTCGGGATCGGCCCCTTCCGCCAGCGACCTGACCAGCATCTGCTGCATCTCATCCATCACCTTGCGCCGCCCGCGGTGGATCATCGCCAGCAGGATCGCCTCCTTGGTGGGAAAGTACTGGTACAGGGTGCCGATGGAAAAACCGGCCCGCTCGGCGATCTTGTTGGTGGTCAGTTGCGCCTCGCCTTGTTCATCGACGATCTGAGCGGTGGCATCGAAAATGGTCTCGATAGTGCGCTGCGCGCGGTCCTGCACCGGCTGCTTGCGCATGGCCTGTGCGGCTTCCGGCGGTTTTTTCTTGCGGGAAAGTGCCATGATGGAAAACTGAGCCCGAAACGAGTTGAGCGTGGACGGCTAAAACTGAATAATGCTCATATTCGTCCACCGCAGCAAGCCGACATCATGCCCCTCCCCGTCATCGACCTTCCCGTGCGCAAACTCGCCGTCGACCTCGCATCCGGCTTCGCGCGCCACTGGCATGGCGGCGACGCCTACCGCAGCATGCATTTCAACGCCCTGTCGATGAGCTTTCCGGTGGGCGAACAATTCTTCATCGACTCGGTGCGCAGCGGCGCCGCCACCCTGCCCGACGACGATGCCCACGCACCGTTGCACAAGCTGGTCGCGCAGTTCATCGGCCAGGAGGCGACCCACCGCCACCTGCACGGCTTGTACAACCGCCACCTGGAGCGGCAGAACCTGCGCAACCGCTGGCAAGGCTGGGCCCGGCGCCGCGTCGACTGGAGCATCGCCTGCGGCCTCTCGCCGCTCAACCTGGTGGCGGTCACCGCCGCCTACGAACACCTCACCGCCGTCTTCGCCGATGCCCTGCTGCGCCACGGCTGGATGGACGGCGCCGACGAGCAGATGCAGATACTGTGGCACTGGCATGCTGCGGAAGAGACCGAACACAAGGCGGTGGCCTTCGACCTCTACCGCGCCATGGGCGGCGGCAACCTGCGCCGCATCGTCTGGTATCTCTACGTGTTTTGCATCTTCTCGCTGGAGAGCAGCGTGCAAACGCTGCTCAACCTGAAGCGCGACGGCAGCCTGCTGCGGCCCCGCACCTGGATCTCGGCCCTGGGCTTCTGGTGCGGCCGCAATGGCCAGCTGCGCCGCTGCAGCATGCCGCTGCTGCATTACCTGCGCCCCGGCTTCCACCCGGACCACGACGACAACCGCGCCGTCGCCGCACAATGGCTGGCGCAAAACAGCAACCGCTGGAGCCGCGTGAACAAATGACGCGGTCCGACGTCATGGCGCGCAACCTCATGGAGGACGCGCCCAAGTGGAGGCCGCCGGTGTAAACGGCGCACCGGTTTTTATGGCCTGTTTTTATGATCTGTTAACGCTGCGCACGCAAAGTTTTACCCGGATTAAACGCCGCCTTGCCTAAGCTGAAAGCTCCTCAACCCGTGGAGCTTCCAGCATGAACCGCAAGACACAACAAGAACAGCAACCCCGCTTCCCGCGACACGCGCCGCTGGGCCGTCGCCGCCTGCGCAACGCGCAATTGGCCGGCCTGGCGACGCTGGCCGCCGCCGGCGCGCTGCTGGCCATCGCCGTGATCGCGCCGGCGCAGGCCGCCGAAAACGCAGACGCCACCGCCACCTCGCCGCTGCACCTGAACGGCAACCTCGGCGTGGTCAGCCAGTACGTCTTCCGCGGCACCACCCAGACCAACGCCAAGCCGGCCCTGCAAGGCGGCTTCGACCTCACGCACGACAACGGCCTGTACGCCGGCATCTGGATGTCCAACGTCAGCTGGATCTCCGACGCCAACCCGGCCGCCTCGGCCAGCCTGGAAGCCGACCTCTACGCCGGCTGGAAGCCGGCGATCAGCGACTGGCTCAACGCCGACATCGGCGTGCTGCACTACGCCTATCCCGGCAGCTATCCGGGCGGCATGACCAGGCCCGACACCACCGAAATCTACGCCGGACTGGATGCCAAATGGATCGCCTTCAAGTACTCATACAGCACCGGCAACACCTTCGGCAATGCCGACACCAGCGGCAGCAGCTATGCCGACCTGTCGGTGAACCATGAACTGTTCGCCGGCATCAGCGGCATCGCCCATATCGGCCGCCAACGCTATACCGGCCCGAATTCCCCGGCACTGTCCTATACCGACTGGAAACTCGGCCTCACGCGCGACTTCTCCGGCTACGTATTGGGCCTGGCCTATACCGATACCAACACCTCGGACGCCGGCTACACCATCCGCAGCAAGAACATCGGCAGCAGCCAGCTGGTGCTGTCGATGAACAAGGCGTTTTGAATTTGAGAGGCCGGCACCAGGATTCCCATCATGCGTACCCCAAGTCCCCCAAGGCTGCACCGGCTCTCCCCGCGCCACCTCTTCCTGCGTACCGGCCACCGTCGCCACTACCGCTGCGCACTGGCCGCGCTGCTGGTCTTCATCGCCTGCGCCGGCCTGTTGCCGCTGGCCCAGGCGGTCGTCCCCTATCGCTCTCCTGACGACTACGGCCCCTCGCCGCAGGCGCAACAGCATCGCGGCGACTGCCGCCGCCAGGTGCTGCAGGCGCTGGACGGAAAGATAGAAAGCGAGGATTTCGTCGCCCGCACCGACCGCGAATATTTCCGCTACACGGTGCGCAAGGATCTGCGCGAGATCATGTTCATCTGCGATGCGCGTACCGGGGAGATACGCAGGCAGATCGATATATGGGGGGATCTTTAGGTTCCTTCCGCACAAACGGCAAGAAACCGGCGGGTAGACAAAACGGGGAACTGGCGGCAAGATGCGGCATCGTTTCCAACCCGGGCCGCCCCGCATGCAAACCGACTACAGCGTCATTCTCCAGTGGATCTATCTGTTCAATTCCCTGGCCTTGATCCACCTGGCCTTCAGGCAGGTGATGAAGCGCCGCAAGGGCCGGCAGCTGGACCAGCAGATCAAGGCGGCATCGGTCGGCCAATGGGTCGGCGCCGCGCCCGATGCGCTGGTTCGCCAGCTCGGCACGCCGGCCAGCCAGGGCAAGCCCGATCATGACCAGGGCAGCGATGTCTGGCAGGGCGACCGCCATGTCCTGGAAGCCTTCTATCGCGACGGCAAATGCACCGGGATCGAAGCGCGCCAGCATGCCGGCGACCTGTTCCCCAATCTCAACACCTACTTCAACTGCGCCGTGCTGGCCGCATTGGCATGTTCATGGAAATTCCTGGCGGCGCAAAGCGGCGCGCAAGACGCCGGTGAAACGCTGCCGGTCCCGGCCGCGGCCAGGCAGTATGCGGTCAACTTCGTGCTGTTCCTGCTGGGCGCCTGGGTCGTCTCTTTCGGCTTGAAGCGCCACCAGTTGCTGCTCTGCGCCGGCTGCATCGTCATGCTCGTGCTGAGCCTGCCCCTGATCGACTGGCCGTAAGAACCCGCTGCAAGAACAGCTTCATTCCCCCGCCACTTCTGCCAGCCGATATCCCACCCCGATCTCGGTCAGGATATGCACCGGCTGCGCCGCATCCCGCTCCAGCTTCTGGCGCAGGCGCTGCATGTAGATGCGCAGGTAATGATGGTCTTCCGCATGCGAAGGCCCCCAGCCGGCCACCAGCAATTGCCGGTGCGTGATCACGCGGCCGGCATCGCGCAACAAGGTCGCCAGCAGCCGGTATTCGATCTGCGTCAGGTGCAGCGCCTCGCCGTTGCGGGTGACGCTGCGCGCCGGCAAGTCGACCAGCACCTCCCCCATGCGGTAGCGGCCGCTGGCCTTTCCTTCGCCGGCGGCGCGCGCATGGCGGCGCAGCTGGGCGCGCATGCGGGCCAGCAGCTCGGGCATGCCGAAGGGCTTGACCAGGTAGTCGTCGGCGCCGGCGTCGAGCGCTTCGACCTTTTCCGACTCCTGTGTCCGGGCCGACAGGATGACGATGGGCACGCCGCTCCAGCCGCGGATCTCGGTGATGACTTGCTTGCCGTCGAGGTCGGGCAGGCCGAGGTCGAGGATGACCAGGTCGGGCTTGCGGGTGCCGGCTTCGGTCACGCCTTCGCGCGCGGTCCTGGCCTCGTGGACGATGAAGCCTTCCTGCTCCAGCGCGCTTTTGACCAGCTTGCGGATATGCGGGTCGTCTTCGATGAATACGATGTTGCCTGCGTGTTCCTGCATGTTCTTGTCCTCATTCCTCGGGTAGCGCCGGCTGCACTTCCACTGGCAGGGTAAAGCAGACCGTTGCGCCCGGCCCGGCCTCCTGCGGCGCGATCCATATCCGGCCCTGGTGGGCTTCGACGATGGCGCGGCAAATCGCCAGGCCCAGGCCGACGCCGGGCGTGCTCGACTCATTGTCGCCGCGCGTGAACTTCTCGAACGCGTGTTGCGCCATCGCCGGCGGAAATCCCCGGCCATGGTCGGATACGCTCACCTTGACCTGTTCGCCGCTTTCCGTCGCCTCGACATGGGCGGCGATAGCAATGCCGCTGCCCGGCGGCGAGTACTTGATGGCATTCTCCACCAGGTTGGCGAATACCCGCTCCAGCAGCACCGCATCGACCCGCAGCAGCGGCAGGTCGGCCGGCAGGCGGGTTTCCACCGGGCGGCCTTCGAGCGCCTTGGACAACAAGCGCAGCGCCGAGCCGGCCACTTCCTCCAGCGCGTTCCACTGGCGGTTCAGCGTCACCACGCCAGCCTGCAGGCGCGCCATGTCGAGCAGGTTGTTCATCAGGCCGACCATCTTCTGCGACTGTTCGCCGATGGTGCGCGCCATGGCGCGGGCATCCTCGTCCAGCCGGGGATTGGCGGCCAGCACATCGGCGCTGCCGACCAATGAGGTCAGCGGCGTGCGCAGGTCGTGCGAGATGGCCGACAGCAGCGAGTTGCGCAGGCGCTCGGACTCCATGCTCACCAGCGCGTCCTGCGCCACTTCGGCATAGTGCAGGCGCTCGATCGCCATGGCGATCTGCGAACAGAAGATCTCCAGCATCTGGCGGTTTTCAGGCAATGCCAGCTGGGCGGCGGCGAGCTGGCGCTCTTCATCATTCGCGCCTTCGATGGCGAACGCCAGCACGCCGCGCGTGCGCATGGTGGCGGTCAGCGGCAGGTACAGCGCGGCGGCCGAAGGCAACGTGGCGGTGCCCTTGCCGGCCGGCTGGCCATTGTCGTAGACCCATTGCGCCACGCCGGCGTCCACGCTCTTGAGCACATGGGCGCCGCCCGCTTCCTGCGTCGGCTCGGCCGGGCGCAACTGGTTGGCGCTGTCGGGCAAGAAGAAGGCAATCCGCGCGCCGAACACCGCGGCCAGATGGCGGCGGCCGATCTCCAGGATCTGGTCCAGCGTCAGCAGCGCCGACAATTCCTTGCCCAGCATGTACAGGTTGGAGGCGCGCGCCTCGCGCTGCATGGCCACGCGCGCCTGGCGCCGCAGGCGGGCGGTGAGCGAACTGATGAACAGCGACACCGCCAGCATCACGACCAGCGTCAGCAGGTATTGCGCGTCCGATACCGAAATCGAAAAGCGCGGCGCGACAAAGAAGAAATCGAAGGACAGCACCGACAGCACCGACACCAGCGCCGAGGCCGAGCGGCCATAGCGCATCGCCACCAGCATCACGCCCACCAGGTACAGCATGATGACGTTGGCCGGATGCAGGAAGTCGTTGAGCACGAAAGCCAGCGCCGTGGTGACGGCGCAGCTGACCACCGCCCAGGCATAGCCGCGCGTGCGGCGGCGGCGCGTGAGCAAGGATTCGGCGGCGCTGGCGGCGCTGTCATCGCGGCCGGCATCCTCGCCGCGGACATCATGCCGGGCACGCGGGCGCGCCACGGCATAGATGTCGAGTTCTTCGCCCATGGCGGCGATACGCTGCGACAGCGAACCGCCGGGGCGGCGCAACAGCCGGCGCCAGCCGCCGCGTTGCTGCCCCACTACCAGCTTGCCGGCGTTGCGCGCGCGGGCGAACTGCAGCAGCGCCGCGGCCAGGTCGTCGCCGCTGATGCTGGCGGTTTCCGCCCCCAGCGATTGCGCCAGCTTGAGATAAGCGACCACGCGTTCGCGCCCGGCCATTGCGCGGCGGCTGTTGGCCAGGTCGACATGCACCGCCAGCCATTCGGCCTGCAGCTTGGCCGCCAGGCGCGCCGCCTCGCGGATCAGGCGCTCCTCGCCGGCGCCGCTGCCGACGGCCACCACGATGCGCTCGCGCGCCTGCCATAGCTGGGCGATGGAGCGGTCGGCACGGTACTCGCGCATGTCGGCGTCGACGCGGTCGGCGGTGCGGCGCAGGGCGATCTCGCGCAGCGCGATCAGGTTGCCCTTGCGGAAGAAATTGCGCCCGGCCTTCTCGGCCTGCTGCGGCAGGTAGACCTTGCCCTGCTTCAGGCGCGCCAGCAGCTCGTCGGGCGGGATATCGACCAGCATGACGTCGTCGGCCTGGTCGAACACGTGATCGGGCACGGTCTCGAACACGCGGATGCCGGTGATCTGGCCGACCACGTCGTTGAGGCTTTCTATGTGCTGGACGTTGAGGGTGGTGTAGACGTCGATGCCGGCGCGCAGCAGTTCATCGATGTCCTGCCAGCGTTTGGCATGGCGCGAGCCGGGCACGTTGGAATGCGCCAGTTCGTCCACCAGCATGACCTGCGGCTTGCGTTGCAAGGCGGCGTCGAGATCGAATTCGGGCAACTGGCGGTCGCGGTAAGCCACCATCTTCATCGGCAAGCGCTCGATCCCCGCCAGTTGCGCCTCGGTCTCGGCACGGCCGTGGGTCTCGACTACCCCGGCGACCACGTCGATGCCTTGCGCGCGCAGCACCTGGGCCGCCTCCAGCATGGCGAAGGTCTTGCCCACCCCGGCCGAAAAGCCGAAAAACACCTTCAGACGACCGCGGGCCTGGCGGTCTTCTTCGCGCATTACGCGTTCGAGCAGGTCGTCTGGGTTGGGGCGGGTGGTCATTTTTGATGGGCGTTTTGGAGCATTGTAGTTGGTTCTTTGGGGTTGTTTTGGATTGTTCTGGGTAGTCTGGTCTTGCTGCTGGTCGATGTACTGGCTTTATGCTTTTCTTTCTTCGGTCGCAGCGGAGCGCCGGGGGCGGCCCGGCAGCCGCTCACTTTTCTTGTCTCGCCAAGAAAAGTAAGCCAAAGAAGGCGACC
>NZ_JBWKPR010000026.1:0-5751 GCF_059418325.1 Herbaspirillum sp. GW821-FHT09A12
CTTGCGTGGGTTGAGGTGGGTTGCTATAGTTCGCCCCCTGCTGACGCGACACACGAAGCGACGAGAAAAACGAAGCGGAAATAGTGCGCGAAGCAGAGGGAAGTTGAAGGGAAAGTTGGAGTTTGAGTAGTAAGAAACTTCAGCAGAAATTTTTAAGAAAGCGTTAAAAAAGTAGTTGACGCAAATTAAAAATGACCTCATAATCTCGTTTCTCTGCTGCTGACAAACAAAACGATTTGCCAGCGACGCGAACGAAGCGCAAGCGACGTGAGCGACAGACAAGATCTTTAAAAATTAACAGCCGATAAGCGTGGGCGTTTAATGGAGTGCGACAGACCTTCGGGTCTGGAAACTTTAAACATTAAATGCTCACAAGAAATATAGGTAAGATCGCAAGAAATTACCTGTCAGTATTTTGAGAGAGCGACACCCTTCGGGGTGGCCAGAAATGGCACAAAACAGAGATTAAACTAAAGAGTTTGATCCTGGCTCAGATTGAACGCTGGCGGCATGCCTTACACATGCAAGTCGAACGGCAGCATAGGAGCTTGCTCCTGATGGCGAGTGGCGAACGGGTGAGTAATATATCGGAACGTGCCCTAGAGTGGGGGATAACTAGTCGAAAGATTAGCTAATACCGCATACGATCTACGGATGAAAGTGGGGGATCGCAAGACCTCATGCTCGTGGAGCGGCCGATATCTGATTAGCTAGTTGGTGGGGTAAAAGCTCACCAAGGCGACGATCAGTAGCTGGTCTGAGAGGACGACCAGCCACACTGGGACTGAGACACGGCCCAGACTCCTACGGGAGGCAGCAGTGGGGAATTTTGGACAATGGGGGCAACCCTGATCCAGCAATGCCGCGTGAGTGAAGAAGGCCTTCGGGTTGTAAAGCTCTTTTGTCAGGGAAGAAACGGTTGCAGCTAATATCTGCGACTAATGACGGTACCTGAAGAATAAGCACCGGCTAACTACGTGCCAGCAGCCGCGGTAATACGTAGGGTGCAAGCGTTAATCGGAATTACTGGGCGTAAAGCGTGCGCAGGCGGTTGTGTAAGACAGATGTGAAATCCCCGGGCTCAACCTGGGAATTGCATTTGTGACTGCACGGCTAGAGTGTGTCAGAGGGGGGTAGAATTCCACGTGTAGCAGTGAAATGCGTAGATATGTGGAGGAATACCGATGGCGAAGGCAGCCCCCTGGGATAACACTGACGCTCATGCACGAAAGCGTGGGGAGCAAACAGGATTAGATACCCTGGTAGTCCACGCCCTAAACGATGTCTACTAGTTGTCGGGTCTTAATTGACTTGGTAACGCAGCTAACGCGTGAAGTAGACCGCCTGGGGAGTACGGTCGCAAGATTAAAACTCAAAGGAATTGACGGGGACCCGCACAAGCGGTGGATGATGTGGATTAATTCGATGCAACGCGAAAAACCTTACCTACCCTTGACATGGATGGAATCCTGAAGAGATTTGGGAGTGCTCGAAAGAGAACCATCACACAGGTGCTGCATGGCTGTCGTCAGCTCGTGTCGTGAGATGTTGGGTTAAGTCCCGCAACGAGCGCAACCCTTGTCATTAGTTGCTACGAAAGGGCACTCTAATGAGACTGCCGGTGACAAACCGGAGGAAGGTGGGGATGACGTCAAGTCCTCATGGCCCTTATGGGTAGGGCTTCACACGTCATACAATGGTACATACAGAGGGCCGCCAACCCGCGAGGGGGAGCTAATCCCAGAAAGTGTATCGTAGTCCGGATTGGAGTCTGCAACTCGACTCCATGAAGTTGGAATCGCTAGTAATCGCGGATCAGCATGTCGCGGTGAATACGTTCCCGGGTCTTGTACACACCGCCCGTCACACCATGGGAGCGGGTTTTACCAGAAGTGGGTAGCCTAACCGCAAGGAGGGCGCTCACCACGGTAGGATTCGTGACTGGGGTGAAGTCGTAACAAGGTAGCCGTATCGGAAGGTGCGGCTGGATCACCTCCTTTCTAGAGTGCGCACGAAGTTAAGCGTCCACACTTATCGGCTGTAAATCAATAAGAACAGTTATTTGGTAGGAAGCACGGTTTGATGCAAATTGCTGAGAACTGGCTACTGATACTGATCCAAGCGGGTCTGTAGCTCAGCTGGTTAGAGCACCGTGTTGATAACGCGGGGGTCGTTGGTTCGAGCCCAACCAGACCCACCAAGGTTTCGGGGGTTTAGCTCAGCTGGGAGAGCACCTGCTTTGCAAGCAGGGGGTCGTCGGTTCGATCCCGTCAACCTCCACCAAGATATCAAACCTAAGTCAGCGCTGTAAAAGGCGTTGTGATTTAGGTTTGGTCTTTTAAGACTAATGGCTGTTTTTGTTCTTTAACAATCTGGAAGAAGTAAAGATTCATTTAAGCGATCGCCAGGACTTCGGTTCTTGCGAGCGTAAGAAATGGGTGTGATTGTATCAATCAAAGTATTACGAAGTGATCTTAGCAATTAGAAGACTTACTTTGGCAATACGGCAAACGCTAAACTCAAATTTTTCTATAGCGCTCTGGCAACAGAGGCTAACGTTATAGGAACAAGCGAATAAGTGCACATGGTGGATGCCTTGGCGATTACAGGCGATGAAGGACGTAGTAGCTTGCGATAAGCTGCGGGGAGCTAGCAAACAAGCTTTGATCCGCAGATTTCCGAATGGGGAAACCCACCCGCAAGGGTATCACTCACTGAATAC
Source organism: Herbaspirillum sp. GW821-FHT09A12 (assembly GCF_059418325.1). Classification (NCBI taxonomy): domain Bacteria; kingdom Pseudomonadati; phylum Pseudomonadota; class Betaproteobacteria; order Burkholderiales; family Oxalobacteraceae; genus Herbaspirillum; species Herbaspirillum sp. GW821-FHT09A12. Next base: position 2,723 of record NZ_JBWKPR010000026.1, read on the forward strand.
ATAGGTGTGTGAAGCGAACGTGGCGAACTGAAACATCTAAGTAGCTACAGGAAAAGAAATCAACCGAGATTCCCAGAGTAGTGGCGAGCGAAATGGGACCAGCCTGCAAGATTTAGCATCATTGATAGTGGAACGGAATGGAAAGTCCGGCCATAGAGGGTGATAGCCCCTTACACGAAATCATTGGTGTGGAACTAGGCTTGCGACAAGTAGGGCGGGACACGTGAAATCCTGTCTGAACATGGGGGGACCATCCTCCAAGGCTAAATACTCGTAATCGACCGATAGTGAACCAGTACCGTGAGGGAAAGGCGAAAAGAACCCCGGAAGGGGAGTGAAATAGATCCTGAAACCGTGTGCATACAAACAGTAGGAGCCTCGCAAGGGGTGACTGCGTACCTTTTGTATAATGGGTCAGCGACTTACATTCAGTGGCAAGGTTAACCGCATAGGGAAGCCGTAGAGAAATCGAGTCCGAATAGGGCGTTCAGTCGCTGGGTGTAGACCCGAAACCAAGTGATCTATCCATGGCCAGGTTGAAGGTGCGGTAACACGCACTGGAGGACCGAACCCACTAATGTTGAAAAATTAGGGGATGAGCTGTGGATAGGGGTGAAAGGCTAAACAAACTTGGAAATAGCTGGTTCTCTCCGAAAACTATTTAGGTAGTGCCTCAAGTATCACCATCGGGGGTAGAGCACTGTTATGGCTAGGGGGTCATCGCGACTTACCAACCCATTGCAAACTCCGAATACCGATGAGTGCGAGCTTGGGAGACAGACGCCGGGTGCTAACGTCCGACGTCAAGAGGGAAACAACCCAGACCGCCAGCTAAGGTCCCAAAGATTGGCTAAGTGGAAAACGAAGTGGGAAGGCTAAAACAGTCAGGAGGTTGGCTTAGAAGCAGCCATCCTTTAAAGAAAGCGTAATAGCTCACTGATCGAGTCGTCCTGCGCGGAAGATGTAACGGGGCTAAGCCAGTCACCGAAGCTGCGGATATCCGCAAGGATATGGTAGGAGAGCGTTCTGTAAGCCTGTGAAGGTGTCTTGTAAAGGATGCTGGAGGTATCAGAAGTGCGAATGCTGACATGAGTAGCGATAATGCGGGTGAAAGGCCCGCACGCCGTAAGCCCAAGGTTTCCTGTTCAACGTTCATCGGAGCAGGGTGAGTCGGCCCCTAAGGCGAGGCAGAGATGCGTAGCTGATGGGAAGCAGGTTAATATTCCTGCACCGTCGTTAGATGCGATGGGGGGACGGATCGCGGAAGGTTGTCCGGGTGTTGGAAGTCCCGGTTTCTGTATCAGAGAAGGCTGTTAGGCAAATCCGGCAGCGTAATTCAAGGGTATGGGACGAGCGAACTTGTTCGCGAAGCAATCGGAAGTGGTTCCAAGAAAAGCCTCTAAGCTTCAGTCTAACGAGACCGTACCGCAAACCGACACAGGTGGGCGAGATGAGTATTCTAAGGCGCTTGAGAGAACTCGGGAGAAGGAACTCGGCAAATTGGTACCGTAACTTCGGGATAAGGTACGCCCAAGTAGTTTGACTGGCCTGCGCCAGAAGGATGAAAGGGTTGCAATAAAATGGTGGCTGCGACTGTTTAATAAAAACACAGCACTCTGCAAACACGAAAGTGGACGTATAGGGTGTGACGCCTGCCCGGTGCTGGAAGATTAAATGATGGGGTGCAAGCTCTTGATTGAAGTCCCAGTAAACGGCGGCCGTAACTATAACGGTCCTAAGGTAGCGAAATTCCTTGTCGGGTAAGTTCCGACCTGCACGAATGGCGTAACGATGGCCACACTGTCTCCTCCCGAGACTCAGCGAAGTTGAAATGTTTGTGATGATGCAATCTACCCGCGGCTAGACGGAAAGACCCCATGAACCTTTACTGTAGCTTTACATTGGACTTTGAACCAATCTGTGTAGGATAGGTGGGAGGCTTTGAAGCGTGGACGCTAGTCTGCGTGGAGCCAACCTTGAAATACCACCCTGGTTTGTTTGAGGTTCTAACCTTGGTCCGTTATCCGGATCGGGGACAGTGTATGGTAGGCAGTTTGACTGGGGCGGTCTCCTCCCAAAGTGTAACGGAGGAGTTCGAAGGTACGCTAGGTACGGTCGGACATCGTGCTAATAGTGCAATGGCATAAGCGTGCTTAACTGCGAGACTGACAAGTCGAGCAGGTACGAAAGTAGGACATAGTGATCCGGTGGTTCTGTATGGAAGGGCCATCGCTCAACGGATAAAAGGTACTCTGGGGATAACAGGCTGATTCCTCCCAAGAGTTCATATCGACGGGGGAGTTTGGCACCTCGATGTCGGCTCATCACATCCTGGGGCTGTAGCCGGTCCCAAGGGTATGGCTGTTCGCCATTTAAAGTGGTACGTGAGCTGGGTTTAAAACGTCGTGAGACAGTTTGGTCCCTATCTGCCGTGGGCGTTGGAAGTTTGAAGGGGGCTGCTCCTAGTACGAGAGGACCGGAGTGGACGAACCTCTGGTGTATCGGTTGTCACGCCAGTGGCATTGCCGAGTAGCTAAGTTCGGAAGAGATAACCGCTGAAAGCATCTAAGCGGGAAACTCGCCTTAAGATGAGACTTCCCGGGAACTAGATTCCCCTAAAGGGTCGTTCGAGACCAGGACGTTGATAGGTCAGGTGTGGAAGCGCAGTAATGCGTTAAGCTAACTGATACTAATTGCCCGTGCGGCTTGTTCCTATAACATTAGCTCGGTTATAGACAAGTTTGCGTTATGTGTTTGCCCTTATGTGCATCACACCCTCATGTAATGTAAATGAATTAATACTTCTTCCAAGATTGGGTTGCTCGCTGCTCCGTTTGAGAGCGCGCAACTTTACAAGTTATGCCTGATGACTATAGCAAGTTGGTACCACCCCTTCCCATCCCGAACAGGACCGTGAAACGACTTCGCGCCGATGATAGTGCTGCAACCAGTGTGAAAGTAGGTCATCGTCAGGCTTGTTACTCCGCAATAGCCTCTCCATCTCTGATGGGGAGGCTTTTTGCTTTGCG
>NZ_JBWKPR010000027.1:0-4840 GCF_059418325.1 Herbaspirillum sp. GW821-FHT09A12
TGATCTTGCCGATCTGCTTGCCGAAGGCGTCGTAGTACAGGCCGATGGCGTTGTCGTTGCCGTGTGTCGGGTTGTGGTGCGCGTCAGCGCTGCCGCTGTTGCGCCGGATCTCGCGATGGGCGCCGTCGTAGGCGATGCTGGTCATCTCATGCAGCACGCTGCCGTCGGCTTGCCGGCGGTCGATGATTTCAGCGGTGGTGTTGCCTTGGGCGTCGTAGCCGTAGCGAATCACTTCGCCATTGGCCAGAGTCTGGCTGACCCTGCGGCCGGCCGCGTCGTAGGTGTGGCGGGTAATGCGGGCGGCATCCGCGCCGCTGCCTTCCACCGTCTCCTGCGTCAGCAGGTGCAGGCCGTTGTACTGGTAGCGCGTGGTCTGGCGTATTGCTCGGCCGGTATGGTCAGTGGCGGTGGGCAGCAGGGTCGCCGTCTTGCGGGCGTGCAGGTCGTATTCCCATTGGGTGGTGTTGCCAATGGCGTCGGTTTTAGCCGTCAGGTCGCCGTTGGCGTTGTAGGCGCTGCGGGTGACGGCGTCGCCATGCTGTTCGGTCAGTTGACCGTTGGCCTGGACGCTGGCGTTGCCGGCATTGCGGCGGATCTCGGCGGTTTGCCGGCCCAGGGCGTCGTACTCGAAGTCAACGATGCGGTCGCGCGCATTCGCGGCGAGCCGGGCCCGCAGGACTTGCGCATCGCTGCTCTCGGACCAGGGGTTGGATGGGTCCAGGGCCTGCGCATAGAATCGCTGGCGCTGCAGGTCGCCATAGGAATCATATTCCCAGCTAATGGCGTAGCCGGCTGCGTCAACGGCGAGGATCTTGCGCCCCAGCACATCGTAGTAAAGGTAGCTGCGCCGGCCTTGCGCATCCTGGTTCATCACCGCCTGGCCCAGGCCGTTGTAGGCGGTGCGGGTGGCGATGTCGCCACTGCGGTAGAGGAAGTTGCCGGTGCTGCTGTCGAGCTCGGCATAGCCCACTTGCGCCTGCAGGGTTTCCAGCAATTGGCCGTTGGCGTCGTAGGTAAAGCGCAGTTCGCGATAGCGGTTGTCGTTGACGGGAACGGGCAAGGTGTCGCCGGCCGGCAAAGCAATCAGGTCGACATAGCTGCGCTGCACGGTCATGTTGCCGGCGGTATCGTATTGGCGGGCGATATAGGCCCCGGTCGGCCCCACTTCGCCGATGACGCGGTTGGCGGCGTCGTAGTAGTAACGGGTGGTGTGGCCGTTGGCGTCGGTCTTGGCGATCAGATTGCCGAAGCTGTCGTAACGGGTGGTTTCGGTTGGGGCGACATCTCGCCAGCCCTGGCCGGCCACGTAGATGCGCGTGCTTTGGCTGATGCGGTTCAGGGGGCGCCCGGCGGCGTCGAAGGTATAGTGGGTAATGCGTTGTTCGGCCAGGCCGACGGCTTCGATGGTCACGGTACGGTTGCCGAAGGCGTCGTAGCCGAAACGGTTGACGATGGCTTGCGCCTGGCCATCGCGGCCTGGCGCCTGCACCGGCAGGGTTTCGCTGACCAGGCGGCCCAGCGCGTCATAGGCGTACCAGGTTGTGCCGCCCAGTTTGTTGGTGAAGCTGATGCGACGGCCATGGGTGTCGTAGGTGGATGTTTCTCTGTGACCCATGGCGTCGATGCTCTGGATCAGGTTGCCGGCGGCGTCGTAGGTGTAGCGCCAGTGCTGCCGAGACAAGGTGACGATACGCCCTGCCGCATCATATTGGGTTCTCTCCACACGGCCCAGGCCGTCGATCTTCAAACTCAGGCGCCCGGTGCCATCGTAGTGGCGGTATTCGGTGCGATCCTGGGTCGAGGCGACGAGCGCTTGCAGTTGCAGCTTGCCGTCGGCGTCGCGCACCACGCTGGCCGCATGGGCATAGCGCACGGTCTTGACGATATTGCCGTTGGCGTCATGGCTGTGGTGCGTCACATACCCCAAGGCATCGATGCTGTATTGGGCACGGTTGGCCGCGTCGTACAGGGTGGTGACGCTACGGTCGGCAGCATTGGGCTGCAAGGCCGCCGCCATGGCCGCTTCCGTCAACGGGCCCGGCCCGGCATGCAACGACCGGGCGTAGCCGATCTGTTGCTGTAGATTGCCGTTGGCGTCGTAGCGCCGTTCGGTCACGCTGCCTTGGGCGTCGACCTCGTAGCGCAGGCGCCCGGCCATGTCGTGGACGTAGCGCGTGCGGCGGTCTTCGCCGCTGGCCTGGAGCTTGCCGGCCAGCGCCGCTTCGTCATCCCCGGCATCGGCGGCCACCGGCCGGGCGTAGGCGATCCTCTCGCTCAACTGGCCGGCGGCGTCGTAACGCTGTTCGGTCACGTTGCCCAGGGCGTCGATGCTGTAGCGCAGCCGGTTGCGGCTGTCGTAGACGCTGCGCTCAACAAGGTCGTCCGCATGGCGGCCGATGTCGATGGCCCCACCGTCGCTCAATGCCTGGCGCTGCTGCGCCGTCAACAAGGTGGCGTACCGGGTCTTGCCGGTCACATTGCCATTGGCGTCGTAGTCGAAGCGGGTTACCGCGCCGCTGGCGTCGATCTGCTGGTGGATGCGCCCCAGGGCGTCGTAACGGGTCCATTGGCGCAGGTCGGCGGCATCGGCCTGCACCAGCGCATCGAGGTCGGCCAATGTCAGGGCGGCGGCCAGTTGGCCGACATCGATACGGCGCGCGTAGTGGACTTGCATGGCCACGCGGCCGGTGGCGCCATCGTAGACGCTCCTTTGCACCGCCCCCAGCGGGTCGATGGTCAACACCTGCCGGTTATTGGCGTCGTAGGCGTAACGGGTCGCGCTGCCGTTGGCGTCAATGGATTGCACTAGGTTGCCGGCGTCGTCGTAGCGGTAGCGCCGCGTCAGGTTCAGGCGGTCCGGGTCGATGGTTTCTTCGATGCGGCGCCCGGCGTTGTCATAGGTGTACCGGATGACATTGCCGTTGGGCTGCGTCGTGCGAACCACCTGGCCGCTGGCGTCGTAGTCGTGCCGGGTCGTCAGCGCCAGGCCGTCGGGGTCGACCGTCTGCGCCACCAGGCGTCCCGCCGGGTCATAGGTGTACTGCGTCACCTGCCCGCCCGGTTGCGTCACGCTCAACTGGCGGCCTTGCCCATCGTAGGCATAGCGCGTCACCAGGTTCAGCCCGTCCGGATCGACCGTGCGGGCAATCACCCGGTTGGCCGCGTCGTAGCTCAGTACCGTGCGCCGGCCGGCTTCATCCACTGTTTCGATCAGGCGGTTGGCGGCGTCATAGCGTTGCGTGTGAGTCTGGCCGTCTCGCTCTTGGGTAATCAGATTGCCGTTGGCGTCGTAGCGGAAGCGGGTCACATGGCCACGGCCGTCGGTGACTTCCTGTTGTTGGCCATGACGGTTAAATGTGGTGGTCACCGTCACGCCGTCGGCCGTGGTGACGGCGCTGCTGCGTTGGGCGGCGTCGTAACGGTAACGGGTGAGGCGACCCCGGTCGTCGTGGCTGACGATGCGGTCGAAGGCGTCGTAGGTGCTCAGCACCCGGCCGCCCAGCGCATCGGTGAGCACGATCTGCCGGCCCAGGCGGTCGTATTCATGGCGGGTGACGTTGCCGCGCGCATCGGTACTCTGGATGACCCGGCCCCAGGCGTCGAATTGGCGGCGGCTCGTCAGGTGCAGGCCGCCCGCATCCTGTACCGTGTGCGTGACCTGGCCGCGCCGGTCGCGTTCGCTGGTGTGGATAACGCGGCGCTGGCCGTCGATGCGCTCTTCGCGTACCGTCTCGCCGAAGCTGTTGTAGCTGTAGTGTGTGAGCAGTCCGGCGGCATCTTGCTGCGCCAGCAGCAGGCCCTGGCTGTCGTAGCGGTAGGTATGCACGCTGTTGCCGGCGTCTTGCCGCAGGGCCGACAGCGCCGCTTCCAGCGTGCTCAGGGACAGCCCGGCGGCCAATGCCTGGCGGTCCAGGCGGCGCGCGTAGCGGGTCGTGCCGACGATCTGGCCGAAGGCGTCGTAGCGCGTTTCGGCCACTTCCCCCAGGGCGTTGATGATGTGCGTGAGCCGCCCGGCGGCGTCATGCACGTAGGAGGTGCGCTGGCCGTTGGCGTCGACGGTGCCGGTCTTGCGACCCAGGGCGTCGTACTGGTGGCGCAGGCCGTGTTCTTGCCAGATGCGCTCGATCTGTTCGGCCGTCATGCCTTCTTGCAGCAAGGCCGCTCCCTGGGCGCTGAGTTCGGCGATCTTGCGCCCTTGCAGGTCGTAGCGCGCCAGCAGGCTGATGGCCTCGGGGGCGCCGACCGCGCGCGTGGTGGCCACCAGGGCGCCCATGCTGTCGTAGCGGTAGCGGGTGATGCTGCCCTGGTAGTCGGTGTCTTCGACCAGGCGGTTGCTCTCGTCGTAGCGGTAGGAGGCGCTGCGGTCTTGCGCATCGGGGGCCGGGCGCAACGCGGCCAGCGTCTGGCCGGCGTTGGCCGCCGTGGCGTAGCGGATGCGCCGCGCCACGTTGCCGTTGGCGTCGTACAGGGTTTCGGTGAGGTAGCCCTGCGCATCGACCTGGCCGACGACTTGCCCGCGGGCATTGTAAAGGCTGCGCTCGCGCGTCTGGCCGCCCTCCCGGACGGCGGCTTGCAGCGCCGCCAGATCGCCTTCATGCAGCGCGGACGCCACGGCTTGCCCATGGCGCAGCGCCTGCGTTTGCCGGCCGGCGCTGTCGTAGGTCCATTCGCTGAGGTAGCCGGCCGCGTCCAGCGTGGCTACCCGCAGGCCGTCGGCATCGTAAAAGTGGCGCGTACTGCGGTCTTGCGCATGTGGGGCGACCACGATGGCGCTGTCGTCGGGCTGCTCGCCCAGGCCGGTGATGTCGATCAGGGTGGCGTGGCGCGTGCTGCGCACCAG
>NZ_JBWKPR010000028.1:0-3527 GCF_059418325.1 Herbaspirillum sp. GW821-FHT09A12
AACACCGTCACGCGCAGCAGCGGCGTGGCCAACACCCCCATCTTCGAAGGCGGCACGATGTTCCTGGCCGGCCTGCAACTGGGCAACGGCAAGCTGGCCACCTCGCTGACCTACAAGTTGAACAACGGCACCGCCGTTCGCCTCAACGCACGCGACGGCATTCCGGGTATGTTCATCATTCCGGTAGGCCACGCAGCGGCCAACCTGGAATTGTCGCTCACCGCCGCTGACGGCAGCACCGACACCTTGATCGGTTCGGTCAATCCAGGCAATGGCGTCACCAACCTGCAATTCATCAAATACGCCGACTCGTCGCTGGTCTTCAACAACCTGGACAGGTCGGCCAACCGCCTGGAGATCAAGTACCGGGAAGAAGGTACATCCACCTGGAAGACCAAGACCTTAACGCGTACGCCCGGCAATACCAGCTGGACCTGGGATACCCAGGCCGATGGCCTGGTCCCCGACCGCAACCGTGCGTACCGCTACGAAGTCACCTTCGACGCCTATGATGCCGACGGCATCAAGGTCAACAACGGCACCGCCGTCGTCGCCGCCGGCGCCATTGCCGGCGGCACCTACACCACCGCCTCGATCACCGGCGCGGTCAAGCCGCGCTGGATGGCCTTCAATGCCGGTCACCCGGAGGCAGCGTCACTGTCCCTACGCTACCGCCCCAAAGGCAGCAATGCCGCCTTCGCGGAAGCCTCCTTGAATCGCCTGCCATCAGGCATCTTCAAACTCGATATCTCGGACTTGCCTCCCGATACCGAATACGAATACGCCTGGGATGCCATCGATGCCAGCGGCGCAACGCTGGCATCCAGTCGCGGTTACTTCCGCAGCGAGACCAGTATCCAGGCCACCGACGGCAGCAACATCAACTGGGTCATCAGCCTGGACAGCGACCTGCACAGCGAAACCCAGATCAACCGCAGCCAGCGCTACGACGCCTTCGGCAACATCGTGGCCGAGACCGACGGCCGCGGCAACACCGTTGAATTCGAGTACAACGCCCTGGGCCAGTTGACCTTGAAACGCGATGCCGCCACCGACATCACCCTGGAGAACGGCTATGTGGTCACCGGCCACCGTGCCGAGACGCGTTACTACTACGACGCCGCCGGCAACCTGGTGGGCACGCGCGACGCCGGCGGCAACCTGACCACCCAGCGCTGGCACTTCGGTTCGGAACGCGCGCAAGTCGCGCAAAGCTGGCACGCCGACGGCGGCACTAAAAGGAATGCCTACGACGTCTTCGGCAACCTGCGCACCTCGACCAACGAAGACAACTGGCAAACCAGCTACCAGTACGACGCCCTGAACCGCCTGGTCACGTCCGAGCGCAGCATCAGCGCCACCGCCAAGGCAGTCGACCGTTACGAATACGACATCAAAGGCCAGCGCATCGCGGTCACCAATGCCCTGGGCCACCGCAGCACCACCCGCTACGACAGCCAGGGCCGGGTCACCGAAACCACCAGCGCCGAAGGCCGTTCGGTGCGTTACGCCTATACCTATGATGCCGCCATCGCCAGCCTGGGCGACACCCAGACCGGCGGCTGGCGCCGGGTCATGACCGACGCCAACGGCCGCAGCATGAGCGACGACCTCGATATCACCGGTCGGGTCCTGCGCCATGTCGACCTGGGCGGTCGCGTCTATACCTACCGCTACAACCACGCCGGCCTCATCGCGACCCAGCGCAGCACGGCCGGGCAAGACATCGACTATGTCTACTACGGCAACGGCTACGTCAGGAACATCATCGACCGCGGTACCGGTAAAACCTCCACCTACGAATACGACAACGACGGCAACCGCACCTTCGAGGGTTACATGGCCGACAACGGCCAGTTCGCCTTCCAGCAGCAGCGGGTCACCTATGACGCCATGAACCGCGTGGTCAGGATCAGCGACCCGCGCTACGACATCGTCTACGAGTACGACGCGCTGAGCAACCGCAGAAGGATGGCCAGCACCTATACCGATGGCGTGGGCGGGCATCTTGCCTACCAGGAATATTGGTACAGGTACGATGCATTAAGCCGCTTTACCATCAGCATGGGCCAGTTGACGGGCGGCAGGCGCGCCACCCGCGCCAATGACGCCGGCATCCGGATCGAACGTGGACAAACCGGCGACGGCGTCGAGCTCACCTACACGCAAGCCGGCCTGCGCGCCAGCGCCAGCTATGCCGCCACCGCCAAGCGCGGCGCCTACAGCGAACGCTACTACTACGACGGCCGCGGCCTGTTGACGCAAACCGCCCTGGACGACGGCAGCAGGGTCTGGCGCGACATGGACGCCGCCGGCCGGGTGACAACGGTCAGAACCACGAACCCCAACGGCAGCCTGCTGCAGCACAGCCAGCGCACCTACAACCGCGACAACCAGCTCCTGCAAGACCACGATGTCCTGGGCAACAAGGGCACCCGGTATGAACTGATGGCCGACGGCACCGTGTCGGCCACCCAGACCTACAGCAGCGACAGTAAAGACACCACCCTGCGCACCAGCTTCACCTACGACTGGTGGGACAGCGCCAAGCAGACCAACATCACCTTGCAGGCCAGGAACAGCCAGGTGGATTCCTGGAGGAAAGTATGGCGACCGGGGTTCAGCCACTTCAGCTATGACGTCAACGGCCACAGCAAGCTGGCCTACGACGAAGAGGGCAAGCGCGCCTTCAGCTACTGGACGGATGCGGATGGGCAGGTCTTGAAACGCCAGGAGCTGATCGGCGGCAGCTACAACGCCGCCACCGGCCAGATGAACGGCGCCAGTAAAAGCCGCGAGCACGCGTATTACTACCTGGACGGCAAGAGAATCGGCGATGTGGGCAACGACCAGACCGAGCGCACCGACTACGCCCAGGAACTGGCGGCCCTGCGCAACCGGGACAACCGGCGCGGCTACGAACGTTTCACGCCCACCAACGCGGCCGACTTCGACGCCAACTTCCAGCCCATCAACAGCGACTACCCGGCCAATGCGCCCAGCAGCTACACGGTCAGGCAAGGCGACACCCTGCAGGGCATCGCACGGGGCCTGTGGGGCGACGCCTCGTTGTGGTACTTGCTGGCCGAGGCCAACGGCCTGATCAACCAGCAGCCCGGCGCCATCCTGACGGCCAATACCACGCTGGTGGTACCCAACCAGGTTACCAACATCCACAACACCAGCAGTACCTTCAAGCCCTACAACCCCGGCAAGGCCTTGGGCGACACCAGCCCGACCTTGCCCAGTGCACCGCCGCCTCCTCCTCCGCCAGGTAAGGGGGGATGCGGCGGCTTCGGCGCGATCCTCACGATTGCGGTGGTGGTTGCGGCCACGGTGTTTACGGCCGGCACCGCGGCAGTCGCCATGGGCGCAACCGGCGGCAGTTTGGGCGCGGTCATGTCAGCAGGCGTGGCCGTGATGGCAGGCACCAGCACGGTCGTTGGCGGATTGGCGGCAGTTGCGGTGGCGGCGGGCGCTGCAGCCGTCGGCTCCATCGCCGGCCAGGGCTTTGCGATTGCCACCGG
>NZ_JBWKPR010000029.1:0-2772 GCF_059418325.1 Herbaspirillum sp. GW821-FHT09A12
CATGTCCCCGGTCTATACAGCCCGCCAAAGAAAGTAAGCAAAGAAAGGCGGCCCCTAAGTGCCAGCCCCTTCGGGGTGCCCGCCGGAGCGCGATAAAAAATGGGCAAGGCAGAGTCGCTGCGCTCCGACTGCCTTGCTGATCCATTTTTTACCGCGCTCCGGCGGCTGGCCCACAAGGGGAAATCGTTACCGGCTCGCCTTCGGCATTGCCTTGTCTCATGCTCGCCTTCGGCCTCGCGGTGCTTGCTGCTCGCCTGCGGCTTCGGTGTTTTTGATCGCTATCGTAGCGAGGCGTCGTCCTGACGAAAGTCAGGACCCAGCGTCGTTCAGCACTCCACATCAGCTTCAACTCCCCACCGGCCGCAACTTCCTCCATACCTCCACCGCCGTATCCGCGAACGTCCGGATACAGGGATTCGAATTCTCCTTGTTCCAGATCACGGCCACTTCCACCATCGGCGCATTGCGCAGCGGCTTGAATACGGTGGTTTCCAGGTGCATGGCCTGCATCGAGGTCGGCACCAGCGCCACGCCCAGGCCTTCGCCGACCAGGTTGACGATGGTTTGCTGCAGGTTGGCTTCGAGCACGATGCGCGGGCGGAAGCCGTTGGACTGGCAGTGGTTGACGATGATGTCGAACACCACCGGGGCGATGCTGCGAGGGATGCTGACGAACGGGTCGTCGGCCAGTTCGGCTACCGAGATGGCGGCTTTGTCGGCCAGGTGGTGGTCCTTGGGCAGTACCGCCAGCAGCGGTTCGGCGTAGATCGTGTGGCTGACCAGGCGGCTGCAGTCTTCGGGGCGGTACATGATGCCGACGTCGACCCGCTCGTCTTCGATGTCGGTGGCCAGCAGGTTGGGGACGTATTCGGTCAGGCGCATGTCGACTTCGGGGAAGGCGGCCGAGTAATGGCGTGTGACCGAGGGCAGGATGTTATAGGCGGAAGACATCATGAAGCCGACCTTCAGCGAGCCGCTCTTGCCGGTGCTGGATGACGAGACGTTGCGTTTCGCCCGTTCCAGTGCCTTGAAAATTTCTGTTGTGTCGCGATAAAAATATTTGCCGGCCGGGGTCAGCTGGATGGCGCGTTTGCTGCGGTCGAACAATTGCGCACCCAGCTCCTTCTCCAGGGCCGCAATCTGCCGTGTAAGCGGGGGTTGCGAGATATGCAACAGCGCTGCGGCGCGTCCGAAATGGAGCGTTTCTGCTACGGTGCGGAAATAGGTCAGGTGTCTCAGTTCTATCATTTGATACCTTGAAGGTATTGATTGTGTCTGTACATTGTATTGGAAGTCATGGGATTGTCTCGTTATTCTTCGACGCAGAGGTGACACATTGCGATCGCCTCAGCGCGATCGTCAGGCGTCACAAGCGCCGTCGCCGTAGATAAGAAGAAAAAGCAGTTCAAGACAGGAGACAATCATGCCGACACAAACGGTAGCGTTACCTTTGGCAAAAAACGACGTCAGAACAGCTCGTTCGAATTCCCCCCGTTACCGCGCAATCGACCAGCTCACCGGTGGCGATCCGGCCATGCTCGACCTGGTCGAGCGCGGCAAGCGCCTGATCGACCGCGGCATTCCCGTTCTTATTCTCGGCGAGACCGGCACCGGCAAGGAATACCTGTCGCGCGCCCTGCATGAATACAGCGAGCGCCGCCGGGCCGCCTGGGTGGCGGTTAACTGTGCTTCGATTCCCGAGAGCCTGGCCGAGAGCGAACTGTTCGGTTATTGCAAGGGGGCTTTTTCCGGCGCGCTGCCGGGTGGCATGAAGGGCCGGGTGCAGCAGGCCGACGGTGGCACGCTGTTCCTGGACGAGATCGGCGACATGCCTTTCGCGCTGCAGACGCGCCTGTTGCGCGTGCTCTCCGAGCGTGAAGTGATTCCGCTGGGCGCGCCGCATCCGGTGCCGGTGGATGTGCAACTGATCTGCGCCACGCACCAGGACCTGAAGACGCTGATCGCCGAAGGGCGTTTCCGTGAAGACCTTTACTACCGCATCGCCGGCGGCGTGCTGCGCCTGCCCGCGCTGCGCGAGCGCGCCGACCGCCGCCGCCTGATCATGCAGATGATCGCCGACGAGCTGGGCGGCCAGGCGGATGAGCATGTGATCGCGCCGGCCGCCTTGCAGCGCATGCTGGCTTATCCGTGGCCGGGCAACCTGCGCCAGATGCATGCGGTGATCCGCTACAGCTGCGCGGTGATGAATGACGGGCGTATCGAAGTGCGCGACCTGCCCGAAGAACTGATGCAATTCACGGCGGCGAATTTGACCCAGATCGTGGGCCATACCGGCCTCGCCGCCAATGTCCGTCCCATCGTGCCACAAGCCGATGCGGCGGCGTTTCCCTCCCGCCAATCAGGCGACCCGCTCCGGGATGAGCGCACGCGCGTTATCGATGCGCTGGTCGGCAGCCGCTGGAACATCTCCGCCGCTTCGCGGCAACTGGGGATGTGCCGCGCCTCGCTGTATCGCAAGTTGCGCCAATTGGATATTCCGCATGTGCGCGACCAGGCGATGCCGGCGTATGCCGTCGCCTGAACCGGCGTGGCGCGCGCAAGCCGGGGCGCTTGCGCACGCTGCCGGATACGTTTGAACCAAGAGGAAACCCCGCCGCATTCGCCGGCGCGGCAGACCACCGTAACCAATAAAGTCCGGGCAGGCGCCCGGCTTATCCATTTCGCTTAGGAAGACCATGAAAGTTTTTTACGACAAAGACGCCGACCTGTCCCTGATCAAGAACAAGAACGTGACCATCATCGGTTACGGTT
>NZ_JBWKPR010000030.1:0-1368 GCF_059418325.1 Herbaspirillum sp. GW821-FHT09A12
CCACAACCCGACACACGGCAACGACAACGCCATCGGCCTGTACTACGACGCCTTCGGCAAGCAGATCGGCAAGATCATCGCCAGCGGCAATGCCCAGGGACAAGCCCAGGAGTTCGTGGAGTATGACGCGGCCGGGCGGATCTGGCGCAGCAATGTCGATCAGGGCATCACCAAGGTCTACTTCTACGACCGCGCCGGCCGACCGACCCTGACGCTGCAATCGCAGGTGTTGAACCTGCGCGCCATGACGCTGGAGCAGATCCAGGAAGAGATGGGGCGGCCGGACAGCCGCATTGCCACCACCATCACCGTGTACGACGAGCGCGGACAGGTAATTCGGACCATCCAGCCAAGGATGAGCAGCAGCCGGCCCAATGCATCGCTGATAGCGGCACAGGGTGGCGGGTACTTCCAGGGAGTGCAACTGACCTCGGGGGCGACCTTGCTGGCGGGGGCTAATGCAGCTTATATACAGGGCGCGCCGGCGGTGGCGGATTCGGTAGGAGTGAGTGGAATACTGGCACTTTCAGCAAATGTTCAACGAAATCTGTGGAATTGGCTCACACCTGGCCCTCGTGGCGGGAGTAATAGTCGCGATCTAGTACCAACAGCACTCAATATCTACATCCCCGATATAACAGCACTTTGGGGAACCCAAAAGGTAGCCGTTGACATCGCGGTCTTTAATAACGGTAGAGCAGTCTCTATCGATAACGGGAATACTCAGTTTTTTACTGCATCCGGAGATCACAATATTGGCTTTGACTCTCGCCCATTTATGAAGATTGAGAGAGGAAACGTGGGGCGCCAGATCTACGATGAACGCATTGAATACTCATTATCCTTCTATGCAATGGCTAATAATGGCACGCGGATCTTCCTCGGGAGATTAAGCGGTTCAGGAGGCAGCGAACACAAGGCCGCTCATAGCGCAGGAAATCCACTCTATGCAGGATTCAACCCTCAGAATCAAGGAAGGCCCATTAATTACGGAGCACGAGATAGAGTCTACGGGAGCCATACGGAATCTATTGGTTCGAACGTGCTAAGGATCTCCAACCAAACCCTGCACGGTGCCGCCAAAGTCGATCTTTTCTACCGCCCGATGGGAACGGGCGGCGGGCCACGCGCCGGTTTTACAAGGTTAGGCACATCGTTGATGCCGGGGCAAAGCGGCACCTATATTGCCAACATGGCCGGCCTCAACGGCAACTACGACATGATCATGGTGGCCACGGACAGCAGTGGCCGCGTCATTCGTTCCGATGCCTTGTCGGTCTATCGCGGCAGCAACACCGTCACGCGCAGCAGCGGCGTGGCCAACACCCCCATCTTCGAAGGCGGCACGATGTTCCTGGCCGGCCTGCA
>NZ_JBWKPR010000031.1:0-1290 GCF_059418325.1 Herbaspirillum sp. GW821-FHT09A12
TGTATAGACCGGGGACATGGGTAACAAATGTGCCGGGACATAGGTAACACTTCAATCGTAGGCACTGTTTTGTCGTAAATCAATTTTTGCGAAGCGTTGATGAGAGAAGTACAGGTCGAACACCCCGTCCTGCGAAGGATGCGGTCGCGCGGCAATCCGATGTCGGTGCAGGGCATTTGATACCTTGAAGCGCTTGCCCTGAAGCACGATCTTGCCGTTCCATCCGACCTCCAGCACCAGATCTGTTTGCGCGTACTCAACTGGTGGCAGCGTTTGAGGGTAGGCAATACGGCTGGGTTGGTAGCGCGTGGCTGGCGTGCACATGGTCAGCGCCTCATGCGGACGCTCGTGGTTGTAGACATGCCGCCAGGCATTGAAGGCTGCCTGCGCTTGTAGCAAATCGCGGTAGTGTCTGCCACGCAGAATCTCGCATTTGAGGCTGCGATGGAAGCGTTCATTCTTGCCATTGGTCTGAGGATGGGCCGGCCGGCTGTGGCTGATGCCAATGCCCAGCTGGATGAGCCAGATCGTCAGTTGCGTGATGCCGTGAGCCGATTTCGAGGTGCTCCCCCAGGGGGCGCCGTTGTCGGTGTTGATACGCAGGGGCATGCCATAGCGGCGGAACACGTCTTCCAACGCCGCCTGCACTTGAGTCCGATCGGGCCGCGCACAGGCAGTCAAGGTGATGTTGTAGCGAGAGTGGTCATCGATGATGGTCAGCGGATGGCAGGTGCCCGCACCGGTTTCGAAGTGGCCCTTGAAGTCCATTTGCCACAGTTCATTGGGCCGGGCGTGTTCGAAGCGTTGGAACGGCGTACTGTCGGCGCTGGCCTGTGCATCGATGAGGCCATTGCGCTGGAGGATGCGGGTAATCGTGCTGGGGCTGGGAATGCCTTCGTGGCCCAGATCCAACAGGCGGCGATGCAGCTTGCGTGCGCCCCAGGCTGGGTGCTGGTGGCGCAGTTCGATGACCCGGGTTTCGATCTCGGAGTGGGTGCGTGCCGGACTGTTGAGTGGGCGACGCGAACGATCCGCCAATCCGTTTCGGCCTTCTTCGGCCACACGATTCAACAGTTTGTAGCCGGTCTTGCGGCTGATGCCGAAACGCTCGCACAACAGGCTGATGTTGGCGTCTTCCTGACGGGCCAAGTTCGTAAACTCTTCTCGCAGTGACATGATGTCAACAGTTCTCCAGGGCATGGTGGACCATCCTTTGGGCTTCGTTTCGAACCCCAAAAGTGTTACCTATGTCCCGGTACACGTGTTACCTATGTCTCAGGTCTATACAGC
>NZ_JBWKPR010000032.1:0-1134 GCF_059418325.1 Herbaspirillum sp. GW821-FHT09A12
GTGCCTAACCTTGTAAAACCGGCGCGTGGCCCGCCGCCCGTTCCCATCGGGCGGTAGAAAAGATCGACTTTGGCGGCGCCGTGTAACGTTTGGTTCGAGAGACGCAGGATATTGGAGGCCGGTGACAAAGTCGCACTGGTATGTGCCCACGGATAATTCGGGCTGTTGATAGGCCATCCATTACCTTCTTGTCTCCAGGCCGACAAGCTTCCATTGATGGAACCCAGGCCGATTCGCTGGCCGTTTTGAGGGATGACGTAGATATCAAAGGCAACGGGTTTATCTCTCCAGCGCGAAATAGCCATCATCCAATTGGGTACGCGGATGTCGGCACCATGTCTATCCCCGCCGTGAACCCAGATATCCGAATTGTGACTGTCGTACTGGCGTCGGAAGTCATGCCACTCAAAACTGAACGAGCTCGCTCCTTGATCGTAAATTCTCTCTTCGCTACGGTCATAGACCCTGGCAACAACAGCAATTTTATGTGCACCATACACGGCGCTCAAATCCGGCAATCCTCCACCCATCCGCAAGGTACTCCAGACTTCCCAATGCGGGCCGTTGCGATGAAATTTTCTGTTATAGGACAACTGACTGTGAGCATGGGCAGAAAATGATCCGCTCAGCCCCACCGAATCCGCCACCGCCGGCGCGCCCTGTATATAGGCTGCATTGGCCCCTGCCAGCAAGGTCGCCCCCGAGGTCAGTTGCACTCCCTGGAAGTACCCGCCGCCCTGCGCCGCTATCAGCGACGCATTGGGCCGGCTGCTGCTCATCCTGGGCTGGATGGTGCGGATTACCTGTCCGCGCTCGTCGTACACGGTGATGGTGGTGGCAATGCGGCTGTCCGGTTTGCCCATCTCTTCCTGGATCTGCTCCAGCGTCATGGCGCGCAGGTTCAACGCCTGCGATTGCAGCGTCAGAGTCGGCCGGCCGGCGCGGTCGTAGAAGTAGACCTTGGTGATGCCCTGATCGACATTGCTGCGCCAGATGCGCCCGGCCGCGTCATAGTCCACAAACTCCTGGGCTTGCCCCTGGGCATTGCCGCTGGCGGTGATCTTGCCGATCTGCTTGCCGAAGGCGTCGTAGTACAGGCCGATGGCGTTGTCGTTGCCGTGTGTCGGGTTGTGG
>NZ_JBWKPR010000033.1:0-756 GCF_059418325.1 Herbaspirillum sp. GW821-FHT09A12
TTAGTCGATGATCTTGGCGACGACGCCGGCGCCGACGGTACGACCGCCTTCACGGATAGCGAAACGCAGACCTTCTTCCATTGCGATCGGGTTGATCAGTTGCACGGTGATCGACACGTTGTCGCCCGGCATGACCATTTCCTTGTCCTTCGGCAGCTCGATCGCGCCAGTCACGTCCGTGGTACGGAAGTAGAACTGCGGGCGATAGTTGTTGAAGAACGGGGTGTGACGGCCGCCTTCGTCCTTCGACAGGACATAGATCTCACCGGTGAAGTGCTTGTGCGGCTTGATCGAACCCGGCTTGGCCAACACTTGGCCACGCTCCACGTCTTCACGCTTGGTGCCGCGCAGCAGCACGCCGACGTTGTCGCCAGCTTGACCTTGATCCAGCAGCTTGCGGAACATTTCCACGCCGGTGCAGGTGGTCTTCTGGGTGTCGCGGATACCGACGATTTCGATTTCTTCGCCGACCTTCACCACGCCACGCTCAACACGACCGGTCACCACGGTGCCGCGACCCGAGATCGAGAACACGTCTTCCACCGGCATCAGGAAGGTACCGTCAACGGCACGTTCCGGGGTCGGGATGTAGGTGTCCAGCGCTTCGGCCAGGGCCAGGATCGCTTGCTCGCCCAGGGGACCGGTGTCGCCTTCCAGCGCCAGCTTGGCCGAACCCTTCACGATGGGCAGGTCGTCGCCTGGGAATTCGTACTTCGACAGCAGCTCGCGCACTTCCATTTCGACCAGTTCCAGCAG
>NZ_JBWKPR010000034.1:0-641 GCF_059418325.1 Herbaspirillum sp. GW821-FHT09A12
GGCATCATGGCGCGCAACTTCTCGCCCACAACTTCAATCTGGTGCTCGGCATTGATGCGGCGACGCGACAGCAAGGTCGGCGCGCCTGCCTTGTTTTCCAGGATGAAGCTCTTGGCGTATTCGCCGGTCTGGATGTCGGTCAGCACTTGCTTCATGACCTTCTTGCTCTCTTCGTTGATGATGCGCGGGCCGGTCACGTATTCGCCGTACTCCGCATTGTTCGAGATCGAGTAGTTCATGTTGGCGATGCCGCCTTCGTAGATCAGGTCGACGATCAGCTTCAGTTCGTGCAGGCACTCGAAGTAGGCCATTTCCGGCGCGTAGCCTGCTTCCACCAGGGTTTCGAAACCGGCCTTGATCAGTTCCACGGTACCGCCGCACAGCACGGCCTGTTCGCCGAACAGGTCGGTTTCGGTCTCTTCGCGGAAGTTGGTTTCGATGATGCCGGCACGGCCGCCGCCGTTGGCGGTGGCGTACGACAGCGCCACGTCACGCGCGGTGCCCGACTTGTCCTGGTACACGGCGATCAGGTGCGGCACGCCGCCGCCCTGGCTGTAGGTCGAACGCACGGTGTGGCCGGGGGCCTTGGGCGCGATCATGATCACGTCCAGGTCGGCGCGCGGCACGACCTGGCCGTAGTG